>NZ_CP058400.1:0-1550255 GCF_049262725.1 Gardnerella sp. DNF00497B
TGCACTGGTAAAGATATGTTTCCTGCTTTTAGGATTGTTCCTCAATCTGAATATCAGGAAAAAACTGCACAAAGTCCTTCAAATTCTTTATCTCATCAAGCACAGAACAATACGATTTTAAATAAAGCAGTAACTGATAATACAGTTTTACCTGTTGATAATATTTCAGTTTCAGCATCTAATGATTTGCCATCAGTTACAGCTAATGATGTGTCTCCTGTACAACCAGATTTTGATCATGCAACTGGAATATCTACTCTTCAACAAACTGATATTTCTACTGAACAGGCTGCACAGCAAAAAATGCCTGTCTCTGTTCAACGCGATGCAATTACACATTTAAATACGTGTGCAACTTTTGATACTTTTGTGCCTGGCGATTCAAATCGTTTTGCAAGAACTGTAGCTTTGGCAGTCGCAGAGGGTTCCGGCAGAGATTTTAATCCTTTATGTATTTATGGTGGCTCCGGTCTTGGCAAAACTCACTTGCTTAATGCAATTGGCAATTATGCTTTAGTAAAAGATTCTTCACTTAAAGTTCGTTATGTAACAAGTGAGGAATTCACTAATGAATTTATTGAAGCTCTTCAAACACCAAATCAAAGTCAAGGTCAAATTGCTGATTTTAATAGGCGATATCGTGAAGTAGATGTTCTTCTTATTGACGATATTCAGTTCCTTGGTGGAAAAGAAGCAACACTTGAACAATTCTTCCATACTTTTAATTCTTTATATCAAGCAAATAAGCGAATAGTTATAGCTTCAGATGTTGCGCCAAAAAATCTTAAGGGATTTGAAGCACGCTTAATTTCCAGATTTGAATCAGGTCTTACGGTTGATATTAAACCGCCAGATTTGGAAACGCGTATTGCAATTCTGAGAATGATGGCATCAATGAATCACTGTAATGTTCCAAGTGACGTACTTGATTTAATTGCTGAACGTTTTACGGAAAATATTCGTGAACTTGAAGGTGCATTGACACGCGTTACTGCTGTAGCATCTTTAAGTAATCAGCCTGTTAGTAAAGCTTTAGCTGAACAAGCATTACAAGATTTCTTTGCTACAGATATTGAAGTAAGACCAACTGACATCATTAGTCAAGTAGCTCAGTATTTCCACATGACTTTTGATGAACTTGTTGGTCGTCAGCGCACAAAGAATGTTGCACTCGCTCGTCAAATTGCAATGTATCTTGCAAGAGAAATGACAAGCATGAGTTTGGTTGATATTGGCGAAGTTTTTGGCGGTAGGGATCATACTACAGTTATGCATGCTTATACTCGAGTAAGTGGCGAGATGCAAGAAAAGCAAGAAATTTATAACTACGTCATGGAATTAACTGTTCGTTTAAAACAAAATCCTGTTGAGCGTAGAAAGTAAACTTATTTCCCACATATTTATGAAGAAATGTTTAAAAGTTTATAAAAAGTTATCCACATACTTAATAACAAATGTGGGTAAAAGCTGAGCATAACTCGTGGAAAACGCCGCTTAAAAATGTTATTAAGTTGTTTATAAGGCATTTAAAAATGTGGAAACTTTAAAAAATAGAAAAAGCTGTGGATAAGTTGCCTACTTATCCACATTGTTGTTCTTGCGTTATCCACATCTTTTAATTGTTAATAAGTCTTTTAAAAAGCGATTTTTAACCACTTTTCCACATATACACAGTCTTTATTACTGCTTTTATTTATTACTTACTTAATAAGAAAAATAACAATTGCAAAAGCAATGTAATCATTTAAAAATATTTTTTATAGGCAACATCATACTGTAGAATAAATGCAGACTTTACAGAAAAGAGGAAGCATGAAAGTAGAAGTCAACTCTGCATCATTTGCTGATGCTGTAGCTTGGACTACACGCGTAATTGACGCACGCCCTGCAAACCCTATTCTTGCAGGCTTAAAGATTGAAGCAGCAAATGGCACATTGCAACTTTCTGCATTCAACTATCAAATTTCTAGCTGCCATCACATTGAAGCTGGTGTTGACGAAGAGGGAAGCATACTTATTCTAGGCAAATTGATGGCAGATATTACTAAGTCTCTTCCTGCAGAAAAAACTTATCTAAAATCTGAAAATAATACTTTGACTATTACTTCCGGAAAATCAACATTTACTCTGCAACTTATGCCTCTTGGAGAATATCCTGATTTGCCTAAATTGCCTAATAAATTAGGTCAGGTTGATGCACCAACATTTATTCAAGCTGTAAACCAAGCATCTGTTTCTACATCTAGAGAAGAAAATAGACCGGTCTTAACTGGAATTAGGATCCAATTTGAAGATGACACCGTTACTATGACTTCTACTGATAGATTCCGTCTATCTAGATCTACTTTTAAGTGGACACCAGAACATAATGACATTCATTCAACCACTCTTACTCGTGGGTCATTACTAAGAGATATTGCTCATTCTCTTGACGATCATCAAAATGTTATTATTCATTTTAACGAGGAAGATAAGTCACTTTTAGGTTTTGAAAATTCCGGTCGTACAAGTACTTCACAAATAATTGATGGAGAATTCCCTTCTGTAGATCGACTATTTGTAGATGAATATCCTATTCACGCAATTATTAATAAACAATTATTGATAAATGCAATTAAGCGAGTATCTTTAGTCGCCGAAAGAAATGCTCCTATTCGAATGATTTTTTCAAATCAGGAGTTAACTTTGAGTGCTGGTACTGCTGACGAATCACAAGCAAAAGAAGTACTTGATATCGATATGGATGGAGAAGACATAACTGTTGCCTTTAATCCAAACTATTTACTTGAAGGTTTAGGAGCTATTCCAGAGCCATTTGTTCATATGAAAATGGCAACAGCTGTAAAACCTGTTGAATTTAATGGTCAGCAGGAATCAGATGGTGATGAATCAACAGATTATCGCTATTTGCTTGTTCCTATGCGTTTTAATAATTAATATTGTTGCGATATTGCATTGTATTTTAGATTATTTTTTGATGTACAATGTAATATCGCATTTTTCTTTTAAAACTATTAAGAAAGGGTAATTAAGCAATGTATATTTCGCGAATTGCCCTTGATACATTTCGTTCTTGGAACCATATAATTTGTGATTTTAAACCTGGAATAAATGTTATATATGGCAATAATGGTTTAGGGAAAACCAATATTGTAGAAGCATTAGAAGTTACTGGTACTGGAATAAGTCACAGAACATCTTCAACATTGCCTCTTATTAAAAAGGGCTATGAAAAATCAATAATAAGAATAAATACAATTAATAACGAAATAAATTATAAAAAAGATGAAACAAATACTGATTTAAATAATATTTCATCTTTAGAAAGTAATTTAGATAAAACAACTTATGAAATAGACCTTTACTTAAAAGGTTCTAATAGAGCACATATAAATTCTGGTAAAGCATTATATGTTAAAGACATTATTGGATTATTGCCAATAGTTTCTTTTACTCCAAGAGACCAATTTCTTATAATTGGTGATCCTAATGTTAGGCGTACTTTTATCGATCAAGCTGGATCTTTGTTAGTACCAAATTATGTACAACTATTGCAAGAATTTAAACATATTTCTAAACAGCGTGCTGCACTGTTAAAAAATATTAGAGATTATTCATACAAAAATCAGACAGTTTCATTATCCGGATTAGAAATTTGGACTGGTAAATTTATTGAAAGTGGTATTAACTTAACAAAAGCACGACAAGAAACTGTGCAAATTATTAATAAATATTTCAAAAATATAATTAAATCTTTTACTAATGAAGAGAATACGGGAATAATATATGTTCCTTCTTTTGAAGAAGTATTATTTGAAAAAAATAGTGAGGAAAATGTTGAAAATAAAAACGAGCTTTTTTCTAAAATAAGTGAGCATTTTCAACGTATTTATGAGGGAGAACTAGCTAGAGGATGCAATCTTATTGGCCCTCATCGTGATGATATTGACTTTGTTATTAATAATATTTCTGCTAAAGATTTTGCTTCGAATGGTGAATCTTGGACAATTGCAATAGCTTCAAAAATGGCATTATGCAAGGCCTTAGAAGAAAAAAATAATAATAAACCTATTGTTATTCTCGATGATGTATTTGCACAACTTGATGAAAATAGGCGCATAAGAATATTAAATTTTGCACTTAATCAAGGTCAAGTTTTTATTACTACTTCTTCTCTTAGCGACATTCCTAATAAAGAATATATTAAAAAAACAAATCTTATAAATATTGGAGAACTATTAGAAAAAAATAATGAAATTAATAATTTCAGTGAAGAGCATAATAATATTTTGCTTGATGTAATAGAACAAAGAAAAAATAAGCAGGAGGAAAAATAATGATTCCTGTTAATATTCTTTTAAAAATTGATACTCGAAAATTACCTGCAATTATTTTTGATCCTATTAATAAAAAAGCTGAACGCGAAAATAATCGTGAAAAAATTGCAGAACAAGCTTGGGAAAATTTTGGAAAACCTGGTAGAGATCCTAAATCATTCTGTGGTATTTTAAAAAATTTTGCTTCTACAAGTAACTGGAATAGTCAACTTTCTATAGCAAAATTACGTTCTTCTTGGCATAAAGTAGTAGGGGAAAGTATTGCAAAACATTGTGAAATAAGTCAAGTTGTAAATGGTGTGCTTATTGTTCGTGCTCAATCAACAGTTTGGGCAACTCAACTTTCTTATTTAATTCCACAATTAAAAGAAAAAATTAATAATAACCTTGAAAATATTGAAATAAAAGAAATTAAAGTTATTGGTCCAACAACGAGTAGATTAGGATTTTTAAGAAATAAATTTTAATAATAGTATTATATTTTTTTAAAAATAGTAAAAATGCCTCTTTCTGAAGAGAGGTCATAGTATGTGTGTAGAATGTCATGTATTATGGCTAAAACGCTAGAATCCCCTTTTATGTGCTTTCTAGCATGTGTTGGCTCTATAAATGCCTTTTGATATGAGGCAATTTGTGAAGGGACCTAAAGTGGCAAACACGGAAGATAATTCGATGGATAATGCCGTCGAAGAGCATAAACTTGATGATGCTCAACTCGATGATTCACTTGCTCCTGAACATTATGATGCGAGTGACCTTCGCGTTCTAGAAGGATTAGAGGCAGTTCGTATTAGACCAGGTATGTATATTGGTTCTACTGGTCCTCGTGGATTGCATCATTTGGTTTATGAGATTGTTGATAATTCTGTTGATGAAGCTTTGGCAGGATATGCTTCGCATATTGAAGTAACAATTTTGCCTGATAATGCTATTCGTGTTGTCGACGATGGTCGAGGTATCCCAGTAGATGAAGTGCCAGGCGAAGGTGTTTCTGGTGTTGAAACAGTTATGACTAAGCTTCACGCTGGCGGTAAGTTTGGTGGCGGCGGTTATGCTGTTTCTGGTGGTTTACACGGTGTAGGTATTTCTGTTGTTAATGCACTTTCTACTCGTGTAGAAATTGAGGTTCGTCGTCAAGGATTCCACTGGACTCAAACTTATGTTGATCAGCATCCAACTGCTCCTTTGGCAAAAGGTGAGCCAATGGCAGAAGGAGAATCTACTGGAACTTCTGTGACTTTCTGGCCAGACGGAACAATTTTTGAAACAACAGTTTATGATTTTGAAACCTTGCGTTCTCGCTTCCAACAGATGGCTTTCTTAAATAAGGGTTTGAAGATTTCTTTAACTGATTTACGTAAGCCAGATGAAGCTGGAGATGAAGTTGCAGGTGATTCTGAATCTTCTAGTGAAGAAAAGCATAGAAGTGTAAGCTACCAGTATGAGCATGGTATTAAAGACTATGTTGATTACTTAGTTAAATCTCGAAAAGCTGTTCCAGTAGAGCCAGATGTTATTGACTTTGAGGCTGAAGATCTTGAAATTGGTATTTCTGCGGAAATTGCTATGCAATGGACTGTTGCTTATTCTGAAGCAGTTCACACTTTTGCTAATACTATTTCAACTACTGAAGGCGGTACTCACGAAGAAGGATTCCGTGCAGCGCTTACTACTTTAGTTAATCGTTATGCTCGCGAAAAGAATATTTTAAAAGAGAAAGATACTAATCTTTCTGGTGATGACGTTCGCGAAGGCTTAACAGCAGTTGTTTCAGTAAAGCTTACAACTCCACAGTTTGAAGGTCAGACTAAAACAAAGCTTGGAAATTCTGAGGCTAAGACTTTTGTACAAAGAGTTATGACTGAAAAGCTTGGAGATTGGTTTGATGCTCATCCAAATGAAGCAAAAAATATTATTCAAAAAGCTATAGAAGCTTCTCGTGCTCGACTTGCTGCTAAAAAAGCTCGCGAAAATACTCGTCGCAAGTCTATTTTTGAAACTGCTGGAATGCCAGATAAGTTGAAGGATTGCCAGTCAAGTAATCCTGAGGAATGTGAATTATTCATAGTCGAGGGTGATTCTGCAGGTGGCTCAGCAATTCAAGGTCGCGATCCTATTACGCAAGCAATTTTGCCTTTGCGCGGTAAGATTTTGAATACTGAACGCGCTTCAATTGACAGAATGATGAAGTCTGAAACTATTGAATCCTTAATTACTGCTGTTGGTGGTGGTTATGGAGAAGACTTCGATTTAAGCAAGGTTCGATATCACAAAGTCATTATTATGGCTGATGCTGATGTCGACGGCGCTCATATTGCTACTTTGAATTTGACACTATTCTTCCGCTATATGCGTCCTATGATTACTGCAGGATACGTTTATGTTGCTATGCCACCTTTGTACCGTTTGAAGTGGAGCAAGGGAGCACATGACTTTGTTTATACGGATGCTGAGCGAGACAGAGTTTTGGCAGAAGGTAAAGCTGCTGGTCGTCAACTTCCTAAAGGTGAAGGTATTCAGCGATACAAGGGCTTGGGTGAGATGAGTTATCAGGAGTTGTGGGAAACAACAATGGATCCTGAACATCGTATTTTGAAGCAAATTCATATTGAAGATGCTGCTCGAGCTGATGAAACATTCTCTATGCTTATGGGCGATGAAGTAGAGCCTCGTAGACTCTTTATTCAAAGAAATGCTCATGATGCAAGGTTTATTGACGCTTAAAAGTATTAATTTATTCGAAAAGATAAAAAGAAAAAACTTTAATTTTTATAAGATTAAGAAGGAATTGAAGTGGTAGACGAAATAAATTCCGCTCGTGATGATGCTGAGCGAGATCAGCTTCCAGATGGTTCTATGGAACCACAGAGCCCTCAGGAAGCAGATAATACTGATTATGGCTTAATGAAGGGTGCTCGCGTAAAGAACATGGATTTGCAGCAGGAAATGCGCGAATCTTATTTAGCTTACGCATTATCTGTTATTGTTGAGCGTGCTTTACCAGATGTTCGTGATGGTTTAAAGCCTGTTCACCGTCGTGTTATTTATGCAATGTATGATGGAGGATACAGGCCTGATCGCGGATATAACAAGTGTTCTCGCGTTGTCGGTGATGTTATGGGTAAGTATCACCCTCATGGTGATTCTGCTATCTATGACACTTTAGTGCGTATGGCTCAGTCTTGGTCAATGCGCTATATGCTTGTTGATGGTCAAGGAAACTTTGGTTCTCCTGGTGATGATCCTGCAGCAGCAATGCGTTATACGGAATGCCGTATGGCACCGTTGGCTATGGAAATGGTACGAGATATCGATAAAGACACCGTTGATTTCCTGCCAAATTATGATGGTAAAACTCAAGAGCCTACGGTTTTGCCAGCTCGTTTCCCGAATCTTTTAGTTAATGGTTCTGCTGGTATTGCTGTTGGTATGGCAACCAATATTCCACCTCATAATATGCGTGAAGTGGCTGATGGTGTGCACTGGGCGTTGAATCATCCTGATGCAAGCAAGGAAGAACTTCTTGAAGCTTTAATTCAGCGAATTAAAGGACCTGATTTCCCTACTGGAGCAACAATCTTAGGTCATAAGGGAATTGAGCAAGCCTATCGTACAGGTCGTGGCTTAATTACGATGCGAGCAGTAGTTAATACTGAGGAAATTAAGGGACGTATGTGCTTGGTTGTTACCGAGCTTCCATACCAAGTTAATCCTGATCGCTTAGCTGCTTCTATTCGTGAAGCTGTACGAGATGGCAAAATTCAAGGTATTGCAGATATGCGCGACGAAACGTCTGGTCGTACTGGTCAGCGTTTGGTTCTTGTTCTTAAGCGCGATGCTGTTCCAAAAGTTGTTTTAAATAACTTGTATAAGCATTCGCAATTGCAGCAAACTTTCGGCGCAAATATGCTTGCTTTGGTTGATGGTGTTCCTAGAACTTTGAGCTTGGATGCGTTTATTCGTCATTGGGTAACCCATCAGCTTGAAGTAATTGATAGGCGTACACGTTACTTAAAGCGTGAAGCTGAAGAGCGAGATCATATTTTGCAAGGCTATTTGAAAGCTTTGGATATGATTGATGAAGTTGTGGCTTTAATTCGTTCATCTAAAGATGTTGAAACTGCTCGTACTGGTTTAATGAATTTGCTTGATGTTGATGAAGTTCAAGCGGATGCTATTCTTGCAATGCAACTTCGTAGACTTGCAGCTTTGGAACGTCAGAAGATTCTCGACGAGCATGAAGATTTGATGATTAAAATTGCTGATTACAACGATATTTTGGCAAGCCCAGAACGTCAGCGCAAAATTGTTGGCGATGAACTGGATGAAATTGTTGCAAAATATGGTGATGATCGCAGAACTAAGATTCTTCCATTCTCTGGTGAAATGAATGTTGAAGATCTTATTGCTGAAGAAAACGTTGTTGTAACAGTAACTCGCGCAGGTTATATTAAGCGTACTAAGGCAGACGAGTATCGTGCTCAACACCGCGGTGGTAAAGGTATTAAGGGTGCAAAGCTTCGTGAAGATGATGTAGTTGATCACTTCTTCTTAACTTCTACACACAATTGGTTGCTCTTCTTTACTAATCGTGGTCGAGTTTATCGTCTGAAAGCCTACGAACTTCCAGAAGGATCTCGCGATTCTAAAGGTCAGCATGTTGCTAATTTGTTGCAATTTGCTCCTGGAGAAACAATTCAAGCAGTGTTATCAATTCCAAATTATGATGTCGCTAAATACTTGGTATTGGCAACTCGTTCTGGAAAAGTTAAGAAAACTGCATTGCAAGAGTATGATTCTCCACGTCAAGGCGGTTTGATTGCTGTACGTTTGATGGCAAATGAAGAAACAGGTGAACCTGTTGATGAGCTTATTGGTGCAGCTTTGTGTAATTCAGAAGACGACATTATTCTTGTTTCTAAGCTTGGAATGAGTTTGAAGTTTAGAGCAGATGATGAACAACTTCGACCAATGGGTCGTCAGACTGCCGGCGTTCAGGGTATGAGATTCCGTGAAGGTGACGAATTACTTGATATGGACGTTGTTGCAGCAGAAACTAGTAAAGATCTTCTTGTTGTTACTAATGAAGGTTTTGCTAAGCGAACTGCTATTGAAGAGTATCGTTTGCAAGGAAGAAACGGCTACGGTGTTAAAGCTGTTCAACTTGCAGAGGGTCGTGGTTCATTAGTTGGAGCTTTGATTGTTGAAGAAACAGATCAAGTAATGGCAATTATGAAGTCCGGTAAGGTAATTCGTTCTGACGTTAACGAAGTGAAGCGTACTGGTAGAACAACTCAAGGCGTAACCTTAGCTAAGCCGGATAAAGGCGATGAAATTATTTCTATTGCCCGTAATGAAGAAACGGATGACGAAGAAAATCAATTAGAAGAAAAAGAAGCTACTTCAGAAAATGAGGAAGCTTAAGAAACTTCTTATACGGAATAATATTAATAATATTATTTCTTAAAAATTTGAGAGTACTAATAAAAACTGTTCTAGTCTGTTTTTATTGGTACTCTCATTGGTATAATGGCACTGATTATAAGCAAATTAATAAGAGAAGGAACACTGAGATGAGCGAAAATTTTGAGCCATCGCAAAATCCGATGAATATGAATGAGGAATCTGCAAGATTTTTGTCTAATGACACAGAATTATCTGCAGAAAAAATGGTTCCTTCTAAGGAAGCTAATTATTCAAGTGAAGAAAATAATTTTGATGAAGTATCTGGTAATTCTTCTTTAGGAAATATTGTTAAAAATTCATCATCTTCTGGACGTGTTAGTGGTAGTTCCAATACGTATCGTCGTACAATTGGTGGCGTTGCTTCATCTATTTCCAATAAAACAAACGCAACAAAATCAGGACGTGTTCCGCGTGCTCGTCGTATGAGTCTTTCTTTAGTAAGAGTAGATGCATGGTCTGTAGCAAAAGTAACATTCCTTCTAAGTGTTGCAGGAGGAATTATTCAAGTTATTGCTGCAGGTTTAGTGTGGTTGTTCTTGAATATGATTGGTGTATTTGATCAAGTAACGCAGATTGTTTCTTCTACTGGTTTGGATAGTAACGGTTTTAATCTTGCAGATGTGTTCTCACTTCCAACAGTATTAAGTGCTGTAACTATTTTTTCAATTGTAGAAATAATTATAATAACCGTATTATCTGCAATAATTGCCCTTCTATATAACGTTGTTGGTTCATTAGTTGGAGGAATTCACATTACTTTAGGTGACGACTGATAGTGTGAATAATTTAGTTTTGGATAATAAAATTCCCACTGTTTACTACGAAGCAGTGGGAATTTTTTATAAGAAAAATAAGAAATTAGCGTTTTACTAGTTCGTCACGAATATCTTGTAACAGTTGAATAGTTTTTTCTTCGCGCTCTTTTCTTTTTTCTTCTTCAGTTTTTTCATGTTCAATTTGCAACAAATCTGCACCAATTTCACGTAATTTATTAATAGGTAAAACAATGCAGAAATAAACTGCTGTAGCAACAATAAGGAAATTCAATAATGCTCCAATTACTGCGCCAAAAGAAATTGTTGCACCATTCATACTAATAGTTAGAACGCCATTAAGTTCTGGCTTTCCGAAAATCATTGCGATAAGAGGATTAATAATATAATTAACTATCGTTGTTACTACTGCAGTTACTGCACTACCCATAACAACACCGACAGCCATATCGATTACGCTGCCTCGTAAAATAAATTTTTTAAATCCTTTTATCATTAGTATTTTCTTCCCTTTATACATTATTGAATATTAGATTGTGAGTTAGAATCTAGTACTTGTTCTTCGTAAGTAGATTTGTCATCATTTCTGTTGTCAATATATAAATTATGTCGCTGGAACGAGCGCAAAATTGTAACAGAAAGTAGTGGATATATAATTGCTGCAGCTAATACATCCGTAGGGAAATGAGCAGCGACAATAATACGTGAAACAGCAACTATAACAACAAGAATTGCGCTAAAAAGTAATCCAAATTGAACTGACGATGGTTTATTAATGTAAAGAATTAACATTGCCATAACGCAAACTGCTACAGCTGCTGAAGTATGACCACTTGGGAAACTTGGATCAGGTGGTAATTTAATATTCAAACCAATGTACGGACGCGGACGATTTACAGCAAATTTAACTGCAAAAATGTAAATCATAGGAAGAAGCGAAATTAAAAGTTGAATTATTGTCATCTTCCAATTTTTATTTATAAATAATGAAAGCGCTGCTAATAAAACAAGTATTGCTATGCAACCCTTAGTTGAAAAAACTAAAGCTAATATTTTTGAAATACTGAGAATTACAGAGGGAACACTCTTGTGGAACCAGGAGACTATGGATGATTCATAAGTGCGCTCTTTACTCGTAACTAGTAGTGCTTTTCCTAAGCACGGAATAACAACTGCGAGTAATAGTGTAAAAATAGTAGCGGAATTTCTAGTGAAAACCGATAATCCGCTGTGATTACTGTTATTTTTCTGCATCATACTTGTTAAGATTACACGCACAATGATGTAAATGCACGTTGGAGAGTACGAAATAATATGTATAAAAAAGAAAATATATTAGAAGAAAAGCGTGTGGTAGTTGAACACCGTACCCGGTGACGAGTACTATGATGAACAGATAGAAAGGGTTTACCATGAGCGTGTTTGACCGATTTGAGAAGAGCGTGGAAGGTGCAATGAACGGCGTCTTCGCAAAATTCGGCTCCAAAGATTTGCAGCCAGTCGATTTTTCGAGTGCTTTGGAACGTGAAATTGACGCTGAAGCCATGCCTATTGGCAGAGATCACACAGTTGCTCCAAATGAGTATCGTTTTAAGCTGAGTACGCCTGATTTTGATCATATTGAACAATGGGGCAGTGAGGCATTAGCTAATGAGCTTGCAGATAATCTTACTCAATATGCTAAGAGTCAGCATTATGCTTTCGTAGGACCTGTAGTTGTTATTTTTGAAGAGGATTTGGAATTAACTAAAGGTAATTTCCATTTGACATCTGAATCTGTTCAGGGTAATGCTGTTCCTGTTACCACAGACGATCAGCAACAGAATCATCCTATGCTTGAAATTAATGGTAACCAGTACCTGCTTACAAAGGATCGTACTATTTTAGGACGTGGGTCTGGTTGCGATATTGTAATAGATGATCCAGGTATTTCTCGTCATCATCTTGGTATTGATATAACTCCTGACGGTGTTATTGCTCGTGATCTTGGATCTACTAATGGTACATATGTAGAAGGTCATCAGGTTCCTGCAGCAACATTGGTTGATGGCAACACTATTACTATTGGTCGTACGCGTATTCTTTATTGGGCATCGTCTCAAGACCAGGAGTAGTAAGTATTTCCGAGCTAGGAGACGATAACGCGCATGATGTTCACTGAATTAACGTTTGCAATACTTAAGTATGGCTTTCTAGTCTTACTCTGGATTTTTGTATGGTGCGCTATCCGTTCGCTTCGCTGCGATATTGAAGTATTTAGTCCTAAAAAATCTCGTTTTTGGAAGAAAAGTTCTCGTCGTAATTCTCGTGAAGCAAAGTTTTCACAAGTTATGCAAGTGCGTGAGACGCCAGTATTTACCAAAGCAGAAAATCAAGAAAATACATCCGGTTCTCCAACTTTGTTAGTTGTTATTGATGGACCTTTGGCAGGATCTTCATTCCCATTGAACGCTGCTGGTGTGACTCTTGGTCGTGCTGCTTCTAATACGGTCGTCTTAAACGATGAATTTGTATCTTCACACCATGCTCGTGTTTATTTTAATCAATCAGTTAATTCTTGGGTTCTTGAAGATTTAGGCAGCACAAATGGAACCATGATTGGTCATAATCGTGTTACTGAGCCTGTTATATTAGCTCCGCGTACTTCTGTGCGAATCGGCGCAACAATGTTTGAATTGAGGTAACAAATGAAACAAATCAATTCAAATAACGAAGAAGAAATTCAGACCGCAGTTACTGGGCAAATAGAAAAAATATCATCTATAACAGATAAAAATGATATTAAAGAAAATCGCGCAAATTCTGTAGAAAAAATACTTTTTATGTATGCTACGGCTGTCAGTGATGTTGGAACTGTTCGTAGTAATAATCAAGATTCTGCATTTGCTGGTGAACATTTAGCTGCAATTTGCGACGGAATGGGTGGTCATGCTGGAGGAGATACAGCTTCTACTATAGCGATTCGTTCTCTTGCACATATTGAACAAGATTCAAGACCGCATGATGTTAAAACTGTTTCTTCAATGATGGAAACATCGATTATGGCTGCTCATGATGCGATTGTTGGTAAAGCTAAGCGTGAGCGCCGTCTTGCTGGAATGGGAACGACAGTGACTGCAGTAACTCTTGTAAGAGGATACTGGGTTCTGGCTCATTTAGGTGATTCTAGAGCGTATCTACTAAGAGATAATCATCTTATGCGCATGACTACTGATCATAGTTATGTTCAGCATTTGATTGATACAGGTCATATTACGCCTGAAGAAGCGCGAAATCATCCTCAACGAAATGTTGTTATGCGAGTATTAGGTGATTTTGATATAGATCCTCGTCCTGATATTGCTTTGCGTTCAGCTCATCCTTCTGACCGTTGGCTTCTTTGCTCTGATGGATTGTGTGGAGTTCTTGAAGATTCAACTATTCAAGATGTGATGAGTAGTATTTCTAATCAAGAAGAATGCGCTCAAAAATTAGTATCTATGGCACTTCGTGCTGGTAGTACAGATAATGTTACAGCCGTTATTGCAGATGCAACGCTTGCACTTGATGCTGATGCATTTGATCTTCCGCATCAAACTCCACTTATTGGAGGAGCTGCAAGTAAGGATCTCGAGTCAATTGCAGATATCGTAAATAAAGCAGTAGCTTCAGCACCGGCATTGCGCGAAGATAAGAATTCACCAGCTCAACGAGCAGCCGCGCTAGCTCAAGATGATGATAATTCTAAAAATCCAGATGAAGGAACAATATCTATTACAAGAATTGTGCAACCTTCACACATTCGTGAAGAAGTTGGAGAATTACATACACCTGACACTAATGAGATTCCTATAGTCAAAAAAAAGAATGGTAAAGTTTCAACGGATCCTCATGATCCAGATGTTGCTCGTGCTGTCAAACATGAGCAGGATGAGGCACATCGTGCTCATTCATTGAGGCGCAGGTGGACTCGCATAGGCATATCTTTGGGAATATTGTTAGTATTATTTGTTATTTCTGGAGTAGGCTACGGAGTATATGCGTGGACTCAAACGCAATATTATATTGGAAAAGACAGTAACAAAGTTGTTATCTACCAAGGAGTGCCAACAAATATTTTCGGTATTGCATTATCTCATGAAGTGGAATCTACTGACATCCCTGTTAATAAACTAGATAGATCTTGGCAGGATCAATTAAAAGAAGGCATTAGTTTTGGCAGCTTAGTTGAGGCTCGTGGTCATGCTTCGTTAATTCGTCGAGAAATGCGTGCACGAGAACAAGAAAAACTTAATGAACAGAATCAAAAGAAATTAGAAAATAAAATAAATAAAAATAAAGATAATGCGAAGCAGGGGGGTAAAACCTCATGAATATGATTGCTACGCGTATCAGACAGATAGCATTGTTGCTTTTTGCAACGTTGCTTTCTGGCATGGCATTTTTACAGATGTTTTTCCGTATTGACGGTTATATTTCTGCTAATTATGCAGCAATGTTGATTCTCGTTATGGCACTGTTTTTCGTATTTTGGGGTGTTCTTCTTGTTAAACAGCCATATGCAAGTCAAGCTATTTTACCTTGTATTATGCTTTTAACTGCAATTGGAACAGTTCTTATAGCTAGAATTGATAGGCAAAATAATACAAATGTTGCAATAAAACAAATGGTGTGGATTTGTGCGGCACTGGTATTATCAATTATTTTCGTTATTCTTTTGAATGATTATCGCATTTTAAGGCGTTTTTCTTATGTGAATATGGTCATAGGCTTGATTCTTTTGCTTTCACCTATGGTTCCTGGATTAGGTAAAGAAATTGGTGGAGCAAGAATTTGGATAGGTTTTGGTGATCACACAGTGCAGCCAGGAGAGTTTGCTAAGCTTTTCCTGTCGTTCTTCTTTGCAGCGTATCTGTTTAATCATCGTGATCGACTTGCTGTAGGTGGAAATAAAGTTTTGGGAATTCACCTTCCTCGCTTACAAGACATGGGACCTATTGCTTTAGTATGGGCCGCATCAATGGGCGTGCTCGTTATTCAGCATGATCTTGGAACGTCATTGATGTTCTTCGCAATGTTTGTGTCAATGTTGTATGTTGCAACAGGTCGCAGAGGGTGGATTGCTGTTGGAGGTATTGCTTTTGTAGCTGGATGCTTGATGGCAGTAAAGTTATTCGCACATGTGCAATATCGTGTGGATTCGTGGCTTCATCCATTTGATAATGCGGTCTATAATCGTTTCCCTGGTGGCTCAGCGCAAATTGTATCTGGATTGTTTGGTTTGGCTGCTGGAGGAACAACCGGAACAGGTTTAGGACAAGGTCATCCTTCTATAACACCGCTAGCTAATTCTGATTTTATTTATGCTTCTGTTGGTGAAGAGCTTGGTCTTACTGGGCTTCTAGCCGTATTGGTTTTGTATTTAATTATTATTGCATCTGGAATGATTACTGCAATGAAAATTAAAGATGGCTTTGGAAAATTATTAGCTTCAGGGCTTGTTTTTACTATGGCTTTCCAAGTGTTTACTGTTGTTGGTGGAATTACTTTGGTTATTCCATTAACCGGTTTAACTTTGCCGTATATGGCAGCTGGAGGCTCTTCTTTAGTGGCAAATTATTTGCTTGCATCTTTGCTTATTGTTATTTCTCACGCTGCAAATAAACCTGAATCTGCTCCTGTTTCAGATACTTTCCAATACGCTGCCTTAGCAGCGTTGCGCGAGCGTGAATTGCGAGAGCGAGCTAATACGAATACAAATAATAGCGAATATAACAATACAGATTATGAAAATAATATAGATGCTTCCGCTGTTATTTCCTCTTCAGAGAGAGGTGATAACAATGAATAAAAGTCTTAGAGAACTTTTTACTGCAGTATTGGTACTTTTTGTAATACTTGGTATTTCAAGTACAATTATTACTTCTATTAAAGCGAATGCTCTAAATTCTGATCCTCGAAATCGCAGAGCTTTATACCATGAGTTTGGTGCTCCACGTGGAGCAATACTTACATCAGATGGCACAGTTATAGCGAAATCTGAACCATCTAAAGATGCTTTTGTGTATCAACGTCAGTATTCTAACGGATTAGTATATGCTCCAGTTACTGGATATTTTTCTATTAGCCAGCGTGCAGATAGAGGAATTGAAGCTTCTCGCAATAGCTTATTAAGTGGAGAATCAGACGCTCTGTTCTGGCAAAAATTCCGTTCATTATTTACTGGAGCAACTAATCGCGGAGCTTCTATAGAGACGTCAATTGATTCACGCTTGCAAAATCTTGCTTACAATCTTCTTAAAGGCAAAGACGCAGCTTTAGTTGCAATTGAGCCAAAAACCGGAAGAATTCGCGCCATGGTAAGCACTCCAAGTTATGATCCGAATGATCTTGCTCTTCACAATATTAATGAAGTAAATAAATCGTATGAGAGAATAACATCAGATGTGTCAAATCCTATGCTGAATCGTGCTGTTTCTGAGCTTTATGCTCCTGGCTCTACGTTCAAAACTGTTGTTGCAGCAGCAGCATTAGAATCTGGAAAATACAAGCCTGATACGAAAATACCTGCTGGTGCGAGCTATGTTTTGCCTGGAACCAAGACGTCTCTTACAAATGTCACTTACCAAGCGAATGGCGTTGATGGAAAAATATCTTTTGAGGATGCTTTAGCATATTCGTCTAATACTGCTTTTGCTCAATTGGGTAATTCTTTAGGATCTGACGTAATTGTAAAGCAAGCAAGAAAGTTTGGATTCTTCGATTCGCTGTCTATTGATGGTTCTGATTCTACTGGATTCCCAATGCGATCCGTGAAATCTACTTTTTCTATTAAGCCAACTCCAGATAGACTAGCTCTGGAATCAATAGGTCAAGGTGATGCTAAGGTTACACCTTTGCAAAATGCTATGATTGCGGCAGCTATTGCAAATAATGGAACATTGATGAAGCCTACTCTTGTTGATTGTGTAAGATCTAGTGATTTGTCAGTATTGTCACAAACTAGACCAACCATTATGAACCAAGTAATGAGTAGTGACAGTGCATCTAAATTAACTTCTATGATGCAGGCTGTTGTTACAAAAGAAAATCCTAATCTTGCTTTACCTAATATTCATGTTGCTGCTAAAACAGGTACTGCACAGATTGGAATGTATAATCAAGCTGCTAATGGTTGGGTTATTGGATTTGCTCCTGCTGAAAATCCTAGAATAGCTATAGCAGTTATAGTACATAACACAAGTACATTTGGTAGTTACGCGGCAGGACCTATTATGCGACAAGTGATGGAGGAGGCGCTTAAACAATGAAACTCGTTGAAGGACAGTTAGTTCATCATCGTTATAGACTTGATCGCCGCCTTGCTCAAGGCGGTATGGGAGAAGTTTGGAAAGGCTTTGATATTCAACTTGGGCGAATTGTTGCCATTAAGGCGTTACGCACAGATACCGTAAACGTTGAAGCAAAATTACGTCGTCTTCGTGCTGAAGCGCATAATTCTGCCAATTTAGCGCATCCTAATATTGCAGCATTATTTGATTATTATGAGCATGATGGTATTGGATTCTTAATTATGGAATATGTGCCAAGTAAATCATTGGCAGATTTGTATCATAAAGAAAAAATAATTGATCCTACTAAGTTACTTCCTATTCTTATTCAAACAGCTCGAGGGCTTTTTGTAGCTCATTCTCATGGTGTAATTCATCGCGATGTAAAACCTGCAAATATTATGGTTTCTGATACTGGCAATGTGAAAATCACAGATTTTGGCGTGTCATATTCCAGCGACCAAGAACAAATCACTCAAGATGGCATGGTAGTTGGAACAGCTCAATATATTTCTCCAGAACAAGCGCAAGGTGAGCAAGCTACTGCACAATCTGATATTTATTCGTTAGGTGTTGTGGCATATGAAGGCTTGTGTGGACATCGTCCATTTACTGGAGCAACGCCGGTAGATATTGCTGCTGCACATGTTAATGATCCTGTGCCACCTTTGCCAGAAAATGTTGATTTGCAATTGCAACAGTTTATTATGTCTATGCTTGCAAAGAATCCAAAAGATCGTCCAAAAGATGCATTAGTCGTGTCGAAAGTATTATCTCGTATTGAGCGCAGACTGCTAGATCAAGAAACAGCCTTCAACAATACAACAGGAGTACTTTCTACAAATTTGCGACAACGAAGATGTATTAAAAGTATGCCGCAAAACCAAGTAAATATTATTAATATTTTTAATACCAATGATCGCAAGGAGCAGCAATGAATACCACAATGCCCACCTCATTAGCGAATGGTCGATACGAATTAGGGGAGCTTATTGGCCGTGGCGGCATGGCAGAAGTGCGTGTTGCTGTTGATAAGCGCTTAGGTCGTACAGTTGCTGTGAAAATTATGCGTTCCGATTTAGCGAACGATGAGATTTTCCTTTCGCGATTCCGCAGGGAAGCGCATGCCATTGCGCAGATGAACAATCCTAATATTGTGAATATTTATGATTCTGGAGAAGAATCTGTTATAGCAGAAAATGGCTTAGAAGAGCGTTTACCGTATCTTGTAATGGAATACATTAAAGGTAAAACATTACGCGATATTCTAAAAATGAATGGAGCTTTAAGTCAGAGAGACGCTGAACAAGTTATGCTTGGCGTGCTCAATGCTTTAGAGTATTCGCACAGAATGGGTATTATTCACCGCGATATTAAGCCTGGAAATATTATGATTTCTGAACAAGGCTTAGTAAAAGTCATGGATTTTGGAATAGCTAGAGCTCTTGATGATTCTGCAACAACTATGACACAGTCTCAAGGTGTTGTTGGAACAGCACAATATTTGTCTCCAGAGCAGGCTCGTGGTGAACAAGTAGATATGCGCTCTGATTTGTATTCTGCAGGGTGTGTGCTGTATGAAATGCTAACTGGACGTCCTCCTTTTATTGGAGATTCAGCTGTTGCCATCGCATATCAGCATGTTTCGGAAGTGGCGACACCTCTTAGCACACTTGTTCCAGGCATGCCTGCTATGTGGGACAAGATTTGTGCTAAAGCAATGGCAAAAGATAGACAAAATAGATATGCCACAGCATCAGAGTTTAAGAATGACATTCTAGCGTTTATGAACGGTGGAGTGCCTGTTGCAGCAGCGTTTAATCCATTGACTGATTTAGCTAATATGAAGGCGCGTAAGCAGGCTGAACAGAATGCTGCAACTATGGCTATGGGCATGACAGATGGTGCTGCAACTCAATCGTTTAATCCTATTACTGGTCAAGTTGAATCTGCAAATATTGCATTTTCTCCTAGCACGCGCGCGTCACAAAGAGCAACAATGCAAGCGCAACGTCGTAAACGAGTAGTAATCGGATCTATAGTTGGAGTATTAGTAACAGTATTAGTTCTTCTGGGTGTGCTGTTTATGCTCAACCGAAGTCGTGCTACTGGAGATGTTGTAGTTCCAACATTTATGGAGACAACAACGCAGGATGCTGCTCGTGAAAAGTTGCGTGCACTTGGTTTGGTTCCAGATATTCGTGAAGATGATCATTCTTCTCAACCTGAGGGAACTTTTACTAAGCAATCACCGCGTGGAGGTGAGCATGTTGCTTCTGGATCCAAGGTGACTGTATGGTTCTCGGTTGGACCACAATCAACTCGCGTGCCAGATGTAAGTGGTAAAACGCAAGAAGCTGCTCGTAAAATGCTTGAGCGTGCTGGGTTTAAGATTGCTAATGTTCGAGTAGAAGATAGTGCAGATATTAAGAAAGATCATGTAACTCGCACAGATCCTGACGCAGATTCGTTTGCTGATAAGGGTACATTAATTACTTTATATATTGCATCCGGCTTAACTAAAATTCCTGACGGTCTTGTTGGTCAAAGCAAAGACATTGTGGTTAGCCAATTAGAGAATTTTGGTTTTACTACGGATGTAGTTAAGGAAGATTCAGATAATGTGCCTGAAGGTTCTGTAACTCGACTAAATCCGTCGTCTGGTTCCTCTGTTAAACCACACAGCTCTATTACTGTGTACGTTTCTCAAGGTGCTTCGAAAGTTGAAGTTCCTAGTATAGATCTTGGTACTGTTACCTTCAAACAGGCGAAGAAAATACTTGAAGCAAAAGGTTTGAGAGTAGTATCTGATTCAATGGCAAAAGATGACGATATAGTCATGAGCATGTCTGAGGAAGCAGGAAGCAAGGTTGAGAAGGGCAAAGCGATTACATTAGTTACACGTCCAAGCCTTGGTTCTTCGTCTGATTCAGACTGATTTAGATTTGTGTTAGATTAAGTCTGTAAAAATAATGTATATGCTGCTTGTTCTACAAGAAAAGTAGAGCAAGCAGCATTTTTGTATCTCTAATGTTTGTATCTCTAATAAAATCCATATATTACTTATAAAAATTGATGCGTGAAAATAGATCTGCAAAAATAGACTTATATTAGGTTGCAAAGTATGTGATAAAACGAAAAAATAGCTGTTTAAGATATGTTTGTTTATTTAGACATAGTTTTATAGCAATGCGTTATTTTATGTGTTTCTATAGGCTTTTATTTTATTAATATAAACAAAAGGCGACTGCACTTCATACGCAATCGCCTTAAATGTTTTTATTTTGTAAGTTTTAAAGCAATCGTAAGAATATTTAAAACTTACTACTTAACCCGTTATCATACAGTTGTTGAGTAATTAGACATCTGCTGAAGGAATGGAATTGTAGATGCGGCCCAAGGGAAAATCCACTGGAATAATGCTAATACAATGAAGAAATAAATCAGAATCGAAAGAATCCAACGAATCGCTGTAATACCTGGTTGTATGCGCAAAAGACCGCCAAAAATGCTTGCATCAGGCTTTTTCTTTAATCCAGAATGAATAGCGCGAAGTTCTGGCCATTGCCAAGCGATTGCTCCTGCTGCGAAAATCATCACATACACTAATAAAACAACCACCATAACTGGCACTAGTGAAGAAAGATGAGAAACTAGAGATTGTTGCTCATTGTTAATAAACTTCACTTTTCCTTGCTCATCAATAGTAGAAAGTTCTTTTGGAATGCCATCGCTAATCTTTGCCCAATAAGCGAATTTTGCGTAGCTAATCCAGCGATGAGTTGCAGCAGTATACTTAGGTTCGCAAGTTGTAAGAGTAAGCATACGTTTTGTTGGTTTCTCACCAGGATGATCAGGATTTGCATCAATAACTTCACCGTGATCTGGTGTAACAATCTTGTAAGAAGTGTACTTATAGACGAACCAATAATCCTTTGTACGAACTACTATTGCGTCGCCAGGCTTCAGTAAGTCTACATCTCCCAATGGCTGACCATAACCATTTCGGTGACCTGCTACTGCGAAATTACCTATTGCGCCAGGCATTTGTGTGGTTGGATAATGACCTAAACCACGCTTGCTTAAGATGTCTGGCGTAATGCCTTCTACAACATTTCGTTCCCACTGATTTCCAAAACGTGGTATGTATAAACGAGCTACAAGGTCTTCAGACTTTGGTTTGCTTAAAGCAGGTGGGTCAGTATTCTGTGGTAAAGCAATCTTCGTTTTATCGCCAGTTTTTGGGTTTTGCCAAGATATTGCTTGACGCGCCTCTACTTGAGTGTGCTCAGCCTGCTCTCCAGTCCACCACATTTGCCATGCAATGTACAATGCGCAAATAACTGCAAAAGCTATCAACAGTTCGCCAATAATTCCAGCGGCTTGCCACCAGAAATTCGAGCTGCTACGCTTCGTTTTTCCTTCCTGCATATTAGCAGATTGCATAGTGTGCTACTCCTTTATTGATGTATGAAGACTTTGCAACATATTTTATTTGTTTAGCACTTTAGGAACTGTTGCGTACCTTAATGGTTGCAACAAGGCCGATGCTTCGGGGAATCGCAGATTATTCTTTTTCTCCACTTTCCATCCTAATCCAAACGAACTTACATACTCCTTGTAGGTGTGTATGGCTGGTGAATTGTTTAGAGCATCAACCATGCTATCCATTGGACCAATAGCAGATATTTTATACGGTGGCGAGTACTGATGACCTTGCAACATAAGAACGTTACCAATACAAACAACTGCGGAGTTAAATAATACTCGCTGATCCTGAATAGTTATTGCTTCTGCTCCGCCGCGCCACAAAGCATTTACTACAGCTTCAATATCTTGCTGGTGGATTACGTAATCATTAATATTTCCGGATGTTCCGGAACCATTAACTGCGCCTTTCCATAGAGGAGAGTCGTTAAGAGTTACAACAATTCCAGGTCCTTCAAGTTTTGGAAGTACGGTACTACTTCCAGTATCAGAAGATTCTTTTCCTTCACTAGTGCTGCTGCCGAGCGTTTTATTAAGTAAATTAATTTTAGAATCTAAAGATTTTATATCTTCTCGTAAATTTTTTGTGCGCTGCGAATTTCTTTCAACCATTTGACTCGTATTAGAAGTCACAAAAGCAGAGCGGTTTACGCGCAAATTAAGAACGAATAAATAGCCGGTAAGAAATACTGCAACGGCAACAGCAAAACTGCTTAACAGCGAGTGTTGAGCACGATGTTTCCCAGTTCTCTTAGCCATATTTTATCTTCATCCTTCACGCGTTCGAGTGTAACCACTATTATAGCGTGTAGCCGATTGATTGGAGAGTTACAGTTATGGCTGATGAAGAATTGCACACGACTGCAGCTGACGACGCTGCAAAGAAGAGCGATACGTCAAATGAGAATACTTATGGCGTTCCTATGGACGAAGTTGAAGCAGTGTTGAATGCTACTGCGGATAAAGCAACGCTTTCTCCACAGATTCAGCAAATGATGCAGAGACAAGCTGAAAATAGGCGACGTGTCGAAGAAAGCATTAAAGGCACAAAAGCTAATGCTGCATGGTTTGTGCCGCTGTTCTGCACATTAATGGTCGTTGGATTAATTTGGGCTGTTGTTTATTATTTGAACCCTGTGCTTCCAATTCCTGGAATTGGTGCATGGAATTTAGTTATTGCATTAGTAATAGTAATGACTGGATTCATTATGACAATGTGGTGGCGTTAGTCTGTAAAACAAACTGTTTAATATGTTTTAAAAGTAGCTATGCAAATGTTGCGTAGCTACTTTTTTGTTGCTGCTACTGCTCGAATAAGTATGTGATTTTTATTGTTATCAGTTGTTGCAATAATTCTTGTATTTCCGCCATCTTGTAGGTTTAATTTTTTGCGCAATGCTTCTACAGGTATTGGAAAGTTACGAGTAACAATATTTGCATGAGTAATATCAGCAAAAGTTTGTTTTATCTCGCGTTTATTCATGCTGCATATATTTTCAATTTTCCATGTCTTTCCTGGAAATTCTGAGTAGTATTCTTCCGATACGTAAACATGACTATTTGCACTGATTTGTTGTATATTGTATTGAGTTTCTAACACTGAAAAACAACCAGCTTTCATGATTGCTGCATTTGGCTCATAAACGTATTGCGACCATTCTGGCCAGTTATTTATATCTAAAATTTCATCTTTTTTATTATTTTCTTCTCTATTATTTAAAACATTTGATTCAGGCTGTATTGACACCTGATTTGTTGAAGTATTGTAAGTTGCTTGTATAACAGTTATCTGATCATCGTTTGCGCAATATACTGGTACTTTTGTGTGCTGAGAGTTACTGAGTATTATCAATAGTTCCTTGCACTCGTTATTATGTGCGACTATATGTACGGCTTCTACATTGCCACTGAAATCACTAACTGTTTTGTGCCAATCAAGCATTGGAGAAAGTTTAATAATCACTATTTCTGCTTTAGTGAGCAACTGATTTTTAAGATCTAATACGTTTGGAGTGCAATCTTCAATAGCGTATGTGCGAGATCCTTGTTTGTTACGGCGAGCTGGATCAACGTATATTATCGTTGACTTAGGAATATTTTTGAGTGCATCAAGGCTATTGTTGTTGTAGCATTTTACGTTTGTAATACCAAGTGCATTCATATTGTGATGTGCAATGCTAGAAAGTTCGTTTTGCTGTTCAATACAAATAACAGAATCGAAAACTTCAGACATTATTGTGCAATCAACTCCAAAGCCGCCAGTAAGATCCACAAGTGTGCTACTAAAATTTTCTGAATTTAATTTGTTGAGTAATTCTTTTGCAACATTTGCCTTGTATTGTGCTGTTGATTGAGAAGAACACTGTTCCATAGAAATATGCGCAGGGTATATAACTTCGTTGCAGGAAGCCCATTTTGGCAGTTTTTGTTGCGCAATCTGTCTACCTGCTATTTGGTTAATTGCAAACGGTATGTCGATATTCGCGTTGCGTGGAGCTTTAAGAGCAGCTTTGCTTGGCGACAATTGTGCGTTTTCTTTAATAAAAGTGAGTGTAGAAGCGTTTGCTGGTTCTATTGTTTTTGGAACTTGAAGTGTAGACATAAATCTCATTCCTTATGGAGGTGTAGAAAATTTTAGAGCAAGTAAATTTTAAAATTATGTAGTCGATAGTTTAGTCCACAAAAAACTTAAATTGTGGATAACTCTTATACACTTGTGCACAGGTTCACAAAAGGCAAGTTATCAACGTTTGTGATTAACTATGTGGATAACTTATATAGTTGTCACCAATTTAGGCACAACTTATACACAATCCTGTGCACATTGGTGGAAAACTACACGTGTGTAATTTAATAAATCATGCCTTCAAACAAAACATTGCACAAGCAGTGAGAATAGCAAATAGTGATACAAAATATACTAAGAAACGCGTATTAAACGAAGCTTTTTTAAGTAGCGGATTTTGTACTCCGAGCAATGCTGCAATTGCAGTACCTGAAATTAAGCCTCCAACGTGTGATTGCCAAGCGATATTAGGTACAATAATTGGCATAGCGAGAGTAATAGCAATCCAAATAATTGTTCCTCGCATGTTTTCTCCTAGTCGCCATTGTGCTACGAGAAGTGCACCTATAAGCCCCATAATAGCTCCCGAAGCACCGTATGAAGCAACGAACCAATTATTAGTGAGTTTGCACCATACGATATCAGCTACGCTTCCGCCAAAGCCGGATATTAAATACAATCCAAAAAACTTCCATTTACCGAAGAATCGTTCTAATTCAACTCCGAGCGACCAAAGACATAGCATATTGAAGAAAATATGGGTTAAATTTGGTGCGTGAACAAACATTGATGTGAACCAAGTCCAAGGTGTTTGTAACGCAGTAATTGGAAGAAACGCAGTATAGCTTATTAGAGTCGAATAATAATTTGGATATGCAAAGTTTAGTACCATTTCCAATATCCAAATAAAAATGCATGAATATACTAAAATGGCTGTGGTTGTGTTAAAACGAAGTCTTATATTATTTAAAATATTTTTAATATCAAAGTTGTGCATATGCTTATGATATCGGTTTTACTTCACAAATTTAATCAATAACATTATTTAAAAAGATGCAACTCTGAAGAAAAGCAACTATGATAGTTATTACGCGACAAAAAGCGGTATAGATTGTTGACTTGGACGAGCAGGTCAGCTTAACCGGAAAGGAGCCATCATGGAGAACAGATCCTCTGGCGGTTGGAAGTTCTTTGCACTGCTCTTCGGAGCACTGCTCGCAGGTATTGCTGCGTTGTATGTGTACAAGCAGCATAATCCTGATTATGACCCTTGGGAGGAACCATGGGAGAACAGTTCTTCGCCAATTGACCTAGGGTTAGAAAAAGAAGAGAAAGAAGCTAACGATACTCCTGCCGCTGAGGCATAAGTGACATTTGCTTTATACAGTCCAAAATAAAGGTGATTGCGTATATTCGTAGTCGCCTTTATTTGTAATTACTAAAGAATTGTTGCAAACAAAAGCGTTTGCCTTACATGCAATTTAACTAAAATCTACACAAAAAGGCGGAAACTGATTAACAGCTTCCGCCTTTTATGTAATTTACGCAGCAGTATTACTTAATTGCATGCTTGCGCTTTTTGAAACGCAGTTTGCCCAAGGAGAACGATCCAACGGAGGTTGCAATGAACAACGACAGTAATGCTGCATATTGCGTTGCAGAACCTGTTGCTGCTAATAGATTTTTTGACGCATTATTTTGTTCAGTGTGCGATGCGTTAGAAGTGCTATTTGCAGACTGGTTGTTTCTTTTATTTTCGTTATTACCGATATTTTTAGCGGAACAATCACAATTGCAAGCAGGCGAAGTATCGTTATTTTGTTGATCTTTTTGATTTTGTGTGCCGGCATTATTGGGCATAGTTTGAACGTAAATAATATTCGGCTTGTCTGGAACATTTGAGTGATCTGGATTTGCAGGCTTTTGTGGTTCTGGATCTGTTTGTGTTCCAGTATCAGTGGTTTCTGGCGTATCTGTCACTGTATCTGTGCCAGTGCCAGTGTCGGTTGTTTCCGGTGTATCAGTTTGCGTGCCGGTATCGGTGGTTGTTTGCTTATTGTATTGAACATAATAAACATCATCTTTAATATTGACAGTAGTAGAAGCTTTTTCTACTGGCATAACACTATATCCCTTAATTTGAGGAAGTGTAAACTTCTCAAAAACAGCTTTAGACCAAGGGCTTAACACCTTCTTGCCATCTTTGTCTTCAAGAGTACGATGAATTTCTCTTTTGCGAATAATAGTATATTCTGGCTCATTTGGCTGATTGTGAACTGTTATAGTTTGCGTAATAGTTTTTTTGTATTTTACTTCTTCAATAACAAACGATGCGTTAGCTGTTAAATGAGCGTCATTGTAGCTGTTTTTGAACTTGTCGAAAATGGTATCTGTAATTACGTATTTTTTATTATCTTTCTTTTCTTTTTCTTTTATCCAGGCATTGACTTTTTTCTGAGCTTCCGCAAGAACAACGTTTCGTTGTGCATCTTTATTTGAAGCATCAATGCTTGTGCTGTAGTAGACTACTGGCATTTTGATAGTTGCAAAAGGAGCTTTTTTATCGTCATAATCTTTGCGAGAATGATAGAGGCGCACACAATGGTGGAATCCACTTATATTTTTTATTTCCTTAACAAAGGGTCCATCAGTTATGAAAATTGCGCCGATTCCTGATTTGTTATAAGGCCCTTGTTCTTCTCCTTGTGCCATACTTTTAATGATTTTAATAAACAGTGGACTATTCTTATAACTTGTAACAGACTTCCAATCTTTAGCTATTAATGTACCGGTAAGTTTTGAAAACATTCTGTTCATATTGACATCGTGATTAAGCTGCCACTTACCTAAACCAGAGAAGTCTTCGAGATTATAGTTAGAAATAAACATCTGTTGCATATTAGTAACGTTTTTAACATTCCAGTTAGCAAGTGGAGATAAATCTCTTATGTCTGCAGCATAGAACATATCTTTCATAATCGTTACTTTAGCAGTGTTCCAATTCTTCAATGGTTCTACTGATCTCAACTCATAGCATTGTGCAAGCATGCTGTCCATTGTTGTGACATTGTCGGTTTTCCATTTGCTCAAGAATCCAAAATCTTTATCTGGCACTATTTTTAATCCGTTGAATACATAATCCATGTTCGTTACTTTAGAAGTATTCCAGCTAGATAAGTTAGGAAGATCTACCAAAACATAGCATTGAGAAAATAGTTCTTCTAAACTAGTAACATTACTTACATCCCAATTCTCTATGCCTTTTATAGTTTGAAGTTCCCCATTGTCAAAGAATGTTCTATGTAAACCAGTAATTCTACCTGTATGTAAATTAGCAAGATCAATATGTGTAAGCTTTGTGCTTGCAAACAAATAACTTAAGTTAGTGTCAGGCATATTAACAGGATTGCCATTATGAGAAATAGCAATAGTTTTAGTGTTATTTGTAGTGTCAGTTTGATTTTTATCAATTAATCCAGATAAAGTGTTCTCTGCAATGCTTAAGCTAGTAACACCTTTGTACTTGCTTCCATTAGTTGTATCATCTTTAAGATCTGCAAGCGTTGGAACAACTACATGCTTTTTATCGCCATTGTAAGATTCAATGGTCGCGCTTGTGCCATTTACTGTAACAGTCCATTTACTTACGTCAACTTTGCCGTAAATATTTTCGTCTAATGGTTTAAGAGATTGTAGTTCAGTGTTATTTGTTTGAGTTGTGCTTCTATCAGTTTGTTTCAGGGGGGGGGTATTCGTTTGTTTATTATTTTGTGACTGTTGCGTTGACTGCGCAGTTGCGCGAGAAGTTAAAGCAAAGCTGTTTGCTGCAAAACTAAACAAAAGCGCGAGAGCGCATATAACTGCTGTAATTATGTATGAATACGATAAGCGTATACTCTTCTTCTTCATAAAACCTTCTTTAATAAAGCACGCAACTAAAGGCATGCGAATATTGTTGAAAATACATTGCTATTCTAGGAGTTATTAGTGTCAAATGGTAGGTGCATGCAAAATAAAATAACAATATTTACAATTTCTTCAAAAGATTAAAAATAAAAATATATGCATAAATAACGTAACTATGCAAATAAATAACACTACGAAATAAATAACACTACGAAAAGCAGTAGTGAGTTTAGAAACAATAACGCCTGCGGAAGTACAAAACTCACGCAGGCGTTATTATGTATTGCTATTAGAGAATACTCAATTACTCAGCAACAGGTGTTGGAAGAGCACCAGTGTGCCAAATGCGATCGAGGTAATCTTCGATAGAGCGGTCAGAAGAGAAGTAACCAGAGTTGGCTACATTCAAGACTGCCATGCGAGCCCACTTCATTGGATCGCGGTAAGTTTCCTCAATCTGAGCCTGAATATCCATGTAAGAGCTGAAGTCAGCCATTGCCATGAAGTAATCGTGGGTAAGCCAATCGTTAACGAGTGGCTCATACACGCTCTTGTCGCCGTTGGAGAAGGTGCCGTCAGCAACCATATCCACAGCAGTCTTCAAGCGAGGATCAGACTCATAGTACTTACGGGAGCCGCCGTGATCGTAGCCTTCAGCGTAAAGTTTCTCAACCTCGTCAACGGTCATGCCGAAGAGGAAGAAGTTCTCAGCGCCAACGCGTTCGCGAATCTCAACGTTTGCACCATCGAGAGTACCAACAGTCAAAGCACCGTTCAAAGCGAACTTCATGTTACCAGTACCGGAAGCTTCCTTACCAGCCTGAGAAATCTGCTCATCCAAATCGGTGGCAGGAATCAAGTTCATAGCCAACTCGATGTTGTAGTTTGGTGGGAAGAACACAGCGAGCTTGCCCTTGCATGCTGGGTCGTTATTCACCACGCGAGCAACATTGTTAATGAGCTGAATGGTGAGCTTTGCCATAGCATAGCCAGGAGCAGACTTAGCGCCGAAGAACACGGTGCGTGGAAGCATCTTGTCGACGTCGATTGTGCCGTTCTTAATTCCAGCGTACATGGAGATAACCTGGAGGATCTTCATGGACTGGCGCTTGTACTCGTGCAAACGCTTGATGATGGTGTTGAACATGGTGTCTGGGTTGATCTCAAAGCCATACTTCTGCTTTGCGAAATCAACGAAGGCAAGCTTGTTCTGCTTCTTAACTTCAGCAAACTTCTTAACGAATGCCTTGTCGTCAGCCAATGGCTTCAAACCTTCGAGAAGCTCCAAATTACCTTGCCATGCGTCGGTGCCCAAGCCTTCAGTGATAAGAGCAGACATGCGTGGGTTGCTCAAGCGCACGAAGCGACGAGGAGTTACGCCGTTGGTGACGTTCTTGAACTTATCTGGGTAAACGCTGGAGAAGTCCTTCAAAGTGACATCCTTCAACAACTCAGAGTGAAGCTCAGCAACACCGTTAACGTAAGAACCGCCGTAGGTAGCCAAGTAAGCCATACGAACTACAGCACCTTCGCCATTTTCGTCAGCGTCGGTAGCGATGCGCATGCGCTCAACCTGATCCTCAGCAACGCCCTTACCGCGAAGCTCGTTGCGGAACTGCTCGCTGATGCCCTGAATGATCTCAAGGTGGCGTGGCAAAAGTTCGCCGATAAGCTTGGCTGGCCAAACTTCCAAAGCTTCTGGAAGCAAGGTGTGGCAAGTGTAGTTGAAGGTCTTGGTGGTGATACCCCAAGCGGTGTTCCAATCGTAGCCGTACTCGTCCATAAGAACGCGCATAAGCTCTGGAATGCCGATAACTGGGTGAGTATCGTTCAACTGGAAGTTAATCTTGCTTGGGAAGGTGGTGAGATCCGGCTTATCCTGACCTGGATAGAATACGCGGATAGCATCATGAATAGAAGCAGCTACGAAGAAGTACTGCTGCTCAAGACGCAAAGCCTTACCTTCTGGAGTGGAATCTTCTGGGTAAAGAATCTTAGAAATGTTTTCCGCTGCAACCTGTGGCTTAACAGCGTCCAAGTAATCAGACTTGTTGAAGGTGAGCAAATCAAACTCGTCGTAAGACTTAGCAGTCCACAAACGAAGAGTGTTTACGCGACCAGAATTATAACCTGGAACCATGTAGTCAACTGGTACTGCACGAACAGACCAAGCTGGCTTCCAAACGCGCTTGCCGTTTTCTTCTACAACTTCACCACCGAAGTTGACGCGCTGGTCACGACCATAATCAATGTGACCCCATGGCTCTTCATTGCTAAGCCAGTAATCAGGGGTTTCAACCTGCTTACCTTCTTCATCAAAGCGCTGCTTGAAGATGCCGTAACGATACTGGATGCCGTAGCCAAATGCTGGAACGCCAATAGAGGCGAGTGAATCGATGAAGCAGGCTGCGAGACGACCCAAACCGCCGTTACCTAAACCTGGTTCATACTCAGCATCGATAACAGCCTTTGGATCAAAGCCAAGCTTAGTAACAGCCTTATTGAATTGATCAGTAAGACCAGCGTTCAACAAAGCGTTCTCAAGCTGCTTACCCATCAAGAACTCTGCGCTCAAATAGCCCACAGCCTTGGTGTTGCCATTAACCATGTCATGCTGAGTCTGCATCCAAGAGTCCATCAAGTGACGACGAACTGCGGTAGCAGCGGCAACATACACATCTGCCGTAGTGGCCTGCTCTGGCGTTACACCCTGGGTGTACTTGAGGTGCTCTTGAAGTTCTTTGGCAAATGCCGTCGCAGTAGTTTTGGCTTTCGGCGCGACGTGTTTAGTCATATTTGACTCCTTGTGCCGTTTGATATATTTCCTAAAAGTGTGCAGCCTAAAACTTTGTGTTTAGGCAATTAAACCATCACCATTTTGCAGATAACCTTTGCAGATAACTACAAGAGGCATGTGAATGCACACGATAACCCCAAGAATACCACAACCTAACCCCTTTAAATATTTGTATATAACGTCTTAATACAAATATATTGCTGAAAGTAGGTTGTTTAGAAGATAATAAAAAGTATGTCAGTAATACTTGAACGAGATATAAAACGAGGACAATGTGCTTGGCAATCCTGGCGCGAATCAGCTATTAAAGCACTTGGCGATGGCGTAGAAGCTACGCAAATAAATAGTAATATTTTAAATATCTCTTTAAGCGACGAAGCTTTAGCAGTTAGATATTCGCTATATCTTCTTGAAAATAAGGTGCCTGGGTGTGCAGTAGAAGTAAGAGTTGCGCCTTTTGGTGCAGTAAAAATTTTGGAAGGACCAGCTTCGGATCCGCATAATCTCACGCCGCCAGATGTTATTGAACTTGAGCCTAAAGTATGGCTTCGATTAGCGAGTGGTGTTACTAAATGGCATCAGGAACAGGACTTTGGCAACATAAGTGCAATTGGCGAGCGTGATGATTTAAGCGATATTTTGCCGTTGTAAGTTGGCTTTAAGCAGCTTAAATTGCGTATTTACAGCATGTATTTACAAATATCCTGGGCAAACAGTATTTCGAATGCCCAGGATACGTAAATAAAATAATTTTAATAAAATTTAATTTTTAATTGTCGTGTTTGTGTATGAAGTTTGGAATTGGCATAGGGATATGATGATGCACTGGCGTGTGCGCTCCCGAGTTTGTAGAAGAGTTTTCGCTGCTAACGGCTTTTGCAGCTGCTTCCGCAGCCCACTTGGCATACTCGTCTAAATCATCTTCGTTTGAAGCATCAACGGCATCATTTTCTTGATCTGTGTCATTCTCTTCTGGAAGATATGTATCTTCCTCATAGCTTTCGCTCGACGCAAATGGATCGAAGGATCCTTGTCCGGGTTCGCTGGAATTAAGTTCCTTAGCAAGCTCGTCATAATCCGTATCGGTCGTCAGGTATTTGAGCTTACGGGCAATTTTCTGTTGCTTTGCCTTCTGTCGTCCGCGGCCCATCTGACCCCCTCTAAAAATTAAGTAACAATCAGTTCATCACACAAGAGCGTACCACTTAACCGCAACCGAGTATATTGTCTGTGTAAACTTTTACCATAAAAGCCATATTTTCAGCGTAAAAATACGCACAATTAAGGAGCCTAAAATGCCGGAAGAAGCACAGGTTACAGCTGCTGGTAATGAGATGAGCGCAAGCTTCCTTGCAGCGCGTAAACGTTCAGATGCAACGCTTGAAAAGTTAAAAGCTAGCCCTTCGTCTTTTACTATGCTTACTGGAGATCGCCCAACTGGCCGTTTGCATTTAGGACATTATTTTGGATCTATTCGTGAGCGTGTTGCAATGCAGCAGCGCGGAGTAAAAACTAATATTATTATTGCAGATTATCAAGTAATTACTGATCGTGACACTACTGAGCATATTGAAGATAATGTTTTGAATTTAGTGCTGGATTATATGGCTGCCGGAATTGATCCTGAAAAAACAATGATATTTACTCATTCCGCAGTTCCTGCAGCAAATCAGCTTATGTTGCCTTTCCTTTCGCTCGTTACAGAAGCAGAATTACACAGGAATCCTACTGTAAAGTCGGAAATGGAATCATCTGGACATGCTTTAACCGGATTGCTCCTTACGTACCCAGTGCACCAGGCTTGCGATATTTTGTTCTGCAAAGCTAATGTTGTGCCGGTTGGTAAAGATAATTTGCCGCACGTTGAAATCACTCGTACGATTGCTCGCCGTTTTAATGAGAGATACGCAAAAAAGAATCCAGTGTTCCCAGAGCCAGCAGCAATTTTGTCTGATGCTCCTGAAATTCCAGGATTGGACGGACGAAAGATGAGTAAATCTTACGGTAATTCGATTATGCTCGGAGCTACTGCCGAGGAAACTGCCAAATTAATTAAGAAGAGTCCAACTGATTCTGAGAGGATGATTACTTTTGATCCAGTAACTCGTCCGCAAGTTTCTGCGCTTCTTACTACCGCAGGTTTAGTTACAGGCAGGGATCCTAAAGAGATTGCTGAAGAAATTGGCAACGCTGGTGCTGGCGCATTGAAAGCTTATGTAATTGAAAATGTAAATAATTTCTTGGCACCTCACCGTGAGCGTCGTGCAGAACTTGCAAAAGACATGGATACTGTTCGAGACATTTTGCATGACGGCAATAAGCGTGCAAATGCTATTGCAGAAGAAACGCTTTCCCAAGTGCGAGATGCTATGGGAATGAAGTATTAATTAAATTTCAATAAGTAAAGTAATAAAAAATAAAGCCGCTCGCAAGAAAACTTGTAAGCGGCTTTTTGTTAAAAATTAACGGGTTGAAACTTAGAACATCACACGTCGTAACGCCAGCTTTTATCTGTAATAACGCGTGCTACAGCAAGACCAATAGGTAAGCAAATAATTACCATGAAAGCGCGGAAAGTCCAGTCTAACGCCGGAAGCGTGTGGAATTGACCAAGATAAAACATTGCGCGATACATATAAAGTCCAGGAACCATAATTACGATAGATGGAACCGTAAGACCTATTCGTGGATAACCCAAATATTGAGGCGCTAATCCGTGACGAACGATAGTTCTCCAAGCAGAAGCTAGCAAACCTGCCAATAAAGCACCGCTGAAAGCTGCAATTTCGGCAGCAACTCCAAAATCTGTCATAGTTAAGCGAAGAGTATCTGTAATAGCGCCAATAATGCCAGCAACTATGCACATGCGTTGTGGAGAATTAAACAGCACTGAGAAGCCCCATACTCCGGCAAAAGCTGTAATAAGTCGAAGAACTGCGTTAAGCCAAGGATTTAATCCGAGGGGAGGGAAGCCTTGAGGATTGAGCTGTACAAGGCTTGCAACCGTCCATCCTGCAAGAGTTCCCATCAAAATAATCGCCATTGTGTAACACAGTCGTTGAATTCCTGAAGGGAAATCAATTTTTGCAATATCTAAGCCGCCTGTAATAAGAGGGAATCCAGGAATAACAAACAACACTGAACCAATATATGCAGTTGTATGATTGAGCGCGCTAGGGTCAAAGAAGCCAATAAGACGTAAAGCCCCAATGCATGATAGTGCACCTATTGCAACAGCTACGAATGTAACTACAAACTGGTTTAGATGCTTCATAAACATTCTGCGACGAATATAGTGACCGATTCCTGCTCCAATAAAAGCACCAATCATGTCGTAAATGCCGCCGCCAAGCAAGAACGCAAAGGATGCGCAAGCAACTGCCGAAGCAAGACCAGCAAACCACGGTTTGTATAGCGGTTTCCTATTTTTAATCAAATCAAGACGGTCGTGTACTTCCCTAACTGTAAGAGGATGATCATTTTTAGATTCGTCATTACTATTAGATGCGTTTACGTGCGAAAAATGTTCAGCGTAAGCACTTTCTGGCTGCAGTGCAAAAATGCCGCGTGGTTTTTCTTTTTTTATAGCTTCTTGCAACGCTTTCTTTTTTGCAATTTTAGTAGCATTTTCTTCAGACTGCTTAGCTGTTTGTACAATGGTATGTTCGTCGTCGCTCGCTTGCAATGTGTCAACTAATTCCTTAGAAACAGCAGCTTTAGAGTGATATAAAGAATCGTTTCCAAGCTTGACGTTAAACCAATCTGCAAAATGTTCTAGAAGCCAAATGCGCTCAGTGTTAACACCTGTGGTTGGAAGATCTACAACTTCAGTAATTCGCTCATGCTTATCAGTACAAGTTGCTTCAATATCTGTGAGATTCACGTCCGCGCGCACATGTACACCCATTGGTTCGCCGATTCTGTGCATAAGCTCGCGAACTCGGTAGCTTCCTGTGCCTGCTCCTAAGCCGAGTGCGCCGACGCGAATAATAATACTCGATTTCGCAGCAATTCCTGCTTGCGTAACTGGCTTATCCCAATCTCGCTCAACATCGTCCATATCGAGTGGAATAGCATGAGTATGAAAACGTCCAGAAGGTTTTCCGACTATATGACCAGTCGAAAGAATTTCAGGCTTATCGCAATCGCAGTTGTTGATGCTGTTGTCGTATTCATTATTCTCGATATTATTCTCTGCTGTACTCACAATTTTTTAGTATACGCAACCCCGTTGCCGAGTTATATTTTGTTGATAAATCAGCATTCTTTACTACGTCCGGTGGTAGTTTCACAATTAACTTGGTATCTCGCTGGAAACAAGGCTGTGGGCTTGCAACTTCTGACCTACATAACCGCGGAGGAGCCGCGGAAGTCAGACGACCAAGCAACCTTAGTCTGGCGTAAGGAGGTCTGATGGCAACAGAAAATCAGCAGGTTACTCCGGCAGACGCAACTATTGTTACGTCTGGTTTAGGGCGAAAAGGCCCAGAGGAGCGTGACCTTCCAGCATCACTTAAGCAAGACATGGATTTGTGCTTGCATATTCTTCGTGATGTTCTTGGCGAATTTGATGAAAAATTATTAGCAGTATTCGACGATGTGCGTTTGAATGCTGTAGAAGCTAGTGCAGCTCATTTTGCGCAAATGGTAGACGCAAAAGTAACTGCAGATGATGGCTTAAGTAAAGCTGTTAGCAAGCTCAACGGAATGAATTTGCACGATACGCAGCTTTTAGCTCGTGCTTTTGCAACATATTTCCACTTGGCAAATTTGTGCGAGGAAAATTATCGTGTTTCTGTACTTCATCAGCGTGAATGTGAAGTTGAAGATTCGTTGCCGGTTGATCCAGTTAATGAACTAACTTGTGCTTATCACAAGTTGCTTACTGAAATGAGCCCTGCTGAAGCGAAAGAATTGCTCGCAAAGCTTGAGTTCCATCCTGTATTTACTGCGCACCCAACCGAAGCTCGTCGTAAAGCCGTTGCAGGTAAAATTCGCAGAATTTCGCAATTATTAAGCGAACATCATCGTTTAGGCGGATCTGATAAGCGCGAAAATTATCGTCGTCTCTATAACGAAATTGATGCGCTTCTTCGCACTTCTCCGATTGCTTTGAAGAAGCCAACTCCAGTTGAAGAAGCTGACACTATTCTTGACATTTTTGACGCTACTTTGTTTGACACGATTCCAGTCGTGTATCGTCGATTTGACGATTGGCTGCTTGGCAAGAAGGCTGGATTAGTTCCTCCGCGTTGCCCTGCATTCTTCCATCCAGGAAGCTGGATTGGTTCAGATCGAGATGGCAACCCTAATGTGACAGCTAAAGTGAGTCGTCAAGTCGCTCGAAAGTTTAGCGATCACGTGCTTGTGGCTTTGGAGAATCGTACTCGCGAAGTTGGAAAATGCTTAACTATGGAAACGCGCACAACGCCTCCAAGTGTGGAGTTGCTTGAGTTGTGGAATCGTCAGCGCGAAATGAGCGAACAGCTTACAGAAAACGCTTCGGATGTTTCTAACAGTGAGCCGCATCGTGCTGTAATGCTTGTAATGGCTGACCGTTTGCATCGCACTATTAGCCGCGATACGGATTTGATGTATCATTCTTGCGAAGATTTCATTGAGGATTTGCAAATTGTGCAACGCTCTTTGGCAGAAGGCGGAGATCCTCGTGCTGCATATGGTCCTTTGCAGGATTTGATTTGGCAGGCGCAAACCTTTGGATTCCACATGGTTGAAATGGAATTCCGTCAGCATTCTCTCGTGCATTCTCGTGCTTTGGAAGATATTCGCGAACATGGATTGCATGGCGAACGCGGTCCGCTTCAGCCAATGACTCGTGAAGTACTCGATACGTTCCGCGCTTTGGGAGCAATTCAAAAGCGCAACGGTATGCGCGCTGCTCGACGCTACATTATTTCCTTCGCAAAATCTGCTCAGCATGTACGTGACGTATTTGAGCTAAATCGTCTTGCTTTCGCTCATCCACAGGATGCGCCAACAATCGACGTCATTCCGCTGTTTGAGCAGCTTGAAGATTTGCAGAATTCCGTAAATGTGCTTGAGGAGATTATTAAAATTCCTGAAGTGCAAGCTCGTCTTAAGGCTACTGGTCGCAAGATGGAAGTTATGCTTGGATATTCGGATTCTTCCAAGGATGCTGGTCCTACTTCCGCAACGCTTGCTTTGCATTCCGCTCAGGAGCGAATTGCTCAATGGGCTAAGAAGCATGATATTGATTTGACACTGTTCCACGGCCGCGGCGGTGCTGTTGGTCGCGGTGGCGGTCCTGCAAACCGTGCAGTGCTTGCGCAGCCAGTTGGTTCCGTCAACTGCCGTTTCAAGCTTACTGAGCAGGGCGAAGTTATTTTCGCACGATATGGCAATCCAATTCTTGCTATTCGTCACGTTGAATCCGTTGCTTCTGCAACTTTGCTTCAGTCTTCGCCAAGTGTTGAGAAAACTAACACTGATATGACGAAGAAGTATGCAGATATGGCTGCAAAACTTGATGTTGCAGCTCATGAGCGCTTCCTTGATTTGCTGCAAACGGATGACTTTACTCCATGGTTCTCTACGGTTACGCCGCTTAGCGAGATTGGCTTGCTCCCAATTGGTTCTCGTCCTGCCAAGCGTGGTTTGGGTGCGAAGTCGTTGGACGATTTGCGAACAATCCCGTGGGTGTTCTCCTGGGCTCAGGCTCGCATTAACTTAGCAGCATGGTACGGTTTGGGCACGGCTTGCGAAAAGTTTGGTGACTTGGAAACTTTGCGCAGAGCTTACGAAGAGTGGCCGCTGTTCAGTACTTTTATTGACAATATCGAGATGTCTTTGGCTAAGACAGATGAGCGTATTGCTCGCATGTACTTAAGCCTTGGAGATCGTGAAGATTTGAGCGATAAAGTACTTTCAGAAATGCAGCTTACTCGCAAGTGGGTTTTGCAAATTGTTGACGACAAGTGGCCTTTGCAGCACCGTCACGTGCTTGGTCAGGCTATTCGTGTGCGCTCGCCTTATGTTGACGCGCTGTCTGTAATTCAGTCGCTTGCATTGCACAAGCTTCGCAACAAGGTAGACAAAGAAGAGCTTAGCGAAAGCCAGCAGGCAGAGTTCATCTACCTTATTCTTTGCACTGTTTCTGGTGTTGCTGCAGGCTTGCAGAATACTGGATGATTTTATAAGTTTATATGATTAAGAAAAGCCTTCGTGCTGCTTTATTAGCTGTGCGTTGGCTTTTCTTTTTACAATCATATTTTATAAATTTTGTTAGCTTTTATAGCATATTTTCTATTTAACACAGTAACGATAGAATATGTTTTATAAGTCGAAGTGTTTTTAAAATTTGTTGATAGCTTGTATTCGGCACCTTTGCGCAAGCGCATCAATACAAGGAGGTAATAATGCACGAGACAGTCAAAGAAGATCTTTTAGAAGAAGATTCACTTTTGGCTACATCTGTGTGGAGCGCGATGCTAGCTGGTAACCGTAAGTTTGCAGAAGGCTCATTAAATTGTGATGGACTTAGTGAAGAAACGAGATTATCTCTTGTTGAAGGTCAGCATCCTGGAGCTGTTGTTCTTTCCTGTGCTGACTCGCGCGTTGCTCCAGAATTTGTGTTCGGTGCCGGTTTAGGTGATATTTTTTCTGTTCGCACTGCAGGCGAAGTGCTTGATGATGCTGTAATAGCTTCGCTAGAATACGCTGTAAGCGATTTGGGAGTAAAAGTGCTTGTTGTGCTTGGGCACGAGCATTGCGGTGCTGTGCAAGCCGTTTTGCCGAATGTGCAAAAGCTGGTTTCTAAATACGGCGAAGATGAAACAAGCGAAATAATTGAGTCTAGCGAGTCAATATTGCTTCGTTCTTTAGGTCCTGCTGCACTTGCTGGTATTGAAGAAGAATTAAACACGGATGATATTGAACGAATCCATGTATCTAATATTCTTGCTGAAATATGTAATAAATCTCAAACTATTCGTGAATCCGCTTTTAATGATAACCTCATGCTAGTTGGTGCTAGGTATAGAATGAAGGATGGTTTGGTAGAGGTTCTTTCATGCTAAGTAGCATGTAGTCGCATTTTTAACAGAATTATTAATACGTTGTTAGGTTACAAATATGAATCAATCATCTAAAGATACGCTTGGTGCAAATTCTGCAAATTCCACTAATTCTGCGAATTATCTTTTCTTGCTTGTTGGAGCTCCTTTAGTAGCTTTTATTATTGCAGCTGCTCCTGCGTTACAGGGGCGACATCCTTGGTTTCTAATTGATACAACAATTCGAGGTGTTTCCGGCTTGTTGCTACAAGCGATACCTTTTACTCTCATAGGTGTGCTTGTTTCTGCTGCAGTAGAAACTTGGGTAACTGCTGATTTTATTGAGAAACATGCTCCAAAATCTACGGCAAACGGTTTTTTGGCTGCCATATTGGCTGGCGTTTGCGTGCCTGTTTGTGATTGTGTAGTAGTTCCAACGTTTTCTCGTTTAGTCGCAAGAAAACTACCATTGCCGTGCGCCATAACTTTTCTATGTGCAGTTCCTGTTGTAAATCCAGTATCTGTATTAGCAACATTTTATGCGTTCTCTGACGCTCCAGCTGTTGCTATTATGCGTATTGCTCTAGGTGTTGGTATTGCATTACTGGTTGGATTAACTTTTGTTATATTTCCTTCGAAAATCAATATTTTACGTAAGAAAATTTTAGTAGAAAACGAATCTTCTTTACATTGTTCTTGCGAATTGAATAACGAAAGTAATCTCACAAAAAATAATATTGAAAAGCCTAGTATTTCTGTGCAAATTCGCAAATATGTGCAGCATATACATCAGGATTTAATAAAATTAATTCCAATTATTGTATGTGGAACTATAGTTGCTTCTGTAATTCGCGCATGGCTCGGAGCTGATCCTGCTTCTCGCGTACAAGTGAGTAATGTGTTAATTGCTATTCCTGTAATGATGGCTATTGCGTACGCAAGCTCTCTATGCTCCAGCTCAGATGCTGTAATTGCAAGAAGTTTAGCAACATCATTGCCTATGTCGTCGGTGCTAGTATTTCTGCTGTTTGGTCCTATGCTTGATTTAAAGAATACGCTTATGCTCGTTGAGGATTGCCGTGGTAAATTTGTGTGGCGCTTAACATTAACTATTGCTTTTGCGTGCTTCCTAGCGTCATTATTAGCTCACTGGGCTTGGGGGTTCATCGCATGAAAAAACAAAAATGTGTTGAGCATAATGCTTGTAAAAAAATCACTTTAGCTCAATTGGTAGAAGCTATTTTATTGCTATTTTTTGCAGTCATAATTGCGGAAGTTACTTTAAGCGGTCAATATACGCTTTTTACTACGCCTAGAGCATATTATTATTTGTTAATTACTGCTATTTTGCTATTTATTCTGTCTATATGCGCTGCGATTGGATGGTTTTCTGTTTCTTCGCGCGATGTTTGGCGTATGCTTGTAGCTTTCGTTGTTCCTGCGCTACTTATTATTGTTCCTTTGCGTTACGCTCAAAATATTAGTGTAGATGGATTCGACCAGTATGCTGGTGGTCGTGCTATTGCTATTCGTAGCCAAAATTATCCTTTGCCAGGATTGTATGAAAAATCTCATGAGATAGCAGTTGATGATGATGATTTTGGCTCCTGGTATGACGAAATCGATCATAATGCTGCAAAATATGATGGATACACGATTACTCTTACAGGTTTTGTTAGCAGAGATTCTACGTTGAATGCAAATCAATTTAGGGTATCTCGTCAGCTTATGTCATGCTGTATTCTCGACATGTCTCCGTTTGGATTAGTTGCCGAAAAATCAAATATTGGCGAAATTCAAGATCATGAATGGGTGCGTGTTCGTGCACGCGTTTCTAGAGGCAATATTGGCATTCCTGGATATCAGCATCCTGGAGTTGTGCTGCACGTTATATCAATGCAAACAGCTCAAGCTCCAACTGGATATTTTTATCGCCCATAAATAATTTATCTTCGTTAATGGTGATAATTATTTTAGAATTGTTGATATCGCATAGAAGTAAACTAAGATAACAAGTATGGCGATTGGTTTTAATATTCTACTCATTATGATTTTTTTGCTATTTGGTTCCGTATTTGCGGCAACCGAATTAGCTTTAGTGAGCTTGAGAAGTTCGCAAATTGATCGCATGGAATTGCAGGATGCGCGTGGTGCTAGAGTTGCAAAAATTGCCCGCGATCCTAACACTTTTCTATCTGCTCTACAAATTGGGGTAACTCTTTCTGGCTTTCTTTCTGCATCGTTTGGTGAGTCTGCTTTAGCTCCGTATGTTGTGCCGGTTGTATGTTCATGGGGTGTGCCGGCTCATGTTGCAGGCCCTCTTACTACAATCTTCTTAACTCTTATTATTTCGTACTGTTCGATTGTTATTTCTGAATTAGTTCCAAAACGTATTGCTATGCAGCGTGCTGAGCAGATTGCGCGATCGGTTGTGCCGGCAGTAGATATTTTCTCAAAGATTTGCAAGCCTTTAATTTGGCTTATTGGTAAGAATACTAACGGTTTTGTGCGCCTTCTTGGGTTTGATCCTAACGAGAAGGAAAGCGAAGTTTCTGACGAAGAATTGCGCGTGCTTGTCAATAGCAATAAGCGTTTAAGTCAGGATGAGCGCAATATTTTGGATGACGTGTTTGATGCTTCGGAAACTATTGTTGCTGAAGTGATGCGTCCTCGTGCTGATGTTGAGTTTTTGGATGGTTCATTGAGCCTTGAAGAAGCTGCCGCGAAAATTCGTGAGCTTCCGTATTCTCGCTACCCTGTTATTGGCAAAGATTTTGATGATGTTATAGGTTTTGTGCATGTTCGCGATTTGCTAGATGTGCGTGATTCAAATGCAAAAACTGTTGCAGATGTAACTCGCGAAGGAATTAGTCTTCCTGGAACTTCCAAACTATTGCCGAGCCTGGAACTTCTTCGTAAACGTGGTATTCATTTGGCTGTTGTCATCGATGAATATGGTGGAACTGACGGTATTGTTACGCTCGAGGACATGACAGAAGAGCTAGTTGGAGATATTCGCGATGAATATGATTTGCCTGGTGAAACTGAGCAAAATAATGTGAATAAAACAACTGCTTTTGTAAATGGTGTTGCAAAAATTGATGGCGGTATGACCATTGAAGATTTTGCTGACATTACCGGCATTGAGCTTGAAGACGGTCCGTATGAGACTGTTGCAGGCTACTTTTTAGCGCATACTGGTTCAATGGGAAGTGTTGGAGCTGTTTTGCATGATGCGGATGGTTACGATATGACTGTGACTGCGGTTGATGGTAGGCGTATTGCGACGATTGAAGTGCGTCGCCGCGCGTAGTTTAAGCCATAGCAGTAGAATAATAACGGTATTAACAAACCTAAGGAAGGATAGAACATGGCTTTGTTGCATATTTTGCCAGGTCTCGACGAAGCGGCCAGTGAAAAGGCTGTTGCCATTTTACAGAATCGTTTAAGCCACGAGCAGGAAGCTGCTTTGGTGCTTAAGCATGCGCATTGGAATGTTACTGGTTCAGATTTTATTGCAGTGCATGAAATGCTTGATCCACAGGTTGCTGAAGTTTTGGCGCAGGCGGATGAAACTGCTGAGCGAATTGCAACTTTGGGCGGTTCTCCACTTGGACGTGCTGATGATGTTGTTGCTGCTCGTACATGGAAGCGTTTTGCTTTGACTGGTCGCAAGTCCACAAAGGAGTATTTGCAAGCGCTTATTGAATACTATAACGATATGATTGCAGACGATCGCAAGGCTATCGCGGAGCTTGATGAGCTTGATTTAGTTAGCTCAAATATTATTCAAGATCATGTTCAACAGTTGGAAAAGTTCCAGTGGTTCATGCGTAGCCATCTTGATTAATTAACCTCTGTTTAATTTTTTTGATTCAAACCGCAACATGCTATTTTCTTTTTTATGGCGTGTTGCGGTTTGACATTTTCTGTGTCTGTGCTAATGTAACTACTTGTATGTTTTAGGCGTACGAGTTGGGCCCGTAGCTCAGGTGGTTAGAGCGCATCCCTGATAAGGATGAGGTCGGAGGTTCAAGTCCTCCCGGGCCCACGGAATTGAGTGATTATTTCATTCAATACCGAATGGGGCTATGGCGCAGCTGGTAGCGCATCTGCTTTGCAAGCAGAGGGTCAGGAGTTCGAGTCTCCTTAGCTCCACGAACAGGGTTCTGATTGATTTTTCAATCAGAACTTTTTTGTTTATTAATTTATTTTTTTGGATTTGTTTTGGTTTTGTATTATTTAAGCTTGTGTTTATGAGAATGTTTCTCATCAAGGCTTCATGGTATATTAAAGAGACAAATAAATAATTAAAAGTCATTGTTAATTCCAAAATTGGGATTAACCAAAAATCAACATAAGTATCTTTACGCCGTGTATTGAGTGCGCTATTTAGGTTGCGCTCAGTGGGTTAACAAGGCGTGAAATCGTGTGTTAGCAGCGTTTTAAGCGTAGTTAACCTGATCAGCGTAAGGAAAGTGTATGCGTAAACTTTTAGCATATTGCCGTCGTGCACCACAATTAACAGTCGTAATTCTTGCTTTTCCGTTTATTGCGCCTTTGTACTCGTATAATTTGCCTATATTAACTACTTTCTGTGAGCAAATTTCTAATTTTTCGCAGCAAATCTTTGATTTTTTAAAAATTAATTGCAGTATTTCCATAAGTATTAGTCTTGGCAAAACTATTATCGCTATTCTCGTTTTATATACGAGCGTTATTTCTTTGCGTAATATGATTAAACATTTACTGCATGGAACTTTAGGTATTGATCTACTTGCTTTTGTTGCATTGCTTGCAACACTTTGTATTGGTGAGTTCTGGGCAAGTTATTTGATTGTTGTAATGGTTTGGACTGGAGAAGCTATAGAAGATTTTGCGCATATGAAAGCTCAGCGCAATCTATCTCTTTTAGTAAGCGCAGCTCCAAAAACTGCTCACCTTATGACTTTGCCAGGTATTGAGCATGGTATGAATCATAATCAAGCAAATGATGAATCATACGAACCGCCATGTTTGAGTGAAAATCAGTGCAAGCCTAGCTCGTGTGTTCTGTGCCAGCATGCTGAATTTAGAAAAGTAGATGCCGCTAATTCTAAGCAATCTAATAGTAGCGAGCAAAATAGCGAAAGTAATTGCGAAAATAATGACTTGCAAAATTGCAACTGTAAACAAAATAATTGCCCATTTTTGCAAGCATCTACAGACAACGAAATCTCCTCAAATTTGCAGCGTTACGCTACAGTTCCTGTTGATGAGCTAAAGATAGGAAACGTAATTATTGTGCTTCCTGGCGAAACAGTGCCAGTTGACGGTGAATTATTAAGCGGTTCTGCAATTTTAGACACAAGTGCTATTAACGGAGAATCTGTTCCTAGAGAAGTCTATGCGGGAGCTGCAGTGCTTTCAGGCTGTGTAAACGGTGGAGTTGTGCTTATTATGCGCGTAACAAAGCTGTCTAAAAACTCGCAGTATCAGAAAATCATGCAGCTTGTTGAGTCTGCTAGGTCTTCTAAAGCTGCAGTAGTTAGATTTGCAGACATGCTATCTGTGCCGTTTACAGTATTATCTTTTGCGATTGCAGGTCTTGCTTGGAGCTTTTCTGGCGACGCATTGCGATTTGCGCAAGTATTGGTTCTAGCAACCCCATGTCCTCTGCTTATTGCAGTTCCAGTTGCTTGCATGGCTGGTACTGGGCGTTTAGCAAAACTTGGAATTGTTGTTAAAAGTCAGGATGTGCTTGAGCAATTAAGTCGTGTAACAGACGTATTTTTTGACAAAACCGGCACGCTAACTGTAAAACAGCCGCAAGTTGTAAACGTAGACGTAATCGATACTACGCAGAAAGCTGATCGAATTGTGATGCTCGCAGGTGTGCTAGAAACGTATTCTCAGCATATTCTCGCTGGAGGTATAGCAAAAGCAGGTTCAGTTTTGTGGGAGCACACGCATCCATCTTCAACTCCGCAATTGCCTAGCGTTAGAGAATACCCAGTAGTGCATAGTGTGAAGGAAACTGCAGGTCAGGGTATTCAAGGCGTTGTAGATGGTGTTTTGGTGCGCGTTGGGCGTAGAAAGTATGTTACTGAGCAAACTGATATTAATAAACAGGTCATGAATCATATTGCGACACAACATATTGCGGCACAACATGTAGTCAATGCGCTCGCTGCAGACGAAATGGCAACCTATGTTTCCTTTGACGGAGTGCTAGTTGGTCGGATTGTGTTAAAAGACGTGCCTCGCGATAACGCGAAATCAACTATTGACGCATTGCGTACGCTTGGTGCGCGCTCAATATCTATTCTTACTGGAGATAGTTTGCAAGCTGCAACAACAATTGGTAAAAGCGTTGGAATTGACACAATATATGCAGATTTGCTTCCGCAAGATAAATTAGCGTATGTAAAAAAGCACAATTACAATGCAGCCAAAAGTAAGAAAGATTCGACTGTAACAATGATGGTTGGAGACGGTGTAAACGATGCTCCAGTGCTTGCGGCTGCAGATATTGGCGTAGCGGTAACGGATGGCACAGATACGGCAGCATCTGAATGTGCTCAGTTAGTTATTATGAACAACGATATTTCTTCTGTTGCAAGCGCAATAAGAGTAGCAAAACATACTAAATGCGTTATGGTTCAGTCAGTATTGATGGGCATTGGATTGGCAATTATAAGTATGATTTTTGCGGCTTTCGGTTTTATTCCAGCAGTTATTGGCGCAATGATGCAAGAAGCAATTGATGTTGTTGCTATTATGTGGGCTTTAACAGCATTGCGCGAACGAAAATAAAAATATTTTTGGCAATATTTTTTACGATATTCATTACGACACCTTTAATAATATTCGTTTGAGCATTTTATTTATTTGAGCATGTTGTAAGACGAAGTAATGCGCTAGTCTAATTATGAAAGCATACGAGTTAGCTGCAAACGGTAAGAGCTCAAGCTTGTACGTAACTTATTTTTGGCGAAGAATTACATATAAACGCTTTACAGTTACGCTGCTGAGTGGATTGAGGCAACCTATGCTTGTAGGCCGTGCTAAATAGCGCGAAAACGGCGAAAAGTGCCGTATAATACAGCTCAATATGGGGATAATAATGGAAAAAAATAATTTAAACGAAAATGTTTCACAAGAAACATCTCAACTGCGTATTGCTGTAATAGGAGCAGGCCCTGCAGGAGTGTATTCTTCCGATATCTTCTTACGCCAGATTGCAAAGCGTGGAGAAGAATTGGGATTAGGCTCTAGCGCTCGCATTGATCTTTTTGAAAAATTGCCAGTGCCTTTTGGATTAGTGCGTTACGGAGTAGCTCCTGACCATCCAAGTATCAAATTTATTGCGGATGCGCTTGAAAAGACGCTTGATAATCCAAATATTCATCTTTATGCAAATGTTGAATTTGGTAAGGATATTGCATTAGAAGATTTATTGGAACGCTACGATGCTGTGCTATTTGCAACCGGCGCTGTGAAAGATAGGCCTCTTCGAGGAGTTCCAGGCGCCGATTTAGACGGAGTGTACGGAGCTGCAAAATTCGTAGAATGGTACGACGGATACCCAACTAGCAATCGAGAATGGCCGCTCGAAGCTAAGGAAGTAGCTGTTATTGGCGGCGGAAATGTGGCAATGGATGTTGCTCGTGAGCTTTTACGAGATCCTGATTATTTGCGCGCGCATACGGATATTCCAGACGACGTGTATGAGGGATTGCAAAAAAATAAAACCCAAACCTTGCATTTATTTATTCGTCGTGGAGTTGCCCAAGCAAAATTCTCTGTTCAAGAATTGCGCGAAATGGAAAAGTTATCCGGAGTGCAAATTGTTATTAATGAGGATGATTTTGAACTTGACGATGAGACTATTGAAGTAGCCGGTAACGATAAGCTCACGCGTCAAATGGTTGAGGAACTTTTTGCGATTCGAGACATGGCAGAAGATATGGAAGATGGCGGAAACGTTGATTTTGAGGGGAATCCAGCCGACAAACGCTATATTATCCACTTCAACTGTGCGCCGGTAGAAATTCTTGGTGAAGATGGGCGTGTGAAAGCAATACGAGTTGAGCGAACTGTAACAAGCGCGGATGGCACAATGACTCGTACTGGAGAGTTCGAGGAGTATGCCGTTCAAGCTGTTTACCATGCCATTGGCTACCATCCTGCAGAAGTTACAGGAATTGCTTACGACGAAAAGCGTACTTTGCTTGCAAATATTGATGGACGCTTAGTGACGTCTGTAGAAAATGGCGAAGTCCGTGAGCGATTGTATGCAACTGGCTGGGCTAAGCGTGGGCCGGTAGGATTAATCGGCTCTACAAAATCCGATGCTCTTTTGATTGTTAATAATATGCTTGAAGATTTATCTAAAGCTGGCAATGCTGGGCGAATCGCACCTGATCGCGATGAAAATTCTATAGATAAATTATTGGCAGAAAAGGGCATTAAACCAATTGATTACGCCGGTTGGAAGCGAGTTGACTCTTATGAGCGTGAGCTTGGAGCCAATGAGCAGAGAACTCGAAAGAAAGTTGTTTCAGCGTCTGAACTTGTAAATATTGCTTTAGGTAGCAAATAATGCCCTAAATAAACTGAAAATATTACTTAGTATTTAAGTTTGTAGTTAGTAAATACGCAGTATATATTCAGAAAAATTTAAGTTCGCATTATTAAGATAGATCATATGTTGAAAGGCTTGAGAATACACTATGGCAGCTTAAAAGCCGCACTATTTTTTGTTGTTGTGTGGCTTTTTCTTGCCTTATGTTGGGTTCTTGCTGGCTCGCATCTGTCATCACTAATATGGTTCATTATTCCTGGTATTGCATTTAGTGTTTTTGCTTATTGGTGCTCAAGTAAGCTTGCGATTATTGCTATGCGTGCTACAGAGGTTAGTGAAGAAGAAGAGCCTGTGCTCTACGCAATGGTTAGAGATTTATCTGCTCGAATTGGTAAACCTATGCCGCGAGTAATGGTTTCTCCCTACGAAAGTCCTAATGCTTTTGCAACCGGTAGAAGTGAGCGTCATGCAAGCATATGTTGTACTCGTGGTTTGATTAATATCCTTAACGAGCGCGAGTTACGTAGTGTTATTGGTCATGAATTAACTCATATTTATAATCATGATATTCTCGCTTCTTCGCTGGCTACTGCTACAGCAACAGTATTAACGTACGTTGGTTCTTGGCTTGTTTATGTTGGTGATACATATCGTCGTGATATTCGCAAGTATTGCAAATTTATTGGTAAGTTTTTGAATATTTTATTCGCTCCTATTGCTTCTGTTATTATCAATGCAATTATTCCTGGTTCGCGTGAATTTGACGCAGATAAGGGAAGTAGTGAAATTACTGGAGATTTTGCTGCGCTTGCTTCCGCACTTAATAAAATTACCTACGGCATGCAGCTTCACGAGATGAAATCTACTGCTGGATTGCAGGCTGTTGCTTCTTTGATGATTATTTGCCCATGGAATAATAACGCTCCTGCGCTTGTGCGTTTGTGTACTGCGCGTCCTACTGTTCAGGATAGGATTGGGCGTCTAATGAGCATTGCTGCATGAATATTTTGTTTGTTGAACTTGCTTGTCTTGTTTATTGAGTTCATAAACTGATTCCTAAATATTGAAGCGGTAAGCTGTGCATGATACCCTTAGATGGTTGTTGAAACTAGTTTGCTTTTAGTTACAGCATGCGGATGTAGTTCATCGGTAGAATGGAAGCTTCCCAAGCTTCAGAGGCGGGTTCGACTCCCGTCATCCGCTCCATTCAGATTGTAAAATTGTATAAGTTGTAGTTTTTGTACATTGGATGTATAAAAACTACAACTTACGCTTAGTTAAACTTTCTTTTTCTTGCAATTGTCACAATTGTGCTAGCAAACAGCATCAATGCAACGCTAAGTACAATTGGAATTATTTGTATTCCAGTACGAGGGAGTGCATTATTGGCTATTGTGGATTGTTTGTGTAAATGAGGGTCTTTCTTTACTAAAGTATTCGTCCACGCAACTTGTTTACCGTTTTCGTCAATAAGGACAATCGTATGATTGCCTTTATATTCTTCTGGAATAACTACGTCGAATACAATCCTGCCATATTCATTAATGTGAACTGTTACATATTTCATTCCATTTGCGCTATAAAGAAGTTTAGGGTTGGAATATATGTAGGCATAAGCTTTTACTGCTTTTTCTAGTTGTAATCTGCGCATGAATTCTGATGTTGCATTTACTGTAACAGTGATATGGTTATTTTTTCCCGCATAAGCAATGTTATTATTCCCGACGGTGAGAGTGTTGCACAACGCTGGAAGTAAATCTGCAATACTCTTTGGTGCTGATGGAATCTGTTGCTGTAATGTGTGTGATTCTGAGTTTGCGTTAAGCTCTATGTGGTTTTCGCGCATAGAATCGTTACTAACTGCAGGAGTTTGTAGAGTTTTGGAAGGATGCGTTGGTCCGGGAAATCCCATGCTTGGAATTTCCTTATGGTCTTGATCGAACTTATTAGTCTGTGGGGTTGTGCTATTTGCAGACTTATCAGGTTCGCCATTGCTAGAGTGCTCACTGTTGCCAGAATGAGATTCTGGTGTTGGTGGAACAGGTTGTGGCTCTGGTTTAGGCGCAGGTTTTGGCGGAACGGGTGTTGGATTCACTGGGTTTGGTTTCGGCTGCAGAGGCACTGCAGGTTGTTGATCAGGCGTCGGTGTCAGCGTAGGCGAAGGCGTTGGTTCCGGTGTTGGTGGAACAGGTGTCGGAGGTACGGGAGTTGGTGTTGGAGCTGGTATCGCTGGTGTTAGCTCGGTCCATGGTGTTGATTTCTTTGCAGGAATTAACTCGGCCCACGTAATACTCTTTTTAGCTGGGTTTAGTGGTGTTGCTGGAATGATTTCTACAACGTGAGCTTTAAGAGTTACTTTCTGTTTTGCTTTGTTTGCAAAGGTTATTTCTACGATAAATGTTGTTTCTCCAGTGTTTGTTGTGTTTGGTTGTTTTACAACTTGTACTGTGCTGTTTTCTGGTAAGTTTTTTAAGTATGGTTTGAAGTCGAAATTATCGGGGATTTTATTGTCTTTTTTGACTTCTATTTTCTTGCCAGGTTCAGCAGTAACATTTGGAATTGGAGTAATGGTTTTGCCTGGTATGAGTTTTTTAGCTGGGTTTAGTGGTGTTGCTGGAATGATTTCTACAACGTGAGCTTTAAGAGTTACTTTCTGTTTTGCTTTGTTTGCAAAGGTTATTTCTACGATAAATGTTGTTTCTCCAGTGTTTGTTGTGTTTGGTTGTTTTACAACTTGTACTGTGCTGTTTTCTGGTAAGTTTTTTAAGTATGGTTTGAAGTCGAAATTATCGGGGATTTTATTGTCTTTTTTGACTTCTATTTTCTTGCCAGGTTCAGCAGTAACATTTGGAAGTTCCTCGATATTAGCCAATCGTTTATGAATAGTTATTGGAACTAGAATAGTTTTTAATTTATTATCAGATAGTACGAGCAGTATTTTACCTTCGTAATTGCCGCATTGAGAAGTGTCAATTTTGTCGTATTCTGTAATGTCTGTAATGGTAGAGCCTTGCGGTATATCGTTAGGATTAAGAAGATGCTTTATTGCTGTGCCTTTTGGCAATGGATCATTTTCCATAATGTCAATATTCGTAATTTTAGGTTCGAAAGATTGTTCGTCAGTTTTGATAACTGGTTCGTTAACTAATCCGTCGAGTGCAGCAATTTTGCGACCGGTTCCTTCAATTTTATTGCGTTCGCCAACTGTGAATCCTTCGAAACTATCCATTCTAGGCTCAAAGTAACTACGAGATCCGTGACCTTCTCCAGATCTTCCTATGCTTATTGCGCCGTTAAGGTTTCCTATTGGTCCTATTACTTTATCATTATCAACCTTGTAATGAACAGCATAACCCTCTTTTGTTAATTGATCGCCAAAATCAGATGTTTCCCAAAGCCATTTGTTGAATATATTACCTTTGATCCTCGGAGCGTTAAAAGTATAGGCCTTTGTAATCCATTGGTAATTTTTTTGTTTAGCGTAAATTAAAGCACGTTGAGATAAATAACCTCCGAGAGAATGCCCTGTTATATATAAATTAGTAGCAAGTTTTTCTCTATTGATTTTATCCATCACATTGTTTACATCTAAAGCTTGGCTCGGGTTTAATCCAATTGCTAGTTTAATGTCATTAGTAAAATCTCCGCCGCTTTCAGTTCCTCGGATTGCAAGAACTTGCACGCCGTTTTGCTCAATAAATGGGTATGCAGGATTTACATTTTCAAAAAGAATAGCATCAAATCCGCTTCCAAAGTGGTATGTTTCTTTGACTTTCCAGAATGGCGCAAGCTCGTTATGCATAAGCTTGTATTCGTTGCGATTTTTGTAAATTTTAGTGAGCGGTTTTGAGTAGTCAAGTACTTCTTTGACGTAGCTGTCTTCCCTATACACAAGCTCCATAAAAAGAGCCATGTCTCGGGGGCTAATATCCCACCTGCGAGGATTGTTATCGTTTTTGTCATCTAACCCGTCGCCGTCGGTGTCCTTAATAAGTGGATGCGAATTATATCCGTAATATGTGCGTCCGTTTTTTACGTAAGTGTAAAGCTCTTCGCTGTTCTTCAGACCGTCGCCATCGCTATCTTGATCTGGATCTAGCGCGGCTTTATGGTAAAGCAAAGAATCAATCTGATTATTTTCCAAACGAATTCGACCAGTAGAAATGTCGTGAGCAGTTTGTGCAGTCAAAGGAGTGTGAATTGGTGATGTTTCTTCTGCAACTGCGGTTGTTGCTAACGAAGGTACGTAAATCAGAGATGAAACAATCAAACCAAAAGCTAATACAATTCCACTAATTGTGTGAATGGTACTTACTTTTCTCATACTGCTATTCCTTACTTTTTGTACAGACTTCTACTTTATTTTGAAAATATTTTTGCGAGCAGCACAACAGATTTAGCTCAACGTGTTGATTTTATCAGATTTAACAACTTCATAAAATTGTATCTAGTTGAATCAGATAATTTTAATAAGTACCAAAAGTTAATACTTAAGCTTATGCGGTGTAATAGGAAAGAATTTCATTAGATTAATTGATATAGGAAAAGCGCTGAGCTACTTGGGATATTAATGAATCATCGGTAAATCAGCGCTTAGCTTATTGTTAATAAATTACACGAGGTAGCTATCTATTGCTGGTGCTAATTAGCAATCCTTAATTAGCAGTAATTAGAACGTGCGAACATCGTAGAAGTTGTTAAGTTCTTCCATCCAACGTCCAGTGCCAGAAATATCTCCTCTAGTACCTACGGTGAAACCTGGGAAATTGTTCATACGAGCCTCAAGATAGCTTCGAGAGCTATGTCCTTGCGCAGAATTGCCGACGCTTATAGCTCCAGCAAAATTGCCAACAGAACGAATAACCTTGTCGTTGTCTACTTTGTAATGAACAGCGTAACCTTCTCGAGTGAGCTTATTGCCAGTATTGGCGACGGTACGTAACCAACGGTTGAAAATATTTCCCCAAATTTGTGGTGAATTGAATGTGTAAATTTTCTTAATCCAGTTGTAGCCTTTGCCTTTAGCACGAATTAAAGCACGCTGTGCAAGATATCCTCCGAGGGAATGTCCGGTAATATACAAATTGCTAACAGTATTTTCGCGACCATAACGCTCAATCAACTGCTCAACATCTTTAGCTTGATCTGGGTTATGACCTACAGCTATTGCAAAATCATCATCGTAATCATTAAATTGGGAAGTTCCACGAATTGCTAGTACTTGAACAGTGCCTTGTTCTAAGAATGGGTATGGACTTACATTTTCAAACAAAACAGCATCAAATCCTCCCCTCTTGTGGTAGGTTTCTTTAACTTTCCAGAATGGTGCAAGCTCGTTGTGCATAAGGCGGTACTCATTGCGATTTTTGTAAATGTCGTGAAGCGGTTTAGTGTAATCGAGTACCTTATTTATGTAATTATCATCTCGATAAGAAAGTTCAGAGAATAAAGCCATATCGCGAGGACTAATATCCCACCTGCGAGGATTGCTGTCTTGATTATCTGGAATACCATCGCCGTCGGTATCGTTCATCATAGGGTGAGAATTGTACCCATAATAAGTCTTACCGTCTTTAGTGTAAGTGTAAATTTCCTGACTATTAGTTAAGCCGTCACCATCTAAATCAGCTTGCGGATCAAGAGGCTTCTTGTGATATAAAGACATATCCAAAGCCCCAGGTAAATCTAAGCCTATAGTTCCATTTGCGATTTGTTTAGCTGTTTCAGCAGTAAGTGGAGTTTTTGCATAATTATCTGCGGTTGTTGCCATTGCTGGCATTGCGAAAGCAGATAGGCTCAAGAGCATGCATAGGCTAGTTAGGAACCCTGTTACTGCATTGCGTTTCATAGTATCCTCCCATATTTTGTTTAGTTTTGTAGTCAACAAATGTATAGGACGACTGTTTACGATTTGTAGCACCTCTTTGTTAACTACGTGCGTTATATAAATTAATCGAAATTTATTTTGCCGCCACAATTGCTATTCTACACAATTCGTCAATTGTATAGTCTACATAAACAAAAGTCCATACTTCTAAATAAATGTTGTTGCTCCTTTTTGTTTACTAAAATCATTGACGATGTGTATAAGAGCCATAGAAAACATCTATATAACTAGAATTATCAATAGCCATAATCTATTCTTAATAATGAAAATAAAAGCGCAACGAAGGCGCAAATGACCTATTTAGGAGAATGATATGAGTTTAATGAACACACATATTCTTCCATTCAAAGTAAATGGTTATAAGAATGGCGAATTTGTTGAAGTAAACGATACTGATGTTCTTGGCAAATGGGCAATTTTCTTCTTCTATCCAGCTGATTTTTCATTCGTATGCCCAACTGAATTGGAAGATCTTGCAAACCACTATGAGGAATTGCAAAAGCTAGGCGTTGAAGTTTACTCAGTCTCTACGGATACACATTTTGTACACAAAGCATGGCATGACGATTCTGAAGCAATTGCAAAAGTAAAGTACACTATGTTGGGTGATCCTTCTGGAGCTCTTTCGCGTAATTTTGACGCTTGGAATCAAGAATCCGGTTTAGCTCACCGTGCTACGTTCCTCGTAGATCCGCAAGGTATGATTCAGTTCTTTGAGATGACCGCAGACGGAATTGGTCGTAACGCCGACGAGCTCCTTCGTAAAGTTAAAGCAGCACAGTATATTGCAGCGCACCCAGGCGAAGTTTGCCCAGCAAAATGGGAGCAGGGCGAAGAAACCTTGGAACCTTCTATCGATTTAGTCGGCAAAATCTGATTTTTGCAATTAAATATTAAAGAATCTTTTTAAAGAATATTCTCAATGCGTAGGGAGCTACGTTCATAGTTTCCTACGCATTCGCTTATTTTTACTTGTGACTAAAATTACCGAAGGAAGTAAATTATGTCTTTGTTGAATGCGTCATTAACTGCTCAGCTTTCAGAATTACTAAAAAAGATGGTATCTAAAATAGAAATCGTTTCTTACGTTGATAATTCTGAAACATCTCAAAAAGTTAAATCCTTACTAGAAGAAGTATCTCAACAAAGTGACAAAATTAGTATTTCTGAAGTAAATAATAATAAAATTAGCAATGTAAAGCGTAAGCCAAGCTTTGAATTGCGTAGAAAACTAGATAATCCAGTAAATGGAGAATCCACTGTATCGATTAGTTTTGCGGGATTGCCTTTAGGGCACGAATTCAGCTCTTTAGTACTAGCACTTCTACAAGTAAGTGGCTATGCGCCAAAAATTAGTGATGAGCAACGCGATGCAATACTAAAGCTTGGTTCACACAATGTGACAACGTACATGTCGGTAACTTGCCTGAATTGCCCAGAAGTTGTGCAATCGCTTAACACCATTTCTATTATTAACCCTAAAGTTCAGCATACTGTAGTTGAAGGTAGCGCTTTCCGCGAAGAAGTAGATAAACTTGGTGTAATGAGCGTGCCAGCAGTTTTTGAAAATGGCAAACTTATTTCCTCCGGACGAGCAGGAATTGACGAACTTGTATCTGTGCTTGCATCACAAGAAAAATCTGTTGAGCAGGATGAGGATGGCAATAATGGTAATAGCGTTTCTTCGGCAAATGTTGCGCTCGCAGAAAAAATGAATTCGCAAAATCCATACGATATTGTTATTGTTGGCGGCGGTCCTGCTGCTTCTGCTGCCGCAATTTACACTGCTCGCAAGGGCTTGCGTACGGCTATGATTATGGATCATCGTGGCGGCCAGGTTGTAGAAACTGAAAGTATTGAAAATCATATTTCACAAACTCATACGACTGGTTCTCAACTAGCAGTAGATTTAACTAAGCATATTTCTCAATACGATATTGACGTATTTACTCCTGATTGGGCAGACTCGCTCGATTTATCTAAGGAACCATATGGGTTACATACTATTCATGCGCGTTCTGGCGGATCTTTGAAAGCGCGTGCAGTGATTATTGCAACTGGCGCGACTTGGCGTACGTTGGGCGTTCCTGGAGAAGATGAGTATAGGAATAGAGGCGTATCATTCTGTCCTCATTGCGACGGTCCACTTTTCAAAGATAAGAATGTTGTCGTTGTTGGCGGTGGAAATTCTGGTGTTGAAGCTGCTATTGATTTAGCAGGAGTTGCAAAACACGTTACTGTGATTGAGTTCATGGATGTGCTTAAAGCGGATCAAGTATTGCTTAATGCTTTGCATAAATTACCTAACACTGAAGTTATTACAAGTGCTGCAGTAAGCAGTATTGAAGGTAGTGGTAGTAAAGTTACTGCAATACGTTACATAGATCGCAATAAAGCAGACAATGATGAAAACGAAGAACATATTGTTGAAACCGATGGGGTTTTTGTGCAAATTGGTTTAGCTCCGAATACTCGTTGGCTTGCAAATAATATTTCTCTTAATAATCGAGGAGAAATTATTACGAATCGCGCTGGATGCACTGATACTCCGGGTGTTTTTGCTGCTGGAGATTGTTCAGACGAACCGTATAAGCAGATCGTTACAGCGTATGGTTCTGGAGCCAATGCTGCGTTATCTGCATTTGACTATCTTATCCGCAACCCGCAAAATAAATAATTTATAAAATTTATTATGCAATAAACAATGGGAGGCGTCTTATGAATATTAGAGCGTTAGAATATCTAATAGCTTTTGCACAAGAAGGAAGCTTTACCAAGGCGGCTGTTCGTATGCGCGTCTCTCAGCCTACTCTTTCAACGCAAATTAAAAAACTTGAAGAGACTTTAGACGTAGAACTTATTGAGCGCACTCCCGGGAAACAAATCTTAACTCCTGCTGGGAGGGAAGTGGTTTATTACGCTAAACGTATTCAGGCAGATATGTCACGTATTCGACAAGCTGCAAGACGTTCAGAAGATCCATGGTCATCTACAGTGGTTTTGGGTGTGTTCCCAACGTTAGGACCATACTTACTTCCAAGAATTATGCCTGCACTCAGGCGTTTAAAACCAAAACTTACTATTCGTTTTATAGAAGAAAAATCAGCGAAACTTATTGATTTGCTAGATAGTGGTCAAGTCGACGCAGTTATATTAAGCGAAAGTTTGAATGCGCCTTCAATAAAAGTGTGTCATGTTTTTGACGAAGATTTTCTTCTTGCGGCTTCTACAAATTCTTTGCTAGGCCACGAGAGTAAACCAATTGAACTTTCAGATTTGTCTACTCAGAAAGTGCTTTTATTAGAAGATGGGCACTGTATGCGTAGAAGCATGCTCGATGTATGCCAAAAAGTAGGTGCGAAACAATCAGAATTTAGGGCAACGTCGTTAGAAACTTTGCGATATATGGTTATAGGTAGCAAAGATGTGACATTATTGCCGCGTCTTGCAACTGTACCTCCAATTGTGCAACCAATTGGTTTGACGTTGCGTGAGTTTAAGAATCCTAAACCTTATCGATCGTTATATTTGAATTGGCGTGCAGCTTCTCCAGTAGACAAAATTATGGAAGAATTGTGCAAAATAATTAGTTCAGCATGTTCTGATTTGCATAAAAAATAAGTAGGATATTCTGTTTAAAAATGAAAATAGGCACTTCTGTTTGCTAAGTTAGCTACAGAAGTGCCGTATTCTTCTTCTCTTACTTTTCTTTTATTCTCACTTTATTTTGAGAGTTACTGCCTCGTTTTATTTGCCTCGTTTTATTTGTTGCTAAATTAATGATTTATAATTCAATGCCAAGATAGCGTGCTACTTGATTCACATCCTTATCTCCACGGCCGGAAACTGTTACTAAAACAATGTCATCCTTACTCATCTTTGGAACCATCTTCATAGCTTGTGCTATTGCGTGTGAGCTTTCCAAAGCTGGGATGATTCCTTCAACTCTAGAAAGTGCGCGGAAAGCTTGAACTGCTTCATCATCAGTGATCGCGTAGTATTCTGCGCGACCAGAATCCTTTAAATATGAATGTTCTGGGCCGACTCCAGGATAATCTAATCCTGCAGAAATAGAGTAGGCTGGAAGCTCGTTACCGTCATCATCCATAAGAACATAAGTTTTCATGCCGTCCGTAATGCCAATTTTTCCATTCGTCATAGTAGCAGCATTTTGAGGAGTATCAGCACCTTTACCTGCGCCTTCAGCACCAATCAATCGTACAGACGGATCATCAATATATGCTGCAAAAGAACCAATTGCATTAGAACCGCCACCAATGCAAGCAATTACAGCATTCGGTAATCTGCCTTCTTTTTCTAGGATCTGCCTTCTTGACTCTTTGCTAATAACGCTTTGAAAATCGCGAACCATTTGTGGATAAGGGTAAGGTCCCACTGCGGAACCAACGATGTAGAAGGTATCATCCAAGTGCTGTGCATAATCCATAAATGCTGCAGTTACAGCATCTTTTAAAGTTTTTGTGCCCTCTTGAACAGCATGAACTTTTGCACCGAGCAAAGTCATTCTAAAAACGTTAAGTTTTTGGCGTTCGCAATCAAGTGCGCCCATAAAAATTTCGCATTCCATGCCGAATCGTGCTGCTGCAGCAGCAGTGGCAACGCCATGCTGACCGGCTCCGGTTTCAGCGATAATGCGCTTTTTACCCATGCGCTGAGCGAGTAAAATTTGTCCGAGAACATTATTCATTTTGTGAGCGCCGAGATGGTTTAAATCTTCGCGCTTTAAATATACTTTTGCGCCGCCTAAATATTTTGTGAAAGATTCAGCATAGTATAAAGGTGTTTCGCGACCGTCGTAATCTTTTAATAATCCCGCCAATTCATTGCGGAACTCTGGATCGTCTTTGTATTGTAAGTAAGCTGCTGCTACTGCGTCGAGTGCTGGACGAATCATATCTGGTACGTACTGTCCGCCAAATTCACCGTAATACATGTTTTGTTCAACTGCGTTTACCATAATTTTGCCCTTCTTGTGAGTGCCGAGGAAATCGGCATTAGGTTTGTTATTTGTTGTGTTGATTATTTTGTAATTTTGAAGGGCGTGTGCTCAGATAATAAAAAAGCTGGATGGCAGCTTATATGCCATTCAGCTCAAATAATGTTGATGATGAATCCGGCATAGCCCCGTTGATTTGTTTAAAATCAGCAAGCCCACACCGATATGTGAACTCGCTTTTAACTACGCCAGCTGCGCCAGAAACGAGTATTCATGTTCATCAACCTCCAATCTTGTTGCACAAGTTTAGCCGTAGCTGTGACAATGTCAACCTTTTAGTGTTAATTCGGCGTTTCGTGCGGAAAAAATTTAACCCCGGCGTCTATGCGCCGGGGAAATAAAGGAGAGAAGAAAAGAATAATTTTTTAGGTGCTTTGCACCTGTCTTTTTGTCGACAATATTATATAACCACACTATTCTGAGCAGAACAGTAACGCTAACTGATAATTACCTGAGAATTATCTACTTTTCTTCTAAATCTTGCTATTTTAGGAATTAATTTTCTAAAAACGGAATCATTTTTCTAAAAATACTATTCGCTTAAATCAGCACGATAGAAATGTTCATACGAACGTGACGGAGTTGGACCGCGCTGACCTTGATAGTGTGATCCGTTAACAGCTGAACCGTATGGGTTTTCACATGGTGAGCTTAACTGGAAGAAGCACATTTGACCAATCTTCATGCCAGGCCAAAGTTTAACTGGCAAAGTGCTAACGTTTGAAAGCTCCAAAGTAATATGACCTTCGAAACCTGGATCAATGAAGCCAGCTGTGGAATGTGTCAAAATGCCAAGACGACCAAGCGAGCTTTTGCCTTCCAAACGTGCAGCAATAGTAGCGTCAAGTTTTACATACTCCCACGTAGCGCCGAGTGCGAACTCTCCAGGATGAAGAATCCATGGCTCGTCAGGAGCTACCTCGAACTGTTCTGTAAGTTCTCCCTGATTTTCTGCAGGATCAACATACGTGTAAGCATGATTGTTAAATAATCGGAAGAAACGGTCGAGGCGCACGTCAATTGACGCTGGCTGTACCATTTCCGGGGTCCACGGGGTCAAATCAATGTGACCCTCATCATGAGCTTTGAGAATGTCGCGATCAGACAACAGCATGACGTCAAATCTCCTTGCAATAAAGCTTATACATCAGCAACTTCATTGTTCGCACGAAATATTTATTGCTATTTTGCGCGAAAAATACAATACGCACAATTGTAGCGCGTGCCGCGGTCTGTGAGTATGATGCAAGCTATTTCCTGAAAACAAATAAATATTCATGAGCAATAAGCAAAAAATTTTATAGAAAATAAAAACACAAAACGCGGCACAGAGACGTAGGTTATGTAAGAAAACTACGTACTGTACCGCGTATTTATAAATCAGCTGATATTTTTTAGCTAATTGCTTGCTTTTTAAGCAACTGCAGTTAAGGATTTAGCCGCTTTACGCTTAGCAAGAAAACGCAAGAAGCACTTTCTAAGTTCGGAAGCAATTAACACAACCATTGAAAGACCGAGGCACTCGAACCATTCCGTTACGCTCAAAGGAACAGTGCCAAATGGCTCGTTCAAGAACGGTATGTAAATTACAGCCAACTGAAGCACAACAGAAATTGCTATAGCACCCCAAAGCCAACGGTTTGCAAATAAGCCTACAAATACGCTTTGTGAGTCTGAACGAGATGCTAACGCATTCAGCATTTGCGCAAACACAAGAATTGTGAAGCCCATTGTACGAGCGTGAGTAAGCTGAGCAGCGTGATCCATAATTCCAACAGAACGGTCCGTAAAGAATCCGCCTGCCAAATGCATATCCATGCCAATTAACGTAATAGCAGCCATGATTATGCCGATAAATACAATATCTCCCCACATTCGTCGGTCAATAACGCTATCGGTAAGCTTTCGAGGCTTTCGATCCATTACGTCGTCAGTTTGCGGATCAACGCCCATCGCGAGTGCAGGAGCTGCATCCGTAAGCAAGTTAATCCACAAAAGCTGAGTTGCAAGCAAAGGCAAAGTAACTCCAACAGAGTTTGGCTGCGTAATTCCAAGCGCGCCAGCAAAAACTACGCCGCCGAAAACCGTACAAACTTCGCCAACGTTAGAACTGAGCAAGTATCGCAAGAATTTACGAATATTGTCGAAAATTCCGCGACCTTCGCGCACTGCTGCAACAATTGTAGAGAAGTTATCGTCAGCCAAAATCATCTTGGCAGACTCTTTAGTTACTTCTGTACCCGTAATGCCCATTGCTACGCCAATATCGGCAGATTTTACTGCAGGAGCATCGTTCACGCCATCGCCTGTCATCGCAACAATATTCCCTTGACGTTGAAGCGAAGAAACGATAGCTAACTTGTGCTCAGGAGCTACTCGCGCATACACGCTAGTTTTACTGATTGCTTCATCAAAAGCAATGTTGTCGTCGTCGCGTGAGAGCAACTCGTCAAGTTCGTCGCCTGTAAGCGCATGCTCATCTTTTCCAATAATTCCAAGATCTCGAGCAATACGCGTAGCCGTAAGAGGATGATCGCCTGTAATCATAACAGTACGGATTCCAGCGCGATGAGCTTGAGCTACACTATCTCGAACTTCAATTCGCGGAGGATCAATAATTCCAACCATGCCGTTCCAAATCAAATCAGATTCTAGTACGTCACTTTGTTCTGCGACGTCCGCGATTTGACCTGCGGCGTTAGAAATCATGCCATCAACTTTTGAAAGACTATCGACTCCAAGCGGCCTATAAGCCATTCCAAGCGTGCGGTAAGCTTCTCCGGAAAGACGCTCAACAGTTGCTAAAATATCTTCGCGGTCGCCGTCAGTAAGTGGACGCACGGCACCAGCTACTGCAATACGCGTGCAATAAGAAAGCAGCACGTCCGGAGCGCCCTTAGCGCAAACAATCAGATTTCCAGAATCCGAACCATCTTTAACAACAACAGACATACGTTTGCGTTCAGAAGTAAAAGGTACTTCCGCAACTCGAGTCAAATGAGCGTAACGTTTGTCTGCCTTTGTTTTACGCGCTGCTACTACTAGCGAAACTTCTGTAGGGTCTCCCACAGGCTGCCAACTTTTAGTAGTTTCGTCATAGTGTAAATCGCCGTCGTTAGCTAAACATCCGGAGCCTAACGCGCCTAATACTTCTGTAGCAAGATTTTGCGGCACTGCTAAGTCAGCATCTACAGAACCAATTAATATCATGCGACCTTCAGGCTTGTAACCGCTTCCTGTAAGCTGAACTTCGCCGCTAGGTGTTATTACGCGCTCAACAGTCATCTCGTTTCGAGTTAAAGTACCTGTTTTATCGGAGCAAATAACAGAAGCAGAACCAAGTGTTTCCACGGATGAAAGCTTTTTTACAACAGCATGATGCTTCACCATTCGTTGCACGCCAAGCGCAAGAACTACTGTCAAAATCGCAGCTAAACCTTCTGGAACAGCAGCAACAGCTAGGGAAACAGAAAGCAGCAGAGAATCAATAATATCTTGAATACTGTGGAAGCCTTCAATCAGCCACATGGAAGCAAGAACAACAGCCGCAATAATGCACACCGCAATTCCAAGAACTTTAGAAACGTGTACCATTTCTTTCTCGAGAGGTGTTGCTTCGTCATCTGATTTTGAAAGCATATCCGCGATTTTGCCAACTTGTGTGCGCATGCCTGTAGAGGTGACTACAGCGCGACCGGTTCCTTGTGTAACAGCAGTTCCGTTGAAAACCATATTTGTACGATCGCCTAAAGCTTTTGCAGACGAAAGTGTGTTTGGGCGTTTGCTTACTGCTACAGATTCGCCTGTAAGGCTTGCTTCTGCTACGCGTAAGGAGGCTGCTGCTATAAGTCGACCGTCTGCAGACACGGCATCGCCTTCGCCAAGCACTAAAATATCGCCTGGCACAACTTCTGCAGTATTAATGCGCACCACGCTACCATCGCGCAAAACTGAAGTTTGCGGAGCGCTCATTCTAGCTAAAGCTTCGACTGCTTCTTCTGCTCGCGACTCTTGAATGTAGCCAAGAACTGCGTTTGCAATCAAAATAATGATAATTACGATTGAATCAAACGGCAGAATCTCCCCACCGCTGTTTCCTTTATGTTGTGCGCGCTCAACAAACCACGCGATTGCAGAAATAATAGTTGCTGCAATAAGCAAGTAAACGAGCGGATCTTTAAATTGATCAAGGAATCGTTTCCATGCTGGAATTTTAGGAGCAGCAGCAAGCGCATTCGGACCGAATTGATCAAGTCTTTTTGTGGCTTCCTCAGAGCTTAAACCGCATGAAATATCTACGTTAAGCGATTTAGCTACTTGTTGAACATCACACAATGATGGATCTTTGCTATTAGCTGAAGCGTCAGCCGTTTTATTGGATTGATCAAGAGCGTGATCAACCATATCTTCCCCCTTGGGAGTGCCGCGGAGTAGTCAATAATCGCAATGCTAACGCTATTTTTAGCGCTTCGTATTGTAACTATTGCGCGGTTGTGGAATATTGCAATAGTTTGCAACAATTAAGTACCGTTCTATTATGCCATACAACGCGCCGAGCTTAGAATCAGCAAATTTTGCCGACTCCAGAAAGCCATTAATAGCAATGCCTCGGGGGCATGTGAGAATAGGAGTATGACTACGAAAAAAGGACCGACCAAGGGGTCGGGTGGAAAACATCGCAATGCTTTACGCGGAAAAGGGCCTACTCCGAAGGCTGAAGATCGCGTGTATCACAAAGCTTATTTTGCTAAGAAGGCTGCTATTAAGCGCACGTTTGCGGATCCTCGTTTGGCTGCGCGTCGTCGCGTGGATAAGCTTGGTAGCGATTCAGACGAGTTGGTAATTGGTCGCAATGCTGCTTTAGAGGCTTTAAGAGTTGGAGTTCCAAGCACGCAATTGTATGTAGCTAATCGCATTGAGCACGATGATCGCACGCGCGAAATCGTGAAGTTAGCAGGCATGCAAGGTTTGCGTTTGCTTGAAGCGGATCGCCTTGAAATGGATCGTATTGCACATAGCACGAATCATCAGGGCATTATTTTGAAAGTTCAGCCTTACCAGTATCACTCTTTGCAAGAGTTGGTTGAACGCGCTGAAAAGAAGGCGCGCGCAATGGAAGCTGCTGATTCAGATTCTGCTCGCATTAATGCTCGACCATTGTTTATTGCTTTGGACGGCGTTACAGATCCTCAAAATTTGGGTGCTGTTATTCGTTCTGCAGCGGCTTTTGGTGCTAATGGCGTAATTTTACCTGAGCGCAGAAGTGCTTCCGTAACTGCTGCCGCTTGGAAAGTTTCTGCCGGTGCTGCAGCTCATTTGCCGGTTGCTCGAGTTGTGAATTTAAATAAGGCAATTCAAAGTTTGCGCGAGCGCGGATGGTATGCAATTGGTCTTGATGGCGGAGGCGATAAGCTTGTTGGAGAAACTGGTTTTGAAACTGACCCGTTAGTTGTTGTGCTCGGTTCCGAAGGCAAGGGTATGAGTCGCCTTACACGAGAAGCGTGCGATGCTATTGCTGGAATCCCAATTTCTAGCGCGGTTGAATCTCTTAACGCTTCTGTTGCAGCAGGCATTAGTTTGTACGCTGTTGCTAACGCTCGTCGTTTGGCTGCGAAAACAGAACAACTATGAGCGAAAATACTACTGTGAATACGAATGCAGTTATTACAGATGCAACTGCAACTACGGATACGACTAAAACTTTAAATATTCCAAATAAACTATGGTCCGTAAAACATGCGCGCGCGATTATTTTTATTGCGTACATGGCTGTTGTTGTAGTAGTGATGTGCTTCCATGAGCCTTGGTTCGATGAAGCTCAAAGTTGGCTTATTGCACGCGATTCTTCGTTTGCTGATTTGTTAACTCTTCGCCCACATTATGAAGGCCATCCACCGCTTTGGACTTTGCTTCTTTCAATCCCTGCAAAAACAGGAGTGCCATACGAGATAGGTCTTAAAGGAGTGCAGCTTTTATGTACTGCGCTTTTGGGTGGCTGGCTTATTTTCCGCGCGCCTTTTAGTAAATTGGCTGTATTTTTGCTTCCATTTACGTATTTTTTGTGCTTCCAATATGGCGTTACCTCGCGTCCATATGCTCTTCTTTGCGCGGCTTTGTTTATGGTTGCACATTATTGGAAACAATCTGATTCTAAACCTTCTGATACTTGGAAACTCGCTTTAAGTCTTGTACTTTTATGTGCAATCAGCGCGTACGGTATTGCTTTATCGGCAGGTTTTGCTTTAGCTTGGATTTGGCGAGCTGCAAAATCTGCAGGAATTAAAAAAGCTTTTGCTGAAATATTCTCTAACATTAACAGATTAGTAAGCTGGATAATTCTTGCTTTAGTTGGAATTGCAAGCATTATTTGCATTTGGCCTGCTGCTAACGCTTTTGCATCACGTGAAACATTCGACGGAAATTCTCCTCTTACGCAATTCTTGTCGTTTATTTTCGTTATGCCATCAGAAAGTATGTTTACCCAATTTGCCGGCGATGTCTCTTTACGCAGACTTACACTAAGCGTACCGTCCGCGATTATTTGCGTTATTATTTCGATTTTAATATGGGCTTTCGCCGTAAGAATTACTTATCGAAGGGGCATGCTTGTTTCTTTGATACTCCCTTACTTGACTTTTGCAGTAGTTGCTACGCAGTATTTCACTTTGCACCACGCAGGAATCGTTTTTGCATTCTTCGTAGCTCAACTTTGGATGTGCATTGCGCGTAAGTCACTGGAATCTAAAGATATGCCGACGATTATTTTTAGATTATTCAAAGTTGTAAATAAAAATACAAATAAAGCTGAAAATAGCAACGAAAATAGCAACAGTAGATCTGCAAGTAAATCTGTTGGAAACAAAGTTATTGCTGGCATTATTACTGTTGTTTTATTGTCCCCAAGCTTGATTTGGAACGCGTATTCTTGCGTTAACGATATTCGATTCGACTATTCAGGTTCGCGCGCACTTGCGCAATTTATTAAGCAAAATCATGCTGAAAACATGCGATTCGTAACGTCTTGGCTGCATCAAGACGAAAAAACCGATAAACAAGGTAATGTTATTGTTCCTGAATTTGAAGATATTCATCAATATTCGTGGCAGCTTATTACAGCAAATCCTTATTTCTCAAAGAATCTTATTGATTGCAGTTATAAGAATAGCTCGTTTATTACAAATGAGCAGCCATATCAAGAACAGGCATCAAATGAAATGGATGCTTGCAGAGCAAAGAAAGAACCTAAATTCTTTGTCACAGAATCAGATAAGCCTTGGTATTATTTTGTGTATTTAAACTACAATATTGACCATTATACTGAGCGTACTATTGCTAAAACAAAATCATCTTGGAAAGCAGGGACCTCAGAAGGAAGAATTATTGTATACGAGCGTAAAAAATAATTAGCGCATTTATATAAATACATTTAAATATATTTAATTACATTATGAAAATGCCCCTGCGTAAGTTAAGTAACTTATTTAGGGGCATCTTTTATTACAATGTTTTACTTTTAATGTAAAACATGCGGTTTTATTTACCAGAAACCGAATGGATCAAATATTCCACCATCGTCACCATCGTCACCTCCACGTTGTTGTAAATCGTCATCGTCGTCATCGTCCGACTTACTGCCGCGTTTTTTACTAGGCTTCTTTTGGTTTTTCTTTAATTTCTTTTCTTGCTTATTTGTGCCATTAACAGCAGCTTCTTCTTGGTTGAATGTAACTTGCAACTTAAGTGTGTTGCCGTTACGAACTATTGTGAGCGTAGCTTTTTGATTGAACGCTGTTGCTCTCACATACCCGAGGAGTGCGTAATTATTGGATACAGGCTTATCGTCAAAGGCAACAATAGTGTCATTGGCTTTGAGTCCGGCTTTTTCAGCAGGGCTTCCTTGATTGACAGAAACAATTTGAGCTCCTCCGCGAGTAATTCCTTCGGACTCAACTGCTGTGCTTTTAATCATGATTCCCAGTGCTACGTGTTTTACAGAACCGTTTTTAATAATTTCTGTAACTACTCGCTTCACCAAATTTGCTGGAATTGCAAAGCCGATGCCGATTGATCCTGTAGTTTCCCCTTGAGCTGATGTTGCTGCAATAGAAGAATTAATACCTATGACTTTTCCGGCAGCGTTAAAAGTTGGGCCGCCTGAATTTCCTGGATTAATAGCTGCATCAATTTGTACTGCATTAGTTACAATTTCAGAGCGGCTTTGGTCGTCCATAACTGATACTGGACGATTCAAAGCCGAAACAATGCCTGTGGTAGCTGTATCGTCATATCCAAGCGGATTTCCGATTGCCATAACTGGTTCACCAACGGAAAGTAGATTAGAATCTGCAAATTGGACTGTCTTTAAATTATTTGGTGAATTGTCTAATTTAAGTACTGCCAAATCAGTAGTTTTATCTGCTCCGACTAATGTAGCTGAATAAATTTGACCATTAGAAAGGGTTACTTGAATTTCTTTTGCATCAGAAATTACGTGATTGTTTGTTACAACATAACCTTTTGAATCAATGATTACTCCAGAACCCTTCCCCATGCCTTTCTCTAAACGAGTTTGTATAGAAACAACGGCTCCGGAAACATTTTTTGCAACTCCTTGCCAATCTGGAGATTGACCACCTTTAACTACTGCGGTCCCAGGGCCAGAAGAATGAGAGCCGATGTTTGCGAAAGAGCCGCTTTGTGGAATTGAAATAAGACCTTGCGAGACTACAAATAGGACTACAACTACGCAAACTATTGCAGAAATTGCGGAGGATAAAATGGCGACAAAAGCAGTTGACGAAGAGCTTTTTGTTTTTCTTTTGTTACCTTTTTTGTTTGTGTCGTTTGTATTTGCTGCATTTGTGCTAATAATGCTTGTTTTTGCTATATTTTCATTTTCTTCGTTACTTGCATTATTGTTAAAATTCTGCTGCGCTGGTGTTTGATTGCCAACTTCATTATTTGGGTAAGAATTATTGTCTGTGCCGTAATTATACGGATTTCCGAAGCCGTTAAAATTATTATTTCCGTAGTAATTTTGTGATCCAATGTATTGCGTAGGAGCATTGTTGATATTTGTATTATCCGCATCGTTATTTTGGTTTACGGCGTAATTGTTAGCTGGATACTGTGTAGTGTTTGTACCAACTTCATTTTCGTTATTTGTTGGGCCGTAAGCTCCGAATTCAGGAGCTGGGCTATATGTTTGTGCTGGTTGCGTTGTTTGCGTTGGTTGTGCTGGTTGCGTCGGCTGTTCCTGCTGCTCGTAATATCCATTATTTGCAGTTTCATTGGATTCCTGCTGATTTGCACCATACATATCGTCAGCCATTCATCCTCCTTACAAAAGACTCTTAACACACCATAATAAACCATGCCATTATCTATGTAAGAGATAGTATGTTTTTTTATAATTTTTTAAATAATTTGCCTTGTAAATTTCATAAATTTTGCAAATTAATTTGGATATTGCCACATAAAAATATAAATTGTGCGTGTTTTTTATTTATACTCGTCATGCCTTCTAATAAAGTAAATGCTATGACAAGTCTTCTTGAACATCCACGCGGAGCTGAGCCGGGGAAACCTGGTGACCGCAAAGAATTTTCGTTTACAACTAAAACGCGACTTTCCAATACTGCTGAAGGTAAAGGTCGTGACGGCGCTCGCTATGGGCGCACCGGCGTAATTCACACGCCTCATGGGGATATTCAGACCCCAGCATTTGTACCTGTTGCAACGCAAGCTGCAATGAAGGCAGTGTTGCCAGAAAGCATTAAGGATTTGGGTGCTCAGTGCATGCTTTCAAATGCTTTTCATTTGTACGAACGTCCTGGCGCGGATGTTCTTGACGAAGCTGGCGGATTGGGAAAGTTTATGAACTGGGATAAGCCAACCTTTACGGATTCTGGCGGTTTTCAGGTTCTTTCTTTAGGTGCTGGTTTTAAGAAGACTCTTGCAATGGACGTTACCGGCATGAAGTCGGATGATGTTATTGCAGCAGGTAAGGAGCGTATGGCTTTTGTTGACGAGGATGGCGTAACTTTTAAGTCTCCTCTTAACGGAGCCAAGCACCGTTTTAGTGCTGAAATTTCTATGGGAATCCAGCATAAGCTGGGTGCGGATATTATGTTTGCTTTCGATGAGCTTACTACTTTGATGAATACGCGTCGCTACCAGGAGGAATCGGTGGAGCGTACGTTCCGCTGGGCTAAGCGTTGTGTTGCTGAACATCAGCGTTTAACGCAGGAGCGCGTTGGCAAGCCTTATCAAGCGTTATACGGCGTTGTGCAGGGCGCGAATTATGAGGATTTGCGTAGGCATGCAGCTGAAGAAATTGCTTCTTTAGATTTTGATGGAGTTGGAATCGGCGGCGCTATTGAGAAGCGGATTATTGGTGATACTTGCGCATGGATTTGCGATGCTATGCCGGAAAATCGACCTCGTCACGTGCTTGGTATTGCCGCAGTTGACGATATTTTTGCGTGTGTTGAGAATGGTGGAGATACTTTCGACTGTGTTGCTCCTGCTCGTTGCGGAAGGAACGGCGCAATTTTTACTCGACATGGTCGCTACAACGTAAAACGTGCTGAGTTTAAGCATGATCAGCGTCCGCTTGAAGAAGGCTGCGATTGCTACACTTGTACGCATTATTCCAGAATGTATGTGGATCATTTGCTGCGCGCTAGTGAAATGAACGGATTTACGCTTGCAACTATTCACAACGAGCGTTTCTTTGTGAAGCTGCTCGACGATATTCGAGCTTCTATTGACGGCGGATATTTTGAAGAGTTTCGCGATGAAACTCTTGCTCATTATTACGAAAAAGGTGCAAAAGGCTGAGAGTAGTTTTGAGCGCAAAATGCTAGGCTAAATATTGCGAATTTATGTTAAATATGATAGCCTTGCACTTTGTATGCGAACGTGGCGGAATGGTAGACGCGCTGTCTTCAGGTGGCAGTGAGCGTATGCTCGTGCGGGTTCAAGTCCCGCCGTTCGCACTCGTCAAAAAGGCTGGAATTGCAAGGGTTTTGCCTCTTACGATTCTGGCCTTTTGTGCAAGTATAGTGCAAATATAAAGCAACTATATTGCAACTGCAGTGCAAAAAGTGCGAATGTTGTACAAACTTCTCGAGTATTGTACAAACTTCTATTTATTACAAGCGACGGTGATGTAATGAACGCTAACGATGAACTAAATACCAATAATGCAAATAACAATTCTTACAAATCTCATATCGGTCGTGAATCGCATGTTGTGCCTGGTTATTTTGGTGAGCCTTTAAAAGTTACAAATGCACAGTATTCGCAAGGGGATGCTTCAGCTCATCCAACGCATCCGCTGCTTCTGCTTCTTCACGGTTGGGGCTCTAATGAGGAAGATTTATTGGATTTGTTGCGAGTAGTGGCACCATATAATGATGCAATTGCTTTACGCGCTCCGCTTAAGCTGGCAGAAGGTGCTTACAGTTGGTTCCACGATGCTGTGCCGCAGCGAGAAGATTTAGATTACGACATGTATGCTGCTGCTGTCTCAATCGACGAGTGGGTGCGTGAAAATATTCCAGCAAATCGCGACATTGTGCCATTTGGTTTTTCGCAAGGAGCTGCGCTCGCAGTGCATGTTTTGCGTTTGAATCCTTCACGCTACCGTGCAGCCGTTTCGCTTTCCGGATTCATAGCTCCTGATGTTCCTGCTTCTGCATCTGAAATTGCTTTAAAAGATGACGATTTAGCTGAGCGTAATACTCCTGTATTTTTCGGCTATGGATTAGAGGATGGCGTGATTCCTCCTTACGAATTCTCGGCTGCTGCAGCGTGGCTTGAGGAGCACACTTGGCTTGAAGAACGTCGTTATCGCGGGTTGGATCACGCTGTTGATATGAACGAAATTGGCGATATTCGCAAGTGGTTCGTAACTCACGATATTTCTTCTGGGCTTATGTAAATTTACTTAGATTTATGTAAATTTATTCGATTTTGTTTTTTCTTAATCTGTAAATTAATCTGTAAAGTGATTTCATGAATATGCGCGATGAGATAGTATTTGCAATGAATCAAGCCTTGAATTTGGCTCGAGAGTCTGCTTCTGCAGGCGAAGTTCCAGTTGGAGCAGTTGTGCTTGATGGTGGCGGTAATATTATTGGCAAAGGCGCAAATATGCGGGAGCAGAGTGCTGATCCTTTGGCTCATGCTGAAGTGCTTGCTATGAAAGATGCTGCTATCTCGCGTAAATCTTGGAATCTATCTGACTGTACTCTGGTAGTAACTCTTGAACCTTGCCCCATGTGTGCTGGGGCTGTGCTGCAAACGCGTCTTAAACGCGTGATTTTCGGGGCGTGGGATGCCAAACTTGGTGCGTGTGGGTCTGTGTGGGATATTTTACGAGATCCTCATGTTGGCTCACGCCCGGAAGTCATTGGTTCAGTATGCGAATCTGAGTGTGCTAGGCTCTTGCGAAACTTTTTTGCGCATCAACGTTAGATAAGTGTTGCATTATTTTTTAATGTTGCATTTAATTCAAGATAGCGCAGTGCATGAAAAGTAATTTTTAGCGTGTTCCCCTTGTGTTCATTCTAACAAAATGTTATAGTTGCGGTAACGTTACCGCATGAGGTAAGTTGAAGAAACCGACAATTGTGGGAACGTTATCTCAATTTGCGGATTCTATTCAGCGCTGATGAAGCTGCTCGTTGAGAATAAGATTGCACAGAGGCTCTTATGCATGGTTGCATAGTGCTGTTTTTCTCCGACGAGAGGAGTATATGGAAAAACGTAGTATAAAACATGGAGTACAAGCTAAAATCAAAACATATCGATAACAGTGCAAAATTGTTAACACTGGTTGAGCATAAGAGATGAGCTGGAGGTGTCATGTCGTACATTACGATTCGCGATGTTGCGCAACGTGCTGGTATATCAGTATCAACTGTTTCTCGCGCATTGAATAATACGGGTCGTATATCGGCAAACACTAAGGCGAAAGTTGAGCGTGCAGTTGCGGAACTAGGTTATATACCAGATTCTCGCGCTCAGGCGATGCGGTCATCTCGTACTAAGACAGTGGGGTTACTTGTGCCAGATATACGCAATGCGTATTTTGCTGAGCTTGCGTATACTGTGCAAGACTCGTTGTTTGATGCCGGCTATTGTGCGTTTATTGGAACATCTTCTGAGAGTGCAGCTCGTCAAGATTCATTCATTACAAGTATTCTTTCTCAACGCATTGATGGTGCGATTATTGTGCCTCAAGGTGAGGAAACTGATGCTATGAGAATGTTGATGGAGCAGCATCTTCCACTTATGTTTATGGATCGACATGTGGAACCTCGGACTGGCGATTTAACGCATGTGCCAGTTGTGGATTCGGATCCAGAGCAAGGTATTCGTGACGCATTATTGGATGTTAAACAACATGGTTTTTGCTCAGTTGGCTACGTGTCGGGTCCAATTATCGCTTCACCGTCACTGCAAGAACGTGAACAAGTATTTCGTACAGTGGCTTCGGAGATATTTGGCGAAGAACATGTATTTGTAGAATCTACGGGATTTGAACAATCCTCATGTGCTAGCGTGTTGCATCGCATGATTAGCGTTGGTGTAAAAGCGCTTATTATCGGCTATTCGCCAGATGCGCTGCGAGTGATGGATGTAATGGCTCGTGAAGGATTAGTGATAGGCAGTGATATTTCACTTATCTCGTTTGATGATGTTGAAATATTCCGCTTAGCAACGCCGCGTATTTCTACTATTTCGCAACAAGTTCAGCGCATTGGTCGTACTAGTGCTGCACTTTTTTTGGATATGTTAGAACATAATGTTGATGTTCAATCGCAGCGAGTAGAAACTATGTATATTCCGCGTGAATCGTTAGGAAATGCGTAGCTGTAAGGCTGTTATTCTATAGCTTGACACTATTGTTATTGATTTTTGTACCGTGACTTTGTAAGCGTGTGCAGCAATCGCCTGAGCGTACCGTTGTTGTTACGTTTTTGCATGCACATTGCGGCATAATTCTCATCCAAAGTACAAGCGTAATGTAGCGTAATTTATTGCATTTTCGTGGCAGCAGTGGTGCTGTAGCGAAGAAAGAGGTAGGACATGACGGAACTATCGCTAGTAGGAGTATCGAAAATATTCGGTAATTCTACGGTAGTTGACAATGTGTCTGTAACAGTAAAACCAGGTGAAGTGCATGTTCTCCTTGGTGAAAATGGTGCGGGCAAGTCAACAGTTATTAAGATGATGAGTGGCATTTATCAGCCAGATAAAGGTCATATTGAGATCAATGGTGAAACAGTGCGAATTCCTAATGTGGATACTGCTCGCAAATTGGGCATTGCTGTGATTCACCAAGAGTTAAATTTGGTGCCAGAACTTTCTATTATGGAAAATTTGTTCCTTGGTATGCTTCCTACGAAAGCTGGTTTTGTTAGTCGGGCGACGATGCGTGCTCGTGCGGAATCTGCATTGCAAGTTATCGGTTTAGATGAAGATGTCAATAAGCCAATGGGACAACTTGGTGTAGCTCGTCAACAAATGGTAGAAATAGCCAAAGCACTTATGCAACATGCATCTATCCTTATTCTTGATGAACCAACAGCTGCTCTAACAAAACCAGAATGTGAACAGTTATTTAACATTATGGAAGATTTAAAATCCAAAAATGTTGGAATGGTGTTTATTTCTCATCATTTAGATGAAATTGCGCGTATTGGTGATGTTGTAACTGTACTTCGCGATGGCAAATACGTCGATACTGTTGATGCGCAAGTTCCTGAGAAGGAACTTGTAAAACTCATGGTAGGTCGTGATATTACAAATCAATTCCCTCATGGCAAACGTAGTCAAGGCAAAGAGCTGCTAAAAGTAGAAGGCTTAACGCGAAAAGGTACGTTAGAAAATGTATCCTTCAGCGTTCATGCTGGCGAAGTTGTGGGTCTTGCAGGTTTGGTAGGTGCTGGTCGTACCGAAGTTCTTCGTGCAATATTTGGTGCAGATAGTTATGATTCAGGTTCAATAACTGTTGATGGTAAATCTATTGCGAAAGCGAATATTGCAGGAAGCATCGCAGCTGGTCTTGGTTTAGTCCCAGAAGATCGTCGAGTACAAGGGTTGATTCTTGAAGCATCTGTTGCAGAAAATTTGGGAATTTCTACATTAGTTCCTACAGCACATGCAGGATTTGCGGATTTGAAAGGGCAGCGTACTCGCGAAGAAGAAACTGCAAAAAAATTGCGTATTCGTATGGCAAACATTGATCAACCCGCTGGTTCGCTATCTGGCGGTAATCAACAAAAAATCGTGTTCGGCAAATGGTCTATGGCGAACGTGAAAGTGCTATTGCTGGATGAGCCTACTCGTGGTGTTGATGTTGGTGCTCGTGTAGAAATTTACGAGTTGATTAACAGTATCGTAGAAAATGGAGGTGCTGTGCTGATGGCATCCTCAGATTTGCCTGAAGTGCTTGGCATGTCAGATCGCGTATTGGTGATGTCGAACGGCAGAATCAGCGGTGAATTAGCTGCAAGCGAGGCTACGCAGGAAAGTGTGATGGAGCTTGCAGTGACTCACCTTAATACATCTGGTATTTGAGCATACAGGAATGAGTAAAACCTTACTGCTTTCAATATGAAACTGATACATGAGCCATATTGAAATCTTAAAAATTAAAGTTACCAATCAAACGTAAAACTTGCATACAACAATTTATTGCACACAGTAGTGCAGTGAGTTATAGCAAAATTTGTTAAAGGAGTATAAATTATGGCTGCTACGAGTAGTGCAAAATCTGAGCATTTGGGATACGGTGCAGTTGATAAAGGATTTTTGCCTGCAGCGAAAAAGTTTGCGTCACGTAATGGCGCTCTTATCGGCTTGATTATCTTGTGTGCTGCGCTTTCGTGCGCCACGCCAGCATTTTTGACAAGTGTGAATATTCTCAATGTGGGTATTCAAGCTGCGACAGTTGCTATTTTGGCATTCGGTCAAACCTTTGTCATCGTGTCCGCTGGTATTGATTTGTCAGTAGGTGCGGTGGCTGCAATTTCTAGCATGTTGGTTGCGTATACAGGCGTTTCTATGGGGTTGCCGCCAGTGTTAACTGTTGTTGTAGGTATAGTAACCGGTGCGCTTTTTGGTCTTATTTCAGGTGTTGCGAACGCTTTTCTTAAGTTACCATCGTTTATTGCTACATTGGCAATGATGTCTGTTGCGCGTGGACTTACCCTTGTTGTTTCAGACGGTCGTCCTATTTCTACCTCTGGCATGGTGAATTTCTTTGGTGCCAACATATTAGGTATTCCAATGCCAATCGTGATGATGATTATCATGGGTGTTATTGCTGCAGTAATACTGAACTTCACCACTACTGGTCGTTCTATGTATGCTGTTGGTGGAAATATGGAGGCCTCTCGCCTTTCTGGTATCAATATTCATAAAACACAAATTATGGTGTTTATTTTTTCCGGTATTTTCGCTGCCATCGCTGGTTTAGTTATTGCCGGTCGTTTACATTCCGCTCAGCCTCAGGCCGCCACTGGCTATGAAATGGATGCTATTGCTTCTGTTGTTATCGGTGGTGCTTCGCTTTCAGGCGGTAAAGGTAAGATTTCTGGCACTTTCGTAGGAGCAATTTTGCTGGCTGTAATTCGTAATGGCTTGAATATTTTGAATGTTTCCTCCTTCTGGCAGCAAGTAGTTATTGGTTTGGTTATTGCCTTTGCTGTGAGCCTTGACACTTTGCGCCGCAAGGAAGATACGCACTGACAGCAAATTAATACTTTTATAAACTTGATCTTCTCGTAGGAAGGAGGTGAATCTTGCAAATGTTGATTCGTAAGTGGCGAGTAATCAATATTTTCAGCAAGAATTGAAACGATTTGGAATATTATAACTGAACTTTATAACTCAAAACTACGTAACAATAAGGTAAAGAGATGGTGAAACATCAGCCTTATGTCACTGCAACATTGTGGATTTATCGAACTAAAAACTTGCGGTAGCACAGGGCAATAATCAAAGGAGATATGATGAATTATCCAATTATGCGTCGAGGCGTAAAGATTGCTTGCGCGGTTGCAGCAGCATCTGCACTTATTGTCAGCATGAGTGCATGTGGTAGTACTAATGGTGGCGATAAAGTCGCATTGCTAGTTTCTACTTTGAATAATCCGTTCTTTGTGGATTTACGTGATGGTGCCCAAGCTGAAGCAAAGAAACTTGGTGTTGATTTGCAAGTTTCCGACGCTCAGAATGATTCTGCAAAGCAGCAGGATCAAGCGCAGAATGCTCAATCACAAGGTGCAAAAGCTGTTATTATTAACCCTGTAGATTCTGATGCTGCTGGTCCTGCAGTTGCCCCGTTGCTAAGCGCGAACTTGCCTGTGATTTCTGTTGACCGTTCTGTAACTGGTGAAAAAGTTACTTCGCATATTGCTTCCGATAACGTTGCTGGTGGTGCTCAGGCTGCTGACACGCTAGCTAATAGTATGGGCGAAAAGGGTGAAGTTTTGGTTTTGCAAGGTATTCCTGGAGCGGCTTCTACTCGCGACCGTGGCAAAGGATTCAAAGATCGTATTAAAAAATATTCAAATATTAAAGTTGTAGCAGAACAAACTGCTAACTTTGACCGTGCTGAAGCATTAAATGTGGCTACTAATTTGTTGCAATCGCACCCGAATGCAACCGGCATTTACGCCGAAAATGACGAGATGGCATTAGGTGCCATTCAAGCATTAGGAGCTAAAGCTGGTAAAGAAATTAAAGTAGTAGGTTTCGATGGCACTGCTGACGGTATGAAAGCTATTAAAGCCGGCACAATGGCTGGAACAATTGCTCAGCAGCCAAAGGAACTTGGTCGTTCTGCCGTTGCTGCTGCTGTAAAAGCTATTAAAGGGCAAAGTGTTCCAAAGACTGAGCCAATTACTGTGAAAACAGTGACAGTAAAGAATGTGGGTGATTTTGAGTAATACATATTTGCATAAAACTATGTAATTCTGTGTATAAACATTAAAGTTTATGTTGAGTAGTTTTATGGATTAATATAGCTAATGCAAAATTTATATGGCGCTGAGAGCATTCATGATGTTTTCGTGAAAATAATTGTAACAGTAAAATTTATTAATACCGTATGATTTAGCGTTCTCAACGCCATTGTTTTCTTAATAAGATTTTTATCATATATGTTCGTGGTGGCGCATTTGTTATAAAGGTGATGATCATTGTTGATGTCGCTTTCATGAGCCACGATATGGGGTGAATTATGTTAACTCATGGTATTTTGAACGCACAATTAGCAGCTGCTATTGCAAAATTGAGGCATAAGGATCAATTTGTTGTTTCTGACTGTGGCTTGCCTGTCCCAGCGGGCGTAGAAGTTATTGATTTAGCCTTGGTTTTTGGAATACCGCGATTTCCTGATGTGCTTGCATCAATAAAGGACGATCTTGTTCTTGAGTCTGGTATTATGGCGGAAGAAGCTTGTGATGATGTTCCAGAAACATGGGTCAAGGATTTGCTTGGTGTGCCATTGACTTATGTGCCTCATGATGGCGAACAAGGATTTAAGTCTCTTGTTTCGCAAGCTAAATTCGTGATTCGAACGGGTGAGACTACTCCGTATTCTAACGTGTTGCTGCGTTGTGGTGTTCCATTCTAAGCTTTGTTTTGCGCAATATTTAGGGAGAATTATGTGTAGTTATCATATGCTTGACTCGTTGGAGAGTTTAGAAAAGATTAAAGTCATTCAGCCTGTTAACGTGGCTTTGCAACGTGAGACATTGCCTGCGTTACGAAATATGAAGATGCCTACTGTAGCGATAGTTGGTTCTATGAATGCGGATTATACTATTGTTGCTAATCGTCTTCCTATGCCTGGTGAGACCATTAAAGGTGACGAAATACGAATACTGCCTGGAGGTAAGTCAGGTAATCAGGCAGTATCTGCTGCAAAGCTTGGTGCGCACGTATGTATGTTCGGTGCTGTAGGTAATGATGCTAATGCTGATTTTCTTACTGGTGCTTTGCGAGAATCTGGTGTTGATACGACGTATGTACGTCATGTACCCAATTGCAACAGTGGCGCAACAGTGATTACAGTGGATGCGCAAAGTGGCGAAAATACTATTGTTTATGCGCCTGGATCTAACTCGCAAGTTGATATTGATTATATTCAGTCGTCATCTGTGCAAGCTGCTATTACTAATGCAAAAGTATTAGGGCTTTGCTTGGAAAGTCCATTAGAATCGGTTACGATGTGCGCTCGCTTAGCACATGAGCATGGCGTAAAAGTTTTGCTTAATAATTCGCCTTTTTTGGATACATTACCGCGAGATCTTATACGATCTGCAGATATCTTACTGGTCAATGAGCATGAAATGGCACAGCTATTGCATATTTCAGAACCAGATAGTGGTGATTGGGATTCATTTGATTGGAAGCATACGCTTCATGCAATGCATGAGTTTGGCTTTAATGAGGCAATAGTAACACTTGGCTCACGTGGGTCTATGGTTTTGGATTATGCTGATAATTCGGTGCATCGAATTATGGCTCAGCATGTCAATGCCGTTGATACTACGGGTTGTGGCGATGCTTTTATGGGTACTGTGCTTGCGTGTTTGTCTGTGGATATGCGGTTGGTTGATGCGGCGTCACTCGCTTCTTATGTAGCTGCATATGCTGCTACTGGATTTGGCGCACAAGCTTCCTACGGTACAGTTGCTCAAATTCGTCAATTTTTTCACTTGTAAGTAGGTGATGCATGCATAAATTGTAAGTATATTCAGTTGACGTTCGCGCCTTGCCGATGTACAGAATTTTGACATTCTCCTAAAACTGTGTAATATGCTATAAAAACCAAAAAGCAGTTGGCTGATTTTAGTCACTACAATCAGCCTTACTGCTTTTTATTATATTCACAGCCGCTTCGACGAATTTCCATGTATGCACGAATTTCGCCTAAGCACATTTTTATCTAAAAGGAGGTGTCACTATGAGTGGCATGAAATATGCAATGATCGGTTCGGGAGCTATGGGATATCGCTATGGCGTTTTGTTGCAGGAAACGGCTGGCATTCATGTTGATTTCATTGATGCCTGGGATGAAAATGTGAATAAAGTTCGCGAGCAAGGCGGCGTAATGGTGAGCCGCGACCACGAAAACCGTCATTTAGTGCCGATTAATATGTATACGCCTGAAGATTATGACGGCGATCCAGACGTGTGGATCGTGTTTATGAAGCAAATGCAGCTTGCGGAAATGTTGGAGCGTTGTAAGCATTTGTTTAAAGAGCATCAGGTTGTGTTTGCTGCTATGAATGGTTGGGGTCATTTCGAAAAGTTGCAGCAATATTTCCCGGATGACCATATTTATGGTGGAACTGCAATGATTGCAACCGTTTTGAACGGTCCGGGCGACGTTGATTTTATTGGTAAAGTTGGCGTTGGTACCATGAACATGTGTGCGTTAAACGAGCAGGTGAGCGATGTTGAGCTTGCTATGCGAGACGACTTTAAAGCTGCAGGCTTGAATCCTACTATTACGGAAGATTTCAAGGGTACGTGCATGGCGAAGGTAGTTTTCAATTCCGTAGTTAACACTTTGTGCACAATGTATCAGATTCAAATGGGCCAGTTTATTTCGTACCCTGGGACTATGGATATGGCTCGACAGCTTATTAACGAAGCGTACGACGTGTGCGATCGTGCAGGAATTCGTATGGTTAATACGCGTCAGCAGGAGTTGGAGGCTATCGATTACGTAAGTCGTGTTGCAAATCCTTTGCACTATCCTTCTATGTACCAAGATATGAGTCGCGGACGAAAGACTGAAGTCGATTACATTAATGGTTACATAGCAAAGCTCGGTCGCGAAAATGATTACGTTTGCCGTACTCACGAATTCTTAACGCACGGAGTTCATTTGGCAGAACTCGCGTTCAAGCTTCATAATCAGCAATAATTTAGAGAGTATCCCTATAGCTCTTGCAATGAATGAGAAGGAGGAGCGGCTCGCGGTTTTTACTGCGGGCCGCTTTTTATGATCCGCGCGTAACATCTAATATGCTGATAAAATTTAGAGTCTAAAATCATCAATACTATTAAATAAATAAAATTATTTGTAATAAATAAAACTGTAATAAAAATACTTATTAACGTAAATTAATGGGGTTTATATGACTACTTTTGACAGAGCAAACTTGCCAGAATCCGTGCGCACAAGCGGCGCTACGCCAAACCCTTGGTGGGCGAATGCAGTAGTGTATCAGATTTATCCGCGAAGCTTCCAAGATACGAACGGTGACGGCATTGGTGATTTGAAGGGAATCACTTCGCGCCTTGACTATTTGGCTGATTTAGGTGTTGACGTGCTCTGGCTCAGCCCTGTTTACAAGTCTCCGCAAGACGATAACGGTTACGATATTTCCGATTATCAAGATATTGATCCGCTTTTTGGCACTTTGGAAGATATGGACGAACTTTTGGCTGGCGCGCACAAGCGTGGGCTTAAAGTTGTGATGGATTTAGTAGTAAATCACACTTCTGACGAGCATGCTTGGTTCCAGGCTTCAAGAGATGCTTCTAGTGATTACGCTGATTGGTATTGGTGGAGGCCTGCGCGTGAAGGTTGTGTGCCTGGTGAGCCGGGTGCGGAGCCGAATAAGTGGGGTTCGTATTTCGGCGGTTCCGCGTGGACTTACGATCCGAGGCGCGGAGAATACTTCCTTCACCAGTATTCTCCAAAGCAGCCAGATTTGAATTGGGAAAATCCCGCGGTTCGCGCTGCCGTGTACAAGATGATGAATTGGTGGATGGATCGCGGAATTGACGGCTTCCGCATGGATGTGATTACGCAAATTTCCAAGCATGTTGATTCTGAAGGTCGTTTGCCTGGGGAAGTTGGCTGCCAGATTGAAGATTTTCCAGCTGGTGCTGACGGCTATTCTTCGCCGTTCCCGTTCTGCTCGGATGGTCCTCGTTTAGACGAATTCTTACGTGAGATGCGTGCAGAAGTTTTCGAAGGGCGCGAAGGTTTCTTAACTGTTGGTGAAGCTCCGGGAATTTCTCCGCACCGTAATACTTATATTACTGACCCTACTCACAGTGAACTCGACATGTTATTCCTGTTCAATCACGTGGATATCGATTGCGAAAACGGAACTAAGTGGAACCCTGTGCCGCTAAAGCTTACGGAATTAAAGCGCGTGATGGCAGAGCAACAGCAAGCGGTAGCGGATGCTGGTTGGGCGAGCTTGTTCTTTAATAATCACGATCAGCCGCGTGCGCTTTCTCGCTGGGGTAGTGAGGCTAGTGAGGAGATGCGCGTGCGCTCTGCTAAGGCGATTGCCATGCTTCTTCACATGCACCGCGGCACGCCTTACGTGTACCAAGGCGAGGAAATAGGCATGACTAACGCGCACTTTACGCGTCTCGAGCAGTATCGCGATTTGGAAGCGTTGAATATGTTTAAGCAGCGCGTAGAAGAAGCGCATATTCAGTCGGCTGAGTCGATGATGGATGCGCTCGCAAAGCGCGGTCGCGATAATTCTAGAACTCCAATGCAGTGGAATGCTTCTAAATACGCGGGTTTTATGCCTTTTAATGTTACGTCGCAAAATAACGCAGAGCCGTGGATTAGTGTGAATCCTAACTACGTAGACATTAATGCAGCTGAGCAGATGGAAGATTCAGATTCTGTTTACGCTTTCTATAAGTATTTAATTGCTTTGCGCCATTCGGAGCCGATTGTTTCTGCTGGCTCTTGGAATTTGGTCGATGCGGATGACGAGTGCGTGTACGCTTTCGTGCGCGAGCTTAAATCTGATTGCGAAAAGCAGGATGACTCTGCAGAGACTGCTGCGGAATCTGCTGCAAATTCTGCGAAATCTAATGCGGAATCTACAGAACGCATGCTCGTAATGATTAATATGACTGATTCAACCGTGCCTATACCTACGCAGAGCGCGCAATTATTGCAAAATCGCGCCTCTAACGCTTTTGTGGGGCGTGACGTAATGGTTACAACTTACGACGTGAATCACGCGCTTACATCGCTTAAAAACGGTACGCTTGCGCCTTGGGAAGGTATAGCTGTTACTTTGCAATAGTTTTAATAGCGTTACTTTGCAATAGTCACTTTGCAATAGTTTCGTCTACTAATTTTGGCAGAGCTTTCGCAATATCTTCGCGAATAATACGCTCTGCCAAATAGTCGTATTGTGTAGAGCCCAGGTTCATTATCGTAATAGGCACTCCTGCACGCGCGGCTAACGGTACGAGAGAAGCAGCTGGAAATACTTCTAGCGTGGAACCAATAACCCACAGCTCGTCCGCTTTAACTATTGCTTGCGCGCTTCGTTCCATTGCTCCCTCAGGAAGTGCCTCGCCAAAATATACAACGTCTGTTTTGATTAAACCGTTGCAAGGCATATTGCTACGGTATGGAAGAGCGCGTCTGCAATGCGGATCTGGATTCTCGTCTAAATCTGCCATAATATCGGCTGTTTTATAGCTCGCGTGGCAGCTCATGCAGTGTGAGGTTCCAATGCTTCCGTGCAAATTCACTATAATATCTGGGCTATTGCCAGCTTTTTCGTGAAGTGCGTCAAAGTTTTGGGTGGCTATTAAATCTAGCATTCCAGCTTTCTCAAGTTTTACAAGTGCCTTGTGTGCTGTTCCTGGCTGAGCGTTCCAAACAGGTGACTCTTTTTGCCAGCGCCAAGAGTAAATGCGTTCTTCTTCGCTGCTTAAAAACGCGTCTATATCGTAAACGCTCATTTGCTCTGGGTGCTTAGTCCATACGCCATCTGGTCCGCGAAAATCAGGAATGCCAGCACTTGTGGAGATTCCTGCTCCGGTTAGTACAACAATATGGCGTTTGCTGTTCGATTGCTTGTTGCTCATTCTTCTGATCCTTCTTTTTATTAATGTCTGTTAATATCCTATTCTTTTCTTCTTTTCTTTATGCGCTTTATGCTTTTTGTGTTTTTATGTGCTTTGTATTCTTTATAAAAGTTTATTTAATAAGTATCTATTTATACAGGTATTTCTTATTTCGTATGTATTCCATATATCGCGTTCATACATTTTGCGTATATCTTTAATCGTATATCTCATCTTTTTCGGCTTTTATTGTGTCTTTTTCGCGTTGATTCTGTATTAATTGTGTCTTTGTTGCTGTTTTTCTTAATGCGTGGGTGCGCGACACTCCCGGTTTTGAGGTTTTTGGGGCTATTTTTGATTATTGTTCCTGGCTTTGTGTAGGTTTTTGGTGTTTTTTGCGTGGTTTTCGACACGCCGGTGTTTTGGCTTGTTTTCAATGGTTTTGGGGTGTTTGTTTTTGGTGGGTTTGCGTTTTAGCGTGGGTTGGTGTAAGTTTATCTCTTGCTGCTCAGCGCGGCTGGTTCTCCTCGGTTGAGGTTGATGGGCCGGCTGGTGTGGTGGTGGTTTGAGAACTCAAGAGCGTGTCTGTACTACTTATTAGTTAATTATTGCCAGTTCATTGCCTGCCTTGCAGATTGCAGGGTGCCTGAGAGATGGTTAAATGGTGGTGAGGTTTTTTGTTGGGATGTTCTTTCCTTAAAGAATGTCTCGTCTTTTTCTTTTTAATATTGGAGCCTTTTGTTGGCTCTTCATTGAAGTTTTTCGTGGAGGGTTCGATTCTGGCTCAGGATGAACGCTGGCGGCGTGCTTAACACATGCAAGTCGAACGGGATCTAGTCAGCTTGCTGACTGGTGAGAGTGGCGAACGGGTGAGTAATGCGTGACCAACCTGCCCCATGCTCCAGAATAGCTCTTGGAAACGGGTGGTAATGCTGGATGCTCCAACTTGACGCATGTCTTGTTGGGAAAGTGTTTAGTGGCATGGGATGGGGTCGCGTCCTATCAGCTTGTAGGCGGGGTAATGGCCCACCTAGGCTTCGACGGGTAGCCGGCCTGAGAGGGCGGACGGCCACATTGGGACTGAGATACGGCCCAGACTCCTACGGGAGGCAGCAGTGGGGAATATTGCGCAATGGGGGAAACCCTGACGCAGCGACGCCGCGTGCGGGATGAAGGCCTTCGGGTTGTAAACCGCTTTTGATTGGGAGCAAGCCTTCGGGTGAGTGTACCTTTCGAATAAGCGCCGGCTAACTACGTGCCAGCAGCCGCGGTAATACGTAGGGCGCAAGCGTTATCCGGAATTATTGGGCGTAAAGAGCTTGTAGGCGGTTCGTCGCGTCTGGTGTGAAAGCCCATCGCTTAACGGTGGGTCTGCGCCGGGTACGGGCGGGCTAGAGTGCAGTAGGGGAGACTGGAATTCCCGGTGTAACGGTGGAATGTGTAGATATCGGGAAGAACACCAATGGCGAAGGCAGGTCTCTGGGCTGTTACTGACGCTGAGAAGCGAAAGCGTGGGGAGCGAACAGGATTAGATACCCTGGTAGTCCACGCCGTAAACGGTGGACGCTGGATGTGGGGCCCATTCCACGGGTTCCGTGTCGGAGCTAACGCGTTAAGCGTCCCGCCTGGGGAGTACGGCCGCAAGGCTAAAACTCAAAGAAATTGACGGGGGCCCGCACAAGCGGCGGAGCATGCGGATTAATTCGATGCAACGCGAAGAACCTTACCTGGGCTTGACATGTGCCTGTCGACTGCAGAGATGTGGTTTCCCTTCGGGGCAGGTTCACAGGTGGTGCATGGTCGTCGTCAGCTCGTGTCGTGAGATGTTGGGTTAAGTCCCGCAACGAGCGCAACCCTCGCCCTGTGTTGCCAGCGGGTTATGCCGGGAACTCACGGGGGACCGCCGGGGTTAACTCGGAGGAAGGTGGGGATGACGTCAGATCATCATGCCCCTTACGTCCAGGGCTTCACGCATGCTACAATGGCCGGTACAACGGGATGCGACATGGTGACATGGAGCGGATCCCTTAAAACCGGTCTCAGTTCGGATCGTAGTCTGCAACTCGACTACGTGAAGGCGGAGTCGCTAGTAATCGCGAATCAGCAACGTCGCGGTGAATGCGTTCCCGGGCCTTGTACACACCGCCCGTCAAGTCATGAAAGTGGGCAGCACCCGAAGCCGGTGGCCTAACCCTTTTGGGATGGAGCCGTCTAAGGTGAGGCTCGTGATTGGGACTAAGTCGTAACAAGGTAGCCGTACCGGAAGGTGCGGCTGGATCACCTCCTTTCTACGGAGTTTTTGTGCACGCTCGGTTGAGTGTGGTTACTGGTGTGGAAAACAGTGGTTAACGTTTATATGAGTTTGTTGGGCATGCTTTTGGGTTCCCGGATTGCCACCCCCCTTGTTTTGGGGTTGCGGTCCTTGACTCACAGGATTTCAGGTTGATGCTTTTTGAGTGTTGATGCTGGTTTTGTGGTGTTGTGGTGGTTTGAGAACTGGATAGTGGACGCGAGTAAAATGCGAGACTTTTTTGGTTTCGATTTTTTTGCTTTTATCAATTTCAACCGGCTCCTTTTGTTGGAGTCGCTTGATCGTTTTGTGATCGTTTAGTGTGATGATTTTTTGTCTAGAGAATTTTGCTGATGGGTTCTTACTTTAGTGTTTGTCACTGGTAAGGGCGTATGGTGGATGCCTTGGTAGACAGGACCGATGAAGGACGTGACGGGCTGCGATATGCCTCGGGGAGCTGCCGAGTGGGCTTTGATCCGAGGATTTCCGAATGGGGAGACCCGGCCACTGTTATGAGTGGTCACCACAGTTTTTGTGGGGGGTACGCAGGGAAGTGAAACATCTCAGTACCTGCAGGAAAGGATACTCCGTGAGTAGTGGCGAGCGAAAGCGGATCAGGCTAAACCGGGTGCGTGTGATAGCCGTCAGGTGTTGCGCATTCGGGGTCGTGGGATGGACTGTTCAGCCTCTGACGGGGTTGAGGAGAGTGATAAAATGTCGTGCTAGGTGAATGGGATTGAATTCCCAGCCGTAGAGGGTGATGGCCCCGTAGCTTGTCGTGCGATGTCTCTTTATGTTTATTCCCAAGTAGCGCGGGACTCGTGGAATCCCGCGTGAATCTGCCCAGACCGTTGGGTAAGCCTAAGTATTCCTGTCTGACCGATAGTGTACTAGTACCGTGAGGGAAAGGTGAAAAGCACCCCGGGAGGGGAGTGAAATAGTTCCTGAAACCGTGCGCTTACAATCCGTCGGAGCCTTCTTTGTGGGGTGACGGCGTGCCTATCGAAAAATGAGTCTGCGAGTCAGTGGTATGTGGCGAGGCTAACCCGGGTGGGGGAGCCGTAGCGAAAGCGAGTTTTAAAAGGCGTTTGAGTCGCATGTCCTGGACCCGAAGCGGGATGATCTAGCCCTGAGCAGGTTGAAGCGCGGGTAAGACCGTGTGGAGGACCGAACCCACCTAGGTTGAAAACTGGGGGGATGACTTGGGGTTAGGGGTGAAAGGCCAATCAAATTCCGTGATAGCTGGTTCTCTCCGAAATGCATTTAGGTGCAGCGTCGTGTTATTGCTTACAGGGGGTAGAGCTACTGGATGCTTGCGGGCCCATACCGGGTACCAATAGCAGCCAAACTCCGAATACCTGTTAGGTTTATCACGGCAGTGAGTCGGCGGGGGATAAGCTCCGTCGTCAAAAGGGAAACAGCCCTGATCGTCGTCTAAGGTCCCGAAGCGCGTGCTAAGTGGGAAAGGATGTGGAGTCGCATAGACAGCCAGGAGGTTGGCTCAGAAGCAGCCATCCTTGAAAGAGTGCGTAACAGCTCACTGGTCTAGTGGTTCCGCGCCGACAATGTAGCGGGGCTTAAGCACGCCACCGAAGACGCGGCTGCATGAATTTTGTTCATGCGGGGTAGGAGAGCGTCCTGTATGGGGTGAAGCGGCAGTGTGAACTTGTCGTGGACTTTACAGGAGTGAGAATGCAGACATGAGTAGCGAGAGACGGGTGTGAATCCCGTCCGCTGAATGACTAAGGGTTCCGGGGCCACGTTCGTCGTCCCCGGGTGAGTCGAGTCCTAAGGCGAGGCCGACAGGCGTAGTCGAATGGATGAACGGGTTGATATTCCCGTACCGGTGTTACACCGTTCGAACTGAATCTGAGAGTACTAACCTTCATTTTCTTGTTGATTGCCTTTCGGGGTTGTTGATGGGTTTGTGTTGGGACTGTATCGGTAGTAGGTTAGCGTGGGAGTGACGCGGGTAGGTAGCCGGCTGCGGAGGTGGTTTTCCGTGGCTAAGCGTGTGGGCTGTCTCCTAGGTAAATCCGGGGGATGTTAAGCTGAGGCGTGATGGGTAGGCTGTAAGGCTGATTCCGGTGATCCTGCTTGCCAAGAAAAGCTTCAACGTGAGGTGTGATTCCGCTCGTACCCTAAACCGACACTGGTGGTCTGGTAGAGTATACCGAAGCGATCGGGCGAATCCTGGCCAAGGAACTCGGCAAATTACTCCCGTGCCTTCGGCATAAGGGAGACCCCTGATGGTGATATGGTTTTACATTGTTGAGCTGTTGGGGGTGGCACAAGCTAGGGGGTAGCGACTGTTTACCAAAAACACAGGAGCGTGCGAAGGCGTAAGCCGCTGTATACGCTCTGACGCCTGCCCGGTGCCGGAAGGTTAAGAGGATCCGTTAGCTTCGGTGAAGCGGTGAATTTAAGCCCCGGTAAACGGCGGTGGTAACTATAACCATCCTAAGGTAGCGAAATTCCTTGTCGGGTAAGTTCCGACCTGCACGAATGGCGTAACGACTTCCCCACTGTCTCGGCCAGGAGCCCGGCGAAATTGCAGTACGAGTAAAGATGCTCGTTAAGCGCAGAAGGACGAAAAGACCCCGGGACCTTTACTATACCTTGGTATTGTCGTTAGGTGTGGATCGTGTAGCATAGGCGGGAGGCTGTGAAGCGTGGGCGCTAGCTTGCGTGGAGTCGACAGGTGAAATACCGCTCTTTCCATATCTGGCGTCTAACCTCGACGCGTTATCCGTGTCAGGGACAGTGCCTGGCGGGTAGTTTAACTGGGGCGGTTGCCTCCTAAAGAGTAACGGAGGCGCTCAATGGTCCGCTCAGCCCGGTTGGCAATCGGGTGTTGAGTGTAATCGCACAAGCGGGCTTGACTGTGAGACTGACGGGTCGAGCAGGGACGAAAGTCGGAGATAGTGATCCGGTGCCGGCGTACGGACGTGGCATCGCTCAACGGATAAAAGGTACCCCGGGGATAACAGGCTGATCATTCCCAAGAGTCCATATCGACGGGATGGTTTGGCACCTCGATGTCGGCTCGTCGCATCCTGGGGCTGGAGCAGGTCCCAAGGGTTCGGCTGTTCGCCGATTAAAGCGGCACGCGAGCTGGGTTCAGAACGTCGTGAGACAGTTTGGTCTCTATCCTCTGCGCTCGTTGGAATGTTGAGGAGACCTGCCCATAGTACGAGAGGACCTGGGTGGACGAACCTCTGGTATGCCGGTCGTCACGCCAGTGGCGCTGCCGGTTAGCTACGTTCGGAAGGGATAACCGCTGAAAGCATCTAAGCGGGAAGCCTGCTCCAAGATAAGCATTCCTTGCACTTTAGTGTGTGAGCCCCCATGTAGAACACGTGGTTGATAGGCTAGATGTGGAAGCCCTGTAAGGGGTGGAGCTGACTAGTACTAACGGGCGATGGTGACATTCTTCCTCACTTTTACTAGTGGGGAGGGTGAGTTCCTTATGAGTATTATTCTTCTAGCGTTAATGAGTACTGAATGTTTTGCTTAACGATCAGTTGGTAAAAGAGTTTTTACGCGCGTTCATGTCCGGTTCCCTAACCGCCACGTGTTGCCACTCAATGGTTTTGAGTGTATAATCTAGTTTTGCGGTGGTCATGGCTCAGGTGAGACGCCCGGTCCCATTCCGAACCCGGAAGCTAAGGCCTGACACGGCGAGGGTACTGCACTCGATAGGGTGTGGGAGACTAGCACGCTGCCGCATTATTTTTCTAGCGGGGAGTTTTTTACTCCCCGCTTTTTTCATATTCGCATACTGTTCTTTCGTTTTCGTATACTGTTATCTGTAATCCTTCAAACGTGGGCGCGACGACCTGTCTGAGCGCTGCGATTTAGCGCGCGAAGGCAATTCGGAGCGGAAACTCGCTTAAGTTGGAAGTCCAGTGGACTTCCAACGCGAGTTTCGTAGCGAGCACGTATAGTGCGAGTGTCGTCTCGCAAATGGAGCGTAGAGCGAGGGTTAACCCTCCAAACGTGAGAGAGTGTTCTCACAAATGGAGCGCAACACACACCGACACACTCCAAACACGAGGAAAAACTGCGGGCATTTGTGGTCAAAAATGCCGGGACTCTCGCGCTATAAGCACTCAAGCAGGTCGTCGCGCAAACACGAGAGAGAACACTGCGTGCGTATTCGGTGCGATATACTAAAAGCATGACTACACAAACTTTTGAAGCACTCGCAAAGTCGCGATTTTCTGCACGTGATTTTCTAAATAAACCTGTCGATTCTAAAATACTTGAAACTATTTTGCAAACAGCTGCACAATCACCGAGCTGGTCCAATACGCGTGGCTACATGCTCGCTATTGCTCAAGGAGAACGCAAGCAGCAGCTAATCGACGCATATGTGCAAAAATGCAAAGCAATGTTTCGTACTAAAGACGCTACCCTTAGCGAAGAAGAGCGCCTGATAGCGCAGAAAATGAGCCAGCCGGATGGAGATTTTCTTGTAATGGCTCCGTATCCACAATCACTTAAAGAGCGTAGCGCTCGTTTAGGGTTGGCGTTGTATAAACATTTAAATATTGATCGCAAAGATTTTCCTGCTCGAAATGCTCACACTTTGCGCAACTTCCAGGCGTTCGGTGCGCCAGTTATGGGATTTGTGCTTGTTCGCCGCGATTTTCTGCCGTTTGCTGCGCTGGATGCTGGAATTATGCTACAAACGTTACTGTTGGCAGCTAAAGAGCAAGGCGTAGATTCATGCCCCCTTGGCGTTCTTGCTACATGGCGTTCACCGCTTGACGAAGTATTCGACATTCCTCCGGAGTATGCGCTGATTACTGGTTTTGCGTTAGGGTATGCGTCTGAAGCGCACGTAAATGCTTTCCGCGCGGAGCATCCGCCAATCGAGCTTGCGCAGGAAAAGTAACTTCGCACGAACCAACCTATCTTGCAAAATCCAAAGTACTTTGGAAAATATCAGATAGAAGTGCCGGAAATACCAGGATTATTTACTCAAGTGCGTAGGCTTGATCAGGTTGCAGCAATGGTAAAAGATGCTGCTGCAACTTTAAATGTTAAAGTCAATGGCGTGAAAGTAACTCCGAAACTTAGTGAGCAAGATGAGCTTATGCTTCAGCGCATGTTAGATGCAAAATCGGCAGCTATAAAAACTCAGCAAGAGGCATCTATGCTTATGTGTGAAACGGTTCGCATACTAAGGAATCAGGGATTGACGGTTCGTGATGTTGCAGAGCTTACGGGGGTTACTCCGCAGCGAATAAGTTCGCTTAAAGCTTAGTGATTCAAAGCAATGTGGTTGAGGCTATGCGCAAGTAAGTCGCTTAGTAACGCATAAACTCTATGCAAAACAAATAAATAACGGATAAATAAGTAAAGGTCAAGCCGTAGGATGCATGGATGCAACTTGACCTTTGAAAATTGTGATATGTTTTTAAGTTAAAATCGCAGTCTAATGCTTTTATTTATTCTTGGCAATTCCAAGAGCTTTTGAACTTTCATCCTTGTCAAGGCCTATAAATAGAAGCACGATTATGCCAATAATCAGCGGAACATAACCGTATCCAGATCCGTGGATTATGCCGAATATTTCCATAAGCCCATTTGCTATTACAGCTAGTGAAGATACGATAAAATATAGCTGCGCGCACCACGGTTTTTTAATGAGAAACATGGTTGCAAGACCAAATAATCCAGCGATAATTTGAGGCACCCCCCATAGATAATCATTACGCATTACAATCAGCGCAATTCCGCTAGCAAGAAATACACCATTGGCTATTGTCCAAAATACGGACGGAATTTGTGCTTTTGTATCTTCTAAATTACTCATATTCTTCTCCTTCTAATACAAGAAAATAATTGTGTATATAAAACTTTGACAATTTATAAATTAATGGCGTGCTAAAAGGTGAACAATATCTTGTATATGAAAACCTTTACAAATAATTACTAACTAAAACTGCTTAAGATTCATTAATCTTTTAAACTGAATCAGTAAAGCATACTATCTATACAGTTATGTTCATTTTTGAAAGGAATAACTGCATTACATTCCCAATACTTACCAAAGGCTCGAAAATAGAGTGAACCGCCTAAATGCTTTATGGTATCGCGATGAAGCAGAAGTCCTTTTTGAGATACTGAGCGAATTGCATCTTTACTTTTTCCGCCCAAAAATCGAACATTGAACTGTTCTATAACAATTTGTTTTTCGCGTATCGAAATTCTGATGTAATAAACTAAAGAAGCATATTTTCGCATGTTCAAATATAGTTCTTCGATTAATTCAATAACTTCACAGATGATTTCATTGCTAATGTCTTCAGGAATATCGTTACTAGATATATTGCATATGGATCTTCCTTTTAATCCACAAGATGTATTGATTGAGTCGTTCATTTGTAGTGTATCTTCAATGTGCTGGATGAACTCGCTTCGAGCATCTTGCTTAGCAGTATTTCCACGTAGAATGTCGATAATATTATGTCCTTCTTCAAAAGCCTGATCTGCCAAATCATTTATTGCCTCAATAGCACTTCGCTGTTTTTTAGAAATAGACTTGTCAAGTAATGCTATTTTACTTTGTAGTGCAATATCTGCAATCTTATTAGTTAATCTATCGTGCATTCGCACAGCCAGATGAAGATTATTAATTGTTTGCTTATCTTTTTCATAAAGAACCATTTTTTGGTGAGAAATGCGCAAAATAATACCAGTGCAAACGCAAAATATATTTATTAAAAGGTAAGCAATAAGATACTTGAAAGACAAAGTTGATAAGTATCGGTATGCAACGTAGTGTAATGCATCTATTACTAAGAATAAAGGTAGTGTAAATTGAATCGGATATAAATACGAAATAAAAACAAATGATATGATGAGCCCGAAAGTTACTGGTGGAAGATTCAGACTAGGAATAACAAGAATGCTGAGATGTACAAAAATATAGCACATGCTCATAAAATGCGGGAGCAAGCAAAGAAACAGATTTATAGCAGCAAGAATCATGTAAACTATAACAAGTTGTATTGTGCTATTGTCGCTATTTGAGTAAATATATGCATCCATTGCGCTTGACAAACACCCCAATAGTAAAAATGTTTTATTGTCAATAAGCTTTTCTCGCAAACGCCGCATTAAGAAAATAATCATTGTGTATCATTTCCTAAATATTCATCATGCAGCCATGTAGTAATAAGTTGTGAACGATTTGTCACATTCAATTTTTTGAACACGCGACGAAGGATAGTTTCCACAGTACAAGTTTCAACAAATAAACGTTTGGCGATTTGCGCATTAGTCATGCCTTTACTGCACAACTTTATAATTTCAGTCTCATGATTCGTTAAAGCAAGGCGTCCATTTTTTGGCTTATTTTGCAAACGCTGAAATGCTGTCGTCGTGTCGTCAAAATGAAGATCTCCTATTATTTGTGGCTTGAACGTGCCATGGGCAATACTGCTAAGCATGGCGCAAATGGTTTCTGGGTGGTTCTTTCCAACAATGCCTTGCGCGCCTGCTGTTGATGCTTTTAAAGCATAATCGTTGATAGGGAATGAAGTTATAGCAATTATTATTGGGAGTGAGTATCTTCTTCGCAATTCGTATAATATTTTAATTCCCGAAACCCCAGACATATACATGTCAATTAGCAGCACGTCTGGGCATTGATTTTGACAAAACTGAATTGCTTGATCGGCGCACGTGGACAACCAGCAAATATTGCAGGACGGAACAACCTGTTCAATATATGTTTTTAGGCCGTGTAGACAAAAACAATCATCATCAACAATGCCAACAGTAATATGCTTTGCTATCATATTGCTCCTTTAGAAAAGCATTATTTAAGTAATAATAGTACTTGAATTTGTATGATGAATATCTTGTCTAGGAAAACCTTTACAAAGCAGATTGTATAAAGGTAGTTACTGGAGCTTATGGGGGTTACTCCGCAGCGAATAAGTTCGCTTAAAGCTTAGTGATTTAATCACAATGTGGTTGGGGGCTATGCGCACGGAAGTCGCTCAGTAGTGTATAAACTCTATGCAAAACAAATCATTCTCTGGTATTACGCAAGCTCCAAGAATCATAAATAAAATCATCATTTAGTCTGATGCAAACTCTTTACGGCGATTATAGGCTATTAAGCAAAAGCTTAAATCTTCAATAAAGTGACAATTATAAAAGCGTCAATTGTAACATTATCAAGCACTTTATTTATTTTGGATCAGTTTGAGAGGCTTGTTTCGACGCATACTATGTGTCTACGAGTTTGGTGAGTAAGGAGATTTGTATTATGAGTAAATTTATGAAAGTACTCTTGCTTGCTGCTCTGCCAGTGTGTTTGCTTACTGCATGCTCTGGTAGAGCAGTTGATGATAGTCAACAGCAGGCATCACATGATTCAGTTCCGCTTGTTTCAGTCAAAAAACAGCCTTTAACACAAGTTGTGTCGGGTAAAGCAACAATAGAACAATCGTCTACCTTTGTTATCACTGCTGTAAGTAGAGGGAATTTTTCTCCATCGGTAAAGGCAGGAAGTGCTGTAAAAGCTGGAAGTGTTCTAGGTTACAATGCTGGTAACAAAATTATTGCTCCTGTAGACGCTAAAGTTGTGTCAGTAGCTGAATCGTCTGCGGACGTGCCTAAATCTTTCCCACTATTCACTCTTAAATATGAAGGTTTTTCAATAAGCCTTAATGCAAAAGCTTTACTTCGTTCTGCGGATATTACAGATGTTAAAGGTCGCTTCCAAATTGAAGACGGTGTTGGACCAACCAATTGTTTGCAAATAGTACAAAGCGGTGGAACTTCTACCGATATTGCAGCCTCGGGTAGTAGCAAGAATGATAATGCTGATTCGACTCAAACAGATGAGTCGAGCGCGCAAAGTACACCTAGTGTATCGTCAAAAGTTTTAACGTGTTTAATAGATAAAAGCACAGAAGTAGAATCAGGCCAAAATGCGACGCTTGTTTTTAATGGCAAGCATAAACAATCGGTTCTAACGCTGCCCGTTAGTGCGGTTGCTGGAAGAGTTCAAAAAGGTTTAGTCTCATACAAAAAAGGCGATAATTGGGAGCGTAAAGAAGTTGGTCTTGGAATAAGTGACGGCGCTAATATTGAGATTACGTCTGGTTTGCATGAGGGTGATGTTGTAGCAGGTGTTTCTCCTGATCTCATTCCAGGAGTGCAATGATTATGGGAAACAATCCTGTTCCATTGGTTGAACTACAAGACGTGTCAGCGCGTGTAAAACTAGGCAATGGAGAATGGCTTACCACTGTTAACTCTGCTTCTATGTTACTTAACCAGGGTGAAACATACGCGGTAGTTGGCAGGTCTGGCTCCGGCAAAACAAGTCTTATTTCTATTATTGGATTTTTGAATAAAAATTTTACTGGAAAATACTACTATTCTGGCAAGTCAATCCAAAAGTGTAGTGATACTACAGTATCGCATATGCGCGCTAGAAATATTGGTTTTGTTTTCCAAAACTATTCGCTTATTAAGCATTTAAGCATTAGAGAAAATGTTGAGTTGCCGCTTTTGTACGCAGGACTACAACAAAGCAAGCAGACAAGAAGAAAAACGATAGAAGAAGCATTATGTGCTGTTGGATTGCAAGATAAACTCAACGAATACCCTGGAAGGCTATCAGGCGGTGAACAGCAGAGAGTCGCGATAGCGCGTGCTCTCGTCACTAATCCCGAATTACTTATTTGCGATGAGCCAACTGGTGCGCTCGATAGTAGTACGGGAGAAAAAGTGCTTCAAGTGTTGCATGATCGTGTTAAAGAATCTGGAACAACATTACTATTAGTCACTCATGATATGAAAGTGGCTCGTTCTTGCTCTCACATTTTTACTATGGAAGGCGGTGTTCTTTATGATTATGTTGCTTAAAGATTTGCGCCTTTCTCCTATGAGATCCTTCCTCACAGGTTTTTCAATGTTTATAGGCATCATTGCCGTTATTGCGTCAGTGCTTATCGGTACGGTTGGTAAGGACTATCTTATTGCAACTAATGAACAGCTAAATGGTCGTAGACCAACATACGAGATTACTTTTTCAGCACAAAATTTTGACGAATATTCAGTATTTAACAAATTCTTAAATCGCATTGAATCCGCAAACCGTAACGCTAACGTTATGCTACAACCAAACACTGGACTACTGTTTAGCGCTTCTATGCCAGCCTCGAAGAGTGTAAAAATAAGCAAAGAATATAAGACTGGCAATCTTCAATATGTTGACGCTGTTTACACTACGGCAGGATACAACAAAGTTTATAACTTACCTATTGTAAGTGGAAGATGGTTTAGTAATAGCGCTAAAAGCAACGCATTAGAAATGGTAGTAAACCAATCTGCTAGCAAAAGATACAAGATTGGTGAAGTAGCATTTATTACTTCTCGTAAAACAACACAAATGAGTCCTATAAGGATTGTTGGAGTTGTGAACGATGGCGTAGACTCAGCAAAAGTATACGTGAATATTCTAGGATTATTACGTTACGCTCCAACTCTTTGGGAATATTCTGGAAAAGAAACTCAAGGCTCAATCTACTGGTTGAATAAAGAAAATCGTTCTCAAAAATCAATTAAATCTTATGTTTCAGATGCTCTTTACGACTGTTGCGATGGACAAGTAAACGAAATTAGAAGACATGATAATAGTGATGATTACGAGAATGTTATAACAGTATTGCAATTAAGTTTTGCTATCGTAGCAGCATTATTGCTTTTTGTTTCCGCGTTAGGTTTAATCAATATTGGTTTAGCATCGTTGGAGCAGCGCACGCATGAACTGCTTATACGCAGAGCCTTGGGTGCTACTAGATGGTCGATTGCTTCACTCGTGTTAGGCAGTGCGATTATTTTAGCGCTGATAGTTTCGATTGCTGCTGTCGCTGTTTCTTTTGGCCTTGTGTCTATAGCATCAAGTTTTTGGGATGTAGCAAGCCCAGTTAGTCCGCCAGTTTACCCATATGAAGCCGCTATTGGAGCTGTTATTGCGGCTTTTATTACAGCGCTTGCTGGAAGTGTGGTGCCGGCAATAAAAGCATCACGTTTACAACCAGCATTAGCATTGCGTTAATTTTCAAAAAATAAGAAAGAAGGAATAATGAATAATCATACTATTGGTAAAGCAACTCTTATTGTTGGTGTGCTTAGTGCGCTTCTTATGTTTAATGCGTGTGGAGGAATAGGCAATAATGATGCGAGTGGTGTGGGTGGTGCGCGCTCGCAAAATAGTTCGCCTAGAGAGATTGTTGATTTTGCTCATATAGAGAAGGAATATCAGGAATCTGTGGCAAAGCTTAGTTGGCCTGAAAAATATAAAGCTCCTGCAAACTTGGTTGGAGAAGAAAAAGACGGCCAGTTCCAGAGTGGATATGGTGATACGCAAGCATCTAATTATTATCAGTGTGCTTGGGAACGGCAATGGTTAGACACGTATGCTAATGATGAGCAAGCGGCAAGTAAAGCTCTGCATGAGCTTGAAAAAGTGCCTAGCATGCCGTTTATGGGTCCAGACCGTTGTGATGATGCAACGCGAAACTTTTTTAAAGAGCACATGCGTAAAGCAAAACTGGGAGATCCGTCAGGATTCCAACAGGATGTGCAAGCTAATTGTCCTGTGATGTAATTGCATTTGTATAGCTTTATTGTGCTTTCGCACTAAATAGCTTGTTATATGCTTCTTTTTACCCATGTTGATGGTGTCCAATAATCTTTGGTAAGCATTGATGGGTATGTTTGTTTACGAGCTTGAATAATCCATAAGGCTATACCTGTTGAAACAAGTATTACGCCAGCTGCAATCATTATGAATAATGATGAATTTAGATTTCCCCATGCTAGTACGCTTGCATACCCTACGATAATGCCGCATTGCTCCATAATAGAAGTAAAAGTAGTAGTTGCGCCGAGAATGTGTGTTGGTATGCCGTCGAGAAGAGCTGTTTGCCCATAGACAATAGTGGCGTCAAAAATAATACCTGCAATGAAAGCAGAGCAAAGAAAAAGAGCAATCCAATTATTAAGTGCGAAAATAAGTAAAGGAATAGAAAGGAATCCAGGTAGTAAAATAGAGTATAAAATCTCATAATGCAGCACAATATATTTGCATAATAGCGAACCTACAATCATGCCAATGTTAAATATGCTGACTATTGATCCCCACGTGGATGCCGAATGAAAAAGTGTGAGACAATGGTGTGCTCCCATTAGTCTAAATGCAGCAAGCCATGATCCAGATTGTAATGCTGATACTACTCCTAAGACTATTAACCATGGTGTAGATTTCATATAGTGTAGAGAAGCTGCAAAACCAGCAGTTTTACTGCTTCCTGTCTTCGTATTGTTTGCGCTATTTTGTGCTTGCTGGTTTAGATTAACTAACAGTAGAGGTAGCGCCGCTAGTATCATCACAATAGCAATGCTCGTAAAGAAAATGAGCGGATTGCATATATCAACAAATATGCCAGTGATAGCAGGTGCAGCAAGCCTGCTGAGATTAATCCACATGCGCATGCTTGCTAAAAATTTGGTTTTTTCGCCAGCTGGCGCGCTATATGCCATTAATACTTTTTGATTAGGCGAAGAAAATGCAGTAAAGAACCCGAATATTATGCCGAGTAGTGTAACCGTAATAGCAATAAGATTATGCTGTGCTACTAAAGCGAAACCGTATCCAGTACACAGCAAGGCAAAGCAGAACGTTAGAGCTATAAACAATCTAGTTGGTGGATATTTATCTGCGATAATGCCGCCAAGCGGTGCTGCTATGCAGGTCATAAGCGCTACTGATACCGCGTTAAGCGCTGCGTGAGATAAGTCGACATGTATTAAAAGATATAGGCTTACGCCAAATCTACAGCTTGTTATAAGAAAGGCATTAAGCGATAAAACGGCAATAATAAGAGTTGTGCGAATTCGTGCCGCAGCGTTCATTTCCTTCTCTTTTTTCTTTCTTCATGTTATGAATGTCTTTCATATTCTGAATAATATATGCCTCTTGATATACACCTTTTTATGGACCGTGAGCGAAATGAGTGTTTTGTCGCAGTTTATAGGTGGGGGTTGCTGTTACTGGCGATAGTAGGAGAGGAAGTTGGAGAGTTTGCTCATTGCGTCGCGAAGCGTTTGCAAGCGCGGCAAGTAAACTACGCGGAAGTAGCCTGGAGTCTGCCAATTAAAACCTTTTCCGTGCACAATCAGCAACTTTTGATCGCGTAGCAAATCAAGCGCAAACTGTTCGTCGTCGTGAATGTTATAGCGGTCTGGATCGAGTTTTACAAACATGTAGAAAGCAGCATCCGGTCGCTCAACGCTTACGCCATCCATCTCCTGAAGCGCGTTATAGCAGTATTCGCGCTGCTCATACACGCGACCTCCCGGCTCCAAATACTTCTCAACGCTTTGGTATCCGCCCAAAGCAGTCTGAATAATCGACTGTGCAGGAACGTTCGAGCACAAACGCATATTAGACAGCATGTTAAGTCCCATAATGTAGTCGCGAGCCTTGGATTTATCTCCCGAAAGGCTCATCCAACCAATGCGGAAGCCAGCAATCATATGCGATTTAGAAAGTCCGCTAAAAGTTACGCAGAACACGTCTGGAGCAAGAGAAGCAATCGAAATATGCTTCTTGCCGTCCATAACAAGACGGTCGTAAATCTCGTCCGCAAAAATAATCAAATTAAACTCGCGCGCAATCTTAACAATCTCTTCCAAAACTTCGCGACTATACAGCACGCCCGTAGGATTATTCGGGTTAATAATCACGATTGCTTTAGTGCGCGGCGTGATTTTAGAGCGAATGTCGGCAATATCTGGGTACCAATGCGACTTTTCGTCACATATGTAGTGCACAGGAGTGCCGCCAGCCAAGCTCGCGCACGCGGTCCACAGAGGATAGTCTGGGCTTGGTATAAGAATCTCGTCGCCGCAATCAAGCAACGCTTGCATAGAAAGGTTAATCAGCTCGGAAACACCGTTTCCGGTGTAAATATCTTCCATTTGCACGCCTGGAATGCCCTTAAGCTGATCGTATTGCATAATCGCCTTGCGCGCAGAGAAAAGTCCGCGACTATCTGAGTAGCCTTCGCAGTCAATAAGCTGCTGCTGCATGTCGTAAATTACTTCGTCTGGAGCGCGGAAGCCAAAAGGCGCAGGATTTCCAATGTTTAGCTTTAGAATGTGTGTTCCGTTTGCTTCCATGCGGTTTGCTTCTTCAACAACAGGGCCTCGAACGTCGTAAAGCACGTGCTCAAGTTTGGTGGATTTGTTGAAGGTTCTATGTTTGAGTGTTTGGGAAAGTTCAGCTTCTGTAAGCTGTGGCTGATTTAATTGTGGTTCTTCTGCAGACTGGCAGTTTTGCTCGACTTTTGCGCAAGAATGACCGCCTTTTACTCCGTCACCGCTGATTCCAAGAATTTCAGCTAGCATGTTACGCACGTCTTTGCGAGGCTCAGTTTTGCCGCTTAAATACTGGCTTAACTGGCTTTTGCCAAGCTTATGACCGTTTTTTGCTGCAAGCTCGATTACGTCAATCTGCTTGTACCCTTTGCGCTTCATAGCTTTCTTAAGCTCATCAGCAAAATTCTGTGCCATAATCTGTCTTTCTTGTAAAATCGGCATTTATAAATTGAACAAGTTTATAACAAAGTTCAAAATATAAGTATTAAATTGAACTATTTGCTCAATATTAGTCGCAAAAATTATTTTTGTATAGTAATTTTTCAAAAAATGACGAGAAATAGTAAAAAATAGTAGAAATATAGTAGAAAAATTGAACTAAATTATAATAAATTGAATTTATTTTGAACTTTTGTGAATGTGTTTTATGGCTTAAGTTCAGGAATAATGCATGATTTACGCCATTGCGTGCGTTTTGTATAAGCTCTGTTAAGCGGTTTGCTACCATAAAAGCTATGTATTTCTTTACTCCGAGGCGCTGCGAATCTACCCAAAAAATCATGTACAAGAATAAAGGGCAGGCTCTTATGGCTGCGGAGCAGAGTCTACGAGAGCGCGGTGCGCAGTTGTGGGTTTATGCTTGTGAATATTGCGGTTGCTGGCATTTGACGCATAAGAATCCGGTAGATCGCATGTATTCCGATATGCGCTCGCCATCCGCAAGCGCAAAGCCGAAATCTAGAAAGCGCGGGTACAAGCCAAGACGGCGTTAAGTTAAAACGGCACTAAATTAAAACGGTGCTAAATCTTACGCAACGTTAAAACCTTGCCTTGCAACCTGCTCAACATCTTCTGCTTCGTGTTTTTTGGCAATATCGTCTGCTGCTATAGCAAGAATTTGTGCGCTGAAAGCATCAACTGGTCTGCTAGCATTTCGCAAATCGTAATATTGATGCACGCGATTGTCGAAATCAGCAAGATTTTCTAATAATTCAGCGTCGTCAGCAGGGTAGGTATTCTCAAAAATCTGCATGTCAGCGCTCATTCGCGGCTTTAATTCTGGGCTTTGCGCAGGCTTACCAATTGCCAGGCCGAGCACGGGGTACGTGTATTTAGGCAAATTCAAAATATCAATAAGCTGAGTTCTACTGTTCAAAATTGAACCGAGAATTACGCAACCAAGCCCCAAAGATTCCGCGGCAGTTTCCATGGCATGAAGCGCCAAAATAACGTCATTTTGAGCCTGTGTAAAGCGGTAGCGAGTTTTAAGCATAAACTCGTCGCTACTGGTATCTACGCCATTTTTGTGCGCAATTGCAGCGTTTCTATGTTGATCAATAATAAAAACGTACAGTAGTGGAGCTGTAGCAATATATGTTTGGTTGCCAATTTCGGAAAGCTTTTGCTTAATTGAGCTATCCGTAATTTTAATCGCTGACCAGTCGTTCAAAAACTGGCTACAAGCAGCGCGCTGAGCTACAGCTTCAAGAGTGACAACTGTATCGTTGTCAATTGCTTCGTTGCAAAAAGCGCGAATGGAGCGGCGATTCAGTAAAGTATCGATAGTTTCGTTGTGGCGTAAATTTGGCACGTTATTTCTTATTCCTTTCAGCATTCTCGTTTCAAAATAAGGCCATTTAGTTTATAAAATTTAATAAATTAAAATCGTTTTTGTGAGCGCAATTGTCTTTTTCTTTGCCTTCGCGCAATATAAAACAAGGTTCCGTGGCTTGCTAAGCGACCAACAATCGTAGTAAGAATCGCAGAAAATACTGCAAATCCAAGAGACAGTAGCAGCGGCTCTTCTTGCTTAATACGCTGCTTTTGCGCAATTTTTTCTTTAGAAAGATTGTTAGAACGACTATTAGAGTTTAAATTGATTTTTCTAGTATCAACATGTTTTTCCCATATTAAATGCGCAATCTGCCCTGCAATAAACGTTGCAAAAGAAGGAAGTACAGATTTTAGTAATGAATCTCCTAAAGTATTTTGATTTCTCAATCGGCGCTCGCGAAGGGCCTCAATCTTACGATTTGCTGCATTAAGTCGTTGTACGGTAGCTTGAGCCGCACGATGGCTTCGTTGAGTTTTAGTATTAGCCGATGATAATTGCGTCATATTTTCTATGTTAGTGGTAACGAAATACCAATTTTGGCGGTACCATGGAACAGTGATCTTGATTTGCGGCAAAGTAGCTGCATGTTAAGAAATGCTTACGTAAAACAATCGTGCTGCTAGGCGTCCAGTGCGATGTGTGTACATGGCGCTGGTGAGGAATGTGAAGACTATGCAAAATAACGGCACTAGAGAATCCTCTCAGAAAGAATGCTCAAAGCAGGGTTGCCTGGTGTTACTGCGTCACGGTCAAACAGCTTGGAGTGTGTCTGGCCAGCATACTGGTCGCACGGATTTGCCGCTTACTGAAGTCGGTGTCGAGCAGGCAAAAGAGGCTGGCGCTAGATTGCAGCGTGCGTTCACAAAAGGTTTTGATAAGGATTGTGTGCTTGTAAGTCCGCTTCGTCGCGCGCAGCAAACAGCTCAGTTTGCTGGTTTTGATTCGTATACTATTTGCGATAGTGCGCTGGAGTGGGATTATGGTGCTGCAGAAGGGCGCACGCGCGCTGATATTTCTGAACTAAGTGGAGTTGAGGCTTGGGATGTGTGGAAGCATGGTCCTAAAGTTCTTCCTTCCCACATGGTTAGTGATGCTAAAGAAGTGCTTCCTAGTGGAGAAGCAGTGGATGTGCACAGAACTTCTGGAGAAAGCTTGCAAGAGGTTTCGGATCGTACTCAAAAGATTATTGATATGGCAATGCCTAAATTGAAATTAGGTAAGGACGTGCTTATTGTTGCGCATGCTCATGTGTTGCGTATTCTTACTGCGCGCTGGCTTGGAGTAAACCCAGATTTTGCGCGACTTCTTCGTATGGATACTGCGCATTATTCTGTGCTTGGCGAGTACAAAGGCGACAATGTGATTGTGCATTGGAATTGCTGAAATACGGTTTAGAATTTCAGATATTTTCATATATTTTAGTGCGATTTGCGCAAATTTTTTTGCAAAGAATTTATCTATTTGAGTCTTGCGTTTGCTGTAATATTAGCTCACTACTGTGATTTATTCAGTATTCAATAGCAGTAATTAGTTAGTTTGGAAGAGATTAGCAGTATGTGGAAAGGTTCGATGATGAGTCGTTCAGTTAAGTCGATTATTGCGCTAGTGGTTTGCGCTGTTTTGGCGGCTTGCGCGTTTACTGCTTTCGGTTTTTCTAAGTCTTTTGGAGCAAATACCGATAGGTCTGCTAATGGGAAAGTTATTTTCTTCAACTTTAAGCCTGAAGCTACTGCTGCATGGCAAGAAGTTGCTGAAAAGTACACGAAACAGACTGGTGTTACAGTAAGCATAAATACACCAACTGGCGGTCAGTACGAAAAGGGACTAAAAACCGCAGTCGAGAAATATAAAAATAATCCAGATGAAATGCCTACGTTATTTCAAATTAACGGTCCTGTTGGCTACGCTAACTGGAAGGATTACACTGCGGATCTAACTAATTCTCCTCTTTATACGCAGCTTACTAATTCAAATCTTGCTCTTAAAGATGGCAATAAGGTTGTTGGTGTTCCATACGTTACTGAAAATTACGGTTTGATTTACAACAAAGCTTTACTCGCTAGGTATGCGGATCTTAAAGACGCAAAGTTGAAGCCGGAAGAAGACGGCACATCTTTTGAAGATCAAATAACTAATTTTGATAAGTTGAAGGCTGTTGCAGACGATTTGCAAAAACACAAGGATGAGCTTGGAATTGACGGTGCTTTTGCGTCTGCGGGATTTGATTTAAGCTCTGATTGGCGTTTTAAGACGCATCTTTCAAATATGCCTTTGTATTATGAGTTTGCTAAATATAATATTAATGGCCAGCCGCAGTCAATAAAAGGCGACTACCTTGATAATTACAGGAAGATTTTTGACCTTTATATTTCTGATTCCACAACTCCTGTAAGTCAGTTAAGCACTAAAACTGGCGAGGATGCTGTTTATGAGTTTGCTCTTGGTAAAGCTGTGTTCTACCAGAATGGTACTTGGGCTTGGGGTGATCTTTCAAAAGCTGGCATAAAGCCTGACGATGTTGGCATGCTACCAATTTACATTGGTGCTCCTGGTGAAGAGAAACAAGGCATGGCAACCGGTTCTGAAAACTATTGGTGCATTAATAGCAAGGCTTCAAAAAAGAATCAGCAGGCAACTAATGCCTTCCTTAGTTGGTTACTTACTACAAATTATGGTAAGGATGCTTTAGCTAATAAAATGGGCTTTACTACTCCTTTCAAAGGTTTCCCTAAAGCAGAAAATCCTCTTGTTCAGGCTGCTTCTGATTACACTGCTAAAGAAGGCAAAGTGCCTGTTAAATGGGTGTTTGTTACTATGCCATCTAACGGTTGGAAAGACGATGTTGGCTCTGATCTGCTTACATACGCTCAAGCAACAAAAGACGGTATGGCTTCTATTGGCGCTAATAAGGCATGGTCTACTCTTAAATCCGCATTTGTTGACGGCTGGGCTAAGGAATATAAGATTGCTCATGGGCAGAGTTAACTTAATTGAATAATTTGTTTTAAACTATGATCCTTAAGGGATTGCGCAATCGTTTGCCAAATTGTTGCGTAATCCCTTTAATTATTTCCAAAAATACGTGCTAATTTTATCGAATATATTAGAGTGTAGTGTTTTTATGACGACACGCGTTAATTTAGTTATGCTATCGTTTGCAATATTGCAGCAGTTGAGGCATAATAAATATTGTCGATAAGGACACCTAGAGGTGTGGCAGTCCAATGACGGGATTGTCGGCATAGGAGAAAGGTTCGATGATGAATCGTACAATTAAATCAACAATTGCACTGGTAGCTTGCTCGGCAATGGCTTTTGGCGCGCTTGCAGCTTGCGGATCCTCCTCAAGTGACAGCTCTGCTAAAGGTAAGGTTTACTTCTTGAACTTTAAGCCAGAAGCTGCAGATCAGTGGAAGGAAGTAGCTAAGGCATACACCAAGAAAACAGGTGTTGAGGTTAAGGTTCAAACTGCTGCTTCCGGAACTTATGAGCAGTCTTTGAAGAGCGAAATCAGTAAGGGTGATGAAGCTCCTACACTCTTCCAGATCAACGGTCCAGTTGGTTACGCAAGCTGGAAGGATTACACTGCTGATTTGAAGGATACTGAGCTTTATAGCCAACTTCAGAACAAGGATATTGCTTTGAAGGATGGAGATAAGGTTGTTGGTATCCCATATGCAATGGAAACCTACGGCTTGATTTATAATAAGGCTTTGCTCAAGAAGTACACCGAGCTTAAGGATGCTAAGGTAAAGTCTGCTGAAGAAATCAACTCCTTCGATAAGTTGAAGGCTGTTGCAGATGATATTCAAAAGCACAAGTCAGATCTTGGTGTTGAAGGCGCGTTCACTTCTGCTGGTTTTGATTCCAGCTCTGATTGGCGTTTTAAGACCCACCTTGCAAATCTTCCTTTGTACTATGAGTTCAAGGAAGATCATGTTACCAAGCAGCCTGCAAAGGTAAAGGGTAGCTTCCTTGACGGTTATAAGAAGATTTTCGATCTTTACATTACTGACTCCACTACACCAGCAACAAAGATTGGTTCCAAGACTGGTGAAGATGCTAATGCTGAGTTCTCCCAGGGTAAAGCTGTGTTCTACCAGAATGGTACTTGGGCTTGGGGTGACCTCTCCAAGGCTGGTATGAAGGCTGAAGACCTTGGTATGCTTCCAATTTATATTGGCGCTAAGGGCGAAGAGAAGCAAGGTTTGGCAACTGGTTCTGAGAACTATTGGTGCATCAATGAGAAGACGTCTGACGCTAACAAGAAGGCAACTAAGGACTTCTTGAAGTGGCTGCTTACTTCCGATGCTGGTAAGGATGCTTTGTCCAAGAAGATGGGCTTCACCACTCCATTCAAGAGCTTCGCAGATATCAAGTCCGACAACCCATTGACTCAGGCAGCTGTTGAAGATGCTAAGTCTGGTAAGACTCCAGTAAGCTGGAACTTCACCGTAATGCCATCTGATAACTGGAAGAACGACCTCGGCTCTGCTTTGCTTGAGTACGCTCAGGGCACCGGCAAGTGGGATAAGGTTAAGACAGCATTCGTGGATGGTTGGGCTAAGGAATATTCTCAGGCTCATGAAGATGACGACTGATCCATTAATAAATAAATAGACGTTGCACCTGCTGACGTAAGCAAGCAAAGGTGACGTAAGCAAATCCGCTAGGATACTGGCACATCATAGTGCTAAGTCCTAGCGGATTTTGTTATTTCGATATTTTGTTATTTCGATATTTTCTAGAAAACTACAAAAGGTCTATTCTTTTAATAATGCAGCTGTGCTTGAACGCACAATAAGTTGCGCTGGAACGATGCGATACTGATCTTCAACTTTCTCTGCGTTTATAAGCGCAAGCGTGATATTTGCCGCAGTAGAAGCAATATCAACTGGATCCTGTCTAATAGTAGTTAAGCCAGTTTCATGCGCATAAAAACTATCGTCAAAACCAATAATTGACACATCTTTTGGAGTAGAATACCCGCTGCGGGCAAGCTGAAACATAAGTGGTATTGCAATCCCATCTTCTTGGCATGCAATTGCTGTTGGCATAATTGAACTTCCAAGAAGCATAGAAACTATGGCACTTATGCGATCAGAATTAGCAGGTGCCACAATTTCTGTAGGTGTGATTCCGCTATTTTGGCATTCATCAATAAAAGAATGGTAACGCTGCAATACGCTGAAATGTAGTGAAACGTCACGAGTTGTGCGCACATATGCAATATTGTGATGCCCTAAACCGATTAAGTGGCGTGCCATAAGTCTTGCACCTTGGTCATCGTCAATATTGATAGTCGCGTCAAAATCGCATTTTTGTGGATATAAGCAGTTTATGCCAACAATTGGCACGCCTGTTGATTTAAGTTGTGCGATTTCGTTGGTATTTACGTCAAAGGAACACACAACAACAGCGTCAGCATTACGTCTAGTTGGGAGCATTGTGAAAAATTCGCTACGCTCTTTGCTGCTGGAAATCTGAAAAATTGACAAATCGTATCCAGCTGTGTGGAATACTTGATTCAATCCTTGAATAATAGATGCAGAAAACCATAGGCGAATTTGATCGCTAATCAATAAAGCGATGCGCAAGGTTTTACCAGATTTTAGTGCTGCTGCAGATTTCGAAATAGAAAAATTCAATTGTTCGGCAATGGCCAATACTTTATTGCGAGTGGATGCAGATACTAAGTTTGGTCGTGTAAATGAGCGTGACACAGTAGAAACTGACACATGAGCTTTATTCGCTACATCTTGAATATTTGCCGACATGTGAACTCCTTTATTCGCGTATAACAAACGTGTAGCACAGCCTTGTGTTTAATTGTTTAGTGCGAACTTTTATAGTTCGAAACAAACAAACGTTTGCAGACATTTCTATTCTAGCAAATTTTGCTGGAATGCCAACGATAATAAGCAATTTTTTAAAATTAAATTCTGATATTTGTTTGAAGTGACATATCGAAAATGACAACGTTTGACATAGCTAATTCATGTAGTAGAATGAAGTTATTGGTTCGGGACAGCGATGTCTACGTGGATGTCGCTCTCAAGGAGGAGAAAGTGACGAGTCATGATTAGTATGAGCGGAAAAGCAATACGTAAATGGTGGTGGTTATTTGCGCTGCCAACGTTTGCTGCGTTTGTTGTTGGCTTCTTAGTGCCATTTATTATGGGTGTGTACTTGAGCTTTAGAAAATTCACTACTGTGACTGATGGTAAGTTTGTGGGTTTTCGTAACTACTATAGAGCTTTAAAAGATCCGCATCTTGTTTATTCGTTTTTGTTCACAACGCTTTTTGCAGTTATTACAACAATAATTATTAATGTTATTGCTTTTGCAATTGCGTACATGCTTACTAAGAAGTTCAAGGGCACGACGATATTCAGAGCCGTGTTCTTTATGCCAAATCTTATTGGCGGTATCGTTTTAAGCTATATTTGGCAGCTCTTGTTAAATGGTATACTCGGCTACTTCAATCGTACGATTACGTTCTCTGAAGTATTCGGTTTCTGGGGCCTTGTGATTGTTGTTTGCTGGCAGCAAATTGGCTATATGATGATTATTTATATCGCAGGAATGCAGGCTCTTCCTGGAGATGTTATGGAAGCAGCTGCTGTCGATGGTGCAAGCCCAAGGCAGACTTTATTCAAGATTACTATTCCATTGATGATGCCTTCTATTACTGTTTGCACATTCTTAACAATTACCAACGGCTTCAAGCTTTTCGATCAGAACTTCGCATTAACTAACGGTGGTCCGTCAAGGAAAACAGAGATGTTAGCTCTTAATATTTATAGAACTTTCACTACTCCAAGATGTGAAGGCGTTGGTCAGGCTCAGGCAGTCATGTTCTTCATTGTCGTGGCTGTTATTGCTATGGTTCAGAATATGCTCACTAGGTCAAAGGAGGTAGCGGCATGAACGAGAAAACAAAGCATCCTGCGTTATGGACTGTGCTGTTCACTCTTATAAGCTTGTTATGGATTTTCCCTATAGCTTTAGTGGTACTGAATTCTTTCAAGTCTAAGGTTGATATTGCAAGCAATCCTTTTACTTTTAGTTCAAAATCGTTTGTTGGAATGTCTAACTACGTATTAGGTTCAAATCGTACTGATTTTCCAATGAGTTTCCTCTGGACTATTGTTGTAACTGTTGGTTCTGTAATCCTCATTCTTCTGTGCACGTCAATGTGTGCATGGTGGATTGTTCGTGTGAACAATTGGGCAGCAAAACTTCTATACGTTTTGTTCCTGTTTAACATGATTGTGCCGTTCCAGATGGTTATGTACACCCTTGCTTACATTACGAACACTTTAAAGTTGAATACTCCATGGGGATTGTGGATTATTTACTTAGGCTTTGGTGCAGGACTTGCAGTGTTTATTTTCACTGGTGTGATTAAGGGTATTCCGCAAGAACTCGAAGAGTCTGCAATGATTGATGGTGCTTCTGTACCACGTATATTCTTCCAGATTATTGTGCCGATTATGCGACCTGCTATTATTTCGGTTTCAATCTTGCAGGCAATGTGGATTTGGAATGACTTCCTGCTTCCATTCTTGACGCTCGATCTCAACAAGTATAAGACGATTTCTATAGCTGTTCAGTATTTGAAGGGTGGTTATGGATCTGTTGAGATGGGTGCCATGATGGGTTGCTTGGTTATGGCAATTGTTCCAATCATAATCTTCTATCTCATCTGCCAGAAGTACATTATCAAAGGTGTTATGTCTGGTGCAGTAAAGGGATAAATTAATTCTCCTCCAAAATTCAAGTGGCAGTAAAAGCGGCGGTGTGCACATACTATTACGTTTGTGCACACCGTCATTATTTTTTTAATAGTTACGCTAGTTTGTAATTAGGTGGTAGAGTTCGTTGTTAAAGGTATCTATAGATAGTAGAGCATAGGAATTGCGTCATAAAACCAGGAGATAGTATAGAATGATTTTCTCGTTTGGAAGCCCAGATTCAAAGTTTGCGCAAAGCATGGAAACATTTGCTGATGCCGTGTGGCTTACAATATTGATGATTTTAACAAGCATTCCTTTAATTACTATCGGTGCTTCTCTTTGTGCCGGTCATGATGCTGCAAGACGTACAGAGCAAGGTGAAGGACATATTACTGCAGCTTATTTTCGCGCGTTTGCTAGCAATTTTTTGGAATCTACTATTATTTGGGCTGTAATGGGGCCAGTTTTGCTTGCTATTATTTGGCTATGGCTTTGCGTGTGGTCTACTCCACTTTTAATTATTAAATTTATTCTGAGCATATTGTGGGTTATTGTTGCCGAATGGGTGTTTGCACTACAAGCGCGTTTTAAAAATTCAATTGATAAAACAGTGGTTAATTCTCTTATTTTTGGTATTTCGTATTGGAAAGAAACTCTTATAATGACACTGCTAGATATAGTGTTTATTGTGTTAATATTTGCATCAATCGTATATTTGCCGCAGGGTTTGCCTTTGTTGGTATTCATTGGTTGGGGATCGCTTATTATGCTGCATACTCCGATTTTAGAGCGGGTATTTGCAAAGTATATTAAGCAAGAGTAGTTGACAGTTATATGAATAATTAAAAAATTGGGGTAATCGGCAAAAAATTAATGAGGCGAGCACTATTATAGATGCTCGCCTCACATAGGACATCATGTAAGAAATATTTTAATTTGCTACTATGCAAATCATATTCCTTACGAGGGGGGAATAGAGTCAGTTCATCAGTAAACCAACTATTAGATTATACATGCTTCCGTGTATTTTCGCCGCGCATAACTGCCGTCATAGATAGCACTCGTGGTGACTTAAATACTTCATCGGTGTGAACTACACGACCATCAGCATCAGCAAGTGGAATACGCCAGTTTGGATACTCTGTACTAGTTCCAGGCTGATTCTGTGAACGCTTCTCGCCGACAGCGTCAACCAAAGCAACTTGCAAAAGCAAAGATGGGGAAGTGAGCATAATCGCATGCATAGCTTCCACAATCTCTTGTACATGGCCTTCAACATCCTCAGCAGCATCTTTGCTAATCCAGCCGTTCTCAAGAAGCATCTTCATCATTGCATCGCGTTCAGCTTGAGCAGCCTCCTGGAACGTTTCTACGGAGTCTGTAAGCAGATGAAGCTGCTCGCGAAGCTTGACATGCTCAAAGGCAAGATAACCAGCTGTAGGTGGCATATCGTGCGTAGTAACGGAAGCAAGAGCATACTCTCGATATGTAGACGGATTAGCGAAAATAATTTGCTTCTTTCCAGCCTTCTTAGTAGCAGCTTCAGCTTCGTCGTCGTGAGTGAACCATTCAACAACAGTGCCAAGCACGCCATGAGATGCAAGAACCTTAGAAACATACTTCGGAACAGTGCCCAAATCTTCGCCAATAACAACGCCGCCTGCGCGAGTTGCTTCAACAGTAAGAACTGCGAGCATTGCATCTACGTTGTAGTACACATATGCGCCGTTTCTAGCACCTTGTCCTTGTGGAATCCACCACAAGCGGAACAATCCAAGAACGTGATCAATACGAGCAGCTCCTGCGTGCAAGAACACGTTATGAACCATGTCTCGGTAAGCAATATAGCCAGTTTCATCCAAATAATTTGGATCGAATGGAGGTTGACCCCAATCCTGACCTTGCTGGTTGTAGAAATCAGGAGGAGCACCAACGCTTACGCCATTAGCAAATCGTTCCGGACTCCACCAAACGTCAGCACCGTAGCCGTGTACGCCAACTGCCATGTCTTGCATAAGACCAATTGCCATACCAGCAGCTTTAGCTTCAGCGTGAGCTGCAGCAACTTGCTCATCAGCAATCCACTGAAGCCAACGATGGAACTCAAACAAATCAGCGTGTTCGCGCTTAAGTCGCTCAATTTGCGGAGTGCCTTTGCCTGTAGTGTCAAACCACAAATTCTCGCCCCAAGGAGCACCCCAAACTTCAAACGCAACACACCAAGTTGCAAAAGCGTCAAGATCTTCACCAGAACGATGCTTAAACTCACTAAACTCGCGCTCGCGTTCGGTAGAACGAGGTTGCTTGAAAATAATACGCAACGCAGGAAGCTTGGCATCCCATGCAGCGTTGATATCTATAGGATTTGGATTATTGTTTTGAGGAGCAATAGACTCATGCAATTGCTCCACTTTGGCAAGATCCTCTCCGCTTAATTCAGCATATTCCGGAATATCTTGCGGACGAATATAAGTGACATTCAAGAACCTACGAGACTCAGGCAAGTACGGTGAAGGCTCAAGAGGTGTTACTGGAGCGCACGCATGAATTGGATTAATCAGCATAAAATCAGCCTTACCAATTTCTCCAGCATCCTTAAGTAGGCGACGCAAATCGCCGTAATCGCCAATTCCCCAAGAATCTTTTGAACGCGCAGAATACATTTGCGTCATGAATCCCCAACGATGCTTTTGCTTAACGCTTTCAGGCAACGGAATACGCGCAGGTGCAGCAATCAATGTAACATCAGCGTGTTGAGCTGTCTCGCCATTCGTGTTGATTACTTTAGCATGCAAAGTGTGGTAGCCCATTGGCAAATCATCCGGAAGCTCAATGAACAAATCTCCATTGTCTTCGGATTGAATATCGCCTAACGAGCCTTCATAATCTGTTCCATCTTCGAGTGTAAGAGAAATATGAATTTGCTCTTTTTTGGCATCTCCTGCGTGAATTGGTACGCAAGTTTTTGCGCCATTAAACGAAACGACAGTTGGTGGCAATAATTCGCTAGAGCGTTTGCGCTGAACCTTCTCGTATGAAATTGCAATATTGTCTTGAGTGTCGGCAGGCATGCCTAATGCATCAAGTACTCCAACTAATGCTTCATCTGTAATTTCGGTGTAGCTTCCTTGCTGATCAATATAAAAAGTGGCAACGCCGCACGCCTTAGCAAGCTTAATAAGTGGACGTGCAAGACGTTCTGCGCTTTCTTCCATAGGCTTATCAGCATCAGCTTTGCCAGTAGCTGTTGTTGTCATGGTGCTCCTTCTACTTTATGATTTGGCACATTCCTAACATCGTCGTAAGCGTGCCAAATGTGCAACTATGGCGATAGTGCGTAAATCAATACATCTCTGGATTGAAATACACCCTGCCTGTCAATTATATAAATACCTGACATCGTTTGCAAATTAGCGTTGCGACATATTTGCTAGTTTTTATAAGTAATTGCAACTAAACACAAGTGTTGTGATTACTCATGTTTAGTTGCAATCGTCTGATAGTTTATTATTTTTTTTACTTACTAAAACGCAATTACTTGTTGCTAAGCACAACAAAAGTTCTGATAGGCAAGTGTAGGGTAGCAGCGCTTTTTTCAGTTGTAATATTTACCTTGGTGTCAGGCTGTTTTCCAGTCCACTTAGCAAAATAATCACTTGAATTAAGTACGCAATGCCACTCTTGAGATTTTGCACTATGAATTGCAGGTAGTTGAATAGTTGCATCTTCATGATACATAGGATTTGCGCAAACAATTAGATTATTGCCAATGCGCGTAGCCAAAACAGTATGGTTAGACGTTTCAAGTTGTTTGCGTTTGCCGTCATACAATGAGCTATATTCAGCGCGAAGCTTTATAAGTGCACGATACCATTGAACAAGCGGATTGAAACGTTCAGTGCGCGCCCAGTCAAGCTGGTTCATTAGTACACCGCGATTATAAGAATTATCGCAACCGTGCTTAGTGCGTCCAAACTCTTCTCCGCTTAGCATAAACGGCGTGCCTGCAGAGCACAAAACAATTCCAGCTGCAAACATATTAGCGTTCAAAATATCCGCAACTTGTTGTACATCTTGAGCGTCAAACTCAAAATCGCTAGCATTCTCGCGCATAGAGATACAAAGCTTATCCCACAAAGTCAAATCGTCGTGAGCAGAAGTATATTGAACAATCTGTCCAACTTCTTTACCTGCAGAAGGAGTATCACGCCATGCATTAAGAGTTTGGCGAGCCGCATCTGAGCACCAGAACTCATTGCCATTAACATATCCACGGTCGCGATGGTTCATAACATTGCCTTTGAGGGAATCGCGAGACTCGTCGCTAAACCAGCCTATGCGCTCGTTAAGAGTGCCTCTGCCGTCTTTATCTCCCATCGGAACTTTCTCATCAACAGCAGGATCCGAAGCACCCCACGGTTCTCCATACATAACAATATCTTTACCGCCAGGAAGCTTGTCTAATGCAGTTCGTGCCTGATTTAAGGTTTCAGTATCAGTCAATCCCATAAGATCGAAACGGAAGCCATCAATGTGATAGCAGCGTGCCCAATGCAGCAAAGATTCAATAATAAACCTGCGGAACATAGGATGTTCAGAAGCCATTTCATTTCCACAGCCAGAGCCGTTAGCAAAAGATCCGTCAGAGTCTCGCCTGCAGAAATACCCAGGAGCCATGCATTCGAAAGCGTTTTCTGCGGACTTGTACATGTGATTATAAACAACATCCATAATTACGCGTTGACCATTAGCATGTAATGCCGCAATCATTGCCTTGCATTCGCGAATTCGCGCAGTGCCATCGTAAGGATTGCTAGAATAAGCACCTTCAGGAACGTTGTAAGCGTGAGGATCATAGCCCCAGTTGTATAGAGAATCTAATTCTTCTGCTGAAGCACCATTTTTGCGCGCATTGTCGATTGTGGATTCGTCAACTGTTGCAAAATCGTAAATAGGTTCGAGTTGCACATGAGTAATGCCAAGCTGCTTTAAATAATCCAAGCCAGTAGGGAAGTTGTATTCAGAAGAATTTGGATTTTGCAAAGATGTATGTTCATCAGTAAAAGCGAGATATTGGCCTCTATGCTCTGGCTTAAAGCCACCATTAGGGTTGCTGCTGAAATCTGCAACATGCGTTTCCCACACAACCATTGCATGGCGCACAAACTTAGGAGACTTATCTTTATGCCAATTGGCAGGAGACACTCGCTCATCGTCTATGACAAGGCTGCGCTCACCATTTACACCGCTTGCTACACCCCAAGGGTCACTAGTTCGATTTACTGTGCCATCTTGGAAAGTAACAAGATAATCGTAGTATATGCCGTCTAAACGCTTACGGAAATTAATCCGCCAAGCTCCGTCATGCAACGGTTTCAATTCGTGTGTTTGAATTGGCTCACTGTTGTTTCCAGTTTCAAAAAGTCTTAACGTCACATTCTGTGCAGTTGGTGCCCATACGGTAAATGTTGTAGATTTAGCATTTAAAGTAAATCCAAGAGGTCCTTCGTATACAGGCCATGTTGCCGAAGATGGAGTCGTCATATAGGGTATCCTTCTTCTTTCGCTATTTTGCGAATTGTCTAAATTTTCTAAATTATCTAATCGTATTAGTCATTATACAGTTTTTTAAATTTTATTATTTACTTATTGTTCTGTTATCAAGTTTTTTTATGTTTTGCGGCACTATTTGGCTAAACACGGTAGGGTTTATGCGATAGCCATTATCGTATTAAGTCAAACGGCGAGTGTGTTAAGTTATTTTTTATTTTTATGTGTTCGTGTTGTCTAGCGAAAGAGAAGGCTGAAACGCTCGAAAGCGTCTCAGCCTTCAGTAAATTTATATCCTGTAAATTATCAGCCTTTAACGGAGCCAGACATGGACTCTTCGTAGAAGCGCTGCATAATAATGAACAGGATTACGATTGGTATGGAAATGCACACAGCACCTGCCGCGAATGCAGCGTACCAATCAGGTAGATACTTTTTGGTAAGCATCTCCATTAATCCGTAAGCAACTGTGTAGTTTTCCTTATTGTCTCTCACTACTGTCTTCACCATAACGAAGTCTAGCCATGGTCCCAAGAATCCAGTAATTGCTTGGAACACAATCATAGGCTTGCAGATTGGAACAATAATCTTCCAGAATACTTGCCACTTTGTGCATCCATCCAAGTATGCAGCTTCATCCAAAGACTTTGGAATAGTATCCATGTAGCCCTTCATAATGTAGAAGCCAGCACCGCTACCTGCAGAATAAACGATAATAAGTGCGATTAATACAATCGAACCTTTTGTTAAACCAAGAGCCTTCAAAATGAAGTAGATAGCAATAACAGCCATGATACCTGGGAACATACCAAGAATCAGAGCAAGATTCATGAATGTCTTACGTCCTTTGAAACGGAGACGAGACATGCAGAAGGACACTGCTAACACAAACACCAAAGAAATAATGCACACGAAAATTGACACGATCAAAGTGTTGAGGAACATTCGTGGGAAATTAATGTCATCGGTATCGGTAAATAACTTTATATAGTTATTTAGTGAGTATTCAGTTGGGAAGAAGGTTTTCTGATAGGAACCAGTGTTCTTGTTGAAGCTTTCTAACAAAACCCACAAGATTGGAATCAACCAAATAACTGACAACACCAGCAAGAACAGATGCGAGAAAGTATCTCCAATTACTCTTCTGACATGTTGATCTTTAAGGAAAGAAACACTACGAGTGCTCTTTACAACAGCTTCTTCGTTCTTAGTTGTAGTTTTATCACTCACCGGAATCCCTCCTCATTCTTGTAAGATCCAGAGTTGCGATACGTAATCAGTGCTACGACGGCAAGTACCATGAATGTCAAAATACCAATTACTGCACCTGCGTTGTAGTTTTGCTGGTCAACAGTCAACTTGTAGAGCCATGTGATAAGCAAGTCGGTGCCGCCTGCACTGTTGACTTTGCTACTTGCTGGGCCACCTTTTGTTAAGAGGTAAATAACGTTGAAGTTATTGATGTTGCCAGTAAAGGTAGTAATCAAATATGGAGTCATAACAAAGATGATGTATGGCATTGTGACGTTCATGAAACGTTGCCACCAACCTGCGCCATCGAGCTCTGCAGCTTCGTAAAGTTCTGCAGGAACGTTCTGCAAGATACCTGTAATCTGCATGATGGTGAATGGGATACCAACCCAAAGATTGATAAGAATTACCGTCACTCGAGCCCAAGTTACATCCGTAAGGAAAGGAAGCTCTTGATGTATCCAACCGTTTTGCTTAAAGACAATGTTAATAACACCGTTCTGGCTAAGCATATTGTTCATAATAAGCAATGAAACAAACTGTGGAACTGCAATTGTAAGTGAGAAGCAAGTTCGCCACAATCCCTTAAGACGAGTGGACTTTCTATTGATTATCATTGCAATGAACATGCCGAGGAAGAAGTTCAGGAAGGTTGCAAGGAATGCCCAAACAAGAGTCCAGATTAATACGTCAAAGAATACGTCAGCTTTAATTAAATCACTTTTTCCGGTTAAGAATTGAGAAAAAACGTCTAACCCAATCCAGCTGAATTTTTGTTGATGATTCTCATCATAGCTTGTGAAAGCCATAGAAATCATGAAGAACAATGGCAAAATTGTGAATAACACAATGCCAGCAGTTGGAAGAGTCATAAAACCGACGTGTGCTTTTTCGTCAAGAAGAGTCTTAGCATCATCAATGAAATTAAGTGGCTTCTTGCCGTCTGCCATTACAGATTGCGCTTTGTACGCGCTGCGAAGAGCGAGAGTTGCCAGATATACAAGCAATACAATCGCTAATATCGACATAACTCCATACAGTAAAATTTCTACAGAATTATCGCCCGCACTGTATCGCCAGAATCCGTTGACTTTAACTCTGCCCTGTTCTACTGTGCCAAGAGTGTTAATTTTTGGAAGATAATCCAATCCAATTGTAAATAAGAATCCGAATAAAGCTGCTTCACACGCTAAGAATATAACGCCTTTGATGTATTGCTTGCGGACAAAATTGCCAAAGCCAAATATAACAACAGAAATCCATGAAAGAATGTCCGCATGTTTTGCAGCCTCTTTCAGTGAATAAGGTGAAGGAGCAAAGCGTTCTGCAGTTGACGTCTTCTTCTGGCGTCTTTCTCGCTTTGTGGATGTCGTGCCAGTCATGACATGCCTTTCATGTAAACAAAATTATTTTGTAGAAGATAAACAATGCGCCCCACCCCTTGCCGGAGCGGGGGCTGGGGCGCATTGTTTTACTCAAAGTGCATAAAACACTGCTTATGCATCTATTTAGATTTGTTGGCTAGAGTAAGTTTTGTTTACTTACTTCTCTAGGCCCTTAGCAAATTCTGCGGTCTGCGCGGCAGCATTATCGCCAGTAATCTTACCGGTGGAGATAGAAGTGCCGAATGCTTGAACTGGATCCCAGAACTTACCCATTTCAGGAATTGCTGGCTGCAAGACAGAAGTCTTAGCAATGGTTTCCATCTGAGCAACAGCAGCTGGCTCTGCCTTTACGCTGTCAGCAAGGGACTTGTCAGAAGGAATTGCACCTTCCTTTTCGAAAGCAATCTGCTGGGACTTCTTGGAGCCCAAGAATGCAGCGAACTTAGCAGCCATCTCTGGAGACTTGGTGTTGGTGTTGTAAGCAACAGCCTTAGAACCAGCGAAGGACTTCATCTGGTGCTCGCCAGACTCAGTCTTGAAGGTTGGAAGAGCAGCTGCAGCATAGTTATCCTTCAAGGCGTCCTTAACCTTGGCTGCATCCCAAGAACCGGAGAATATTGCATCAACGGAGCCGTCCTTCAAGCCAGCCAAGCCGCGACCATTTCCATCAAGTACGAAGTGCTTTTCGTTTCCAACGAGCTTTGTTGCAATGTACTTGGTAACTTCAGCAGCCTTATCACTGAGCTTCATGCCAGCCTTAGCATCGTTTCCACTTTCGCCGAAGAGAGTCATATTGCCATCGAGGTAGAAGCCTGGGAGATACCAAGCATTAGCAAGATCGAATGAAACCTTGCCTTTTTCAAGCATCTTGTCGAGGGACTTAACGTCATCAGCGGAGAACTTGGACTTGTTGTAGTACATGAACCAAGTGTTGCCGGTGTAAGGAACGCCGTAAAGCTTACCGTCCTGAGCGGTAACAGACTTGATCAAAGTATCTTCGTTCTGTTCCTTAACTTGCTTTGTGGCGTCATCGCTTAATTCGCCGATTGCTCCAGCCTTTACCAAGTCGCCGAGCTGATCGTTAGGGAAGAGGAACACATCAGCAGCAGCCTTAGCATCCTGCTTAACAGCCTTAGCAGCGTCTGGTGGCTCAACAACAGCGTTCTTGAAAGTAACGTTTGGATTTTCCTTCTTGAATTCTGCTTCAACAGTCTTAATCCAGCCGCCATCTTTCTGATCGTCAGCAGAACCCCAAACGGTGAGCTGAACAGGTGCTGAATCAGCAGCCTTCTTATCGCTATTGTTAGTGCTTGAACCGCAAGCTGCAAATCCAAACAAAGTAGCAACTGCAAGACCTGCACCCAGCATCTTCTTAATATTCGTCATCCTTGACCTCCTATATCATGCCAAAAACCGGCATATCATTTGGTGGCGTAGTAACGGACTCCGTTGTGGCGCAACATCGCGATTGCTGCGTAGAGCAGCGTCACAAGTCTCACAAATCCGTTCGTAAGCACTGTGTAGTATACACGGATATCGTGTCGTTTGCAAATGAGTGGCGGGTTAGTCTGTATATTTTGCCCTATAAATTTTTTCAAGTGGTTGTGTGTAAACTAAGTAGCACAACGCTAGAAGGGTGAAATAATGGCATTATACGATCATGCTCAGTGGCTTAAAGACGCGGTTTTTTACGAAATCTATCCGCAAAGTTTTTGTGATTCCAATGGCGATGGCATAGGCGATATTCAAGGAATTATCGAAAAGTTAGACTATGTAAAATCGCTTGGTTGCAACGCAATTTGGCTTAATCCCTGCTATGACTCGCCTTTTAAAGATGCGGGCTATGACGTGCGCGACTACAAAAAAGTAGCTGCGCGTTACGGAACGAACGAAGATTTAAAGCAGCTTTTTAGTGAAGCTCACAATCGAGGAATCCGCATATTGCTTGACTTAGTGCCGGGTCATACGAGTGAAGAACACGAGTGGTTTAAGGAAAGTTCGAAAGCTGAAGAAAACGAATTTAGCAAGCGATATATTTGGACAGACAGTGCGTTTAGCGGCTATTCTATGCCGTTTATTGGCGGTGAAACTGAGCGTGACGCCACTTATATTCTAAACTTCTTCAAATGTCAGCCTGCATTAAACTACGGTTTTGCACATAGGGATCGAGCTTGGCAATCCGCTCCAGATTCCAAAGAAGCGGCAGAAACTCGCGCTGCAATGGTTGATATTATGCGATTTTGGCTTTCGCTTGGTGCGGATGGATTCCGAGTTGATATGGCTGATTCGCTTGTAAAAAACGATGACAATAATGGCGAAGGAAGCCTTGGCAAAGACAATACAATTCGCGCATGGCAGGAAATGCTTGGCACTGTGAAAGAAGAGTATCCGCAGGCTGCTTTTGTGTCCGAATGGGGCAGACCACGTCAGGCTCTTACTGCAGGATTCGACATGGACTTCTATTTGAATTGGCGCTGGGATGGAAACCCTAACGGTTACGCACGTTTAGCTCGTGATGTTGATAATGCTTTAGACGGCAATCCTGAGCATGATCACAGCTACTTTAATGCGCACGGCGGCGGCAGTATTTGCCCATTTTTAGACGATTATTGCCCACAATATGAGTCAACCCATTCGCAAGGTTACTTTAGTTTCATCACGTGCAATCACGATACGCCGCGTCTTGCTCCGCGTCTTGGCGATCGTGAGCGTCGCGTGGCTTTCGGCATGATACTCACTATGCCAGGCGTGCCATTCGTGTATTATGGCGACGAAATTGGCATGAAATATCGCGATATTCCAACAAAAGAAGGCGGCTACGCTCGTACGGGCACTCGTACGCCAATGCAATGGGACGATGCAAAGAATTTTGGCTTCTCGATGGCTGCAAAATCTAAATTATACTTGCCTGTTGAAGCGCGAGCAGACGGAAGAACTTGCGCAAATTCTCGAAAACAAGCAGTGGAAAGTGGTGAAATTCCAACTGTTTCTGCGCAAATTAATTGCGAAGATTCCTTCCTTTCGTGGGTGCGCTCGCTTATTGCGCTTCGCCATAGTCGCAAATCTTTGCAAGCTGACGCGTCTTGGAGAGTTTTGTATGCTCCGGTTGACGGCCGCGGCTTTGCTTACGAGCGTTGCGCAAAAGGTGACGTAGGAGAATCAGCTGTGGAACGAAGCATTGTGGTTATGAACCCAGGTGTAAATAGCGAAACAGTTTCATTAGAAGCATTAGCGAATCTTACGCAAGAATCTGCTTACAATCCATTACTGAAAATTGGAGAAATATCAGTTAATGGTGATTGCTTAACACTCGGCGCTCAAAGTTTTGCAGTGTTTGGAATGTAAATTACAGGTTAGTTAGATACGTAACTACAGATAAAGTTTATATAAACTAGGTATGCGCAAATAAACAAGGACGTGCAATGGGTATTAATAGTGGTAAAGCAATAATGCGTGATAGCGGTAACGCGAATAAGGAAATGCTTGACGCAAACGGCAAACCAATTCGTGCTGACCGTAACATAAAAACTGGAATCACGCTCAATAAACTTAAAATGCTCGGCGCTTTTATGCTTATGCTAGGCGCATTTAGTAACACAGTAATTGCACGAATGTTCGGCGGAACAGTAACCAATAATATGTTTGCATTGACAGTCATATTAGTTTGCGAATTTATAAGCTGGACTGCAGTGCCATGGTATGCGTGGATATTAGTACGCGGATATCACAATACTCATAATTTGAATCTTTACATGTTAAGATTGCTGATTTTAGCAGTGGTCTGCGAAGTTCCATACGATTTGGTGAATTCAAAATGTTTGTTCGACATGCGTTCGCAAAATCCTGTATTTGCAATGGTTATCGCACTATTTGTACTTTCGAGTATAGATACAATTAGGGAGCGTTTAAGCGGATTTAGTAAAGGTTTTGCTATTACTGTGCTTATCATTGCGGGTCTTCTTTGGAATTTGATAGGAAAAGTTTTTGTGCAGCATGGAATTTTCTTCGGCGGTGTAACTTTGCTTATTTTCGTACTTCTTTTTGAATTATTAAAAAAGCGCGAAATTACTATGGAGATGACTGCAGGAATGTTCGGTGCTATGTCGATGCTTGCACCTGGTATTGGTGTGGCTGTGTTGCATTATCGTAGCGCTTATGGTGATGGTCCTAAAAACTCGACGACATTCCGTTGTGTTATGTATGTGTGGTATCCGCTGATGTTGATCATTGCGTCAGTGTTTGCAGTATTCTTGCGTTGAAAACATTTCGTAGCAGTTTTTGGATTTGTTTGTAAGGCGAGTTTTACCGCAAATCAGGGTTTATAGCAAATCAGGGTTTGCTATAAAGCGAGTTTGGTACTACGCCTTGCATAGCGTTTAAACCTAGTTTTCTAATCTGATTCGCTAATCAGTTTGCAGATGTAATGTCTGGGGCAGGACCAGTTGAGTTTCGGATTAGAAGCTGAAGCGGAGCTGTAATATGGCGTCTTGTAATTGGCTGCTCGTTAATAAGTGCTAAAGCAATATTTGCGGCTTGCTGAGCCATCAGACATGGATTTTGTCGAATGGTAGTTAAGCCTAATGCTTCTGCAAAAGTACTATTGTCAAAACCAATAATAGACAAATCTTCTGGCACTCGTATGCCTAGTTTTTGTAAACGAAACAGGAACGGTATAGCTGTGGAATCTTGGTGAAAGCACAGTGCAGTAGGAGGGTTGCTGCTTGAAAATAGTTCTGAAATAGTGGCATCTAAGGGATTGTCTCCAAAGTCAATTGGTAAGATTTTCCCTTGAACTCCTGGTGTATCGTTGCATATCGTTTCAAAACTGGTAATTCGTCTCGAAGAACTGAAGCGAAGTGGTGAATTAAAATGTTCGTAAACATACAGTAGTTTTTTGTGGCCTAAAGTAGTGAGATGGCGCACTGCAAGTTTAATTCCTGCAGTATCGTCAATGCTGATTGCTGCAGAAAGAATTTTAGACGCTACACAATTAATGCCCACAATAGGTACCTTTATGCGTTGAAGTTGCTCTGCCTCATTGTTGCTGATATCGAAAGAAGATACGATTACGGCATCAGTATTACCGCGTAAAGGTAGTTCTTTGAAGAAAGTTTTACGCTGTTCGATACCATCTACTGAATAAATTACTAGATCATATCCGGCTGCGTGCAACGTAGCGTTTAATCCTTCAATAATAGAAGCACTAAACCATTCTATGCGACTGCTACCAATAAGTAGTGCTATGCGGTATGATTTGCCTGATTTCAGTACTCCTGCGGTTCTTGATACAGTAAAGTCGAGTTGTTCTGCTGCTTGCGTAACTTTTGCTCGTGTTGCTGGCGCTACTTTGTCTGGGTGAGCGAAAGTTCTAGAGACAGTGGCTATGGAAACCCCTGCTAGCGTAGCTACATCGCTAATACTGTTTTTTGACATTTTATTTCTTCTGTTCTTTGTTTTTGCTCAAATATGAAGAGTGTTATATATACCCTTCAAAAAGAACATATAAGTGTTATGTAAATACAATAAATGTAAAGGTTTACATTTTTAGACACGCGGGTAAAAAAGTATTTATTTTCGCAAAAATGGTGCAGTTTAACGGATTCGAAATGAAAACCTTTACATTCACATTTTTTCTGTTTGACCAGTGAAAACTTTTCGCAATATTATAGATTTTACCCATTAATTTCACGAAGAAGTGGAGTAACAATGAACATTAGAAAAATATGTATTTCATGTGTCGCTGTTTTAGGCATGCTTGCTAGTGTTAGCGCGTGTGGCAGCAATTCTGCCGGTGTAACCGACACAAAAAAAGATAAAGGTTTGCCGGTAATGGGTGAAGCATTGAAATATAACCCTAACCATCTTGTTAATCAAGGCAAGCCAATTGCTTTGGAATATTGGAGCTGGGGAGACAGTAGTACCGACCCAATCTACGATATGATCAAGCAGTATACGAAAATCTACCCTAACGTAACGTTCAAAACGAAGAACGTTGCTTGGGACGATTATTGGACAAAACTACCGTTAGCACTCAAAGGCAAAAGCGGCCCAGCTCTGTTCAATATTCACAATTCCAAGGATGAGCTTATACGCCCATACGCTGCCGACTACAACGTTGACAAGGCAGCAATGGAAGCTGACTACAGCTCTTCTGTTGCACACGAAGATTCCAACGGAAAAGTAAAGTATATTGACTCGGTCATCAATACTGGCAATATTTACTACAATAAAAAGCTTTGGAAAGAAGCCGGTTTAACAGAAGCAGATATTCCTACGACTTGGGACGAGTTGCGCGAGGTGGCAAAGAAACTTACCAAGTGGAACGGTTCCAAAATGGTACAAGCCGGTTTCAATGTTAATGGTGATGCATACGCTGCAATCAACCAAGGCTTGAACTATCAACGTGGCGAACTTGCGTTCGATAAAAGTGGCAAAAAGCCTAATTTTGACAACAAAATTACGCGCGAAAACATGCAATTCCTAAAGAATTTGTACGACAAAGACAAAGTTATTGCAACAGACTTCGGTACTGATTACACGCAAAGTTTTGGCAACGGACAATCCGGAATGGTATACGCTTGGGGTTGGCTTGAAGGCCTACTGAAAGAAAAATATCCGAACGTAGAATACGGTATTTTCCCAACTCCAACATTCACGAAAGAAACGCCATTCGCTTATGATCGCTACAATGGCGAATCTACTCCAGGAATCAACGCTCACCAAAGTAAAGAACAGCAGGCCGTGGCACAAGACTTTATCAAGTTCATTCTCGCTAACGACGCTTTTATTCGCTCTGCAGTGAAACATCTGAACTCGTTCCCAGCGAAGAAATCGCTACAGAACGATCCAGAGATTCTTAAGGCCCCGGTAATGGCGGCTATTCAGCCTCGCGTGAATAGGTTGATTTGGCCAGGCATCACTCCTTCTACGGTGGAAACCAGCAGCAAGGCAGCGTTCCAAAACGTTATGCAAAATGGTCAATCTATTGATTCCGCAGTAAAAGAAGCACAGGCGACCATGGTAAAAGACATGAAGAATTCCAACTTTAAGTCTGCAGAAAGCAAGTATGAATTCTTCAAAGAACACAAGTAAAGATTCATAAACTGAAGTGTGTTCTTTCAAGTAAGGCAAGGGAAATCATGGAACAATTAGATCAGAAATCTCATTCAACTCCTCTAGGGAAAAAATTTGGTGGTATAGCAAAAGTAACCGCTGCGTTGTCTCGAACCTTCTCATTTCGCAATGTGGCAGTGACATTTCTGGTTGCTTATTTCGCGATTTTCCTTGCCTATCCTATTTATAAAGCGTTTGCCGGCAGCTTCCACGAGTGGAATCCGTTGGTTGGAACGTACAACTGGGTTGGGCTCGATAATTTCAAACAGATTTTAACCGACGGCCTATTTTGGAAGTCAATCGGTAATACAGCTATTTTCATGACAATATCCGTAATTTTCCGCATTATTCTCGGTTTGGGTTTGGCAATGTTGCTCAGCTCCAAGCTCGTGCATTGCAAAGATTCGCTGCGTGGCCTATTTTATATGCCAACGATTACACCACTTGTCGCAGTAAGCTTCGTGTGGATGTGGATGTTTGATCCGCAGTTTGGCATGATTGATAAAGTTACGGGATTGAATATTAATTGGCTGCACAGTTCTACTTGGGCCATGCCGGCAATTATTATCATGACCATTTGGAAAGATTTTGGCTACGCAACCGTGCTATATTTAGCAGGCTTAATGAACCTTCCCAAAGATGTGTATGAAGCAGCCGATATTGATGGTGCTAACAGTGTGCAAAAATTCTTCCGCATTACTTTGCCTCTACTCAAACCTACAACGTTATTCATTGTGATCACGTCAATGATTGCTTACCTGCAAGCCTACGTGCAGATTTTAGTTATGACTAACGGTGGCCCAGGAACAGCAACTTACACTATTAGCTACTTGATCTTTGATCAAGCCTTCCAAAAGTATAACTTTGGTATTGCGTCAGCCATGAGCGTAGTGCTTTTTATCTTTACTGGCGTACTCACGATAATCATGTTCAAAGCTTCTGAGGACGGTGAGTTGGTGTGAGCAATAAAACGGAAACGACTGGAGTTGTTGTTACGGTGCCGGCTAAGGGGGGTATTGTGAAAAAATTACGTAACTGTGCAAGAAGCAGCACTCGTCATGCTGTGTTGAGTTGGTCGCTTACTATTTTTCTTTTTCTGCTTTCTGCGCTAACAATTATTCCATTTGTGTGGATGTTCATTTCTTCATTTGCACCAAATAGTGATATTGTGCGTGTCGATGGTGGACTATTTCCTATGCCTAGTACGTTTGATAACTACGTTGGTATTCAGGAAAAATTTGATTTCTTGAGATTATTCTGCAACTCGTTGTTTGTTGCTGTAGCAAAAACGGTAATTGCCATTTATACCAGCGCAGTGTTGGGATATGTATTTGCAAAAATGCGTTTCCGTTGCCGTAATTTGCTTTTTGGTATAGTGATGAGCACCATGATGGTTCCGTGGGCTGTAACTATTATTCCGCAGTACGATATGATGACAAGTTTCGGTTGGCAAGATACGTACCGAGCCTTAATTGTCCCGGGATTAATTAGCGCTTTCGGCATTTTCCTCTTCCGTCAGTCAATAACAGGTATTTCTGACGAACTCATTGAAGCTGCAAAACTGGACGGAGCATCTGATTTTCGTATTTTCCACAGTATTATTCTTCCTATGAGCCATAACACGATTGCGGCGCTCGCCATCTTTACTTTCTTGTGGAACTGGGAGGACTATCTGTGGCCGTTCTTGATGATTTCGGACGAAAAGAAGCAGCTGCTCGCAGTGGGCTTGAAGGTGTTTACTGGGCGATATGGCACTGATTATGGTGGCTTGTTTGCAGCGACTTCTTTGGCGATTGTGCCAGTTATTATAGTGTACGTAATTTTCCAAAAGCAGTTTATTGCAGGTATTTCCACTGGTAGCGGTAAGTAACCCGCATAAGTGAAGAGAAGATACGTAAGTGTTGTGCGCGAAAGCGTGGTGCAACAAGTGTTGTATGACAAATGTTGTGTGACAAATGTTGCAGTGTGGCATTGCGTACTGAGTAAAGGTGCTGCTATGAGTGTGATAAATATAAGCAATCAAGATAAATCACAAATTATCGGTGAAGCTGTGACGTATTCGGATTCGCAATCTCAAATTTTTGCTGACCTTGCAAATTCGCAGTATGCAAAGGCGCAGGATAGTCAGGTAATTAAGGGCGAAAAGTGGCGAATTACAGTTATTACAGATTCGCTGTTGCGTCTTGAGTGGAGTGACGATGGAGAGTTTGTTGACAATCCTACGCAAACTGTGATTTGTCGCAATTTTGCTCAGAAGAGCGCGGATGCTCAGCCACAATTTAGTGCGCATAAAAACGAAAATGGATGGCTGGAAGTAGAAACTGAAAAGCTTCACCTTACTTATAACTGCGAAGCTTTTAGCAAAGAAGGCTTAAGTATTGTTGTGCGCGGAGTGCCATGTACGCAGTTTAATACGTGGCATTATGGCGACGATTGCCCGGGAAATCTTCTTGGAACTTTTAGAACTTTGGATCAGGCGAACGGCCCAGTAAAGCTCGATAAAGGCATACTTTCGCGCGATGGATGGTCTATTTTAGATGATTCTGCAACTTGCGAAATTGCTCCGGCTGAGGAAATAAATGGTAAATCAAACCCGTATGGGGCTTGGGTTAAGTCGCGTGCGCACAAGGTTAGTGAGCAAGCTGGAAGATATAAAGACTTGTATTTCTTCGGCTACGGACACCACTACATTCAAGCAATTCAAGACCTTTATAAGCTCACAGGTGCTCAGCCGCTGCTTCCACGTTTTGCGCTAAGCAATTGGTGGAGCAGATACTATCGCTACCATCAAGACGAATATTTGCAATTGCATAATCGTTTTAAACGCGAAGGCATACCTTTCAGTGCAGCTGTTATTGACATGGATTGGCATGTTACGGATGTTGATGCAAAATATGGTTCCGGTTGGACTGGTTACACGTGGAATGAGGAACTTTTCCCGGATCATCGCGCTTTTTTGCGTAAACTTAACGCTGCTGGCTTGGCTCCAACTTTGAACTTGCATCCGCGCGACGGCGTGCGTGCGTTTGAAAAAGATTATCCGCAAGTTGCGCGAGAGATGGGAATTGATCCTGCAAGCGGTGAAGCTGTGGAATTTGATTTAACAAATCCGCAATTTGTTGAAGCTTACTTCAATATGCATCATCGTATGGAAGATGAAGGCGTGCGATTTTGGTGGATTGACTGGCAGCAGGGAGGCGTGACGCGCGAGCCTGGTTTGGATCCTCTTTGGATGCTAAATCACATGCATTATGAGGATGCTGCGCGCGAAGGTCGCTGGCCGCTTACATTCTCTCGTTATGCTGGGCCTGGTTCGCATCGCTACCCAGTTGGATTCTCGGGAGATACCGTTACTACTTGGGATTCGCTTGCTTTCCAAACTTACTTTACTGCTACAGCTTCCAATATTGGCTACGGATGGTGGAGTCACGATATTGGCGGACACATGCTTGGCGTTAGAAATAACGAGCTGGAAGCGCGATGGTACGCTTTCGGCGCGTTTAGTCCTATTAATCGTTTGCACTCGACTTGTTCGCCGTTTGCTGGAAAAGAGCCGTGGAATTTCCCTCCGGAAACTCGCGGAGCAATGGTGAAAATGCTTCGTTTGCGCGCGGAACTTTTGCCATACGTTTATACGATGAATTATCGCGCAGCTTTTGAAGGCAGACCGATTGTTGAGCCAATGTACTGGCAGTCGCCGGAAGTCGGCATGGCTTACGAAATTCCTAACGAGTACCGTTTTGGAAGTGAGCTTATAGTAGCGCCGATTGTTTCGCCTAATGATGCGGCTGCTTTGCGCGGATGTGCTGGAGTTTGGTTGCCGGAAGGTGATTGGTACGATTTGTTTGACGGACGCAGGTATGTGTCTCGCGGCTTGAATGGTCGCAGATTTGAAGCATGGCGCTCGCTTGATCGCGTGCCTGCTTTTGCGCGTGCTGGAGCAATTGTGCCTCTGCAAGTTTTGCCAGAAGTTGCAGATTGCGAGCGTAGTGCTGATGCTGCTGAATCGGTTAATAGCATTGAAAATCCGCGGGCTTTGCGAATTCTTGCATTCCCTGGAGCTGACGGCGAGTTCGTAATGCGAGAAGATAACGGTGACTTTGCTGCAGCGTCTGCTGGAAACACTGCAGATACACGTATGAATTTTGTGTGGCGAGACGGCAATGGCTCTTCGCAATTCATTATTTCCGGTGTTGCAGGATACGATGCTGCCGTAGAATCTGTACCGCAAAAACGCAACTGGAACGTTGTATTTAGAGGAGTTGCTTGCGCAGATTTTGCTCACGTGCGCGTGTTTGTGGGGAGCCAAGAGCTTAACACAGGCGAGTTTGCGATTTCTTACGAAGGTGAAGAGTCGACTTTGAGCTTGTCAGTTTTTGTAAAAGACGTGCCGGCTCGTTCGGAAGTTCGCGTAATTGTTGACGGAGGATTGCAAGTTGCTGCCGATCCTAAAGTTGGTGACGCTTACCGATTCCTGCTTCAAGCGCAAGTGCCGTACCGCGGTAAGGAAATGGCTTTTGATGCAGTGAGCGAGGCTAACGGAAGTGCAGGCGCTATTGCTGCAATCTCAACTCTTGAATACGAAAACGAATCGGAAGCAGAAAAGTATCGCAACAATGTTGATATGCTTAACGCTTACGCAACTGATCAGCCTTCCGTAGTGAAGTGGGCGCAATGGCGTTGCACTCTGCCTGTTTCTGTGAAGCATGCGCTTGAGGAGATTTTGCTGCGCTCGGTTGAGTGATTTAATCTGCGTCAGTAACAAAAATTGCTTAGTTTCACAGCTTGACATACCGGATAAATTAACAGATTTTCTGTAGAAGTGTTAAAATGCTGCACGGTAGTGTGATGAAATTCACATAATTTTGTTACATCTACCTGCAGCATTTGCATATTGCTAAGTTAGCAATATTGAAACGTTCTGCATTTGTAATTCTTGAAAGTCAAGGTTACACCGCGGGAGCCTGTTCTACACAGGCTGAGAGGGCGAAAGCCGACCGTAAACCTGATGCGGGTAATGCCGCCGTAGGGAAGGAGTATATATGCGAAATATTCGTATTATTGGTGCAGGTATTATTGGTTTAGCAACAGCGTGGAGACTTACGGAAGCTGGCGTAAAAGTTAGCATAATTGATCCAGATCCAGTCTCCGGTGCTTCTCACCATGCTGCCGGCATGCTAGCTCCTACCGCAGAAATGCAATATCAGCAAGAAGCGTTGTATCCTCTTATGTTTGAGTCTGCAACTATGTATAAGGAATTGGTTGATTCGGTTGCAAAGTACACCGATAAGCCAACCGGCTACTTAGAGTGCGGCTCTTACGTAATCGGTGGTGACGCTGCAGATAACGAGCACGTGAACGAGTTGCTAAACTTGCAGCACCGTTATGGACGTAGAGCTGAGCATATTTCTGTGAGTAAGCTTCGTGAAATTGAGCCTGCGCTTTCGCCGACGATTGCAGGCGCTGTAAGCGTGCCGGACGACCATCAAATCAACCCTCGTCTTTTCACTGCAGCAATGATTGATGCACTTGAAAAGCGCGGTGTTGTTATTGAGCGTCGCGCAAGCACTCCAGACGATTTGGGTCCAGACACAGTTTTGGCATCCGGCTTGGGTGCTAAGGATATGCTTCCTCAGCTTAAGCTTCGCGCTGTGTGGGGCGATATGATTCGTATGACTATTCCAGAGCCTTTGCGCCCAATTTTGAGTTCCGTGGTTCGTGGGTTTGTGCATGACCGCCCAGTTTATTTGGTGCCTCGCGCTAAGGAAACAGGCGAGCTTGTGCTCGGTGCTACTTCTCGCGAAGATGACCGCGATATTCCAAAGGTCGGTGGCGTGCTTGACTTGCTTCGCGATGCCGCAAGCGTGCTTCCTGGCATTCAGGAATGCTCGATTACTGAGGTTACTGCTGGCGGTCGTCCTGGAACTCCAGATGATTTGCCATTCATTGGCATTGATCCTAAGACGCACACCACGATTTCCACCGGTTACTTCCGTCACGGAATTTTGCTCACCGCTTTAGGCTCTTCTTTGACCACAAAACTCGTGCTTGAGCAAGAGTTGACTGAGAAGGAAAAGGGATTCTTGGAAAGCTGCAATCCTGCACGCTTCTAATCGCTAATTTCGGTGAATTTGCTATATTTCGCTGCGAATTTGTGAAGCGTTCAAATATAGACGTAAGTGTGATGCAGAAAGTACTTTTAGTAATTCAGCTTTTAGTTAGTAAAGGTTAGATTATGCAAATCGTAGTCAATGGTGAAACTGTTGAAGTGCAAGACGGATTAACTGTTGCTCAGCTTATTGCGCAACGTTATGGTTCGGATGCAGGACCTGGTATAGCGGTCGCAATTGGCGACGATGTGCTTTCTCGCGCGCAATGGGAATCAGCAGTCATATGTGATGGGAATCAAGTCGAAATTCTTAGCGCAGTTCAAGGCGGCTGAAACACCACAAAATTAAGCGTGAAATTAGTGCGCTTAATTATTTAATTTTAATTAAGTTTAAATATTAAATATTAAATAAAAGGCTTAAAATGACAGAAAATAATACAGAAGAAAGTGCCGATACTTGGCAGCTTTGCGGTAAGACTTTACACTCAAGGCTTTTGCTTGGTACAGGCGGCATGACGAGCATTGATATTATGGAAAAGTCGCTTGTTGCTTCGGGTGCGGAAGTGGCAACAGTTGCCATGCGTCGTCACGCAAAAACTGGCGTGGATATTTACGGCATGTTGCAGCGCCACAATATTAACGTTTTGCCAAATACTGCTGGTTGCAAAACTGCGCATGATGCTGTTCTTACAGCAAAAATGGCTCGTGAATCGCTTGGAACTGACTGGATTAAGCTCGAAGTAATTGCAGACGACGATACTTTGCTCCCAGATACTCGTGAAGTATTGCTTGCTGCAGAAAAGCTTATTGAAGAAGGATTTAGCGTGCTTTGCTACACGAATGACGACCCGATTGTGGCTCGTCGCTTGGTTTCGCTTGGCGTGAAGGCTGTTATGCCTGGTGGTGCTCCAATTGGAACTGGTCTTGGCATTTTGAATCCTCGAAACATTGAGCTGATTGTTCAAGAATGCAAGGAAGCTGGCGTTCCTGTAATTTTGGATGCTGGTGTTGGAACTGCTTCCGATGTTGTTAAAGCTTTCGAAATTGGCTGCTCTGGTGTGCTTCTTGCAAGTGCTGTAACTCGCTGCCCAGATCCTGTAAAGATGGGCCGCGCAATGGCTGCTGCTGTAACTGCTGGAAAGCTTGCTCACGATGCTGGCCGTATTCCTAAGCGTGAACATGCACTCGCTTCTTCGCCTGTTGAAGGTCGCGCTTGGGCTGATTCTGTACTGTAAATTTCTGTACTGTAATTTTTCGGCATATTATTCAACATGACGATTAATAAAATTTACGACAACCTGCAGGAGCTTGAGGCGGAACGCACTAGCCGTCACTTGCTCCTGCCGGGCTTTACTAATGAACATCAGCAGTTACTTCGCGATGCGAAAATCTGCATGGTCGGTGCAGGTGGACTTGGTTCGCCGTGCTTGCTTTCGCTTGCTGCTGCAGGAGTTGGAGAAATCACAATTTGTGACGACGACGTTGTTGAGCTTTCTAATTTGCAAAGACAGACTTTATATACTGTCGATCAGTGCGGCAAATCTAAAGCGCAACTTGCAGCTAATCGTCTGCAAGCGTTATCTCCAGGTTTAAAAATCAACCTTGTAAATAGATTTAATGAAGACAACGCAAAGCAGCTTGTAGAAAGTCACGATATTGTTATCGACGGTTGTGATAATTTTGATACGCGCTTTTTGATTGCGGATGCTGCTTGGAGTGCTGGTACGCCGGAAGTTTACGGTTCGGTGCTTTATTATGAAGGTCAAGTAAGCGTTTTCGTGCCAGGAAAAGGTCCTGGTTTGCGTGATTTGTATGCGTGCCCTCCGCCTAAAGAAAAAGTGCCAAAATCGGCTGTGTTGGGTGCAACTGCAGCTATTGTTGGCGCAATGATGGCAACTGAAGCAATTAAACTCATAACCGGTATTGGCACGTCGCTTATTGGCGTTTTAGCGCGCTACAATGCGCTTAATAATTCACTTCGCCACTTTAAGTTCAGCGCGTGAATCCTACTGAATTTTTCAGAATTTCCCATTAATTTTGCTTAAATTGCAAAACTTGAGTCTAGTTGTATAAAGTTTTTTGTAATTTTTGGGAATAAAAGTTGACTTTTATAAGTTGAGTGTAATAGACTCAAGTTTTGGAAAGTAAAAAAGCTGATGCTTTACATAGTTTCCAACAAGGAATCTAAATAAGGTTCAGCTTACGTAACTACAAAACTTGAAGGAAAGCGTAATTGCACAAAAGGTGCAATACCTAGTTAAGGAGAAATTATGGGACGCGCAGTAGGTATTGATTTGGGAACAACCAACTCTTGCATTGCTACTCTTGAAGGTGGCAGCCCAACAGTTATTGTAAACGCTGAAGGCGCACGTACCACGCCATCTGTTGTGGCATTCAGCAAGTCTGGCGAAATCTTGGTTGGTGAAGTTGCTAAGCGTCAGGCTGTAACAAACGTTGATCGCACGATTAGCTCAGTAAAGCGCCACATGGGCACTGATTGGACTGTTGATATCGACGGCAAGAAGTGGACTCCACAAGAGATTTCTGCACAGGTTTTGATGAAGTTGAAGCGCGATGCTGAAGCTTACTTGGGTGAGCCGGTAACCGATGCCGTTATTACATGCCCAGCATACTTCAACGATGCTCAGCGTCAGGCAACTAAAGATGCAGGTAAGATTGCAGGCTTGAACGTGCTTCGTATTATTAACGAACCAACTGCTGCAGCTTTGGCTTACGGCCTTGAAAAAGGCAAGGAAGACGAGCGCATTTTGGTATTCGACTTGGGTGGCGGTACTTTCGATGTGTCCTTGCTTGAAATTGGTAAGGATGACGACGGATTCTCCACAATTCAGGTGCAAGCAACTAACGGCGATAACCATTTGGGTGGCGACGACTGGGATCAGAAGATTATCGACTGGCTCGTTGGCGAAGTTAAGAACAAGTATGGCGTTGATTTGAGCAAGGATAAGATTGCTTTGCAGCGCTTGAAGGAAGCTGCTGAGCAGGCAAAGAAGGAACTTAGCTCTTCTACTTCTACCTCAATTTCTATGCAGTACTTGGCAATGACTCCTGACGGCACTCCAGTGCATTTGGATGAGACTTTGACTCGTGCTCACTTTGAGGAAATGACTTCCGACTTGCTTGGCCGCTGCCGTACTCCATTTAACAACGTTCTTTCTGACGCTGGTATTTCAGTAAGCCAGATCGATCACGTGGTTCTTGTTGGTGGTTCAACTCGTATGCCAGCTGTGAAGGATTTGGTGAAGGAACTTACAGGCGGTAAGGAAGCTAACCAGTCCGTGAACCCAGATGAGGTTGTTGCAGTTGGTGCAGCCGTTCAGTCGGGCGTTATTAAGGGAGATCGCAAAGACGTTCTGCTTATTGATGTAACTCCACTTTCCTTGGGTATTGAAACCAAGGGTGGAATTATGACAAAGCTTATCGATCGCAATACTGCTATTCCTACGAAGCGCTCGGAAGTATTCTCTACTGCTGAAGACAATCAGCCATCCGTGTTGATTCAGGTTTACCAGGGCGAACGTGAGTTTGCTCGCGATAACAAGCCTCTTGGTACTTTTGAGTTGACTGGAATTGCTCCAGCTCCTCGTGGCGTTCCGCAGATTGAAGTTACTTTCGATATTGATGCTAACGGCATTGTGCACGTTTCCGCTAAGGATAAGGGCACTGGTAAGGAACAGTCCATGACTATTACCGGTGGTTCTGGTTTGCCAAAGGACGAAATTGACCGCATGGTGAAGGAAGCTGAAGCTCACGAAGCTGAAGATAAGAAGCGTAAGGAAGAAGCTGAAGTTCGCAACCAAGCAGAAGCCTTTGCTTACCAGACTGAAAAGCTCGTGAACGACAATAAAGACAAGCTTTCCGATGAAATCTCTAAGGAAGTTACCGACAAGGTTAATGCTTTGAAGGAAGCTTTGAAGGGTGACGACGTTGAGAAGATTAAGTCTGCTCAAAGCGAGTTGATGACTTCTGCTCAGAAGATCGGTCAGCAGCTTTACGCTCAGCAGGGTGCTGCTGGTGCCGAAGCTGGCGCTCAGTCTGCTGCTGGTGCTCAGGCTGGCTCTGCAGCTAAGGATGATGATGTAGTTGACGCCGAAGTGGTGGACGACGACAAGGACGATAAGGACAACAAGTAATGTCCGACTTTAACGCCAACGAATATTTGCAAGATATGGAAGATGCTGACTCGCTGGATGTAAAAGCTACAGGTGATTCTGCGAAATCGTCTGCGCAATCTTCATCGAAAGTTGCTGAAGGTGCAAATCCTGCAGAAACGAAAGCTGACGCTAACGTTTCTGCGGATTCCGCAAATTCTGAGAATACAGCGAATTCCGCTGAATCTTCAGAATCGAAAGACAGCCAAGACGCAGATAGCGGCAGTTTAACTCCCTTAGGTAAAGCTAAGAAAGAAGCTGCAGAGTACTTGGAAGCGTTACAGCGAGAGCGTGCTGAGTTTATAAACTTCAGAAATCGTTCTGCCAAAGAGCAGGATCGTTTCAGACAGCATGGAATTATTGACGTTCTGACAGCATTGCTTCCAGCATTGGATGATATTGACCGCATTCGCGAGCATAGCGAAATGGATGATTCGTTCAAGGCTGTTGCAACTAAGATAGATAAGGCTTTTGAAAAGTTTGGTGTGGAAAAGTTTGGTGAAAAGGGCGAAGATTTTGACCCGACCAAGCATGATGCAATTTTGCACAGACCAGATCCAGACTCTACAAAAGAAACTGTTGATGCTGTAGTTGAAGCAGGATATCGAATAGGAGATCGCGTTATTCGCGCCGCTCGTGTGGTCGTTTCTTCACCACAGCAATGACTAACGAAACTCTTTCGTGACTTTATTGCATAACTTGCTCGTGCTGACTCATAAGAGTTGGCACGAGCAGCCTATATTTGGTCAAAAGCGAAATAGCCAATGTGCTTGTGAAGAAAGGAGGCACAAATGGCTGAAAATGAATGGTTAGCTAAGGATTTTTATAAGGTTCTCGGTGTCTCCAAAGACGCAGATGAGGCAACGATTACCAAAGCGTATCGCAAACTTGCTCGTAAATATCACCCTGATTTAAACAAAACAAAAGAAGCTGAAGAAAAATTTAAGGATGTTTCTGAAGCTTATGACGTATTAAAAGATAGTCAAACTCGTCAACGTTACGATGCTATCCGCCAATTTGGTGCTGGTGGTGCTCGTTTCGCTGGAGGAGCAGGTGGTGCTGGCGGTTTCGATGCGTCGAGTTTCTCGGACATTTTCTCCATGTTCAACGGCGGCTCTGGCATGGGTGGTATGGGCGGAAACGGTTCGCGCATTCGCTTTACATCCAACGGTGCTGGACCAAATATGAGCGACATTTTCTCCATGTTTGGTGGAGGTCAGCGCTCTCAAGATTCAGCAGGATTCCAAGGTACGAGTGGCTTTGGCGGTGAGAGGTATTCTCAACCGCAGGAAGCTGACGTGCCTGAAGTTGGCGAAGATATAACAACCGATATAAAGCTCACATTTAAGCAAGCTTTTAAAGGCGCTACAGTATCGTTGCGTGCGGCTGGTGAAACTTTTAAAACGCATATTCCAGCTGGTGTAAAAACCGGACAGAAAATTCGTTTGAAAGGAAAAGGCAAGCCAGGCAAGTTCGGTGGTGCTGCAGGTGACTTGTACTTGCATGTTCAAGTAGAAGCATCAGATAAATTTACTTTGCGAGGCGACGATTTGATTTCTACATTGCCGCTAACGTTAAGTGAAGCAGTGCATGGTGCAAAAGTTAGTATAAACGACCTAGACGGCAATCCTGTTACTTTCAAAGTTCCAGCTTGTGTTTCAAGCGGTGATGAAGTTCGTATAGAAGGTGCTGGAGTGCCCGGAAAGAATGGCGATTTTGTTGGTGTTGTGCAGATTCGTTTGCCAAAGCGTTCGAGCATGTCTCTTAGACGCGTTGCAAAAGAATTTGATAAAACTGCTGGCGAAACTTATGCTGAAGAAATTAAAAAATTAAGACAAAACTAAGTTAACAATAATTTAGTAGGTTAAACACTGTTGAATTGCTTGTAACAGTGCTTTAAACATACTAAAAAGGGCAAAGGAAGGCGTGCTATGACACCAATAACGCGTGAAACTAAAGCACTGTATGAAATGTGTGCAGTTGCTTTAGTGCGTGGTACTGCAACGCTTGACGGGGCAGATGAAGTAGGATTTGTTCTTGATTTGCCAATATTTACCGTAAGCCATGTGGCACGCCTAACCAATACGCACCCGCAAACTTTACGACAGTATGATCGGCTTCATTTAATAATGCCGAATAGAACTGAAGGTGGCGCTCGCCGCTATTCTTTGCGAGATATAGACAGGATTGTGCAAACTCAGCATTTAAGCCAAAATGAAGGTATCAATCTTGCTGGCATCATGCAAATACTTGATTTGCAAGAAGAAAATCGACAGCTTAAAAGACAAGTAAGGCATTTGCTTGATTCTGCAGAGTCTTCAGAACGCAATATTTTTGCTGCAAATGCAGATGGTGACATTGTGGAAATGCAGCGTTCTCGCAATGCGCGTCGCTGGAGGCGGGATATTCTTACAGAGAGGCGAGCGTTACCTTCGTCGTATTCTTCGGAAAGCTATAACAGTAATTATAAAAATCGAAAGTCCTCGGATGAAAAATCTGTGGTGTTGTGGAGAGCGTGGAGCATATAGTAACGTAGGTATGGCTACTTATTGTGCTTAAGTGAGAAATTAGTGAGAATTAACGAGAAGAATTAATAGTGCGAAAAGTAATGCAGAATTAGTGCGAAAATGATGTGCTACAAAAGCTAAAGCAAATATATGCAATATAAAGGATTGTGAATGGCTGAACAGACGACGAATATGTGTGCAAATACTCTTAACTCTAGTGAAGAAAAACATGTGTTGCGTGCAGTTTTCTGGGATATGGATGGTACTCTTATAGATTCCGAGCCGTATTGGCATGAGTCGGAATTTTATTTAGTAAAAAAATACGGTGGATACTGGGATGAAGATTTAGCTTGGGAATGTTCCGGTGGATCCCTTGAAACTGTTGCCAATAAGATGATTCCTTCTGGTACAAAACTTACAGTAGAAGAAATTGGCAAAGGCATGGTTGATTACGTTGCTGCTCGTGAGGCTGAATCCGTGCCGTGGGTTCCGGGAGTTTTAGATGTACTTAAAAGTCTTACGGATGCCGGCATTCCTTCAATTTTGGTGAGCAATTCGCCGCGTTGTTTGGTTGAAAATATTGTGAATCACGCTCCAGAAGGTGCTTTCGCTGGGTACGTGTGTGGAGATGATGGATTTAAGCCGAAGCCTAGTGCTGAGCCTTATCTTGCTGCAGGGAAAATGGTTGGCATTGAGGGCGCGGATGAGGAAGTTGCAAAGCAGATGGCTAATTGCATTGCCATAGAAGATTCTCTATCTGGTCTTACTGCTGCAATTAATTCCGGAGCAACTGTAATTGCGCAAACAGGTTTTTCGCGCGCAAACATATCTGAGAGCAAGCATCATGCAGAACTTAACGGTTATGAAAATGTTACTGCTAAAATGCTTGAGAACATTGTTTTGAGCCGAAACTAATTAATAAACTAGCAAAACTAATTAACAAACTATTTAGCTATTTACTTAGCTAGCTATTCGCATATCTGTTCGTAAATTAGCTACAGTTTTGTTTATAAATAGCTACAGTTGATTTACTAGTTTCCTCCAGTTGTGTCATAGTTATTGTCATAACCATGACCGCCAGAATTATTATCGTAGCTGCCAACGCCGCCCGATGATGAATCGTCACGACCATACAGCTGACTATCAAGGTCTAAATCGTTGTCGTTGTCCTTGTCTTTATCTTTGTCCTTGTTTTTATCCTTACCCTCATTCTCAGTTTTTATATGCGTGAATGTATGTTGTTCGCCTAATCCCCATTTTCCATCAGGTCCACCAATTTTGCCTGTGTCTTTTGCTTCAGGGAATTTAGTATTCGGGGTTCCTATTACCGCTTGACGCATGTATCTTGTAAACAAGTGCACAGGGTAGTCGCTTCCGCCAAGATATCCGTGGAACGGTTTAATTACTTGTGGGCTACCTTTAGCGTCTGGATTCCATATGGCAAATGCGGTAACAATATTTGGCGTAAATCCTACAAAGCTACCAGCAGTTTCATCGTTTGCTGTTCCAGACTTTCCTGCAATTTCTCTACCTACAGCGCGAGCTTCAGTTGCTGTACCATGTTGCACTACGCCAATCATTGCTTTTGTAGCTAGAGCGGCATCGGCTGGTGAGAATACTTGCTTTCCGGCTGTTGGTGCACGGTAGAACTCCTTACCGTCAGGATTTTTTACGCTGGCAACAATATGCAAATCTGGGCGTCTTCCTTGGTTTGCAAATGTTGCATATGCGCGCGCAATTTCGCTTACATGCACAGAATCGTTTCCGAGCACAGTAAACGGATTCTTACCATTGACTCGTTCAGGGCTTAAACCTGCCATAACTGCAGTATGAGCAACTTTCTTAGCACCAAGTTTACTTTGCAAATCCATATATACTGTGTTCACAGAATTTGCAGTTGCACTGTATAAGTTAATGGTGCCGTAGCTCATGTTTGCAAAGTTTCCAACAGGCTTATCAATACCATCAAACTTGCGTGGAGAATTGCCATTGAACATTGTATCCAAGCTAGTGCCAGCCTGAATTGCTCCCATAAGCGCAAAAGGCTTCATAGTAGAACCTGGCTCATAAAGCGCTTGTGTGGCGTTATTAAGCTGTTTCTTTAGATAATCGTCTCCTGCGTAAACGGAAATGATTGAACCATCTTTTGCGTTTATTGAAATTCCGCCAACTTGCAGTCCTTCTGGCACAATTCCTCGTCCATCTTGAGAAGGACTTGCAACTTTGAACATTAAATCTTGCTTAGCTTTATCGATAGTAGTAATAATGCGATATCCGCCACTGTCAAGATCTTCCTGCGTAAAAGCACCGTTCCTAGTTAACTCGTCGCGAACCATATGCAATAAGTAACCTTGTTGACCTGCGTAAATGTTTTGAGTCGTCTGAGTAATAGTTTTAGGCATTTTTGCTTGCGCTGCTTGAGAAGCTGTAATGTAGCCATCTTCTTTCATAATGCGTAACACGCGCTTAAAGCGAATGCCTGCTTCTTTTGGACCAATTGCAGGATCCCAGCTACTTGGTGCTGGAATAATACCTGCTAAAAGTGCAGCTTGCGAAAGTGACAAATCTTTTGCTTCTATACCGAAATATGCTTTAGCTGCAGCTTGAATTCCGTATGCTCCTCTACCCAAGTAAATAGTATTCATATAATTGCAAAGTACTGTATCTTTATCTTGGGTTTGCGCAATTTTCAAAGCTAAAATAGCTTCTTTTAGTTTTCCAAAATAAGTTTTTGTTTCACCGAGATAATATCTTTCCGCATATTGTTGCGTAATAGTTGAGCCGCCCCAACGCCCGTGCTTTGTAACGTTATGAAGTAATGCGCGTCCAATTCCTTTAAAATCTATTCCGCCATCGTGGTAGAAGGAACGATTTTCTGAAGCAACTATTGCTTTACCAACATATTTAGGTAGTACTGAACAATTGATAATTTCGCGATTTTGCTCAGCAAAAGAACCTAATTCAGTTTTGCCATCTGAATAGTACACTTTCGTCTTATCTGCCATAGCAACTTTGTCTGGTGCAGGTATATCTGTAGTTGCGTACAGATAAGCAAAAACAATTGTGCCTAGCAAAATTGGCACAAAAATAACAATAAGTGCCCAAAAAATAATAGGATGTCTGCCTCGCCAAGTTCTACGACGCCTTCTGCGTGTTGCTGCGCGAGAACGTTCGAATCTCGAATTACGGCTGCTTTTGTTTGATTCAAAAGAATACGAATGTGGACGGTATGAGTCTTGTCCGCGTGGTGGGACAGATGAAGGCATATTCGTATTTTTTTGTGATTGTGACGATATGCTTCGAGTAGCTTTCTCATGCGAAGTAGACGCTCGTCTTCCATCTTTACGTGCAACCATACATTCCACCGTAGCGTCCGGTGTTGAATTTTTCTACAAAACAGCATGTTTTTGTTTAGAAAAGATTAAAAATATTGAATATTAGTACATATTTGTTAAAGCAATAGTATTATGAAATGTGTATGGTGCGGCATAATGTAATGTCGCTTATTTTGCAGGGCAAGGAGTCTATATGAGCATCCGCGTTGCCATTGCCGGTGTCGGCAATTGTGCTTCGTCGCTGGTTCAGGGCGTTGAATATTACAAAAACGCTGATGACGGTGAGAAAATTCCAGGGTTGATGCACGCTGTATTTGGTCAGTATCGTGTGCGCGATATTGAGTTTGTTGCGGCGTTTGATGTTGATTCTCTAAAGGTTGGGCATGATTTAAGTGAAGCAATTGGCGCTTCACAAAATAACACAATTCGTTTTGCTGATGTACCAAATTTGGGTGTAGAAGTATTGCGTGGTCCAACTTATGACGGTCTTGGTGATTACTACCGTGAAATGATTGATGAGTCCGAGGCTGAACCTGTTGACGTTGCTCAAGTTTTGCGAGATAAGCATGTGGATGTGCTTGTTTCTTATCTTCCAGTAGGATCTGAGCAAGCCGATAAAGCTTATGCGACTGCTGCGATGGAAGCTGGCTGTGCATTTGTAAACTGCCTGCCAGTCTTCATTGCTTCTGATCCTGAGTGGGCACAAAAATTCCGTGATGCAGGAGTTCCTATTATTGGCGATGACATTAAAAGTCAGGTAGGTGCAACTATTACTCACCGCGTTATGGCTCGACTTTTTGAGGATCGCGGTGTGCGTTTGGATCGCACGTATCAGCTGAATGTTGGCGGAAATATGGACTTTATGAACATGCTTCAGCGTTCAAGACTTGAATCTAAAAAGATTTCTAAGACTCGTGCAGTAACTTCAATCGTGCCTCATGAAATGGATGAGCATAATGTTCATATTGGGCCTTCAGACTACGTAGCTTGGTTGGATGATCGCAAGTTTGCTTTCGTGCGTTTGGAAGGTACTACTTTTGGTGATGTTCCTTTGAATTTGGAGTACAAGCTTGAGGTTTGGGATTCTCCAAATTCTGCCGGAATTGTTATCGATGCTGTTCGAGCCGCAAAAATTGCTTTGGATCGCAAGCTTTCTGGTCCGGTTTTGGCCCCAAGTTCATACTTTATGAAGTCTCCTGCAGTTCAGCATGAAGATAGTGAAGCTCGCCAATTAGTTGAACGCTATATTGCTGGTGATGTTGAAGCTAACGAGTCTCAGCTTGATGAAGATACTGAATTTGCAAAAGAACATGGCAAGAGTGTGTGGCGCGCATAATTTATTACTACTCGACATGTAGCGAAAATCGTGTAATATAGATAAAGCCTCCGTGTGGCACTAAGTCACCCAATCCCCCCAGGGCAGAAATGCAGCAAGGGTAAGTGGCCTCTGGTGGGTGCGCGGAGGTTTTATTATGCGTAAAACTAGCGCGGTCGTAAATACTGTCGTAAAGTCTAAAGTATGAGTGAAGAATTTGCAGGAATTCAATCCAATAGCATTGACAATCAGCATGATGATTCTGCTGGGGAAAATGATGCGCTGCCGGTAGGTGGAACTTCGCAAGATATTAATCGCAACAGTGAAGGTAGTGACTATTCGCATCCTTTGGATTCGATTAATACGATTACGCCATTTTCTCCAATCTCATCTGAGGATAATGACGAAAAAATATCGCCTTTATTTCCAGAAAATACTGAAGAGAAATCTTCTAAACAGTCTGTAAAACAGTTTGTGAAACAAACTAAACGTCAATCTGATTTGTCTGATTTGTCGTATTCAACTAATCAGTTATCTTTTGAAGATTCTTCATCGGATGCAGATGATATTGATCAGCTTGATCCGCTCGTAAAGCGTCCTCGAATATCTACCATATTGTGGTGTGTTGCTATTGCAATTGTTTTCCTGGCTTCTGCTGCGTTCATATGGTTTATTAGTGTGCAAACAGTACTTGGTCAAAGCTATGAAGAAATGGTAATTGATGGATTTGGCTCTCATGGTATGCCGTCTTGGCTTGCATTTTGCTTGCGACCTATAAGCGTTTCTATGGTTGTTATAGTTACTGGCATAATAATTGCTCTTGTTTCACTCATAGTAGTTTGTATTCGTAAACGTTGGTGGCTTCTTGGTCAATGTGCTGGGATTATTATTCTTTCGGCTGCTGCTGAACCATTGAAAAAAATTCTTCCGCGCCCAATGCTTATAAGTATTGAATATTTGTCTGCAAATTCAGCACCTTCAGGTCATACCCTACTTATTACTGCATCATGTGCGTTGCTTATTTGCGCAGTTTCGCGTGTTTGGCGCGCATGGGCAGCGGTAGCTGCAGCTTTTATAAGCATTCTTGTGGAACTTTCTTTGGTTGCAGCACATTGGCATAGAGTTTCTGACGTTCTTATGTCATTACTTATCGTTGGTGCTGTAACGCTTATTATGCTCGCATGCACTCGCAGTAGTGGAATGGATATGCCAGCTTATCGACGTTCCTCAATTAGCGTTCAAATTGTAGGAAGCTCTATGATTACGATTGGTGTGTTGGCGTGTTTGTATGCACTTTATTTAATATGGCAAATTCTTCCTGGTGTTGATATTTTTGCTCAATGGGCTGCAAGCGTATCTTATGTAGCAACTTATTGGCTGATTATAGGCGTGTCTTTGCTTGTTTTTGGCGTAATTATGGTAATGCGTCACTCTACAGCTTCGCCGTTGAGTAGGCTTGGATTAGTAGGCGCTCCGCCGACGCCTCCATCTGCTTCTAAGTAATATTGTCTACTCTATCTGCTTTTATCCACCGAGGTGGAATGTAATGGACGTATAACTTAAGTTGCGATACAGTTAGCGTGAAACATATAGTTCGGAATTATATGTTCGATTGTGTTAGGAAAGGAGCGAATATGGCAGCACAGAATAAGCTAGTCATTGTGGAGTCTCCCACGAAAGCGCGAAAAATTGGCGGGTATTTAGGCAATGGATATACCGTCATGGCTTCAGTTGGGCATATTCGCGATCTCGCTCAGCCAAGCCAAGTTCCAGCCTCACGCAAAGCGGCGTTTGGTAAGTTTGGTGTAGATGTCGATCATGGTTTTGCGCCATATTACGTAGTTGGCTCAGATAAAAAGAAAACTGTTTCCGATTTAAAGTCTGCGCTCGCAAAAGCTGACGAATTATATCTGGCAACTGATGAGGATCGCGAAGGTGAAGCTATTGCGTGGCATTTGGTAGAAGCATTGAAGCCAACTGTGCCAGTAAAGCGCATGGTGTTTCATGAGATTACTAAGGATGCAATTCAAGCCTCGCTTAGTAATACTCGAAATGTTGACGACAATATGGTTGACGCGCAAGAAACTCGTCGTGTGTTAGACCGTTTGTATGGATATGAGCTTTCTCCTGTTTTGTGGAGAAAAGTTGGTCCTGGTCTTTCTGCTGGACGCGTGCAGTCTGTTGCTACTAGGTTGATTGTTGAGCGTGAACGCGAGCGTATGGCGTTTACTAAGGCGTCTTACTGGGATATTAGCGCGATTTTAAGTTCTAAAGGCTCAGATGGTGAAAGTGTCGATTTTGAAGCGCGCATGAGCGAGCTTTCTGGTCGCCGTCTGGCTGGTTCTAAAGATTTCAATTCAAAAGGTGAGTTGGTTTCTACAAAAGATGAATCACAAAAAGCTTTGCATGTTGATGCTGATTTTGCATCTAAGCTTTCTAAAGCTCTTGAAAATTCAGATTTTGTAGTTGACTCTATGGAAACGAAGCCGTATCGTCGTCGTCCTTTGCCACCTTTTACTACATCAACTTTGCAGCAAACTGCTGGAAACCGACTTTCAATGAGCTCTCGCCAAACTATGCGAGCTGCGCAATCTTTATACGAAAACGGCTATATCACTTACATGCGTACGGATTCTGTAACGCTTTCCAAAGAAGCTATCGAAGCTGCGCGTAGTGCCGCTCGTGCAGCGTTTGGCGACGAGTATGTTTCGCAATCTCCTAAGCAGTATGCAACTACGTCTGCAGGAGCGCAGGAAGCTCATGAATGTATTCGCCCTGCTGGAGCGCGTTTCTTAAGCCCGGACGAGCTTGCAGATAAATTACCTGCGGATCAGCTGAAATTGTATACGCTTATTTGGCAACGAACCCTTGCGTCACAAATGGCTGATGCTACAGGTTTTACAGCAACTGTTAAGTTAAATGCTTCTGCTGGAGAATATGGAGAAGCTTTGTTCCAAGCTTCTGGAACAGTAATTACTTTTGCTGGTTTTATGAAGGTTTTTGGCAATGCACATGCATCTGAAGGTGAAAGCGATAAGGCGCTTCCTCAAATGCAAGCTGGGGATATTCTTGAAGCTAAAAGTGTTAGTGCGGATTCTCACGAAACTCAGCCTCCTGCAAGATATACTGAAGCTTCTTTAGTTAAAACTTTGGAAGCTAAGGAAATAGGCCGCCCTTCTACTTACGCAACGATTATTTCCACAATTATTGATCGCGGATACGTCTATGAGCGTGGACGTGCGTTAATTCCTTCTTGGCTTGCTTTTGCTGTAATTAAGCTTTTGGAAGCGAATTTCCCGAAGTATGTTGATTACGCGTTTACTGCTGATATGGAAAATGGTTTGGACAGAATTGCGCACGGTGAAGAAACCGGTCGCGATTGGTTAACTAGGTTCTATTTCGGTTCTGGTGAAGGTGCCGCTAATTCCGCTGATGAAGCTCATATTGGTTTGCAACAGCAGGTTGCAGAGCTTGGTGAGATTGATGCGCGTGAAATAAATACCATAGACATTGGCGATGGTTTGCATGTGCGTATTGGACGCTATGGTCCTTACTTGGAAGACATTAAGAATCTTGATGCTGAAGGCAACCCTCGTCATGCTTCTTTGCCAGAAACTTTAGCTCCAGATGAGTTAACTGTTGATGCTGCTCGAGAATTGCTTGAGAATAATGCTGAGGGTCCACGTGTGCTTGGAGTAGATCCAGAAACGGGTGGGAATGTAGAAGTGCGCAATGGTCGTTTTGGGCCGTACGTGGCACTGGTAGAAGAGCAGGATAATGCGGAAGATTCTAAATCTTCTAAGGCTTCTAAGTCTTCTAAGGCTCGTCCAAAAATGGCTTCTTTGTTTAAAACCATGGATCCAGCGACTTTGACTTTGCAAGAAGCGTTGCAACTTTTGAATTTGCCACGTTTTGTTGGCGAATATGAAGAAGTTGACGCAGAAGGTGTTGTAAAACTAGCTCGTATCGAAGCAAATAATGGTCGTTACGGTCCATATTTAACTAAAACATATTCTGCTGTAGATACTTCTGCTGGAGAAACTGTGGAATCTAAGCCGGATACGCGATCTCTTTCTAGTGAAGATGCTATTTTTACTGTTACTTTGCAGGAAGCGAAAGATTTATTTGCGCAACCAAAGTACGGTAAGCGTACTCGTGGTGCCGCCAAGCCGCCTCTTCGTGAGCTTGGTGCAGATCCTGAAACTGGGAAGCCAGTAGTGATTAAGGATGGTTTCTACGGAGCTTATATTACTGATGGCGAAACGAATCGCACTTTGCCAAAGCAGTATACGCCTGAATCGATTGATCCGCAGGATGCATTTGCACTTTTGGCGCAAAAGCGTGCCGCAGGTCCTGTAAAACGCAAAAAGCGAGCGGCTAAGAGCACTGCAAAATCTTCTGAAAAGAAGTCTACTGCGAAAAAATCTACCGCAAGGAAAACTTCTACAAAGAAGACTACTTCAAAGAAATCTACCGCTAAAAAAGCATAGGAATGAAATCTAAAGATTAAATAAACCTTGCATATGGAGTCAAAAAATATGGCATCTAAGAATGACGATTTCTCTGGTGGCTGCGCTTGCGGAGGAAACTGCGGCTGCAGAAGTGAGCAATCTTATGCAAATAAAGGCTTATTTATTTCTTTTGAGGGCATTGATGGCGTTGGTAAAACTACGCAAGTTGAGGCTCTTAAGGATTATTTGCAATCTTTGGGGCGAGAAGTTGTAGTGACGCGTGAGCCTGGCGGTACGCAGTTGGGTAAAACTTTGCGCGAAATACTCTTGCATGGCACGAGTGTATCTGCCAGAACAGAAGCTTTGCTTTTTGCTGCGGATCGTGCACAGCATGTCGCGCAAGTAATTCGCCCTGCACTTAGCCGTGGTGCAGTAGTAATAACGGATCGTTATATTGATTCTTCGCTTGCTTACCAAGCAGGCGGTCGCGAATTGACTATGGATGATGTGCGAACTTTAAGTGAGTGGGCAACGGATTCTCTGTGGCCTAATCGCACTTATTTGCTAGATATGCAGCCGGAAGATGCTTTTAAGCGTTTGCATCGTGAACAAGATCGCATGGAATCAGCTGGAATAGATTTCGCACGTCGCACTAGAGAAGCATTTTTAGATTTAGCGCAGGAGTCTGCAGATCGTTATCGCGTATTAGACGCAACGTTCTCAGCGAAATCATTATCTGAACTTATTGTGCAAGACGTACATAACTTAATTGAAGAAATTGAAACTAAATAAAGTGGCGAATTTTATAAAGTGAAGAAGTAAAGAAGCTATGCAGGGGGTGAAGCGATGAGTGTGTGGGATAGCGTTATTGGGCAAGAACAGGTAGTTTCGCGATTGCGAAAAATTGCTTGTGCGGATGCTAGCAAAATAGCGCAATCTTGGCTGATTTGCGGAGCTGCTGGCTTCGGTAGTGCGCAAGTTGCGCGCGCTTTCGCTGCAGCTCTCGAAAGTCCGGATCATGGAGAAGGCAGTGATGGAATTAGCGGCGAAAATGAGCTTAGCAAAACTGCCAAAGAAGTTTTAGCAGGATTGCATCCTGATGTGCATACGCTTGCAACAAAAGGCGTAACTCTTAATATTGACGATGTACGCGAGGCAATTGGGATTTCTGAGCAGATGCCTAGCACTGCTCCTTGGCGAATCATAATTATTGAAGATGTTGACAGAATGTTGGAACGTAGCACAAACGTTCTTCTTAAAGAGATTGAAGAGCCAAGCGAGCATACGATTTGGCTTTTATGCGCTTCAAGTGTTATGGATGTGCTTCCAACAATTCGTTCGCGTACGCAACTTGTGCAATTAGCTACTCCAAACGAGCAGTCTATAGCAGAATATCTTACTAAAAAAACGGATGCGGATAATAAGCTAGCAAATCGTGCAGCCAGGCTTTCTCAAGGAAATATAGCAACTGCTTTTATCTACGCAAGCGATGAGCGTGCTTTAAGTAGGCGAGATGAGCTTATTGCAGGATTGCTCCGTATGCATGATGCTGCCGACGCAATTATGCTTGCTGCAATGCTTATTGACGATGCAAAATCACAAGCAGAAGATGAGGTTCAGCGAAATGTTGAGGCTCAACAAAAAGAATTTCGCAGAATTAACGGATTAGGCGATGAGGATCGCATTCCGCCCAAATTGCGCGCAAGCTACAATGCAATTGGGAAAAAGGATGATATAAAACGTAAAGTAACTCGTGTAAGTCGTGACGTGTTATGCCGTTCTCTTGACGCAATCGATAGCGTGTATAGAGATGTTTTAGTTGTTATTAACGAAGCGCAAAAGTCTTCGCCGATTATAAATCAGGAATACAAGTCTAGAATTGTCCAGTTGGCACAAAGCATGACAGCAAGTAGTGCATTGGATTGTGTTGATAGCATTGCTACTGCTCGTCGTCGGCTTTCGAGAAATGGTAATGCAACTCTTGTTTTTGAAGCGCTATTTTGCTCACTTTTGCAAAGTCAATAAAATACAAAAGTATCATATCCTCCACGGAAGTGACATATCGCTTGTGCCTATTCTTGGTGAATTTGTTGATTCGCGTCGCATGATTTCCGGTCTAAACTCCATATGTGCAGGTAACCAATGTTGCTCTGATTTGTTAACAGCGGTTAGGCGGATTGCTTCGCGCGCAATTTGCTGGTACGGAGGACGGATTGAAGAAAGCTTTGGCTCAGATATTTCTGCCTGTCTACTATCTCCGTAACCTATTACGAGAACGTCCTGCGGAACTTGCAAAGAAAGCTCATCTAAAGCTAGAAGTGCTCCAAGTGCGACAGCGTCATTTGCGCAAATAACAGCGTCTGGTTTGCGAGATTGTTTAGCGGTAGAATCAGAAAAAAGCCGCATTGTATCCTTGAATCCACGTTGATAAGTAAGTTCTCCAAAAGTTGTCCAATCTGGCTCAGAAAGTAAACTTAATCGGCTTGCAGCAGTCTGAAAATTGGCAAATAGGTTTGCGCTTTGTGTGGAGTCAACATTTCCACTTAAATAAGCAATATTATGGGCATCGTGATGCGAAAGATGTATTAAAGCAGCTTCCATCATTGATTCTTGATCCATGCCAACCCAATTGACGTGGAATGAAGTAGCAGTGCCACCAATTTGCACAATGGGAAGATTGTCAACGTAGTTTTCAAGTGTTTTTGTTAAATCACTATTGTTAGATGGCATGACAATAAGACTGTCAACATTATGACCGATAAGCTCTTCTATGCGTTCTTCTTGAGCTTCTGCGTCTTTTCCAGTTCCAACAAGAAGTATTTTATCTATTTCATGAGCTGCTTCATCCAATGCAGAAAGCATATTTACACTGAATGAATCATCTACGTTGCTTGTGCCTATTACTACGCCGATTGTATTAGTTGTGTCACTTCTTAATGCGCTTGCTGCATAATTTACTGAATAATTAAGCTGCTCTGCAGCTTTTCTTACGCGTTTTGCAATATCGTCATCTTTGGCTCGTCTACCAGAAAGTACACGAGATACTGTTGCAATTGAAACTTTTGCAAGAGCTGCTACATGAGTTATGGAGGCGTTTTGATTAGTTTGATTTGTCATATTTGCCCCCGAATAAGTGCGGTGCTGTAATTGTTGGTAAACAGCACCGCAAATTGAATATTATTTATTTGTCAGTTTATGTACACTTATTTATTTATATTATTCGCCTTTCGTGACTACGTCGACAAGATTGTTAGCTACATTTTCAGCGTCTTCACCATCAACGGTAATTGTGATTGAATCTCCTTTAGTAATACCCAATCCCATAATTGAAAGAATGCTATTCGCACTTACAGGGGCACCTTCGCCTTTCGCAATCGTTACAATGCAATTTGAGGACATCGCGGCTTGAGAAAATTCTGACGCTGGGCGAGCATGTATTCCAACTGGGTCTTCAATAGTAACAGTACGAGTTGCAATTGCCATTTTTTCTCCTTTGAATAATAATTAACAAATTCTGCTTTTATTTTTATTTTTCATATAAAAGCAAACCATATTTTTTCTTAAGGTTTTTTGTTTGCTATTTTCAACATTAAGTGTAGCATAATTAATTGAAAAATACAGAAAACGTTTTCACTTGTTGTAACAACGTTTTTAATGGTGTATAGTTTCATTAGTAAGAAACGTTTACCTACAAGAAATGCTTATGCGGCGTTGCGGCCGTAATAAAGTTTCTAAACCTAAAGGAGGGTTTTAAGTATGGTAATCACTGGTGTTGGCATTGGGCGCTCGATGGCATATGGTGAAGTATTGTGTATGGCACCTGCTTTGCATGAGCCAGAGGATTCTCCTCGTGCTGTTAGTGTGTTGGCTGAGGATGCAAAAAAGGCTGTTAAAAATGCTTTAAATGAAGTAAATAAAGACCTAAACCATCGTGCAAGTGAGGCTCTTGAAGCAAAGGATGAGGGGACTCGAAAAGCAGCACCAATTATGCAAGCTCTTGCACAGATGGCATCGGATCCAGCGTTAATAAGTGCAATTGAATCTGGTATTGATAAGGGGAAAACAGCGGAACGTGCCACTTGGGAAGGATTCGCACAATTTGAAGACATGTTGCGTAATCTTGGTGGTTACATGGCTGAGCGTGCAGGAGATTTGCATGATGTTGGCCAGCGTGTTATTGCATCTTTGATTGGTGTTGAAGCTCCTGGGGTGCCGGAAAGTGATTCGCCTTTTGTGCTGGTTGCTAGGGATCTTTCACCTGCTGATACAGCTTCACTTGATTTAAGCAAGGTTCAGGCAATTGTCACTCTTGATGGTGGTCCTACAAGTCACACTGCTATTCTTGCTCGTGCTCGTGGAATTGTTGCTGTTGTTGGAGCACACGATGCCTCTCAGCTGAAGAATCATCAAATTGTTGTAGTAGATGCCGTTAATGGTCATGTTATAAGCAGTCCTAGTGAAGAAGAGATTGCGCATGTTAAAGAGTCTCGTGAGCGTTTAAGCCGCGCTCGTGAATTGCGTGGATTGCCTGGAAGTACAAAAGATGGTCATTTGATTCCTCTTTTGGCAAATGTAGGAAAGCCCTCAGATGCCGTAACTGCTCATGAGTATGGAGCAGAAGGAGTAGGTCTATTCCGAACGGAATTTCTGTTTATTGGTAACGAGCAACCGCCTAGTATAGAAGAACAAACAGAATCTTATACAGAGTTACTATCTCAGTTTGAAGGCAAGAAAGTTGTTATTCGATTGCTTGATGCTGGAGCAGATAAACCGTTACCATTCTTGACTCCTGAAGATGAACCAAATCCTGCTCTCGGACTTCGAGGTTTGCGTACTCTAAGACAGCATATGGGTGTTCTAGATGGTCAGCTGGAGGCATTATCTCGTGCTGATGCTGTGACGAATGCTGACTTATGGGTGATGGCTCCAATGGTTTCAGACGAACATGAAGCAGCATATTTTGTAAAACTTGGTAAATCTAAAGGTCTTAAAAAGGTTGGCATTATGGCAGAGGTGCCTTCTATCGCTCTTGTTGCCGAGGAGGTTGCTCAAGTCGCTGATTTTGTATCTATCGGAACGAATGATTTGACGCAATACACTCTTGCAGCAGATAGAACCCTTGGGTCTGTTTCTAATTATCAAACTGCTTGGCACCCTGCAGTGTTGCGCGCGATCAAAATGATTGCAGACGCTGGTAACGCACATGGTATGCCAGTCGGAGTGTGTGGAGAAGCTGCAGCAGATCCAGACTTAGCGGTTGTTCTTACAGGTCTCGGTATTAACTCGCTTTCTATGACGCCAGTTGCTTTGGACGATGTTCGAGCAGAACTTGCTCAAACTACATTTGATGAAGCTAAAGCTAAAGCTCATGAGGCTTTAGCTGGAAAGTTCTACCACTCAATCATGCAAGAATAAGCCAAGGGAGTAATTCAAAATATGATCGTTACGAAAAACATTAAAAATTCGATTACCAATCAGAAATAATCAAGAATAATTAACATGCTTAGAAAAGAGAAAATATGAGTGCTGATATTGATGAGCTTCTCCCGGATTCTGCAGTAAACCTTGATATTGCAGCGAAAGATTGGCGTGATGCTATTTGTCTTGCAGGCAATGCTTTGAAGGAGTCTGGCTTTACTACTGATGAATATACGAATCAGATGATTGAAACAGTTGAGAAAATGGGCCCGTATATTGTTATTGCCCCAGGCTTGGCTTTGGCACATTCGCGCCCGTCGGAAGTAGTGTTAAAAAGTGGTTTGAGCTGGATTCGTTTAAGTACGCCTGTTAAATTTGGTAACACTGCCAACGATCCGGTCTCTTTAGTAATTGGTCTTGCAGGTCACGATGAAAATGAGCATATTGGCGTTATGTCCGCGGTTGCTGCAGCTTTGTCTAATCCTGTGAAGACTAGAGAACTTGCACAAGCAAAAAACGCTAAAGAAATTCGCGCAATTCTTAAAAGTTAAATACTAAAGAATTAATTAATTTTGCAAAATTAAAAAAATACAACTCAACGAAAGAGGTTATTTATGAATATTCTATGTGTATGCGGAAACGGCATTGGCACGTCTGTACTTTTAAAAATCAATGTTGAGGCTGCGGCAGCAGACTTAGGTCTTGATGTTATAGTTACTACTTCCGATGCGGGAAGTGCAAAAGGTACTGCGAATATGAATGATCTTGTGCTCACTTCTCCTCAGCTTGCTCCAGAGCTTGAGGGCACTACCACTCCTGTAGAAACAATTGAAAATTTCATGGATGTTGAAGAGGTGAAGGGTGTGCTTGAGCGTTACGCATAAATTATGTGTAACAAATAAACGTTTGATTATGCTGATTACGTGCTTACTGCTTTGGCATAGTCGTACTGTTATTTCATGCGCTATTCGCTTTTTCTAAATAAAAAGAAGGAAATAAGATGAACATTGTAGTTCAGGTTTTAAATTTCATAAGTCAGCAGATTTTGAATGTGCCGGCTTATTTGATTGGTATTATTGCGGCAATCGGTCTTATCGCACTCAAACGTAGTGCAGGACAAGTGATTGCAGGCGGCTTAAAAGCTGCTATGGGTTACCTCATTTTGGGTGCAGGTGCTGGCGTTGTTGTTGGTGCACTTGCTCCATTTGGTGACTTGGTTTTGAAGTCTACTGGTGCTCATGGTGTTGTACCTACGAATGAGGTTATTACTGCTCAGGCTGCAGGTCAGTACGGTGCTACTTCTGCATACATTATTGTGCTCAGCTTCGTTCTTATGCTTCTTGCTGCACGCTTTACTCCTTTGAAGTACATATTCTTGACTGGTCACCACATGGTGTTTATGTCTATGCTTTTGGCTCTAGTTCTTTCCGTTGGTTTTGGTGCAGGCAACCAGTTGCTTATTGTTATTGTCGGCTCTGTCATTATGGCAACGGTTATGGTTGTTCTGCCAGCTTTTGCGCAGCCTTTTATGAACCGTATTACTGGTAGCGATAAGCTCTCGATTGGTCACTTTAACTCTTTAAGCTACATTGTTTCTGGTGCTGTTGGTGCTGCTGTTGGTAAGAAGTCTAAGTCTACTGAAGATATTAACTTCCCTAAGGGTTTGAGCTTCTTGCGTGATTCAATGGTCTCCACGACTTTGTTGATGGTTGTGCTGTATTTGGTATTCGCAGTGTGGGCTTCGGTTGTGTTGCCAGTAAAGGAACTCTTCAAGATTTTCGCGTCTCACCCTACGGACTATAGTGCCTTCTACATGGCGGCTTTTGCTCAGGCTTTGCAATTTGGAATTGGTGTTAGTGTCATCCTTTATGGTGTTCGTATCATTTTAGGTGAATTGGTTCCTGCATTCCAGGGCATTGCTAACAAGGTCGTTCCAGGCGCTCGTCCAGCATTGGATATTCCAATCGTATTCCCATACGGTGCTAATGCTTCTCTTATTGGCTTCTTGTCTTCCTTCGTTGGAGGTCTTGTAGCTCTCGGACTTATTGCAATTTGGATGGGTCCAGCTTGGGGATTGGCATTGATTCTCCCAGGAATGGTGCCTCACTTCTTCGATGGTGGTGGTGCAGGCGTGTTTGGTAATGCAACCGGTGGTCGCCGTGGTGCTATTCTCGGTGGTTTTATTAACGGTTTAATTATTACATTCCTTCCAGCAGTATTGCTTACTGTTATGGGTTCCTTCGGCTTGGCAAACTCCACCTTCGGCGATGCTGACTTTGGTTGGGTTGGCACTGTTGTTGGTAACTTCGCTCACCTCGGTGCAGGCGTTGGTGCTATAAGCTTGATTATTGTTGCTGTTATTCTGTTTGCCTTGGCTTGGGTATGGCAGGTTAAGGTTGTTAACACTGGCTGGCTTCCTGCAGTAAAGCATGCTGAGTTCATTGAAGGAATTAAGAAGCAAGAGCGTGCTGCTAAGAAAGCAGCTGTGGCAGCTAAGGCTGCTGAAACTCATGAGGAGGCTGCTACAAAATAAATAGAGTACAGTAAAAAATTACATTTTAGTTAATGCGCCCAGTTTAGATTTTTCTGGGCGCACGTTTTATATTGACCGTCAAATTATGCAGTTAGCGTTGTTTCTTAGTGTTGTTTTTGCTTGAGTGCCACGATCTGCTTGAACAATTAGATTGCGCTAACGTTTGCGTTTATTTGTTACTCGCGCAGTTGATTAGTGTTGTGTAATGGTAGATACTTAAATTATGAATATTTCTACAGATTTCACTACCATTCCGGATGATTATTCTAAAGCTGCGCCGGAGCAGAATAAGATCAGCGGAGTTCCAGTAGTTTCTTTCCCATTTTACGTTGATAATATGCCATCTTTCGTGCATTATTTGCATTGGCGTTTTGTTGACGACGATGCAATACCGGTATGCGGTTTTGAATGGATTCACTGGACTGCCGCGAACGTGCCTGTTGAAGCGTTAATGTTTGATTTTAATGATTCTCACGCTTTACAAATACCGGAAGATTTTTCTCGTACAATGACTTCTATGATTCCGGAAGCTCTTCAAGGACGCAACTCGCAGGCAAGCAGATTTATTGGTTGCAATGATTCAGCAATTACTATGCGATACAACGGCCCTCAGCCTCCTGATAAAGATCACGAATACATGTTTGAAGTTTTTGGCACAGAAAAGCCTTTGCCAAATCTTAAGCCGGGATTCTACATGAATGAATTGTTACGCGAAGTAAGAAATGTAACTTCAGGTGTAGATGCTGGTGGAATGTTCCTTACTGGTAAAGCCTAAACGCGAGCACGAGAGCAACCAATTAGGTTAGCAGTTAACGCCTAAGCGTTAGAATCAAACAGTAACAAATCTAAAAATAAAATATAAAATCTAAAAACAGAGGATGCAAATATGGCATGCACAACAATTCTTGTTGGTAGAAAAGCAAGTTACGACGGATCCACGCTTATTGCGCGTAACGAAGACTCAGCAAATGGCGAGTTTAATCCGAAGCGTTTAGTAGTAGTAAAGCCGGAAGATCAACCTCGCGTTTATAAGTCTGTTCTTAGCCACGTAACAGTCGAGTTGCCGGATAATCCAATGCAATACACAAGCGTGCCAAATGCAGACTTGCGCGAAGGAATTTGGGGAGAAGCTGGCGTTAACGAAGCAAATGTTGCAATGAGCGCAACTGAAACGCTTACGTCCAACGAGCGCGTGTTAGGCGCAGATCCAATGGTTGAACTTCAAAAAGAACAAGGCAAAGTTGGAGATGCTGACTACAAGCCGGAAGTGCCGGGTGGAATTGGCGAAGAAGATTTCTTAACGCTTGTTTTGCCTTATATTCGTAGCGCTCGCGAAGGCGTTGAGCGTTTGGGTGCATTGCTTGAAAAGTACGGCACTTATGAGATGAATGGCGTTGCATTTTCGGATGTGAACGAGATTTGGTGGTTTGAAACTGTCGGTGGTCATCATTGGATTGCTAAGCGTGTGCCGGATGAAGCTTATGTTGTTATGCCAAACCAGCTCGGAATTGACGAGTTCGATTTAGATGATGCTTTTGATCTTCAAGAAGAGCATATGTGCTCGGCTGATTTGCTTGAGTTTATTGAAGAAAATCACTTGGATTTGTCGGTGGAAAACGCTTCTCCGTTTAACCCTCGTGATGCTTTTGGCTCTCATTCGGATGCTGACCACGTGTACAACACTCCTCGCGCATGGTTCATGGAGCGCTTCTTGAATCCGTATGACGAAGTGTGGGATGGTAAAGACGCTGATCATCGTCCGGACAGCAACGATATTCCTTGGGCTCGCCAGCCTGAGCGTAAAGTGACTGTTGAGGATATTAAGTACGTTTTAAGCTCTCACTATCAGGGCACTGAGTATGATCCTTACGGCAATCTTGGAGATGAGCATACTCGTCATATGTTGCGTCCAATCGGAATTAATCGCCAAAGCGAGCTTGCTGTAATGCAAATCCGCCCTTACATGCCGGAAGCAATGCGTGCAATTCAGTGGATTACTTACGGTTCTAATCCTTTCAATTCTTTGATTCCGTTCTATCCAAACGTAAATCGCACTCCAAAGTATTTGGAAGATACGACTACTCGCGTAACAAGCGAAAACTTCTATTGGGAGAATCGCATTATTGCTGCTCTTGCGGATGCCGCATTTAACGACACTGCAAACGCGATTGAGCGCTACCAAGAAGTTGTCGGTTCCCTTGGTCACGCAATGGTCAAGTCTACGGATGCTGCCGTGGCAGATCTTCTTGGCGTTGATTTGGCTGATTACGAGCCAGAACGTGAAGGTGATGAAGGCGAAGATTACGATGATTTAGTTCGCGATCCTGAAGCTATTATTGCCGAGCTTCGCAACGACAAAGTGCGCGAGGCTTTGGCTGAAGCAAATGACGATATGGCAGCAAAGCTGAAGAAAGAAACCGATTCTTTGCTTGACACGGTGCTGTACATCACTAGCATGCGTATGAAGAATGGTTTTAATCGTTCTGATCACTAAATTTAAATTTTATTAAAAATTAAATGCCTTCCTAAGAAATGAACTTTTTATTTCACACGGAAGGCATTTTTGTTATCTTTTGTTATTTTGCTATAGACGTTGATAATAACGCGTATAGATATTGCGTGTGGTGGCTATGCTACGAACAAACAATCGTATAGTATGAATCATGTAATTAACATTATCCGCATGCATAGTTGTGCCAATATGCCTATGAAAGAGGGGTACATGAGCATTCTTGATTCATACACTACAACATTCGGTTTGGTTAAAAAAATTGATGCCTTTGAGTACCTGGATTATTTAAAGCAACATCCAGAGGAGCCTAGGAAGCGCGGTAAGGTTCTGCTTGTTACTGCTGATACTCCTTTAAAAGCTTCTCGTGGAGAAGGTAAAACAACTACAACTATTGCGTTAGTTGATGCATTGCGTGAGCGCGGTGTGGACGCAGCTGCAGTTCTTCGTCAGCCAAGCATGGGCATTACGGCTGCTGGTTCTAAAGGTGGTGCAAGTGGTGGCGGTAAGTCTTCGCTTTCTCACCCTGAGTTGATTGACTGGGGCCTGTGTGGTGAAATGGCTGCTATTGCTTGCGCGCAGAATTTGCTTGTGTCGTTTGCGGAAAAAGCAGTCGACGAGGGTGTTCTTGATACTATTTTAGTTCCTCGAGTTAGTGAAGTTCCTTCGCGATCTTTGCGAAGCATTGCTGTTGATTTTGGCAAGGGGACTGTTCCTGAGCGCGTTGTTTTGACGCCAACTTGCGAGCTTATGCAAATCGTAGTGTTGTCGCGCAGTATGGACGAGATTTCTCATCGTGTTTCTTCAATGATTGCTGGCACAAAAGACGGTAAGCCTGTTAAGTTTGGTGAGTTTGTGGATTTGTGGCGAATCACCAATATTCTTGCCGACGCTGTAAAGCCTGCTAAAACTGAGACGATTAATGGTTCTCCAATCTACGTCCATTGCGGCCCGTTTGCGAACGTTTCGCTTGGTATTCCAAGCCTTGTAAGCGTTGAAATGGCTTGCGCTGAGCATGATGTTGTAGTGGTGGAAGCAGGTTATGGCACGGATGCTGGTGCTCAAAAGTGGTTAGATATTGCTGCTCGCGAGTTTGGTGCAAAGTGGCCTGCTGCTGCAGTTGTAGTTACTCGCGCAACTACTTGGCGAGATGACGAAACTTTGGCTTGGCGTTACCCATTCCATGTTTCTCGTTTGGAATCTCTTAATATCCCTACGTTCCCGTTGATTAATTTGTGGGAAGGCGAGGATGATCAAGTGCCTGAATTGTTGGAACAAGCCAAGTCTTTAGGATTCAGAAAGCCTATTGTTGGCAATTTATTCCGCGATGGTGGCGATGGTTTGGCAAATCAGCTGGACGATTTTGTGTCTGCAATAACTGATGATGTTGAAACGAAAGTTCCAGAAAGTAGGCGTGGAAAGACGCTTAGGGAGCGAATTAACTTGTTGTGTGCAGAAGCTTACGGTGTTCCTGTTGAGCGTGTGATCGACAAAGCAGGTTTTGCTGATTCATTGAAAGAAGCGCAGGATTTGTGTGCAAATTCTGGAGTTATTTTCGATGACCTTGCGCTTGTTGCTGTAAAGTCGCCAGCAACTATGACTGACGATGATCATGCGCCTGAAGGTTCTCGCACTGTGACATTGAAGAAAGTGGAAGTTCACGCTGGAGCTGGAGTTGTGCAGGTAAATCTCACATCTTCACTAACAACTCCAATGCCAAAAATCGTGTGAAATATTAATAGTGTAATTTTCTCTTAAATATTGAGATTACTTAAAATTACTTATTGATAGCAAGTAACAAAACGTCGTCAACATGCCCCTTATGGCGTGTAGACGACGTTTTTGTTTTTGCCTTGTGTTTCGTCTGTTGTTTCCGCTTTTTGTTTCCGCGTTTTGTTTACCAAATGGGTCGAAAAGGGAACAAACGCGGGAGTGTTGAAGTTAAATCACGCAAAAGTGCGATGCAACCAATCGCAAGCAAGCTTAACCCACTGCTGAACTTCTGGCTGCACAAATTCAGGAATTACTGCGCCATTTTCATCGCGTTTTGCTGTTTCTTTAACTGCCAAAGCTAAGCCGTGCGGTCCTTTAGGGAACAGGTGAGCTTCAACACTTACTCCAGCTTCAACGCAAGCGTTCACAAACATTATTGAATTTTCTACTGGAACTGTTTGATCAGTAACAGTTTGCCATACAAATACAGGTGGAGTTTTGCGATCCACGTGATTTTCCAGCGAAAGTTTATTGACGAGTTCAGTTCGCTTTTCGTCGCTAACTTCTCCAAATAGACGATCGAAAGTTGGCTTATGCGCATATTTTCCAGCAGAAATAACAGGATATGCGAGCATAAGCGCATTTGGACGCACGTCATCAGCCGTATATCCGTTTGCTTCCTCAACTTCGTCGCTAACACTAGTTGCAAGGTTTGCAGCCACATGCCCTCCAGCGGAGAATCCAATAATTGCAACTTTTTGCGCATCTACGTGCCATTCTTTTGCGTTTTTGCGAATTAAGCTCATCGCTTCTGCGGCTTCTAAAAGCTGAGTTGGGTACGTGCTTGGAGTAAGCGAGTATCGCAACACAAAAGTGTGGAATCCTTCTGCAGCAAACTTCATGGCAACAGGCTCTGCTTCACGATTCGAGACGCGCAAGAAACCTCCGCCTGGCAAGATTAAAATTGCAGGACGGTTTTGTAAGCCTTCGCTATCTAAATTATCGTCTAAAATATATCCAATAAGCTGCGCATCGCTTCCATCTGTACTTTTTATTTTCTGATTTATAATCTTCATAGTGTCTCTTTTCGTTTCGCTTATATTGCAATTACACTAAGCATAATTCTAATCAAATACCTCGCTTTGTAAGTGCGTTCTTTTATAAATTCGTGTAGAGTTTTAAGAAGTTTTATAAGGAGATTCAAGATGTGTGATGAAGAAGATAATTTAGGTAAGGTTGTTTTAGCTGCTACGCCTATTGGGAATATGGCAGACGCTTCTGCACGATTAATTAATCTTCTTGAAACTGCTGATATTGTTGCTGCTGAAGACACGCGTAGGCTTTATGATTTAGCGAATCGCCTTGGCGTACATGTTTCTGGTAGCGTAATCGCATATCACGATCATAATGAGCGCAACAAGGCAGATGGTTTGCTAGACAAAGTTGAGCAGGGCAGCACTGTTCTTGTTGTTTCAGACGCAGGTATGCCTACCATTAACGACCCGGGTCTTGCTGTTGTTCGACGTGCAATAGAGCGCGATTTGCCTGTTACTTGCGCGCCTGGTCCTAGTGCAGTTTTAGATGCGCTTGCTCTTTCTGGATTGCCAACTGATCGCTTCTGTTATGAAGGCTTTTTGCCTCGTAAATCTGGTGAGCGTCAACAGCATTTGCGCTCGCTTAAAGCCGAGCGACGAACAATAGTATTTTATGAGGCTCCACATCGTATTGCAGAAGCTATGGAAGATATATTGGCAGTACTTGGCTCTAATCGTCCAATGGCGTTATGCCGTGAACTTACAAAAGATTTTGAGGAAATTCGTCGTGGAACTGTGCAAAGTATTCACGATGGTGTTTTAGCGGATCCTCCTCGAGGTGAAATAGTTTTAGTTATCGGTGGTGCAAGTGACGAAGAAGTGCAGTCTGAAAGCACAGATTTAAGCATTGATGCTCTTGCAAAGCTTTCGCTTGAATGTGCAGAATCCGAAGGTTTGCGCATAAAAGAAGCCATTACAAAAGTAGTAAAAGAGCATCCGTTTGCTGACGGATCTTTTGCTAATCGTAAGCAAGTTTACGCGTCTTGTCTTGAGCACAAACCTGATCAAAAGTAAGATTTCTGCTTTTGCTACTATTTTTTGCTTTCTATTCATTGCTGTCATACGCAGAAAATAGCACTTCAAAACTGTAACGAACGTCAGGCCCGCCTTGTTGAGAAATATATTCTAAGATTTGCGCGTCTGCCGAAGGGTTTGCAATAATCCATTTGCGAAGTTCTGGTATTTTTTGCGCGATATACCATAGCACTTCCGTTTTTGTTGCAGGGTCGATAGCAACAGATGGCGTGAGTATTATAGGTGGTTTTGGAGGGCTGCTTGTTTTAGTTGCATAAGAGTTCTTTATTTCCATGGTTTGTTTGCTTCTTTCGCAATGTTTCGTATCCAATTTCTTGCATGTATTGAGCCTGGGAAATATGGGTTTCCGTCAATAGTACGTTTGCATTTTCGCAAGTCAATGCTGTATTTAGATATCAATAAGTGAGCAATATCTTTTCTATAAGGTTCGTACTCTTCGTTTTCGCTTGGAGTGTACGCTAAATCGCAAATTGTTCGTTCTGGCGTTGTTATTCTAATTTTTCCAAGTATTACGTATTCTTCATTGTTTAAGTGTCTTCGAAATGCTCGGATTGCATGGCCGTGCGGCTTTTTTCTTCTATGCCCATAATCAATAACATCTATATTTTCAGGAAAATTGCCTCCTATCCAAACCCATGCTGCAGTAAATAAGCAGGCTATGCTTTCTGTAGGTATAAGATTGCTCACAATATTACTTCTTCCTTGAGTGGAAATAGCTGCTTTATTTGAATATCCTGCATTTAAATCAAGCCTATTGAATACGCCAATTTGAGAAAGTTTTTTCATGCACATTGGGCCTGGTAAATGGTTGTCGTCAAGTAATTCCGGGAATTGTGTTTGTGTTTCTTCGCAAATATCCAATAAATCGCGTATGTTTTGTTGTTTTTTCAATTTTCCTCAATCCTTTCTTTTTGCATATTTATTTTTTAGCGCGACTATTTACAATGTGTATCGCACATATTGTTGTTTTTCTAACGCATATTTTGTAATTCATGCTTTGTAGTGAATAAGTTTCGTAATGCATAAGTTGAGATTATGTTTATATTTGCTTCAATTCCAGGCTGGTTTTATAACTTGTGGATATGTGGATGAACTCGTGTGAGGCTTGTTATTCAGCGTGTTTTCTCGTATATTTTGGGATTCTTTTTGCAATGTTCTTATGTACTGTCCGCGTTGAACAAGATAATAATTGTCTATGAGTCATATTTTGGTGAATGTTGCTTGGCCGTATGCTAACGGCCCTCGTCATATTGGTCACGTTGCAGGTTTCGGGGTTCCGTCGGACGTGTATGCGCGTTACGAGCGCATGAAAGGTAATGACGTATTAATGGTGTCTGGCACGGATGAGCACGGCACACCTATTTTGGTTGAAGCAGATAAGGAAGGCGTTTCTGCGCAAGAGCTTGCTAATCGTTATAATCGTGTGATTACTAAGGATTTGTGCGATTTAGGTTTGAGCTACGATTTGTTCACGCGTACTACTACTGCAAATCACGAGCATGTTGTGCAAGAAATGTTCCGTCAGTGCTTAAAGAACGGCTATATTTACAAGGGCACTCAGAAGGTTGCTATTTCTCCTTCCACTGGTCGTACTTTGCCAGATCGTTATATTGAAGGCACATGCCCATTGTGTGGCGCAGATGGTGCTCGTGGCGATCAATGTGATGCTTGTGGAAACGAGCTTGATCCGGATGAGCTTATTAATCCAGTTTCTAAAATTAATGGTGAAACTCCGCGCTTTGAAGAAACTGAACATTATTTCCTAGACCTGCCTGCTTTGGCTGAGGCGAATGTTAATTGGCTTCATTCTCGCGAAGGTTGGCGCACGAATGTTATTAATTTCTCGCTTGGATTATTTAATGAAGTAAAGCCGCGAGCTATTACGCGTGATATTGATTGGGGTATTCCTGTTCCTGTTGAAGGATGGATTGATAATCCGAATAAGCGTTTGTATGTGTGGTTTGACGCTGTTATTGGATACTTGTCTGCATCTATTGAATGGGCTCGTCGACAAAGCAAGCCAGACGCTTGGCGTGATTGGTGGTGTGATCCTAAGTCTCCTGGATACTACTTCATGGGCAAAGATAACATTACTTTCCATTCTCAGATTTGGCCTTCGGAAATGCTTGCCTACAACGGTGCTGGTTCTAAAGGTGGTGAGGCTGGCGTTTATGGTCCATTGAACATGCCTGAACAGGTTGTTGCTTCTGAGTTCATGACTATGGAAGGCAAGAAGTTCAGCTCTTCGCGCGGAATCGTGATTTATGTGAAGGATATTTTGGCGCGTTACCCTGTAGATGCTGTGCGTTACTACATTTCTATTGCTGGTCCAGAAAATTCTGATGCTGATTTTACTTGGGCTGAGTTTGCTCGCCATAATAACGAAGAGCTTGCTGCAAGCTGGGGTAATCTTGTCAATCGTGTGGCAAATCTTATTAATAAGAACTTTGGTGTAATCCCTCCTCTTGACGAAGATTCTATGACTGCGATGGATCGCGCTCTTCTCGATCAAACTTCTGATGCTTTTGCTTTGGTCGGTAGTTTGATTGAGCGTCATCGTCAGAAGAATGCTCTTACTGAAGCAATGCGAGTAGTTGCGGATATTAATAAATATATTTCTGCAACTGAGCCTTGGAAAATTAAAGATGATGAGGCTCGCCTTGGTACTGTGTTGCATGTTGCAGCTCAGGCTGTTTCGGATGCTAATCATCTGCTTGCGCCATTCTTGCCTCATGCAGCTCAAAAAGTTTGGGAAGCACTTGGTGGCACTGGCGTATTCTCGCCTTTGCCTCATATTGAAGAAGTTGAAGATTTGGATAATCCAGACTTCAAGTATCCGATTATTACGGGCGATTATCGCTTGGGGGAAACTGTTCATCCTTGGGAGAGTGAGGAGTTGGTAGCAGGTACGCCTGTGCCTAAGCCAAGTCCTATTTTTGCCAAAATTCCAAAAGAAGCAGTTGAGGAGGAGCTTGAGCGTTTCGCATCTGCTTTGTCCGAGCGTCAGCGTGTCGAGGCAGAAAGACTTGCTGCAGCAAAAAAATCTTTGGAAAATAGTGAGAAATAGGTTGAAATTTTCAATAAATAAATTATAAAATTAGAAAACATAGCAAATGGTTCTCTAAAAGAAAATATTTTAAGGAAATTTTAAGGAAAAACTCTTTTCTTTGGACGAATGTTTAGCTATACTAACATGTGTTAATGGTTCGCCATTAGCGAGGTTCGTTTTCGAACCCCATAATTGAAACCTTCTTCTCTCTTTCTCTCTGCCCCGGCGGGTTTCTCTTCCCGCCGGGCTTCTTTTTAATTTGTGAAAAATAAAAAATAAAAAGTAAAACAAAAATAAAAGCGCAGACTGCAAAAGCAATCTGCGCTCACACGGTTACCAAACTTAATTTTAATGGTAACTATTTAACGGCAACGCTTCGAAAGTGGCGCCCATGGTTCAAGCATTACTGGTTCTTGATCCAATACAGCTAAAGTTTCTTTGTCAAGGTACTTTTTGTTGATGATTATTTCGTTCACATAACGATCGAACCACTCTGCTGAGCCAACATAATAGCCGTCTTCGCCAGCATCCTTGCCCCAGCTGTTCTCGATCTTCCAGCGATCTGGATCGCCATCTTTATTAAGATTTACGCCAGTGAATGTCATTGCGTGATTTCCTGGGCAATCCATATATTCCAAACCGTGAGCTTTATCGAATGTAAACTTCACATCAAACAATTCATCTACGCGCACAACTGCAGGATCGAAGAATCCACTGTCACGCAAGGAGAACTGTGTGCAATCGCATGCAAACCAGATTGGATGACCATCTTTTAATTGGTCTACAGCTGCTTTTTTGAATACATCGAGAGGCACATTAACAAATTCCATTTCCTTTGTTTCAGCTACGTTGGTGCTGTACTTGAATTGGTAGAGCTTGTTGAATGGTGTGCGTTCCATAGGTGCATTGCATATTGTTACGAAGTCGTTTACGTCAACTGGGACGTACTTCTTTGCGAACTCAAGTGGAGTAATTCCGTATTCACAAATCATTGGACGCTCATCTTTGCCGGTTTTTGGCTTGTTATCTTTGCCGGTTTTCTCGCCATCTTTCTTGGTTTCGTCTTTTTCGCCGTCCTTCTTATCGTCATCATCATCTTTAGTTCGTGCGAAGAAGTCAAACTGTGCAGGTGGTTCACCCAGGGCAATAGTTGTCATGCGATAAACGGTTTCCAAATCGCGAACTTTCATTTCGCGCAATTCTTCCAAAGAAGTTCCGTTCTTATGAGCTTCACGCAATTCGTATGCAAACTCGCGCAACTTGGTATTGATGTACTGTACGAATGCATCAGAGTCGACTGAGTTCTGTGAATCTGGATATGCACTCTTTGGCACAAGTCCGTACTTGTTTACCAAGTTGACGAACATTTGCCACCAGCCGCCGTCATCGATTGGACCATAGTTAATGCTCTCAAAAAGTCGGCTATTAACATCTTCATCAAGTGTTGAAAGCACATTTTCCAAATAAGCGTTTGCTTTTTCAATCTTGTCCCAGAAGAATAGGTAGCTTTCTGAAAACTCAAAGTCGTCTAAATTCCACTTATGCATTACTTCGTATCGCAAAGTATTAAGTGAGGCGAACATCCAGCAGCGTCCGGAGCGCTTCTGATTGGTAATGCTGCCTTGTTTTAATTCTATTGAGAATTCGCGAGGAAGAGCACGCTTGCCTTGGTAGCTTGTTGCGGCTTTAAGCACACCATTTGTTACTGCTGCATTCGCGGCGAGAAGATTTGCGCGCTGTTCGTTAAAATGTTTGGAATAATTTTTTACATGTTCCAGAGTTACGGCTTTGATGTTTTCAGCCATGAGCTTATTCATTCTCCTTTTAGAGTTGAAAGTACGAATAAAAAATATTGTATACTGCTCAATGTCTCGCGTGTGTTTCTTGTCTATGCCTATTTTCGGCATTTGCTTGAATACTATTAATTATTTTAGTAAAACTACAATTTTTTCGGTAAATATTCAGTTTTTGTAATTAAATTTTGAATTTATTATATTTGCTTATAAAACGTATTTTGTATGTATAAAAATACTTTTTGATTTTAAAATACATATCTTTGTGTAAAAATATAGCTAGAAATCACTGATATTTTGCGCTTTTTTGCATGTTTAGATATGTATAATGTAACTTATATATACGAAATTTTTCCCTTGGATATTGAGAAAAGTGCTGTGCAAAAATATTTTCTGTTTGTCTCTTTGTACATAGCTTGGCTAAAAATATACTAATTATGTGTCCGGATTGACAAGGGTCGATTCAAACACGCCCTTTTCAAGGTCGAGTGTTAGATCGGCAATACTGTAAATCACAAGATTTATGGATGCCGAATGGAGGTAAAAAATGGCTAGTCGTAGAAAAGAGTCACAATGATACGATACATCGTTAAACGATGCCTGAATTATGTGGTGATGTTGTTTGTTGCCGTATCCATGACGTATTTCTTGACAAGTGCTTTTATGAGACCGCGTTCGAACTACATGTCTAGGCATCCGCATCCACCTATTGCATCAATCAACCGTTCTTTGGATTTGGCAAATATTAACGACCAGACTCCAGTGTTTACTCGTTATTGCCGTTGGATTTACAACATTTTTACTAAGTGGGATTGGGGATTGAGCCCAGATCAGGCTCCAGTTGGTCCGGCAATTATGTCTCGTATTGGCGCATCTGTTCAGCTGGTTACTGGCGCTACAATTCTTGGCATTGTTCTCGGTGTTAGCGTTGGTGTTTACACTGCTATCCGTCAGTACAAGTGGCAAGATAGAGTTCTTAATTCCACCGCAACCTTCCTGCTGGTTGTTCCTGCAGCAGTTTTGGGTTTGATGGTTGTGCTTGCTGCTATTAGCATTAACCGCGCAACAGGCGTGCGACTTTTCTACGTTACTGGTTTGCACTCTTACCAGGGTTCTGACCCGTTCATGTTCCTTCTTGACTTCCTTCAGCATTTGATTTTGCCGACGATTGTTATGACAATTCCTGGCATGGTTGGGTATCATTTAACGCAGCGCACGTATCTTCTCGATACTATGAATGCTGATTACGTTCGTACGGCTCGCGCTAAGGGCTTACCTTTGAATTTGGCTATTCGCCGCCACGCTTTGCGTACTTCTTTGATTCCAACAGCTGTTGACGTCGCCTTCTCTATTGCAGGCGTGTTTACGGGTGCTGTGATTACTGAAACCGTGTTTGCTATTAACGGTCTTGGTAGCTACTTCGTTCAGACCATTATGCAGAACGATATTAACGGTTCTGTTGCTATTGCAGCGTTTGGTGCTGTATGTACCTTAGTTGGTGCTCTGCTTGCAGATATCTTCTCTGCTTGGCTCGACCCACGTATTCGTTTGAACTAGCAGAACAGTGTAGGTGAATTTGATATGAATAAAAAAGATGTATCTTCAAAACCTCAAGAGTCTGCTGCAGATAGAAAAGCTACTGCTGGTGCCTGGGGCAACTTTAAACGCACTGGTAAGATGACGCTTTATACGCGTCGATTCTTCCGTCGCCCGTCTGCAGTTGTGGGCTTGGTTATGCTTGTAATTTTGATTCTTTTTGCTTTGTTTGGCTCAAAGATTTCAAAGTGGAGCTACGACGAACCAGACTTTTCTTCTCTAGCAACTCCTCCTTCTGCAGAGCATTGGCTTGGCACTACGCCAGGCGGTTCAGACATGTACGCAATGGTTGTGCGCGGACTTGGCCGTTCACTTTCCATTGGTATTGTTAGTTCTATTACCATTACAGTTATTGCTGCTTTGGTTGGTACTGCCATTTCTTACTTCGAAGGATGGTTTGAGCAGGTTGGTATGTGGCTTTTGGACATGCTGCTGATTGTTCCTTCCTTCCTGCTGATTGCTTTAATCATTAGTGCTTCTAGTGGTGGTAGCGATTGGCTGTGGTTGGCATTTGGCTTAACAGCTTTTGGTTGGATTGGTTACGCTCGTACTCTTCGTACGTTGACTTTGAGCTTGCGCGAACGTGAGTATGTTCGTGCAGCTAAGTTCGAGGGCGTTTCTTCGTTCCGCATTATTGTGCGCCACTTGGTTCCAAACTTGGGTTCTGTATTGATTATTAACACGGTTCTTGGTGTTATTGGTGCGATTAACGGCGAAACTGCTTTGAGCTTCTTGGGCCTTGGTATTAAGGCTCCGGATACTTCTCTTGGTACTTTGCTTAATGCTGGCCAAAGCGTTGTGCAGACTTCTCCGTGGGTGCTTTTGGTGCCGTCTGCAGTGCTTGTTTTGCTAACCTTCTCCGTGCAGCTTATTGGTGACGGTTTGCGTGATGCCATTGATCCATATTCTAGGTCTGTTGGTAAGGCCGACTAACGAGCGTTTGGAGTGATAAACATGACTGATATTGCAAATAACGCTATTAAGGAAGAAACCACGATGGAAGATCAAAACAACGAACCGTTGCTTTCAGTACGCGACTTGCAAGTTAGCTTCGCTTCTGAAGCTGGTACTGTGCATGCTGTGCGCGGAATGAATTTTGATTTGTACCGCGGAAAGACTATTGGTATCGTTGGCGAGTCCGGTTCCGGTAAGTCGGTTACTTCTTTGGCTGTGATGGGCTTACTCGATAAGAATGCTAGTGTTAAAGGTTCGGTTAAGTATAAGGGCGAGGAGCTTCTTACTAAAACTGATCTTGAGATGAGTAAGATTCGTGGCAAGAATATTGCCATGGTTTTCCAGGATCCTCTTTCTGCTTTAACTCCAGTTTTCTCTATTGGTGATCAGCTTAAGGAAGCTTTGGTTATTCATAACCCGGACATGAGCGAAGAGCAGATTCGCGAGCGTTCTATTGAATTGCTTGATTTGGTTGGTATTACTAAGCCGGCTGAGCGTTTGAAGGCTTTCCCTCACGAGTTTTCTGGTGGTATGCGCCAGCGCGTGATGATTGCTATGGCAATTGCTAACAATCCGGATATTATTATTGCAGACGAGCCTACTACCGCTTTGGATGTGACTATTCAGGCTCAGGTTTTGGAAGTTTTGAAGAAAGCTCAGCGCGAAACCGGCGCTGCAATGATTTTCATTACTCACGATTTGGGCGTAATTGCTGGCGTTGCAGACGAAGTTATTGTTATGTACGCGGGCCATTTGGTTGAGCATAATAGCGTTGAGGAGATTTTTGCTCACCCAACTCAGCCGTACACTATTGGCTTGTTGGGCGCTGTTCCTCGCGTTGATCAAAAGCGCACTCGTCGTTTGACTCCAATTTCTAAGCCGACTATGGATATGCTTATGGCTGAAGAAGAGAGCGGCGACGACAGCACTATGATTGGTCTTGAAGCGGAAAGCGAAACTGTTCGCTCGCTGCTTCATGCGGAAACCGAAAAGCCAATTAAGCCAATGTTTGAAGGCATTCCTCGTGAGCAACGAAAAGTTGTTTTGGATGTTAAGAACTTGGTTAAAACATTCCCAATTACTAGCGGCGGCTTCTTGCGACGTAAGGTTGGCGAAGTTCGCGCGGTTGATGGTGTGAGTATTGAGGTTCGTGAAGGCGAAACTGTGGCTTTGGTTGGCGAGTCTGGTTCTGGTAAGTCCACGACTTTGATGGAGATTATGGGCTTGAAGAAGCCTGAGTCTGGTTCTATTACAGTTTTTGGTACTGAGTTGAACGATAAGTTGACTCGTGAGCAGCGTCGCGAACTTCGTTCTAAGATTCAGTACGTGTTCCAGGATCCAATGAGTTCTCTTGATCCTCGTATGCTTGTTTACGATATTTTGGCCGAGCCTTTGCTTGTGCAAAAGAAGTCGAAGGAAGAAATTCGCCAGCGTATTGCTGAGCTTATGCAATTGGTTGAGTTGAATCCTGATCAAGTTGATCGCTTCCCAACGCAGTTCTCCGGCGGCCAGCGTCAGCGTATCGCTATTGCTCGCGCTTTGGCTGTGAATCCTAAGCTTTTGCTTCTTGATGAGCCAGTTTCGGCTTTGGATGTTTCTATTCAGGCTGGAATTATTAACTTGCTTGAAGATTTGCAAGACAAGTTGGGTGTTGCTTACTTGTTCGTGGCGCATAACATGGCTGTTGTTCGACATATTTCTAGCCGAATTGCTGTTATGTATCACGGTCGAATTGTTGAATCTGGTGAAACGGATGAGGTGTTTGATAATCCAAAGCACCCTTACACTCAGGCTTTGATTAGCGCTGTGCCAATTCCGGATCCTACAATTGAGAAGAACCGTAAGCGTATTATTCTTTCTGAAGAAGATAATTTTGACGATGTTAGGTAATTCATGACTTGTTGATTTTAGTTAATCTTCATCAATCTGAATAAATTACTTAGTCGCGCATGTTTATTACAACATGCGCGATTTTTTATTGTGTAACATAAATTTAAAAAACGTAATATATTTTGTTTTTTAGCCAAAATAAACTAAAAAATTTTCTGTTTTGCTCATTATAGATAATAAATTATTCTTTTTTGCCTAATTTTCATAAAGTTGAAAAGAAAAAAATCAATATTTTGTGAAAACGATTTGTCGAATGTCATAGAGTTGTATATACTCATACAACATACCGGAAGACGGACATCATCCGGGGAATGAGAGGAATCATGAAAAATACAAATGCAGGTAAACTGACTGTATTTGCCGCAGCTGCACTTTCTGTTGCAATGCTGCTCGGCGCTTGCGGCGGTGCTACTAACAATGCTGGTAAAGCAGGTATGACTGAAGAGCCAGCTGCTGGTGTTGACACTTCTTACACTGGCGAACTTCCAATGCCAGATGTCAACAAGCGTTACGATAATCCACAGTCACGTGACAACGTTAAGGACGGCGGCACTTACACCGTTGCTCTTCCTGTTCTCGGTCCAAACTGGAATTACGCTTCTAACGACGGTAACTCTGGTTACATGAATACTTTGTGGGGCTTCTACCAGCCAAATCTTATGGCTTATGACACCGTTAAGGGTGAAAAGCTTAAGTACAACCCTGACTACATCACTTCCGTTAAGAAGGTTAGCGATAAGCCACTTGTTGTTCAGTACAACTTGAACCCAAAGGCCAAGTGGAATGATGGCACTGATTTTGACTACACTGCATTTAAGGCTACTTGGCAGGCTTTGAACGGAAAGAACAAGGATTACTCCGTCCCAAGTACTGAAGGCTATGACTGCATCAAGAGTGTTGAACAAGGTTCCACTCCAAAGCAGGTTGTAGTGACTTATGAGAAGCCATGCGCAACATGGGAAATGCTTTTCGCTCCACTGGTTCATCCAAAGGCCGGTGACGTTAAGACCTTCAACCAGGGTTGGGTAAACAATCCTCACAACGAGTGGGGTGCAGGTCCATTCCAGATTGAATCCGCAACCGAAAATCAGGTTGTTTTCACCCGCAATCCAAAGTGGTGGGGTAAGAAGGCAAAGCTCGATAAGGTTGTTGTAAAGCGTATGGAAGATACTGCAGCTTTGAACGCTTTCCAGAACGGTGAAATCGATGCTGTAACCGATAGCATTTCTGCTAAGGACGCAATCAAGTCTGCTCGTAGCGTTAAGGGTGCTCAGCTGCGTTACGGCTACAGCACCAAGGTTCGCGTGCTTAACTTCAACGCTAAGTCCAAGCCACTTAACGAGCTTGCAGTTCGTAAGGCTGTTGTTCAGGCATTCGACGTTGCTACCTACAACAAGATTCAGTTCCAGGGCATGAACTGGAAGAGCGAGCAGCCAGGTTCTGAGCTTCTCTCCATGTTCCAGGCTGGCTACAAGAACAATCTTCCTGCTGACGGCAAGTACAACACCGAAAACGCTAAGAAGACCCTTGAAGCTGCTGGTTACAAGATGGGCAAGGATGGCTACTACGCCAAGAATGGCAAGACTCTTGAGATTTCCTTCACCTTCTTCGGCGATGATTCTACTCAGGCAGCTCTTGCTAACGCATTCCAGGCCATGATGAAGAAGGCTGGAATTAAGTGCAAGACTGTGAACCATGCTGTTGCTAAGTTCTCCGAGGTTGTTGCTTCGCACGAGTACCAGGTGCTTCCATTGGCATGGCAGTCCACATCTCCATTGAGCTTCTTGTCTGCAGCAAGCCAGGTTTACAAGTCTGATAGCGATTCCAACCTCGGTCTCGTTGGCAATAAGAAGATTGATGCTATGCTCAACAAGATTGGCAAGACCTACGATTACAAGGAACAGACTGATTATGCAAACAAGGCAGAGTCTGCAGCTCTCGCACTCTACGGAACTCTTCCAGTTTCTGCTCCTCCTATTTACCAGGTGTTCAAGAAGGGCTTTGCTAACAACGGCCCTGCTGGTTACGCAAGCACCTACCCAGAGGATATGGGCTGGCAGAAGTAAGTAAATTTGTAGCGATAATTCGCGCAAGTTTACTAAGCTGATTGCTTAACTTATAGCATGTGGCGTGTAGTCTTTTGGCTACACGCCACATCTTTTTGTGTATGCTAATGTGAGAAAATAGTATAAATTTAAAATTAAGTCTCAAAAAGCAAAATCGGAAACAAAGGAGAAGCTGGCGCATGTATGTGAATCCAAATAAATGCAAAGATGCGAGTAACGTGCGCTGGGTATTGCAATACTGTAAGCCGGATATGTGGAAAGTTTGGCTTGCTATTTTTCTATTTATTATCAATGACACGATGGCAATGGCAATGCCGTTGCTTTCGGGCTTTATTGTAGACAAAATCATTATTGGCAAACAGCATAATTTGCTTATAAGCGTATGCGTTTTGATGGTAGCAATGATGATTGTTCGCGTTGGCTCAAGGTATATTTACCAGCTTTTAATGGAAAAGTTTGGTCAAAATGCCGTGTATCGCCTGGTGAGCGACGAGTACGAAAAACTTCATTCTCTCGATTTTACGTACTTTAATCACACTCGCACAGGCGACATTATGAGTCGTATGACATCGGATACTGACGCGATTCGCCATATTTTAAGTTGGGTTTCGTATATGGCGTTAGATTGTGTAGTAATGTTCGTGTTAGCGCTGGTTATAATGTTTTCAATTCAGTGGAAGCTCGCTTTAGCGCTTATGTCAATTACGCCATTTTTGTTTCTGCTCGCAAAAATTATGGGCAAAAAAGCTAGACCGAAATTCCTTGCAATTCGTGAATCCTTTGCGCGCATGAATTCAATGGTGGAAGAAAATATCGAAGGGAATCGCGTAGTAAAAGCTTTTGTGCGTGAGGATTACGAAACTAAGAAATTCGATAAGTGCAACGAAGACTACTTTAATCGCAATATTACGCTTGCAAAAAATACTCAAAAATACATGCCTTGGCTTGATGGCATGGGTTTTGTGCTTGAGCTTATAACAGTTGGCTTCGGCGGATGGCTTGTTCTAAATGGCAGCATGACTTTAGGAACATTCGTTACTTTTAACAGCTTCCTTTGGATGCTTCATATGCCGGTTAGAATGACAGGATGGCTTATTAATGATTGGCAGCGTTTTAACGCAGGATGCGTGAATATTCGCAAACTTCTTACGCAAGAATCGCATATTAGACATCCAAAAGAATCGGACGAAACCGTTAAAATTAGAGGTAAAATTACTTTTGAGCATGTTGATTTTTCATTCCCAGACGATCAAGACTCTCCAATCTTAAAAGATATTGATTTAGACATTCCTGCTGGAAGCAAACTGGGTATTCTTGGTGAAACTGGTTCCGGCAAATCAACTCTCGTAAGTCTTATAGCAAGATTCTATGATCCTACGCGTGGTCGTGTTTTAATTGACGGAAAAGACGTGCGCGAATGGCCGTTAGAAACTGTTCGTAACCAAGTTAGCATAGTTGCGCAGGAAACATTCCTATTTTCGGACACTATTGCAGGAAATATTAGTTTTGGATTACCTCAAACTAAAGAAAATTGTAAGGAATTAGATAATACCATTCGCACGATGGCAACAATTGCTGCAGCAGACGATTTTATTATGGATATGCCAGAAGGTTATGAAACAGTAGTAGGCGAGCGCGGGGTAGGTCTTTCTGGTGGGCAAAAGCAGCGTTTGAGCTTAGCTAGAGCGTTGGCAAATAATCCTGCAATCTTGATTATGGACGATACAACTTCTGCTGTAGATATGGAAACGGAAGAGCATATTCAGCAGGAGCTGAAAAAGCTTGATGGCACGCGCACAATAATCACTATTGCGCACAGAATTTCATCCGTTAAAGATGCAGACATGATTGTTGTGCTAGATCACGGGAAAATTGTTGAACGTGGCACGCATGCTCAGCTTGTTGCGGCGCACGGGAGGTATTGGGAGATCTATAGAAAGCAACTTGGCTTTAAAACTGGCAGGTCTGCAGGATTCGAAACGAAGGGGGAGTAGAAATGGCACAACGTAATACTTATCGTGAAGACGAAGCTCAAGAAGAACACATAAATGTGCACGAGCTTATGCGCGTTAGAAAATATATGAAGCCGTATGCTACTAAACTTCTATTCGTAATTATGGTAGTTATTAGCGGCAGCATAATTATGACAGCGATGCCAATGATTACAAAAACGCTAATCGACGTTGTATTGCCTCAGAAAAACGTCAATTATTTATATACAATTATTGCAGTATTTGCAGTGCTCATTATATTGTATGAACTCGGTTTAGCATACAGAACTTTAGCGATTACACGCATCGGCCAGATGATAATCAAAGACATGCGTCGCGATATTTTTACGCATGTGCAATCACTGTCTTTTGATTATTTTGATTCGCGTCCGCATGGGAAAATTCTGATTCGCATTGTAAACTACATCAATACGCTTTCTGACACGCTTTCATCCGGTTTAATTAACGTATTTTCTGACGTTTTTGTGCTTATTATTACATTAATAACAATGTTTGTTATAGATTGGCGAATGGCTTTGTGGAGCTTGGCGCTATTCCCAATATTTATAATTTGGACGCGAACTTTACAAATTTTGCAAAGAAAAGCGTCTAAAAAGTTATCAAATAAACAAAGTAATTTAAATGCGTATTTGCACGAATCAATCGCAGGAGTAAAAACAACGCAAACTTTTGCGCGAGAAGCTATGGCATACACTACTTTTCAAGAGCAACAAGCAGAAGTAAGAAGTGCTTGGATGCGAAACGTTAGAGTGCAAATGTTACTTTGGCCTGGTGCTTCAATTATTGAGACTGCAGCAATAGCGCTTTTGTATTACGCTGGCATAGCAAACTTAGGTGCAATGAACGTGAGCACGGGCACGCTTATAGCATTTGTTTGGTATTCGACTACTTTCTGGGATCCAGTAGTAAATATTGGAAACTTCTACACGCAACTTGTAACGTGCTCAGTTTATTTGGAACGAATTTTTGAAACTTTACGAATTAAGCCAAATATTGTAGATAAGCCAGATGCTATTCAATTGCCTCAGATCGAAGGAAAAGTAGACGTAAATGACGTTGTTTTCCGTTACGAAGAAGATGGAAGGCCAATATTGAACTTGGTTGATTTGCATGTTAATCCTGGTACTACTGTAGCTCTTGTGGGGCCTACTGGCGCAGGAAAAACAACTCTTGTAAGTCTTCTTTCTAGATTCTACGACGTTTCAGAAGGCTCGATTACTATAGACGGGTACGATGTACGTTCAGTAACGCTCGCATCTCTTAGAAAACAAATGGGCGTAATGTTGCAAGATAGCTTTATTTTCAGTGGAACCGTACGCGAGAACATCCGTTATGGGAAGCTCGATGCCACTGATGAAGAAATTGAGAATGCAGCGCGCGCAGTTCATGCTCACGAATTTATTGAAGGATTACCGAACGGATACGATACTGAAATTGAAGAGCGCGGAGCCACTCTTTCTGCAGGTCAGCGTCAGCTTATATCGTTTGCGCGAGTATTGCTTGCGAATCCGCGAATTCTTATTCTAGATGAGGCAACAAGTAATATTGATACTCGTACAGAAGAAGCATTACAGGCAGGATTAGCTCAATTACTTAAAAATCGCACATCTTTTGTAATAGCGCATAGGCTTTCGACGATTGAGAATGCGGATTTGATTTGTGTAATCGATCATGGAGAAATTGTTGAAAAAGGCACTCATAACGAGCTTATGGAGGCAAGAGGAGCGTATTATCGTCTTGTAAAATCGCAATATGATGCAATTCGCAAAGCAGTTTTATAAATACTTATCATTCAATAAAAATTGACAGTTGAGTTTGCGAGTAGACTTAAAAATATGAGTAAACATCATCGCGAACATAATTGGGCGCCGGCTTTAGCAGCGCAATCTGCAGTATGGGAAAATCTGCTACAAGAAGGCATAACAATTGCAGACGATCACACGCACATGCTTAGCGTTGTGGATTTTGCACATAATTTGAATCAAGAATTAGCAGAAAAAGGTCGCGATTTAATAGCGGAACCTACTGCAGACGATTTAGTTGCTCAAGCAAAATCATCAGGCGTTTCACACATGCTAGAAGTCGGATGTGAATATCCAGATTGGGAGCCGACGATTAAGTTTGCTCAAACGCATGAAAATTCAGTTCGTGCAGCAATAGCAATACATCCAAACGAAGCAGTATTACATGGTCACAAAGGCGCTCAAGGACCTGACGGACTACCGATAGTTTACAAGCCGTATCACGATATTCCATTTGACGAAGCTATGCAACATTTGCGCTCGCTAGTAATTGCTCATCCAAAAGAAGTAGTGGCAATAGGTGAAACCGGTTTAGACTACTTTCGTACGGGAGAGCCTGCGCGAGAAGCACAAATAGAGGCTTTCCGCGACCATATTGCGCTCGCAAAAGAGCTGAATTTACCTTTACAAATTCACGATCGTGATGCGCATGAAGACGTAGTGAAAGTCTTACTAAAAGATGGCGCTCCTGAGCGAACAGTATTTCACAGTTATGCTGGTGCTGTGGATTTAGCCGAAATATTGAAAGAGCACGGTTGGTACGCAAGTTTTTCTGGAACTATAAGTTACAAAGGCAATGATGAATTACGCGAATCTGCGCGAATTATTGGCAAAGACCATATAACTGTTGAAACGGATGCGCCTTATTTAACGCCAATGCCGTATCGTGGACGGCCAAACGCGCCTTATATGGTTCCTTATACGCTAGAAACACTTTCTGAAGTTCTAAATATATCGTTATTGCAAGCAGCGAAAGTTACACGCGAAAATACGCGAAAAATTTACGAATTTTAGGAATATAAAATCCTTAATTTTCAAGGATTTTTTAATATTTTTTGCGCGATGCACTATTGTTGTATACAATATCCAAGTACGGAAATAAAACTGTGAGGTGTGAGGTTTATGCGACTTCTTGTTGGCATCAAGAAGAAGCCTCATATATGGAGGAACAATTAAGCATGACTAAGTCACGCACTGCTGTACCGTCAAACGATAGTACAAAGGATCCTCGCAACGGCGCGAAAGATTCCGAGAAAAGCACTAAATCCTTAAAAGGTACTAAGGATGCTATATTGCGAGCTGCCTCGTTTACTAAGGCTCCTCAGGTGTCAAAAAAAACGACAACACGCGAAGAGCGCAAAGTAATAGCTCAGCAGCAAGCGCAAGAGGTAAAAGAAGCGGAAAAGCTTGTTGCTAGTGCCGTACGAGGTCCATTAGGTAGATGGTGGGCAAAATTGCAAACCAGTTCCGATCGTTTTACATTGGGAATGGCAATTGTTGCTCTTGGCGTTGTTTATGGCGATATTGGTACTTCTCCGCTTTATACTGCGCAAACATTTTTAGCAGGTCAAGGCGGCTTACAAAACATAAATCGCGCGACTATCTACGGAATGCTTTCGCTACTGTTCTGGTCAATCACATTAATTACAACCGTAAAATACGTATTTGTTGCAATGAGAACAGACAACAAAGGCGAAGGCGGCATTTTTGCTTTATATTCGCTTCTACGTAAAAAAGGCGCATGGCTTGCGATACCGGCAATGATTGGTGGAGCCGCGTTTTTGGCAGATTCTGTGCTGACTCCTGCAGTTTCCATCTCTTCAGCAGTTGAAGGTTTGCGCACTATTGCAGTGTTTAAGCCAATATTCTTAGAAAATGAGAATTTGTCGATGATGATTACGGTTATTATAATCGTCATACTTTTCTCTGTACAGCAACGCGGAACTGAGCGAATTGGCAAAGTATTTGGCATTGTTGTGATGCTTTGGTTTGCTTTCCTTGCGCTGGTTGGTGTCATGAACATTGGCCAAGATTGGACTATTTTTGAAGCACTTAACCCGATTCATGGCATAAAATTCCTGTTTAGCACGCATAATGTGCAGGGATTAGCGGTTATGGGTGTGATCTTCCTTTCTACTACCGGTGCTGAAGCGTTATATTCTGATATGGGTCATGTTGGTAGAGGCAATGTGTACGCAACCTGGCCGTTTATTAAAGTTGCTTTGCTGCTGAATTACTTTGGGCAAGGCGCTTGGATGTTGAAAAATCAAAACGATAAAGCATTATGGTCGATAGAAGGTTTGAACCCATTCTTCCAAATGCTTGAACCGAATGTGCGATATGTTGCCGTTATTCTTTCGGTTACTGCTGGCATTATTGCTTCTCAAGCGTTGATTACAGGCGCATACACAATGGTTTCTGAGGCAACAAGCCTAAATTGGATGCCACATTTGCAAGTGCGATATCCTGCTAGAACTCGTGGACAGCTGTATATTCCAGTTGTGAATGTTGTGCTGTGTGTTGCCACTATTACGGTTCTTGCAGTATTCCGCGATTCTGAACATATCTCTGGCGCATACGGTTTAGCTTTAACTCTAACTATGCTTGCTACGACTATTTTGCTCACAGTGCACATGTGGTATCAAAAGAAGCGATTTGGTGCCTTCATATTTGCAATCGTATTCCTCATGATTGAGATGATGTTCTTTGTGGCTTCCATGGCGAAATTCATGCACGGTGGCTGGTTTACTATGCTGCTCGGTGTTTCAATTTTGATCATTATGGTCACTTGGAAAGATGGAACTAAAATTGAGCGTTCGCAACGTTTGCACATGAAACCGAAAGATTTCCTACCTGTGCTAGATAAGTTGCACGGAGATTTCCGTATTCCGTATTTCGCTGACAATATTGTGTATTTGACTTCCGATCGTGAAATGAAGCGTCTCGATACTGGAATCTTCTTCTCTATTTTTGCCGACCATCCAAAGCGTGCTAGAGCTTGGTGGGCTGTTTCTGTAGAAACAGATGACGCTCCGTTTACTCGTGAGTATTGTGTAGAGAATTTCGGTACGGACTACTTATTCCGCGTAAAAATTAAACTCGGATTTAAAGTGTCGCCTTCTATACCAGCGTATCTTCACCAAATTATGCATGACTTATCGCACACGGGCGAACTTCCTCAGCAAAAATCCGTGTATCCAAAGGTTGATGCAGATCCAGATATTGGACCAATTCGCTATGTTCTGTTGCACAAAGCGTTGATGCCGGAATCTAATATTTCTGTGCGTGGAGCGTTATCTTTAAAGATGAAATATGCAATTAGACATGTTGCTGGTACGCCTGTTAAATGGTTTGGTTTGGCTCCTTACAATCCGGTTGTTGAAGTGCAGCCGTTGTTTGTTTCTACTCGCAGACCTCCGCGTTTGAAGCGTGAAGACTGTTCTCAGCGAGCAGTTCAATCTTTGCAAGGTGCCTCAGCGCTTGAAACTAATATTCACGTTGTGAAAGATATCAGACCTACTGATGCTGAGCAGACTGCTGTTATGAACGCACGAGATATTGCTGCTGCTAATGTGATGTTTGCTAACGAAAAACTTGCCAATACTGGGAAAATTAGCCCAGTTCCAATTAAAGAGACAAAAAAAGTTAGCGTGGAGAAGCCTAATAAAGATGGGGCAAATATCGATGCAGCGAATGTAACGCATGCTGTTGTGCAGGCTGTGGAGGATGCTGCTCGTGCCAATGATGCGAATAGTGTGAAATCTGAAAAGAGTGCAGCAACTGAAAAGAGTGCAAAAAATAATCTTAAGTAAGAATCTTAAGGAAGAGCCTTAAAATGGAAAATGGTGCAGAAAGCATACTTAATTGCAACTCGATAAAACTCGCTAATCTACCTGATTTTGGTGAAGTAGAGAAATTGCATAGTGCAACTGCACCATCTTCTGCTGCTTATGAGCTTATTCACGGTCATTGTGTTGTAATCTCAACAATTGCTTGGCAAATTGCTCATCATTGCAATATGCTTTTGTCCGCTGAAAATCGTGCTGCTCAAATGAGTGGAACTTTGCGTAAGCGTGCTGAAATAGCAAAAAATTGCCTTCAGGAGCTTGTCGGAGATAGTTATGCAATATTACCTGCGGTTAGTGATGGCTTAGCTCCAAAACAGTATATTGATGAATACGCAGCTTTAATAGGTGGATTGTTGCATGATATTGGCACGTATTTTGTGCTTGAAAGTGATGGCAGTAGTAACGCTGGTGGCATATTACGCTTTGATGGACCGAATTATATTTTGCATGGTTTGCGCGGATATAAATATTTAATTGATAATGGTTTTAGTGAGGATGCTGCGCAATTTGCGCGCAACCATACTGGAGTTGGCTTAACTCGAGAGCAAGTTGTTGCGCAAAATTTGCCTCTTCCTGCTGAAGACTATATTCCGCAAACAGTTGAGCAAGAAATTGTTATGGTTGCGGATAAATATAACAGCAAATCGATACCTCCTCGTTTTTTGACAGTTGATTCTTATCGTCGCAAGGCTGCGCGATTTGGTGAAGACAATGCTAATCGGTGGATGCAATTAGTTACGAAATATGGTGAGCCAGATATTGCAGGCCTGGCAGAAATCTTTAATATGCGTGTTGATGCGTGAGCGCTATTGATTTTTTGCGTATTTTTATCCTATTTTTGTGTATTTTTTAAGAAATCTATTATTTTTTAAAAAGTTTTTTATAGATTCAATATCAGATAGCATGTTTTTTGGTGTTTTTTGCGTGGTTTTCGACACGCCGGTGTTTTGGCTTGTTTTCAATGGTTTTGGGGTGTTTGTTTTTGGTGGGTTTGCGTTTTAGCGTGGGTTGGTGTAAGTTTATCTCTTGCTGCTCAGCGCGGCTGGTTCTCCTCGGTTGAGGTTGATGGGCCGGCTGGTGTGGTGGTGGTTTGAGAACTCAAGAGCGTGTCTGTACTACTTATTAGTTAATTATTGCCAGTTCATTGCCTGCCTTGCAGATTGCAGGGTGCCTGAGAGATGGTTAAATGGTGGTGAGGTTTTTTGTTGGGATGTTCTTTCCTTAAAGAATGTCTCGTCTTTTTCTTTTTAATATTGGAGCCTTTTGTTGGCTCTTCATTGAAGTTTTTCGTGGAGGGTTCGATTCTGGCTCAGGATGAACGCTGGCGGCGTGCTTAACACATGCAAGTCGAACGGGATCTAGTCAGCTTGCTGACTGGTGAGAGTGGCGAACGGGTGAGTAATGCGTGACCAACCTGCCCCATGCTCCAGAATAGCTCTTGGAAACGGGTGGTAATGCTGGATGCTCCAACTTGACGCATGTCTTGTTGGGAAAGTGTTTAGTGGCATGGGATGGGGTCGCGTCCTATCAGCTTGTAGGCGGGGTAATGGCCCACCTAGGCTTCGACGGGTAGCCGGCCTGAGAGGGCGGACGGCCACATTGGGACTGAGATACGGCCCAGACTCCTACGGGAGGCAGCAGTGGGGAATATTGCGCAATGGGGGAAACCCTGACGCAGCGACGCCGCGTGCGGGATGAAGGCCTTCGGGTTGTAAACCGCTTTTGATTGGGAGCAAGCCTTCGGGTGAGTGTACCTTTCGAATAAGCGCCGGCTAACTACGTGCCAGCAGCCGCGGTAATACGTAGGGCGCAAGCGTTATCCGGAATTATTGGGCGTAAAGAGCTTGTAGGCGGTTCGTCGCGTCTGGTGTGAAAGCCCATCGCTTAACGGTGGGTCTGCGCCGGGTACGGGCGGGCTAGAGTGCAGTAGGGGAGACTGGAATTCCCGGTGTAACGGTGGAATGTGTAGATATCGGGAAGAACACCAATGGCGAAGGCAGGTCTCTGGGCTGTTACTGACGCTGAGAAGCGAAAGCGTGGGGAGCGAACAGGATTAGATACCCTGGTAGTCCACGCCGTAAACGGTGGACGCTGGATGTGGGGCCCATTCCACGGGTTCCGTGTCGGAGCTAACGCGTTAAGCGTCCCGCCTGGGGAGTACGGCCGCAAGGCTAAAACTCAAAGAAATTGACGGGGGCCCGCACAAGCGGCGGAGCATGCGGATTAATTCGATGCAACGCGAAGAACCTTACCTGGGCTTGACATGTGCCTGTCGACTGCAGAGATGTGGTTTCCCTTCGGGGCAGGTTCACAGGTGGTGCATGGTCGTCGTCAGCTCGTGTCGTGAGATGTTGGGTTAAGTCCCGCAACGAGCGCAACCCTCGCCCTGTGTTGCCAGCGGGTTATGCCGGGAACTCACGGGGGACCGCCGGGGTTAACTCGGAGGAAGGTGGGGATGACGTCAGATCATCATGCCCCTTACGTCCAGGGCTTCACGCATGCTACAATGGCCGGTACAACGGGATGCGACATGGTGACATGGAGCGGATCCCTTAAAACCGGTCTCAGTTCGGATCGTAGTCTGCAACTCGACTACGTGAAGGCGGAGTCGCTAGTAATCGCGAATCAGCAACGTCGCGGTGAATGCGTTCCCGGGCCTTGTACACACCGCCCGTCAAGTCATGAAAGTGGGCAGCACCCGAAGCCGGTGGCCTAACCCTTTTGGGATGGAGCCGTCTAAGGTGAGGCTCGTGATTGGGACTAAGTCGTAACAAGGTAGCCGTACCGGAAGGTGCGGCTGGATCACCTCCTTTCTACGGAGTTTTTGTGCACGCTCGGTTGAGTGTGGTTACTGGTGTGGAAAACAGTGGTTAACGTTTATATGAGTTTGTTGGGCATGCTTTTGGGTTCCCGGATTGCCACCCCCCTTGTTTTGGGGTTGCGGTCCTTGACTCACAGGATTTCAGGTTGATGCTTTTTGAGTGTTGATGCTGGTTTTGTGGTGTTGTGGTGGTTTGAGAACTGGATAGTGGACGCGAGTAAAATGCGAGACTTTTTTGGTTTCGATTTTTTTGCTTTTATCAATTTCAACCGGCTCCTTTTGTTGGAGTCGCTTGATCGTTTTGTGATCGTTTAGTGTGATGATTTTTTGTCTAGAGAATTTTGCTGATGGGTTCTTACTTTAGTGTTTGTCACTGGTAAGGGCGTATGGTGGATGCCTTGGTAGACAGGACCGATGAAGGACGTGACGGGCTGCGATATGCCTCGGGGAGCTGCCGAGTGGGCTTTGATCCGAGGATTTCCGAATGGGGAGACCCGGCCACTGTTATGAGTGGTCACCACGGTTTTTGTGGGGGGTACGCAGGGAAGTGAAACATCTCAGTACCTGCAGGAAAGGATACTCCGTGAGTAGTGGCGAGCGAAAGCGGATCAGGCTAAACCGGGTGCGTGTGATAGCCGTCAGGTGTTGCGCATTCGGGGTCGTGGGATGGACTGTTCAGCCTCTGACGGGGTTGAGGAGAGTGATAAAATGTCGTGCTAGGTGAATGGGATTGAATTCCCAGCCGTAGAGGGTGATGGCCCCGTAGCTTGTCGTGCGATGTCTCTTTATGTTTATTCCCAAGTAGCGCGGGACTCGTGGAATCCCGCGTGAATCTGCCCAGACCGTTGGGTAAGCCTAAGTATTCCTGTCTGACCGATAGTGTACTAGTACCGTGAGGGAAAGGTGAAAAGCACCCCGGGAGGGGAGTGAAATAGTTCCTGAAACCGTGCGCTTACAATCCGTCGGAGCCTTCTTTGTGGGGTGACGGCGTGCCTATCGAAAAATGAGTCTGCGAGTCAGTGGTATGTGGCGAGGCTAACCCGGGTGGGGGAGCCGTAGCGAAAGCGAGTTTTAAAAGGCGTTTGAGTCGCATGTCCTGGACCCGAAGCGGGATGATCTAGCCCTGAGCAGGTTGAAGCGCGGGTAAGACCGTGTGGAGGACCGAACCCACCTAGGTTGAAAACTGGGGGGATGACTTGGGGTTAGGGGTGAAAGGCCAATCAAATTCCGTGATAGCTGGTTCTCTCCGAAATGCATTTAGGTGCAGCGTCGTGTTATTGCTTACAGGGGGTAGAGCTACTGGATGCTTGCGGGCCCATACCGGGTACCAATAGCAGCCAAACTCCGAATACCTGTTAGGTTTATCACGGCAGTGAGTCGGCGGGGGATAAGCTCCGTCGTCAAAAGGGAAACAGCCCTGATCGTCGTCTAAGGTCCCGAAGCGCGTGCTAAGTGGGAAAGGATGTGGAGTCGCATAGACAGCCAGGAGGTTGGCTCAGAAGCAGCCATCCTTGAAAGAGTGCGTAACAGCTCACTGGTCTAGTGGTTCCGCGCCGACAATGTAGCGGGGCTTAAGCACGCCACCGAAGACGCGGCTGCATGAATTTTGTTCATGCGGGGTAGGAGAGCGTCCTGTATGGGGTGAAGCGGCAGTGTGAACTTGTCGTGGACTTTACAGGAGTGAGAATGCAGACATGAGTAGCGAGAGACGGGTGTGAATCCCGTCCGCTGAATGACTAAGGGTTCCGGGGCCACGTTCGTCGTCCCCGGGTGAGTCGAGTCCTAAGGCGAGGCCGACAGGCGTAGTCGAATGGATGAACGGGTTGATATTCCCGTACCGGTGTTACACCGTTCGAACTGAATCTGAGAGTACTAACCTTCATTTTCTTGTTGATTGCCTTTCGGGGTTGTTGATGGGTTTGTGTTGGGACTGTATCGGTAGTAGGTTAGCGTGGGAGTGACGCGGGTAGGTAGCCGGCTGCGGAGGTGGTTTTCCGTGGCTAAGCGTGTGGGCTGTCTCCTAGGTAAATCCGGGGGATGTTAAGCTGAGGCGTGATGGGTAGGCTGTAAGGCTGATTCCGGTGATCCTGCTTGCCAAGAAAAGCTTCAACGTGAGGTGTGATTCCGCTCGTACCCTAAACCGACACTGGTGGTCTGGTAGAGTATACCGAAGCGATCGGGCGAATCCTGGCCAAGGAACTCGGCAAATTACTCCCGTGCCTTCGGCATAAGGGAGACCCCTGATGGTGATATGGTTTTACATTGTTGAGCTGTTGGGGGTGGCACAAGCTAGGGGGTAGCGACTGTTTACCAAAAACACAGGAGCGTGCGAAGGCGTAAGCCGCTGTATACGCTCTGACGCCTGCCCGGTGCCGGAAGGTTAAGAGGATCCGTTAGCTTCGGTGAAGCGGTGAATTTAAGCCCCGGTAAACGGCGGTGGTAACTATAACCATCCTAAGGTAGCGAAATTCCTTGTCGGGTAAGTTCCGACCTGCACGAATGGCGTAACGACTTCCCCACTGTCTCGGCCAGGAGCCCGGCGAAATTGCAGTACGAGTAAAGATGCTCGTTAAGCGCAGAAGGACGAAAAGACCCCGGGACCTTTACTATACCTTGGTATTGTCGTTAGGTGTGGATCGTGTAGCATAGGCGGGAGGCTGTGAAGCGTGGGCGCTAGCTTGCGTGGAGTCGACAGGTGAAATACCGCTCTTTCCATATCTGGCGTCTAACCTCGACGCGTTATCCGTGTCAGGGACAGTGCCTGGCGGGTAGTTTAACTGGGGCGGTTGCCTCCTAAAGAGTAACGGAGGCGCTCAATGGTCCGCTCAGCCCGGTTGGCAATCGGGTGTTGAGTGTAATCGCACAAGCGGGCTTGACTGTGAGACTGACGGGTCGAGCAGGGACGAAAGTCGGAGATAGTGATCCGGTGCCGGCGTACGGACGTGGCATCGCTCAACGGATAAAAGGTACCCCGGGGATAACAGGCTGATCATTCCCAAGAGTCCATATCGACGGGATGGTTTGGCACCTCGATGTCGGCTCGTCGCATCCTGGGGCTGGAGCAGGTCCCAAGGGTTCGGCTGTTCGCCGATTAAAGCGGCACGCGAGCTGGGTTCAGAACGTCGTGAGACAGTTTGGTCTCTATCCTCTGCGCTCGTTGGAATGTTGAGGAGACCTGCCCATAGTACGAGAGGACCTGGGTGGACGAACCTCTGGTATGCCGGTCGTCACGCCAGTGGCGCTGCCGGTTAGCTACGTTCGGAAGGGATAACCGCTGAAAGCATCTAAGCGGGAAGCCTGCTCCAAGATAAGCATTCCTTGCACTTTAGTGTGTGAGCCCCCATGTAGAACACGTGGTTGATAGGCTAGATGTGGAAGCCCTGTAAGGGGTGGAGCTGACTAGTACTAACGGGCGATGGTGACATTCTTCCTCACTTTTACTAGTGGGGAGGGTGAGTTCCTTATGAGTATTATTCTTCTAGCGTTAATGAGTACTGAATGTTTTGCTTAACGATCAGTTGGTAAAAGAGTTTTTACGCGCGTTCATGTCCGGTTCCCTAACCGCCACGTGTTGCCACTCAATGGTTTTGAGTGTATAATCTAGTTTTGCGGTGGTCATGGCTCAGGTGAGACGCCCGGTCCCATTCCGAACCCGGAAGCTAAGGCCTGACACGGCGAGGGTACTGCACTCGATAGGGTGTGGGAGACTAGCACGCTGCCGCATTATTTTTCTAGCGGGGAGTTTTTTACTCCCCGCTTTTTTCATATTCGCATACTGTTCTTTCGTTTTCGTATACTGTTATCTGTAATCCTTCAAACGTGGGCGCGACGACCTGTCTGAGCGCTGCGATTTAGCGCGCGAAGGCAATTCGGAGCGGAAACTCGCTTAAGTTGGAAGTCCAGTGGACTTCCAACGCGAGTTTCGTAGCGAGCACGTATAGTGCGAGTGTCGTCTCGCAAATGGAGCAGATGTTGACGTTAAACCCCCAAAACTCATACAACATTTAATACTTAAAAGTCCAACAATTTATTTGATATTATTTATAGCAAAGCATGAGATGCATTTTCATGATATATGCGTATCAATATTGTTAGGAGATGATGTATGAAATGTACAAGTTGCGGAATGGAGTCTTGGAATGACTTCTGCCCATACTGCGGATCAAAATTAAAGGTCGAACAATCAACAGCAGCTTCGACTTTTGAGCAAAATATTCCTGTTCCGCCGCCGCAACAGAATCTCACTGTTCCAGCAGCTACAGGTTATGGCAGCATGCATGCCAAAAAGAAAAAGCCAATTTATAAAAGATTTTGGTTTTATTTACTCAGCATAATAATAATTGTTGTTGCAATATGCGGATTCTTGAATATTAAAAAATTAGATAACGGCGTTGTTATTAATTGGAATGAGATGGTTTTAGGCTCAGAATTGCCAAATCCTCCATCTAACATGGGTAAAATCATTGAAAACTCTTCTGAAGAAATGAATGTTGATATAAACAATATTTCTGCCAAACAGTTTAATGATTATATTAAAGCTTGCAAGGATAAAGGATTTACTGTAGATTCAAAAACTGATTCTACAGAATATTCTTCTTATAACAGTGAAGGCTATAAATTAAAATTGCTTCGTTATGAAAGCAATAATCAGCTAAGTATCGCGCTGAATGCGCCGATGGAAATGTCTCCAATTACTTGGCCATCGAGTAAAGCAGCTAATCAATTGCCTGTACCAAAATCTATATTCGGAAAGTTCTCATACGAAAATGAGGATAGCTTTAAAGTTTATATTGGCAACACCAGTATGGAAGATTATGAGAAATATGTGAAAGCTTGCTCTGATAAAGGTTTTACAGTTGACTACAGCAAGAAAGATGATTTGTACAATGCGAAAAATAATTCAGGTTGGGATTTGTCATTAGGATACGAAGGCAATAATATTATGAGCATTAGTATCAGTGCTCCAGATAACGAGTCTAAAGACAGTGATGATTCCAATAAGTCTGATGCGAAGAAAGATGCCGCAAAGGCTGCTCCAAAGCAAGCTACTCCAAAAGCTGAACCAAAACCTAAAACTAACACGAAGCTTGTTAATGGATTGCGTAGTGATTTCAAAGCGGCAATGGATAGCTATGAAACAGTTATGGACGAATATGTTGCGTTCATGAAAAAGTATAAGAAAAATCCAACTGATAAGACTATTCTTAATGAGTACTCTGCGTATTTAGATAAATATAATGATGCAGTAAAAAAGTTCAACAATTGGCATAGCAAAGATTTGAACTCTGATGAGCTTAATTATTATGTTGATGTTCAAGCGAGAGTTTCTAAGAAACTTATAGCTGTGTCCCAATAGTATTAACTATATTTGTTTGCAAATGTAGCGATAATAGTAGGGGTCAATGTTCTAAAATATTGACCCCTACAATTATTTTGTAAACTGCTTACAATTTACAATTTTGTTTACTCTTATTTTGCATGTGCAAAATTTGAAAGTCTTGCAGCTTTCTTTTCTTTCTTTTTTATGACAATTCCAACTATTGAGCAAACTATTACAGCCACTGCCAACGGCGTATAAAGGTAATATGTAAAGCCAAAAGTATAATTATCTGAAGGAAGTGCATGACGGCTTACTGCGTCATAATTCATAAGAAGTGATGCAGCTGCCAAGATGAGTGCAAATACAATATTTGCAACAGGCTTATTTAAAAGTGTAAACAATAGTATAAGAAGTATAGATGCGATCAGTGCAATTATGAGAACAACATTTATTATTGCTTCATTCTTGAGCCAGTCATTTCCATGAGAATTATTAGCAAGACAGAAATATAACCTAAGATTTTCTAACATCGATAAATCGACAGCGTCAATATTTTTAAAACCTATTTCTTTTGCGAACAAGATGTCTGGATTTGATGTCAAAAAATTCCTGTATTCTCCGTACGATGAAGAATATGGCAGAAGCAATCCAATTAAAGCAATGCCGCTAAAAATAAGATTAACAATCTGGTGAATTTTTATTTTTTTCATATTTTCCTACCTATAAAACTACTTAGTACTGTTAATTTGTTTTTTGTTCCAATATTTTATCAGTAAGATTTAAAATTTGCCGCAAGGTAGTGATTAAATGATGATAGTCGGTGCAGAAGCAAGTGAGCTTTGAGTATTCTTTGAATATTAAGGTATTGCGCCGATTGCAATTGGGCCAGCAATTGAGTTGATAATTGGGCTATCAATTGAAATAAAATCAAGCAATTAAGAATGCGGAATATTGTAACTAAAGCGATTATGCTATTGCAGTAGAGCTATTTGCAATAATGCTGTTAGCAGTAATGCTATTTGCGATTATTCTGTAAATTTCATACAAGGAGTGGGTATGAATAAAGCCCTTATTAACATTGATTATACGAATGATTTTGTGGCAAGCGATGGCTCTCTTACTGTGGGCGAGCCTGCGCAAAAGCTCGAGAAGCGTATTACTGAGATTTCGCAGGAATTTCTTGACGCTGGTGAGTTCGTGGTTTTTGCGATTGATACGCACCATTTGAACGATCCGTATCATCCTGAAACTAAGCTTTTCCCACCTCACAATATCGCAGGAACTCACGGCCAGAAGTTATATGGCACACTTGGTGATTTTTACGAAGCAAATAAAGATAAAAGCAACGTGTATTACATTCATAAAACTCGCTACTCTTCGTTTAATGGCACGGATTTGCTGATTAAGCTTCGCGAACGCCATATTGAGGAGCTGCATTTGGTGGGAGTTTGCACGGATATTTGCGTGCTTCACACTGCTGTCGATGCGTATAATCTTGGATTCAAGATTGTGGTTCACAAGGATGCCGTTGCAAGCTTTGATCCTGCAGGTCACGAATGGGCTTTGCGTCATTTTAAGACTTGCCTTAATGCTGATATTGTGGAAGGCTAAAAGTTGCTTTTAAAAAATATTAGATAGATATTGAATAATTATTAAATAATCGACGCTGGTTGCTTTAAGCTGCCAGCGTTTTTGTTTATTCGGAGTGTCGACTTGCTATTAATGAGAATCATTATTATTATTAATAGACGTTGTTAAAAATCTTCCATAATTATTTGCGAAAAGAAGAGCGCATATAACGATAAGAAGATGAAGTGTAGAGAGCGAAATAGTAATTATGACTCAGGTCATTAGGAATATTGTGAAACGTGCTTTTGCAATGGCAAGTGTTGCAATACTTGCCATTGCCGTGCTCGCATCAGGATTTAGTGCAGCTTTACCGGCAGTTGCATTAGAAAATGGTAATCCTGCTGAAAAATACGATCCTACAAAAAAGGAAGTGCTAAGTCACGGCCATACAGACGTGTTTTACCCAATTCAATACAATGGTAAATTCATTATGGCCGTCGAAAAAGACGCTGCTACTTTCTTAAAGCCTGAAAACACTACTTTGCGCGTAGCTAAAAGCACGTACACTACAAAATCGCAACTTCCTGCTCTCGCTACTGAATACTACTATCTCGATAGTTCCGGAAATCAAAAAGGGAACCCTCTTTTCCCGGGTTGGGACACAGGTTATGCTGCATCTTTAGTTGGCGCATCTCACGCAGATGATGCAACAGCAGATATTGCAATTCAGCAAGTTACTGGACCAATGAACGGGCGCATTCTGCTTTGGACTACCGATGGCATTGGAAAAAATTCGAAGAAATTATCATTTGAAGAGAATGATTTAGACGACGAACCTGATACTGATGGCAGTCGATTTATGCTACCTGGCGTAATTCACCAACATACTGCTGGCCACGTGCATGCAAACTGGGGATTTACGCAGCCTGGCGTTTACAAGCTAAAAGTAGCAGCAACTATTACAAATAAGAACACTAAGAAGCAGATCACAACCGAACCTGCAGAATACACTTTTGAAGTAGAAGATACATATTCAGGCGAAGTACCTGCTTCTGGCATTACGGAAACGCTTGATTTGCACCGTCGCGGTGATTTTATTAATCCTGACGATGATGAAGAAGCGCACGAAGCTTCCAAAGATCATAAAGACACAGATAAAGACGATGGCGGCGATATGCGCATCGGCAATATTCGTGATTCCGGGCCTCATCCGCATTATCATTCATACGAAGGTTATGGTGGTTTAGACTTAAAAGTAGTTAACAAACCAAAGGGTGCTCGTATTGAGTGGAGATATGTGCGTGCTGACGAAGGTCCTGACGCGTATGGAACCACTCTTTTTGCTGAGAGATTGCAGCTTCCGGCTGAGCCTGCAATGAACAAGATGAAAGTGTATGCTCACGCAACTGAAGGTGAAACGCAAGTTGGCAAAGATACTGCGTCTGCAACCATCGCCGTTGAAGATCACGGTGCCGACGGACATCCTGTAGTAAAAGCAATTGCTCCTTATAAGCGTTTCAAACCAGGGGATACTTTACACGCGAAAACAGTATTGCTTAACCCTCATGTTGCAACCGACGGTGTTACCGGTGCGCCAATTGACGATCCGACAAGTCCAGTAACTTCCATTGTCAAAGATTATGTTTGGTTGATGAAAAAGGAAGGAGAAAGCGAATTTAAGCGCATTCCGGGTGCTGCAAGCAGCAAGTTGGAGCTAAAACTTGATGCGTCAATGCAAGGTGCAACGATTCGTCCTTCCTTAGTTTTAAAGAACGGTGAACTTTACCGTAATAAAATGTTTGATGAGTTTTGCGATTATGTTATTGAGATGAAAGGTGTTCCTCACTCTCATAACCATGATGGCGATGATGATCAAAGTGGTTCTGATTCTGAAGATGATGAGAACCCTCACGGGAAAAAGCACCATGAGAAGCGTCATAATAAGCGCAAAAATAAGACTAAGCATTTCGCTGGTGGAAAGAACTTTTTGAAAGGCGTATTCGGCGGTGCTGCAAATTCTGGACTATTCGGATCTAGCTCTAATGGTGGATTCCAATTCGAATCTAATTTCTTTAAGAAATCCAACAGAAAATTCAAGCGCACAAAGAAGAATCGCAATAAGACTAACCGCACTAATCGTAAGAATAATTCTAAAAATAATACGCAAAGTGGTGCTAGTTCTGGTTCTAGTTCTTTTACAAGAACAGAAAATTCAAGCGGAACATCGTTACATAATTCATCGCGACGAACTTCTGGCGGAACTCATACTAAGAACAAGAGCTCTAAGAAAAGTGGACAGACTATTCGTAATTTCGTGAGAACAGATAATAATTCTGGCAATAAGTCCAAAAATAGTTCTGTCAATAACCCTGATTTTGTTAAGAATACTGAACACCATGCTTTGCAAGGTGCAAGGCAATACAACGAAGAATCTGATGAAGCGTATGAAGATGATTCAGATGATACAAAAGGTGATAGTTCCTCGACTAAGTGGGTTGCGGTTGCAGCTTCAGGTGCGAGCGTCGGCTTATGCACAATAACTGGTGCATGCGGTGCTTTGGTACGTCCTAGATTGAAATTGTTGTAAATAGTATTCGTATTATTACTAGAAAGTTTAAATGATGAATTACAAACAAAATGAAACATTGCAAGTAAAACGAAAGCATGCATATTCTACTGCGTTGCTTGCGCTCATATTTTCTTTAGTAACTTTGGTTGCATCTTTATGTGCACCAAATCCAATGCAAGAAACTGCTTATGCCACTGAAGGCAATCAGCCAGTTATGATTCAAGCAGGTCATGCTGATTTTGGACCAACGCTAATCGACGGCAAATGGAAATTGAAGATTCGCGATGATACTGGTGATGAACCAGTGTGGCGAGACCCAGAAAATGTGGTATTTAAATTAGGTGGCAATTCAATAATTCCTATGCCTGATGACGCTGCCTACAGTTTTATTGGCGAAAAGCCTGGAACGAAGCTGTATGTTATTCCACAAACTCAGAATCCTGATGTGCCGTGGCTTGGTTGGAATACGCAGGAAGGTGGCGTGCTTAACGAGCTCGATCGTGGTGCAAACCTTTCGCTTGAAGGAGTAAGTGGTCCAGGCAAATTGCATGTTTACTTAGAAAATGGCAATAACAATCCACAGCAGCTTTGGGATAGTACTAAAGGTTATCCGCAAAACAGCTGGATTGAAACTAACGCTCATACTCACGTGAATTGGGTGTTTTCTAAGCCTGGAATTTATCATGTGAAGCTTACTTTTTCAGGAAAGCTTAAAAACGGACGCGCTGTAAGCGATACGCGTGTTCTTAATTTTGCAGTTGGAGATAATACCGATCCTAATGCTGCTTTAGGTGCGGGCGCTGCTGCTGGAGCAAGTGGCAGCGAAGGCGACGAAGAGGATCAAGATGAAGAAGACAACGATGAAGCCACAAAAGATGAAACTAACAATCATCACAAACTCCTTCGCAACCAGCATAAGCATTCTCACAAAGTATCTGAGAAAAGTGACGATACAGCTCTAGTTCTTCAAATCGTAGGTATTTTTGTTGCTATTATTGCCGTAATTATTGTGATTTTTGTGCTAATAGCTGTAGTTAAAAGTAAGAAAGCACGAAATCTTGCGCTTGCTAAGCAAGTTTCTGCACAAGCTAATCAACAGTATGCAAATAATGCAAATTTTGTGAATAATGCAAATGGCGACAGTACTTTGTCAAATCTAGTGCGTGATCAAGAAACGACAGTGATGTCACCAATTAATAATTCTCAATATTCTCAATCAGACAATATGCAATCTGATGGTACTCAGTGGAAATAATGGTGTGACGAAAATGGTTCGTAATAGTATAAAGAAACTATCTCGCGCTTTGTTGGTGGGCGTGTGCTTGTGTGGCATGATGATGGGAACTCCCGCAGCTTTTGCTGACAATGGCAGTGACGCAACTGTTGTAAGCGGAAAGAAATCTTCTAAAGATTTTGACGCAATAAAGCAAGCTAATTTTAAAGCGTGTACGGCTGCTCGCTTAGATAAAACTGCTTCACAACCTGCGGCTGATAGTAAAGCTGTAATGTGCCATGCATATAAAGGTCATACTGACGTTTTTGCAACTTTCTTTGATGCTACAAGCAGGCGCATAGTATTAGGCACCTTGGGAGATGCGTTTGAAAGTGAAGATCATGATGGCACTCGTTACGATACGAATCGACTTATTTTTGAAGTCGGTTCTAAAAACATCATGCAGCTTTCCAAAGATGAGAACAATTCGGTAATAAAAGAAATCTACGCAACAACTCGCGAAGGTGTAGTCTGGTTCTTTGATCAATCTGGAGCTGGAAATACTGGTGCATTATGGCCTGGTTTAGATACTAGACCGTTATATGAGGGAGCTGGTTCTACAAAAGTTAACCCAACAGTCAAACTGTCATTAACTGGTATCGAAGCACCCCACAACGGCGAAGTTTTTATGTATACTCGCAGCGGTGACGATTATGAGAAAATGCTTGGTTCTGTTGACGGATGGCCGAAAGATGTTGACATCACTGAGACTGGTGGCAAGCATTCTCACATGTATTGGTCTTTTAACCGTCCTGGTGTGTACAAGTTAAAAATGAAGGCTACTACTACCGTTGGTGACGAGGAGCAAAGTTCTGAGCAAGTCTATACATTCCACGTCACTAATCATGATGTAACAGCTGGGGATTTTGCTGATTATGATGGCGCATCTTTTGATGGTGATGAAGATGGTGAAGATGACGAAGAAGATTCAGATGATAATGACGATTCTCAAAGTGAGGATCACAGTATTAATGTGCAACAAAGTAACGGATCTTTCTTCATTAACGGTAACAACAACACTGTGTATGTGACTCCATGGCCTGGAGCAAAAATGCAACAACAAGGACTTCTTGGAAGTAATAGAGGACTTTTTGGAAGTAATAACGGTGGTCTTATTCATGGGGAACATAACGCGAAAAGCGGAAAGCAAGATTCTCAAAGTCAGCAATCTACTTCGACAAAGTTCAAAGACATCAAGGGTGACAAACTCGTTATAGACCACGGTCATGTTGATATTGCTGTATATACTGGCGATTCAAATAAAGTTGATATGGCTGTGCAAGAAGATGTGACAGGAAGCCACGTCTTTAGAGACCCGGATACAGTTGTATTCGCAGTTGGTGATGCTGGTAAAACTAACGGCGTGTATCGTATACCGCAAACACAAATTGATGGTGTGCCATGGATGGGTTGGAATAATCAGTCTATGAATCCTCATAAGCCAACTCAATTGAGCCTAACAGGAGTTGAAGGTCCTGGAAACGTACGCGTTTGGATGTTTGGAGGTTTGGGCGGCGGAGATCAAGAGATTTTCTCCACTCAAGGAGCAGCAGATTATACAATACCTGCAAATACGCATGCTCATGCGAATTGGGATTTCGACAAACCTGGATATTACACATTGCAATTCCAAGCTTCTGACGGAAATTCTACAGTAACTCGCAATATTCACGTTGCTGTTGGTGTAGATCCACAAGAAACACCAATGGGCTCTGCTGGCGGTGTTGAAAACAATGAAGAAAAGGACACCAAAAGCAAAAAAGGTGGACCTTCTGCACCTCATAATCCAGCAAAACCTGCTAATTTGCCTCATTCTGGCGGCAATCATGGCAGCCGTGGAATCGGTTTTGTCGGTGGCGGAAATTCTTTTGTTGGTGGTCGTGGTTTTGGATCAAATAATTCACACTCTGGAAAACAATTGCCAAGAAAAGCTAAAAAGCATAAAGGTCTTGTTTCAAAAATTAGTAACAAGAGGCTTGCTAAAAGTTTGTACCGACAGAAGTTGAACGATAATGACGATGTTGTGAAGTCTGAAGCAAAAGGTGTAACAGGATTATTTAAGCGAAATCCTTTACTTGCTTATTCGCTTCTTGCTGGTGGAATTATTGCTGTGCTTGGCGTTTTGGGTGCAGGAATTTGGTATCTCTACAATCGCGGACTTATTAACTTCAACTGGCTGTTGCGCTATTAGTAGTAGGAGTGTGTAAGGGTGATTCATAGGCCCAGAAGAGTAAAGCAAACTTTGTTTTCTTCGATTGGTGCAATTGCAGTCGTCGCGCTTATTTTGCCGCTTTCTGCTTGTGGTAGTGCTAATGGGAATCGTGCAGGACATCGCGATGGTCGCATTAATGTAGTTACAACTACAGGCGTTTTGCGTGATATGGTGGCGAATGTAGCAGGGGATGCTGCAAATGTGAGTTCAATCGTACCTGATAATGCAGATCCGCACTCTTACGAGCCGCGATTGCGTTCAATCAGAGATGTTGTGTATGCGGACGTGGCTTTTAGTAATTACATGATGCTTGAGGAGCATGGTGTTATTACTGCTTTAGATGCGAATTTGCGAAAAGGCGTGCCGAATGTGCAACTTGCTGAAGAAAGCGTGAAACATGCGGCGGATATTATTCCAATGGTCGAAGATGTGTCGTTGGACACTATTTGGCTTGGTCTTGCTACAGAACGCCAAACTTCGCAGACGGTTGAGGAAGCTGAAGATACTAAAGAGCAACAAAAATCTCAAGAGAAATCTGATAAGTCGCAGTCTTCTCAGGTTTCTCAATCTTCGCAATCAAACGCGCCTTCCACTGTAACGAAAGAAGGACGCGCTACTGTAATAAAGCCAAAAGCATACAACATGAAGCGTTCGGACAGGATCCGCTTAACTGCAACTAAAGTAACTGGTCCTGGTTCGCTTTTCGCTTACCTTACTGGCACTTTTGGAAGTGTAGAAACTTACGTTAATTCAGCAAACGGAATTAACGATGAAGATCATGTGGATTTGCCTGCGGACGCGCACACGCATTTAAGTTGGGCTTTTAGTAAGCCAGGAGAATATACTCTCGGTTTTCACGCAGATATGCTCAATGCTCAAAACGAGAGGGTTGCAAGTTTAGGAAACGCAACTATGCGTTTTGCTGTTGGCATTAACGCGCAGAAATTAGCGAAAAAGCGTGGAGCTAGTGTAGTTTTGAATCAAGGCCATGCAGATTTGGCTTACGATTTAGCTAAACGCGGATTTTTGTACAGAGTTGACACTTTGCAAGAAAAGCGGTCGGTTGCACCAAAGCGCGTGTATTATGAGCCGCGAGATGTAGTAGTAGAAGTGCCGACTAATGCTTTAAAAGAAATTCCAGCTGAACAAGGCTATAGATTCCTTGGATTTGCACGGCAGAAAATCTATCAACTTCCACAAGCTGTTCTTGGAAAACATGTTCACGGAGATATTGATCCGCATTTATGGCAGTCAGTGAAAAACGGAATTGCTTATGTGCGCACAATAGCTGACCGCTTGTGTGAAGTCGATCCTAAAAATGCTCGCAAATATCGCGCAAATGCGGACCGATACATTAACAAGCTATTAGATGTAGACGCGTATATGAGGCAAAAAGTGGCGTCAATTCCAAAAGAGCGTCGCAACTTGGTTACAACGCATGACGCTTTTGCATACTTAGGTAAAGCTTATGGCGTAAATATTGCGGGATTTGTAACAATCAACCCTTCAAGCGAGCCAAGCGTGCAAGATAGGCGCAGACTTTCGCAAATTTTGCGCGACTTGGAAATCCCTGCAGTGTTTTTAGAGCCGAATTTAATTTCTCGCTCGTCTGTGCTTAAAGAGCTTGCGTCTGAAGCGCATGTGAAAGTTTGCCCAATTTATGGTGACGCTTTCGACGCAAATGTGCGAACTTACGCGGATATGATGCGAGCTAACGCGGATTCTTTAGCGAAATGTTTGAAGTGAAAGTGTTAAAGGTAGTAAATATGGAAGAAAATGCAGTAATTTGCGCACACAATTTGAATATTTCGTACGGGAATCGCGCTGTGGTAAAAGACGTTTCTTTTACCATTAATAGTGGCGAATTTGTGGGATTGCTTGGTGCAAACGGTGCCGGTAAAACAACGCTATTTCGTGCAATTATGGGTTTGATTCCACATACTGGAAAACTCGAAGTGCGTGCTCCTCATATGGAAGGTGCAAAACTTAATTCTCGCGTATCTTACGTTGGGTATGTGCCACAACGTCACGATATTGCGTGGGATTTCCCACTTTCTGTTTTAGATGTAGTGATGATGGGTAGGATTCGTCATATTGGTTACGTTCGCCGCGCTAAAAAAGAAGATTACGAGATCGCATTAAACTCGCTTGAACGCACAGGAATGGCTGATTTCCAAGATCGCACGATTGGAGAACTTTCTGGAGGCCAGCGGCAACGCGTGCTTGTTGCTAGAGCATTAGCTGGAGAGCCGCGTTTACTTTTGCTCGACGAACCGTTTACTGGACTCGATATGCCTACTCAGGAGCTGCTTACCGATTTGTTCTTGAAATTGTCTGCTTCTGGTGAAGCAATTCTCATGAGCTCACACGATATTATTGGCTCAATTAACTCATGCTCGAGAATAATGCTATTTGATGGCACTATTGTGGGCGACGACGATCCGCAAAATTTGCAAACAGAACAGTGGGTACAAACCTTCCACGTAGCTCCGCAAAATCCGCTTATTAAAGCAGTTGAGCGCGTAATTGGTAAGGAAAGTGTGGTAAAAGAGTAATGTTATCTCCAATAGAATTTATACAAGATTTAACAAATCCGGACCTTTGGTTTTTGCTAAAAGCACTTATTGTAGCGTGCCTTTCTAGCGTAATTTGTGGTGTAGTTGGATGCTATGTAGTGCTTAGAGGAATGGCGTTTATTGGAGATGCTGTAGCTCACTCAGTATTCCCAGGACTTGCTATAGCCTTCGTATTGCAAGGAAATCTGCTATTTGGAGGAGCACTCGCAGGAGTTGCAACCGCGCTAATCGTATCTATTTTTAGCCAAAACCGTAGGCTTCGCGAAGACTCATTTATTGGCGTATTTTTCGTATCTGCTTTTGCTCTTGGAATTGTGATTATTTCTAAAGCATCTGGCTACGCTGGATCCTTAGAATCCTTCTTGTTTGGCTCGATTACAGGTATTCCTGATTCAGATATTGCTGTTGTTGCTATTACTGGTTTGATTATTTTGGCTATATTATGCATGTTCCACAAAGAGCTTGTTTGCGTATCGATGGATCGAGAAACTTCGCGCGCAATGGGATTGCCGGTTGCATGGCTAGATGGAATGTTGTACGTGTTAGTGGCTATCGCTGTAGTTGTTTCCGTGCAAATTATTGGAAACGTGCTTGTGCTTGCTCTGCTTGTGACTCCTGCTGCAACTGCGCGACTGCTTACTGATCGGCTATCTAGGATGATGGTTTTAGCTCCTGTTATTGGTTGCGTTTCTTCGATTGTTGGAATGTATATTTCGTGGAGCTTTGATACAGCAACGGGCGGAACAATTGTGCTCGTAGCAACCGCTCTCTTTGTGCTCGCTTGGGCGTGCTCTCCTAAACATGGGTTGATTGCAAAAGTAGGTCGTAGCGTAGGTTTATAGCATGCTGCACAATAGAAAGCATGGTATCAAAAGGAAAACCTTCGCCAAGAAGTGCAGTAAAACCACTCAGTGATGAGCAAGTAAAGCTTTTAGCAAGTAAACACAATTTAGTTGACCCAACGTATTACTATCCGACAGGAAAACGCAAGCCAAATCAGGTAGAAATTGACGCGCAAAATCCTAAAGCCGCCGAAAGACTGCTCGAAGGAACGTCGCGCGTATTGCGTTCGCGCTGCAAAGTAAAGGCGTGGGGATTGGAAAACGTGCCAGAAGAAGGCGTGTTTATTACAGCTTGCACACACGTGACGATGTTTGACGTTTTCATACCTATGACTGCACTATTCCACCAAGGTCGTCGTCCGCGCTACATGGCAAAAGCGGAACTCGCTCACTGGCCAATCTTAGGCAAATGGTTCCAACTTGTAGGCATGCAGCCGGTTCCTCGCAGAAGCGGAAAAGCGCGAGAAATAGAAGAAGAATCTATTAAAATCCTCACCAATGGCAGACCTTTAAGTGTATGGCCTGAAGGAACAGTTACGCGCGATCCTAAAAAATGGCCTATGAGCATGAAGCCCGGAATTGGTATAATTGCTCTCGAAGCATCGCGCAGACTCGGACATCAGATTCCGCTATTTTGCGCGGTTACATGGGGCGCAGCAAGCATTAACCACTGGTGGCCATGGCCAAAGAAAAATGTTGTAATGTGCTACGATACCCAACTCGATTATGCTGACTTGCTAAAGGGGAGTGAAAATTGGGGAGAGCTACCTCCTCTTGAATCTGCTGAAGAGTTGGCTCGTCGCGTGCGTGTGCGTATGACGCAGATTATGGAAGAAATTCGTGGAGAAAAATCTCCTGCAGGATACTTCGATTACAGGCAGATGAAACGCGTTACGGAAGAATAAAAAATATACAGAAGAATAAAATAAAGTATCTTTTAAAAATCCCGTAAAGCGGCATGTGTAGAATTATGTAATAGTGTGATTACAAATAAATAGCTATACAGTAGCTTATAAAACTCACAACCGAAAGGCAGGACGTAAAACATGAACGTTACGGTGTTGGGTGCTGGTGCTTGGGGAACTGCGTTTGGACAAGTACTTGCGGATGCAGGAAATCAAGTGACAATGTGGGCAATAGAGCCGGAAATTGTTGAAGGAATTCGCGATCATCATCATAATGGCGTGCGTCTGCCTAGCGTAGAAAAACTTCCAGAAAACATGACTGCAACTGGGGATCGAGCAGAGGCTGTTGCGAATGCGGATATTGTAGTCGTGGCGATTGCGGCACAGTTTGCTCGCGTTGCGTTGGAAGGTTTTGTGGGTTTGATTCCACAAAATGCGATCGTTGTTTCGCTTATGAAAGGCATTGAGCGCACAACCGGCAAACGTATGGATGAAGTTGTGTGCGAAGCTTTGAACTTACCGCGTAACCGTTTTGCTGCACTTTCCGGACCAAACTTGAGCAAGGAAGTTGCATCTCGCCACCCGGCTGCAGCAGTAGTTGCTTGCGCAGAAAAATCTCAGGCAGAAGTAGTTGCAAAAGCATGCTCAAACAGCTACTTTAAAGCATTTGTGTCAACAGACGTAATCGGCGTAGAAATGTGTGGCTCGCTTAAAAACGTGGTTGCGCTCGCAGTTGGTATGGCTCGAGGCGCAGGATATGGCGAAAATACGGCGGCTATGATTGAAACGCGCGGTTTGGCAGAATTGACGGCATTGGGCGTAGCAGAAGGCGCAGATTCGCGCACTTTTGCAGGTCTTGCTGGCTTTGGTGATTTAGTTGCAACTTGTGGATCTCCTCTAAGCCGCAACTATACTTTCGGTGCAAATCTTGGAAAAGGCATGAGCGTTGAAGAAGCAACTGCCGTAAGCAATGGTGTTGCAGAAGGCGTGCCAACCACAAGTGCAGTAGTTGCAATGGGCAAGCGTTTGGGTGTTGCAACTCCGCTTGCAAGTGCAATGGCTCGCGTGCTTGAAGAAGGAATTTTCTGCCAAGAAATGCTCGCAATGCTTTTCGACGACGATGTTTGCGAAGAGTAAGTAGCGTTTGCAAAAATAATCAAAACTAATCCAAAATAACTAGAATAATTCAAAAATATATAAAGGAAAAAAATGACGAAAAAGCGTGTAGTGTTCTTGTATGGCGGTAAGGCAGACGAACATTCGATTTCTTGCATATCTGCTGCTGGAGTGCTCAGTGCTGTAGACGAAAATCGTTTTGACATTGTGCGGATCGCAATCACAAAACAAGGCGAATGGATTGTTGGTGGTGAAGATCCTCGTAACTTCCGCATGGAAGAAGGCGAGTTGCCAGTAATCACAAAAACCGCTGGAACGCGCGATGTTGTGCTTGACCCTGCAAAGGGTGCAGACGGATTCTTGGTGCGAAAAGCGGACGACACGCTTGAAAGTTTAGGTCATATCGACGCTGTTTTCCCAGTTCTTCATGGTCCAAACGGTGAAGATGGCACTTTGCAAGGTTTGCTAGAAATGATGCAAGTGCCGTACGTCGGTTGCGGAGTGTTGGCTTCGGCTGCATGCATGGATAAATACTACGCAAAGCAACTGTTTAAGGCTGCCGGAATTGATGTCGCTCCAGGAATTGCGTTGGATGCTAGAAAATTTGCAAGTGACTCGACGAATCGCTTTGCTGCGTACGCAAACGAAATGCTTGCGCAAGTTGAGGCAGCAAAACTCGAGTATCCGCTTTTTGTAAAACCAAGCCGTGCAGGATCTAGTTTTGGCGTAACAAAAGTGGAATCGCATGATGCTAAGGCTTTAGCACAAGCCGTTTTTGAAGCTTCGAAGCACGATTGGCGAGTGCTAGTAGAGCAAGGAATTAACGCGCGCGAGATCGAGTGTGCGGTTCTTGCAGCTCGCGATGGCGAGGAGCCGAAAGTAAGTTTGCCAGGTGAAATTGTGTTAGACAAGCGTCAGGCTGGCGAAGATCAGTTCTACGATTTTGATAGCAAATACATGGATTCCGCGGCTTCGCACGTGGAAGTTCCAGCAGATCTTCCTGCGGAAACTTTGGAGCTCGTGCGTAAAACAGTGCTCGCAGCATTCAAAGCAGCAGACGGTAGAGGATTAAGCCGTGTTGATTCGTTCGTGACTCCTGAAGGTCATGTGATGATCAACGAAATCAATACAATGCCTGGGTTTACGCCAATCTCCATGTATCCAAAAGCTTGGGAAGCAACCGGAATAAGCTATGGCGATTTAATTACGAAGCTTATTGAGGGTGTGCTTAAGTAAGTGTGAATAGTGCGAGTAGCGCAAGCAGCGCAAACGTAGCACACGTCAAATAAAAAGCGAAAAATCACAATAAAGCGTAAAGAATAACAAAAGGAATGAGTATGCAAGAGATACAACATGACGACACATATTTGTTGGCGCGAAAGCGGCAGGGAACTATTGGAATGTCATTATGCATGTTCATGGTTGTGTGGATTGCTGCTGCATATGCATTAGGTATGTGTTTTCCGTATTTTTTGCCTAAAGAATTTTTAGAAAAATCTATTGCAACAATATTAGTGTCTGACATTGCGCAATATTTAATAGCGCTTCCTATTGCAATGCTGATTATGCGAGCAGTACCAACTCTTGCGTCGCGTGAATTTTCTATGTCTTTGCGTCAATTTTTGGGATTCTACGCAGTTAGTGTGCCAGTTATGTATGGAGGAAACTTAATTGGTACAACATTAGCTTCAATTATTACAGACGGTAAAGCAGAAAATCGCATTTCAGAGACTATTGTGTCTGGAAATATGTGGGAAACGTTTGTGTTCGTAGTGATTCTTGCTCCTATTATGGAAGAATGGTTTTTTAGAAAGCAAATACTTTCTCGATTGCGTGTGTATGGCGAAAAGAAAGCAATTGTGTTCTCTGCTTTAGCTTTTGCATTATTCCACATGAATATATTCCAATTTTTCTACGCTTTCGGGCTTGGGCTTATTCTCGGGTACATGTACGTACGCACTTCTAAATTGCGTTACAGCATATTTCTTCACATGATTGTGAACTTCCAAGGAAGCGTTGTTGCTTTATGGTTACTAAAACAGATGACAGATGCAAACGGGAATGTTATAGAAATTGACAAATTATCGAATAAAGAGTTAATGGATTTGCCTTCTGGATTTGTGCTAGCTGGATTATATAGCATATTTGTGTTTGCAGTGCTTGTAGTTGGAATAGTGTTACTTGCTCGTAGTCGCCGATATTTAGTTTTCTTTGATGCGCCTTTGGAATTGCCTAAGGAAAATAATTTGAAATCACTTTATGGAACCGTAGGTGTAATTGCATTTTTGATTATTTCTGTGATTCTTAATGTGATGATGCTTTTTTCGTAACTGCTATTTTTCGTAACGAAAAACAAAAATTCAAAATTCATGACTTAAGGAGGCGAGTTATATGTTAAGCAAAAAATTAGCCAATAAAACTATTCGCGTTGGATTGCTTGGTGCCGGAACAGTCGGTTCGCAAACAGCGCGACTTATAGTTGAGCAGAGTGATGAACTTGCGGCTAGAATTGGTGCAAATATTGAGCTTGCAGGAGTTGCGTGCTTGCATCCGGAAGAAGTTGACGCTCCTTGGATTAAGCGTGATTTGCTAACTACAGACACTGCCTCTTTGTGCACCCGCGAAGACGTTGATATTGTAATCGAGCTTATTGGCGGACTTGAGCCGGCTCATACTTTTGTAAAAAGTGCGCTATGCCATGGAAAATCTGTTGTTACTGCAAATAAAGCGTTGCTTGCAAAGTTTGGTCCGGAATTATACGAGTGTGCAGAAAGTCACGGAGTTGACTTGTACTTTGAGGCGGCTGTAGCAGGAGCGATTCCTATTGTTCGACCGCTTCGAGAGTCACTTATTGGCGACGAAATTACGCAAATTTTCGGGATTGTAAACGGAACTACCAACTATATTCTTGACGAAATGACTGTGCGCGGACTTGATTTTGACTCGGCTTTACGCGCAGCTCAAGAAAAGGGTTATGCTGAGGCGGATCCGACCGGAGATGTTGAAGGTTTCGATGCTGCAAATAAAGCTGCGATTCTTGCAACTCTCGCATTCCAAATGCCGGTAAGTATTGACGATGTTTCTGTTGAAGGAATTAGCGCGATTGACTCTGAAGATATTGCTGCAGCGAGCGCGGAAAAGCGTGTAATTAAGCTACTTGCAGCAGTTGAAAGGCATTGCGACGGCGAATCAAACTCAGATGGCGGAGTAAGCGTTAGTGTGTATCCGGCGCTTGTTGGCGCGGAGCACCCTTTGGCGTCGGTTCATGGCAGTTTTAATGCTGTATTTGTGAAGGCGCAGGCTGCAGATGATTTGATGTTCTACGGACGCGGTGCCGGCGGCGCTCCAACTGCAAGTGCTGTTGTTGGAGATGTTGTTAGTGCTGCTCGAAATCTTGTGCGTGGATGCGCAGGTTTTGGCGTGCCAATGTACAACAAGTATGTGCCGGCCTCTAGCGAGCAGACCAGAGCAGATTTTGTGATTCGTTGCAATATGGAAGATACTTCTTTGGCTTTGTGCAGCGAAGTTATGGATGTTTTTGCAGATCATGGCGTTGTGTATGAGCGTTTGGCTTCGGCGTGTCAAGCTAAGTATTCTCAAACTGAAGGTGATTCGGATTGCCCACAGTGCGGTCTTGGTGGACCTGGCAGTGTGCGCGTGCTTGTGAGCGAATGTTCGGAAGCTGCGGTTCAAGCTATTTGCGAGGATTTGCAGAAGTTGGACGTTGTGTGCGGAAAGCCGCTAGTTTTGCGCGTTATAAAGTGAAAAGCTGCAGGTGATCGTATGAAGCCAGTATGTAACAGTGTTTCCGTGCGCGTGCCAGCAACTAGCGCAAATCTTGGTTCTGGGTTTGATGCAGCCGGTATTGCGCTTGATTATGCGGATTCTTTAGTTTTTACTCTGGATGATAATCGTTCTAAAAATTCGCTTGATTCGCTCGATTATGCTGGAAACGTGCGCGTAATTATTCACGGCGAAGGCGAGGATACGCTTCCAAAAGATGAAACGCATCTAGTTGTAGCGACTTTTCGCAAAGCTTGCAAAATATTTGGTCTGCCAAACTTGCGATTTACGTTAGAAGCGCATAATCGGATTCCGCAAGCGCGCGGTATGGGCTCTTCTGCAGAAGCGATTGTTGCTGCAGTTGCTGCTGCTTGGGCTTTTGCTCACGAAGGTGATCTTAATCGCGAAGCAATTTTCGAAATTGCGGCCGCAATTGAAGGTCATCCAGACAATGTTGCTCCTGCAGTTTTTGGCGGTTTGACGATGAGTTGGAAGCTTGATGCTGGGGAAGGCAAAGGTTCTGTGCGCGTGGCTGGAGATTGCGAAGCTCCGCTTTCTACCGGTTTTCATACTGTGCGATACAAAGTTTCGCAAGATATTTCTGTGTCGGTATTCGTTCCTGATTTCGAGCTTTCTACAGAGCTTGCTAGACGCGCGCTTCCAGCAAAAGTGCCGTATGGTGACGCAATATTTAATGTGTCGCGAGCTGCAATGCTTCCGGTTGCTTTTGGTGAGTTAAATAGCGATTCTGAAAATAAATTAGGCACAGTAAAATCTGATATTTCGCGAAATGCGCTACTTTTTGCAGCAACTCAAGATGCTCTTCATCAAACGTATCGTGCAAATCTTATGAAAGATTCGTGGAAGCTGGTGGAGACGTTGCGCGAGCATGGTTTTGCGGCAGCGATTTCGGGAGCAGGATCGTGCGTTGCTGTATTTTATGCAGGAGATGCCGAGTATAACAAGAGTGCAGCTCAAAAAATCGACGCAATTGCCGAGCCGTGGCTTTCGCGTACGGGCTGGCGCGTTTTGCACGTGCCTGTTGATTCTACTGGCGTTGCAATAACTCGCGAATAAGTTGTGTGAAGTTGTAAAAGGGAAGGGTAAGGTATGACAGTTTCGTTGATTTTAGCCTCGCAGTCTCCTTCGCGTAGAGCGGTTTTGGCGGCGGCTGGCGTGATTCCGGTAATTCACGTAAGCGAAGTGGATGAGCCGGCGGCTTTGCGTGATGCCGCTAGTGAGCGAGGTGCAAGCGTTGAGCAGTTGAGTGCTGAGCAGCGAGTTTCTATTTTGGCTCGCGCAAAAGCTCAAGCTGTGTACCATGCGTGGAAACGTGTGGCGGATACGGCTGCTTCGGCTAGTGGCGATTTAGTTGTGGGGTATCCGCTGGAAGCTGAAACTGAATCTTCTGAACTTGCAGAAACTGCGAAATCTGCTGGTAATGCTTTAGCAAGCGATTCGCAATCAGACGTAACGCATAACGTAGATACGGCGCAAACTCGCGATTTTTCAGGCGTTACTGTTCCTACAAAAACTTTCGATATTCACGATTTTGCATATACAAATAAATCTTCTCATGATTGTAGCGGTGTGCTGATTGTTGGCTGCGATTCCATGTTCTTACTCGATGGTGAGTGCTACGGAAAGCCGCATACTCCTGAAGTGGCATTTGAGAGAATCAAGCAGATGAGCGGAAAAACAGGACAATTGTGGACTGGCCACTGCTTAATCGACGCAAAAACCGGCAAAACTATTTGCAAAACAAGTCATGCAAGCGTAACTTTTGCGCAAATGAGTGACGCGGAAATTCGCGCGTATGTAGCAACTGGTGAACCTCTAGAAGTTGCAGGATCCTTTACACTAGAAGGTTTTGGCGGAGCTTTTATTGAAAGCATTAATGGAGATCCTCACGGTGTTCTTGGAATCAGCTTGCCGCTGCTGAGACAAATGGTTTCAGAGCTTGGATATGCTTGGCCGGATTTGTGGAATAAGGAAAGCTTGGAAGAAACTGGCGAAAAGAATGATCCGACTTCCACGGAAGTGCCTAAAGAAAATGTGCATCAGCCGGGAGATGGCTGGGTGCATTGCGATTGTGGTCGCAGGCATTGGGGTCATAACGGTGCTGCTGGAGTTCTGCTTGCTAGGCGAGATGCCGAAACTGGTCGCGTGACGCACGTTGTGATGCAACATCGCGCGCTTTGGAGCGCTGAAGGTGGCACTTGGGGCATCCCTGGTGGCGCAATTTCCGATGGAGAAAGCGCGATTGAGGGCGCATTGCGTGAGTCTTTCGAGGAAGCAAATATTACTTCGGGAGATATTGAAGTTGTTGGAGCTTACCGCGAGGATCACGGAAACTGGTGTTATACAACGGTTTTTGCGTTTGAAAAGCCGGGGCATAGTGTGGATCCTTGCGCGCACGACGACGAGAGTATGGAAATTAAGTGGGTGCCAATTGACGACGTGCCTAAGCTGAAGTTGCTTACGGCAATGCGCACGGATTGGCCGTCTTTCCGTGCGCGCCTTGATGAGTTAGCGCTCCGACATGCTTGAGCGCAGCACAGCGCGCGCGAAAGCAACTCGGAGCGCCGAGCTTGCTTAGGGTTGAAAGCGCGGTGTGCTTTCAACGCAAGCGAGGTCTGCCTTCGTCTCGATTGACGAAGGCAGGGCAGGTTTGTGTGGTTGGGTTTTAGAAACTGGGTTGTGTTTTGTGTGCGCTCCGACCTGCCTGAGCGCAGCATTGCGCGCGTAGGCGGCATAAACTGCGCACGAAATCATCCCAAAATTGCGGCAATTACGGCTATGCAAATTGGGCTAGTGACAGTAGAAAACAGTATGCCGTCGCGCGCAAAACTTAAGCCGACGTTGTAGCGCGCAGCATAATTGTAAACGTTTTGACCAGTTGGAAGAGCAGCTAACACAACGCACGCATACAAAGTCGCCCCGCGGAAACCCATCACAAAATAAGCTAGCAAAAACGCAATTGCAGGCATAATAAGATTTTTTAACACAGCAACCGTGGCAATAGCAGCTCGATTAGAATCTTTTTGCAAAGGCTTGCTGCCGTAAAGCGACATTCCAAAAGCCATTAAAATCATTGGAACTGCAGAATCGCCAATCATCTTAATTGGATCGTAAAGAAAATTAGGAACAGGGAAGTAGCCAACTTTTGCGGAAATTGCAGAAATAATAATTCCCCCAAGCGAACCAATTAAAAGTGGTTGTTTTAAAGGCTGCTGTGCAATGCGCTTGAGAGAACATTTTCCAGTAGTTGTAATGTCGAGAACAGTCAAACCAACAGGAGTAAATACAGCCTGTTGCATAACTAAAATCGGAGCAACAAGCGCAGGATTTCCCAAAATATAAGTCGCAACCGGCAAGCCAATATTGTTGGAATTTAAATAAAGAGAATTGAGAGCACCTATAGTGCAGTCAGCTGCAGGAAGATGGAAGCAAAAGCGATTAAGCAGAACGAACGCAACTCCAACAATCATCGCAGAAAAGAATGCAACAAAAATCGAAGAGTGAAAAATCTCAAAAATAGGCTCTTTAGAAAGTATTGCAAACATTAAGCAAGGGCTGGAAACGAAAAAACTTACGCGATTTAGGACCATTTGAGCCTGTGAACCGCCAACGCGCATGCGAGCAGTAACGTAGCCTGCAGCAATAACAATGCCAATTACGCAAAAGCCTTGCATTGCGCTGATTAAGCCCATTTCTTGCCTCCAAAATTCGTTAATCGCACGCAAATTGCATGCGTGCGAACCTATGCTGTAACTATAGGAGAGATACGCAACTTTTATGTGCGCTATGGATAAGTTTGAAATTATTGGAATTTTTAGTAACTGCTAATTGGCTTAAAAACAGCGATGCAAATTTTAATATTCAACGAGTCATATATTTGACTCGGCAATATGGCATACTAGAGAGCGGTGGCACTGCAAGCCGCCAGGCAATCGATGGCGTCGATCCCCTCGTGAGCGTTTTCCGAGGCTGGCGTCCGCTGTCGCGCAGCTAGACTTTGTAGAGAGCTTTGGGGTGGCTCGCGCACGTGCGTGCTTAACTTAAAGCCAGGGATGCGAGGCGATGCAGCGTCTCGTGAGGAGCATAGTGCCCAGAATAATAAGAGAACGCTTCAATGAATCTGAAGCTGAAAATAGTAGAACTGTGTCTAAAACCGCTACTTCTGCGGAAATGTCCGGAATAATGCAATCTACAGATTTTGCGGAAAGTAATATGGCTGCCGGTGATACTTTGCAGCAAAGCTCTGGCGTTACGCGTCGCCGTCGCGGTCGACGAGTTACTCGTGGTGCCGGTGCGGCTGGAGAAGCAATGGAACTAAAAGTTGAGGATTCTAGTGCGAAGAATTCTGAGCCGCATGTTGTTAAATCGCGCCCAATAACTTCGCTCCTATTCCAGGAGCCAGTTCTTCCTAAGGTAGTGAACGATCGTAGCGAGGAAAGCAGCAGTTCGCGTAATGACTTGCGTGACAACTCGCGTGATGGCTTGAATGATGATTTGCGCGATGATTTACGTGATATTTCTCGCGGAAGGCGCGGTGGACGCAATAGCCGTGATTCTCGTGATAGTCGTGATAGTAGCGAACGCAAGTCTCGTTCTGAAAGACGCGAGAATTCAAGCGAAATAAAGCGTGATAGTGGCAGAGGGAATAGTCGTGAAACATCGCGTGAAACAAGTCATTCTATGTATTCTCAAGATTCTGAGTACGCTAAGAATTTTCAGGATTCGCAAGATGATCGCGACGAAAAAACTCGCAAAAGCCAGCGTTCTCGCCGTTCTCGCAGATTGAATGCTGTTGAGCGACGTGCTGCAGCTGAAGTTGAGCAAATTGAAGAGGATCTTGCATACGACAATATTGTTTATGCTCCCATTGATACGCGCATCGATGAAACTCTTGATGTTAGCGATATTTTATCTGCAGAAAATACTTCGAATAGGCGTTCTAATCGTCGCAATATGTCGAATAACATCTCTAATGATGATGACGCTCGAAATGAAAACGGTGCAGTAGACAGCAGAGGCGGTAGCAATAGCAGAGATAGCCGCAATAGCAGTGACGAAGGCGATAACAGAGGTACAAACGACGATTATAATGCGAATAATGGCAACGATGACGATGAAATAATGATTACGCGTCGCCGTCGTCGCCGTCGTAGCTCTCGCACTGATCGAAATGAAAGCCGCAACGGAAGTCGCGATTTAGACATTGATATTTCAAATGATCTTGACGATGACGTGAATTCTCGCACAAAACGCACAAGTCTAGATGAAGTCTCTCAAGAAGATCGCGATTTAATTCCAGATCCAGAAGAACTTCGTGAGCAAGATGAGGAAGAAACTCTTTATACGCGCCGCCGTCGCCGCCGCCGTTCTAAATCCTCCGATGACACGAATTCCGCACCTTCTCAGGAAGAGTCATCCGACTACACTAATGCAAACGAAGACGACTTGACTTCTCGCCGCTCGCGCAAGCAGCAGTATATAGACGAAATTACGGATATTGAAGGCTCTACGCGACTTGAAGCAAAGCGCCAACGCCGTAGAGATAATAGGCGTGAGCGTAGCCGTCAAAACCTTCTTATGGAGCAAGATTTCCTTGCTCGTCGTGAAAATGTTGAACGATTAATGGTTGTTCGTGAGCGCGATCGTCATACGCAAATTTCCGTTATTGAAGACAATATTCTTGTAGAACATTATGTTTCTGATATTCAAGAAGTTGCTACTGTTGGAAATATTTATCTTGGGCGCATTCAAAACGTGCTTCCAAGCATGGAAGCTGCGTTTGTGGATATTGGTCAGGCTCGAAATGGCGTGCTTTATGCAGGCGAAGTTAATTGGGATATGGCTCGTCTTGAAGGTCAGCCTCGTAGGATTGAGCTTGCGTTTAAGTCTGGCGATCCTGTGCTTGTGCAGGTTACTAAGGATCCAATTGGACATAAGGGTGCTCGATTGACTTCGCAAGTAACTCTTGCAGGGCGTTTCTTAGTGCTTGTGCCATCTGGCGGTATGACAGGTGTAAGCCGCAAGCTTTCAGATCGAGAGCGCTCGCGTTTGCGCGCTATTGTGTCGAAGATTGCGCCAAAAGATATGGGTGTTATTATTCGTACTGCTGCTGACGGTGCAAGCGAGGAGTCGATTGAAAAAGATTTAGATTCGCTCGTTAAGCAGTGGGAGCGCATTGAAGCTAAGCGCGAAGAATACTTGCATGGAAAGCGTCCTAAGTTGTTACAGGGTGAGCCTGATGTGGCAATTCGTGTTGTGCGCGATATTTTCAACGATGACTTCCAAAAGCTTATTGTGGAAGGCGAGGGAGTGCGTCAGCGAATTGATGAATATCTTGAGATGATGGCTCCAGATTTGCGCAGCAAGGTTGAATATTGGGATCCTGCTGAGCATGAAGGCAAAGACGTTTTCGATAAGTGGCAGATTGATAGTCAGCTTCGTAAGGGCATGGAGCGTCAGGTTTATTTGCCAGCTGGCGGCTCTATCGTGATTGATCGTACGGAAGCAATGACTACGATCGATGTGAATACTGGACGATTTATTGGGCGTGGTAAGTCTTTGGAAGAAACGGTTACTCGTTGTAATTTGGAGGCTTCTGAAGAGATTGCACGCCAGCTTCGTTTGCGCGATATTGGTGGCATGGTCATGATCGATTATGTCGATATGGTTATGCCAGCGAACCGCGATTTGGTTTTGCGTAGGCTTTTGGAATGCTTGGCTAGGGATCGCACGAAGCATCAGGTTGCTGAAGTTACGTCTCTTGGTCTTGTGCAAATGACGCGTAAACGCGTTGGCCAAGGCTTAGTTGAAGCGTTCTCTGAAGAGTGTCCAACGTGCAAGGGACGTGGATTTATTTTGCACGATGAGCCTACTGTTTCTTCGGAATATGCAGATCCTTATGCGCTTAAGGGCGGAGATCCTTTTGTTAAAACAAACAAGTATGGTCACGGAAGCGCAACGGAACAGCCTGCGCCTGTTAAGCAGCAGGGTTCTAGTGCGGAAGTGAGAGCTAAGTTAGCGCGTATAGCTGCCGCATCTGTAATTACTGACGCAGCTCATAAATCTGAAGAAGAAACGCAGTATAGCAATTTTTTGAATTCTGACAAAGAGTCTGTATCTTCTAAGGCGGATGAAACTGGCGAAACTGCGGATGCTGGCGAAACTGCTGAAACTAGTGAAGTTGCGGAAACTAGTGAAGCGAATAAAACTTCTGAAGAATTAATTGAAAATAATTTAGAGGATACTACGCAAGAGATTGCTGGGTATACTTCGGAGCAACCTGCGCAAGATACTACGCAAGAACCTATGCAAGATGCTACGCAGGAAACTACGCAAGAAACTACAGAAAATGATGATTGCGCCTCTGAATAGTGACTAAGTATATGCCTTGAGTACAATATTGAATATTGTCTGCATTGACTCATGAATCTAGCGACTTGACGTTAGTACATGGGTAGGTGTATTTTTGATAGTCGGTGTCTTGCCGCGCGCGTTTTGCTGTGCGCAAGGCAAAAGTAAGCTTTCAATTGAGCTAAGGAACGAATTATGTACGCGATTGTGAAGGCCGGTGGCCATCAAGAGAAGGTCGAGGTTGGCGACGCCATTCTCGTGAACCGTCTCGATGCAAAGAAGGGCGATACCGTGGAATTCCCGGTCGCGCTCGTTGTTGACGGTGCTAAGGTGACCTTAAGCGCCAAGGATCTTGCTAAGATCACGGTGAAGGCAGAAGTCTTGAATGACGAAGCCAAAGGTCCAAAGATTAGCATTATGAAGTATAAGAACAAGACTGGTGTGGCTCGTCGCAAGGGTCATCGTCAGAAGTTGACTCTCGTCAAGATCACGGCCATCGCCTGATTGACGGTGTTATAAACCTGAAAGGACAGTGAGATGGCACATAAGAAGGGTGCGTCTAGCTCGCGCAACGGTCGCGACTCACAAGCGCAATATCTTGGTGTTAAGAAGTTTGGCGGTGAAGCTGTAGTGGCTGGCAACATTATCGTTCGTCAGCGCGGCACTAAGTTCCACGCAGGTCAGAATGTTGCTTTGGGCAAGGATCACACGCTGTACGCTTTGGTGGACGGCAATGTGAAGTTCGGTATCCGTCGCGACCGCAAGGTTGTTGACGTTGTTACCGCCTGAATTTTAGCTAAGCCAAAGTGCTTCAACAATAAGTCGACGATAATAACTCGGCGATAAAACGTTTAAGCCGCACCCAGTTCGGTGCGGCTTTTTTGTTCTCGCATGTTCCCGAGAATTTAGGTGTTTAGCTTCGAGTAAGGTAGCAGTATGAGTGATTTTGTAGACCGCGTAACAGTGCATGTAAAAGGCGGAGATGGTGGAAACGGATCTGCCGGAGTTCGTCGCGAAAAGTACAAACCATTAGCAGGCCCAAATGGCGGTAATGGCGGTGACGGCGGTTCCGTTATTTTTGTAGCTGATCGCAACGCAAACAGCTTACTTGACTACCGCTTCATGCCTCACCGCACTGCAGAAAACGGTACGATGGGCTTAGGTGACACTAAAGACGGTTCAAAAGGTGCAGACTTAGTGCTTCCAGTGCCTGTTGGAACTGTTGTTTTTACAGCACGCGGTGCCGCAGGCTCTCAAAAGCGACCTGGCGAAGTTTTGGCGGATTTGCAACATGTTGGAGACAAATTCGTTGTGGCGCAGGGGGGTGCCGGCGGTCTTGGCAACGCAGCACTCGCAAACAAAACTCGTCGTGCCCCAGGATTCGCGCTTTTAGGCGAGCCTGGCGAAGAACGCGACGTAATTTTGGAACTCAAGTCTATCGCAGACGTAGCTTTAGTTGGATTCCCTTCTGCAGGAAAATCAAGCTTAGTTGCCTCAATTAGTGCAGCTAAGCCGAAAATTGCTGATTACCCGTTTACTACTTTGGTGCCAAACCTAGGCGTTGTAAGCTTCGGCAACTATCGCTACACAATTGCAGACGTTCCAGGCTTAATTCCAGGAGCTTCCGAAGGAAAAGGCTTAGGTCTTGAGTTTTTGCGTCATATTGAGCGCACAGAGATTATTGCGCATGTAATTGATTGCGCAACGCTGGAGCCAAATCGCGATCCAATTAGCGATTACCACGCTCTTGAGCATGAGCTTGCGCAATACGCTGATAAACTTGAGCTTCCGTTGGGTGCGATTCCAATTCCAGAGCGTCCGCGCATTATTGTGCTAAATAAAGTCGATGTGCCTGAAGCTAAAGAATTGGCTGATTTTGTACGCGGTGAATTTGAGAAAATGGGATTGACTGTATTTGAGATTTCTACCGCGTCTCACGAGGGCTTGAAAGAGCTTGGTTTTGCGCTTGGACGATTGGTTGAAAAGATGCGCGAGAAGCTCGCTGCCGAGGAAGCAGCACGAGAAGAAGAGCGTGTTGTCATCCAGCCGCTTGAGCAGCAGACTTCAGCTTTGCGTCGTCGCCGCGATGATGGACGTGGAAATAGCGCAGACTTTGAAATTAAGCGCGAAGAAGATAGGAATGGTGATTTTTGGTTCACTGTTACTGGCGCAAAACCTGAGCGCTGGGTTGTACAAACGAATTTTGACAACGACGAAGCCGTTGGTTATTTGGCAGATCGCTTAGCAAAGCTTGGTGTTGAGGACGAATTGCGCAAGAAGGGAGCGCGTCCAGGAGACGAAATTCGTATTGGCACTGGGAATCATATGGTTTGTTTCGATTGGGATCCAAGTATTGCCGCCGGTGCAGAAGGATTGGACGGCGCTAACTTGGGTGCGCGTGGTAAGGATTTGCGAATCGAAGCGAACGATCCTCGCGGAGCAAGGCGTACGAATGCTGAGCGTAGACGAGATTATCACAGCATGATGGATGCAAAGAGCGCAGTTCGAGACGCGATGATGGCTGAGCGAAAGTCGGGTCACTGGGCAGATCCTTCTGTGGATGACGATCGCCATGATGAAAATAGCTTGTTTGGTCGTGGAGAAGAGCAGAAAAACTAGAAAAATCAAGGTCAAGGGGAATCTTATGAATAATCCAGAAATTGAGCTTACCGAAGATGGGGTTCGGTGTTCAATTCGTGAGGCGCGTACAATCGTTGTAAAAGTTGGCTCAAGCTCACTTACGAGCGCGTCCGGGCAGCTGGATGTGCAAAAGTTGCGCGCTCTTGTGGCTGCAATAAGTCACGCGCAAATGCAAGGTGCTCGCATTGTGCTTGTGTCTTCTGGCGCAATTGCAGCTGGATTTGGTTTGCTCGGCTTTAATGAGCGTCCTAAAGATGTGCCAACTCAGCAGGCAACGGCTTCAGTTGGCCAAGGATTGCTTATGGCTCAATACGAAGCTGCATTTTCGCAATTTGGTTTCAGAGTCGGGCAAATGCTTCTTACGGCGGACGTTACTATTTCGCCGTCGCGCTACCGAAATGCGCAACGCACAATGCTACGTTTGCTTGAGCTTGGCGTAATCCCAATAGTAAACGAAAATGATGCACTTTCTAGCAACGAAATTCGATTTGGTGACAACGACCGTTTGGCGGCTCTTGTAGCAAATATTGTGCGAGCGGAAGCTCTTGTGTTGCTTACGGATGTGGATTCTCTCTATACTGCGCCGCCTAGTGAACCGGGTGCTAAGCGTGTGAGTTTTGTGCCAGATGTGACGCGCGCGATTGAAGAAGTGAAAGTTGGCGCAAGTGTTTCGGGCGTAGGTACCGGTGGTATGGTGACGAAGATGGAAGCTGCGCATGTTGCTGCAGTTTCGGGAATTCCAACTGTGCTAACTTGCGCTGGAAATGCCGGTCCGGCACTGGCTGGAGATGCTGTTGGTACTGTGTTTGCGCCGGTGCATACGCGCGATTCTTCAAGGCGACTTTGGATTGGTTTTGCTTCGCATCCGCACGGAGTTTTGGTGGTTGATAATGGTGCTGCGAAGGCGGTTCGCGGAGGTCGCGCGAGCTTGCTTGCGGCTGGTATTGTTGGCGTGCGTGGCGAGTTTTCGGCGACGGATCCTGTGTGGATTGACGATGAGCAGGGTAACCATTTGGCTAAGGGTTTGGTTGCTTTTGACGCGGAGGAAATTCCGGAGATTATGGGGCGTACGAGCGATGAGCTTGAAGAATCACTTGGCCGTCAGTATGCGCATCCGGTTGTGCACCGCGACAATCTCGTGCTTGTGTGATTACTAGTGGTTCGTGTTTTGTTGATTTCACCAAATGGTTTTGTGTTTTCGACAGTTTCGCTTGTTTCGCTCGTTTCGCGGCTTAAGGTTACACTGTAAATCATGGCAGAGAATATTGCAGAAACTTCATCCTCAGAAAATTGGCGCGTATTAAGCGAGCGTATTAACCGGGTCGCTCCGAGTGCAACTTTGGCAGTAGACGGCAAGGCAAAAGCTATGAAAGCTGACGGCATTGACGTTGTAAGCTTTGGCGCAGGCGAGCCAGATTTTCCTACTCCCTCTTATATTGTTGATGCTGCAACACAAGCGTGTAAAGACCCGCGCAACTATCGTTATACTGCTACGGCAGGTTTACCGGAGCTTAGGGAGGCGATTGCGAGCAAAGTGCAGCGAGATTCCGGCTACGAAGTTTCCCCAAAACAAGTCGTAGTTACAAACGGCGGAAAGCAAGCTGTGTATGAGGCTTGCCAAATTCTCTTAAATGATGGCGACGAAGTTATTATTCCAGCTCCATATTGGACGAGTTATCCGGAGGCTGTGAAGCTTGCAGGCGGCGTGCCTGTGCCAGTTTTGGCAGGTGCAGATTGCGGTTTTGAACCAGATATTGAGGCGATTGAGGCAGCTCGTACTTCACGCACGCGCGCAATTATCGTAACTTCGCCTTCGAATCCTACAGGCGCTATTTGGAGCGCGCAAACTATACGCGCAATCGGCGAGTGGGCTGTAAAACACCATATTTGGGTTATTTCTGACGAGATTTACGAGCACCTGCATTACGACGGCATTTCGACTTCGTATATTGGCGTAGAGGTGCCGGAAATTCGCGAGCAGCTGCTGATTTTGAATGGTGTTGCGAAAACTTACGCCATGCCTGGCTGGCGTGTTGGCTGGATGGTGGCACCAGAAGATGTTGCTAAAGCTGCAATTAAGCTTCAAAGCCATATGACTTCTAATGTTTCTAATATTTCGCAGCGTGCAGCAATTGCTGCAGTCGGCGGTTCGCTAGACGTGGTTGCCACTATGCGTGGGGCTTTTGACGCTCGACGCAAAGCGATTGTGGAAGCGTTGAACAATATTGACGGCGTTACTTGCCCTCTTCCTCATGGCGCTTTTTACGCGTTTGCTAACGTTGAGGCGCTGCTTGAGCGTCCGCTCGGGGAGCATAGCGAAGTGCCGCATACTTCTTCTCGATTTGCTGAAATGTTGCTTGACGAAGCGCATGTTGCTGCGGTTCCAGGAGAGGCTTTTGGTGCTCCTGGATATTTGCGATTCTCTTGCGCTCTTGCTGACGACCAGCTTGCTGAGGGCATGCGTCGCATGAAGAAGTGGGTTGAAGCTTAAGCAAGTATTTATTGCAAAATAAGAACTTGCTTGCCATGCAAAATGCGACACTCGCTTTTGTGCGATGATATAACGAAATCATGCCCATGAGATAGTATGTCTATCTGGCGGTTTGCTATTTCGTCCCTTTTGGGGTATGATGAGCAAGTTCACCTTAGGGATGTGGCGCAATTGGTAGCGCAACGGTCTCCAAAACCGTAGGTTGTGGGTTCGAGTCCCGCCGTCCCTGCCAGTTTTTTGTTCAAGTTTTTACACGAAGGATTCAAGCATGGCGCAGGCACGTAGTACTAAGAAAGCAGTAAAGCATAACTTGTTCGTGCGTATTGGCATGTTCGTTAAGCAAACTATTGACGAGACACGCAAGGTTATTGCACCTCATGGCAAAGAGTTGTTTGCTTGGTCGTCTGCAGTTTTCATATTTGTTGTATTTTTGATGGCTTTCGTCACCTGCATGGACTTCGGTTTGGGTAAGTCCGTAATGTGGCTGTTCGGCTGAGTTGAAATTGGCTGAGTTGAAATTTTGAAGGTGTATGCAAGATGACTGATGAATTCAATCTCGAAGAAGCAAGTGAAGCTGATGAGGCTTTTGCTTCTCATGATGCTGACGAAGCAAACGAATCAGCTGTGAATGATGAAGCTGCTGCTTCTAGCGAGTCTGTTGAAGCTGATGTGGATGAGGAATCTGCTGATGTTGAAGCTGATGTAGCTGATGGCGCTGCTGCTGATGGTGTTGTAACTGACAGTGTTGCTGATGCTTCTAACGAAACTGGCGAAACTGATGAAGCTAGCGATGCTGGCGAAACTAGCGAAGCCGACCCAACTGATGCCGGCGCAATCGCTGTAGCAGAATTTTCTAAGAAACTTCGCACTTTGGAAGGCAAGTGGTACGTTCTTCACACGTATTCTGGTTACGAAAAGCGCGTGAAAACTAACGTTGAATCCCGCGTGCAGAACTTTGGTTTGGAAGATAAGATTTTCCAGATTGAAGTTCCTATGGAAGAAGTCGAGAAGCATACAGAAAAGGGTAAGAAGGTTATTACCCGCGTGCGTGTTCCAGGCTATGTATTGATTCGCATGTGGCCGGATGAGAACGCTCGTCGCATTGTGCGCGAGACTGAGGGTGTGACTGGTTTTGTTGGTCCTTCTAGAGAGCCTGCACCATTGAGCCGCAAGGAAGTTGTGTCAATGATGGCTCCGATGATTGCTTCCGAAGCTTTGAAGAATGCTGGCGATAAGCCGGCTGCAGCGCGCAAGCGTAAGGTTGAGGTTGCTTACAAGGTTGGCGATCAGGTGACTGTGACTGACGGTCCATTCTCAACGATGGCAGCTGTGGTTTCGGACGTGGAGCCTACAACTCAGAAGCTTACAGTGTTGGTTTCCATCTTTGGGCGTGAAACTCCTGTGGAGCTTGGATTCAACCAAGTGGAGCCGATTGTTTGAGATGAAAGACTGATCCAAAAGCTTGAGTGAAAAGCTTTAAGTTTTTGTAACTTTTACAAACCGGGGTGTGTTAATTCGCGCCCCGGTTTTTATTATTTACTGCAACACGCCGTAAAATGGGGAAATAATCCTAAATTTTCTTGCAATTACAGTGCTTTTATCAATGTAAATAATAAATATTTCCAAATATTTCGTTTGGCTTGCAAATAGGCGTGGGGGGGGGGGTATAGTGCTGAGTGTTTGAGAAGAGCGTTTTTAGCAGAGAATTCGAGTTTTTCAGTGCCGTTGTAATAACGACATTACTATATAAGAGTTGGTGAATTAGGAGGTAGGTGTATATGTTTAATTCGCATATATTTAGCCGTTTCCTTCGACTAGTGTGCTCAATTCGCCGTTCGTTATTTGCTTTTTTCGTGGCGATTGCAATGTTGCTTGCTACTTTTGTGATTGCTCCAACTTCTGCTTTAAGTGCTGGCGAAGGTGCTGGTGAAAGTGCTACTTCTACTGAGAAGGCTGAGGGCGCGAAGGCTGGTTCTGCTAAAAACGATAGTGAATCGAATAAGCAGCCTGATCAGAGTGAATCTAATAGTGCTGAGCATGATAAGAAAAATACTGGCTCTTCTGATACTTTAAAGAAGAATGATGGTGAGCTAAAGTCTGTTGAAAAGCAGAACCCTGCTAGTAACAATGGTGTCAATAAGCCTAAGGCTGAGAAGTTTGTAAATGAGACTGCTGCAAATAAAAAAGCTAAAGATGCCCAAAAGAAAGGCGCCTCTACGGAATCTGTTAAAGGCACTGACAGAAGTGTGAAGAAAAAGCCTGAACTTCCGGAAGTGTGCAAGAATAATAAAAAGTATAATACTCCTGTAAAATGCTACAGCATTACTTATGGTAGTAAAGATAAAGGTAATAAAGACACAATAAACATTAAAGGCAAGGATGGCGAGTCTTATAATAGGGTTCCTCAGATTATTACCCCAACAATAAAAGTTGCTGGTATTGTGCAGCAAACATTACCTAATGGCGTTTGGCTTGGGTTGGAGAAGTATGGTAAAACTGATGATTCCGTAAAGTATGCTTTTTTCAAGGGTGAGAATGATAAGAATGATAGCTACACTGCTAAATCTACGCAGGGTGTATCTAATAGCGATGGTTCTATACGTTTTTTTGCAAGCAAATGGCTAGTAGATAATACATATAGGTTTAATGTTGTAATACATTATCCAAATGGTTCTAAATCCAGCACTAGGATTAAAGCGATACTTGCTAAGGATGATTTGCCTAAGGCTGAATCTGGTGATTTAAAGCTGAGCTTATACGATTTTGGGAAAAAGGATGATAAAGTTTCTGTAAGCGGTAATAGAATTACTATAAAACCAAAGTCTAAGGGTTCAGCTCCTAGCGGAGGTACTGAAGGAAGTGCTACTGGCAGTACTGATAAGAAAGACACTTACGATCCTATTAATAAGCTTTTTATTGATTCGCAATCGAAATATAAGCCTGGTTTTATTCATCATCATATGATTTGCAAGACTGGTAATGGTGATAAAGCCAGTTACACGGTAGATAGTGTTAATGGTTTGAGTCTAGATACGCAGACTCAGTTCAAGCATATTGAAAATAAGGATCGACCAAAGGATAGCACTGCAGAGAATTCTGCTGTGTATGAAAATGATGATTATACCGAGGAATCTCAAAGCTGGATTAGTGACACGCCTACGAAGGCTGGGACTTTTGAGTGCAAAGTGTTTGCTGTTAAAGATGTTAAATTAGAGCGCTTAGAAGGCGGTAAAACTAAGGAATCTTCTACACTAGCAAAAGAGTTTGATAAAGCAACTAATAAGCAATCTCTGTTTGATAATCCAGAACAAAACATAGTTGAAGATAAGTGGAAAAATAAGGCGGATATTCAACAAGGCATTGACTGGGATTATAAGTCAGTTACGATTGAAGTGCAGTCAAGTAAGCCTCCAGAGCCAGAAATTGGTGATAATGATCTTACGCTGAAAGTGTATCCGTTTAAGGATTCTACAACAGCGTTGACTAGCGACAATAACAAGATTTCTGCGATACTCGGTATGAGTCTTAAGCCGTTTGTTGATGCTACTTCTGCGGCGGATAGCGCGAATAAGATTACGTTGCGCGTGCTCTGCTCGAAGGGCAAGAAGAAGGATTCTGGCTCGCGATCTGAGCAACCCTCTGAACCGTCGCAACCGTCTCAAACTGCTGGATCTCCGCAATCTGCGGAAGATCTTGAATATAAGACTTGGAGCAGTAATCTTGCCGAGCTTGGATTGAGTGTGCCTGCGGATGATAATCAAAATAGATGCAAAAAAGGTGATAAGGACTGTAATGCTGCTGCGCGAACTGATATGGAAGTGAGTATAAAGCCGACTGATGTTGGCAATTACCAGTGCGTTGTGTACGCGCTGAAACCTAAAGCGTTCAATGCTCAATCTGGCAAGCAAACGCCTACGGACATTGATGAGGCATTAGCTGGTGATAAGTCTCTTAAAGAACATAAGGATTTTGCTGCTTTTACGTTCAATCTTCATTCGGTGAGCAAGTTTACTTTGCCGCATACGGGCGGGCAGAGTTGGAATTTGCAGCTCGGTATTCTTGCAGCGCTATTGGTGAATCTGCTGGCGGCTGGCTTCGTGGTAAGTCAAAGTGAGCGCGGTCGCAAATTAATTTTGGGAAGGTGGCGAGGCTTATGCAATTACGTATGAAGCAGTTGTATATGCATTTACTCGCCGTGCTTCGCATAAGGCGATTGCGTACGCATTTGCGCATAAAGCCTTCCTGTTTCGCGCATTGTTTTATTGCGTATTGTTTTATTGTGCAGTCTTTCGGGATTCGGGAGCGTGATAACACAAGGTAAATGCCAAAAATTTTAAAACTTTACTCGTATGAGCATGATAAATGCAAATCAATTTTCTACTTGCTGTAAAAAGCAATGAAAGGGGTGAACATGAAAAAGTTCACTAATAAATTCGTGGCGGCGATTGCGTCGCTTGCTATGGCTGGCACGCTGTGCGTCGCCGGCGCTGTAACCGTGGCTGGCGTTGCGTGGGGTGCGAAACCGGATCCTAACCATCCTGTGCATAATGAAACCCATGCTACTGAGAATCCTAAGGCTCCGTGGGAGAAGGATGCTCCGACAAAAGGTACTATAACCATCCTTAAGTGCGTGAAGAAGACGAAGGATGATAACTCTACTACTTCTCAGACACAAACAGATCCTCAATGCAAAACTGGTTTTAAGCCGCTTAAAGATGCTACTTTCAAATTGACTAAGGTCATTTCTGTTAAGGAAGAGAAAACAGATAAAGGTGGTAAGAAAACTAAAGAAGACGTTACTTTAGATCTTAGCAAATTTGAGTCTTGGCAGAAGATTGCAAAGCTTGTTACTAAGTTGAATGATCACACTATTAAAGACAGTGGTGATGATGCAGAAGTCAAGCTTGATGCTACTAACACTATTACTCCGCAGACCACTAACGATAAAGGTATAGCCAAGTTTGGTGATGGCAAGAATAATCTTGATCTTGGTTTGTATAAGGTTGAGGAAACTAACGCGCCTAAGGGCTATGGTGTTTCGGATTTGCAATCCTTCTATATGACGCTTCCTTTGCCGGAGTACACTACGACAGGTAAGGGCAAGGATGCAAAGACGACTGTTTCGTATAACTATAATCCTGTTGTGACGCCGAAGAACAAGGATCTATCGGCTACTATTCAGAAGGTTTACGATAAGACTAAGTTCGCCAGCGTTAAGGATAAAGTGCCTTTTACAATTACTGCAGAAGTGAACAAAGCTAAGCCTAAAGATGGTAAGTTGACTGCTGCTAATCTTCAGGGCTATAAGGTCTTCGATGATGCTCCAACCGCTGCTTTGACAGTACAAAAGCCTGCTGGATCAACAACTACTCCAACTCTTGCTGATGCTGTGAAGACTGTGAAGATTGGCACAACAACTCTTGATAAAGCTACTGCAACTGAACCTAAAGATTACAAAGTCACTTTAGTGACTGATAGTAAGAAAGATGAAGGTAAGGATCTTGCTGATGGCCACACCCGTATTTTAGTAACATTTACAGATGCTGGCTTAGGTAAGATTGCTGATGCCTTGAATAACGTTACTGAAGGTCAAGAAGCACCTAAGGTTACGGTTGATCTCGAGTTTGAGATTAGCGATGCTTTCAAAGGTGGCACTGCTCCAACCGAATCTAAGCCAATGTCTGATGATGATAAGAAGAAGGATGAGATTGTAAACAAGTCTGGCTTCTTCCAGGCTCATGAGAAGAATGAGGGTGACTTGCCGCCAATCATTCCTGATAATGATCATTCTCAAGCGACTATTGACTTCGGTTTCCTTCAGGTGCGTAAGTTCTATAAGGAAGGTACTGAAGAGAAGCCGCTTGAAAATGCTGAGTTCAGGATTTTTGCTGATAAGGCTAAGGCTGATGCTTGCGCTCAAGGTCTGAAGGAAAATAAGGAACTTGGCTCGATTGATGCTTGCAAGGCTGCGTCAACTATTAATGATGCTGCTGCAGCTGGTGCTTCCCAACCAGTTGGCGCTGCTACTACTGATGTGCAGACTGCTACAACAGATGCTAAAGGTAACTTCGCGAAGGCATACAAGACTCGCGCTGGTGTTCCTGTTTATCTTGTTGAGGTTAAAGCTCCTAAGGGTTATGCGATTTCTCCTGTAGTTCATGCTGTGACTGTTGAGAAAGATAAGACTACGGCTGAGCCGTTTGAGGACCTCCCACTTAAGGGCGGCGACAACGGCAAGAGCTTCTGGTTCAATCTTCCTGCAACTGGTGCTTACGGCGTGCTGATTTTCGCTGTTGTGGGCATAGTTCTTATTGTTGCGAGCGTGATTATGTACGTGCGCAATCGCAAGGAAGAAGAACAGCAGCAGAACGCTTGATCCGCTTTCTAAAGCTGGTCTTGTAGTCTAATAGCAAAGTGTGAGTCTAGGGTTTACTGAACTAAATCCTAGACTCACTTGCTCTTATGATTGTTCTCTTGCAGCCTCGTAAAGAAAAAGTCGTGTTCTCGCCAACAAGCGGCAGAAATTTTACACACGTGTAAAGGAACGGTCGGTTGCGCGCTAACAAGCGGCATAAACTTTACGTGCATGTACAGAAACGGTCGGCTACGCGCTCGAATCCGGCAGAAATTTTACAGTCGCGTAAAATAAAGGTCGTATTTCCCCCAAACCTCCTGAATCTTTGCAGTAATGTTTTGCAAACGTCGATTATTTATTGCTTAGTGAACTTTAGCATTATTGCTCTGCAGACGTTGATTGCTTGTTGTCCAAAGGACATTAACGTCATTGCTGCCGCATACACCACGCCAAGCACTCCTACCACACCACAAAACAACGATGTGTGAATTTACGAGTGAGGGGTGGGTGTTGCTTGGTCGAGCAATATAAAAGCGGAACGATAGTAATAATCTTATTGACGAATACTATTTTTGCAGAGAAAGTAAGTAAAAAACTAAACTTAACTACGCAACCATTAAGTCCAAGTAAGGTATAAGAGCGGAGCGCTGCGAGACAAGTAACACCCACCACTCACATCCACTTCAGAAATCCACCAGCCAAACACCAGCCCCCAAAACTCGCGCCACATCAAGCAAGTATTTACGCATATAAACTTCACAAGGAGGAAGCATGAAATTAAACAAAGTTGTTACAAAAGTATATGCTTTCTTCAATCAGTCTAAAGCAAAACCTGCAACCGAATCAACTCAAGACTCATCAACCGCATCAAAACCCGCATCAAAACCCGCACCAAAGCCAACGAAAAAACCCAAATCCAAACTCCGCCGCACTCTTGAGCCAATTGCCCTCGCACTTGCAGCAATTTTGTGCTTCACGTACCCGATAGCGTCAACGTTGTGGAATAACAAGGTGTCGAAGGAGATTTCTACCGCGTATGATCGTTTGAGTCGTAAGCAGACTGCGAGCGCTCGCGAGAAGATTTTGAACGCGGCTCGTCGTTATAATGCGCGCCACAAGTCGATTATTACGGCTGATCCTTATGATGGCACGACGGATTATATGAAGACGCCGGAGTATAAGGAATATGCGAAGCAGCTGGATGAGCCGATGGGGATTATGGGTATCGTAAAAATCCCGAAGATTGGCGTTAAGCTGCCGATTTATCACGGTAGTTCGCAGGAGGTTTTGGCGTATGGCGCCGGGCATTTGTATGGCACGGATTTGCCGGTTGGTGGCAAAACGCGTCACGCTGTTGTGACGGCGCATACGGGTTTGCCGAATGCGACCATGTTTGATGATTTAGTAGAGTTGAAGAAGGGTGATTTCTTCTACTTTGACGTGCAGGGGGAGACGCTGCGTTACAGGGTATTCCGCATTAGTGTGGTCGATCCGCATGATATTAGATTGCTTCAGCGCGAGAAGGGGCGCGATTTGGCGACGCTGCTTACGTGTACGCCGTATGGTGTGAATACGCAGCGGCTGCTGGTGACGGGGTATCGCGTGCTACCGGATCCAGTTTCCGCGCCGGGTGATAAGTTGCAGTGGCCGCTTTGGATGACGATGTTTGTGCTCGCGCTTATTGGATGCGCGGTGATTCTTACGACGATGATTATTGCCGCGGTTCGCAAGCGCCGCCGCCGTGCTGCTTCACTTGCTCATGCCAAACATATAACTGCTTAGAATTGCTGTAATGCAGCGTGTTGCGAAGATTTAGAGAAATAACACCTTGATTTTCGTGAAAATTCGGCATATATTTACCCCTGATTTCGTGAAAATTTAGCATAAATTGACATTGATTTTCGTGAAATATATACTATAAAACAATAGTATTTTCAACGGTTTTGTGGTAATTAAGAGTGGTGTTATATGTTAAGGCGAAAATTCTATCAAAAAATGCTCGATTGGAAGAATGCTGATCGCGGTTCAACAGCGCTTTTAGTAACAGGTGCTCGAAGAGTTGGGAAAAGTACTATAGTTGAAGAGTTTGCAAGAAACGAATACAAGTCTTATATTCTTATTGATTTTTCGCAAGCATCAAAAGATGCGCTTCGGCTATTTGAAGATTATCGTTCAGATTTAAGCACTTTCTTTACGTACCTATCTGCATTGTATGGTGTGAAACTTTATAACCGTGAATCGGTAATGGTTTTTGACGAAGTGCAATTTTTCCCACAGGCTAGAGAATTTGTAAAACAACTAGTTGCAGATGGCAGATACGACTATATAGAGACTGGCTCGTTATTGTCTATTAAACACAATGTTGAAACAATATTGATTCCATCTGAAGAACAAGAAGAACGCATGTATCCTCTTGATTTTGAAGAATTTTTGTGGGCTTTTGGAGAAGAAAATCTATCGAAAGTTATTAAAAATTCATTTGATGAGTTAAATCCTTTGCCGGATGCTTTACATAAAAAAGCGATGCGACTTTTTAGAGAATATATGCTAGTTGGTGGCATGCCGCAATCTGTAAATGAATATGTTGATTCGAGAGATTTTGCTCGAGTAGATAGGGTTAAGCGTCGTATTCTTTCGCTCTATAGGCAGGATGCTGCAAAGTTTGCAAAAGGTTATGAAATGAAAGTTATGGCTGTGTTTGATGGAATACCAGCACAGCTTTCCAGGCATGAAAAAAGATATAGGATTACTTCCTTGGGTAAGAATGCTCGTATGCGTGACTATAAGGATGCGTTTTTTTGGCTTTCGGATGCGAGTATTACAAATAATTGCTATAAATCTACAGATCCAAATGTGGGATTGAATCTTAATGCAGATGATGCGTTAGTAAAATGTTATATGGCTGATACTGGTTTGTTGACTTCTATGATACTTTCAGATAGTAGTATTGCGTCTAATAATCTATATAAAGAAATTTTATTTGGAAAAATTTCAATTAATGAAGGAATGCTAGTTGAAAACGTTGTTGCGCAACAGCTAATAGCATCTGGACATCGCCTATTTTTCTATTCAAATAGAGACAAAGAAAATTCGGAAAATACAATGGAAATAGATTTTTTGATTTCTAAAGCTTTTCAGGATTCTGCTGGCAAAATGCGTATATCTGCGATTGAAGTTAAATCTGGAAATGTGTTCAAAACAGTTTCTCTTGATAAATTTAAGGCGAAGTTTTCAAAAAGAATTGGAACTAGTTATGTATTTGCTCCTAAACAGCTTAGCGTTAGAAAAGATTTAAATTGCATAATATTACCACTTTATATGTGTGGATTGGTGTAGCGTTCCGACCTGCCTTCGCGCTGCTATGTAGTGCACTTATTCCTCACGGCTTAGCCGTTTGGCTGATTTGGCATGACATGCCGTAAATCAGGTACAAGCGCACTACATAAATGTGCTGTGCGTTTGTATTAAAACCGATTTTTTTTTGTTGCTTTTTATTTGTGGAATCTTATAGAATTATATTTATGCGCTGATGCATGCTAGTTTTGCTAGTTGTTAGATGTTTTATGGCTTGTGATTGATTTTTGGGAATAACCCTGATTGCTTGCGATTCATGGGTTTTGTGTTAGAAATGTAGTTTTTGTTGTACAGCGCTAGGTTTTACGCACATTTTTTAGGAGTGATCTTATGGTAGAGGGGAATAAAAATCTAATTATCGCTGACTCTAAAAACGCGTCTGTTGGAATGATAATAGACGCTGAAACAATAAAAGAGAAAATCTACAACATTCGTAATCAAAAAGTCATGCTTGATTTTGAGCTTGCTGAAATATATGGGTATGAAACGAAAAATTTCAATAGACAGATTAAGAATAATATTGAAAAGTTTGAGGGCGAAGATTTTATGTTTCGGCTAACTGCTGACGAGTTCAAAAACTTGAGGTGCAAAAATTTCACCTCAAGTTGGGGTGGCTCTTGATATTTGCCTTATGCTTTTACGGAGCAGGGTATTTATATGCTCATGACTGTGTTAAGAGGTGATCTTGCTGTTAAACAGAGTAGGGCATTAGTTAGAACCTTTAAGCAAATGAAGGATTATATTGTTGAAAACAGGGATTTTATTGGCGCGAAGGAATTAGCTAAGCTTGCGATTCAAACGAATCAGAATACTAAAGATATAGCGGAAATAAAATCTCAAATGGCAACGAAGGAAGATTTTAATAAGGTAATGGATAATTTTATTAATCCAAATACGTATAAACATTTTCTTCTTATGGACGGCAATAAAATAGAAGCGGATCTTGCGTATTGCAAAATATATAAGTCAGCTAAGAAAAGCATTTACGTTGTTGATAATTATATTGGTCTTAAAACTTTGGAACTATTACGTTTTGCTGGTGAAGGGGTGGGAATAGTAGTTTTTAGTGATAATTCTAGGAGCAAGAATATGCTTACGGAAAGCATATTGAGTGATTTTGTAAGCGATTATCCTGGTGTTGATTTGAAGTTTAAGACTGCTGGCAGAAAGTATCACGATAGGTATGTGGTTATAGATTATGAGACGGACGATGAGGCTGTTTACGTTTGTGCGCGACGACCTACCTTTGCGCTTAAAGCGTAGCGCGCAAAGGTAATTCGGAGCGCTGAGCTTGCTCAAAGTTGAAAGCACGGTGTGCTTTCAATGCAAGCGAAGACGTGAGCGCGCTGTAACGCGCGAGCGACAGGATCTGCCTTTGCGCTTGTATCATGCGATGTTTGATGAGTTGTTAAAGAATCCTGAGTTAGAGTTTTAACATTTTATAATGTTCTAGTGTTTTGCGCTCAACTTGGAAGTAGACTTCCAACTTTTGCTGTTGCGCAAATGTAGTTGCGCAAAAATAGCTATGCAAAGATAGTTGCAGCTTTCGTAATGATGCGTGTCGCGAAGATGTGGCATAATAGGAAGGCTTGTGACTGGAGGAGGAATCCGCTAGCACAGCACAGCAATACAAGATGCGGGAGGAAGCTGCAAAACGGCTTTATAGCAACGTTTCGTAAGTGCTTTACTTCTGTAAGAAGCGACTATAGAAGAGTTTGCAGCAACCATTTGAACCGCTTGTACAAGAAAGAAGAACCATATTATGGCTCCGAAAAAGAAAGTCTCCGCGCTTATTAAGCTCGAGATTCAGGCTGGTAAGGCAAATCCAGCTCCACCACTGGGCCCAGCATTAGGCTCCCACGGCGTGAACATCATGGACTTCTGCAAGGCATATAACGACCAGACGAAGGACAAGATGGGTCAGATCGTCCCAGTAGAGATCACCGTTTACGAAGATCGTTCCTTCACCTTCATTTTGAAGACCCCACCAGCCGCTGCTTTGTTGCTTAAGGCTGCTGGAATCCAGAAGGGCACCGAGAATCCATTGACTCACAAGGTTGGTTCTGTGACCAAGGCTCAGGTGCGCGAAATCGCCGAAATTAAGATGCCTGACCTCTCCGCACGTGACGTCGAGGCCGGTATGAAGATCATCGCGGGTACTGCTCGCTCGATGGGTATTACCGTTACCGACTGAAAGGGAGTGTAGAAATGGCTAAGCGTTCTAAGAAGTATCGTGAAGCGGCTGAGAAGATCGACCGCAATAACCTGTACACCCCAGCTGAAGCTATCGCTTTGTTGCAGAGCATGCCAAAGCACGCTTTCGACGAGTCCGTTGAGGCTGTTATGCGCCTTAACGTGGATCCTCGCAAGGCTGATCAGTTGGTTCGTGGCGTTGTGAATTTGCCAAACGGCACCGGTAAAACCGCTAAGGTTTTGGTGTTCGCTCGTGGCCCAAAGGCTACTGAGGCTCAGGAAGCTGGCGCTGACATTGTTGGTGATGACGAGCTTATCGAAAAGGTTGCCGGTGGCTTCCTTGACTTCGATGCAGTCGTTGCAACCCCAGACATGATGGGTAAGGTTGGCCGCTTGGGTCGTGTTCTCGGTCCTCGTAGCTTGATGCCAAACCCAAAGACTGGCACCGTGACTATGGATGTAGCCAAGGCTGTTGCCGACATTAAGGGCGGTAAGATTGAGTTCCGCGTGGATCGCCAGGGCAACCTGTCCTTCCTCTTCGGCAAGCTCTCCTTCGATGCTAAGGCTCTTGAAGAGAACTTCAAGGCTGTCGCAGACGAAATCCGTCGCTTGAAGCCAAGCACCATCAAGGGTCGTTACATTACTAAGGTAACTGTGACCTCCACGATGGCTCCTGGTGTTCCAGTTGATATCGCCAGCATTGCTGCCTGATTTATTGCTTGCGTAGCTTATGCGAAAGCATGGCTGGTAAGTAGTAGATTAAGTTTAAAACTTATAAACGCTGAAAATGTGCTCTTTTGAGTCATGTTTTCAGCGTTTTTTGTTACTTGCGTTACTGCGTTTCTGCGTTAGCAACGAGTAATTGCGATTTAGCGTTGCTGGTGCAGTATGCAAACTGCGTCAGTAATGAATAGGTGACTGGAGAAGTTGAGGGCGCGTAGTCGTGCGCGGCGTGTCGCGGGGGAATGGCGGTTTTGCAACGGTTTTGCGGCTGGTTGGGGGAGTATTCAGGAGTTTCCTGAGAGTTTTCTGGGAAAAATCTTTAAAAACCTTGAAATTGACATTTTTACGAAAAGTAATGTGTAATACTGTATTTTTTATACTTAAAAATAGTTTGACTGAAATATTTCCGTAAAAATATAAATGTTTTTTGTTAATGAGTTGTGCGTCTGCTCTTGACTTTTTCGAACGGGGGGGGGGGTATGTTAATAACAGCTTCCAGCCGGATGCTCTGCGCTGGTAGTTATTCACAAAACTTAAGTTGTGAATGTTAATTTTTCTTCGCGCGTTTGGCGTGAAGGAGAAGAAGAAAGGAAAATATTATGTTGAATAAGAAGGCTATTGCCGCATTCGCTGCTGGCGCCACCCTCCTCTCCGGTTTCGCTTTTTCTGCTCCAGCAATGGCAGCAGGCTTGGATGACTGGATTAAGGTTCCAGGTATGAGCAGCCACACTACTGATCCAACTGGTCAGCAGTCTGATAATGGTGTTCCTGGTACTCCTGCAGCTGATCCAGAAAGCCATGATCCAATCAACTCTGATTTGCTTCAGCATAACTACAAGGGTCAGTTCGTAGAGGTTTTGAAGCGTGCGCAGACCAATGTTCACCTTTATGATGCTCTTCTCCAAAAGCTTGAAGCTACACAGGCTCACGGCTGGGATGACCTCATCAAGGGTATGGGTGACACCTGCGCTTACTTGAAGGATATTCGTCGTAAGCTTGAGAAGGCTGTTTTGCACTACGGTCATGTTGAAGCTACTGTTAAGGATCTCAAGGCTGAGCTTGCTGAGGATATGAAGGATGCCCTTGCTAAGGGTGATTACGTTGAGGCTCACGAAGTCCAGCAGCTTCAGGCTCAGGTAGAAGCTTTGCTCAAGGTTGCTGATAACAACCGTACTCGCGCTGCTGCCTTGTTGGATTCCGCACGCGATCACGCTAAGGATCAGAGCTGCGACACTGGTGCCAAGGATATCTTGAATGCTATGAAGAAGGAACCAAACTTCCCAGGTAAGAAGGCTCCAGCTAAGAAGGCTGCTGCTAAGGCTGAGGCTAAGACTGCTGCAGCTAAGACCCCAGCTGCCGCTGCTCCATTGGCTAAGACCGGCGCTGCTGTAGCTTTGGCTGCTGTTGCTGCTTCCGTGCTTGCCGGTATGGGTGCTGCTCTTCGCAAGATTCGTCACTAAATTTAGTGAATAATTTTTCACTCAACTTGTGGCATGAGACTGTTTAAGTTTTATGCCACAGGCGACTTGCAAATTTTATTGTGCGTTTTCACTGTTTTGCCAAATCTCTTTCTTCACAGTGCTGGCGTTGATAGTGTTTGTAAGCTAGCTGTTGAGTGTTGAGTCAGTGTTGCTTGTTAGGGAAGCAATGCTGATTAGTGTAAGAGGCTTGGGGAATTGTGCTACTAGGGGCATTCGTTTCCCAAGCCTTTTGCCGTATGTGTTAGTATTTTGGGTTTTGATTAAAGTTTGAAGGTTATTGCTCAAGATATTGAATTAATTCCCAAAATATGAAACTCATTTTGAATATTTACTAAATTTTGTTTATTGATTTTGCTTTTGCGTGAACAAATGATGTCGCGCAATTTATGTGAGAAAATTGAGGTTTATTATGTTGAATAAGAAAGCGATTGCCGCATTCGCTGCCGGTGCCACATTGGTTTCTGGTTTGGTGTTTGCCGCGCCTGCTATGGCAGAGCAGCCTGTTAATGGTGGTTCTACTCCTACTGTGCAGTCCGCTGATGCTACTGAACTTAAAGGTGTTGTTTTTAACTTTAAGGTAGGTAAAACGGATCATAAGACTACTGCTATGACTCTTTATAAGAAGGGTGATAAGTACGGTGCTGATAAGAGCGATATTAACTATACTATAGCTCAGATTGGTGCTGGCTTGTTAGCTCAGGTGCAGAATGATCTTACTCCTGCTCAGGGTGATTCTGTAGTTGATACTGGTACTGTTGGTACTATTGCTTATCCTAAGACTATTGAAGCTGGTGAGAATACTGTTACAGTTACTCTTACTTATAAGAGCGATGTAACTGATGATGTTGTTACGACTATGGCTGGTCTTGGCGATTTTAAGACTTTTGAAGCTACACTGAAGCAGCAGAAGAAGAAGATTAGTCCTGCTCAAAAAGCTTTGTTTGACGCTCAAAGAGCGAAGGTTGAAGAAGCAATATCTAAAGATAAGGCTAAGAAGGATGCGCTTATTGCTGAGGCTGAGCGTTTTGGCTTGCCAAAGAGTGTTGTTGATGCTTTGAAGGATTATGCTAAGTCTAAGGAGTCTGCTGCTGTAGCAAAGCTTCTTGAGCAGGGTAAGAAGAATGCTAGGGAAGAGTTAGCTAAGAAGGCTGAGAAGGAAGGTTTCACTTTCGTTGCTAAGCTGATTCGTAATTCCAAGAAGTCTACTTTGACTGCATTGAAGGCTTTGCTTGCTGAGGCTGAGCGTGAAAAAAGAAATATTAACAATGGCGTAGCTCCTGCAGTTAATAATGTGCCTGAGTATAATGGTGCTGACTTGTTCAAGGGCTTGACTTATGAGCAAGCTAAGGCTTTGTACGAGGAAATGAACGCTAATGCAGAAGCTGCTAAGAAGACTGCTAAGGATGGCAAGCTTGATGCTGATACTGTAAAGCTTCTTGCTCAAGCTAAGGCTGCTTTCCAGAAGATTGTTAAGGCTGAGATTGAGAAGATTGCCAAGCAAGCTGAGAAGGAAGGTTTCACTTTCGTTGCTAAGCTGATTCGTAAGGCTAAGACTGTTGAGGGTGCTCGCGCTTTGCTTGCTGAAGCTGAAAAGAGCAAGAAGCTTACTCCAAAGCCTATTAATCCTTTGACTCCTGTTCCAAGTCAGCCTAGCGGTAATGGCGCTGGTACTGGCAACGGCGCTGGAAATGCTGCTGGTAATACTAATGACAATAAGACAACGAAGAATGCAACGAAGAATGCTGCGAATGTTGCTGCTCCATTGGCTAAGACCGGTGCTGCTGTAGCTTTGGTTGCTGTTGTTGCTTCTGTGCTTGCTGGTGTGGGTGCTGCTCTTCGCAAGATTCGCCACTAAGCTTTTAATGCACAAAAGTGCATGATTGCTTAACTATTTGTGAGCGTGCTGTATGCGAATACGGCATGCTCACTTTTTAATATTGAGTTTAGTATTATGTCTGTTTGCTGATTATCCATAGTTTGTTCTGTATTGAGTTCTAAACATTCTCTTATACTGCTAATAGTTTGTTTATTACAACAAAACGCCTTTATTTAGTGTTTTTTCTTTAAAATACTTTCTATTTGTGAAAAATTGGTGTACCCTGTGTTATTGTAATTTAGATTGGTATATTCCGAGTTGGTGTATTCCGGGTTGGTTTATTCCAGTTTTAATATTGGTATCTGGCTTCTGCGTGTTAGCCCTAACTTTTGCGCGGGGATCAGATAAAAGAGATTGAAGGTCTAATATGTTAAAGAAGAAGACCATTGCAGCTTTCGCTGCAGCTGCTACTTTGCTTGCAGGTTGTGCTTTTGCTGCTCCAGCAATGGCTGATGATGAAATCGATACTCATGTTCTTGAGTACGGTACTCCAGATCCATTGAACGGTGAGAATTTGTATCCAGAGACTCATGAGGCTCCTGCTAATCCTAAGGGTTACAATGACCCTACCCAGGTTCCTGATATGAATCACTGCTACAAGAACGCTTTGGGCACTGTAGTTTGCGAGCCTGCTACAAAGACTTTGTACAACAGAGCTCTTACCAGCAATTTCCATGAGAATGATAAGAAGCCAGCCCCAGCTGCTCCAGCTCCAGCTGCTCCAGCTAAGGCTAAGCTTCCTAAGACCGGTGCTGCGGTAGCTGTGATTGCTGTCGTTGCTTCTGCTCTTGCCGGCATGGGTACTGCTCTTCGCAAGATTCGTCACTAAATTAGTGCTGTAAGTATAAATAATATATTGTTATTGTTTGTGCTTGCTTTATTCTTGCATTTAGCGTGTGATGTAAAACCTTTGGTTTTGCGTCGCACGTTTTTTGTTTGTAAAGTTAGACTTAATGTGAATCGCGAATTCTACCAATTGTTATAGCTGTTTGCAGCACATAAGCGGCGCGCGGATCCGTAGCATCCCATCCTGTAGTTTGCGCAACTTTACGTAAACGGTAACGAACAGTATTTGGATGCACATTAAGTTCGTGTGCTGTTTGGTCAAGAGCTCCACCAAAGCGCAAGAACATGTCAATAGTTTCCAAAGTCGGATCGTCATGACTGTAAGGAGCCAAACTTTGATACACCTTGTTGTAAAGAGTATCAAAAGCTGTGGCATCGCCAATGAGCGCTCGCTCTGGAAGCAAATCATCCGTGTGAATGATTTGCGGCAAATGCTTTACTGCTGGAGCAACAGCAATCGCGGCAAGAGTAGCAGTAAGAGCGGAAGAAATCTGCTCAACGCCTTCAACCATGCTACTAACACAAATCGTCTTATGAGAATTCTCAAAAACTTTGCACAGCTTCTCTAAAGCTTGATCGCTAGGATTTTCGCGTACAGCAAGCAGAATAATATGAGAAGGTGCTGCAAAAGTAGAAGAATTTTTCGTAGATGCTGATATCAGTGCTTGCGTTTTTTGCCAAGCTCCCGTAATGCGCTGCAAAGCACTACTTTGTGTGCGCTCAACTATTGCATCATATGCATTGCAACTGCTAAGCTGTGGCCAAATATTTCGGCGCAAAGTGTCAGTGTTATCAGGTGGAATATCTGGTGCTGGCTTGCGATTTGGTCCGTCATCTGGCTTAATTGCAGTGCCGAAAGTTCCTGCAATAACAATAACTTTTGGCGAATCTGACCATTGAAGCAAATGCATGAAAGCGTCAATACGAGCATCTGCAATACCATTCATTAAGCACGTGGCAATAATCGAGTGTAATTGCAAGCGCATCGCCGCGTCAAAAACTTGGCCATCACGATTGTCGAAAATTCTAAGCGGTTCCGAGCTAGTTGATTTTTGCGCGCTGGGCAATGGAGTAAAACTCGGTGAATTATTACCTTTAGTATTTTCAGAAGATTGACTTGAATGACTCGAACGACTTTGATTTGATGAAAGACGATGCCACAAGTGGTGCTTGTGCTTTTCTTCGTTTTCTTGCTCTGCTTTAGATTGCTTTGCTTTAGAAGAGCTTTCTTGATCATTTGATACAGCGTTTACTTGCGTTTTGTTTAACTGTTGATTTTCAAGAGAATTGGCAATATTAGAATCCTCCGCGTGCTTTTCTGCTGCCTGTACGCTTGCTAGTATCGAAAGAAAATCGCTACTAAGTAGGCTGTTTCCTGCAAGTTTATCTTCATAATTTTCTTCGGACATAATAGAAGAAGCAGCGCTGCTATCTTGCGCAAACTGAGGTGTATTCTTCTCGTCCATCTTATGCCTTTGATTCTAACATTCTCTACTATTATAGCGCGATTGAGTAAAAGTATCTCGCCAAAAAGTAAGTGCTACAAAGCAGAAAACAAAAGCTAACGGTAGCATGTGTCGCTCAAAATTATTAGCTGGAGCAAGAATCATAACTCCAACCAGCAAGGCAAGTGGAATATGCCATAACAATGTGCGCCAACGGCGAAGAATAATTTCTGCAACTCCAATAAGTAGTGTAAAAATAACGAAAGTATTTCCGTGAATTGGCCAACTTAAAACAGGAATATCACTAAACGTGCTAATGTCTTCTGCAAATTTAGTTCGCCACTTAGGATTCCAATATTTAATCCAATCAGATTTGTGTATGCTGTCAGTGTCTATGTAGTATTCTGGCCCAACATACGGGCGGTCAAAAATATCAAAGTATCCGTAAGTCTTTGCAAGAAAAGCGTCAGTTGCCACAAATGGACTATGCGTAATCATTTGCCACCAAGCGAAATCTAATTTACGAATATTGTCTTTAGTAACGTATCGCCAACGATAACTCACTTTTTTAGATTGCAATCCGGAAGATTTCACAGGGTCTGCGTCATAAGGTTTGTATGCTTCTGCAGTTTGATCCAGATTAAAAATTGGTGCAATAATGTGCTTTGCACTACGTGGTATGCTATGCGGATCGAGCTTAGCTATACGTGCAATTTGTTGTAACTGAATGCCGCGACTCTCAATAGGATCGCCGCTAATAATAGCACCGCTCGAAATAAGCATAATTAACGAGCCGTGAATCACAACGATTGGAAGCAAAATTCCGCAAACCCACAAACGCCAGCGTTTGCGCTCAAAAATAATTAAAAGCATGAATTGAACAACCAGAATATACCAAGCGTATTTTGCAGCAATAAGCATTACGCACACTGAAACAATTAATTCCAAAACAGTGTGAAGTCTAGGCTTTTGCGCATTCGGTTTTGTGCTAGGTGTATTTTTAGTGTCCTTCGCATGATAGCAATTAGTTAACTCGTAATTTATGCCAAACCACCAAACAAAAGCGAACGCAAAAAGCGGAGATTTTGTAAGCGCAATAGTTGAGCACAACACAAGCGGGTTAAGTAAAAACATAAGCAGAATAACGAATCTTGCAAAAGTTGTTGTGCTGCAATTTGTTGAGCTAGATTCTGCGTTAAGCCAAGGTTTGTTTAAGAAGCGGTGTGCTGTTGCAGAAACGCACCATGCTGCAAATGCAAATTGTGCAAAGGCAAGAAGTGCAATTCCAGCGTCGTTTGAGTCGGTAAAGTATCTGGAGACTGCTGTTGTTGCGCCATAAATAACAGTTAGAACAATGTTGTGCTGATCTGTTAAATAAGTTGGGTGAGTTGGCCACAAGTAGTGCGCAGTTGGGTAAATATCCATTGGGACAAAGCTAAAGAAGCCGATATAAGGCTGGTCTAAGCCTGTAATTTTATTCCAAGTCCAACTGTACTCACGAATTTGCGAGCATATATCTGCACCGTATGCGGCAAGTAACGTAGCTGGAACCCAAATCCAGCCCACGAAAAAAGTAAGAAGTAGGTTTCTTCTGTTGCGAGTGGAGTGGTTAATGAACCATTTAGCGCAATTAAAAAATAGTTTTGCAGATTTTAAAAGAAAATGCGAAATATTGCGGAAAATAGCGTGTTTAGTAGTAAATTTTTGTAATTTTGACTGTTTTTTATTTTCACTATTTTTTCTTAACGCAATTGACTTTATTAATTTCATAAAACGTTGATATTTAGGCAAAAACTTTTTATTTTTACCGTAGTAAATAAGCACAGTCAGTATTAATGCGTATATTATGAAGGCAGCAACGAAAATAAAAGCATTAACCAACGAAAAATCAGCGATTGATCCTAAATGAACTTTAATATCTTGACTGCGGAAAATTGGCCCCAGGCTAGTGCAAAAAGCAAGTATAAAGCATAACAAAGCAGCAAGAGTGTAATCTAAAAAACGTGCTACAACAGCACGCAATGTGCGCGGCTTCTTGTACTGCTTTTTGCGACGTATGCGCTCCATGTGTTAACACCTGCTTAATTGATGCCTAGCTATTTTGGTTGCTATTGCGCGCAAAACATGCAATTACGCGCGCAAAAATATAATCTGATGTAAATTATACATATGACTATTTTTTCTTCGCAAAGTGTGGCATTGATGCCGCAGACATCAGAAGTAGCAGATTTGGTAAAATATTTCGCAATTACAGATTCTACGCAAAATATTGCGCGAGAAATGATACAAAAAGGCGAAATAATCGCGCGAGATGACGGAAAGCCAGCAATAGTTGCGATTGTGGCAGACGAGCAAACAGCAGGAAGAGGACGATTAGGGCGCGCGTGGGTAAGCCGACCGGGAGAAAGCTTTTTAGTTTCATTCGTAACTTTGCTGCCGAAGTCAATTGTTATGGACGCAAGTCACAATGGCTGGCTGCCTATTATTGCAGGGCTTGCAGCGCGTGACGCACTTCTAGAAACGTTTAAAGAGTGCGGAAGTTCGCCGATACACGGTGATGCTTGCGCGATAAAACTTAAATGGCCTAACGACGTGTTTTTGCACGATTGTAAAGAAGGCGGAATCTTAACAGAAATTGTAGCCGATCCAAGCAAAGACAATGTTGTTGGAGTAATTTTTGGAATCGGATTGAATTTGTGCGTGCCGCAAGAAGTGCTGCCAATTAAGATGGCAACTTCGTTGCAAATGCATATGACTGATTTGCCGGAATCTAAAGAATTGCGTGATACGATTGCTGCAAAAATAGTTACTGGATTGAGGACGAGATTGTGCGATTTTATGCGTGATTATCCAAGTAACGCTGCCGATTTGCTTAAAGAGGTAAATGGTGTGTGTTGGACTCTTGGACGCGAAGTTAACGTGCATCCAATTGACGGAAGCGTGGTGACAGGAACTGCTGTGCGGCTTGGAGAAGATGCGTCGCTTACAATTCGTGAGGCATCTGGCGAGGAAATTGTGGTAAAAAGCGGCGATGTGCACGCAGTTGCGTATGAAGCGCGACGACCTGCTTGAGCGCTGCGATTTAGCGCGCGAAAGCAATTCGGAGCGCCGAGCTTGCTCAGACGGAAAGTCCAGTGGACTTTCCGTGCAAGCTCAGCAGCGAGCGCTTAAAGCGCAAGCGTCAGCTGTTTGCTAGTTATCTCAGTCAAAGAGCAAGTGCGCGGCAATCTTATGCAAAACGGCATTCCCTTTACAGTCGTGTAAAGGAAATGCCGTTTTTCTGCAATATAACGTTTCCGCTACGCGCGCTTTTTGTTAAGTGCGTTGTACAAGCCGGAGCAAGCCGCGCTCGCAACAAAAGCCTTAATCAAATCGCCAATCATGAAAATAATCAAGGTTGCGGCGGCAGTTGAAAGTGGCATGCCAGTTAGGTAGCTTTGACCGAAAATGCCGAATGCGTAAATCACGATCGTGCCGATTATAGAAGCTACAGAGTAAGTGCAGAAGCGTGCGAAAGTCTTCTTGAAGGAGTTTTCTGGCATCATTGCGTCAAGAGCTACGTCAAATACGCGCTTCAAAGCTGCAGTTGCAGCAACGCCAAATATGAAACCGGCTAAGAATCCTGCAGTAGGGCCAACAAAAACAGCCCAGCCGCCCTTAAAGCCAGCAAATACAGGCAAACCTGCTGCGCCAACAGCAAGGTACATAACTACAGAAGCTACGCCTTCGCGCCAGCTCAAAGTTAAACCAATAATGCACAAAACAAGAGTTTGCAACGTAATAGGCACAGGAGTAATAGGAAGATAAATTGCGCCTGCCATGGTAGAAAGAGCCAAAAGCACAGTGAGAAGCGCTGGCTTTGCAAGCCATGCTGCAGCTACTTTCAACTTATTTGCAACGTTTGAATTTGCTGCTGCTGTTGCTGCATTATTTTGATTTATGTTAGTCATGAAAACCTTCTTTTGGTTATTTCCGGTTTGCCGTTTGCAGCTAATAGGTTGTCAATTAAACGGTTTTGCCGGTTGTTTTCCGTTTCGCTAATCACATTACGTGCCTAAAAAATCATGTGCATTGGAGAAGTGTACAAAATTTTGCTCTAGCTTTTGTGTATGTCGACTCATCCGTAAACGCAACTTTTCTAATATCTTGTAACGTATGGTTACGAATATCAAAAAAATTCTCATCGCAAACCGCGGTGAAATTGCCTTGCGAGTTATTCGCACGGCTCACGAAATGGGCATTTCTACCGTTGCTATTTATGCACCGACTGATCGCAACGCGCAGTTTGTAGAAATGGCAGACGAAGCGTACGCACTTTCCGGAGACACGTATCGTGATACTTATTTAAACGAAGATGCGATTCTTGACATTATTAAAAGAAGCGGCACGGATGCTGTGCACCCGGGTTACGGTTTCCTTTCGGAAGTTGCGTCTTTTGCGAAAAAAGTTAACGATGCTGGGGTTATTTGGATTGGTCCTCGCCCGGAAGCTCTTATTGATTTGGGAGATAAGATTACGGCTCGTCGCGTGGCAGTTCGCGCGAAAGTGCCGCCAGTTCCAGGCATTTCGGAGCCGGTAAAAGATATTCGAGAACTTTTAACTTTTGCGCAAACGCACGGATATCCTGTGATGATGAAGCGCACGGATGGCGGTGGCGGACGCGGCATTACAGTCGTTCGTAACGATGACGAGTTGCGAGGCTTTTACATGAATCACGACGCTCTTCAGGGCGGCGACTTAGATGAATATTTTATTGAGCGTTTTATCGACAAGGCTCGCCACGTTGAAACGCAGTGCGGCCGCGACGCTCACGGAAATTTCACCGTATATTCCACGCGCGATTGCTCGGTGCAGCGCCGAAACCAAAAGCTGGTTGAGGAAGCTCCTGCACCGTTCTTGACCGACGATGAAAAAGATCAGCTTTACCGATATTCTCGTAACCTATTTGAAGCTGTTGACTACGTTGGTCTTGGCACGTGCGAATATATGGTGACTTCTCAGCATAAAGTCTACTTCTTGGAAGTTAATCCGCGATTGCAAGTTGAGCACACGGTTAGTGAGGAAGTTAGTGGACTTGATTTAGTGCGAGAACAGCTCAATATTGCTGACGGCGGCGAGTTGATTAAGGATCCAGAACCTCGCGGACACAGCTTCGAGCTTCGCATTACTTCGGAAGATCCTGCTACGAATTTGACTCCAAGTTCCGGCACTTTAACGAAAATAAAGTGGCCTTCCGGTCCTGGTATTCGCGTCGATTTTGGTGTTGAAGTTGGCGATAATATTTCGCCAAAATTCGATTCGATGATGGGCAAGCTTATTATTACTGCGCAAAGTCGCGAAACTGCTGTCGCTCGCGTGCGTCGCGCTTTGAAGGAACTTTGTATTGAGGGCGTGCCAACTCCAGCAAAACTTTTTGAGCAGATTTTTAACGACCCTGAGTTTACTGCGGAAAATCACAGTTTTGACGTGTCTACTAAGTGGATGGAACGCAAGTATTTGAACCGCGTTCCTGCAGCTTCCTTGGGCGGTCAGCCGGCTTCGCTTGTTTCTGGAAAGTCTGCGGATGAATCCGAAAATAAGCAGCCTGCAATGGAATCCTTCATTATTGAGGTTGATAATAAGCGCGTAAAGCTTACGATTCCGCAAGATATTGTTGATAATTTGACTGGTTCTGCGCGAGTTCGTAGCGTTTCTAGAGCTTCGCAGCCTTTGCGCGGACGTTCGCTTCGCGGAAGTACTCACAAATCTGAAGAACAAAAGCAGATTCCTGGCGTAATCGCAGCGCCTATGCAAGCTGTTATTACGCGCGTGAATGTGGCTGAAGGCCAGCAGGTTGCCAAGGGTGATTTGCTTGTGGTGCTTGAGTCTATGAAAATGGAAAATTATGTTTACGCTCCTGCAGCTGGTACTGTTACTGGAATTTTTGTGGGGCCTGGTGACGGCGTGGAATCGGGCGCAAAGCTTGTGACGATTGATCTTGCTGGAGACAAAAGCGCAGATAAAGGCGCAGAAAAATCTTCCGAAAAAAGCGATGAAAAGCTGGAAGGAGAGCAGAAATGAGCGCTTTAGTAAAAGAAAAGTCTGAAATCTCTGAAACTTCAGCGAAAACAGTTAATAACTCTTCTGTTAATAGCTCTGCTGACGATACAAACTTGCAGCCTCGTCGCGGAAAAGCTGCAGTTCAGCACGCAGCACAACTTGCTCGTGACGCAGAACAAAAAGCTTTAGAACGTCAGCACGCAAAAGGAAAGTCAACTGCAAGAGAGCGTCTTGACTTGCTTTTTGACACTGGATCGTTCGTGGAAATCGGACGTTTTAACGGTGGTGACATTAATAACGACGTTGCAGGATGCGCTGTTATCACCGGATTTGGCGAAGTTTATGGCAGAAAAGTTGCAGTTTATGCGCAAGACTTTTCCGTGCGCGGCGGAACTTTAGGCAAAGCTGAAGGCGAGAAAATCTGCCATCTTTTAGATATGGCTGTTGAACTTCGCGTGCCAGTTGTTGCCGTAATTGATTCCGGCGGCGCTCGCATTCAAGAAGGCGTGAGCGCGCTTATGCAATACGGGCGTATCTTCAAAAAAACTTGCGAAGCAAGCGGCTTGATTCCGCAAATCTCAATTATTCTGGGTCCTTGCGCTGGCGGTGCAGTTTATTGCCCTGCGTTAACAGATTTGATTATTATGACTCGCGAGCACTCAAACATGTTTGTAACCGGTCCGGATGTTGTTAAAGCTGCAACCGGCGAGGCTATTAGCATGGACGATTTGGGCGGCGGTCTTGTGCATAACGCAACTTCCGGTGTCGCTCACTATTTGGGAGAGGATGAAGCTGACGCAATTGACTACGCGCGCACAGTTTTGGCTTATTTGCCATCTAGCTGTGAGGTAGAGCCTCCAACTTTTGCCTACGCTGCAACGCGCGCGGATCGCGAAACTGCGCGCGAGTTGGCGAATATTGTGCCAGATAACGACCGTCAGCCTTACGATGTGCTCGACGTGATTCGCAGAATTGTTGATTATGGTGAGTTCGTGCAAGTGCAGGAATTGTATGCTGCTTCTGCAGTGGTTGGTTTTGCTTGCATTGAGGGTCATCCTGTTGGAATCGTAGCAAATCAGCCGAAGGTGAACGCTGGTATTTTGGATGTAAATTCTTCTGAAAAAGTCGCGCGATTTGTGCGATTGTGCGATGCGTTTAATTTGCCTGTGGTGACTCTAGTAGATACTCCTGGTTATAAGCCTGGTTCAGATCAAGAGCACGCAGGAATTATTCGCCGAGGTGCGAAAGTGATTTATGCGTACGCGAACGCGCAAGTTCCACTGGTTACGGTGATTTTGCGCAAAGCTTTCGGTGGAGCTTATATCGTTATGGGTTCCAAGTCGATGGGTGCGGACGTAAATTACGCGTGGCCAACCAGCCAGATTGCGGTTTTGGGTGCGCAAGGTGCTGTGAATATTATTCATCGTAAAGATTTGCAAAAAGCTAAAGAGCGTGGACAAGACGTTGCAGCTCTTAGAAAGCAGCTGGTTGACGAGTATGAGGCGACTACTGTTAACGCAAATCTTTCGTTGGAAACTGGGCAGATTGACGCAATGATTGACCCGGAGCAGACTCGCGATATGATTGCTGGCTCATTGAAGCTTTTGCGCAGTAAAAAGCGGGTTTCCAGAACTGGAAAGCATCACGGAAATCAGCCAATGTAAGCATATTTATAAAAACAATAGGGATTATCAAACTTATAACTAAAAACTATAGAACTTACAGAACTTATAAACCTTACAAAACTTACAGAATTTATAAAACTTATCCAAATCGACGAGAAGGAAACATCATGACAACATACTTTTTCGACCAACTCGCTAATAATCCGCACGCACTCGTGTTTGCAGGTCAGTCAACTCCGTGGGTTGAAGCTTTGCGCGAGCTTAGTTCAGACGAAGAATTAAACGCAGAACTTCACGAGTATGAAGCAGGCGCAAAAGCTTTGCTATCGCCAATTTATTCTGAGCTTTTAGCAAATGCAGGCGGCGACATAAACGTGTTTGACGCGCTAGAAAATAAGCATATTAACGCTGCAAACGCGCTTCTTAGTGTGCCTGGAATTACGCTTGCACAGTTCGGTGCAGTGCGCGACTTAACAAATCTTGGATACAACTTTGAAGTAAATAAGCCGTGCGCAGTTTTGGGTCATTCTCAAGGCGTAATCGCAGCAGAAATGGTAAAAGCTCGCATAAAAGCAAAGTCTTGGCAGAAGGCTCGCGCTCAAATCGAAGAGTTACTCGCAATTGCCTACTTAATTGGAGCTGCAGGAGATCGCGAATCTCGAATGCTTGAAATTACTGGTGACGGCGAGCATACGCCAATGCTGTCACTTAAAGGAGTTACTAAAAAGCAGGCAGAAGCGTTAATTTCACGCGTAGAGCGCACGCGCGGTGAAGTGTCAATTGCTGTTAAAAACGCTTACAATCACGTGGTTATTGCAGGATACCCGGAAGATATGGAAGCTGTTGCAAACGAAGCGCAAAAAGAAACAAAGCGTTCGAAAAAATTGCGCGAAATGAAAGTTCGCGGTGGAGCTGTATTTGCGCCAGTTGCTGAATATTTGGATGTTACAGTTCCATTCCATTCGCCAATGCTTCAATCTGCAGTTGAGCAGGTAGTAGAGTGGGCAAATGAGGCTGGTTTGAACACTACAGTTGCTCGCGAATTGGCGGATGCAGTGCTTGTAACTCCTGTTGATTGGGCTACGCAAATTGGCGAAGTTTTGGAGCAAAATGACGCGCGCTCGCTTTGGATTTTAGACATGGGTCCTAGCGAAGTGCTAGGAAAGCTTACTGGAGTGCTTGTGCAAGGAACCGGCGCTGGAATAGTAGAGGCTGCTACATTGCGCTCGCGTGCAGAGCTTTCAACAGCTGACTCTGCTTCTGAGCCAGAGCGTACGGGCTGCTGGGCTGATTTTGCTCCTCGAGTAATCAACACGCCTGCAGGACGTAAAGTACTTACTAAATTTAGCAAGCTTACAGGCAAAGCTCCTGTGCTTCTTGCAGGAATGACACCAACGACAGTAGAGCCGGAAATCGTTGCTGCAGCAGCAAATGCAGGCTACTGGGCTGAGCTTGCTGGCGGCGGTCAAGTAACTGCAGAAGTTTTTGATCGTCATATGAAGTCGCTTGAAAATCAGCTTCGTGAAGGCGCAACTATTGAATTTAACGCCATGTTTATGGATCGCTACCTGTGGAATTTGCAATTTGGTTCGAAGCGAATCGTGCCAAAAAAGAGGCAGTCGGGAGCTCCTATTGATGGTGTAGTTATTTCTGCAGGCATTCCAGAACTTGACGAAGCCAAGGAATTAGTAGCATCTTTGCAAGCTGATGGATTCCCTTACGTAACGTTTAAGCCTGGAACAGTTGATCAAATTCGTCAAGTTGTGCGAATTGCTAAGGCTGTTGCTCCAGCCACGATTATTGTGCAGGTTGAGGGCGGTGTTGCAGGTGGTCACCATTCGTGGGAATCTCTTGATGATTTGCTTATGACAACTTACGCGCAAGTGCGTGAGTGCGAAAATTTGGTGCTTGTTGCAGGTGGTGGTATTGGTACTCCTGAGCGTGCTGCAGACTACATTTCTGGTGAATGGGCGAGTGAATACGGTTTGCCAAATATGCCAGTTGATGCTGTAATGATTGGCACAGCTGCAATGACAGCAAAAGAAGCGCATACAAGCCCTGAAGTAAAGCGTATGCTTGTGGAAACTCCGGGTATTGCGATGCCAAAATCTTCTAGCATTGAAGGTTTTGATGAGGATCCGTTCGCGCCAATGGGTGAGCGTTGGGTGCCTTCTGGCAAAGTGATTGGCGGTGTGACGAGTGGTTTAAGCCATTTGCACGCAGATATTTACGAGTTAGAAAACGCTTCTGCTCGCTGCGGTAGATTGCTCGTTCATATGATGAAACATCCTGAAGAGCTTGAATCACGTCGCGATGAAGTAATCGAAGCGCTTAACTCTACTGCAAAGCCATATTTTGGTGACGTAGAAAGCATGACTTACTTGCAATTTGCTCAACGTTTCCTAGATTTGGCATACCCTTGGGTGGATCCGACTTACGCAGATCGCTACATGCATTTGTTACAGCGTATTGAAGCGCGTTTAATTAATCAAGATTCAGGCGAATTTACTTCTATTCTGCCTTCTATTGAAGAAGTTTCTAAGCACCCTCAAGCTGCTTTATATACGCTGATTGATGCGTTGCCTCAAGCTCGCGAGATGAACGTTGTGCCAATGGATGCCGCTTGGTTCCCAACTTTGGTGCGCGAATACCCTAAGCCAATGCCATTCGTGCCAGTTATTGACAACGATTTGTTGCGTTGGTGGGGTCAAGATCAGCTTTGGCAGTCGGAAGATTCGCGTTACTCGGCAGATGCTGTGCGCGTAATTCCAGGACCGATTTCCGTGGCTGGAATTACGACTATGGATGAGCCGATTGCCGATATTCTGGGACGTTTTGAAGCAGCTGTGCTCAATCGTGCAGAATCTGGAGCTGAAACTGGAGTAGAAGCAGAAAATAAGGAAAATGCGGCGAGCAAGTCTTCAAAATCTGCTTTTAGTCAGATTGCTGATGCTAAAAACGTTGAAGCTTACGTGCGCGCATGCCCGAATATTTCTTGGGTTGGTCATGTAACTGCAAACCCTGCTTACGGAACGTCTTTAGGAGACGAAAATTACGTAATTACAGTAACTTCTAGTAATAATGACGTAATTTCGCTTGATTTAGATATTAAGCTAGATACATTCTGGGATAATCAAGAAAATCAGGAAGCAAAACACTCTACAAAAAATGCTGCAAACTCGCCAAAACGCAAGCATGCAGTACGAGATATTGTAATTCCGCTAACTGTTGACGCAAGTCAAGCTGGAAGCATACCAGTAGTTGACCGCGAGCGCTTGCCAAAGCACGTGTACGAAATGCTTGCAGCAACCGCAGGTATTGGAAATACAGCGATTACTGGCGATGTGCTTGACGCTATGCCTAAGGTTGAAACAGTAAAAGAAGATGGCAGTTTGGCAAAATTGCCGGAAGATTTGCTCGCAGAAGGTTATAGAGATTTCCCGTTTGGATTGGTTCATTCTTCCTATACTTTCTCAAGAAATCTTGGAATTGATCACGAGTCTGCTACTGCTGGAAGACTTCCAGATGGATTGCTTGCTTCTCGCATTGTGCCAGACGCGTTAGTAGGTCCTGCTTGGCCGACTATTTACTCGGCTTTGGGTTCCGTAATGGTTGATGGATACCCGATTATTGAGGGTCTGCTTAACGCTGTTCACCTAGATCATTTAGTAGAACTTGACGTCGATGCTGAAGATTTTAAAAAGTATGTCGACAAGCGAATTAATTTGCTCGGCTGGGCTGAGCCGTATGCAGAATCTGCTTCCGGACGCGTGGTAACTATTCACGTAGTGCATACTGCTGCAGATGGAACTCGTTTGGCTCACGAAACTGAGCGTTTTGCTATTCGTGGACGAAGCTTCAGCAACGCGCTTCCTGCTCCAGCTGCGCAATATGGCGAAGCTGCAGGATTGCACGGATATGAAATTGAAGACACGCCTCGCAGAGCTTTACGCAGAGTAGTCGTTCGCGCTCCTCACGATATGACCGCTTTTGCGCGTACTTCTGGAGATTTCAACCCAATTCACACTTCTAAGCGAGGTGCTGCAATTTCCGGGCTTTCTGCTCCTTTGGTACACGGTATGTGGCTTTCTGCAACAGCTCAGCATGTGGCTCAAGCAGTTGATGAAAAAGGTGCTCGCTACGAGCTCATTGGCTGGTCCTACAACATGTACGGCATGGTCCAACTTGATGACGAAGTAGAAATCACAGTTGAACGCGTTGGAAAAGTTCGTCGCGGCGGTCTCGCTTTGGAAGTTACATGCAGAGTTGATGGGCAAATCGTGTCTAAAGCAAGCGCACTTACTCGCGCTCCACGTGCAGCATTCGTATACCCAGGTCAGGGTATCCAAAAGCAAGGAATGTCGCTGGATGAGCGCGCAAAGTCACCTGCAGTGCGCGATACTTGGGAGCGAGCAGACAAGCTTACTCGCGAAAAGCTTGGATTCTCAATCCTCGCAGTCGTGCGCGATAATCCAAAGGAGCTTACTGCTCACGGCGTAACTTATCACCATCCTGAAGGATTGCTTAATTTAACGCAATTTACGCAAGTTGCGCTCGCAACAGTTGCCTTTGCGCAAACCGCGCGTTTGCGTGAAGCAGGATGCGATATTTGGCCTGCTTACTTTGCAGGACATTCGCTTGGCGAATACAATGCTTTGAGCTCCTTCGCGCAAATTATTCCACTCGAAACTGTGCTTGAATTGGTGTTCCACCGCGGATCTACAATGCATCACTTGATTGAGCGCGATGCGCAAGGTCGCTCGAACTACCGCATGGGTGCGCTTCGACCAAACCAGTTTGGAGTGTCAGACGAAGGCGTGAACGCTTACGTTGATGGCATTTCCAAGGCTACTGGCGAATTCTTGCAAATTGTAAACTACAACTTGGCAGGTCAGCAGTACGCAATTGCTGGAACTATTAAAGGCTTGAAGGCATTGGCGGCAGACGCTTCTAAGCGCGCTAAGGAGTATGGCGGCAAACCTCCATTCATGTTTGTTCCAGGAATTGACGTGCCGTTCCACTCTCGAATTCTTCGAAAGGGTGTGCCGGAATTCCGCGACAAGCTCGATTCGCTGCTACCGAAGCATATTGATTACTCTGTGCTTGTAGACCGTTACATTCCAAACCTCGTGGCTTGCCCGTTTGAGCTTACGCGAGAATTTGCGCAAAAGATCTTGGATGTTGTGCCATCTGAGCGCATTGAAGCAGCTTTGGAAGATGAAACTACGTGGAAATCTTATGCAGAGGATGAGCAGAAGCTCGGTAGATTGCTTCTTACGGAGCTTCTTTCATGGCAGTTCGCTTCTCCAGTTCGCTGGATTGAAACGCAGGCTCTTATGTTTGCCGATCGCGCTCGCGGTGGTCTTGGTGTTGAAGAGTACGTTGAAGTTGGTTTAGGAAATGCGCCAACTTTGGCAAATCTTGGTGCTAAAACTCTTGCTTTGCCGGAGTTTAGTGGCGAAAAAGTGACTGTTTACAACGTTGGTCGTGATGAAGGCCGCGTTTATATGACTGACACTGATTCGCTTGTGCCTGAAGTGTTTACTGAGGAAGATAGTCAAGAAGCAAGTAGCATTGCTGATGCGACTGCTGCTCCTGCAGCTCCTGCAGCAAATGTTGTCTCTGCTGCTCCTGCGGCTTCTGCTTCTGCAGCTAATGCAGCAGCAAGCGGACCTGTAGCAGACTTGCCATTCAAAGCATCCGACGCAATCTCAATGCTTATTGCGTATAGTGCAAAAATCCGTCTTGACCAAATCGGCGACACTGATACAACTGATACGCTTACAAACGGCGTATCTTCGCGCAGAAACCAGCTTCTTATGGATATTAGTTCCGAGCTTGGCGTGGCAAGCGTGGATGGTGCTGCAGAAGCTCCAATGAGTGCGCTTAAAAAGTTAGTTGATTCGGTTGCTCCGCGCTATAAGGCTTTTGGTGCTGTGCTTTCCGATATTGTGCGCGAACGTTTGCGTGCGCTTTTCGGTGCAGCCGGTGTGAAACCAGCGCAAATTGACAAGCGAATCTCTGAAGTTTGGCAGCTTGGCGAAGGCTGGCGTGCGCACGTTCTTGCGGCTTTGGTTTTGCAAACGCGTGAAGGTGCTAGCGTGCGCGGTGAAAATCTTGCGCAACTTTCAACTGATCCTGCAAAGAATACTGCTGCAGCTGACGCTTTAATCGACGCAGCAATTGCGCAAGTTGCTCAAGCTCACGGCGTTAGCGTTTCTCAGCCTGGTGCTGCTGGCGGCGCAGGCGGTGCTGTTGTTGATTCTGCAGCTCTTGACGCTTTCGCTCAGCAGGTTGTTGGCGCAGATGGCGTACTTGCTGCAACTGCTAAGTTTGTGCTAGCAAAGCTTGGTGTTGAGGCTCCTAAAGCAGAAACTGAAAGTGACGAAAATGCTGCTGTTGTGTCTGCTGTTGAAGCTGAGCTTGGTGCGGATTGGCCAAAGCAGGTGGCTCCTCGATTTGATGAGCGTAAGGCAATTCTTTTCGACGACCGCTGGGCTTCGGCTCGCGAAGACGTTGCTCGCTTGTACTACAAGTATGCTGGAAAGAATGTTGATATTCAGGTAAATGAAGTTTCTGAAATCTTAAATGATTTTGGTAGTTTCCTTGGTGCAGGGGAAGCAGTAGCTTCGGAAGCTGAGTGGTTTGCAAGTCTTTCTAAATCTCGCGAATTAAACAATCTTGCAACAATATTTAATGATATTGCTCACGATTCTCGCACTAAACTTGCGCAAAACAACGCTGATACTGCTCAAGCGACTCGTTTTGCAGGAGAAGTTGCAGTAGTTACAGGTGTTGCTCCTAATTCGATTGCTGCTCGCGTAGTAACGGGCTTGCTTAAGGGTGGAGCTACGGTTATCGCAACTTCGCACAGTTTCAAGCCGAGCGTTAAGTCTTGGGCGAAGAAAGCGTATCGCGAAAACGCTCAAATGGGCGCAAAGTTGTGGCTTGTTCCAGCAAACTTGTCTAGCTACCGCGATGTTGACGCGCTTGTAAAGTGGGTTGGCACAGTTTCGAAGAAAGTTAGCGGCGCAACTACTACTATTTTGAAGCCTGCTTACGAGCCGAGCATGTTCTTCCCGTTTGCAGCGCCTCCAGTTCACGGCACTTTGGCTGATTCTGGTTCGCTTTTTGAATCGCAATCGCGCTTAATGCTGTGGGGAGTGGAGCGTGCAATCGCCGGATTTGCGCAAATTGGAGCAGATACGGATGTGCAACATCGTATGCACGTTGTGTTACCTGGCTCTCCAAACCGCGGTATGTTTGGCGGCGATGGTGCTTATGGCGAAGTCAAGAGTGCTTTCGATGCGATTGTGAACCGTGCGCATGCAGAAAGTGTGTGGTCGGATCGCGTGACTTTTGCGCATCCTAAGATTGGATGGGTGCGTGGAACCGGCTTGATGGGTGGAAATGATCCGCTTGTGGCTGTAGTTGAACGTCATGGCTTAACTACCTACTCAACGCAAGAAATGGCAGATCGTTTGCTCGATTTGTGCACGAAGGAAGCGCGCGAACAGGCTGCAATTGCGCCTTTGGACGTTGATCTTACGGGTGGATTAGGCAAGGAGCCTCTTGATTTGAATGCTCTTCGTGCAGAAGCGTTGGAAGATCAGAAGCGTGCGGAAGCTGAGGAAGAAGCGGTGGAAGCTGTAGAAGAAGCTGCAGAATCTTCTGCTAAATCAACTGCTAAATCAACCAACAAAGCACTTCCAACTCCTTACGTGCCAACTCAGCCGCGAGTCAACTTGGCTGATTGGAAGAACGTAACAGCGCGTCCAGAAGACGAAATTGTGATCGTCTCAGTCGGCGAGCTTGGACCGTGGGGTTCCGGACGTACTCGTTTCGAAGCAGAACTTGGAATTCGCGAAGATGGATCCGTGGAGCTTTCTGCAGGAGCAGTACTGGAATTGGCTTGGAATATGGGCTTGCTTACTTGGCAGGATTCACCAAAGCCAGGCTGGTACGATGCGGACGGCACGCTTGTTCCAGAAGAAGATATTGCAGAGAAATATCGCGATGAAGTAGTTGCGCGCTCGGGTATTCGACCATTCGAAACCGGCATGGGCGGCGACTACAAGGATGGAGCGAACGAAGAAGAAGCAGAAATCTTCCTCGATCACGACGTGAGCTTCAGCGTTCCAACAGAAACAATTGCGCGCGAATATGTGGCACTTGACGAATCGCACACTGAGATTGCTCGCGATGCAGAATCTGGCGAATGGACTGTTACGCGCAAGGCAGGTTCTATGATTCGCGTACCGCGTAGGGCTGCAATGACCAGAACCGTCGGTGGACAATTCCCTAAGGGCTTCGATCCGCTGAAGTGGGGAATTCCTGCTTCAATGGTTGGAAGTGTTGACACGATTGCGTTGTGGAATATTGTCACAACTGTAGACGCTTACATTTCTGCTGGTTTCACACCTTCGGAGATTTTGCAATCTGTGCATCCGTCAATGGTTGCTTCCACGCAAGGAACCGGTTTCGGTGGCATGAGCTCAATGCGAAAACTGTACTTGGATCGCTTCCTTAACCACGAAATTCCTACGGACGTACTGCAAGAGGCGCTTCCAAACGTTGTTGCAGCTCACGTAATGCAAACCTATATCGGCGGCTACGGAAATATGGTTCAGCCGGTGTCTGCATGCGCAACTGCAGCTGTTTCGCTCGAAGAAGGCGTCGACAAGATTGCTCTCGGCAAAGCTGACTTCGTAGTAACTGGCGCAATTGACGATATCGGCGTGGAATCCGTAGTTGGCTTCGGCAATATGAACGCAACTGCCAATAGCGAAGAAATGTATGCGAAGGGCATCGATCCACGATTCTTCTCTCGCGCAAACGATCGCAGACGCGGCGGCTTCCTTGAAGCTCAAGGTGGCGGTACGATTTTGGTTACGCGTGGCGATATTGCTTTGAAGCTTGGCTTGCCTGTTGCTGGTGTGGTTGGTTTCATTCACTCCTACGCTGACGGCATTCACACTTCTATTCCTGCTCCGGGCTTGGGTGCTTTGGCTGCGGGCATGGGTGGAGCTAAGTCTAAGCTCGTGCGTGATTTGGCAGCTCTCGGCGTTACTCCGGACGATATTGCTGTGGTTTCTAAGCATGATACGTCTACGAATGCCAACGATCCGAACGAATCCGAGCTGCACAATACTCTTGCGCACGCAATCGGACGTACGGACGGAAATCCGCTGTTCGTAATCAGCCAAAAGACGCTGACCGGGCACGCAAAGGGTGGCGCGTGCATCTTCCAAATCAACGGTTTGACTCAACTGTTTAGAAGTGGCGTAATTCCTGGAAACGCATCACTTGACTGCGTGGATCCTAAGCTTGCGCGCGACGACCACATGGTTTGGTTGCGTGAGCCGATGCGGATTGGCGATGGTGCAGGTTCTTGCGCAGTGAAGGCTGCTCTCGCAACTTCGCTCGGCTTCGGTCATGTTAGCGGATTTGTGGCATTGGTTCACCCTGGTGCTTTTGAGGCGGCTGTGGCTGCTAGCGCAGGTGTTGATGCGCTTAAGAATTGGCGTACCAAGGCAAATGCGCGTTTGGCTGCAGGTCAGAGGCGATTTGAGGAAGGCATGATGGGTCGATCTGCTTTGTTCGAGCCTGTTGAGAATCGTCACTTGCTGAAGGATGGCACGCGCCTTCCGGATGGCACTCGCTACGACGGTCACGAAGCAGAAAAGGCGATGTTGCTTAATCCTGAAGCTCGCCTTAACGCTAACGGATACTATACTGCTGAGTCTAAGTAGTTGCAAATGTAAAGAAAAGGTCGGATTTTAGCTTAAATCCGACCTAAATTTTACAGGCGTGTAAAATAAAGGTCGTTTTTTAGGCGAAATCCGGCAGAAACTTTACACCGTTGTGCACTTCGCTCGCTGCGCTTTGAGCACTACAGTATGTCAACGCGAAATAGTGGGCAAAAACCTGTATATTAAAATGCTCTGTGGTTGAGTAGTTATCGCAATTTGCGAATTTTCTCTTCCACAGAGCATTTAGTTATTTAGTTATTTAGTTATTTAGTTATTTAGTTTATTTAGTTTTGTGGTTTATGCTGACTATTTCCCAGCATGTACGCCTTACTTGCGCTTCCTTTTGCGAGCAATAACAGCAATCGCTCCACCTATTGCTACTGCAAATGCTGCAACAGCTCCTGCAGCAGCAATAGCGGCTCCAGTGTTACTCAGATTTGAAGTAGTAACCTTACCGGATGAGTGCCGTGCCGGAGCGTTATTTGCTACGTTCTTCGCGTTGCTTGCATTTTGCTTTACAGAGTCTGAATCAGACTTATTCTCATTAGATTCTTGAGTTTTAGCAGTTTGGGTTTGCTGCTTATTGTCCTTAGAATCTTGCTCTTGTTCCTTCTTGTCGCTTTGATTTTGCTCAGTAGGTTCTTCTGGAAGTTGCTCAGGAAGAACGTCAGGAAGCTTATCAGGAAGCGGTGAAGGAGACGGCAAAGGAGACGGCGTTGGGTTTCCTGTTGGGTTCGCTCCAGCTATGCCTGTTACTTCTGGAGAAGTAGTTTCACCCTTCTTCGATTTCGCAGTGATTTGGGTATTGTCTTTTATCTTATTCGCTGGAATCGTTACTTTACCAGTAGTTGGATCAACTGTTACGCCTTCTGGAGCTTTTCCGTCAAACGTCCACTTGCCGTCCGTTCCTTTCTTCACTCTGATTGTTACGAGTGTAGAAGGAGTGGTATCAGGCGCTGGAGTTGGGGTAGGTGTTGGGGTAGGTGTTGGTGTTGGTGTTGGAACCAACGGGGAACCAGGAATAGAGATTCCAGGTATTTCACCAGCCGCTCCAGTTCCTTCAGGAGTGTATGTAATCTCCATAGAATCAGCGTCAGATGGTGGTGTAACAGTTGCAGAGCCCTGCTCGGCACCATCTTGTGGTGTTACCACAAGTGGCCTGTCTGTTGGGATAGGCGTTGGAGTTGGTGCAGGCTTCTCCTTTTCGCCAACTTTAGCAGTTACCACTTCTGACTTGCTCTTGCCAGTCTTATCGCTACTGTCTTCTGATTGCGCAGTAATAGTGCTACCGTGCTTAATCTTGTTTGCTGGAATCGTAACAACGCCAGTTTGCGGATCAACAGTCACGCCGTTAGGTGCAGAGCCGTCAATCTTCCACTCATGCTTATCGCCTTCAGCAACAACGGTAATCGTTGCGGTTGTTTCACTGCCTTCTGGCGTGTAGGTAATTACAACCTTGTTGACACGAGTATCCGTGAGATCCGGCGTTACGCTAGCGCCACCATTGGTTGGAGTGTCAATCTTTGGCTTAGTAATATTTCCGCCGATAGTAATATTTACACTATCGCCCGTCTTTGCATCATCACCCTTACCGTTGGTTGGCGTGAGGGTGACGATAGCACCAGGCTTTTGCTTCGGGATAGTAATAGTGAAGTTGCCATCTTTATCTGCAACGCCACTTCCTATTTCCTTGCCCTTTTCGTCGGTAACAATTACCTTCGCGCCTGGAAGCGTCTTTCCAGTGATGATTTGTTTAGTAGAATCATATGGATTGTCTTTTAGCGTTTGCTTGGTAATCTGCGGAGTCTTAAAGCCGGTTACAGCAGTAGCAGGATCAGATGGTTTATCCGTCTTGTTCTTAGCTACTGCAGTAATAGTGCTACCGTCTTCCAAGTCTTTTGCCGGAATCGTAACAACGCCAGTTTGCGGATCAACAGTTACACCTTCTGGAGTGTCTCCGTCAATCTTCCACGTGCCGTCATCACCCTTCTTGACAATAATTGTCTGTTCTGGCTTTTCTGGACCGTTAAGCGGATTTGGCTTGTCGTTAATCACAATCTTGACAACGTTTTCATCGCCGTGTGGCGGTGTTACAGTTACGTTTCCGCCGTTCTTGTGATCGTCGGTTGGTACCGTAATCTTTGGCTTTTGTGGCTTAGCAGTAACTTTTACTTCTACTGGAGTGCCTTCGTTATTACCCTTGCTTGGAACAAGCTCGAGTTTTGTACCAGGATCCTTCTTATCGATTTCGATAGTGAAGTTTCCGTCTTTGTTGGCATCTCCAGTACCAACAGTATTACCGTCATTGTCTTTGACAGTTACTGTGTTTCCTGGCTGAGTTTTACCAGTAATAGTGGTCTTATCAGGCTTATCTGGTGTGTTCTCGGCTTTGTCATCGTTGATAAATGGCTTGTCTTTATCCACAACGTTTACTTTTACTGTTACATTCACAGGAGTTGTAATATCCGGAATATTTACAACAACAGTTCCAGTTTGCTCACCAGTACTAGACGTTGATGGCTTACCGTTAGTTGCCCAAGTAAATGTGGTTTTCTCAGGGAAGTCACCATTATTGGCAATCATGTCTTTTGGATCCGGCAAAGCGGAGTCTTTTTGCACGTTTACCGTCTTGCCTTTTGGATTTGGCACAACGAGCACGTTGACTGGAATGTCAACATCTGGCTCGCCATCCACCTTAACAGTCACAATTCCTGGCTGGTTGCCAGTCTTTGACGTATCAGGCTTCTTCTTCCAAGAAATATTAGCATCCTTAGGTAGATTATTAATAACATCCTTTGGCTGAGGAGTGGTATCCTTGCCGTCAGTCTTTTGCAGCACGGTTACGTCTTTTCCTTCAGGAGATGCTGTAACAGTAATTTTTACAGTCACTTCTTTAGGCTTTTGTCCTGGAACAGTTACCACAACGTTTACTGTTTTTTCGCCAGTTGTAGATGTGTCTGGCTTGCCAGACTTTCCGTCTTTGCCTGTACCCCAAGTAAAGGTAGTTCCGTCTGGGAACTTATCCTTGTTCTCAATGCTGTTCTTAGGATCAGGATCGCTGTTCTGAATAACGGAGGTGTCCTTTGCCTTAGGCTCAGGAGTTACGTTCACAGTAACTTCTACATCAGCAGAAGTTCCAGGCTTTCCATTTACACCTGGAACAGTGACGGTTATTGTGCCTTTCTTGTTGTTGCCAGACTGTTTAGTATCTGGCTTAGTTTTCCACTCGAACTTAGTGCCCTTAGGGAACTTATTCTTATCGGTAGAATCCTTAATAACATCACTTGCGATTGGGAAATCTGTTCCATTTTGTGGAATGTTCACAATATTCGCTTCTGGCGTTGGCAAAACATTAACCGTTACAGGCACCTCTACAGGGGATTGACCTGGGAGGGTAACAATAATCTTGCTGTTCTTTTTGCCAGTATTGTTAGTGTCCGGTGTATCTTCCTTACTCCACTTGAACTGAGTGCCATCAGGGAATTTACTATTATTGCTAGAATCCTTAATAACATCTTTAGCTTCTGGCAACTTGCCTTTTTGTAGCACGTTGACTTCAGATGCACTTGGATCAACAACGTTTACAGTCACTGGCACTTCTTGAGAAGGCCGATCTGGAACTGTTACAACAACAGTGCCTTGCTTGTTTCCAGCTGTCTTGGTGTCTGGCTTGCTGTCTTTATTCCACTCGAAGGTGGTTCCATCAGGGAACTTATCCTTATTGGAAATCATGTCTTCTGGCTTAGGTTCCACGCCCTTTGGCACAGTCACAACTTGCGGTTTTGGAGTCGGAGCCTTAATAGTTACAGGTACGTTGATCACGGTTGTTGATCCATCCGGATACGTAACTGTTACAGGCACCTCAAACTTGCCAGCCTTATCTCCAGTAGGAATCTTATCCTTATCGCCATCAGCAATAGAGTAAGTTAGCTTATTTTTTTCGCCTGCTGGCCAAGTAGGAACGCTTACTTTGTCGATAATTTCTTTATCCGAAGGCTTTTGACCATTCTCTTTTTCAAGATTATCTGCCTTAGGTGGGTAAAGCTCAGACTGCTTATTGCTAATAGTTACTGGAACATCAACAGTGTCAGTCGTGCCATCTGGGTATGTGACTTTAACTTCAACAGGGTAGTTTCCAGGAGTCTTACCATCTGGAAGCTTTTTGTTAGAATCGTTCAACTCAATCGTTAACTTATCCTTGTCTGCTTCTGGCCAATGAGGAACAGTTACATTCTTAGTTACATCATCAGATGTAACCTGCTTGCCAAACGGCTTAACAACAGGCTTTGCTGTTGGCTCGAAAGTATCCGACTGCTTATTCTTAATAGTCACATCAACAGTAACTTCATCAGTTGTTTTATCTGGGTACGTGACCTTAACCTTAACGTGATAAGTGCCAGGCTTTGTGCCGCTTGGGATTGTCTCGCCTGTAACAATTTCATATTTTGGCTTATTATCGGATTTTTCTGGCCAATCTGTAACGTTTACTGCATTAGTAATCGCTTTCTTAATTGTCTCTTCGTTACTGCCATACGGCTCTTCCACAGGGTCAACGTTCGGAGTATATTCGTCTGCGTTTGTATTTGTTACAATAACAGGAACCTGTACGGTTGTGGTAGTGCCGTCTTCATACTTAATAGTTACAGGAACATTAGTTGTACCAGTCTTGTCTGTGTTTGGAATCTTATCCTTAGCTACAGTAATAGTTGGCTGCTTCTTAGTTTTATCGACACCAGTACTGACGTGGTTCTTGATTTCATCTTCACTTGGCTTATTTGTATTGTCTTTATTGCGCTTCAACTCTATAGGAGTTGCAGAAGCCTTATGAGTCACGTTATCTGGTTGTTCAACTGTTACAGGAACTTCCACATGATCCTCAGAACCGTCAGGATACTTAACAGTAACCTTAATGTTTACGGTTCCAGGAGTCTTAGTGTTGATAGGTGTTTGACCTTTATCAACTGTAATTGTTGTACCAGTTGGTTGGTTTGGAACAGTGACTTTAGCAATGATGTCAGTGTCAGAAGGACCACTTTCTCCATACTTTTTAGTGATTCCGCTGTCAACCTTTGGCGTGTGAGTTTCGCTCTGAGGCTTTCCTACAGTAACCTTTACCGTTGCATGATCCTTAGAACCATCTTTATACGTAATTGTTACAGGAATATCAAACGTGCCAGACTGAGTGCCATCTGGAACAGTCTTAGCCTTGTCGTCAATAGCAATACTTGCACCTTCTGGAAGCCTTGTAAGGTCGGTTGTTTCGCCGTTCTTCTTTAATTTAATACCCTTACCAGTGCCAATACCAGTAATCTTGCTGAATATACCTGTATTCGGCGTCTTATTGTAGTCAATGTTAATTGTTTGACCTTCTGGCGTATAAGTTTCGCTTTGTGGATTCAGCACCTTAACAGTTACTGTTGCAACGTCACTAGATCCATCCGAATACGTAACCTTAACTTGTACTTGGCTCTCGCCAGGTTTATCGGTGCTTGGAACGGAACTGTTGTTTACGATAGTTACCGTTGGCTTATTTTTATCGTCGGGTTTTGTTGTACTTTTCCACTTAAGACCGTTGTTGTCACCAAAGGATGTAACCTTTTTCTTCAATTCTTCCGCACTAGAGTGCCAAGACACTTCAATTGTTTTGCCTTCAGGCTCAAAATCGTTTGAATCTTTCTGAATTTTTACAGGAACTTCCACTTTTTCTGTTGACTTATCTGGGTAATGAATTGTTACAGGAATAGTGTAATTTCCATTCTTAGTAGGAATATTGCCAACATCAAATGTTATGCCGTCTTTTTTGATTGGCGTATTTGGATTGTCATATTTTGTTATGGTAATCGCGTTGGTAATTGCGTTGTTATCCTTAGGATTATCGACTTGCTTGGCAGTGGCATTGTGCTCTTCAGCATCCGTGTATACGGAAATCTGAACCTTTATCTTGGACGTATTGCCAGCTTCGTCTTTAACAACAAGATCACGAGACCACTTGTTTGCATCAGGATTCGTATTATTAGCGCGATTAGCAGTACCTGTAATAGTAATTTTTGCAGGCTTTTCCGCAGAATTCTTATCTTTATCAGTGATACTAATCTTGCTGCCAGTTATTTCCTTAGGCAAAGCCGAACCAAATTCCGCACTCTTAATCTTTCCGCTGTTGTCATAAGCGTTGATATCAATGCTGAACTGCTTGCCCTTATGCACCTTGAACTGGTAGTATTCAGGTGTTTTATCGGTATCTGCTCTCTTTGCCTTATTGGTGCTAGGTGTGTTAATAACAGGCGCAATATTGTCCTTAACGGTAACAGTTGTAGTAACGTCTTTAGTTGAGCCGTCTGCAAAAGTTATGCGAACTTTAGCTTCTGTTTGTTCGCCAGGCTTATTCCAATCAGGCTCCTTAATCCAAGAGTAGGTAGCGTCGCTAGGTAGTTTTTCTAGTGACTTTGGATCGACTCCGCTCTTAGGATCCGGATGCTTTGTGCCGTCGCTCATGTTGTACGTTACAGGATTGTTTTTAACGTCACCATATTTCTCGGACTGTGTTTTAACAATAAACTTCACCGTAACTTCAGTAGTATTGCCCGAAGGATCCACCGCCATTAAGGTACGCGTATACGTGTCAGGCTTAGTGTTAATTGGCGTTATATTGTTAAGAGTCAAAGTCTTAGGTTTTGCAGTTGTGCCATCTCCGGTAGTTGTGCCAGTTGTTTCGCCTGGAACAGATGGCTTCAACGTCAAAGTTGTAACGTTGCCGCTGTTGTCTGTTGAAGTAATCTTAATATCGTTCTTATCGCCGCGGTACGTAGTGATAGTGAATACTTGTGCGTGTTTTGGCCCATCAGGGTATGTGCCGTTAATGGTGTTATATGTGCCACCTTTGCCCTTTTGCTGAATCGCAACTTTAGGACTTTCGCTATCCTTAACAGTTACTTTAACGTCAACAGTTTCAACGCGCGGATTCTTTGGGTCGTTAGTAGGAATAGTTACAATAACTGTTCCAGACTTTTCTTTGCCAACAGTGGAAGTGTCCGGTTTGCCATTCTTTGCCCAAGCAAACGTAGTCCCTTTTGGAAGCTTGCGACTATTGGCAATAGCTTTCTTTGCATCTTTGTCGTCTAGCTGGTGACCTAAGTCAACAGTAATATTCTTTGACTTAATGTCTTCTTTTTTCTCCACTTTTACAGCCACAGTTTTTTCTACTTTGTTACCAGCAGCATCAGTTGCGGAGAACGTAAGAGTATAAGTGCCAACTTCTTCAGGCTTAAAGCCGGAGAAGCTGTACGTAAACTCTTTTTCTGTATTAGTATTCTTCGTGTAGGCAGTTTTTGCACGAGACATGTTAGCAATAATTTTATTGAAATCAGTTCCAGAAAATGCTGTAGTTGCTGTTGCTGTGTCAATAGACTCAATCTTTACATCATCTTTTGCAATAAGATTAATCTTAAGATCTTCGCCAACTTTTACTGTAACGCTATTAGGACCAGTAAGTGTTGGAGCAGTATTGTCTTTACTAGCGTTTTTAGCGTCGCTTTCTTCAGAGCTTACGGAATCTGCAGTAGTAGTTACTGCAGTAACATTTCCTTCAGGAATGCCGTTAGCAACTGTAATCGTAACTTTGCCATCGTTGCCAACTTTTCCAGTTCCAATTTGATTGCCCTTGCTATCTTTAAGCGTTACAGTGCTTCCAGCTGTGCCAGGACCAGCATCAACTACAACTTCCTTGCCCTTTACGCCTGCAACACCAGTCAAATCAGTCTCAATTGTAGGTTTCTTAGGCTTAACTGTAAAAGTAACCTTTTCTTCCGCAGTACTGTCGTCATTAAACGTGACTTTAGCAGTGTAAGTTCTCTTTCCGGCAACATCTGTGGAAGGTTCGCCATTAACCCACTCTGCGCTCTTGATTTTCTTATTTTTAACTTCGTTATCTGTTAAGCCAAGATATTTCTTAGCGTCAACCTTGTTTCCTGTTTTAGTAAGAGTGTCGCCAACATTTACTTTAACTTCGTGATCTTTCAGCTCGCTCTTATGTTGCAAAGCGAGTGGTTTCCTAATGTTTACAGGAATTGTAACAACATGATACGAATTATCAGAGTATACAACTTTTGCAGATGCATTGTTTTGGAGAGTATCTTTTCCATTAAAGTATTCTTTTGGAATGTTGGTTTGTGGGAAGTCGTTAAAAACAAGCTTACCGCCGCCCTTAATGCCAGTAACGTGAGGTTTTAAATCATCTTCGGTAAGCGTATGCCCCCAATCAACAGTAATTGGGGTAGCGGTTGGCGAAGGATACTTCTGGTTCAGGTTCTTAAGATGTACTGTAACTTTCTTTTCTACTTTGTTTCCAGAAGCGTCGGTTGCAGAGACAGTAACCGTGTAGTCAGTATTTGCTGGCGTGTTGCCGTTCTTATATTCAAACTTAACTCTATTAACAACATGGTTGTGATGCTTAGCTTCAGTTGCTTCCATGCCATTACTGTTTTCAGTGACATCGCCCTTACCGTTAGGAAGACCGTTAACTGAGAAGCTATTAACCTTTCCGCTGTCATCTGATGTGCCGAAAGTGATTGTAGGAATATCTCCCTGATATACGGTTATGCTGTTGTTTGAATCGCTAATCTCTTTGCCATTAAAATACAGCTTTGGAGGGATTTTATCGCTTTTTGTGCGCTTAAGATTTGGTTCACTCCAGCGCTCGCGACCAGAAATAAATGTATATGCGGAGTTAGTAGTAGTTCCATAACTACTTGTATTTGCTAATGTATAAGCATCTTGAATGTCGTCAAGAGTGACTCCTTGACGTAATTTTACTTTGCAATGCATGTGTACTGCGTAGTTGACGTTTGTGGTTCTTAAACCAATGCCATAACTGTACTTACTGTAAACACCTTTCAGTGTTGTAGCATTGCTAATGACGCCGTCGCCTGCATTGTTGTGGAAAGTAGCCTTCAAATCTTGTCTGTTGCTGGCTCCCATACGTATACCTAAGGTATACAAATAGATAGAACCATTGTGATCATTATCCTTTCCTAAGAAACCAGTGACAAATGATTTATTATTATCTTTTTCGAACAATCTGATGTCGCGTGAAAGAACAGCGTTTGTCATCTGTGGATTAGTTTGATTGCGTTTATAGAAATCAAAGGAAACATCGCTTAATGTGTCACCTTTGTAAGAACCGTCACCTTTTAAATCTGCAATTGCATAAGGAATCTGCCACATATATTGGTGTTGTGTAGAATGGGTGACCATAGATTTACCATCGTTGTTAAAGAACACATCGAAGACTAGGTATTGGTCGCTTCCGTTCTTTTCAAGATGTGCGTACATATCCGATTTCTTAGTGGTGTTATCGTATTCGCCTAAATCGGCTGTTGAACCAGTGTTTCCATTGCTGTTAGCAAAGCGATACCTCTGGAACTCAAGAATATTTGGCGTGTGCAACCAAGGAGTAGTAGTGTCTGCGCTACGCACTTCTTGCGCAAAAGCTGCCGTAGTTGGAGGAAGAAGAATATTAGAGGATGCGAGGATTGGCTGACCGCCTAAGCAAGTGGCGGCAGTAAGAACTGTGGCAAGTGTGCTCAATGACACCTTGCGCATGGTAGCAGACGCGGAAGTTGCGTTCGTTTTTGCTGCGTAATATGCGCATGTGTTTGCAAATGCGCTCGTAGCTTTTTTGCTAGAGAGCTTTTTGCGAGTGTTATTTGCCATAGTATTCCCCTTGTTTTGGTTTTAACTTTTACTTCTATGAGTGCGTTTTATTCTAAACTTATGTCCATTTTTTCTATACTTATTCGTTATTTTTTCATAACGAATACTGGCATAAATATTTATGCGCATACACATAATTCATAATATTATACAGTATTTTATTAAAGTTTATATAATTTTTTTATTGTTAGATATATAACAACTTTAAAATTTTCTGCCGGGGGGGGGTGCTCTATGTATAAAATATTGTCATAACGACGGATTATTTAAAATTATCTAAAATTTTATCGTTTTATAGTAATTTATTCGCATATGAATTAATCGCACTTGTAGCGTTTCTCACGCACATGCTTAAGCAGGTCGTAGCGTGCGTAATTTTCTGGCGTTTGCTGTCGTTTTTGTAGTTTTGGAAAACATTTGCCGGTGATTTTTTCGGCGTTTGCTACTGCAGTAAAGAATCACGTAAGTGATTGTTGATTTAAATATATTTTATACAAGATTTTATATAGTATTTTTGCGTAGAGCATAAAAATGTCAAAATATGTTATGTGTTGACGCTTAATTAATTAATTAATGTTGTATGTGTTGCATGGCTTACATGTGTTGTATAATCGCATTGTTTGTCTTATCGTTTGACAATCGAAATTATTTGGAAAGCTTTATGAGCTACATGGAATTGTATTACTTGTATTGCTTTTGCAGATGGAGGGAAAATGGACGAAAATAACCAGCAGGTTCCGCAAGCTCAGCCGGTTCCTCAAGCTCAGCCAGTCCAACAGACTTACACTCAGCCAGTCCAACAGCAGCCTTACGCTCAGCAGCCTCAGCAGTCTTATGCTCAGCAACCTCAGCAACCGTATGCTCAGCCTGCTCAACAGCAGCCTTACGCTCAGCAGCCTTATGCTCAGCAGCCTCAGCAGCCTCAGCAGCCTCAGCAGCCATATGGTCAGCAACCAATGTATATTCAGCAGGCTCCTGTTTCAGGCTTGGCTGTTGCATCATTAGTTCTTGGAATTATTGGTACCATATTTGCTTGGGTACCTGTATTCACTATTATTTGGTGGGTTTTGGGTATTCTGTCTGTTATTTTTGCTGTTCTTGCAATGCGTAACACCAAGGCTGGTGTTCCAGGTGCCAAGCGTGGTCACGGTATGGCTGTTGCAGGATTGGTTCTTGGAATTATAACTATTATTATTGCTGCTTATATTCAAATTACTGTGGTCAGCAAGATTGATGCCTTTGTTAACGGTGTGAATGATTTGCAGAGCAGCTATTCTCGTTCTTATAATTATTAAATTCGCATAAAGTAATTTTGTAATAATAAGTTCTTTAGTAATAATTAAAAATTTACTTGTAAAGGCGGGTGTTGTGCATCCGCCTTTACTTTTTACCTAACGAAATATGCTTATATAGTAATAATAGTATGCAATTTAAAAGTAGGTGCGCATAAAAGTAGGTGCGTGTAAAAGTAGGTGCGTGTAAAACATGTGCCATTCTAAAAGTATGTATATGTACTAAAAGTAGGTGTGTATGATTGCAGGAATAGGGCACGACTTGGTAAACGTTGCGCAGTTTGCTCAGCAGATGCAGGATGGCAATGGTTGGCGTGCGCTGTTTTCTGTGCGAGAGCTTCGACAATGTGATCTTCGTGCGCAAGTGAAGAATGATGAGAAAGCTTTACATATTGCAGCACGTTGGGCTGGCAAAGAAGCTGTGGTTAAAGCGTGGTCCGAGGCGTTATGCACAATAAATAACCCTTATCCATATACTCTGGATAACATGCCGTGGGCTAGTATCGAGATTCTTAACGATTCCCATGGTTGCCCGCGCGTTATTCTCAGCTCAGATGTGCATTCGCAACTTGTAAAATCGCTTTTCAGTGCGTCCAGCGAGTGTGTAGATAGTAGTGAGCACGTAGCTAATATTCGTTGGCATATTTCGCTCAGCCATGACGGATTATTAGACGATAATTCAGCTTTCGCATCAGCTGTTGTAATGCTTGAAGTCTTATAAGAAAAGATACAATATAAGAAAAATATGTTTTGTGCACTTGTGTCGATGTCACAAGCATCTGTATACTTGAACGAGTCGATATTTGTGCGTGAATATTTCGTGCAAGTATGGTGCGTAATTGCGGACGTAGCTCAATGGTAGAGTCTCAGTCTTCCAAACTGATTACGCGGGTCCGATTCCCGTCGTCCGCTCCATTTTTTATTTTTGCTTTACGTTTTGCAATTCTCTTTTTAATGGTTTATTTATTTCAGTTTTTTTGTAAAAATCACATATTTTTGCATATTATTTTCACATTTCTATTGAATTTATGCTTGTTATTAGGGTGCTATTGCTATGGTAGTAGCGGAGAAACACGTAAAAAACATGTCTGGAGGACTCGTGGGACAGATTATCGTACGTGTATTAGCTGGATTAGTGTCGGCTGCTACTGCTTTCACTATGAATGTCATTGCGCCGCAAAAATCTTCATCGATTGAACATGTGAATACTAATGTGCATGCAAATGTGCGTGCTAATGTGCATACCAAAAGTGTTGTTAAGCCTATTATTCAATCACATTCTGGCACTGTGTATCAAAGCTCGTTTATTGATAATGAGTATGGTGCGCATTGGAGCGATGCTGATGGTACTACGGCTTTTATCGATGGAAATGATGATGTGTTCGTTAATAACGCTAAGGCGGTTATTGACGTTTCTGAGCATCAAAAAGAAATTGATTGGGATGCTGTAAAAGCTTCTGGAGTAGATGGTGCGATTATTCGTATTAGCTATGGCTGGGATAATGGATATGACAAGCAAGCTTTGCGCAATATTAGCGAATGCAAGCGTCTTGGTATTCCATTCGGCATTTACATGTATTCCTATGCTGAAAAAGCTGAAGATGGTGCTGCTGAAGGCGCCGACATTGTAAATCTTTTACAGGGTGCTGGAGTAAGTCCTCAAGATTTAACGTATCCTGTTTATTACGATTTGGAAAAGTGGAGCTGGAGTGGTCATAAACCACCAACATCCCCATATGTTTACCAGGATATTGTTGCTTCCTGGTGGAATCAGTTAGTTTCTGCAGGCTACCATAAGCTCGGCGTTTACTCTTATACAAATTATTTGAGAGGACCATTAAATTCTCAGTATATTCACGAGCGTACAAGCTGGGTTGCTAGCTACGGTTCTCGTGTAGGCTTCCCTATTTCTACAGCATTGCGCGGATGGCAGTATACTTCCGACGGCAGCGTTGACGGAATTGATGGTCGCGTTGATTTGAACGCATTTGGCATGGCTGATGGCAGCGAAATCAATGGTGTTTCTGAGTTTGGTAACACGATTACTAACACCAGCACAAATTCTTCGCAAGAAGTTGGAGACGGCTGGAAAGTAAGTAAGAAAGCAAATCGCCGCGATCTTTGGACCAACGGAGATAAAAGCTTTATTCTTCAGTACGAATTGCGCGACTCCTACTATGGTCACGGCGGTTACGCTCGTCTTGGTGCTCCTGTTGCAGACGAAGAAAACTTGGGAGGCGGCTGGTGGCGTCAGCGTTGCCAGCATGGCGACGTGTTTACCCAGGGTCGAGATAAGAAGTACGTGATTCAGTACGAATTGCGCGACTCTTACTACAAGCACGGCGGATTCACTCGTCTTGGTGCTCCTGTTGCAGACGAAGAAAACTTGGGAGGCGGCTGGTGGCGTCAGCGTTGCCAGCATGGCGACGTGTTTACCCAGGGTCGAGATAAGAAGTATGTAATTCAGTATGAATTGCGTGACTCTTACTACAAGCATGGTGGCTATGGTCGTCTTGGTGCTCCTGTTGCAGACGAAGAAAACTTGGGAGGCGGCTGGTGGCGTCAGCGTTGCCAGCATGGCGACGTGTTTACGCAGGGTCGAGATAAGAAGTACGTGATTCAGTATGAATTGCGTGACTCTTACTACAAGCATGGTGGCTATGGTCGTCTTGGCGCTCCTGTTGCCGAAGAGGAGAATATGGGTGCTGGCTGGTGGCGTCAGCAATGCAAGAACGGTGACGTTTGGACGCACGGCAAAGACATTAAGTACGTGATTCAGTTCGAGTTACGCGACTCTTACCAAGGGCATCGTGGTGCTGCTTGGCTTGGCGCTCCTGTTGCCGAAGAGGAAAACATGGGTGCTGGCTGGTGGCGTCAGCGTTGCCAAAATGGTGACGTTTGGACGCATGGTAAGGATAAGAAGTTTGTTCTTATGTTCAATCTTCGTAAAGATTACTACGCTCGCGGCGGCTTCGAAAAGCTCGGTGCTCCTGTTGAAGATGAGCATTATGACGGCAATGGTATTTGGCGTCAGGATTGTCAGAAGGCTACATTGCAAGCTAAGTAATTAAGTCTACTAGTCTAAAGTGGCCGGTGTGCTCAACAGCATGCTGGCCATTTTTTATATAGTTTATTTTACATTTTGTTTCATGTTGCGCGAGTTTTATTTTCGATATTCTTTAGTATCGTCTATGAGTTTTGTAACTGATTTAATTTTTCGGTTTTGACGAGGCTGGAAAATTTGTGTTTGCGCTTATAGCGCTCGTACACTTTGCGTGTACTTGCTGCTGAGCTTGCGTTGAAAGCACACCGTGCTTTCAACTTGAGCAAGCTCACGCTCCGAGTCGCCTTCGCGCGCTACGCTTTAAGCGCTACGGCAGGTCGTCGCGCAAATCAGCGACCAATCGTAAATAAATCACTCCACTTAAGGAATAAATCAGGGTTTACGTTTTGTATATCTGCAGACGGCTCAGTATGATTACTGAATACTAATAAACCAACTATTACAATAGTTACCGCTGCACAAAGCACAGCTGGAATATACAAACGCAAAGACGATTGCTCAGCAATTGCACAATCTTTTTCACAAGTAATATCAATATCTTTGCTATAAGGCTTAACTCTGTGAAGCATACTCATTATTGCAATCAAAATGAATATAATAATCGAATCGCAATAGTAGCGGTACAAATTGCCGCCTAAACAGTAGTTAAGATACAGCAGCAAGAAGGATGCTACTAATCCAACGACTGTCATAATATACTCAATTTTTTGCATAAACTTACGTCTTAATGTAAACAGCCACCAGAAAAGCGGAATCATCATAAGACCGAAAATCATATGCGTGTAGAAAGAATTTCCATAACCTTGATTATTTGCCCAAGGTATAGAGATATATGGGAAATTTTCCGAAATATTAAAAGGTTTTAAGAAATAATTAAGGAAAATATCGCGAATCTTAGTAGGGTCAAAAGATTTACTATTAAATCGCAAATCGAAATTAGTAAGTTGCTCTTCATTGCCAAAATTAAAGAAAGACTTAAAACGCAAGTAGTTATAAGCTAATATTCCAGCTACACCTACGATTGCAGGAACAAGGAAGCTTGAAGCCGCAGCAACGCGATTTGCAATACTTCGTTTCGCGTCAAATAATAGCGCAATAAACAGCGGAGCTATAAAAGCAACAACAGGAATGCACGCGTTTGGCCTAGATCCACACTGTAAAGCAAGACTTATGCCAGCGAGTGCAAAAAGAGCATACCCAGCGCGCGGATGAGTTGCGTGAAGTCGCACAGCTTTAAGAGAAGCGTATACGAATAAGATCCCGAACAGTATTGCGCTAAGCAGAGGCATATAGTAAAGGGATGCTGAAGATTGCAAGTAGAAGATTAAGCATCCAAATGGGAAGGCTGCTGCAGAAAGCAAAAACAGGCAGTAATTGGCACGTATTGCAAAGAATTCAACAACTTCTCTAAGAAGCGCGAACATAGACGGAATAATCGCAACCGCAAATATTGTAACAACTAATATTGCGGAAGGAACTGCATGTGGGAAGAGCAGATTAAAAGGCAAGTAAGTGAGCAGGAATGGTACTATGCCAAAGTAGCAGTAGTAATGATTGTTGTGGAATACCACATCCCAAGGTATGGATACTCCTTTAGAACCCAAGTCCATGCGTTGGCCCCAACTAAACGGGTTTGCGGATTCTACTAATTCTTTAGGTGGCTGCTGCAGCAGAGCCAAAGAGTTTGATTTCCAAGCTTTAAGCTGCTCAGTGTACGGATTTCCGTTGACGCGATCGTATAGGTCAGACGGGAATGGCACTCGTATGCCGTGGCCGTGATATACAACAAAGCACAGGTAGAGCGAGAATCCCATAAGCATTGCGCATACTGCCCAAAAAACTATATTTTGTGCAAGATTGTGGCGGTCGTAGTTAAGCAAATACCACTTTTTCTTGTATACCAAGAATATAAGTGAGCTTGCAACGAAAAGTATTGCCCACATTCCAAAGTTTATGTGCAGCGCAAAAGGCGGATTTACTGTTACAGCTTTGAGTGTAAAAGGAGCTCCTGTTTGGTTGAAGTGTAAGCGAATTTTATAAGCGTCTCCGTGGCTTTCAAATCGAAGTGTTCTAGTGTTGTGTTTTCCTGTAGACATTTGGAAAGAGTCTGCTAGAGTGTACGCGTTTGGAGCTATGCCGAAGTCTTCGATCTCAACAGTTCCTGTAACTAGTGTTACTGGTTTTGTTTGCTCTAACTCAATTTTTATAGCTTTAGTAGCGGAGTTGATGTCGCTTAATATTACATCTGATCCAGAAGTTGGAATATTTATTGTATTTCCAACTATATGAGCTTGATCTTTAGTTTCTTTTTTGCCTGTTTGCGCATTATAGCTGCTGGAGTCTGGTATTGATGCGTTAACTAGAGCAAGTTGTTTTTCTGCATAATTTTTAGAACTATAGGAAAGATATAGATTACTGAAGAAGAAAATAGTAACAAGTCCAGTAATTACAAATATTGTTATAAAGGGTAATATTTTGCGCAATAATGCGTGGGTTTTTAAAAAGTTTTGCGTATTTTGCATAGATGGCATTATTTTTAGTAGAAAACTCTGCATTATGCGCGTACTTTTTTCGTTTGTGCTGTTTTCATGCATTTCGCTTTTTGTCGCTATTGCTGCCACTATTTACCCCACATTATTGTGCGTATCGGTTCTAAAATCTGTTACTTTTAAAGCAAGTATATTGCAAACGCATGGCAAGTAGCGCGAATACTTACCGCTTTATGTATTTTATGATCAATGACAATGAATGTAATGCGTATACTTGTTACATTCCAGAGTTTAAGCATGATCAGTGCATATAAGGGTTAGTTTCAATATCTTGCTCAATTGCTTCAATAGTATGTTTGTTATTAAGTAACTCACGGCTTATATGCTGCAAGTGCGAAACCATATCTGAAGGAAGCTGATAAATATTCCCATAATAATTGAAGAGAATTTTTTCTGCTTTATTAGGTACTAAAATTGCGAATTTTTCAAATTCTTCTTGCCTAAGCGGGAACATATCCTCATATTGCGATGTGTATATTAATTCAGAATCGACGTTATCAAGCCCGTAAATAATATTGCACTCGTTGCTAGTAATGTTATCTGCAATAATATTTTCACTTTTTGCAATATTTTGATATTTGGTGAAAGTATTTTCTATTTCGTCACTAAACTCTTCGCCATCTTCCAAGTATCCGTTTGCGTGCCATTTATTATAGAAAGGTTTAGATTTCAAATCTTTTTTTAATTCTTCACGAATTTCAATAAACCTTTTCTTAGTATGCTCATCGTATTTAGGCATGTAATCGTAGAAGAAAATATCAATGAAGCTGGGGTCTTCAGAATTTTTGTATCGCAATCTAAGCTGCCTGCAGAAAACGTAAGGGTCAAATATAAGCACTGCGCGATAGCGTTTAGACAACTTTTCATCTTTTTTAAGCAATTCGAGAAGCCTATCTACATCGCTTCGCATCATTCCTAAATCTGTATCGTCATCCCAAGGAATAAATCCGCGATGGCGAATAGTGCCAAGCAAAGTACCAAAATCAGCCCAATATTGCAAATTATATTCTTTAGCAAACGTTGCAAATTCATTTAAAAGCGAAGCGCAACCGCGTTGAATAAGTCGTACTGAACCAGTTGCCTGAGGAAGACCATAGTAAAAACGCTTGCGAGCGTCAAAATCGCTTTCATTGTCATGACGGTAGTTTGCCCAAGCTAAGAGAGAAGCGTGCTCTCGATTCGTAAGTATGTCAACGTGCATATTGCGTTGGTTTTCAATAATGCGTGGCAATTGCTCGTCTAACACGCGTTGCATGCGATCTATGCTGTTCTGTAAATCGCTAACTTGCGCTCTAAGATCTTTTATTGAACGTTTTGATGAAGGACAATGCTCAATAAATTTGTGCATTAGTTTACGAAATACAGACGCCATACTTACACCTTCTGTTGCTTTCTCTCACTTTTACTAGCAAAAGTCATATGGTTACTCATTATATACGTTTTGTTGCTTGCAAGCGACCTATTCTTTACGTGGCTGCACAGTTTCGGTCGGATTCTCGCTAAAAAGCGACATAAACTTTACATGCTTGCGCAGTTTCGGTCGCTTTAGCTGCGCGTTGTTCAAAATAAAAATTTAATAGCTATTTTTGAACACTTGTTGTATAATGAACAAAATACCAACACAAGCGAGGCTCGCATGGCTATCAATCACAACGAATTTAAGCTTCTTACAACGCTATTAAATAACAAAAACAGAAGTGCGCAATTAAGCCAGCGAGACATAGCCTCGCAATCAGGAATTTCACTCGGAACTGTTAATTCAGCAATAAAAAGCGCAGAAAATAAAAATCTTATTGAAATAACAAACGAATTGCGCATCACTGAAGAAGGCATGAAATCTCTTGAACCATATAAAGTACGCAACGCTATTATTATGGCAGCAGGCTTTTCTTCAAGATTTTCTCCTATTTCATACGAGATACCTAAAGGACTAATCAAAGTTCGAGGAGAAGTTCTTATTGAACGCCAAATCAAGCAACTTAACGAAGCTGGGATTAACGATATAACAATTGTTGTTGGCTACAAGCAAGAGCAATTTTTCTACTTAGAAGACGCTTTTAACGTAAAAATCGTGCCCAATAGCGAGTACAGCACGCGCAATAATAACAGCTCGATTATGGCAGTAGCAAACCAGTTATCGAACACTTATATTTGCTCATCGGACAATTATTTCGACGAAAATCCATTTGAAAAATACGTTTGGAAAGCTTATTATTCCGCGCAATTCCAGCAAGGATACACTAAAGAATGGTGCATGACTTGCGGAGCGCATGATCGCATTACAAAAGTCACGATTGGCGGAAGTAACGCTTGGTACATGATTGGTCACGTATATTTTGACGAAGCATTTTCTAAACGATTTGTGCAAATTCTTCGTGAAGAATACGATTTGCCACAAACTGCAGGAAAACTTTGGGAAGATATTTTTATTGAACACATTGACGAACTCGACATGCAAATACGCAAGTACGATACGCCAATTATTCACGAATTTGATTCTATTGATGAGCTACGCGAATTTGATCCACTTTTCCTAGAAAATATTGATAGCGCAATTTTTGACCATATCACTCAAACACTTAACTGCAAAAAATCCGATATTCATAACGTTTATCCGCTTAAAAAAGGTCTTACTAATTTATCTTGCCATTTTTCGGTTGACAATAGCGAATACGTTTATAGGCATCCTGGCATTGGAACAGACGTGCTTATTAACAGACAAGCTGAAGCTGAAGCTTTGCAATTGGCTCAAAAACTTGGTTTAGATGGCACTTTTATTACAGCAGACGCTAAAGAAGGTTGGAAGATTTCACGATTTTTGCCAGATTGCCATATTGCAAATATGCACGATCCTAACCAATTACAGGAAAGCTTGAAATTAGTTCGTTCTTTGCATGAAAGTAACGAAAGCGTGCATCGCAACTTTGATTTTTACGCAGAATCTCAGCGCTATATGAAAGAACTTAATGATAGAAATGTAGAAATACCGCCAAAAATCATCGACCTAAGTGTTTTAGCTGACGAGCTTCATAACTTTGTAATTACTCAAGACGGCTCGCATACTTGCCTTTGCCATAATGACATACTAGGCGCAAATATTCTAATAGATCAAAACAATCGCTATCATCTTATCGATTGGGAATATGCTGGAATGTCTGATTACGCTCAAGATTTTGGTACTTTATGTGTTTCAGACGAATTCAATAACACCGAAATAAGCGAAGCAATGCCTATTTATTTAGCGCATACTCCATCTACGCAAGAAAAGCGTCATTTATTGGCTTATATAGGATTTGCAGGATGGTGCTGGCATTTGTGGTCACTTGTTAAACAAGCAGAAGGCGAAAATATAGGAACTTGCATGTACACGTATTACAGCTATGCGAAACGATATATTAACGAAGCTTTAAAAGCTTATGAAAATAATAAATAAATCGACAAACTAATAACAAGCAAGTGAAAGCTAAATAAGCAGCATATAAACAAGCAGAAACAAATCACAAACATCTTCTAACAAGCAAGTAGGTATTTATGAAATATTCGTTTCTAAGTGGACTTTTATGGGGAGTAGATACAGCTCTTCTAGCTCTTTTAACTGCATCATTCGTATTTACAAATAACACATCATACGAAAACAACACTGCTCTAGTAATCTTCACAGGAATTATTGGCGCATTACTTCACGATATTGTATGCGCAATACTCATATGGACTTATATAAGTGTTAGAAAAAAGTGGAATAAAACTTTTGAAATACTAAAAAAGCCAAAAATTCTCACGCCTATTATCATCGGATCCTTACTTGGCGGGCCTATTGGCATGAGCGGATATGTTTTAGCAGCAAGCAATATAGGAGCTGGGTATGCTGCAGCGATTTCCGCACTATATCCTGCTTTTGGAGCAGTTCTTTCCGCAATCGTGCTAAAAGAACGTTTAAGTGCAAAAAAATACGCAGCTTTTACTTTAGCTCTTATAGCAGTAGGAGTACTTGGATATTATTCATGCTCTGATGCGCAAAATACATTAAGTTCTGCAAACATTACAAACACACTACTAGGGTTAGCTGGAGCGTTTTTAAGCGTAATTGGTTGGGGTAGTGAAGCTGTAGTATGTGCTTGGGCAGCTAGAAAACAAAGCGTAGACGACGAAATAATCTTACACATTCGAGAAACAGTATCTGCTATTTCTTACACGATAATCGCGTTAATGCTATGCTTCACAGCCAATATTGCGACAGGTAGCATATTTGCGTCTTCTAAGCTTTTAGCAACTATATCAATGATAATTGCAATAGGTTTACTAGGCACAAGCTCGTATTTAAGCTATTATCGCGGAATTGCACAAGTAGGAGCCTCTCGCGCAATGGCAGCAAACGTCACATACGCTGCATGGGGAATGATTGCATCTTCCATAATTTACCAAACAATGCCATCAATTATTGCTTGGGTTTGCTGCATTACTATTATTTGCAGCACGATTTTCGTAGCGCGAAAGTAGCATATCGAAACCTCGCGCGGCAAACGGAATCATAAGCAAGTATGCTGGCAAAATATATTGCGACTGTGCTTCCCAAACAAGATACAAAACAGCCATTCCTAAGATAATAACAAGCGGAGTAAAATATTCGCAAGAAATTGACTTTTTCTTTCGTAGAGTTACGCATAAGAATAGTGCGGTAAAAGCAACAAGCATAAATTGAAGAGCGTCTAAGAAAGTAAATGTAATAATATTAAGCTTTCCAGAATAAAGCGATCTTAAAACAGGATTCATTTTGCGATCAAGCAAAACTGGCCTATCTGGACCATTCCACTTCCAACTACTTGCAAGCAAAGATTCATAAGTTGGCTCAAGCCATTCTCCAGCAAATTTTTTAGTGACAAAACTAAAAGCATCGCCAGGATTATTTGCGAAATGCTTAAGATTATTGCGCAATAATTCCGTAGATTCTTTCTTAATATCATCTTTGTTATACGTTTTAACGTCAAAGCTCGTAGGATACCCGTTATACCATCCAGGATTATTTGGACCTATTTTGCGAGAGGGATCTGTTGCCATTGCAAGCCAAACAGTAGAAGGCAAACCATCTTTTGCATTATGTCCGAAAGAATTAGCTGAACTTGCCACAGCAACATTACTTAAAGCAAAGAACACAATGGCAAGCAATACGCAAACAGCGTGTTCCCACTTTTTAGAGCGCAAAGCCGACACAATCCACACGACAATCATGCCAATTAAGCAATAAGCCATAGTTGACTTAAGCAATATAGCAAAGAACATGCAAATCAACGACTGAACCGCATTAAGCCAACTTCCACTTTTAATATTTTTAGCATGAAAAATGAGCGCGCCAAAAACAAACGGTAAGCAAACAGTATTGCCATACGCAAAAGTCGCGTAAAAAATCATAGGCAAAAAAGCTGCATACAAAAGCAAAGAAAGAATAGTTACATTCTTATTACGGAACAACAAATTTACGTAGTATGCAATAAGAATTCCAGTAATAGCAGCGCATAACACGTTCAATACTTCAAAAGCAAGGTACGCGTTAGAGCCAAAAACGATTACCAAAAATCGCATAAGAGAAAGAAGAGGGAATTGGAATGGGAATCTAGTGAAGTAACCGCCCGGGCAAATAATCCACGATAATTCCGACGTATCAGTAGCGCAATTTATAGGTTTTCGATTAGGATCCGCATAATATTGCGCCGCGCTAAACATATAAGCAGGATCCCATTCAGGCCAAGCACGAGTAACTTTTATCCACAAAAATCCCAATACAAGTACATAAGCAAAAACTGCTGCAGCAAAGTATCGAATACGGATTTTATCAAAAACATGCCGTTTCTTTAAAAACACGAAAATAAAGAATAATAAAGCACTTAAAATGAGTACAAATGGCGACTGAAACCATAAAAACTCAAGTCTGTATTCTCCGGGGAAAAGATGAGCAGAAAGAATTAAACTCAGTAATGCTAACGCGCTGAAAAATACAGCTGAACACCATACAATAGCATTGCTAAAAAAGCGCCCGAGCATTACGCTTACATGCTGAAAACGCTCAATCATACTTTTTGAACCTCTCTTTAAAAATTGCTTTTATAAAGTGCCTTCACGAAATTGTATTTATAAAATTATATTTACAAAGGCTGTATTTACAAAGATTTCTCAATATAGTAGCGTGGACGATGCTTAGATTCCAAATAAATTTTGCCAATATAGCTTCCCAGTATGCCCATAGAAATCATAAGGAATCCGCCAATAAACCATATTGAGCACATAAGCGATGACCAACCAACAGCAGTGTGATTGGTAAATAAAGACACAATTACGTATACGAACATTGCAAAACCAATAACAATAGAAAGCAATCCCATATACGTAACTAATTTAAGCGGCTTAACGGAGAATGAAGTAATACCCTCTAAAGCGAAAGAAATCATTTTCCGCAAAGGGTATTTTGAAACTCCAGCAGTTCTTACTCCACGCTCGTAATAAACTTTGCCAGTTTTAAATCCAAGCATTGGCACAATTCCGCGCAGGAATAAGTTGACTTCACTGTATTCGGAAAGAGCATCCAAAGCAATTGCGCTCATTAGGCGATAATCAGCATGATTTGGCACAACTTCCGCACCCATTGAAGCAAAAACCTTGTAAAAAGCCAAAGCCGTATTGCGCTTAAACCAAGTGTCTTTTTTGCGCGAAGAACGAACTCCGTAAACAACCTCGCAATGTTCTTCAACAAATTTCTTAAGCATTTCGTCTACTGCATTTACGTCATCTTGTAAATCAGAATCCATAGAAATAGCAGCGTCGCAACCTTGCTTGCGAGCGTACATAAGCCCTGCGTAGAGCGCATTCTGGTGACCGCGGTTATGCGCAAGCTTTACTCCGCCAAAAAGTGAAGGGTTTTTGCGATTAAAAGAAGCAATTAAATTCCATGTTGAATCTTTAGAACCGTCATCTACAAAAATCACCTTGCTGTAAGAGTGAATGAGTTTTTGATTCATAAGATAATTCATCTTCGTTTGGAGGACTTCGGCGGTTTTAGAAATGCCTTCTTCCTCGTTAAAACAAGGTACAACAATGTATAAAATTGGAACACTTTTACGCTCATTGTTTAACGAAGTATTCATAATCTAACGATCTCCAACAGATTTACCTACAACAAACAGTATAGTATATTACGAGAATCTAAATTATTTATTATCTCTTCTCATGAGGCGTATCTTTTTCTGCAATTTTGCAATAATAGACGGGAAGGCTATTTTCTTCGCTGTTTTTACGATTTTTTCGCCAATAACATAGCGTGCAGAAGTGCGAATATTACTAATTTCCTGCTCGCATAATTCGCTTTTGCGCTCAAAATCAAGCATGCGCTCTTTTAGCCACAAAGTGCGAGAAGTGGCGTTAAGCTGCAACTTTTGGAATTCGTTATAAGCTTTTTCGTCGTAAAAATACGTTGGTAAGTTGTGTGAATTTCTTTCGTAATTCAGAACCTCTAATACTTCTTTTAACTTATCTTGGACGATGTTTGCCAACGATTCAGCAGTTACTCGCGTATGGCAATCGTGAACGAAGCTTTCCACAAGAGCATTCGCGTATCCTTGATTGTATGTTTCAAGAAGCCCTTCGCTTTCAAGCCATTTTCCAACCTCTAACACCGAATCAACTTCAAGCGGTGCTTCGTTGAATGAGGTATGATGCTCTATTGAAAGCCAGAAGTTTTCTGGAATTGTTTTACTGTTAAGGTTTTCGAACCCTTCGTCAGCTCCAATGCTGAACCTGCCATAAGCATTTTCGTATGATTTAGCCAAATCGCAATACATAATATTTTGAGCTGCTAATGCTGCGCGAGTGCTAAAAGTCATAAGAGTTGCAGGAGTATCGTTAACTCCAGCTTCAATGTGAGCAGATTTCAGAAATTCAGTTCTCCATACTTTCTGCCAGCCATAGTTGTAGCAACTGTTTATTAGAAGCTCTGCAATATCTTTAGGAGCGTAAGACCCGTAATAAGTATCTTGCAGTGTGTCATCATTATTTACAGGTCTAATAAAGCTTTCTTCAGAAAGATCAATATTATGTTTAATATCATTTTTAATGGAACAATCAATTAGATAATCGCTATGCAAACTCTTATTGTTAAAGAACTCAAGATCAATGATCTTATTTTTATTGTTAGAGCATTTAAGCATATTATCTAAAGCGGCTCTAAGCACGTTTTCGTTGATTATATAGCTTGAAGGCATAAAAATAGTGTATTCTCCATGAGCGTAATCAACCGCTTTAGAGAGCATATCTTTTACAGTATATAAATTGTCATTTTGCAGAATTGTAAAGCGTTTATCTTTATCTGTAAATCTGTTAGCAATATTAAGAGTGCTGTCCAAAGAATGAGAGTCAACAATAATAAATTCGCAAGAAATATTGCTTATAGAAGTGCAAGCTTTAAGAGAATCAACAATCCAAGAATGAGCATTATGCGTAAAAATAACAAGAGAAAGCTCAGGATTAGATTCTGCTTTGTGTGCTTTAACTTCGTACGAGGATCCTAAGAAATCCATGTAGTAATCCATAAACTCTGGCCTTAAACGTGAAGCCATAAGGAAAACTTCTTTTGAATCCATAGAACTAAAAACTTCGCGAATAAGCTTGCGTATTTCCGGATTCTTATCGTCAAAACCAAACTCAGTAATTAACGAATTAACGTAATCAAATTCGCGTGAATAAAAAGCTTGTAAAACTTCGCGTGAAATATTCTGCTTACTGAGAAACTCGCGCATATCACGCAAACGGTCAAACGGAAGATGAAAATCCTTCAATAAACTAGAAGCGCCAGGATTAGTTTGACGATAATAGTAGTACTTTCCAGGATTCCAGCAGATTTTATTTGCTAAAACCATAGTTTGCGCAAAGAAAGGATTATCAGTCCAACCTGCTCCAGGAATCGGCTTAAAACGTATGGTTTCATTATTTTTGTTATCTCCGTTAAGAAAATCTTTGCGGTAAATAGCGGACCAAATAGAAGGATGATGGTAGAAAGGCTCAGCAAATTCATTCAAGCTAAAAATAGACCTGTGTTTAGGCATAAAATAGCACAAGTTTGGCGTGTCTACTGCATCCTTATATCCATCTTTTCCATCGTAAAAAAGCCAGTATCCGCCTTTAATAATATCGATCTTTTCATTCGTAAGATCTGTATTGCTTAAAAGACGCTCATACATGTGCGGATCGATGAAATCATCCGGCTCAACAATGCTAATCCACTCGCCTTTAGCACGCTCCAAACCGCGATTGCAAGTGGCTCCATAGCCCTCGTTTTCTTTTTCAATAACAACAAAGCGACTATCTTTTTCAGCAAAAGATTTCATAATATCGATGGAACCGTCTTTGCTCCCATCTGAAAACATTAAACATTCCCAATCAGTAAAAGTTTGATTTTGGATAGACTCTAAACATTCTGGTAAAAAGGCTTCAACATTATAAATTGGAACGATAATCGATACTTTCGGCATACGTACGATGTTAGCATAAATGTCTTATGTGTAGCACTTGCGTGTATTCGTATCATATTTGATTAAGCACATTCAATTACAATATAACTGATATTATAGGGAACGTGAAAAATCTCATAACTCGTTGTCGAAACAAGTACGCTTATGCAAATATCGTACTTCGTGGTTTAGTAAAAACCGATTTTAAGCTGCGCTATCAAGGCTCCTTCTTAGGCGTAGCATGGTCGGCGTTGAAGCCGTTGATGATGTTTTGTGTGATGTATCTTATTTTTGGCAAGTTTTTGCGAATGACAGATGGCACACCGACTTATCCTGTGGTGTTATTACTAGGTATTAGTGCATGGCAGTTTGTGCAAGAATCAACCTCGATCGGTTTGCGCTCGCTTGTAGATCGTGGCGATTTGTTGCGCAAAATTCATTTTCCAAACTACATTGTGGTGGTTTCAGCAACAGTTGGTTCTTTAATAAGCTTCTTAATCAACTTAGTAGTTGTGCTTATTTTTGCAATTATTGGAGGAGTGCATTTTACTTGGAGAGTGGTTCTGTTGCCAATAAGTTTGGTGCAGATTTACGCGATTGCAATTGGTATGGCGTTAATAATGTCTACTATGTACGTGTTTTTCCGCGATATTTTGCATATTTGGGAAGTGGTTCAACAGCTACTGTTTTACGGCATGCCAATTATTTATCCGCTTAGCTATGTGATTAATAAAGGCGGTATTTTTGCGGCACTGGCAAAGCTTGAGCTGCTTAATCCTATAGCACAATGCATTCAAGATATGCGTCACAATATGTTGGCTCCAGACACGCAACCAACTGTGTGGAGTGAGTTTGGATTCTCTTGGATGTCTTGTGTGCCACTTTTACTTACTGTGCTCATAGTGTGGCTGGGAGTTTATCTATTTAGAAGAAACAGTCGTCTTTTCGTAGAAGTTATGTGACGATGTTGAAAATTGCGAAAATTTTACGACAGTTATGACGGGGAAGTGGAATTTATGAATACATTACAGGAAGAAGCGGAAGTGACGGCAACGCGAGAAGCTGAAGTGGATGTAGCGCGAGAAGCGGAAGCAAGCGACGACGATATTGTTCTATCAGTCAATCATGTAGGCAAGTATTTTAAACTACCAACAGAGCAAGCAACTGGTCTAAAGCAAGCGTTTATAAATCTTACAAAAGGTATTAAAGGCTATAAAATTCAGAACGTTCTTAAAGACATAAGCTTTCAAGTGCATCGCGGTGAATTCTTCGGAATCGTCGGTCGAAACGGTGGCGGAAAATCAACGCTACTAAAAATCATTTCGCAAATCTATTACCCGAATACTGGAAGTGTAAAAGTAAAAGGCAAGCTTGTGCCGTTTATTGAGCTTGGTGTTGGATTTAATCCGGAACTTACCGGCCGCGAAAACGTGTATCTTAACGGAGCTTTACTTGGCTTCACTCGCGCAGAAATCGACGCAATGTACGACGATATTGTGGAATTTGCTGAGCTTGAAGATTTTATGGATCAAAAGTTAAAGAATTATTCTTCTGGTATGCAAGTTCGCTTGGCTTTTTCTGTGGCAATTAAAGCGCAAGGAGATATTTTAGTTCTTGATGAAGTTTTGGCTGTTGGTGACGAAGCTTTCCAGCGCAAGTGCGATTCTTTCTTTACTGAAATTCGAAAAGATCCTACTAAAACAGTTATTCTTGTTACGCATGATATGAATGCTGTTAAACGCTATTGCACACGTGCGATGATGATCAGTGATGGTGAAGTTGCTGCGATTGGCAATACTGAGTCCGTGGCAGATCAATATACTTTGGCAAATATCGAAGCTGAACGCGAAAAGCAAAATAAGCTTGGCGAAAAGCTGGGCAAGGGTCAGTATGCTCAAGGTTTGAATGCAAAGTGCCCGTTGCTTAGGACGTATGCTTTGGAAGACAAGATTTACAAAAGTAGCGATACTTTCCGTTTTGCTGTTGAGTATCAGTATGACGAGCCGGGTGACTTCTATTTGGCGATCGCTTTGCATGACGTTCGACGTGGTGGAATCACTTACGATACTGGTTCTAAAGTGCTGAAAATGCAAAAGCGTGGGCATCAAACAGTGTATTTTGAAATGCCGCTAAATTTGTTTAACAATGGCGAGTTTACGCTGTTTACTTCTTTACGCACACCTAGCCCAACTGAGGATGATTATACAGATTTGCTAGCTGTGGCTGTTGACGAGAACGCTTGCACGTTTGTGATTAGAGATAGTCGCAATCGTGATTATGCTTTGCTAAGCGATCGTGCTATGACGATTAAGCAAGTTTCGTGAAACATTTGCCGGTAATTTCTCCGGCGTTTTGTAGCTGTTTCTTCCGTTACTTACTTGTTGTTGGTTGAGTTGAAAATCTTATCCCAACTTTCAACGTTCGCCATATCGTAGCTGCGATACTCTCTAGACAGCTTCTTCCACTTACGCAACATTTTTAACGACAAAAGTGCGTCCGCACGCAACATTTTACGGAATAACTTGCTATCTCGTTGGAAAAGATTCAGAGTAGTGCCATCTGGAGCCGTAACAATTGCGGTATTAACTCCCACAAACGAAGGCCAAGAAACGTCTTGAGCTGGGATTGCAACTTCTGGGCGAGGATTCTTTGCGTGCTTTTCGTGCGCAAACAAAGCCTTAATCGTTGCGTGCTTTTGTGTTTTACGCAAAGCCTTAGCGTCATGTGCAGTAAACGGGCTTACGTGTTCGCGCAAAACCTCACTAATGAGTGCCTTATCGTTTACCGGCTGCGTGTCGCTAAACGCTTGGCGCGCTTTACGAACCTCGCCAAGCTTTTGTGGCATTGAATCAACAATATATTGCGGTCCGCGCAAGATATCCTGTAATCCCATATGATGCAAATGCATTGCAGAATACGCAAGTTTTAAGCCGGAAGCCAAGTCGCTTCGAAGCATTTCAATCGCGAAACGTAAGCTTGGATGAGTGCAATGAAGTAATCCACAAATCCAACGATTGCGCTGGAAGAAGTACTCTTCCCAAGTGCGTGAAGGATCCTTATCGTGCCAAGCTTGATGCCAAACTGCCACTCCTGGCAGGCAAATCGTGTGGTATCCGTGCTCAAGTGCTCTAATCGAATATTCAGTATCGTCAAACTTAATAAACACAGGTAGCGAAAGACCGATTTCTTTCATAATCGCAGTTGGAATAAGGCTCATCCACCAACCGTTGTAATCAGTGTCTATTCGCTGGTGACGTTCTGGGCAATCTTGCAAAGTAATCGCTGCAAAATCATGATTGTAATCAAGATTCTGTGAAGGCTTCATCCACACATTGTTGCGCGTGAAACGCTCACCTTGAGTGTAAAGGACGGTACGATTGTCCAAGTGAAGCATTCCGCCGCCAATAATGGCTGGCTTAATTGTGTAATCAGCAAACTGAAGCGCGCGAAGAATACACTCTGTTTCACTAATTGCGTCGTCGTCGAGAAGCATTGTGTAACTGCTTTTTCCTGCTTTAAGCGTTTCAAACATGCCGCGCGAGAATCCGCCGGAACCGCCTAAATTAGCCTGCTGAATATAGGTGAGCTGGTTGCCAAGATTTGCGCTTGTTTCATTAAATCCAGGCTGATTCTTAACTAAATCGGTGCCTTGATCTGTGCAATAAATTGTGTCAAGTCGCGCGCGAAGTGCTTTGTTTTCTGCTATTGCCTTCAGCTGATTGTGGCAGTATGAAGGGCGATTAAACGTAGTAATAGCAATAGAAAAAGTGCTATTTGATTGCTTAGCTGAATCTTCCTGATGCTTTGTGTTGCTAAATTGCACTTTATTTACAAAAGGAACACTCCATTCGGCATTGCTAACAGTTAGACTGCTAGAATCGCTTGCTTTAGCTTCAAACCAAAAATATCCACCGTCTGCAAGACCGGTCATAGGTATTTCGTAGCTAATAATTTGTGTATCTTGCGTAACTTGTGCTGGCTGGTTTGGTTGCTGTTTATTAGAATCAAACTCAAACTTTTGCACAGGATACGTAAGCCCGCGGCCAGTCGATCGCATAAGTTGCAAGTAGCCAGTGCCTTCAACACTGGCAGTGAACTTAACAGTTTTTACGCTCGTCCAATGCTGCCAATAGCTTGCAGGAAAAGCGTTAAAGAAAGTGCAAAGAGACACATGTTTTCCAGATGCAATGCAAAGTGAGTTGCGCGAAAGAACAGTGCAAACCCCTTGAGTTTCAACATTTGGCAAATGACTGCTAGTGTCTGCAAGAAGCTTTTTAAAATCAGTAAGATTGAGATTATTTATATCGATTGCGCGCATATTCATACGAGGATCGAGCACAGTGCGCTGCAAATACGAGCGATGCCAAGGAATTACGTAAAGTGGCATAGTAATTTCAGCGTCTTTTACAGGGTAAACAACACGATTTACAACTTCCCAACTTCTATTGTTGCTATTTGCGCTGCTAGTATTTTGCGCTTCTTGTATTTCTTGGGTTTTTGCACTCTTTGCCTTAGTCATATTAGATATTATATATACGCTTAAGCCTATTCTTAGAATGTATTGTGCATGAATGAATTGAGTTGGAGCATAGTTTGAATAATAAGCCCAACTAAAAGTACGAAAGGTAAATGATATGACGCAAGCAGCAATCTCCCAAAATGCAACTTACCCAGATTTAGTAGTTGTTGGAGCAGGATTGTTCGGCTTAACTGTAGCTCAACAAGCAGTGGAGCATACTGGCGCTCGCGTTGAAATTATTGACGTTCGTAATCATATTGGCGGCAATGCTTACTCGTATTTTGACGAGCGAACGGGAATCGAAATTCACAAGTATGGTGCGCATCTTTTCCACACAAGCAACAAACGCGTGTGGGATTATGTGAACCGTTTTACGTCGTTTACTAACTACGTGCATCGCGTGTACGCAACTCACGACGGCGAAGTTTACCCGTTGCCAATCAACTTGGGTACGATTAACCAATTCTTCCATGCGCACTACACGCCAGAAGAAGCGAAGGCTTTGATTGCAAGCCAAGCGGGGGAGTTTGCTGGCAAAGATCCGCAAAATTTGAACGATAAGGGCATTAGCTTAATTGGGCGTCCGCTTTATGAAGCGTTTATTAAAAACTACACAGCAAAGCAGTGGCAAACGGATCCTTCTGAGCTTCCTGCTGGAATTATTAAACGCTTGCCTGTGCGATTTAACTACAATAATCGTTATTTTAAAGACACTTGGGAAGGCTTGCCAACGGACGGCTACACAGCTTGGATGCAGCGCATGATTGACGATCCGCGTATTCACGTTTCGCTTGGCGTAGACTTTTTCGACGAGTCGCAGCCATTTAACAAGCGCGCGTTGGCGGAGGCTGGAGTGCCGGTTGTTTATACCGGTCCGGTTGATAGGTATTTTGACTATGCGCTCGGCGAGTTGAAGTGGCGCACTGTGGACTTTAAGGAAGTGCGTTACGAGGAGAGCGACCATTTTGGCTGCCCAGTTATGAACTATTCGGATGCTGATGTGCCATTTACGCGCGCGATTGAGTTTAAGAACTTTAATCCAGAGCGTGAAGAAGTTGGCGGAGAGGCTAGTGGCGAGGCTGATTTTGTGCCTGGAAAGAGCGTGAAGGCTGGGGAAACTGTAGTGTGGCAGGAGTATTCTCGCGCTGCAACTCGCGACGATGAGCCTTACTATCCTGTGAATACTGATGCAGATAAAGCCTTGTACGCGCGCTATGCGGAGCTTGCTGCGGCTGAGCCTCGCACAGTTTTCGGCGGTCGCTTGGGCACTTACAGCTATTACGACATGCACAACGTAATCGACATGGCTTTGCGAGCTTATGAATCGCAAGTAGAGCCGCTGCTTAAGTAGTCTCAACTTTCGTCGCCGCAAACATTTGCCGGGGATTTGGTCGTGGTTAGTCGCCTCGGCGCGCGCGAGTTTGCAATATCTCAAATTCGTGGTATTCTATTTAAGTTGTTTGCTTATCAAGCGATTTGGTTGTTAAGTTAACATTTGGAGAATTCGCCTAGTGGTCTATGGCGCACGCTTGGAAAGCGTGTTGGTGTAACAGCCTCACGAGTTCGAATCTCGTATTCTCCGCGAGTAGGGTTTCTAGCCAATCGCTAGAAGCCCTTTTTTCATGCCGAAAACCCGATTGATGCTTAACCCAATTTCGTCACTCAAATTCGTCACCCAAATTCAGTGCCCTAATTCAGCATAATGCTGCTCGACTTGCGCTTTAATAGGCTTCCATAAATCAGCGTGAGAGTCGTACCACGATATTGTTTCTTGCAAGCCTTGCTTCAGATTGTTGTACTTAGGCTCCCATTTTAATTGCGTTCGAATTTTCGTAGTATCTAGTGCGTAACGCCTATCCTCGCCTATTCTGGGATTTACATACGCTATATTTGTTTCCGGCATGCCCATTAACTGCATCAAAATCCGCAAAATATTTATGTTGTTAACTTCACAGTTGGCACCGATATTATATGTTTCACCGATTGTTCCACGCGTTAGAACATGCCATATTGCGTCGCAATTATCTTCAACGTGGATCCAATCGCGTATCGAATCTCCTACGCCGTACAATTTTGCTGGCATATTGCACATAATATTTGTGATTTGGCGAGGAATAAACTTTTCAATATGCTGTCGTGGCCCGTAATTATTGCTGCTATTCGAAATAGTTGCGCGCAAACCGTAAGTCCTACACCATGCTTTTACCAACAGATCGCCTGCAGCTTTGCTTGCAGAATATGGACTAGACGGACAATATGGACTTGACTCGTCAAATTTAAGCACGCTGTCAATAGGAAAATCCCCGTAAACTTCATCGGTACTTACTTGATGGAAACGAATATTATATTTGTGTGCAAATTTAATGAGCGTATGCGTTCCTAAAATATTTGTGCTTATAAATGGGTCAGAAAACTCGATTGCATTATCGTTGTGTGATTCTGCAGCAAAATTTACAATTGCGTCGATAGCAGGAAGTGTTGTTCCTTCTGCCGTTTTAATTGGATTATGCGGATCTAATAGCTGATCAACTATATTTTCGTCTCGAATATCTCCGCGAATAAAAGCGTATCGGTTGTTTGCAAAATCTTGAGGTAAGTCGTAAAGATTTGCCATATTCCCAGCGTAGGTAAGCAAATCAAGTACCGTAACAGCAACCGTTGTATGATGTTTAGCTATGTAATGCACAAAATTAGATCCAATAAAGCCTGCGCCGCCAGTAACTAAGATGTGGTGTGGTTGAAAAGTATTACTGCTTGATGCGTAGTTGTGCATGTTACCGCCTTCATATGGCTAGTGCGTTGATTTTATTGTTTAATATGCGCATTTTGAATTGTAATTTTTTAATACTATACATTTCTTTCGTGTGTGCAAATAGAGTATGTTTCTCTAAAGTGTTGTTTACCAGCAAATTAGTTGAGTAGATGTGCAATAATTACTGCATGTTTGCTTGTTTGGGGATGCGAGGTGAATCTAATAATGGTTAAGTTTTCTTGGCGTAGCAGTGCGCATGATTTGGATTCATCAAATATTGATTCCTCTTCAACAAAAAAGCAACAATCTTCGAAATTGCAATCAACAGGTTCAAAGACTTTTGACACATCAAAAGCTGCAGCAAAAGCAATTGAAGGTACTCCAAATAAACCTAATCCAGCGTTAAATCATTCTACAAACGCTATTCTTGTAGGAATATTTTTAACTCTTTTGGGTGGCGCATTTTGGGGTGCAAACGCAACAGTTTCGAAAATCCTTATGTCGACGTATCACGTATCTCCTTTGCAAATCGCTTGCGTTCGTCAAATTGCTGCTGGCATGTTATTTGTCATTACTGCTGCAGTGTGCACTCCTAAGCAGTTAAGTGGTGCTGTGAAAACTGGTCGTACTTGGATTTCAATGGCTATTACGGGAATTGTGTGTGTTCTTCTTACGCAAGTTTCGTATTTATGGACTATTGATTGGACTAATTCTGGCACTGCTACTGTGCTTCAAAGCCTTAACTTACTGTTTGTTTTGGTTTATGTGTGTTTTCGCTCTCGCCGCGTGCCAACTATGCGCGAAACTATTGGAGTTGTGCTAGCTTTTGCAGGAACCGCTTTAATGGCTACAGGCGGTAATCTTTCTTCACTATCTTTGCCTGTTATGGGTTTGCTTTGGGGTCTTGCAGATGCTGCGTCTACAGCGGCGCTTGCTATTATGCCTGTGAAATTGATTGCAAAATGGGGAAATCTGACTGTTAATGGCATTACGTTTATTATTGCTGGTTTTATTATGCTTCCGTTTGTGCGACCGTGGGAAACAATGCCTGCATTAGATTTGCGCGCTATGCTGCTTTTTACTTTTACTGTTATTGCTGGAACTTTTGGAGCATATTGGCTCTTCTTAGAGGGCATTATGCGAGTAGGTTCAGTTCGTGGCACCTTGCTTGGAGCTAGCGAGCCTGTTACTGCTGCAATTACTGCTGTTATGTTTACTGGAGCCGTTTTTTCATGGGCAGATTTTGTGGGATTCGGGCTTATTTTCGTAATGATGATTTTGCTTTGCAAACGTAGCGCTTAGTAATTTTTAAAGTAACGCATTAAAATAAAACGCTTGTTGTGTCGTACGAGGCGTACAGGCTGCTAAAATGGGAAGTGACTATGTCGCGTACACCAGTTTGCAAACGGGAAGGCAATTATGTCAATAATTCTTGAAGGCAATCCAAAAAAGCAGATGATGTTAGTTACGGGTCGTGCATACCCAGAGCTTGCTAATGAGACTGCACAGTATCTTGGTATTGATGTGCTTGAGACTACTGCCTACGATTTTGCGAATGGCGAAATGTATGTGCGCTTTACTCAGCCTGTTCGTGGCTCAGATGTGTTTGTGCTTCAGGCACATACGAATCCTATTAACAATTGGATTATGGAACAGCTGCTTATGGTCGATTCTTTGCGACGCGCATCTGCTCGCAGTATTAACGTGGTTGCACCGTTCTTTGGATATTCGCGTCAGGATAAAAAGCATCAGGGACGTGAGCCTATTACTGCTCGCCTCATGTTTGACTTATTCCGCGCTGCTGGCGCCACGCGCATTTTGACTGTCGACATGCACGCAACTCAGGAGCAAGGTTTCTTTGATGGTCCTGTTGACCATTTGACTGCGATGCCTGTGCTTATTGATTATGTGCGAAACTCTATGAAGCTCGACAACGCAACTATTGTTTCTCCTGATGCTGGTCGCATCAAAGTCTCTGAGCAATGGGCTGCAAAACTCGGAGATTTACCTCTTGCTTTTATTCATAAAACGCGCGATATTACTCGTCCAAATCATGCTGAAGCTCATGGCATTATCGGTGAGATTAAAGGACGCGATTGCATTGTTGTTGACGACATGATTGATACTGCTGGCACTATTTGCGAAGCTGTACGCACTTTGCGTGAGGCTGGAGCAAAATCTGTTACTTTGGTTGCAACGCATGCTTTGCTTTCTGGACCTGCTGTTGAGCGTTTGAAAGCTGCTGGAGTTCGCGAGATCATTGTGACGGATACAGTTCCTGTGCCTGAAGAGAAGCGTCTTGATAATATGACGGTTCTTTCGATTGCGCCGCTTCTTGCTGCTGGTATTCGTTCCGTGTTCCGCTCTGGATCGCTTGTGTCGCTTCGCAACGCACTTCCGGAAGATATGAAACAGCATAATATTTACGCATAAAGCGCATAAAACGTACAATATATAAAACAAATAACCGCATAATTCGTGTAACTGCATAAGCTTTATGCATTAACGTACGGGTTCAAAACGGCAGGAGGCAAATATGGTCGCCAATAACACAACAGCAGTTGCAGAAAATAATGAATCGCAAGAAGCGTTGCAATCTGATGCTTCCAGAGCGATTATTACCGTTGTCGGCTGCGATACCGTTGGTATTATTGCAAAAGTTACTTCGCATGCTGCCGAGCATAATGTAAATATTTTGAATATTTCTCAAACAATTGTCGACGGATTCTTCAACATGATGATGATTGTTGACGTGTCTACTGTTGATTGCGAATTTGGCGACTTTGCTGCAGGATTAGAAACGCTAGGAGACGAAATTGGCGTGCGTATTCGCTGCCAGCGTAGCAATATTTTCACTGCAATGCACAGAATCTAAAATCCGCAGCAATCTAAGTAAATGTAAGGAAGTACACAATGCTCAACCTGATGGAAGTAAGCGAAACTAATTCGATGATTGAGCAAGAACAGCTCGACGTTCGCACAATCACCATGGGAATTAACCTGCTAGATTGCGCTTGCGAAAACTTGCAGGACGTTTGTTGTAAAGTTGAAGCAAAAATCACACGTCTTGCGAAAGATTTAGTAAAAACCGGCAACGATATTTCGCGCGACTACGGAATTCCAATTGTAAACAAGCGAATTACCGTAACTCCAATTTCGCTTGTTGGAGCGTCATCTTGTAAAAAGCCTGAAGATTTTGTGCAAATTGCGCACGCATTAGACAGAGCAGCACACACTGTTGGAGTTGATTTAATTGGTGGGTATTCGGCGCTTCCTGCAAAGTCGATGACTGCAGCAGACCGCATGCTTATTGAGTCGCTTCCGCAAGCCTTAAGCGAGACGGAAATTGTGTGCTCGTCTGTGAACGTCGGTTCGACGCGAACTGGTATAGACATGGATTGCGTAGAGCTGCTCGGACGAACAATTAAAAAGATTGCTGAAGCTACAGCTGGAAACGATTCTTACGGTTGCGTTAAATTCGTGGCTTTTTGCAATGCTCCGGACGACAATCCGTTCATGGCAGGCGGCTTCCATGGTGTAACTGAAGGCGATGCTGTGATCAATGTTGGCGTGTCTGGTCCTGGCGTTGTTTCGAGTGCACTCGATGCTGCTAGAGGAAAAGACTTTGCTTTTCTATGCGAAACTATTAAGCGCACTGCGTTTAAGATTACTCGTGTAGGTCAGTTGGTTGCGCAAGAGGCTTCTCGTAGGCTTGGTGTGCCGTTTGGAATTATAGACTTGTCGCTTGCTCCAACTCCTGCAGTTGGCGATTCTGTTGGCGAAGTGCTTGAGAAAATCGGTTTGGACCAGGTTGGTGCTCCTGGCACAACTGCAGCGCTCGCTATGCTGAACGATCAAGTTAAGAAGGGCGGCATTATGGCAAGTAGCTATGTTGGCGGTCTTTCTGGAGCGTTTATACCCGTTTCGGAAGATGCAAATATGATTGCTGCTGCGAAGTCTGGCTGCTTGACTATTGAAAAGCTTGAAGCAATGACATGCGTTTGCTCAGTCGGTCTTGACATGATTGCAATTCCTGGAAACACTTCCGCTGCAACGATTTCTGGCATGATTGCGGATGAATCTGCAATTGGTATGATTAATCAAAAAACTACCGCTGTGCGAATTATTCCAGTAATTGGAAAAGGTGTAGGTGAAATGGCGAACTTTGGTGGATTAATGGGATACGCTCCGATTATGCCAGTAAACCAAACAAGCTGCGAAGCTTTCGTAACTCGCGGTGGACGTATTCCTGCTCCAGTGCACAGCTTCAAGAATTAGCTACGTTTCGACTTGCTTTCGTGCTTTGCGGGCACAAGCGTCGCGTCTGGCTTTAATTTTGATGCGCAAGTTGTTACTAGCTTTTAGTACGAGCGCATTTTGTACGGTATGCTAGCGATTATTGCACGTTAATTAGCACAGGTTCGCTATGCAAACCTTGTACTCGTTTGTGCTCAATGCGTAAAACGTAAGTTCCGCGATTCACTTTTGGCAAATCCTCATCAGCGGTGCAGCCTTTGCCGGAAGTGGAATTAGTGTTCCAAGTAATTTTCTTCTCAAAATGGTCGCCTTTTGCCATAAGAAGAGGTTTCAAAGGCATATCGCATACGTCTGAACGCCATACTGCATGGGATAAGTAGTCAACGCTCTTACTGGAGTCTTTGCTGTCTTGATTATTTTTCTTTTTATTATCTTTAGTTGTTTGCTTACCTTGCGTAACTTCTTCACTACTATTAATCGTTAAAACGGCATTCATATCCGATGCGTCAATAAGGCAAGAAGAGTTTCCTTCGTACACAAATCGTTCTGTCAATTCAACGCTACCGCCCATGGGAACAGTTTGTGACTTAGTAGAAAGCTCAAGACGAATATCTTTAGCAGCGCAATGAGGTGTTAAGCCAACAGGACGAGGGTCTGGCACTGGTTGACGAACAATAGTAACTTCATGGCCAGCAATCGCTTTACCAATAGCAGCAATACCCTTACTCAAGCTAATAACGCAAAATATGACCAGCATAATCAAAAGCAACAAAGCAATACCAACAACAATTCTGCGGCGACGATACATTTTTCGTTTTGCTGCACTCATGTTGCGTACGGGCTTACGCACGGGTTTGCGCATCGGGTTGCGAAATGATGTTGCACTCGCATTGCGATGCGGTTTACGTGGTGACGTAGTTGGCATTGACATATTTACCATTGTAATACATAAGTCGATGAGATGAACTGTACTCACTACACAAGGTAGACTCACATACAAAGTAATTAAGTTGTTAATTAAAGAGTTACAAAAGCAGCGTAATTAGTTAGTTACTTAAGGTAGTGCTAAAGTGCCATCCGGCAATATAGTGATAAGACTGTCATGATCGAGCGAAGCAATGCATTCGTCAAGTTGCGTTTGATTCGACCATAAATTGTTGATCTCGCAACGTTGCAATACCTGTTGTTTTTTATGTGCTTCACGCAATGCCTGTAAAATAATGCCGCGCACTTGCCGATTAGTGCCGGCAAAATGTTGCTGTGGGCGGGTATGGTGGCCAAGACCTGGAAATCCAGCAGCTTTGAAACGGCACCATGTTTGCAAAGGGCATGTAGTGCATTGCGGAGATCGTGCTGTGCAAATGGTAGCACCAATTTCCATAATTGCCTGATTCCAAACGGATGAAGTGCAGGTAGTGTTGGTGGTGTTAGTAGCGTTAGCAGTGGCAGTAGTAACATGATTATCTTCCGGCAATACTGCTGCAGCAAGCTCGCGGTCAGATTGCGTTGTGCTGCCACCATGCGATTCAGTTCCAGTAAAAGCGCGCATAAGTACGCGGCGAATATTTGTATCAATCACCGCAATGTGCTTGCCATAAGCAAAGCTGAGTATTGCACTTGCTGTGTAATCGCCTACACCTGGCAAGGCAATAAGTTCTTCATAGGTGCATGGCAGCTTATTGCGATATGTTGTTGCTACAACTTGAGCACAAGATTGTAAACGTAACGCGCGTCGAGGGTAGCCGAGGCGACCCCAAGCTGTAATAATTTCAGCACTCGTAGCGTGAGCTAGTGATTGTGCATCTGGCCAAGTTTGCATCCAAGTGAGCCAATAAGGTACAACGCGGCTCATTTGCGTTTGCTGGCTCATTACTTCACACACAAGCACACCCCAAGGGGTAGTGTGCCCAAACCTCCAAGGCAAATCGCGTGCACAACTATGCCAAAAAAGTGCAACATTATCGCGCGTAAGTGTTGCCAATTCGCGCAATGGCTGAGAAGTTTCTTCGGTGAGATGTTCTTCGGTGAGAGATTGTGAATCTTGCTGCATGCTTGATTATGTAAACGTCGTATACTTTCGTGATTACTTTCCGCCTGTAAAACCGAGTTGCCTCCACGCTTCATACACTGCAATAGAAGCACAATTTGTAAGATTCAAACTACGAAGTGACGGGCGCATAGGAAGGCGCACCTGCTCTGCCACGTGTGGACCAGCCATAACATCCATTGGATCAGGAATATCTCCTGGCTCTGGTCCAAAAAGCAGAATATCGTTCGACTTATATTCAATTTCAGTGTAAAGTTTCGTAGCATTCGCAGTAAACGCAATAATTCGCGAATTTGGCATTGACTCAACTAAATTCTCAAAATTCGGGTGCAAAACAACGTGAGCCATATCGTGATAATCCAAGCCTGCGCGACGTAATTTAGTATCGTGCAAATTAAAACCAAGCGGCTCAACCAAGTGCAAGATAGTGCCAGTTACAGCGCAAAGTCGAATTGCGGAACCTGTATTTCCTGGAATACGAGGGGAGTAAAAGCAAAGGTGAGGGGTGTGCGTTTCTGCGCGCGCGGCATCGTCGGCGCTGAGCATTGCGTCCATAACGCTAATCGGATTTCCGTGAGCGTCGGTTACAAGCTCGTCTGGTCCATAATTTGATTTGCGGTAGCCGTACTCGTACATTTGCTCTACGCGGCTTGCTGCTGCTTTGTGTGCTTCGGTTTGCTTTTTGGTTTTGGCTGCTGCTTCTTGCGTATTCTCGCTGTTATTCATGCTATTCCTTAGCTTTTTAAGTATCTTTACGTAACTTCGTAATCGTAACGTATTTAGTTTACTCGCAACTTGCACATTACTATTGCGAGCGTTCGTTATTAGTGGGGAAAAGTCCGGAGTTTTTGGTAGAGTAGACAGACTGTGTAAGGTGTGTCATATAGCGGGCATGCTCATGGAACCGAAGAAGGCGCCCGCGCATCGCAACTTGCTTATTTGGCAGTTTCGTTTGCCGCGATTTTCTTTAGTTTTTCAAAGATTAAATAGTTAACTAGCGAGTGATAAAGGAACGTCCATTGGCTGCTGAACAAGCTATGACGAGCACCACGAAAGTCATCGCACGTGCTGACGAACATGATATTAAGTTGCATAAAGCGTCAGATCGTGTGAATTTTGGCTCCATTTGTGAGCCTATTGATGTGCCATACCTCCTCGGCGTGCAAACCGACAGCTTTGATTGGTTGATCGGCTCTGAACGCTGGAAGAAGCGCGTTGCAGAAGATGAAGCAAACGGAACTCACACCGTGCCTCATGTTTCTGGTCTCGACGAAGTCTTCCAGGAGATTTCCCCAATTGAGAACTTTGCTGAGACGATGAGCCTCACATTCTCTGATCCATACTTTGAAGAGCCACGTCACACTGTGCTCGAGTGCAAGGAAAAGGATTACACCTATTCTGCTCCACTTTATGTGAATGCTGAGTTTGAAAACGGCGAAACTGGCGAAATTAAGAGCCAGACTGTTTTCATGGGTGATTTCCCATTGCAAACTCCTCACGGCACATTCATTATTGGTGGCACCGAGCGAGTAATCGTTTCGCAGCTTGTGCGCTCTCCAGGCGTGTACTTTGATCGTACACAAGATCGCACTTCCGACAAGGATGTTTTCGGTGCGAAGATTATCCCAAGCCGCGGTGCATGGTTGGAATTTGAGATTGACAAGCGTGATGTTTTAGGCGTTCGCGTAGACCGTAAGCGTAAGCAGTCCGCAATCGTATTCCTTATGGCAATCGGCATGACGAAAGACGAAATTGCAGATGCTTTCCAAGGCTATCCACTTGTTTTGGATGCGCTCGCAAAAGAGCCTATTGAAACGCAAGACGATGCACTTACCGATTTGTATCGTAAGATTCGCCCTGCAGATACTGCAACTCCAGAAGCTGGTCGCAATCTTCTCGATTCCTTCTACTTCAACACAAAGCGTTACGATTTGGCTCGCGTTGGTCGCTATAAGATCAACCGCAAGCTCGGTATTGAAGCAGATTACAGCGATCGCAGCTTGAATCGCGAAGATATTATCGCAACTATTAAGTACTTGGTAACGTTGCATTCTGGCGAAAAAACCTTCCCAGGTAAGCGCGACGGTCAAGACGTACAGTTGCGCGTTGACGTTGACGATATCGATCATTTCGGCAACCGTCGTATTCGTCAGGTTGGCGAGCTTGTGCAGAATCAGCTTCGTACCGGCTTAAGCCGCATGGAGCGTGTTGTGCGCGAACGTATGACAACTCAGGATGCAGAGGCAATTACTCCTCAGTCCTTGATTAACATTCGTCCAGTAAACGCAACTATTAAGGAATTCTTCGGAACTTCCCAGCTCAGCCAGTTTATGGATCAAAACAATCCTTTGGCAGGCGTTACGAACAAGCGTCGTCTTTCCGCACTTGGTCCTGGTGGTCTTTCTCGCGATCGCGCTTCTATGGAAGTTCGAGACGTGCACCCATCCCACTTCGGACGTATGTGCCCAATCGAATCCCCAGAAGGTCCAAACATCGGTCTTATCGGTTCTTTGGCAACCTTCGGACGCATCAATCCATTCGGCTTCATCGAAACCCCATACCGCAAGGTTGTGAATGGTCACGTAACTAACGAAGTCGAATACATGACTGCAGATCGTGAAGCTGAGCACGTTATTGCTCAAGCAAACCAGGAACTCGACGAAAACGGCAACTTCGTCGGCACTCAAGCACTTGCTCGCGTGGACGAAGAAGAAGCAGTCGATGTGCCTGTAAGCACTGTAGATTACATGGACGTTTCCCCACGTCAGATGGTTTCTCTCGGCGCTTCCTTGATTCCATTCTTGGAGCACGATGAAGGCCACCGCGCATTGATGGGTACGAACATGCAGCGTCAGGCTGTGCCGCTTATTAAGTCGGAGCGACCACTTGTTGGTACCGGTTCTGAATGGCGTGCAGCAGTTGATTCTGGCGACGTAATCTTGGCTGAAAAGCCGGGCGTAGTAACTTACGTTTCTGCAGATATTATTCGCGTTATGAACGACGATGGAACTCAGTCCAGCTATAAGCTTTCAAAGTTCCAGCGTTCTAACCAGACTACTTGCTACAACCAAGTGCCGCTTATTAAAGATGGCGAGCGCGTTGAAACTGGTACAGTTTTGGCAGACGGTCCTGCAACCGAAAAGGGCGAACTTGCATTGGGTAAGAATTTGCTCGTTGCATTCATGCCTTGGAACGGTTACAACTACGAGGATGCTGTGATTATTTCCCAGCGTCTTGTGCAAGACGATACGCTTTCTTCTATTCACATTGAAGAATACGAAATCGACGCTCGCGAAACCAAGCTTGGTTCCGAAGAGATTACTCGTGACTTGCCAAACGTTGGCGAAGATGCGATTGCAAATCTCGACGAGCGCGGCATTATTCGTATTGGCGCTGAAGTCGAAGCTGGCGATATTTTGGTTGGTAAGGTAACTCCTAAGGGCGAAACCGAGCTTACTCCAGAAGAGCGTTTGCTCCGCGCAATCTTCGGCGAAAAGAGCCGCGAAGTGCGCGATACTTCTTTGCGCGTGCCACACGGCGAGACTGGTACTGTGATTGCAGTTAAGGAAATCACTCGTGAAGACGCTGAAGACGACGGTGACGAGCTTCCAAACGGCGTGAACCAAATGATTCGCGTTTACATTGCTCAGCATCGTAAGATTACGCAAGGCGATAAGCTTTCCGGTCGTCACGGCAACAAGGGTGTTATTTCCCGCATTTTGCCAGAAGAAGATATGCCATTCTTGGCTGATGGTACTCCAGTTGACATCATGCTTAACCCGTTGGGTGTGCCTTCTCGAATGAACTTGGGTCAGGTGCTCGAGCTTCACTTGGGTTGGATTGCTCACGCTGGCTGGGATATTAACTTGGATCCAGACTTGGAAGCAGCTTGGAAGAAGTACGTGCCGCAAGGTGCTGAGCATGGCGATCCATGCACTCCAGTTGCAACGCCAGTATTCGACGGCGTGCGACCAGAAACTTTGAAGGGCTTGCTTTCTACAACACTCGCAAATCGCGATGGTGACAAGCTTGTTGGCTCTGACGGTAAGGCAACCTTATTCGACGGTCGTACTGGTGAGCCATTCCCGAAGCCAATTTCTGTGGGCTACATGTACATTTTGAAGCTGCATCACTTGGTTGATGATAAGATTCACGCACGTTCCACTGGTCCTTACTCCATGATTACCCAGCAGCCGTTGGGTGGTAAGGCTCAGTTCGGCGGTCAGCGCTTCGGCGAAATGGAAGTGTGGGCGCTCGAGGCTTACGGTGCTGCTTACACATTGCACGAAATGATGACTACGAAGTCTGATGACGTCGACGGTCGTGTGCGCGTGTACGGTGCTATCGTCAAGGGCGATAACCTGCCACCAGCTGGCATTCCTGAATCATTCAAGGTGTTGCTTAAGGAAATGCAGTCGCTTTCGCTTAATGTTGAGGTGTTGAACGCTGAAGGCGTCGCAATCGACATGAAGGATGAAGAGGACGACCCAGTTTCATCTTCCGACGATCTTGGCTTCAATATTGGCGCTCGACCAGATTCGTCCGCCAAGGAAGATCAGATTGCTGTTGAACCTGAATACCAGTGATTCGGTAACGAACACACTTTAAGAAATTAAGAAACGTTAAAAACAATTTCATGAGACAGGACGATAAGAGTGCTGGACGTCAACGCATTTGACAAACTGAGGATTGGACTGGCAACCGCCGAAGATATCCGTAGCTGGAGCCACGGCGAAGTAAAGAAGCCAGAAACCATTAATTACCGTACCCTAAAGCCAGAGAAGGACGGTCTGTTCGGTGAGCAGATCTTCGGTCCAACTCGCGATTGGGAGTGCGCATGCGGCAAGTATAAGCGCGTGCGCTTTAAGGGAATCGTGTGCGAACGATGCGGCGTAGAAGTTACCCGCAGTCGCGTTCGCCGCGAACGCATGGGTCATATTGAGCTTGCAGCTCCGGTAACGCACATTTGGTTCTTCAAGGGTGTGCCAAGCCGTTTGGGCTACTTGCTCGACATTGCACCTAAGGATCTTGAAAAAGTAATCTACTTCGCAGCCTACATGGTTACGAAAGTCGACGAAGAGCAGCGTCACCAAGATCTTCCAGATTTGCAAGACGAATTCGATACAGAAATCGGCAACCTTCGCAAGCGTCGTGATAACGAAATTGAAGCGCGCGCTAAGAAAGTTGAAGAAGACTTGCATGAGCTGGAAGAATCTGGCGAAGGCAAAGGTGCTGCAAGATCTAAGTTGCGCGCTAGTGCAGAACGCGAAATGTCTGCTATTCGTACTCGCTATGACGAGCAAATTCAGCGTTTGAACGCCGTATTTGATCGTTTCAAGGGCTTGCGTGCCGGCGATATGGAAGGCGACGTTGACTTGTGGCGCGAGATGGAAGATCGCTATGGCGATTACTTCGAAGGCTGCATGGGTGCTGAAGCTATTAAGAAGCGTTTGCAAGATTTCGATTTGAAGTCTGCTGCCGAAGAACTTCGCGCAGAAATTGACAACGGAACCGGTCAGCGCAAGGCTCGCGCTTTGAAACGACTGAAGGTTGTAAACGCGTTCTTGACTACTGGAAACAAGCCAGAAGCTATGGTTTTGGACGTAATTCCAGTAATCCCACCAGACTTGCGACCAATGGTTCAGCTTGATGGTGGTCGTTTTGCAACTTCCGATTTGAACGATTTGTACCGTCGTGTAATCAACCGTAACAACCGTTTGAAGCGACTTATTGAGCTTGGTGCTCCTGAGATTATGCTTAATAACGAAAAGCGCATGCTTCAGGAAGCAGTCGACTCACTCTTCGACAACGGTCGCCGCGGACGCCCAGTAACCGGCGCATCCAACCGACCATTAAAGTCGCTTTCCGACATGCTTAAAGGTAAGCAAGGCCGATTCCGCCAGAACTTGCTTGGTAAGCGTGTTGATTACTCTGGTCGTTCCGTAATCGTCGTTGGTCCAAGCCTTCGCATGCATCAGTGCGGTTTGCCAAAGCCAATGGCATTGGAGCTTTTTAAGCCGTTCGTTATTAAGCGTTTGGTGGATCAGGGCTTCGCTCAGAATATGAAGAGCGCAAAGCGTTTGGTTGACCGTGGCGACTCCGAAGTTTGGGGCGTTTTGGAAGAAGTTATTTCCGAACATCCTGTGCTTCTTAACCGCGCACCTACACTTCACCGCTTGGGTATTCAAGCATTCGAGCCGATTTTGGTTGAAGGTAAAGCAATCCACCTGCCGCCACTTGCCTGTGCAGCATTCAACGCAGACTTCGATGGTGACCAGATGGCAGTGCATCTTCCGCTTTCTGCAGAAGCTCAAGCGGAAGCGCGCACTTTGATGATGGCTTCCGACAATATCTTGAAGCCAGCAGACGGTCACACCGTGACTATGCCTTCTCAGGATATGATTCTGGGTCTTTACTACTTGTCTACCGTAATTGACGGAGCAAAAGGTCAAGGCCGAATCTTCTCCTCGCTTGCTGAAGCTGAAATGGCTCTCGACAAGCATGAGATTGATATGCAAGCTAAGGTGCTGATTCGAGTTCCTGCAGACTTCGTATTGCCAAAGAATTGGGAGCCTGCTGAGCTTAAGGTTGTTGACCCTGAGCCAGGCAGCCCAGACGTTGTGCGCGAAGAGCGTTTTAAGGACGGGACTGTACTGTTTGCAACTTCTTGCGGACGCATTTTGTTCAACGGAACTTTGCCAGTCGACTATCCGTTCGTAAACGAGCAGGTGCCAAAGGGCGTACTTTCTAAGATCGTCGACGATATTGCAACCCGCTATTCTACAGCTCAAGTTGCAGCAACACTCGACGCTTTGAAGGATCTCGGCTTTACTCGCGCTCCTTGGTCTGGCGTAACGATGGCATTCTCTGACATTGTGCTTCCTCCAAATCGCGAGCAAATTGCGCAAGATTACGAGGATCAGGCTGCAAAAATCAACTCTCAATACGATATGGGTCTTCTTACAGACGAAGAGCGTCGTCAAGAGTTGATCAACTTGTGGACTGAATGCACCGACAAGGTTGCAGACGCAATGCGCGAAAACTTCCACGATGACAACAACGTGAACATCATGGTTCAGTCAGGCGCACGTGGTAACTGGATGCAGATTCGCCAGATTGCTGGTATGCGAGGTCTCGTGGCAAACCCTAAGGGCGAGATTATTCCTCGACCTGTTAAGTCAAACTACCGCGATGGTCTTTCCGTGTTGGAGTACTTCATCTCGCAGCACGGCGCTCGTAAGGGCTTGGCAGATACCGCACTTCGTACGGCAGAATCTGGCTACTTGACTCGTCGTCTTGTGGATGTTTCGCAGGAAGTAATCGTGCGTGAAGAAGATTGCGGCACTAAGCGCGGTCTTATGATGAAGATTGCTGATCGCGACGAAAACGGCAATTTGACGCTTGTTAAGGCTGCTGACGGTGGTCCATACTCGCGCTTGCTTGCTGCAGACGTAATTGATCCTGCTGACGGTACGACAGTTTTGGCAAAGTGTGGTGACGCACTTTCTATGGACGTTTTGCGTGATTTGGTTGCTCACGGCGTTGAGGAAGTTAAGGCGCGTTCTGTGCTTACTTGCGAATCTAAGCGCGGCGTTTGCGCAAAGTGCTACGGCTGGTCCTTGGCTACAAGCCGACTCGTGGATGTTGGTGAGGCTGTTGGTATTGTTGCAGCACAGTCCATTGGTGAACCTGGTACGCAGCTTACGCTTCGTTCCTTCCACTCTGGTGGCGTCGCTTCGGCTTCTGATATTACTCAGGGTCTTCCTCGCGTTACGGAGCTTTTCGAGGCTCGTACTCCTAAGGGTGAGGCTCCAATCGCTGAGTTCCCAGGCGTTGTGAAGGTCGAGGATACTGATCACGGCCGTCAGGTGACTTTGACTCCAGACGACACTACGATTGATCCAATCGTTTACCCAGTGACTCGTCGTGCGCCAATGCTTGTAAAAGATGGCGACCATGTTGAGGTTGGTACGCAGCTGATTGAAGGTTCTGTGGATCCTAAGAAGATTCTGCGTATTCTTGGTCCGCGTGCGGCTCAGGTGAACATCGTGGAAGAAGTGCACAACGTGTACCGTTCTCAGGGTGTTGATATTCACGATAAGCACATTGAAGTTATTGTGCACCAGATGCTTCGCCGTATTACGGTGATTGATTCTGGCGATACGGATCTTCTTCCAGGTGAGCTTGTGGATCAAGCAAAGTTCCGCGAGGCAAACTTGGCTGCTGTAAAGAACGGCGGAAAGCCTGCTGCTGGTCGACCAGAGCTTATGGGTATTACCAAGGCTTCTTTGGCTACGGATTCTTGGCTTTCTGCAGCATCGTTCCAGGAGACTACGCGTGTGCTTACTGAGGCCGCCTTGAGCCAGAAGGAAGATGACCTTAAGGGCTTGAAGGAGAATGTGATTATCGGTAAGCTCATCCCAGCTGGTACCGGTTTGGCACGTTACCGCAATGCTAGTGTGGAGCCGGATCCTCAGGTTCGCGACTCTATTTATCCGAACTTTGGTTTGGGCGGTGCAGATAGCACGCCTTCGAACTTCGGTGAGAGCGATATGGGCGATGTTGACTTCTCCAACATTGATTTTGGTGATATGAAGCTCGGCGACGACTTTAATCCAGATGACTTCCTTGACGATCAGGGTGGTCAGAGCGATTATGGCGACGAAGCTGAGTGATGACGCTGGCATTCTGCTTGGTTCGTGCTGAGCGTGTTGCGTTTGGTGGGTGCTGAGCGGTACTAATCTAATATAAATGGGGCTTCAAGCTTTCGGGCTTGAAGCCCTTTTTGTTACTGGCGCAGTTGGCGTACTGCGCGCGTAACGGATAATGTCGCTTTTTTGTTACTGGCGCAGTTGGCGTACTGCGCGCGTAACGGATAATGTCGCTTTTTCGTTGCTGGCGCAGTTGGTGTTCTGCGTTAGTAACGGATAATGTCGTTTTTTCGTTACTCACGCAGTTGGCGTACTGCGCAAGTAACACATGAATCGTCCTTAAATACCTTTTAACCACAATGCTCAAAATTTATTGTCTATGAATCGTATTCTCGAATAATCTCAGTAGTATGCCTAAAACTAACAACGGAACGATACGCATGATAAGAGATGCCGAAATAGAGCATCGATGCATCCTACCTATTAACGCAGCTCAAAAACAGTATGCATACAGATGCGTGAAAAGCGGCACTTTTGTGCGCACTTTTCGTAATCTTTACGCGCAAACTGAGTACTGGCAGAAGCTATATACGTCAGAACGTATACGTCACGTAGCGCTTTCATTGATAGATCTTTATCCGGATTGGAAGTTTACTGTTACGAGTGGGGCAGCTTTATTAGGTTATGATGTTGTTGAAGATTATGACACGCTGTTTGTTGGTAGTAAATATGATTCACAGAAAATGAATTTACAAACGCTTCCGACGCAGATTTATATTCGCTCAAAAATTAACAAATCTACGCACGATAATCCGCAATTGCATCGTATTCGCGCAACCGGAAAGGAACAGGATGCTACTAGCGACGACGTGCGTATTGTGCAGCCGAGTCGCAAGTATGATGGTCAGCTTATTACGCTTCCGCATTCAAGTGACAGGGTAAGTTACGAGATTAGAAGTCATGTTGTTGACAAAAGTACTCTGCTTTTTGATGCTGCTAACAGTTTGAGTTTTAGGGCTGCTTTGCCGATTTTTGATTCTGCTGCGCGCGATAACGTGAACTTTAACAAGGTTCTTGAGATTTGCGAAAGAAGAGATGGCGGAAGAGACGGCGGAAGAGATGGTGGAAGAGACGGTGCTGTTGGTGTTGGCGGTAGTGGTGTAGTTGGCAACGGTTTTGTGTATAGCTGTGTAGCTGGTTTCGGCAGTAATGTGGATCCTATTTTTAGGTTGCGTCGCCTTTGCCTTTTTAAGAATGGTTTAAGCGAGAATGGCGGCGAGTCTTTCGCGCGCGGCACGATGATTGATCTTGGGTTTATGGTGCCTGAGTTGCAGCATGAGTTTGTTTCGCCTAATTTCAGGGTTAAGTATAGGTGTGATTTTTTGTGGAGGGTTTCAGGCGGTGGTCTGATTGTTGGCGAGCTTGATGGGTATGACAAGTATTTTGTTGATTCGACTAATTCGTCGCATGTGAATATCAACTTTAATTCTTCGGCTGATACTCAAATGTTGCGTAATTCCTACAATCAGGCCGCTATTAATCGCAATATTGATAGGCAGGCTGAGCGTGAGTCGGTGCTTTTTAGGGAGTGCGGCGTGAGTAAGATTGTGCGTTTTAATTTTGCGGATGTTGTTGGCGTTAAGAATCTTGAGCGGAAGCTTGTTGAGGCTGGCGTGCCGCGAATTATGCGCGTTGGATGAGAGCGGGCGCTTAGAATGCGCACGCTTTACTGTTTTTTTTTTGTTACTGACGCAGTTGGTGTTCTGCGTGCGTAACGGATAGACGCGTTTTTCCGTTACTGGCGCAGTTGGCGTACTGCGTGCGTAACGGATAGATGCGTTTTTTTCGTTACTGGTGCAGTTGGCGTTCTGTGTGAGTGTTGCTGGTTGGTTGTTTTGGCAAGAGATTTAGATAATTTTGGAGGGCATCATGGCAGAAGAGAATAAAGAGATTGCGATAATAGATGAAATTACGCTTAAAAGTAAGATTTACCATATAAGAAATCAAAAAGTTATGCTTGATTCGGATCTAGCTGAAATATATGGATATTCTACAAAAAGATTTAACGAACAGGTTAAAAGGAATATTGAAAAATTTGAAGGGGATGATTTTATGTTCCAATTAACCGATGAGGAAGTATATGAACTTTCAAGGTGCCATTTTGGTACCTTGAACAATGGGCAAGTATATGAACTTTCAAGGTCGCAAAATGCGACCTTGAACAAAGGGCAAGGCAGAGGCAGTAACATTAAATACAATCCCTACGCTTTTACGGAACAGGGCATCTATATGCTTATGACTGTGTTAAGAGGCGAACTTGCGATTAGGCAAAGTCGCGCTTTAGTACGAATGTTTAAGCAGATGAAAGACTTCATTATTGAGAATAGAGATTTTCTTAGTTCAAAAGAGATGGTGCAATTGTCGCTGCAAACAAATCAAAATACAAATGATATAATGCAGCATTCAAAAGAAATAGCAAATATAAATGATAAAATTATCACCCTAGCAACAAAAGAAGATTTGAAAAAAGTGATGGATAATTTTATAGATAGTAGCACTTACAAGCATTTTCTTTTGCTGAATGGGGATAAAATAGAAGCGGACGTTGCCTACACAAAAATATATAAGTCAGCAAAGAAAAGCATTTATGTTATAGATAACTATATAGGGCTTAAAACATTAGAACTTTTAAGGGCTGCAAGAGATAACACGCGAATCATAGTTTTTAGCGATAATGTAAGAAATAAAGATATGCTTACAAAAAATATTTTAGATGATTTTAGAAAAGATTATCCTAATTTAGATTTGAATCTTAAGGTAGCTGATAAAAAATACCACGATAGATATATTGCAATAGACTTTGGGGCAGAAAATGAAGCCTTTTATCTTTGTGGAGCATCATCAAAGGATGCTGGAAATAAAATATCGAGTATTACCAAGATAGAAGAATCATCGAAGGATATGTATCATGCAATGTTTGGGGGAATGTTAAACAATAAGAATTTGAAAATTTGATATACGGGAACGGGCTAGAAAGTTGTATGGATTCCAAGCAAGGCGGTAGAAGTAAAAATCTATCGTCTTTTTTTTAATTGCAGCAAATTATAGAGCAGTTTTCGCGCGCTGCGTTAGTAACGTATAATGTCGCTTTTTTGCTACTGACGCAGTTGGCGTTCTGCGCGGATTACGCGCTCGCTTACGAAACTCGCGTTGAAAGCACAGTGTGCTTTCAACCTTGAGTAAGCTCGGCGCTCCGAATTGCCTTCGCGCGCACAATGCTGTGCTCAAGTAGGTCGTCGCGCCCGTGTTTGGAGTGGTTTGCCAGGTTGAATTCTCCGAATGTGTGGTAGGTTTCTCGTGTTTGGAGCGCTACGCTTTAAGCGAAAAGCGAATCAATGCGACACGCCGCGATTTGGGTTTTGAGAAAAAATAAAAAACGCAAAAAACAAGAAGAACTGGTTATTTGACACCCCTCAAATGCGTTGTTTTTCAACGATTTTTGTACCGGGGGGGGGTAGATGCTCAGAAACATAAACATTTGACTGTGTTATACTGCACGTCATTTTTCGTCTAAATATCGATTAATATTATATGTACTCATGGTTGAGCGTTATCGCACAATTTGCGAAAAAAGCTGAATGGTGAAGGTTGCAGTTGTATTTCTGCGTTCGCATCTGTGTGTTTGCACTGATGCTGTCGTCAATGCAATTGTTAGTATGTCATAACCTTTTGTTTAGCTTGTAACCTGCTGTTGAGCCTAAATAAAGATGTAAGACGATTAGAGTTTACTTATTGAAGAGAGGAAATATGCGTCTACAGACTTCAAAGTTAAAGCGCGCCGTGGCACTCGTGGCCGCCGCCTGCACGCTAGGTACCTGCTGCATCGCAGGATCCATCGCGTGGGCGAATGGTGATCAGAATGCCGAAGGCGCAAATACTGCAAACATTGCAGAACAAAAAACGAGTATAACTATTCACAAGTACCAAGGTCCTGCAACTGCTACTAAATCTGATGGCTCTGATCAGAGCGATCTTGTTAAAGATAAGAAGCCGGTTAAGGGCGTTGAGTTCACGCTTTACAAAGTCACGCTTACGGCAGGAGCTGATGCGAATGCCAGGAAGATTGATTTGTCTAAGGCTGAAGGCTGGGAGAAAATCAAAGAGATTCAGAGTCTCGACCCTGCTACTAAGAAAGCAGCTTCATTCTTCGAAGGTAATACTCCTAAATTTGCTAAGACTAAAGTTGAAGCTAAAACAACTGGTGAAGATGGTTCTGCAGAGTTTAATAATCTTGACGAATCGCTTTACTACGTTGAAGAAACTGACACAAAAGGTGCTCAAATTAAAGATGGAGAAAAGTGGAAGTTTGTAACTGTTACTGGTAAGGTTGATCCGTTCTTCATCACAACGCCTTTGCCTCACAAGACTGATAAGTCATGGGAATGGTTGTACAACGTCAATGTGTATCCAAAGAATGATACCAGTGACGACGTTCCTACTAAGACACCAAAGACTCCAACCAAGCTTTATGTTGATGAAAATAGTAACACTGTTATTCCGTGGGATATTTCTATTCCTTTGATGCCTCCTAGTGACAATAAAGCTTATAAGAAGATTGGATTTATCGATGCTCTTCCTAATGGTTTGACGTATGATAGCGTATCTGACGTTAAGCTCGTTAAGACACCAAAGACGTCTGCTGGTTCTAAAGCAACTGATGTACCGCTTGCTGTAACTACTGACTACACGGTTGCGAATGCTGATAATAAGGTAACGTTTAGCCTTACTGATACAAGGTTGGCGGATATCTCCAAAGATTTCGGTACTAATACTTACGTTTTGAAGGTCACTTTAAAAACTAAGGTTGCTAATGGAACCAAGAACGTCACTAACTCGATTAATGGCTGGATTGACGATAGCAAGATTGGTGAAGACGGTGATCAAGATCACCCGTGTGTCCCAACTGCAGATAAGCCATGCGATAAGAATCCTCACGGCACTTCGCATTTTGCTACCTTGAAGATCACCAAGGTTAATGATGCTAAGACTAAAGAGTCTGGCAAGAAGCCATTAAAGGGTGCAGAGTTCACTGTTTATCCAGTTAAAGAAGGTACAACGTTTGCCGAGGTTTCAGGTACTGCAACCAAGGAAACTATCGAAGGAAAGCTTGATAAAGGTGATAAAGATGTCAACGCTATTAAGCTTAAGGCAACTGATGATAAGGGTGAAACGACTGCAAACTTGTTCATTGGAACTAACGATGTTGCTTCCAAGATCTACTGCGTTGTTGAGACCAAGGCTCCTGCCGGCTTCAAGCTGAATGAAACCCCGACTTGCTACGAGGTTAAAGTAGAAACCAAAGAACAGGCAACAGCAGGTCTTAATAATGATAACGCTCACGAGATCGTTAATTCCCAGGCTACTGAACTTGACAAAATCCTCGGCAACTTGCCTATGACTGGTGCTCGCGGCTTGGTGATTTTGACGCTTTGCGGTGTTCTTGGTTTGGGCGGCACGTTCTTCTACATTGTAATGAAGCGTCGCAAGGAGCAAGAGCAGGAGTAAAACTCGCTCGGCTGGCTGGGCGACTTGAACAATTGTTCAGCTGATTTGCTTTGCCGGTTGCACAGTTTGGTTTCGAAACAAGCTATGCAACCGGTTTGAGCGGTTAGTTGCACAGTCAGGTGTCGCGCAAATGCTGGGAATTTTCCGGCGAATGTTCTACAAAACATCTGATGTAGCGACAAAACCCATGTAAATTCCCGTCAAATGTTTCAGTGGCTTTGCATTATTGCTCTGCTGACGTTGAGTATTTACTGCATAGAGAACACTAGCGTCATTGCTGCTGCACAAGCTACGCTAGGCACTCCTACCACACAAAAAACACTAGCGGTTTTACTAGTAGTGAGGGTGGGTGTTGCTTGGTCGAGCAATATAAAAGCGGAACGATAGTAATAATCTTGCTGATAAATACTATTTATGCAGAAAAAGTAAGTAAAAAACTAAATTAACTATCTGGATGCTAAGTCCAAATAAGGTATAAGAGCGGAGCGCTGCAAGACAAGTAACACCCACCCTCACAGCTACTACAGAAATTTGCCAGCCAAACGCCAGACAAAACTCATAGACGAAAGCCAAGTATCTCGCAAAAATGACTAGCGAATAAAGCTGCCAAGTGTTACTGGTGCAGAAACTGTACTGCGTTGGTAACGAAAAAGTGGGCTTATATGTTACTCGCGCAGCGCGCTGTCTGCACCAGTAACGAAAAAACGCTGAAAAGTGTTACTCGCGCAGAAATCGTACTGCGCGAGCGCTTTCATGAGGATTTACTAGCATGTTTAGGTTTTTTGAGAGCCGCATTGTGGCGGTTAAGCCAGATCGGCGCGATTATCGTGATGAACATGGTAATCGTGACGCTCGAGCTTATCCAGATGGCGGCGACACTAAGCCTACTAAGCCTACTAAGCCTCAAACAACACAAACAGCATCCGCTCAAAAAAAGTGGCGATTTTCTAAATCGTGCATAGTTCCGGCTTTGCTGTTGCTTGCGTCGTTTGCGTCTCTTATTTACCCGCATGCCGCCATGTGGCTAAGCCAGTACCACATGTCGGAAGTGGCGGCCGAGTATGCAAAGCTTATTACACACGCGGTCCCTGCTCCGCACGAGCAGCTCCGTCGCGCTCGTGAGTATAACAGTAAGCTTTCGTCGGGTGCTATTTACGAGGCAAATACGAACATACCAACTTCTCACGGAGCTACTTCCGATGCGAGCCAGGATTACTGGGATCAATTGAAAGTAAACGATGACGGGCTTATGGCTCGTTTGCGCATCAAAAAAATTGATCTTGATTTGCCTGTGTATCACGGCACAGAAGATGCCACTCTTCTGAAAGGTCTTGGTCATTTGCGTGGAACTTCGCTTCCGGTTGGCGGCAAGGGAACGCGATCTGTGATTACAGGACATCGCGGTTTGGCAAGTGCGGAAATGTTCACCAGGCTGGACGAAGTTGGAAAAGGTGACACTTTTACCATTGAGGTTTTCGACGAGATTCTCACTTACAAGGTTGTTGACAAGATCGTTGTAAACCCTGATGAGACGAAGAAGATTGCAGCCGTTCCTGGTAAAGATTTGATGACGCTGATTACTTGTACGCCGCTTGGCATCAACACGCAACGCATTTTGGTTACTGGCGAACGAGTGGTTCCAACGCCTGCGGCAGACAAGGCGCTTCGTGGTAAAAAGCCTGATGTTCCGCGATTTCCATGGTGGATTGTTGCGTGCTTTGGAAGCCTGTGTATTGTTGGTGGCTACATTTGGTGGGCTGGTTTGCCTGTTAAGAAGAAAAAGAAAACTGAAAAGCGTAATGATGATGTTGCTTCTGATGTTGCCTCTGATGCTGTGGGTGATGCTGAGGCTGATGCGCCGGCAGCTACTGATGTCAATATCAGTGCAGTAGGTAGTGCTTACAGAAGTGCAGACAGCACATCGACCAGCACAGTGAGCAGTGCAGATCTTGTGCTCGAGGAAGCTAAGGCGATTGAAAATCGCCCGAAAAAACGACCGAAAGTCAAAAAGTCTAGTTCGCGCAAAAAACGCAAGCGGAGTGGTAACAGCGAAAAGACTTTCGACTGGCTTATAAGAATTCTCGGTTTATGAGCGATTGATTATAGGTAATAACAAAACTTAATAACAAAACTTAATAACAAACTTGCGGTGCCGTGTTGGCGACGCAAAGCAGTGTAAAACAATGCAAAACAGGTGGAAACAATGAAGAGTATTTGGACGATTATGCTAAACGTTCTTGTTCGCATAGGTCAATTGACTCAATGTGCAACTCGTGTAGCTAAACGTGCGACTCAGCATATGTGCCGTGTGGCTAAAAGTGTGACTAAGCGTTTGGCTAATCGTATAGCTAATTGTGTGCTTGAACTTTCAACTAAACGTTCATCTAAACGCGAGTCTGTTTCTGCATATCGTGTGTTCAGCAGCTCTTTTGCCAGCGCTCTTAAAACTGTTCTTGTGTGTTTTCTTTCGGTAGCAATGTTGCTGCCTGTTTGCTTGAGTGCTGAAACAGCAGTTGCTTTGGATAGTAATAATAATTCTGCAAGTAATTCCGCTAATAATTCCGCAAAGTCTGATCCTAAAACTGATCTAAAGTCTGATTTCAGTAATCCAGATTCTAATCCAGACTCATCTGAATCCACAGGCACAGACTTATCTTCCTACCAAGATTCTTCTTCCTCTCAGTCTTCTGCATCCCAAAGTTTTGGCAATTCACAAGGATTTATGGATCCAAGAAATCCATTCTCTCGATCTTTTGACTCTTACTCAGGCTCCGGCACAAGTATGCCGTTTGCTTCTCCGTTCAGCTCCCAATCAAGATCGTCGCTTTTTGATCGTGCTGTAGAAGAAGAAAAAGCAAAAGCGCAAAGCCGCGATTCTAATTATTCAGCTCGTGAATCTTACGAAGAGTATCGACCTGGGTGCAACAAGGATTACGCTCGCGGCGCATGCATTACTACTGACGGCGACGGCGCTGGTTTGCGCGCTACGAACGGTCACGATTTGGATGTTAATAGTCTTGGATACAGCTTGGAATCTAGTGACACATTTGCTAGTGCAGCAACGAGGCCTCGCGGCCACTACGAGAACGGTTCTGTGCCTGAAGATCCTTCCGGCACGGATCATTACGGCGCAACTTACTTCACTCCATACCCTAAGGGTACTTTTATTATGGGCCGTTTACGCAACATGGCTTTTAACCATAAGGGTTCTGGCGTCGACAGAATTAACTTGCCTATAGATGACACTGCAGATTTCGTGTTTGTAAAGCGTACTCCTAAGCTTTCCGGCGGCGGCTTCGTGTGGGATGTTATTTTTAACGCTGGCGGCCGTACTCAAGGCGCTGGTGCTGCTCTTGATTACTTTACGATTCCAAAAGGTCAGATTCTAGACAAGGGTAGCGAAGGCGGAAGGCAGTATATTCAGCGTGTTCTTTACAGCGGCAGGGAAGCTACTGCTTTGTATAAGAAGAAGCAAGGCAACAATAATCCTCCTCGCGAAACCTGCTCATTCTCGTGGGATAATCCTAACGGTTTATGCAGCATTAAAACTGACGGTAACGATTTTGATTCTGGAGACGATTTAGTTGCAGCTTGGAATAAGATGCGCGGCACTGACGACAGTAAGAATGGCAATTATTCTAGGATTCTTCCGGAGGCTGTAACAACTGAGGATTTGAGTAGTTCTGACGCTATTGGTTGGTGCCGTGATGGCACAGGTTTGGACTGCATTAATTCCAGTAGCTATGGTGCTTTGGATGAAGGCGATCTTAAAGTTGTTCCTAAAGTCGAAGGAAGCTATAGCAGAGGCTATAGTCCTGCTTATATTGCTCTCGTGCAAAATCTTTATAGATCTATAAAAGGTGACACGCAGCGCGTATTTAGTTTTGTGAATAAAATTAAGTCCGGCGAGATTGCTTATACGTATAAGATTCACTTCACTACTACAACTTCTACGAATAAAAACGACTCATATTGCTCTTCTAATAACGTGAGTGATGGCACGGGTTGCGAAAACTTTTCATTCTTCTACGCTGCAGGATCTTACTACGGTAAGAAACAAAGCAGAGGTTTTTATGGTGCTACTGACCCGTTTGGTGTTACTAAAGCCAGTAAATATTCCATGACTAATTTTGGACGTGACGCTAACTACTACATGTACACTGTAATGCATCAGCAATGGTATGGTGCGCCGCGAATCATAGATATTCAGGCTCCTAGATACCACTTCCTTAAGGGTACTGGTTTAGGACCGTACAACAGTGACAACGGTAATTTTCTTGAACTCAGGCATATTTCATTCTCTAGTGTGTTACTTGGAATAGTCAATAAGCCTTTGGGATCTTCAAGTCTTATGAACGAGAATCAAGATATACGCTTATTGCCTGATTATTATTCTGCGAATAACGGTTATGCCCGAGGCAATCAGTGGTTCCGTAATCCTGGTATGAATGACCATAATACGAAGGATTCAGAGCCTGGTAGGCATAAGCTTGAGCTTAGATATAACGATAGAACGTATCACATGAGCGAAACTCAGGATTTGTGGTATAGGGTTATTACGCAAGCAGACGTGTTTAAGCCTTTGCAAACTGAGGAATATGACGAAAATAACAAGACTCCTAAGTATTATTCTTACGATCAGCCGCTTCCTAATCCTCTTATTATTGATAAGCTTGATAATAATGCTGGGTTTGTGAATTTTGTTGGCAAACGTTCTGACTTGTATAAGCAGGTAATGGCTTTCGACCCTAACTTGTTCCCGCCTGTTAATAAGGATGAGTATGGTTCAAGGAATAGGTATGGTTCAATAAAACAGAAGAAGGGTTCCAGGACAAACCCTTATCCGTTTGATGCTGGCTATTTGAGTACTGATCCGGATGGCGATTCTAATACTCCTCTTAAGAATCTTGCTGTTTATAAAGCTGAGTGGACGGATAAGTGGGGTGATGAGCCTCGCTCGAATACTCTTCAGGATGCTGATTTAAGTATTGCTGCTAAAGTGCCTATTGTTAGCGTTGTAAATCCTTGCGGCCATTCTAAGATTCTTGACGAATACAAGGATAAAATTAACGGTAAGTCTAGGTCTTCTGTTTCGTTTAGATCCGTAGATAGTGACGATGCTTCTGCTGCAAACAACGACCGTGCAGCTCTTGGTGAGGATCGTGAAGACAGCATGCCTGAATGCTGGCCTAAAGCGCAAAATGCTACTAAGCGTAATGTTTGGTTTGTAAGTAACGCTCCTAAGACGGGTGATGATGGTAAGGAGTTGAAGCCTGGCGAACCTGTAAAGCAAGACTTGCAGAACAAAGTTTTGGCTAAAATCAACCGTCTTTACAGAAACTGGATGCGCAACAAGTATAGTGCTCAGTTGCAGGATGGCAAGAATCCTAAAGTTTTGCCAAATTATGTGTTTGTAAAGTACGTAAAGATTACTTTCTGGGATAATTCGACTACTGTTATACCTGTTGTATTCCCGTATGTTGATTACGAGAAGCCAACGTTGGATGTAAAAGTGAGTGTGAATAACGCAACTCCTGTTGATGTTCCAGCTGATGGTTTGAAGATTCCTGTTAATAGCAAAATTAAGTTCTGGGTTAAAGGTCATGACGACAAGAGGATTTTGCTTGGCGTAAAGCCGAAGGAAGCTACCGACTACTTTACTAACGATAAAAATAAGAGATTCTTTGATGGTAAAAAAGTCGTTGTGCGCAATGATTTCGATATGATTACGACTACTCGTGAAAAGAAGAATGATTGCGATAATCGCGGTTGCGGTGATTTTACTACTATAAGCTACGATCAATTCATTCATAAAAGTGGTGAATCTGATAGTCCGACGGATCAAGTTGGATGGGTTATTAACAGCGGTAATTCTAAAGATGATGGTTCTCCTACAGTACAAGTTGGCGATCAAAATAGAAATCGCGGTGTGCATGATTTGATATTCCACGGTTGGGATGCTGCAGGTAATTCCGTAATAAAGAAAATTAAGCTGATTATTGTATCTCCTGGCTATGGTTTGCCAAACGTTTGGTGGGATAAGAAGCCGAATGGACATTATGTTGGGCGCGTAAATCCTTGGGATGAAGATAAGCGCGTGCGTTCGATTATGGTACGCATTTGGGCGCGCGGTAAGGAAGCTCCTAAGAAGGATCATAATTATGATAGTATGTGCCCTTCGGATGGCAGTTGTTACGGCATTGTTATTCAGCGAGATGGTAATAGGAAGACTGATTATTGGCATCAGGTTAATACGTATAACCACAATAATGATGCTGCTAGCCCGAATGGGTATAGGTCTGCTGAAGATAGGTCTGCTTCAGAGGACAGGTCTTCTTCAGAGGACAGAGATGCGGCTGACGAAAAGGCTAAAGCTAACGGCAAGAATGCTGACGGAAAATCTGCCGATAACAAGAATGCTGACAACAAGGCTAAAGCTGATAACGAAAAAACTGATAATGCCAAACCTGGGGAGAACTCTACCCAAAATCAGCAGGGTCAGCAGGAGCAGTCGCAGAAATCGCAGAAGTCAGAAAATAAGCAGCAGGAGCAGCAGAATAAGCAGCAGCAGGCTAATAAGCCTCAAACTAACAACAAGCCTGCTTCTTTGAAGATTACTAAATCTGCTAAGAAGAATGCTAAGAAGAATGCTAAGAAATTTGCTAAAAAGAGTTCTAAGAAGAATGCTAAGAAGCGTAATGTTCCTGGAAAGCGCGGAAGCGTAAAGCTTGCAGTGCTAAACGAAGGTGATTCTTCTAATAAAGAAAATACGCAAAAGTCTGAAGTAAATAATACTGAAGTAAGTAACGGTAGTAATCAGAGTGATGCTGCTAATACCGAAGAAAATGGTAACGCAAGCAAAGACGCTAAAGACTCCAAAGACGCTGAGTCGAAAGATTCTAATGGTCAGGATCGCAGTGCTGAAGGAGAAGATCGTTCTACTACGAAATCTAACGATCAATGGCGTGAAGAATTTAGTAAGCGCATTATTACAGCAAATCTTGGAGACCATATCAAGGGCTGCACTGCTAACGGCGACGACAGGTGTGAAATAACTTTTGATCCTGTAACTGGAAATATTACGATTCCGGAATACTTTGCGGAAATTGGTTCAAGAATTTACGTAGACACTTACTCTGTGCCGGAAAATAATCCAGATTGGCGTCAGGATAAACTTTGGAAGCTTATGGATCCAGGCAATCTTCAGGATCGCGAAGAGTCAGACCCGCTTCCGCTCGATATTGTGTGGCCAAACGGCTTAGTACAAGTGAACCCGTTTGAGCTTAATAATAACGAAATCGTTGCAATGCTTTCTTGGATGAGGCACGATAAGCGAAACGAGCGAATTTTCGGCTACCGTAAGGAAGAAATTGGCGTTAAAGGTGAAAATAAGTACGATACTTATGACCAATACGATAATGGCTTTAATCCGAAAACTACTCAAGCAAAGTATGCTTATGGTGAAAATAAGCCTCAATACTCATGCGAGAGTACGAAGGACCAGCAGTGGAAGCTGTGCTTAGATGGCGTTACTGGTATTGGCGAGCTAGACGATAATCATAAACTTAGCGAAATGCTGTACGCTATAAAGAAGCTTTCTTTCAAAAAGTTGGAAGCTGATGACGAGACTACGCTTAACCCGGTTGAGCATAAGGTGACGCGCTTCGTTGATATGCGTAAGGACTATACGTGGGGATTAGTAAATAACAACAAGAAAAGTGTTGACGGGCGAGATGACCCTGGATTTGACGGCCCGCAAAACGGCTTGCATGGAAATCAAAAGTTTGGCACGCAATACTTTGTTTACAAGTGGAACATAAACTCATACCGCAAGGGCAATGCTAAGGCGTTAAACCTTCAGGATGTGCTAAAGCTTGTAAAAGGTACGCCGAACATCAATGCGCAAGAGGAAAGTAAGCCGCAGCCTTCGCTAACTCCTATGAGCGCGGCGGATAATAAGCAATTTGACGCATGGGGTGGCGAATACCCTATGGTTGTCAAAGGTGGCTTAAGTTACGCTGTGAAAGACAGTACATGTGCCGCGTCTCTTAAGGCTAATAAAGGTGTTGCGCAAAAAGGTAAGTGCCAGTGGCGAAATAAGCTTAATTTAGTTAAGTATACGCCTAATGAATTTATTATGGATCGTTCTTCATTCTCTTACGATGCTTCTGTAAATATGAAGAACGGAAGTGAAGTACATATTACAGATAGGCTTATTGAAAATAAGAGTAGTCAACATGCTGGTGAAGATAAGTATGTTAGTGAATATGCTATTCACAAAGACTTCCTTATGCCTGGCGGTGAAGATCTGAACGGTCAAGCAGATGGCGAAAATATTGGTGACATTATAACTAAGAATATTGATGTTGACACTATAAACGACTACGACGCGTACGGTGAAGGTACTTCAAAGGCTGTTGGATACGCAAATAACAGGCCGTTCATGCATGCGCAACTTTATGTGAATAATGGTAATGTTACGAACGATCTTCTGCTTCGTGAGCCTGGTAAGACGCCAGATAACACAACGAACGTAATAAACGTGTGGTTTATGCCGGTTGATAATGAGAAACCGACGATTAGTGCGAAGAGTTATCAGGAGTGGGACGGTAAGCCGTGGGATATTCACGGAAAATGCATGATTAGTGGCAATACCAATAGTTGTAATCTGGTTGAGGATGATGTTATTACTCTTGATAAGAAAATTTATGAAAAAGGTACGAAAGCTTGGTATGAAGCCGATAATGCTACGATTAATTTGCCTTCGTCATTAAAGCTAGACGATGATTTCAATGAGTACGAACCAGGCAAAGGCGATCGCCAGTGGGTGCAAGGCAGTGCATTTAATAAGAAATACGTTACTTTGTATCCGAATAGTGTGAACAGTAAAGTGCTGGTTAATAATCTGAATGTGTATATTCAAGCGAATAATATTCAGGATTCTAGTGGTAAAACTTCTAGTCCGATGGTGAAATTTGTTAGTAACGGCGTTACAAATAAACATTTGCTTAGAAGGTTTGTTGAAAAATACAGGAGCACAGATTTGGAAAATCCAAGTACGGATAAGCAAACTGTATTTACAATGTATGCTGAAACTACGGATAGTGCTGGAAAGCAAAGTGACAAAACTATTGTTGGATGCTTTAAGACAACGTGGACAGACATGGTGAAACCATCTGTTGTTGCGTACGATGGTAATAGCGGTGAATTTGCAAAGTACGATAGCTGGCTTAGCAAAGATGGTTCTTCACAAAACCGCGATTATAAAGTTGTAGTTAAATCAGGCTATGGAGCTAAAAGAATGGTAGTTTACTATCATCCTGCTTCAGAGCTTGAGAAACCTGTTGCTATTAATGGTTCTGCTGGCTCTGCTGCAAACTCAAATGAGACTAACTTGGAAACCAGTATTGGTAAAACAATTTCCGTGTGTTGGAATAAATCGTGGAGTGTATGCGCTGGCACTTCTAAGCCGAATGAAGTAACGCTTACTCACGACGATAAGGGTAATGCTGTTATAACATTCCCTAGCGGTTTCTTAGCTCCAGGAAGCGTGGTTCGAGCACGCAGCCGTCTTGAAGTTGGACCATGGACGTATATGCCTGGTGTTAGAAGCCCTGAAGATCTTTCCGATGAATCGCTTAATAGAGACAGAGATAAGACTGCAAGAGGCGGCGGAAATACGCGTTCTGCAAAAGGTAGAAACGCAAAAAGCCGCGCTGCAAAAGGTAAAAACTCTAACAGAGACGACGCTAGTTCAGAAGATACTCTTGACGTGCTGCCAATGGCTTACGCAAAAGAAAAGCCTAGTGAAGTATGCCGTCCGGATTACTGGAGCGCAGACAACTGGTCTGGTTTGAAGAAGCCGTCCGACTGCGTGTACTTCGGTGTTACTATGAAGCGTCAAATAGTGCAAATACACCCAATGCTTCTAAGTGGTCACGAAGAGCGCGCAATACGAATGGATTTGCACAGCGAAAACAACTTTGCTGGAAAACCAGAGAAGGGAATTTGGCTTCCAAACGATAGTGAAATCGTTACGGATGAGGATCCAAGGCTGGAGCCTGGTAGAACGATGGTGACTTTTAGGAAGTATGACTATAGTGCTATGGACGATGACCATAAGCCTTTGAATCCGCCTAATTATGGTGACCGCAAAGTAGGAAATATACAAGACGTGGCTGTTATGACTCGAGGCTGGAGAAGCCGCGTGCTTGTGCCAAATCCTCGAGAAAATAAGATTACGCGATTTGTGCGATTGCGCGCAGAGAGTGGTCATGATAACACAACTGGCGGTAACGATTATGCTGCAGACTACTTAGCTGATGCGCCTACTAGCTTCGAAGAGACTAAGGATAATAGTAAGGCTCTGCGCGTAGCTGGGCGTCCGTATGATCCAGGATTTGTTCTTTCGAAAGATAAGAAGTCTCTTCTGTATCTGTATAATGCTTCAACTAAGCGCAACTTTACGCTTAATGATTTGCAATCTGCGTTGAAACTTAAGCGTAACAGTAGTTTGCACCCAGCAAACGAGTGTGGAACGTATGTTGATGGAAGCGAATGGGCGTTTGATGATTGCCAGCCATCCTTGCTGCCAGAAGTAAGAGGTAGCGATAAGGTTGATGGCGAGCATGGTCGAAACGGCTTCAGCTTTAATGGGGGTACACACTTCTATACGTATAATCCGTCTGAAGACCATAGGTCTGGTGCTAATGGCGCTGATAATGGTTCTGATAACGACAATGGTGCTGCTGCTAAAGAAACTTGGTATGTAAACGTCATAGATATGATTTCAAAGGGCGGTGCCGGCGGTGGATATCGTATTCCTAATAGCTCTGGCGTAACGTCTGAGAGTAGTAATACTGGTCTTTCGCTTACCGACTTTGATGGTGTTGGCGCATGGGGTAGGTCTGGTGCGATTGATAAGAGCTTAATTAGTCATAAGATTTTCGAAAAGCCAGATAATCGTTTGTCGGTTATTATGACATATGGCGATAGCTGGGTTGGCGATACTCATACAACGCGAGGTAAAGCTGGCGGCTGGGATAACGATGCCAATCACGAATTCGTAATGCCTGTGTATCTGATTCCTGTAGATAATGAGAAGCCGACCGTTGCAGCAACTAGAGGATCGCTTCTAAGTGGGCACACGAATGCTAATAATCCTTACGTTGTAACAATGAAAGAAGAGGACTACTCTAAGCTCACAGTTAAGGGTAATCCTGTGGAATACGCGGACGGAAAAGTTTCGAAGTCGCAAAGCAAGGAGAGCGGAAAGACTCTGTTTGCGGATGTTCACGACGACTACGATCGTTTCGGTGATCTCAGCAACCTTAGCCTAGTTGCATGCAAAGTCAATAAGGCTGGCGGCGCAACTGATTTTGGCACTTGCAAGTCAATAATGGGCAAAGATGGTTCCGTAGATGCTAATGCGTTCAAGCGGCTAAAAACTGACGGCAACGGAGTTGAATACGCTTTGTACGGACGTGCAAAAGATAAGTCCAGCAATGAGAGCGACGGCTTTGGTGACAACAATAACGTAGGTCACTTAGTCGGATACTTTAGCTTCGGATACTTGGTGCGTCCGGTTGCACTGCCTTATAGCGGCGGTCAGGCTGCAATATGGTTCAGCTTCATGTTCGGCGTACTGTTGGCGCTGTTCTTGGCATCCGGTGCGTTCGGAAGGCGCGGATGGCTCAGCTCGGTGCTTAGCGGCAACGGATTCGGCGCTCTTACCGACAGCAAGCACTGCGATGCTTCGGCTGAGGCGCTTCGAAGCGGAAAGCTGTTCAAGCTCAAGCTAAAGCTCAAGTGGCCTCGGTTGTGATGCGTAGGTTGTGATGCGTAAGCAGGCGCTTTTACTGAGCTTGAAATCCCATTGATTTCAAGCTCGGTCAAAGCGTGATTTGGCTCAAATGTGAAGCACACTGTGCTTCACATGCCAAATCAGCCGAACGGCTACCAAATAGCCGTGAGGAACAAGCGCTCCGGCAAGTCAATGCGCGCATATAATAAAAGTATGACGCAAGTATCACGTAGGCAACACGACTCGCAATATACGCAATTGCTTTCGAATCAATCAGAACCAGTCATTCCGCGCGTTTTAAGCGTGGCTGGCACAGACCCAACAGGTGGAGCCGGAATACAGGCAGATCTCAAATCAATCATGGCTGCAGGCGGCTATGGTATGTGTATACCGACTAATTTGGTTGCGCAAAACACGTGCGAAGTGCGCGAAGTGTTTACGCCGCCGGTCAGCTTTTTCCGCACTCAACTTTCATGCGTGTACGACGACGTTACAGTTGACGCGCTAAAAATCGGTATGCTTGGCTGTGCAGAATACATTGAAGCAATGCGAGACTGGATGTGTGATAATCCGGTTCCTATAAGCGTGCTTGACCCGGTGATGATATCGACTTCCGGAAAACGCTTGCTTGAGGCGAGTGCTGAAAATGCGATGCGGAACTTTATAAGTTGCGTTGATGTCGTGACGCCAAACGTGCCGGAGTTGGCTGCTTTGAGCGAGTCGAGCGTTGCGGAAAATTTTGAGGAAGCTTGCAATCAGGCGCGCGAGTTGGCTGCAAAAAATAGCGTTGTTGTAATCGTAAAAGGCGGGCACTTAACTGGCGAAGACGTTGGAAATACTGCGGTTTTTCCGGACGGTGACGCAAGACACGTACCAAGCGAACGAGTTGAAACAAGCACAACTCACGGAACTGGATGCTCGCTTTCTTCTGCGCTTGCTACGAAAATTGGGCTTGCTTTGCGCGAGGGAAAGAATTTGAGCAATTATGATACTGTACTTCGCGCGCTTGAATGGTCAACAGCGTGGCTTCGAGAGGCGATTGCTGCCGGAAGTGTGTTGCATGTTGGGTGCGGAGGCGAGCGCGGTCACGGGCCGGTAAACCACTCCGTGCGTATCCTTCAGCAAACTGCGTGAGTGCGCGCGAGCATTTGTCTCGTGTTTGGAGGATTTAACGTCAACATCTACTCCAATTGCGAGTAAACTCCCTCGCGTTTGGAGGGTTTTTAGCTGTGTTTTGCTCCAAACGTGCGCATTGACTTGCCGGAGCGCTTGTTCCTCACGGCTATTTGGTAGCCGTTCGGCTGATTTGGCATGTGAAGCACACTGTGCTTCACACTTGAGCCAAATCACGCTTTGACCGAGCTTGAAATCCCATTGATTTCAAGCTCGGTCAAAGCGCGCGCGAAGGCACTTCAATGCGGAAACTCGCTTAAGTTGGAAGTCCAGTGGACTTCCAACGCGAGTTTCGCGAGCGAGCGTAATAAAACGCGAGCGTATTGTTAATAACGCTTAAGAATAGAGCGACTGAAGGAACGTTCACATGAAAAACGCGTTCACTACCTCGCTTGCGTTGAAAGCACACTGTGCTTTCAACCTTGAGCAAGCTCGGCGCTATGAGTTGCTTTCGCGCGCGCAATGCTGCGCTCAAGCAGATCATCGCGCCCGTGTTTGGAGGGTAGCGCGCGAAGGCAACTCGGAACGTCAGTTTTACTCAGTAATCACGCTTTTAAGCTCGCGCGCAACTTTCCCAGCATCCTCAGCGCACATAAGCGCCGACACTGTGCAAACTCCGTCAAGCTCAAGACCGCGAATAGGGAACACTGTGTTCTCGTGAATTCCGCCAATTGCCAACGTTTTTACGCCCATAGAGTGCGCAACTTTCGCAACTTCGTTTACGCCTTCAACTCCCAGTGGAGGCACGTCGTGCGCTTTCGTATGCGTTTCAAAAGCTGCACCAATGCCAATCACATCCGGCAGCGGAACGTCGTTTTCTTTGCACTCGCGGTAAGCTTTCTCCATCAAATCCGGTCGAGCGCAAGAAAGCCCAACCATCCACTCTGCTGGCATCGCCTTTCGTGCCTCAACAAACGGCGTATCCTTTTGCCCAACGTGCAAGTTGAAACCAAGATGAGCTGCGCAATCAACATGATCGTCAATAAACACAGGCACATCGCCGTGTCCGGAATCAATAAGCGCGTGACGCAACTTCTTCGCCTTGGCCGAAATTTCAGCGTCATTGGAATACTTATCGCGCAATTGCACAACTGTAACTCCGCCTTCAACTGACTCTACTGCAACTTCTTCTTCCGGGCGATTTCCCATGCGCGGATCCGTTACCAAATACAGTGTCCAATCAACAGGCTCCACCGTAAACTCAATATTTGTCAAACTAAACATATCATTTACGCTAAGAGTTGAAAGCGCATCCATCCACAGTGTGCGGAAAGTGCCTGGAGCTGTGGTTTGGCGAGCTGCCCAAGTTCCAGCCGCTGCTGCGTGCACGTGCGCTGCAACAGTTGCTGCGAGCGGACGTTCCGGGTTTGCGCCAACGTATGCTGCAACTAACGCTCCCAAAGCGCAACCTGTTCCAACTACCTTAGTCATAGCTTTGTGGCCACCTGTTACGCGAGCTAAACATCCGTGAGCGTAAATCGCGTCTTTTTCTCCGGAAATTGCCACTACGGATCCGTATTTTTTAGCTAATTCGCGAGCAGCTTGAAGCGCGTCGTTTACGTTATCGTGAGAATCTACGCCTTTTCCGTTGCTTTCTTTGCCTGCAAGTGCCATTATTTCGGAAGCGTTTGCACGAATTACAGTAGGGTGGTGCTTAATAATTTCGTGTACAAAGCGCGCGCGAGGTGCAAGTGCTGGAACGCCGATTCCAACCGGGTCAAGCACCCACGGAGTATCAGCTTTTTCGCATCCTTCAACAGCTGCGCGCATGTATTCGGAAGTTTCTGGCTGATGGAATGTGCCAACGTTTATGAGCACGCCTGTGGCAATTTGCGCAAGTGCATGCGCTTCTTCTGGATCGGTTACCATAATTGGCGATGCTCCTGCAGCGAGCAGTGCGTTGGCTGTAATGTCTTGCACGATTACGTTCGTGATGCAATGGGTGAGTGGCTGCTGTGTGCGCACACGTTCGATGCATTGACGCACGTCGTTAAGGAACATACGTCGGCGTGCGCGTACAGAGAAGCATGTGTCGACTTGCGTTGTTGAGCTTGTGCAGTATTCGTTTGCTTCGTTGCAGGTATTTGTTTTTTCAGTGTTGCATGTTGTCATAATGTTTCCCTTCGCTAGCACTATCTAGATCAGGTTTTACGGATGTAATCTCAGCGCTTGACTTCACAATTTGTTGCAATTGCGCACTCCGAACCATCCTTCGACTATATCTTTTGTTCATGACTTACGCTCTTTTGCGTTAGTGTCTCATTTTGCTTGTTTCGCAGCACTTGCAGGAATCTACAAAAATCGCGCCGCATTTTTGCAACTTCTTCTACATATTTTTGCTTTCAACTGTGTAAACATAAATATAGTAAATAAAAAGTAGATTATAGAAGTTACGAAAGCGAGATAACATGGCAAACGATTCCATGCTAGAACAAAAGACTCCGCTCACAGCGCGCGAATACGCGACACGCACAGCAATACGCGCGATTGCAATCATCGCATCTGTTTATGGTATGACTGCTTCGTGGGAAGGCTTGATGACCTTCACTTATTTTACGAATCTTTCTAACCTTATGATTTGCGTAGCTCTTGCTGGATCGCTTTTGCTTGATACAGCTGCGTTTATGCGTGCTCGTAATTCTGCATGTTCCGCCGCACAGCAAGATTCTGCAGCATCTTGCGCATGGTTCGACTCAAAATCCAACGCTTGGTACATTTTCAAATTCATGATGACCATCTCAATTGCTGTCACATTCACTTTGTACCTGTGTTTCTTAGCACCTACCAATAAGCTTGGTTTTGTTGGCGCTTACATGAATAACGGATGCAGCAGCCTTTGCGTTCACGCAGTTGCGCCGCTTCTTGCAATCGCTGATTTTGTGCTTTTTGATTATCGTTTCCGCTCTACTCGCGCACATTTGTATGTTTCTACTGTTCCGCCTCTTGCTTATGTTGCTTATGCTGCTATGCTTAGCGAGTTTGCTGGTGTTCGTTGGGGTGTTCATGCAATGCGCGCGCCTTATAATTTCCTCAATTATGGCGCTCCTGCCGGCTGGTTCGGCTTTGCACCGCAAACTTTTAATGCCACTACTTTGGGCGTTGGTGTTGCGTATTTGTTAATTGTGTTTACTCTTATTTTTATTGGTGTCGGCAGTGTATTTCTTGCGCTTAAGGATGCTCGCGCTCGTGCAATATTAAAAGAATAGTATTGTTGCGCGCCACTATTGCCTAATTGCTAGAATTAAGCGTATGAGTGAGGATACTGCATTACAAGCATTATTTGACGGTACGTTACGCAATTCTTCTGGCAATGTGACTAATGCGTTGCTTGTGTATGGTGCGCCGAATACTGGTAAAACGCAGTTTGCTGTGCGCGCAGCAATTTCCGGCTATAAGCGTTGGTCGCATAATGTTACTGCGATGGCTGTGCAAAATCGTGTTCTTGCTTCAAAAATTGACAATATTATTATTCGTCAAATTGGTGTGAGTAAGCAGTCTCGTCCAGTTGGCACTTTGGCTTCTTTAGCTTTTAATATCATTTCTGCTTGCTGTAAGTTAAAGAATGAGCCTTCGCCTAAGCTGCTAAATGGTGCTGAGCAGGATTCTTTGCTTCGTAAAGTTTTGCGCGCACACATTGAGCATGTTATGTGTGGAGATAATGGTGATTGCAATATATGCGCGCTTTTTAAGGATTATTTTGAAACGTCTCAATGGGTTATTCCATTAACTTGCGCAGTTTCTAATACTTCCGCCACTTCTAACACTTCCGCGCCTTCAACAACTCAGGCTGCTCAAGCAGCTTCTTCGTCTCCAGAATTTTTGGCAGATAGTTTCGATATTAACAACGCTTTTATGCATCAATTGCGCGATATGCTCGCTCGTTTAGATGAGCTTGGTATTAGCGATTTTGAAAGCGAAAATTCAGTTCTTTGCGCTCTTAGTGACGAGCAATCTTACGCCAATAATAGTGATATTTTACAAACGTCTGTGCTTATTAAACGTAGATTAACTCAATGGCGTTTGGCGTTTGCTTTGCGAGCTGAATATCGAAAAATAATTGCCGACACTTATAAATCTTCTTTCCGACTTGACGCTTCGCAACTGTTGGTTGAGGGCGCAAAATCTGCGCGCGAATTAGGCGAGCATGGTTTAGTAAACTCTTCTGAAATTCCGGCTCTTCTTGTAGTCGATGATTATCAAGATATTACTTTGGCTGGTTTGAGTTTTATTGAGACTTTGTCGAAGATTGGCACGCGTTTAGTTTTGCTTGCGAATCCGGATGAATCTGTGCAATCGTTTAGAGGAGCGTACCCGGATTATGCAATTTCTGCAGCTTTGGATGAGTTGAATGCTGCTGAACAAACTTTAGAATATACGGGTTTTGCTGATTCTTGCGAAAATTCTTCCGACGATTCTGCTGATTCTTCTAAAAATTATTCTGCAGATCCAACTTTTGCAAATTATACCCAAGCACCTTCGATGCGTGAATTACTCGCTTCGCGCGTTTCTCTTTCGCTTACTTCGCAATATAAAACAGATGTTGCGCTCCCAAATCGCCCTTGGAAAATGCCAAAATTTGTAGGGTCCTTACCGATTGAGCCTATAGAAACCCCACAAAATTCTCATCTAAACTCAGATGACACTGTTTTTACAGCGTTATATCGTTCACAGCGCGAGGAATTAGATGCTGTTATTTGGCAAATGAAGCAATCTCACGTAAATAATAAGCGCAAGTGGAGCGATATGGCGTTAATTGCGCACGACAATTCCACTGTTCGTCTTTTTGGCGAGCAGCTTCGCGCTTCTGGAGTTCCTGTGCGATACTCGTTAGTAACTCGCCCATTAAAAGATGAGCCGTTTGTGCAAGGTTTATTTGCGCTTATTGAACTTGCTCAATTTGCGCAGCACGGTTTTTCTGGAATTGTTGAGCAAGTAAAACATGGTAGAAGTTTGCAAAATTTGGCTTCGTGGGTGCGTTTGCGAGTTCAGAATATTATGGATAGTCCACTTTCCTCGATTACTAAGAGCGATTCTGGATTTTACGGTGATTTAGACGTTGAAATACCTGCGAAGTTATATTCTGTAGATTCGCTTATGCGTTCTCTTTCTTCTCTTTCGGCTGTTTTAATTGAGAAAAATTGTGAAAATAACAAGAGCTTTGAATCTAATGCGCCTTTGCGAAATCTTGTTCATAACTGGGATTTGTTGCAAAATTCGCTTCATAATGCGCAAAGCAAAGCGTACTTTGAATCTCAAATTTTGGTTGATAATAGTCGTATTGATGGCAGTTCAAATGAGCTTATGCCATTGTCTCTTGATGCATGCTATTTGCTTTGTGTAGCAGATGTTGCACGTTTTATAGATGATGATTCTAATGTTCGTAAAGATTCTACAGTGTTGCAAATATTGCAGAATATGGCACCTCGGAATCCGCACGTTGCATCTTTTGTAAAACTGTGGAAAAACGTGCAAATTCTCGCTTCTCGTATGCACAATAATCCTGATTTGAGTAGTGCTCAATACGCTCTTGGTGAGGCTTGGAATATTTGTCATGTTGCTGAGCGTTGGCAGCGTATGTCTTTACAGCATAATTCGGAAGGTTATCGAGCTAACGATCGCTTGGATGCTGCAATGCGTCTTTTTGATTACGTTTCTTCATATGTTTCTTCTGATATCTCGTCAATGAATACGTTTGACGATACTTTTAAACAAGAAAATATTGTAAGTATTGCAGATTTTATAGCTCAAGTTCGTGGCATGGAAATTGAAGCTGATTCTCTTGCTAAAGTAGCGCCTGTCCCAGATGCTGTAACGCTTACTACTCCTGCTGGTTCTGTTGGAAAACATTGGAATCTTGTGTGGATGCCTACTTTGCAACAACGTGTGTGGCCAAATCTTGCTTCTCGTAGCACTATGTTTGGCGCAGAAAGTTTAGCGAATATTATTTTGCATTCTAAGATTTCTGCTTCTAAATTGACTGTGAATGCGTCACTTCTTTCAAATAATGATAAATCTGCAGTTTTTGCCTCGGAGCAGCGCAGTTTTTTGTTAGCTATTACGCGCGCAACAGAGCGTTTGTATATAAGCGCGCAATATAGCGATAGTGCTGTGCCAAGCGACTTTCTTTATTATTATTTGCCTGAAAGATACTACAATAATGAAAATTCGCGCACGCCTTTTACGGAATTTACTACACCTTTTGCCGGTTTAGATATGGATGTTCGTGGATTAGTGTGTGCTGCTCGTTCGCAAATTTTGCGTGCTTCTTCTATGAAAGAAGAGTTTGGAAATAGTGTAGGTAATGCAGGTAGTGCAGATAGTGCAAGTAGTTCCGATAGTGAGAATAGTAAGTCTAGAAATGCGATTATTGACGCTGCTCAAACGTTGCAATTACTTAAAGAAAATGGAGTATTTTGCGCTGATCCTTTTGAGTGGGATTTTATGAGCGATGTCGATGACTATGTTGATGAGAAATCTTCTGTTGGAAAAGATAATGAAAAAAATAATGAAAAATACAATGAAAAAGCTAGCTCTGCTAAAAAAACTAACTCTGTTGTAAGCTTGTCTCCTTCAGCTGTAGACAGTTTGTGGGCATGTCCTGTGTGTGGATTGGTCAATCGTCAGCTTTTAGGCCCTCAACCCGGCAGCGCAGCAACGTATTTTGGCACGCTAATTCACGAAACTGCAAGGTGGGCAAGCGAAAATCAGCATTACGATATGCCGGAAACTGAAGTTGATGAAACTGAAGCGACGAATAATGCGGCTGAAGCGACGAATAATTCAGCCGACTATTCGCCTTACTCTCCGCTTGTGCGCCGCAGTAACGCAATCGCAAATCTTATGGAAAACTATTACTTAAGTATTGCGCCTGAACTTGCAGATATTCGAGATAGTAAGGAGCATTATTCGGCTCTTGCGCGTGAGAAGAATATTAAACGTGCGTTACATGCAATTGCGCAATATTTTGTTACTTCTTACGATCAATCAACATATGCGCTTAACTCAAAAAAGTCAGAAAACGGCATATTAGAATCTCTTACAAAAAGCGAAAAATCTTTAGAAAGCAGCATAGGCAGATTGCAACAAGCGTATTGCGAATTGCAAACAAGCGCGCATTTTGGATTTAATGATATTACTCGCGTATTGAACAATACTTTTAAGAATGCAAATTTGCAAACCGTTACTACGCATGACTGCTACGAATTGATGGGTGCTTTAGTTGGAGGATGGCCGGATGGCGCAAGTGAAGATATGCAAGTGCATATTCACGGTCGAATTGATCGCATGGAAAAGCGCATCAATTCAGATGGTTCTGAGCATATTCGTTTACTGGACTACAAAACAGGAAAACCTTTAACAGCAAGCGGAGTTTTTAACGATTTGCAGCTAGTTTGCTATCAGCTTGCTTTACTTTTTTCTGATGAGAATCCGCTTATTGATGCGTCGAATGCGCCGATTATTTCACGAAGTGTTCTATTTCACGTTGCTAAGAACGATTATCCTGCTCAAGATCATAACGTTGCTGAAAACGTGTATCAGCCGCCGCTTTGCGTAAAAAATGCTTTAAATAATAATCCGCTTGAGTTACGAGTTGGATTCAAAAATATGGCAAGATTGTTAGATTATTCGCAGCTTGACGATATTGCGAAGAATTGTCCAGAAAATGTAAGCGAAAACGCTTGGCAGTCGTTTACATCATTAAATCAAAGCGCAAAATGGTCTCTTACTATGATTTCGCGCGTTTGCTATGCTGCTGCGGCAGCTCGTTCGCATAAGATTATTGCGCACCCAACTTCTGAACACTTGAAGTATTGCAATGGAAAACAAGTATGCCCAGCATGCGCAGGTTGCATAGATACTGTATATGAGGTGCTGTAGTTATGATTGATAAAACAAATAAGCAATTTACTCGCAAGAACACCGATAGCGTGGAACAAGCTGCAGCAATTCAAGCGCCAACAAATAAGAACATGATTATTGTTGCAGGAGCTGGAAGTGGCAAAACGTATACGATGACTCGTCGCGTTATCGACCTTATTGAGCGCGGAGTTGCTCCTGAAAGTATTTTGGGGTTGACTTTTACTAATAAAGCAGCTTCTGAGCTGCTTGCAAGAGTTGCTCAAGCTGTAAGTCAGCATAGTAGCGAAATAAATAAGCTCATTAATAACGGAAATTCTGCATCTTCAAGTGGCTTTTTGAAGCCAGAAGTAATGACATACGATGCTTTTTTCCAGTCAATTGTGCGCCAATATGGTTTGCTCGTTGGATTTGATCAAAATACGCAACCTTTAAGCGATGCAGGTGCGCGCGAATTAATAAAACCGCTAGTAAACGATTATGTTACTAATCATGCGGAAATACTGTCTTGGTATAGTTTTGATGCGCTTATTGACGACGTGCTTGCGCTCGCAGCAGATATTTCATGCTCGATGATTGGCATAAATAGCAGGGGAGAGTCTATAGATAGCACGTCTAAAGCTGTTCTAGAAATTCAAAAGTGGAATAACGCTTGGATTGAACATTTGCAAAAAGCAATTGATTGTGCTGAAACTACTGAAATAATTGCAAAAAAGCCTAGCTCTATTAAATTGCGTCGCGGAAAAAACGATTCGGATGAAAAATATTTCGAAAAGTGCGAAAATTACGGAAAAGAATACGTAGAATACCTGAATATTACATTAAAAAATAAGTGTTATGAATCTTGTAATAACTTGCTTGAAGCTGCTAAGAAGCGCAATGCATTACTTGAATTAGTTTTGGCTTTTGACGCAGCAAAGCAGCGCGCAAATATGGCGCAATTTAGCGACTTTACTATTGCTGCATACCGTTTGGTGACGCATTTTCCTTCTATTGCAGAGCAGTATCGCCGCCAATACAGCCAAGTTTTGCTTGACGAATATCAAGATACTTCTACCACTCAAGCAATGCTGATTGCAACGCTGTTTCATAAAAAAACTAGCGGTGTTGAAGAAGCTAGCGTTGTTGCGAAAACTAGTGAAAATCAAGACTTTTTGACTACTCAACAAACGCATATTGCTGCAGTAGGTGATCCCTTCCAAGCTATTTACTCGTTTAGAGGAGCTAGTTCCGGAGCTTTCAGAAAGCTTGAGCAAGCACTAAATATCGACCAGTCAAGTGAGTTTTCTCTTACAAGAACGCGACGCAATTCGCAGCTTATATTAAAAGCTGCAAATTCTATTACGAAACCTTTGCGAGTGCCTCCGCTTCGTCATAGCAGTTCACTTGCTACAGAAGTAGAAGTGAAAAACTTGCAATACTTAGATAATGCTCCAAAAGGTACTTTTAGTGTGTTAAATATGCCTACGCAATATCAAGAAGTAGAAGCCGTTGTGCGTTTTGTAAAATATGTAAAACATAATGCGCTATCTGAAAACGACGATACTAATTCTGCATCTGCTAGAGTTGCAGTTCTTTTCCGTAGCAAAAATAATATTTCGTTATATGAAGAAGCATTACAAAAAGCAGGTTTACGCACTCTTACTGTTGGGTATTCTGCATTGCTTGAAAAACCAGAAATTCGAGATGTTTTAGCTCTTCTTTCTGTTGTTGCAGATCACACAAATACTCAAGCTTTGATGAGATTGCTTGCAACTCCTCGTTTTGCGCTTAATACTGATGATTTGGCTGCTATAGCTAATATTGCAACATCAAAGAATATCGAATATGTTTTTCGTGCTTTAGTGCAAGCAGGTTTAGTAGACGCTGAAACTCCTCGCTCTAAGTGGTCGCAAGTTGTTCGAGAACAGCAATCTCAAGCTTCGCAAACCAATAGTATTCATGGTGGAGTTTTTGTGGCGGATGTTTTGCTTGAAGCATACGAAACTCAACTAAGCGAAGAAGCAAAAAATAACGACAAAAACGACAATAATTTGCTTTCTGAGCTAAAAAATAATTTAAGCTCTAAAGCTTATGTAGCAGTGTTAAGAATAGGGCAAATGATTCATGCAATACAACGTGCTCAATCTGGCTCTTTGCAAGATATTATGCGCGTTGCTGTAGAAACGCTTAACGTTGATATTGACGTTGCGCTATCTCGTGCGCTTATGAATGATACTTCCTCTAATGCAACGCTTCTTGACGATATGCACTCTACTGTCGATTCTATTTGTCTACTAGCAGACGCGTATTTGCAAGAAATGAGCGATTTTACAACTCCTACTTTGCATGGGTTTATGTCTTGGATTTTCAATATAGACAAAATTAACGATCAACCTTCTTCAGTGGATGAACCTGCGGATGTCGTATTAATGACTATTCACCAATCGAAAGGTTTGGAATGGCCTGCTGTAGCGATAGTTGGGCTTAATGAAGGCGTGTTCCCAAGTAATCAAGGCGATAATTTGCGCGTAATAGCAACGCAACAAAGTGGCGTGTACAGGGAAAGGGCATACGCAACGCTCGAAGTTGCTGCAAAAGTGCCTGTTTCTATGAGAGTGGATGCAAATATATTGCCAAGATTCCCTCACGATGTTGATCTTGAAACTAGCATGGAACCTCAAAAATCTTTGAAAAATATGTTAACTGTAGACGATATCGACGCAGAAGTTTATGGTTCAAGAGCTAGAGAAATGTTTGATTTGGCAGAAAAGTTCCATGAGCATGAGCAGGCTCCAGTAGAAGCGATTCCTTCAGAAGCTAGCAAAGTGTATGACGCTGTAATGAAAACTGGCACATTGCCTCTTTCGCAAGTCGAGGAGCGTGGGCGCGCTTTGCACATTGACGAGCGTCACCTTATGTATGTTGCTTTGACGCGTGCTAAATTCGCAGCATTGCTCACTTGCAGCCAGTCTAATGCTATGAGCATTGTTGAGAATAAAGAAAATTCTGCCAATAGTGCAGCTTCTTCTGTAGATGAATCTTCAAATATTTCAACTTCTAGAGTTAAAAAACCTTCTGTTTTTTGGCAGGAAATGTATGATTCAATGCGCGGATCTGAAGAATCTCCGGTTCAGGTCACAGCTAAGGTTTCAGATTCTTCAAATCAAGTAGGTTATGTTGTAGGGGAGTCAGCTTCGCAACTTGCGCAATTATTTAGCGAGGAAAGCTCTATTCCAACTGAAGATAATAAGAAGCAATTATCTTGGCCGAGTGCATCTAGTGAAGCTATACGTAGTGTATTGCAAAAATCTGCGCAAGACGTTGTAAATTCAAAAATTAGTAATCGAGTTTCTGGTATTTCAAAAGATAATTCTTTGCTTTACAAAGCTCAAGCTTTGCTACAAGATGCGGATTTAATGCCGAAAATTGATTGGTATTGCAACATTCAAGAGTTAAAAAACAGAGCAGAGCAGCTTTCTAATGTTGAAAATGTCAATGTGACTGCTGTGCAAAGGCGCGCTATGTTTCGTAATAATTATTCGCGCGCGAATGAAGATTTTGATGATGCGGATGCTAAGCGTTTGCGAAAGGAATGGATGGCAATTATTCGCCCTATTCCTAGTGTTTCTTCGCCTGCTTCTGATTTGGGAACTCGTTTTCATGCCTGGGCTGAACAGTTTATAAAAACTGGTTGTGTGAATAAAAATTCTATTCAGTATGGCGTTGATGAGAACGTTGATGAGAACGTTGATGAGAACGTTGATGAGAACGTTGCTGGAACTTGCGAGAATATTTCGCAAAATGCAAAATCTTCGGAGCGCAAATTGTTGATATGGAAGCAGCGCTTAATAACATCAAAATGGGCGCATCGCCGTCCTATAGCAGCAGAGCAGCCGATTGTAGCTCATGTTCCAGAATTAGGCGATCAAATTATTAATGGCAAAATCGACGCAATATTCGCAGGTGGTTTAAATCCAGAAGATCCAAGCAAATTGTACACGATAGTCGATTGGAAAACCGGTAGAAAACCAACCAAGCCACAAGATATTGCGCTTAAACTTGGTCAGCTTGACTGGTATCGTCTGCTTTTGTCTCTTATGACTAAGGTTCCGCTTGATGCTATCGATGCCACCCTTTATTATGTGAACATATCGGATGAATGTGAACGGGAAATTCATGCCGAGCAAAAAACGAAAGATGAGATCCTTGCCGAGTTACACTCTGACACGTTAATCTCCCTCGATGATGATGACGCATAAATGTTGCTATTGCAATCATTTTGCCGCAATTTATTTGCTGCAATTTTTGTTTGCTGTAACGTATTTTGCGCCGCGATTGAAACGCATCGTGCATCACTTCGAAAACGTGCAGATTCCTCGTGCAGTGTGTGTGGGCGGGCATACGCACAACATCGATTTGAGTATGAAGTAAGGAAGAATCATGACTGTTGAATTTCGTTCTGTAAAACTCAGCGATATTGATGCAATGGTTAAAGAATATGAACGTACTTGGGGTATTGCGCAAGAAGTTGGGAAAGATGCTTCGTTAAGTCTTTCTCGAAGATGTGTGTTGCATTACTTGGAACCTTCAACGCATGGTACTATTGCTGAAGTAGACGGTAAGTTTATGGGTCTGCTTTTGGCGCGAGTTTTTGGCGCACCTGTTTTATTTCCAGAAGTAGGGAGAATGCTTCGCGAGCAAGAAGCCGCAATGAAAGAAAATTGTGACAAAAACTATGCTCTCGCTTTAGAAGAAGCGTATGGCATGCGCGCGTTGGAAACTAAACTTGAAGCAAAATCTCATATTAATAATTTAACTCAAGCGGAATTGGAGCTTTTCCTTGTATCTCCGGATGCTCGTGGGCATGGTGTCGGTGGAGGCTTGTGGAAGCGAACAATGCATATGCTAAGAAATAATGGCGTAAATCGTTACTATTTGCATACTGATTCAGCGTGCGACGTAAGCTTTTATGATTATCACGGGCTTAGAAGAGATGCTTCTTTTATGCGTTCGGATCATCCTTATGAAGCTAAGAACGTGAAATCTTTGGTGGATGACTTGTATATTTACTCAGGTGAGCCGAGAGTTCGTTCAAAGCAAGCGAATGCTCGTTCTAAAACGTGCTAATAAAAAATATGCAAATGTATAACGTGCGTGACTTGCTTGACAAAAGGAGCAAAGAAATATATGTCGTCGCAAACGGCAACTAAGAAAGCATCGGTATTTTCTCAATATTCTAGATTATTTTCATTTAATGGAGCTAAAGCGTTTTGTGTAGCAGGCGCGATTGCGCGTTTGCCGATGTCTATGATTGCGTTGGGGATTGTTCTTGCATTAAACCATTTGTATAACAACTGGACTATTGCTGGAGCAATGTCTGCGTCGTATGTGCTTGCACAGGCTGCGGTAACTCCTGTGTATGCTAAACTTTTCGACCGTTTTGGTCAGCGTAAAGTTGGAGTTATTGCGCTAAGTGCACAAGTAATCGCTATGATTTCTTTTGCATGTGCAGCGTTATTTAAGGTTCCTCTTGTTTTGCTTTTTGTGCTAGCAATTGTGATGGGCGTAACTCAGTTTGCTTTTGGCGCGTTGGTGCGTACTCGTTGGGCTTATACATTGCGTGCAGAAGATGACGATTCTTTATTAAACGTTGCTTATGCGTTGGAATCTGGTATCGATGAAATTGTGTTTATATTAGGACCTATTTTAGCTGCGTGGTTAGCAACTTCTGTGCATCCTGTTTCGCAATTATTCGTGCCAGTATTTGCAAGTGGATTGGGCGGAGCTTGGTTCTTTTCTCTAAAAAATACTCAACCTGCTGTGCTTAAAGTAGTGGAAGTTCCAACTGCTGCAGCTGAAGACGTTGATGTATTAATCGCTTCTCAAAAAGAAGATGAAATTTCTAAAGATTATGCGGAATCTCAAAAGCAAGAACCGAAACGCTCATTTGCAGACAAATTTAGTCTTAAGCAATTGCACAATCATCACTCAAAAAAGCGTGGCAAAAACGTGCTGCTTTACCGCGGTATTATCCCGCTAGTGCTCATGTTTGTTGTGTTTAATATGAGTTTTAGTGCATTTGACGTGTCTGTAACAGCTGCAATGAAAGCTCAAGGACTTGATCATTTTATTGGTATGCAGCTGGCATTGTTTGCATGCGGTTCGCTTGTGGGAGCGATTATTTTTGGATCGCATAAATTCCGCGGTTCTAATTGGTCGCATTTGATCGTATTTTTGACTGGTTTAACTGTTGGATTTGTGCTTATGAGTCTTAATATTGACAGACTTATGCTTATGAGCGTTTTTGAAGTGCTTTCCGGCTTATGCGTTTCGCCAATTTTTGCTACTGGAAATCTTATCGTTAAAGCAACTGTCCCTGAAGAATCGCTTACGGAAGGTCTTTCATGGCTACCAACTGCGTCTGCTGTCGGCTGTTCTTTAGGTTCGATGGCTGCTGGAGCTGCAATAGACTCGTGGAATTCGCATGCCGGAATGATGGTTCCGTGGATTTCAACAATGGCAGCTATACCTATCGCAACGTTCGGCTGGTTTATTGTAATGGTGCTTAAAAAGCGACATTAACTGCGCACGCGTGTAAAGTTTCTGCCGTTTTTTCGCTTTAATCCGACCGAAATTTTACAGCTGTGTAAAGTTTCTGCCGCTTTTTGGCTAGGGGACGGCAGTTTCTTTACGCCGCTGTAAAGTTTTTGCCGTTTCAGTAACAAAAGCTGAGTTGAGTCCTAACGGTACACTAGAAAGAAGTGCGCAATATCGCAAGATGTAGTGAGATGAATATGAAAATAGAATATGATGAACGTACTGAGGAAATTCTTGCTGAAGTAGTACGCGATGCGTTGCAATCTGACGCTGATAATATGCGTTCTCTTAATAACCAAGAATCTTCTGCGTCGTCTAAGCAAATTCGACAGTCGGTGAAAAAAGTGAATAAAAAAATGTCTTCTGATACTTCAACTAAATCAGTATCTACTAAAGATGTAAAATCTGCTAAAACTAAATCAACTAAAAAAGCTAAATTCAACAAAGAAACTAAAACAGAAAACGCAAAGTCATCAACTCGTAGAACAGGAAATGTTCTTCCTCCTGTAGTTAACGATCAAAGAGAAGGTGCGCTTATTGCGCCGCCAAAGTATCGTAAAGGCTCAATGCGAATCGTACCGCTTGGTGGTTTGGGTGAAATCGGCCGCAATATGAACGTAATTGAATATAACGGTCATATTCTGCTTATCGATTGTGGTGTGCTATTCCCAGAAGAAGAGCAGCCAGGCGTTGATTTGATTCTCCCAGATTTTCACTACATTCAAGATCGCTTAGACAAAGTTGAGGCATTGGTTTTAACGCATGGTCACGAAGATCATATCGGTGGTGTGCCTTACCTTCTTAAAATGCGTCCCGACATTCCGTTAATTGGTTCAAAGCTAACTCTTGCTTTTGTGGAAGCTAAGTGCAAAGAGCATCATATTGATCCGGAGCTTATTCGCGTAGAAGGTCGCGATAAGATGAAAGTCGGTCCGTTTAACCTTGAATTTATTACTGTTACGCATTCTATTCCAGATGCGCTCGCTGTGTGCGTAAAAACTCCGACCGGAACGCTTATTGATACTGGAGATATTAAACTTGACCAGCTTCCTCTTGACCATCGCATTACTGATTTAGTTGAGTTCGGGCGTTTAGGTGAGCAAGGCATAGATTTGCTTATGGCTGATTCCACTAATGCTGAAGTACCAGGATTTGTGAAGCCTGAAACTTCGATTGGTCCGGCTTTGGATCGCGCTTTTGCTGAAGCTACGCGCAAAATTATTGTTGCTAGCTTCTCAAGTCACGTTCATCGCGTGCAACAAGTGGTTGACGCTGCGCATAAGTTTGGGCGCAAAGTTGTGTTCGTTGGTCGCTCGATGGTTCGCAATATGTCAATTGCTGCGGATTTAGGCTACTTGCATATTCCTGAAAATACTGTTGTTGACTTAAAACAGGCGAAGGATATTCAGGATGACAAGCTCGTATACATGTGCACTGGTTCACAAGGTGAGCCTATGGCTGCGCTTGGGCGTATTGCAGATGGCAGTCACCGAGATATTACTGTTAACGAATTCGATACTGTTATTCTTGCAAGTTCGCTTATTCCAGGCAATGAGCATGAGGTTTACAAAGTTATTAATAAGCTTGTGCAGTTGGGTGCGCGCGTAATTAACAAAGATAATGCTGCTATCCACGTGTCTGGTCATTGCAATGAAGGCGAGTTGCTGTACTTGTACAACATTGTGAAGCCAAAGTGCGCCATGCCAATTCATGGTGAGCATCGTCACTTGGTTGCAAACGGATTGATTGCAGTAAAAACTGGCGTTGATCCAAATAACGTTGTGCTTGCTGAAGACGGCGATGTTGTGGATTTGTATCATGGCAATGCTGCAGTTGTTGGTTCTGTGCCATGCGGTTACGTGTATGTTGATGGTGATTCTGTCGGTGAGCTTACAGATGAAGAGCTTGAAAAGCGCAGAATTTTGGGCACGGAAGGTTTCGTTTCGAGCTTTGTTGTAGTTGATACAGAGCACGCTGACGTGGTTTCTGGTCCAAAGATTTTCTTGAATGCTGTTGCTGAAGACGAGGCTGATTTTGAGAAGGTTCGTCATCAAATTGTTGAACAGTTGCAAGATGCTATGATGCGCGGCGAGCACGATACTTATAAATTGCAGCAAATTATGCGACGCACATTGGGCAGTTGGGTGGCTCGCGCTTTACGCAGGAAGCCTATGCTCGTTCCGGTAGTTGCGGATATTGCAAAAAATAGTCAAGAATAATGAAAAATAATCAAAAATAAAGAAAAATATTCGCGATTATTCGTAAATAGCTGAAAATAATCGTAAATATAATTAAAAATAAGAAAAAATAAGAAAGGTACAAAATATGCCAGGAGCAAATCTTACTCGCGTAGAAGCTCAAGAGCGTTTCGACGCTATCCAAATGCCAATTCACTACGATGTTGCGCTCGATTTAGGAAAAGGCGGACGCGATTTTACTTCGCGCACAAAGATTGAGTTCGATGCTAAGGCTGGTAGCGCAAGCTTCCTCGATTTAATTGCAAACAGCGTAGAATCCGTGGTGTTAAACGGTACCGATCTTGACGTTTCTAAAGTTTTTGCAGACAGCCGAATTGAGCTTGCAAATTTGCTTGAGTATAATACCGTAGAAGTTGTAGCAAACTGCCAGTATTCCAACACGGGCGAGGGTTTGCACAGAAGTGTCGATCCTTCTGACGGAAACGTGTATTTATATACTCAGTTCGAAGTGCCGGATGCTCGCCGTGTTTATGCTGTATTTGATCAGCCAGATTTGAAAGCTGTTTTTGATTTTACGGTTGATGCTCCAGAAAGCTGGATCGTTACTTCAAACATGCCAATTAAAAGCGAAACAGCGTTAGAGGGCCGCGAAACTGAAGCAGGCACTTTGGAAAATGGTGCTGTAGAAGGCATGAAGCACTGGGTATTCGAGTCAACTCCAAAGATGAGCTCTTATTTAACTGCTATTTGCGCAGGACCTTACGCGCAATGGCACACAACTTACGACAACGAAGACGGTCGCGTAGTGCCAATGGCAATGTACTGCCGTCAGGCACTTAAAGACGCTTTTGCAAAAGACGTTGACTACTTGTTCGATATTACGAAGAAAGGTTTTGCTTTCTACGCTAAGACTTGGGGAGTGCCGTATCCGTACGCAAAGTACGATCAGATTTACGTGCCAGAATATAACGCTGGAGCTATGGAAAACATTGGTATGGTTACGATTCGCGATCAATACGTGTTTGAATCCAAAGTCACGGACGCTTATGCTGAGCGCCGCGTTGTAACAGTTTTGCATGAGCTTGCACACATGTGGTTCGGCGACTACGTGACCATGAAGTGGTGGAATGATTTGTGGCTTAACGAATCCTTCGCAGAATTCACTTCTACTCTTGCAACTGCTGAAGCAACCGAATGGCATGACGCTTGGAGCACTTTCAATTCCGGCGAAAAAAGCTGGGCACTTAATCAAGATCAGCTTCCAACAACGCACCCAATCGTGGCTCCAATCAACGATTTGAATGACACTTCCGTCAACTTCGACGGCATCACTTATGCAAAGGGTGCTTCCGTATTGAAGCAACTCGTAGCGTATGTTGGTCGCGAAAAGTTCTTTGAAGGAATTCACAACTACTTGAGCAAGCACGCATACAGCAACGCAACTTTGGCCGATTTGTTGCACGAGTTAGAGCTTACAAGCGGCCGCGATCTTAAAGCTTGGAGTGCTCAATGGCTTGAAAAGGCTGGAATTAACACGATTTCTACCGAAGTCGAAGAAGCAGGTGACGGCACTATTGCTTCCTTGCGTTTGCGTCAGAGCGCGCCAGCTGAGCATCCTGTTCTTCGCGCACACCGTTTGGCTGTTGGATTCTACAATGTAGACGAAGCAACTGGCGAAATTAAGCGCACAAAGCGAATCGAACTTGACGTAGACGGCGAAGTGACGGAAGTTGTTGAGGCGCGCGGCGAAAAAATGCCAGCACTTATCCTTGTAAACGACGACGACTTGACTTACACGAAGCTACGTTTTGACGAAAAGTCGCTTGAATTTGCTGCCGAAAACTTGTATCGTTTCAAGGATTCTTTGACTCGCTCACTTATTTGGCTCGCGTTGTGGGACATGACTCGCGACGCAGAATTCCCAGCAGAACGCTTCGTAGAACTCAGCCTTAAAGCTTTGGCAACTGAGCGCGAATCAACTACTTTCCGCTATGCTCTTGGTCAAGTGAAAGTAACTGCAAGCCACTACGTTGTCCCAGAGCGTCAAGCAGAAGTCGCAAAGCATGTTGCTCACGAATTGTGGCAGTTGGCTTTGGCAGCTTCTGCAGGTTCCGACGAGCAATTCCAGCTCGTTAAGGCTTATCTTGGATACGGCGAAGTTGGAGATGCTGAGTTCTTGCGCGTAGCTAACGGCTTGCTCGACGGTTCCGTGCGCTTGGAAGGCTTGGAAATCGACAACGACTTGCGCTGGAGCATTTTGATTGCGCTCGCAGGCGTGAATGCTTTGGACGAAGCTGGAATTGACGCGGAACTCGCTAAGCGCGATACTACCGAGAATCGCGAATATGCTTACCAAGCTCGTGCAGCTCGCTCAACTGCAGAAGCTAAGGATTGGGCTTTCGAACAGGCTTTGCGTAATCTCGATTTAACTAATATGCAAATGGGTGCTGTGGTTGCCGGCTTTGCAAGCACAGCTAAAGGCGATTTGGTTAAGCCTTATGTTGAGCGCTACTTTGCTGAAGTTGAGTGGATTTGGAAGAACCGCACATTCCATATGGCTGAGGCTCTGATTGAGGGCTTGTATCCTGTGTATGCGCCGGTTGAGGAGCTGGTTAAGCACGGTGAAAAGTGGCTTGAGGCTCATGCTGATGCGGATCAGGCTTTGCGACGCATGGTGCTTGGTAGCCTTGATTCTTCGCGTCGCACGCTTAAAGTGCAGCATTACAACGCTTCTTTGCGCTAGTGCGATGTCCTGCTTTCGCGCTGCATTGAGCAAGTAAGTTCTTGTTTAATGTGGCGCGAGTTTTTTTGTTTAATGTGGTGCTTGGCTGGCAGTTTTCTGGAGTGGCTGTGAGGGGTGGGGTTACTTGTCTCGCAGCGCTACGCTCCTATACCTCATTTGGACTAGTGGATAGGTAGTTAAGTTTAGTTTTTTGCTTACTTTTTCTGCGGAAATAGTTATTCATCATCACGATTATTACTATCGCTCCGCTTTTATATTGCTCGACCAAGCAACACCCACCCCTCACTACTGATAAAAACGCTAGTGTTTTGTGGTGTGGTAGGAGAGTCTGGTGCAGTTTGTGCAGCAGCGCGAATGCTAGTGTCCACTAGGGGATAAGTATTCAATATCTGCAGAGCATGAATGTTAAAGTTCACTAATCAACAAGTAATCGATGTTCGCAGAAGTATTACTGCAAAGCTTCTTTGCTGCGCTAGCGCGTTATGCGAAACAGTGAGTAGAATTGCGGATAGTGTGTGACGCGCTAGTATGCGATGTTGTTTGCTTGCGCGCAAGAGAAGTGATTTTTGCGAAAGAGGCTTTATTATGCCAAGAATGTTTGGTACAGACGGTGTGCGTGGATTAGCAAATCGCGATTTAACAGCGCAACTTGCGTTAGATTTAGGTGACGCTGCAGTGCGCGTTTTGGGAGATAAAAGCGCGGTTGCGTCTGCTGCAGAAGAAGAAGCGTCATCAGATACTTCTTCTCGCTCCGCTCACGCTCGTCGCCGCGCGCTTATTGGTAGAGATACTCGCGTTTCTGGCGATTTTCTAGCTTCTGCTCTCGCTGCTGGCATGAGTGCTGGCGGTTTTGATGTTATCGATGCTGGAATTATCCCAACTCCTGGCGTTGCTTTCCTCACTTCCGTGCTTAACGTTGAAATGGGTGCTGTTATTTCTGCGTCGCATAATCCTATGCCAGATAACGGCATTAAATTCTTTGCGCGCGGAGGCTTTAAGCTTCCAGATAGCAAGGAAGATGAGATTGAGGCTGTGCTTGGTCAAGATTGGGAGCGTCCAACTGGTGCTGGTGTAGGTCGAGTCAGCCATGATACTACTACAGCTACTAACTTGTATATTGATCATTTAGTTTCTGCTGTTGCGCCTTTAAGTAACGCTTCTACTACGCGCCCAAAGCCGCTTGCAGGTTTGCGTGTTGTAGCAGATTGCGCGAATGGTGCTACTTCTGTTGTTGCTCCTGAGGCTTTGCGCCGCGCTGGTGCAGAAGTTGTAGTTATTAACGCATCTCCTGACGGCTACAACATTAACGATCATGCGGGCTCGACTCATCCTGAGCAGTTACAAGCTATGGTTAAAGCTTCTAAGGCTGATTTAGGTGTTGCGTTTGATGGCGACGCAGACCGCTGCTTGGCTGTCGATGAAAACGGCAATATGGTTAATGGCGATCAAATTATGGGTATTCTTGCTCGCGCTAAAAAGGCTGAAGGCAAGCTTAATCATGACACTCTTGTAGTTACAGTTATGAGCAATCTTGGCTTAAAACTTGCTCTTAAAGATATGGGTATTGCAACAGTGCAAACAAACGTTGGCGATCGCTACGTTCTTGAAGAAATGCTCAAGCACGATTATTCGCTCGGCGGCGAGCAGTCTGGTCACGTTATTAATCGCGAATTTGCAACCACCGGCGACGGTACGCTTACTGCTTTGACTTTGTGCCGTGAAGTTGTGCGTTCAGGCAAGAAACTTTCGCAAATGGCTGCAGACTTCCCGCAGCTTCCGCAAGCTCTTGTAAATGTGCCAAATGTAGATAAAATGGCTTCGAAAACTAACGCAGCTGTGCTTGCAGCTGTTGAGAAAGAATCGAAACTTCTTGGAGATACAGGTCGCGTGCTTTTGCGTCCTAGCGGCACCGAGCCTCTTGTGCGCGTTATGTGCGAGGCTGCAACTCAAACTCAGGCGGATGAGGTTTGTGCTCGTCTTGCTCAAGTTGTGGTTGATAATCTGAAGTTATAAGTTTGCTTACTTTTGCGTTCTCTGTTTGCTTACATCTCAGTCGGCTCTAGCAGTGCGCAAATAATTTTGATACACTTATATCTTTAGTGCTGCTTTCAAATTCTGCTCGCGGCATGTAAATTTTGTATATTTTCGCGTTATTATGCGCGTTATTTAAAACGGTGAAAAGGAGTCCTATGTTTACGCATCACGCAAGTGTTGATACTAAGCTCAGTCGCGCTGTTGAGCGCTTGCTTGATTCCGCTACAGAAGACGGCATTTTGCCGATTGTGCAGGCAGGTGAGCCTGTTCTTCGCCAGCGTACTGTTGCGTATGATGGTCAGCTTACACGTGCAACTCTTACTAAGCTAATTTCGTTAATGCATAGCACAATGTTGGAAGCTCCGGGAGTTGGTTTAGCTGCTCCTCAAATTGGTCTTGGTCTTGCTATTGCTGTTATTGAAGATCATGTTCGTGATGATGAGGATGATCCTCGTGACATCGCAGAGCTTCCGTTTAGAGCTATTATTAACCCTCATTATGAGCCTATTGGTACGCAAACTCGTAGTTTTTATGAAGGTTGTTTAAGCGTTTCCGGCTATCAGGCTGTACGTCAACGTTGGCTTGATATTCAGGCTACTTGGCAGGATGAGGACGGCAAACAACATTCCGAGCGTTTGCATGGTTGGCCTGCGCGTATTTTCCAGCACGAAACAGATCATCTTCGTGGTGAACTTTATATTGATCGTGCAGAAATGCGTTCACTTTCCACTGATGAGAACCTTGAGGATTATTGGGCAGATGAAGCAGTTCCAGTGGCGGCGGCTCGCACTTTGGGATTTGCTATCTAGGTTTTATTGTCAATTTATTTATTAATTTGATTTTGTTTTTGATTAATAGATACTGACTATATTTTTCTGTTTTTCTATTTTTGCGTCGTATTTTTTACTGATTTATGTCGTGTTTATAGAATTTTTTGTTTCAAACAAGCACTTTTTTGTTACGTCTGGTTTGTTTTGTGTGCTTTTAGTAATAGAATTGAGCGCAAGTGGTTTGTTAAACATTTTTCGGTTAGCAAATTTATGGGATCTGTTCCATTAACAAAGGAGAGACGAGTGAAAGTTTGCGCTCAATGCGGTACCCAGAATATTGATACTGCAAAATTCTGCAAGGGTTGTGGTAACAAGTTTGAGGCTGCTCAGCCGGCACCCGTTCAGCCGGCACCTGTTCAGCCAACACCTGCTCAGCCGGCACCTGTTCAGTCAGTACCTGTTCAACATGCTCCAGCTCAGCCAGTGCCTGTTCAGCAAGTGCATGTTCAGCCTACACCAGCTCAGCCGGCGCCTGCTCAGCCTATTGCGCAGCATGCTCCTCAGTTTGCGCGTCCTAGTATGCCTCAGCAGGGTATGCCAGCTCAGCCAGGAATGCCTCAGCAGGGTATGCCTCAGCAGGGTATGCCAAATATGCAACGTCCAGGCTATCCATATGCTCAGCAGGGTATGCCAGCTCAGCCAGGAATGCCGGGTATGCAGAATCGCCCAAATACTCCAGGCGTTTCGCACTATAGCCAAATTTCAAACCAGCTTAATGCTGAACAGATGATGAACTTCTTCCGTTGGTTAGTAACTGCTCTTAAGAATCCTTCTCAGAGGTATCGCGTATCTAATATTTACGCAGTTTTAATTTCTGTGATTTCTGGTTTGCTGTTTGGTTTCCAAGCATATTTCTCTTCGCTTTCTTTCTACAATGCTTCTAATAGCACTGCTTTGGAACTTGTATCTAAGTTCGCTGGACAGCAAACTCCTGGTGTGCCTTTTACACTATTCTTCTATAAGTTTGTTATTGGAATGATTACCGTATACGCTGTATACGGTGTAGCTTTGCTTGGCATGAAGATGTTTGGTGAAGAGGTTTCGCCAGCTCAGCTTCACGTTCTTTTTGCTCAGAAACTCGTACCGCTTTTAGGCTTGCAAATTGTTTCAGTGATTTTGACTTTCATTGCTCCATCTATTCCTGTTATGAATTACTTTAAAGGAAAAGTAGAAGGCAGTGATTCTTTAGTTGCATCTATAATCTACAGCAATTCAGACATCTCATTGTTAATGAATAATCCTAGTGCTGTTTTGCAAGTTCCATCTATGTCTTTGCACACACTTTACTTGGTATTATTGATGCTCATTCCTGTATCGTTTATGGCAACTGCACACTACAAGGGTAAGCTTGATCGTGAGTGGATGTGGGTTATCTTTATCTTGATTGGAATTGTTGCAATATTTATCGTTGCTGCAATCAATACTGCTATGGTTAATTCCTTGGTTCCTTCGAATAATCTTATGAATAAAGCACAAGACCTAGCTAATTTATTTAAGTAAATATATCTAATAAGTCATAAGCCTAGCAGTCTTGTCTGCTAGGCTTATTTTGTAAAAATATACGGAGAGAAATATATGAATTGTCCATATTGCAACAGTCAAAATGCTTATGGAGCTATAGTATGCTCATCTTGTGGAGCTAGTCTTGTGCCGCAGCAAGCTAATTCAAGTTATCAGCCAATGCAAAGTGCTCAATATCAGCAAAATCAAATGAACGATGTACAACAAACGCAGTTCATTCAGCAGAACACGCAAGCTTATCCTCAGCCTGTTTATAGCAGTCAAAATACTTATGAACAGCAGGATTATTCAAATCAACAGTACTATAATCAGCAGGATTATTCGCAAAATCAGCCTACAGAATATTATGCTCCTGATTCGTTTAATCCTAATTTCGTAGCAGGTAATGTTGTGAGAAGCACGCCTATGAAACACAGCACAAAAATTATGCTTATTGTAATTGGCATTGTTATTGTGGTTCTTGGTATAGGTTATACAGTTATTCAACAGAATGTGTATTCTCCACAAGCAACAATTCAACGTTATGTGAAGTCTTTGCAAGAAGGCAATTTTGATGAAGCTAACAATATGACAGATTGGTCTTCTTCTAAAGTTCCAGAAAATTATCGTGCCTTACTTACAAGCGCAATAGGCAGAGCTTCCAAGAATCATATGTCTTACATGAGTGTTGATAGTGGCCCATACAATTCATTTAAGCTTTCTTACAAAATTGGCAATAGTGATGCTTCGGCAGTAATAAGCCTTGTACCAGCTGGCAAACAGTGGCTATTCTTTGACTCTTATAAAGTTCAATATCCACCATTTGGTCACATTACCATAACTGTGCCAAATGAAGTTGATAAAATAAAAGTTAATGATTCTGAAATAAATTTGTCTACTCTCAAAAAATCGCCGAAATATGACGGTGAAAGCTACAGTTCAGAATACGGTTATTCAGTATATACATCAGCTACAGAATATAGACTTCCAGTGTATCCTGGTGCTTACCATATTGAATCTGCAAAAAGTTCGCAACTGTGGACCACAAATTCTGCTGACGCGTCAATTAGCGAAAAAGATAGTTCGGAATCTGCAAGTTTAGAGTTAGAAGCTACAGAAACATTAAAGGATGAGCTTACTAAGGCTATTCAAAAGCATGTCGATAAATGTGTAGCGTCAACTGAAACTGATGTTCCAGAGAGTTGTAGATTTGCAAGCTTTAGTTACTATACCAGCTATAAATATGACAATATTAAGCGTAGTGTTAATAGCACTCCTATGTTGGATCAAGTTAACATGTCGTCAGGAACTTTTCAGAGCGATGAGGTTGGTGTAGACATTACTTATCGCTATAAGGACGATGATGATAGTGACTGGAGAGACTCGCACACTAGAAATAGTGGTTATGTTTATGGAAAGTTTAGTATTAAAGATAATAAGCTAGTAATAGATTTTAACCAAGACTAAACCTAACGAAATGTGCAAAATTTAAAGGCGCATTAAATACGAATAAAAGTTTCCCTCTACAATTTGTTTTGCAGAGGGGAATTTTTTATAGCGTAGATTTGCGCACTGGTAGATTTGCGCATTGTAAAGTATGACACTAAACGCATTTTTCAGTATGGATATGTTATACTGGTAGTCCGTATATTTAAAGGTTGATATACAAGCAATTTTCAATGAAGAAAGGTAGTCGATGACGTTTATCTCTCGTGCAATACGCTACATTCTGAGGAAACGAATAAAAACAGCAATAGTTTTCATTATTGTATTTCTTATTTCGACATTGTTATTTTCTACTTCTGCAGTTTCAAATGCTGCAGGTAGAGAAGGAGAAAAAGTTGAAGCGCAAGCAGAGTCTAGTTTTGTGCTCGCAAATAACCCTCAAATAAACCCTGGAACTCCTAGAGGAGCTGGAACTGTAAAACCTAAAGATGTACAGGCAATTGCAAAGTTAAATGGAATTGCTTCCTACGTTGTTCGACAAAATGTAACAGCGGATTTAGTTAATGCTAAAGCGGCAAGAATTCCAGGCGTACAAGAGTATGACAATAAGCGTGAACAGCAGTTTGGGAATGCCGTTAATATTGAAGGAACGAATGACTCTACTGGTTTAAATACTTTTAAAACAAAAGCAATAACTATGTCTAAAGGCAAGCATCTTATTGCTAACAACGTTCATGCATCACTAATTCATGAAGATCTCGCTAAAGCTAACGGATTACATGTAGGAGATACTCTTACACTTCGCGCTAATCCTTACGATGCTGACAATATTCAACAATCAACAGCAACAGTAAAAACTCGTATTGTTGGAATTTATGCCGGTGCAAATAAGCGTCAAGTCGCAACTAGGGCGGAATTGACAGCTAATACCGTGTATACGGATTTGCAAACTACTCGCGAATTATACAAATATAAGCCTGGAAAAGAAATATATCAGGATGCAAGTTTTAGAATAAAGCGCGGCGAGGATGCGGATAATATTATGTCTCAAGCTGCGAAATTGCCTATTGATTTGCAAAACTATCAACTAACTCGTGACGATCAGTTCGTTTCTGGTTTGTTGAAAGCAGCAAAGGGAGTGCGCTCAATAATGACTGTTACAACAATTGCTGTTGTATCATTCGCTATTATTGCTTTGGCATTAGTGCTTTTGCTGTGGATGAATGAGCGACGTAATGAAATTGGTGTGTTTGTTGCAATTGGCACTGGCAAATTATCTATAGTTGGTCAATATCTTGCTGAGATTGTGCTTATTTCAATACCTTCGTTGATTGTGGGTTACCTTTTTGCAAAAGTTATAGCTCCGTTGATGGCTAATGTTGCTCTTGGCTCTGTGCAATCATCAGCCGCCCGTGAATTGAGTAATATGGGTCAAGCTGGTGGAAATCTTGAATCAACTTTGGCAACAAAAACTTTGGAAACACTTAGCGTACAAGTAGACGCTCAGTGTTTTGTCGGAGTTTCTACAATTGTTGGTGCAGTAATCGTTATTGCAGTTGTGTTGTCTTATTTGCCAATTATATGCAAATCTCCTCGTGAGCTCCTCGGATTGCAAAAGTAGAACTATGCTGTTTGGCGGCATAGTTTTCATAATTCGTCGTATGAAAGTTATTTGAAAAGTTAGTGAGTAACATTATGAATGGTGAAGTAATTTCTTTATGTGCTCGAGCGAAACTTGCAATATTGCGCAAACCTCGACGTAACGCAATAATTGTGCTGATTATGACTCTTGTTTTAAGTGCGCTAGTTTCACAAGCTGGTATCAGTGCTTCTGTTGAGGGTGCTAGGGATCGTATTCAATCCAGTATTGGCTTAGGTTTTACTGTACGAGCAAAAACTCGAGGTGAAACTCTTCCAGAGCAAAGTAATGCAAATTCTAATTCTGCTACTGCTACATCTAGTTCCTCAATTCCTCAAGATTTGGGCGCAAATGAAGGAATTGACTCTAGTCAAATTCGTAAATTTGCTGCGATTTCGAGCGTAAAAACTGTAGTGGAAGAGCGCGATGTTTTAGCTGTGCCTGTTGGAAAGCAACTTGTGCTTCCTGCGCAGGGTCCAAGACTAGACGATGATGTTTTGGCTCATGCTGCCGGAATTACTGGCACAACAGATTCTCGATTATCTCAAGGTTTTCAAGAAGGATTGTACCGTTTAGAACAGGGTGAGCATATTACTAATCGTTCTTCTGGTAGAGCAATAGTGCATCGTGATTTTGCTAAGAAGAATAATCTTAAGATTGGTTCTACTATAATTCTTAAGCAAGGGTTTAATGTAAAAGTTCGCGTTGTTGGCATTTTTGCCGGCAAATTGCAAACTAAAGGAGCGCTTCCTTCGGATACGTCAGAAAACCGCATATTTACTGACTTAAGTTCTGCGTTGTCTTTGGCGGGTTCTTCTAATCGAAGTGTTTTGCGTTGTGTTGTTGAGCGTTCTGATTTATTAGCTAGTGCAATACGGGAGGCTAAAAGTATTGCTGGCAAGTGGGCAGATGTAGAGCAGAATGCTTCGCAATTGTCTGATGTAATAAGCTCGGTTAACTCTGTGCAACAACTTGTGCGAATGATTTTTGTGGCACTAAGTTTTGTTGGTATTTTAGTGCTTGGACTTGTATTAGTGTTCTGGGTTAGAGGACGTATGCACGAGATTGGCGTACTTATGTCTATCGGATTATCTAGAGCAATAATAGTTAGTCAATTGCTTGTTGAAATAGCGATACTCAACATTGTGTCATTCGTCATTTCGTTAGGCTTCGGTGCTGCTTTTTCTGGCGTTATTGGTTCTGCGATTTTGCATAGTGCTGATTCGTCATTTATTGCGGATGGTATGCCAGTATTGCCATTGCTGCAAACTCTTGCTGCTTTTGTTATTGGTTTGCTTATTTCAATAGTCGCATTACTTGTTGCAGTGCTGCCAATATTAATAAAGAAGCCTCGGAAAATACTGAGTGCCATGAGTTAGCAGAAATGTAGTTGCGTATGCGAATTTTCTACTAAAAGCGCAATCGCATAAATGGAACAAATCGTATAAATCATATTTAAATTATGTAAAAATAAGGAGCTTATTATGTCGGCTTTATTGCAATTAAAAAATGTGAAGTACACTTACGGACCTGCAAATATTGCGGTACTAAATGACGTGAATGCAGATTTCGAAATTGGCAAAATGTACAGTATCATGGGAGCTTCTGGAGCAGGAAAGTCTACTATGCTCTCACTTTTAGCTGGATTAGATACTCCTTATAAAGGTGAAGTATTGTTCAATGGTGAGGATATTGCAAAAACAGGATATGTTGAGCATCGCAAAAAACATATTTCACTTGTTTTCCAGAATTTTAATCTTATTGACTATTTGACGCCATTAGAAAATTTGCGATTAGTAAATTCACATGCTGATGTTCAAGTGCTAATAGATCTTGGGTTAACTGAAGAAGAAGCAAATCGTAACGTCACTAAACTTTCTGGTGGTCAACAGCAGCGTGTTGCAATTGGACGAGCTTTAGTATCTTCTGCGCCGGTAATTTTAGCTGATGAGCCTACTGGAAGTCTTGACCCTGCAACAACTAAAGAAGTTATTGCAATATTAAAAAAAGCTGCTAGAGAGCATGGCAAATGTGTGATTGTTGTTACTCATGATTCGAAGGTCGCATCTCAAGCTGATGTAAAATACGTGCTAAAAAATAAACAGCTAACGCGACAATCTGCTTGAGCGCACGAACCGGCGAGTTTCGGACACTCGTGCAGTTGGCGCGCTGCGTTATGGTCTCTTAATCCTGTTATTCGGACACGCGTGCAGTCGTCGTGCTGCGCGCGTAACGCATGTTTCCGTTTTTTCGTTAATGGCGCAGATTGCGCTCGCTTACGAAACTCGCGTTGGAAGTCCACTGGACTTCCAACTTAAGCGAGTTTCCGCTCCGAGTTGCCTTCGCGCGCTAAATCGCAGCGCTCAAGCAGGTCGTCGCGCCAAACAATAAGCCGACTCTGCGAAATCGTAGAGCCGGCTTATTGGCTAGAAGAACTTAACTACAAATCAGATGTGGAAGTAAAGCTCATACTCGAGTGGAGTTGGAGCCAAGCGCGCCATATCCATTTCCTCATGCTTCAAATTCAGCCAAGTTTCAATCAAGTCGCTAGTAAATACGTCGCCTTGCATAAGGAAGTCGTGATCCTCTTCCAAAGCTTGCAAAGCCTCACCAAGTGAAGAAGGAACTTGCTTAATGCCGTCATGCTCCTCTGGAGGAAGCTCGTACAAATCTTTATCAACAGGGGCAGGAGGCTCAATATGGTTAACAACACCATCCAAACCTGCCATAAGCTGAGCGGAGAATGCTAAGAATGGGTTGCATGAAGGATCCGGTGCACGGAACTCAATTCGCTTAGCAGCAGGTTCCGTACCAGCAAGAGGAATACGAATAGCTGCAGAACGGTTACGAGCAGAGTAAACCAAGTTGACTGGAGCTTCGTATCCTGGAACCAAGCGATGGTAAGAGTTAAGCGAAGGATTCGTAAATGCAAGCACAGAAGAAGCGTGCTTAATCAAGCCGCCAATGTACCAACGTGCAATATCAGAAAGTTGAGCGTAGCCAGTTTCCGCATAGAACAATGGCTTGCCATCCTTCCAAAGCGACTGATGGCAGTGCATGCCGGTGCCGTTATCTCCAGCAATTGGCTTTGGCATAAATGTTGCAGCCTTACCAGCTAAAGCAGCAGTTTCATGAACCACATACTTGTACTTCATCAAATCATCGCCAGCATGAACAAGCGTATTGTAACGGTAGTTGATTTCCTGCTGACCTGCGCCGCCGACTTCGTGGTGAGAACGCTCAAGAATCAAGCCGACCTTTTGCAAATTGCAAACCATGTCATCGCGCAAATCCTGATTGTGATCTACTGGTGGCACAGGGAAGTAGCCGTGCTTTACGCGATTCTTGAAACCAATATTGTTGCTGCCGTCATCCTCAGTGTCGATGCCAGAATTCCAAGGAGCTTCGTTAGAATCAACCTCATAGAAGGAGCGTTGCATGTCGTTAGCAAAACGCACCTTATCAAAGATGAAGAACTCAGCTTCAGGGGCAAAGCTTGCAGTGTCAGCAATGCCAGTTGACTTCAAATAGGACTCTGCTTTAATAGCGACCTGACGAGGATCCCTAGAATATGGCTCATCTGTTACAGGGTCAACAATAGAGAAAGCAACATTCAGAGTCTTATGCTTACGGAATGGGTCAATATAAGCAGTGTCAACATCTGGAATAAGCTTCATATCTGATTCGTTAATAGCCTGGAAGCCCTGCATTGAAGAACCATCGAACGCCATTCCATCAGTGAAAGCACTGTGCAAGAACTCGTCAGCAGGAACAGTAAAGTGCTGCTGAACGCCAATTAAATCAGTAAATCGTACGGATACGTATTCAATGCCTTCCTTTTCAATAAGGGCTGCGGCATCTTCTTTAGTTTGCAAAGTGGTCATGGCCACCATTCCTTTCTTAAAAAACCCAGTAATGAGTTTATGACTATGAATGCCATTTTGGATTTCAGCGACTCGAATATCTCGTTACGTTTGTGTTACATAATGTTACGTGTAGTTGCGTAGATGCGAATAAATCAATACTACATGCCGCTAATTCGCATTCATCAGTTCGCGCAGTTACAATAGTACCTATGAATTACCAAGAGCAAGAAATGCATGAACATAAGATGCATGAGCATATTAAGGAAAGTGAAAATAAGCTAGATTTAGCTTCACTTTTCCCAGCCAAAGGCGATGATAGAAGGCCGCCAGATTGGCTAGGTCGTGCACTTATTTACGTTGCAATTGTTACTTTTGTGTCCATCTTCCTATGGTTCGCTTGGAATAGCATTTCATTCATTGTTTTCGATGTTGTGATTTCTATTTTTATTGCGCTCGCAATGGAACCGCTTGTTGTTCGGTTAATTAAGCATGGTTGGAGGCGAGGAGTTGCTTCTGGCTTTACGCTAACGGGCTTGCTTGTTGTAATTAGCTTGCTACTTGCTTTGTTTGGTAATTTATTTGCTCAGCAGGTTGTTTCAATGGTTATGGGCTTGCCTGATTTATACAATCAATTTGCAAATTTTGTGCTTCACTATACCGGTTTTAAAATGCCTAATATTGAGCAGCTTGGCATGGAAATTTTGAAGCATGTGCAAACATCTTGGGTTGTTGATTTTGCTGGCCAAGCACTTAACACAACATGGGGATTGATGACTGTTCTGCTTGATTTGCTTACCATTATTATGGTTACGTATTACATTTCTGCAGCAGGTCCGGCTATGCGTCGTAGCATGTGCCGTTGGATGAATCCGCAAGCTCAGCGTCGTTTCCTATTTATTTGGTCAGTTGTTCAAGAGCAGATTTCGAGCTTCTTATTTTCGCGAATTATTTTGGCAGCGATTAACGCAGTGGGTACCGCAATTTTCCTTATTGTGATGAATATACCGTATTGGCTTCCGCTATCCTTATTCTGCGGAATTGTTTCGCAGTTTGTGCCTACAATTGGTGGCTATTTGGGTGGAGCTTTGCCTATCTTGGTTGCGTGGGGTTCCAATGGTTTTGGTGCGGCTGTTGCAACATTAATTTTTATTACGATTTATCAGCAAATTGAGAACATGGTTATTTCGCCGAAGATTTCCGAAAAGACTATGGATCTGAATCCTGCAGTAGCTTTTATTTCAGTTCTTGTAATGGGCGCTGTATTTGGTGCTCTTGGAGCATTTTTGGCTTTGCCTGTGACTGCAAGTTTGCAAGCAATTTTTAGAGTATGCACGAAGCAATATAGTTTAGTTTCTTCTCCGCTTATGAACGATCCTCACCCTGATCACACTTCTATTATTGTTCGTTGCGTTGAGGCGATTGGCCGTAAGTTCATGAATCCAATGAGTGAAAGTGTTCATCGTGTAATGAAAGGCACAAGCTCTCGCATTTCTCTGAACGAGGATATTTTATATTGGTATAAGCAAGCTTATGTGTCAGATTCTGACGATGCGAATAGTAGCAAAGTTTCCTCTAACGATTCTGATCAAACTGATGTATTGGCAACAATGCCAATTTCGCGCGAAATATTAGATGCCGTAAATAAAGATATTGCAAAGCGTAAAGTAGATTCTGAAAATAAGGATTCTCCTAAAGCAAAATTGCAAGTAGGCGAGTCTAAAATAGTAAACAATACAAAAAATACAAAAAATAGTAAAAGTAACGTAAAAAATAATCCACGGAGCGGATGGAAGCGATGATTCTTCTATCAATATTTGATGTACTAGTAATACTTATTGGCATAAGCGGTGTTGTGTATCAAGGTGTTTGTGCCGTTGCATCTTTATTCGCTAAGCCTATTGTTTTTCCTGAAGCGCCAATGGATAAGCATTATGCTGTGCTTATTTCTGCGCGCAATGAGGAAGCTGTTATAGGTAATCTTATTCATTGCATTCAAACTCAAACATATAGACAAGATTTTATTGATATTTGGCTTGTTGCAGATAATTGCACTGATTCTACTGCGCAAGTTGGTCGCAATTGCGGATGCAACGTAATTGAACGTTTTGATAAAGAGCATATTGGTAAAGGTTATGCGCTCAGCTATCTCCTCGATCATATTATGAAAATTGGTGCGGATAAAGTTTATGACGCGTACTTTGTTTTCGATGCAGACAATAAACTTGATCCGCATTATTTTGAGGAAATGAATAAAGGTTTCCACGCAGGATATCAAATTTTAACTAGCTACCGTAATTCCGTGAATCTTTCAGATAATTGGGTTTCTTCCGGCTCTGCACTTTGGTTTATTCGAGAATCGCGATTTACTAACAACTCTCGAATGCTATTCGGTTCGAGTTGCCATGCTGGTGGAACTGGATTCATGTTCTCGCGTGAGATTATGCACAGAAATAGCGGATGGAAATTCCATCTTCTTACTGAGGATCTTGAATTCACTATGGACGCTATTCTTCACGGAGACAAAGTTGGATATTGCGGTTCTGCAGTATTATATGACGAACAGCCTGTGTCGTTTAGGCAGAGCTGGAGGCAGCGTCTTCGTTGGAGCAAGGGATTCTTGCAAGTATTTCGTTACTATGGAGCAGCTCTTATTCGACATGGTATTCGCGAAAGAGATTTTTCGTCGGTTGATTTTACGCTTATGCTTTTCCCGTTTATGGTTTTGGCTGTTGCAAGAATAATACTTGGTTTTATTTTTGCCGCATTTGGATTCGTAACATGGATGAGTCAAATTTCTTCAATGATTAATTTCATTACCACTACTGTTACAAGCGTTTTAGGCATGATGATATTTGTGTCACTCACTATTTTGGTTGAACACGATAAGCTTGGGGCCACGAATAAGGAGCTGTTTGCGTACGCTCTTAGCTTCCCGATTTTTATGCTTTCGTACGTGCCTATTGCGTTCCAAGCTATTTTCTCAAAGAGCGAGTGGAAGCCGATTCAGCATACCGGTCGCTGAGTGAAAGAATGAAATTCTATAGTGTGGAGCGAGTTTTGGGGGATTTTTCTCCTCGCGCGTCCCGTCCTTCAGTCGCTTTGACTGTTAAAGGCGTTTATTGTGTTCGCCTTTCTTTAAAGAATGTTGCTCCATCAGTCCTCTTTTAGCGCTCGTAGAGAAATCCCCCAAACTCTGCGTGCTAACCATTAATAACCTCGTTTTATCGCAGAGATTTTTCGATTTTTCTTCTTCGCTTGGCGAATCAGCAGCCTGCGGCTCTGACGTTCGCCGCGCTCAGTGCGAAAAATCTCAAATCTCTACCACACGAATATTAGTACAGTGAAGGTAGCGTACGGAACAGTGATCTGGTGTGATGGTAGGAGGATTTGGGGTGGTGAGTGCGGCGGCTGATGGCGTTGCGATTGCGCAAAGATTGCGGGTGTGAGATAATAAGAAGTCCTGGTGTAAACGTGCAATTGCGCATAATGTGGCGCAATGCGTGCGTTTATCTGTATGTTGCGAGGTTTCTATGGTAGATTCTGTTCCATCTGCAAATATGTCTGGCAGCGTTCCAGTTTTTGGCGCAAACACTTACGACGCTACTAACGAAGATGTTCCAGCGGTTTCTATTCGCGGATTTGTTAAGACTTTTGGCAAGAAAGTTGCTGTAGATAATCTTTCGTTGAGCATTCCAGCAGGCTCTTTCTACGGATTGGTAGGTCCGAACGGTGCCGGCAAAACCACTACGATTAAAATGCTTACGGGCTTGCTTATGCCGGATGCTGGCTCAGCTTCGATCTTTGGCAATAACGTTTGGAGCGATGTAAATAGTGCTAAGCGCGCAATCGGTTTAATGCCTCAAGCAGATGAGATTTTTAAGACAATTACTGGTTTGCAGCTTTTAACTTACGCTGGCATGCTTCGCGATATGAGTCGCGCGGAATCCGTAAAGCGCGCGAACGACTTGCTTTCTGCTTTCGACTTAACAGAAGCTGCAAACACCATGGTTTCTGACTATTCAACTGGTATGACTAAGAAGATTTGCCTTGCAACAGCTATGATCCATAGCCCTCGCGTACTTGTGCTCGATGAGCCTTTTGAGGCAGTGGACCCTGTTTCTAGCGCAAATTTGAAGGATATTCTCGCCGAGTATGTTTCTACTGGCGGTACGGTTATTATTTCTTCGCACGTTATGGAATTGGTTGAAAAAATGTGCTCGCACGTGGCGATTATTAACGAAGGTCATGTTGCAGCTTCTGGCACTCTTGCAGAAGTGGCTCAGGGCAAAGATCTTGAAGATCGCTTTATGGAGCTTGTTGGTGGACGTCACGCAGCTGCGCGAATCGACTGGCTTAACGGCGGCAAGTCTGATAACGCTGCTGTCGCTTCTACCGAGTCTGCTAATCTCAATGCCTAATAAGGATGGCCGTAATGTCTATGATTTTTACCATGGTTCGCCTTCGCTGGGCGCTTACTTTTTCCGTTATGCGAAAGTCGATTTGGCAAAAAATCGGCTTTGGTATAGTCATTGTTTTTGGACTTGCGATTATATGCGCTCTTGGTTTTGCGGGCTGGCAAGCAGGAAAGTATCTTAATCCAGGAATGCTTGCAGATACTAAAAATTGGCAGGAATTTCAGTTCGCTCCAATAATGGTTGCGTCGATTGTGTCAATTTTTACGCTGTTTATAAACCTATTTATGTTCGGCAGTGACACAACACTAAAGTCGCGTAGTTTTGCGCTTTACGGCATTCCCTACGTAAAGCAGCAAGCTGGTATGCTTCTTGGCTCCCTTTTTGGAGCGCTTTCTATAAGCTGCACAATCGCGCTTGCTTTGTGGTCTTTAGCGTACAGAAACTTTGGGATTGTGCCGGTTTTAGTAAGCGTAATTGCAGCTCCGCTTTACGTTGCAACAATCGTGTCTTTAAGCAAAATGCTTATTGAGCTTTTGGATACTATTTTAATAAACAAGCGTTCAAGAAACATTTTTTACTTTGCTATTTTCGTAGCGTATATGATTTTTGTTTCCACTATGAATATTGGTAACAAAAGTCCAAGAGGAATTGTGTTTGGCTTAGGTTTTTGCTCTGCGTCCGCTTTTACTCCATTAAGTGCTGCTATGGCTTTGCCTCTTGACGCCATTAATGGCAATTGGCTTGCGCTTGTTATTCGCTTCTTTATTTGCGTACTAACGATTGCTGCTTGCTTTGCAATCTCTGTATTTTGCGCAAAATTAGAGCCAAAGCTACTTCGCGGTGAGCAAAAAACAGTTGTTAAAACTAAGGGAATCGGCTTCTTTGCAGCAGTTCCAGACAACACAGTTGGTGCGATTATTGCGCGAATTATTAGCGTTATGAGAAGAGATATGCGTCAACTATTTTTGCTTCTTACGCCGCTTTTTATTCTGATAGTTGCAGGAGGAACTAGTTTTAATGCTAAAGGATTTGGTTCTATAGCACAGGACATAGGCGTTTCTAGCTGGCTTATGTATGCTGCTTTGCTTATGGGCATGGTTGTTGGAAACAATATTGCATACGATGGCACAGCTTTTACTATGCACGCGATTATTGGAGTAAAAGGTTTGCACGATCGTTTAGCGCACGCAATAGTTTGGTCCGTGATTTGCGCTGTGTACTTTGCAATTCTTGGAATAGGGGTTTACGCTTTCCTTTTCTTTGTAGCAAATGTTAAGCAAAATATGAATGCAGTTATGTTCCAAACTCTTTCTCCAATTGGAGTAGCTTTTGCGACCATAGGCATTGGCTTAATTTCTTCGTGCATAGCAATGTACCCTGTAGCGTCAATCGAAAAGCCATTTTCTAGGCCGCAAGGTTCTGCAGGCGCTAGATCTTTTGCTCCAATAGGTTTTTCGCTTCTTTCTGCAGTATGCATGATTCCGTCTATTGCTGCAGCTATGACGTTTTTGGCTATTAACACGAATCTTTTGTGGATTGCATGCATTCTGTTCGTAGTAAACGGATTTGTTGTGTTGGTTGTTGGCGTAATTCTTGGCGGCAAAGTGATGGATAAGCGCATGATTCGCATTGTAGAAAACTTGCGCAGATTTGCGTCGATTACTGCGTAACTTATGCACGCTTTGTTGCAAGCGCAATGTATAGTTAAGCGCGGTATTTGCAATCGATTTAAAGGTGTGCTCGCATGGAAAGTAGTAAAGGCTCAAACGATGCCTTAAATACTCCTAATGCGAGCACGCCAACGCAAAGCGGCGAACCCAACAAAAGTATTAAACCTAAACCAAGTATTAAACCTAAACCAAGTATCGAGCCTAAAGCAAGTAGTGAATCTAAACCAAGTAGCACACAGAAGAAAAGTAAATACGCTGCTATGGTTTTAAGAAGCCAATATCCTTCTCGTTGGCGATTACTTATTGCATTTATAGCAGTTATAGTTAGTGCAGCAATTATTTTTACTTATTTTTTGCTTGACGTATACGATATTCTTCCCGGTCCTTTGACGTTACGAAAACAACATTATGCTGTAACTGTTTCTTCTCCTAAATCACTTTTGCGAGTTAATTCACTAGCTAAAGGCGTGACTTATGGTAAAGAAATAAATCATTCGCAAGCTCAAAAACTTATTGACGAGTTGGTTTCCGATGCTTCTATGAGTAGCAGCACTTCAGCAGTAATTATGGATGCTAATGGGCGAGTAGTTGCTTCACATGAGCCAAATGCTTTAAGAGAGCCAGCATCAACGCTTAAAACTTTAACTGCTAGCGTGGCTTCTCGCACTCTTGACATGGGTTCAACTCTTGATACTCAAGTATTTTTGTTGCCTAAAACAGGCGGTGAACCAGAACGAGCTTCTAGTGCGAATGCTAGAAAGCTTGTGCTTCGCGGCAATGGTGACATGCTTCTTGGCGTTGGAGAAAACGATTGGAACCATGTTAATGGCAGAGCAGGCTTAACGACATTAGCGAGAAGAACAGCCAACGCTTTGAAACTTGAAAATATTCGCACAGTTTCTTTAGCTGTTGATGACTCATTGTTTGGCGCAAAACGTGCTCCTGATTTGATTTATGAAACAGATGTTGAACGACGCTTTTATGCTCAAACGTCATCTTTGGCTATAGATGATGCTCGTCAGCGTGACCTTTCAGTGCAAGGTGTTGACGCTGATGCTATGACAGATTTTCCGCTTTCTGATCCTCATCCTGCTTTAAGTGTCGGTCGTGTTTTTGCTAAATTATTAAGCAAACAGGGAATAGTTATAAGTAATTATTCTAATAAAACCACTTCTGACGAAAAAAATTCCGGTTCAGACTCGTCTGCAGATGATTCTTCTGAAAATAACAAAGATTCTGAAAATGAAAATAAATCTGCACAATCTGAAAATTTTGTAATACCAGTAAGCGAAACTAAATCGTTAATATCATCTAATTCGCGTTTAATTGCACAAGTTTCTTCTGCACCTTTAAACGAAATAATGGCATATACGCTTCGTATTTCAGACAATACATTGGCGGAAGAGTTTGGTCGTTTGACTGCGCTTGCAACTCACAAATCCAACTCTCCGGAGGGTGCAGTTCAGGCGGTAAAAGAAGGATTACGCAAGCTCAATATCGATATACGTGGTTTGCATATGTCTGATTGCTCAGGCTTGTCTCCAAAATCAAGGTTGCGCGCAACAACGCTAGCTCAAGTACAAGTGCTTAATATTAAAGCCGATTCTGGAGGTGCTGCAGCTGCTGAAGGATTGTCTCTTCCTGGTTTAGTTGGAACAGCAAGAAAGCGTTTAGCGGATGAATCATCTGCCGGTATGCTTCGCGTAAAGACTGGTTCTTTAAGTGAAGTTACTTCTATGGTTGGTAATGTATCTAGGAAAAGTGGTGGAGTGCTAACTTTCGCTGTTGTTGCGAACCAGCCAGCTGATATTTGGGGAGCATTCGTAGCGATTAATAAGTTTATGGCAGAATTGCCAAAACTATGATTTATGAGTTGCAATTTAGCGTTATTGGCGCGCTACACTAGAAGCTATGGTGTATTCTTCTCGCATACGCGCAGGAATTGGCGCAATCAAGCATTGTTTTGATGAACTTTCGTTGTGTGCTCAAGACGCGCGTTTTTCCGAACATGGCAACCACGCGACAGATGTTGATGCTCCTCTGGTTCTTATTGCGTGCTCTGGAGGTAGAGATTCTCTTGCACTTACAGCATTGAGCGTGATTGTGTGCGCAAGTAGAGGTATTCGTTGCGGTGTTGTAATAGTAGATCACCATTTGCAGCCGCACTCAACTGAAATTGCCAATATTGCTGCTAAGCATTGTTTGCAATCTGGAATAGACGAAAAGTACGTGTATATTCAATCTGTGAACGTTGAAGATTTAGGAGAAGGCGAAGAGTCTGCTGCTAGAAAGGCTAGGTATCAAGCAATTATTGAGGTTGCTAAAAAGCAGCAAGCTGCAGCCGTGCTTTTAGCTCACACTGCAAATGATCAAGCAGAAACTGTAATGATGGGGTTAAAAGATTCTGCAGGTTTAGAAGCAGTTGCTGGCATGAAAGCAGTGACATTGCGTCAAAACGTGCTTTTTGCAAGGCCTCTTATTAAGCTTACTAGAGAAGATACTACTGCTATTTGCGAGGATCTAGGTATTTCATGGTGGGATGATCCTACAAATGGTGACGATATTTCGCAAAATGAGGAACTTTCAGAAAATTATCCATTGAGATCTCGAGTTAGACACACGTTAATGCCTTATATTTCGCGATTTTTTAATGCGAATATGGTTACTTTGCTTTCTCGCGGAGCTGAAATAGCTAGAGACGATCTTGACTATATTAATTCTCAAGTTGACGAAGCTAGTTCACAAGTGATGGAATTTGATAAAAATGCGAAAACTGTTAGGTTAAAAGCTGATAAATTAGCGCAATATCATCCATCAATTCGCAGACGAATTATAGTGCGTGCGTTAAGTGAGCTTGGTCTGCGTTTCTCGTCAAGTCACATATCTGCAGTGGACGAACTATGTACAAAATGGCATGGTCAGAAGCCTTTTTCATTGCCAAATTATTATGAAGCAACTCGACTCTCGCGCAATATCGTCATTCGCTTATGCAAAGATAGTGAACATGCAAATTGCAGATATACGAGATGACATCGACTATGAATTAATTAGCCACGAAGACCTTATGAAGCGTATTCGTGAAGTTGCTAAACAAGTAAGTGAAGATTACAAAAACCGTAATGTTTTGCTTGTTGCAGTTCTAAAAGGTGCTGTAAATACTCTTGCTGTATTTTCGCAAGAATTAAGCATTAACGCATCAATGGACTTTATGAGCTTGTCTAGTTACGGCAGTGGCACTCAAACTAGCGGACAAATTACTGTCCGCGAAGATTTAAGTACTGATGTGCGCGGTCGAGATGTGCTTATTGTAGAAGACATTGTTGATTCCGGTCGCACGCTAGCTTGGCTTGTAGATGAGCTAAAAGGTCGTGGTGCTGCAAGTGTAAAAGTTTTTGCATTGCTCAGTAAGCCTGCACGTCGCGAAGTAGACGTACAAATCGACTACTCGGGCTTTGAAATTCCTGATGCATTTGTCGTTGGTTTCGGAATGGACTACGACGAACGCTACCGCAACCTCAATAGTATTGCGGTATTAAAGCCATCAGTGTATGGTGCTTGATTTTATAGATTCTATTCAGAATTTTTATATAAATTGAGGAGTTTGAAAGGAGCCTTATTACATGGGCGCTTCTCCTATGACACCGCAAGGCCCAATGGGCGGTCCTGGGCGTGGAAATAACGGAAATAATCCGTTTTTAAATCCACGCAACCCTAGGAATCAGCGAAACAACGGTCAGCAGGGCAAGAATAATAAAAATAACGAGAACAACCATAACAATCGTCGTTCCTTCTGGCAGTCGCCATGGACGTGGATTGTGCTTCTTGTGTTGCTTTCAGTTGTCGGATTCCAAATGTTTGTTCATAACGGATCGCAAACTATCGATACTCAGGATGGTATTGAGTTAGTGCGATCTCATAAAGCAAGTTATGTGGAAATTATTGACAATAAACAGTTAGTTAAGCTTACGCTTGATAGTCCGTTTAAGAAGTTCGATAAACGAAGTAAGCAAAATCGTGACTTTGGCAAGGATGTGCAATTCTACTACGCGTATGCACAAGGTAGGTCAATTGTACAAGAAGTCGAAAAGGCGAAGCCTTCTAACGGCTGGACTGCTAGCTTACAGTCATCTAGCATTATTTCGTATTTGATTACTTCGCTTGTTCCAATATTGTTCTTCCTTGGCATGATTTGGTTCATGTTTAGCAGAATAGGCGGTGCCGGCGGAAGTATGCTTGGCATGGGCGGCGGACGTGGCCGTGGCAAGCTACTCGAAGGTCAGACTCCTAAAACTAAGTTTGCTGACGTTGCTGGCGAACAAGCTGCTGTTGAAGAAGTTGAAGAAATTAAAGACTTCTTGAAGGACCCTTCGCGCTACAAGGCTTTGGGTGCTCGTATTCCGCGCGGTGTGCTGCTTTATGGTCCTCCAGGAACTGGTAAGACTTTGTTGGCTCGTGCTATTGCAGGCGAAGCTGGTGTGCCGTTCTATGCAATGGCTGGCTCTGACTTCGTGGAAATGTTCGTAGGCTTGGGCGCGTCTCGCGTTCGTGAACTTTTTGACGAAGCTAAGAAGAATGCTCCTGCAATCATCTTTATCGATGAGATTGATGCTGTTGGTCGTCGCCGCGGAAGTGGCATGACTGGCGGTCATGATGAGCGCGAGCAGACACTTAATCAGTTGCTTGTTGAGATGGATGGTTTCGACAACGATACTAATTTGATTATTATTGCTGCAACAAACCGTCCAGATGTGCTTGATTCCGCACTTCTTCGTCCTGGTCGTTTTGACCGTCAGGTGGCTGTTGAGGCTCCTGATTTGGAAGGTCGCGAGGCAATTTTGAAGGTTCACGCTAAGGGTAAGCCTTTTGTGCCGGATGTTGATCTTCATATGGTTGCTGTGCGCACTCCTGGTTTTACTGGTGCAGACTTAGCTAACGTGCTTAACGAAGCTGCGTTGCTTTGCGCTCGATCTGGTGCTCAATATATCGATAATCGCGCTATTGATGAGGCAATTGATCGTGTTCAAGCAGGACCTCGACGTAAGTCTAAGGGCATGGCTTTGGATGAATTGCGTAACACTGCTTACCATGAGGGCGGTCATGCTCTTGTTGCTGCTGCGCTGCACCACACGGATCCTGTTACTAAAGTAACGATTTTGCCGCGAGGTCACGCACTTGGATACACTGCTGTGATGCCAACAAGCGACCGTTACTCGCAGTCTCGCAACGAATTGCTGGATCAAATGGCATATGCTATGGGTGGACGCACAGCCGAGGAAGTTGTGTTCCACGATCCAACAACTGGTGCTTCTAACGACATTGAGAAAGCTACTGCCATTGCTCGTAAGATGGTTGTTGAATATGGTTTCTCAGCAAAGCTTGGAGCTGTTAAGTGGATGGATACTGACGAAGATTCTTCTGGTTCACTCGATTCTTTGCAACCTCGCAAGTTCTCGAATCGTACTGCTGAAGTAATCGATGAAGAAGTTCATAAGCTTATCGAAACTGCTCATACTGAAGCGTGGGAGATTATTAACAATAATCGTGACGTATTGGATGAGCTGGTTCGTCAGTTGCTCGCTAAGGAAACTCTTAACGAGAAGGAACTTAAGGAAATCTTCAGTAAGATTCGTAAGGCTCCTGAGCGTACTCTTTGGCTTTCGGACGATAGAAGACCAGATTCTGATCTTCCCCCTGTTGAAATTCCAGAAAGTTTGAAGCGCAACGTTGAAGGTAAGAATGAGCAGACTGAAGCTTCTGAACTTTCTGAATCTTCCAATAATGCAACTTCACAAAACCAGCAGTCTGATCAGATGCCTGTTGATACGTCTATTCAAACTCCTGCACCTGCTCCTCGAACTGTTATTGGAACTGTTAAACCACCTGTTAATCCGCCTACTAATCAAAATGACGGTACTCAATTTGGTGCTTAATAGTGTAAATGCAGTGCTAAAAAGCAGATAAAATAAAGTTATTAATAAACGCTGATAACAATATAATTTATTGCTGTCAGCGTTTATTTTTATTTTTCTAAGAATTTAATAATAAAAATTAGTGCTATATGCAAAAAATTACGCATGTTGATTTATATCGAGTACAATATATCAAAATATTAGTTTTGCGTATTATAGGTAAGAGTAATAAAAGATAAATAAACGAATAATTGAAATTTTAAATTGTTTTTATTAGAGAGTAGAAGATGAAATTATGAATACGACCATAAGTTTGAAGGGTATTCGCCCAAGCGGTGACTCAATAGTCATTGGATTATATTCTTCTATTTGCATAGATGCTGTTTTAAAAGTTAATTTGAGTAATGCATTAGACGGAGATGAGACTAACGCAATAGATATTCCTCAAATTGCTGAGCGTCTTGCTTTTATGCTTAAACGTTGCGAAAAAGATAGCGAGATTGAGGAGCATCCTGCTATAGCTTTAGAACTTATTGCTAAATCTGTTTTAAATTCTGCTATGCACACTTGGCAAATTAGTGAGGCTGATATTACTGTTCATGCTGCTTTAAGAAGCGAATATTACGGCATGAAAAGCACTGTTGACGATGTTTGTGTTACTTTGAATAGCGTTTCTAGAGAAGAGTTAAATTATTCGGAACGGCGTGTAGTTCCTGAGTCTCTTGCGCATGTTGCTGTTCGCAGTGGAAGCGTATCGGTTGACGATCTTGAGGAAGGCGAAATAGCAGATTACTACCGTTCTCTTATTGAGGAAGATAGAAAAGAAAAGCAACGCAAAGAAGATGAAGACGCTGTTGCAGCTGCTAAAGCTGCTGTTGATATTGCAAATTCTTTCGCAGATGATTATGAAAATAATGGAGATTCACAGTGCTCTTGTGGCGATGAATCTAAAAGTGTCAATTATGGCAATGAGCTTGTTAAAAGAGAAACTAAGTCTCCTTTGTTCCGCATATGTCCAACTCCGTTACAAACAACTGCAGTGATTTCTATGAAGGGTGTCGCGAAACAAGACACGCGTTCTGCTATGCTGAGAATAGTTGCAATGCTCGAGCAGGATAGAGAATCTCGCGTTGACGGTGTATCGGCATTATATGTTGCCAATATGCTTGATGCTGATTATTACGCGGCTGTATTTATTCTGTCTTCGGGTGGTGACGAGTATGAGCTGCTTCGCTTGCTTCGCGCTGTTGCTACTTTGTATAAAGATAAAGTGACTGTGCGAGTGTTGGGTACGCGTTCATATGGTGCTTCTGCTGCTGACACAAGAACTGTTGATGCAGAAAAATTGCCACAACAACTAGCGGAAATGGTGACGGTTGACCCTAAGGCGCCTGAACTTATGCCGTGGATGCAGATAGAGTCAGATGCTGCTTTGGACGATAACTCAGTTTCGTACTCATTAGCGTTTGCTTTTGATGCTCAAACTGTTGGGGTATACTCAGAGCAATGGCTTATAGGGGATGGTTGTTAATGAAAGCGTATCGCACACCTTGGTGGTATCTGGTACTAGGGTTACTGTTTGGCTTTGTGCTGGGCGCATTTCTAGTGTCGTCAACAGAGTCTAGTGCTATGTCGTTAGCAGGAGCTCCGTGGGTTGTTGTTGCAATTATGGTGATTGCTGGCTTAATAACTTTTGTTATGGCATTGCAAACTCATCAAAGTGTTGCCAACAACAAAGATAAGAATAAGAAGCATGTAAGTTCTCAATTTGCTGTTGCGGCTCTTATGCTGTCGAAGGCATTGGGAATGGCAGGTGCTATTTTGTCTGGCTGGTATGTTGGGCAATTGTTAATGAGTTTGCCACACAGTGAGATAATTCTGTATAACTCTGTTGTGCGTGAATGCTCTATTGCTGGCTTGGTGTGCTTTATTGACATGGTTGTTGGCATTTTAGGCGAGTGGCTCTGCCAGATTCCGCCTGAAGATGATTCTGAGTCTGTCAATAAGTCAAATCGTACGCCAGCAACATGCTAGTATTTGCTAGGCTCGTATTTACTAGCTATTAGTTTGCGTAGTTTTATGTAAGTTGCATCTTGCTTGAATTAAGTAGGTAAAAGTATTAAACGCTTTTGACGCAAGTTGCAACAAACGCTGGAATTTCAACGTTTGTAAGGATGGTATATTACTTTGGCTGAATTTATCTATCAGATGATTAAGGCGCGTAAATCGTATGGAGATCGTGTAATTCTCGACGATGTTACTTTAAGCTTCCTTCCGGGCGCAAAAATTGGTGTTGTGGGTCCGAACGGCATGGGTAAGTCGACGCTGCTGAAAATTATGGCCGGTTTGGAAAATGTGACCAACGGTGAAGCTTCTTTGACTCCTGGCTATACGGTAGGTATTTTGCAGCAGGAACCACCTCTTGATGACACTAAGACGGTTGGCGAAAACATTAAGATGGCTTTTGGTGAGATTGCGCAAAAAGTGGCGCGTTTTAACCAAATCGGCGAAGAAATGGCTAATCCAGACGCTGATTTTGATGCGTTAATGGAAGAAATGGGTAAGCTTCAGACTGAAATTGACGCTGCAAACGGTTGGGATTTGGATTCGCAGCTTGAGCAAGCTATGGACGCTTTGCAATGCCCAGACCCGGATTCTCCTGTTTCTGTGTGCTCTGGTGGTGAAAGGCGTCGAGTGGCATTGTGTAAGCTTCTTCTTGAAGCTCCAGATTTGCTACTTTTGGACGAGCCTACTAACCATTTGGATGCGGAATCTATTTTGTGGCTTGAACAGTTCTTGCACAAGTACGAGGGTGCTGTCATTGCTGTTACGCACGATCGCTACTTTATGGATAATGTTGCAGAGTGGATTTGCGAAGTTGACCGTGGTCAGCTTTATCCATATAAGGGCAATTACTCAACGTATTTGGAAACTAAAGCAAAGCGTATGGAAATCCAGGGTGCCAAGGATGCTAAGCTTGCTAAGCGTTTGAAAAATGAGCTTGATTGGGTGCGCAGCTCGCCGAAGGCGCGTCAGGCTAAGAACAAGGCTCGTTTGGAACGTTACGACCAAATGGAGCAAGAGGCACGTAATTCCAAGAAGCTTGATTTCTCTGAAATTCAAATTCCAGCAGGTCCACGTTTGGGCTCGCAAGTTTTGGAAGCAAAGCATATTCACAAGGCTTTTGGCGACCGTGTGCTAATCGACGACTTGTCGTTTACTTTGCCTCGTAACGGTATTGTTGGCGTGATTGGTCCAAACGGCGTTGGTAAATCTACGCTGTTCAAGACGATTGTGGGCTTGGAGCCTCTTTCTGGTGGCGAGCTGATTGTTGGAGACACTGTGAAGATTTCTTACGTGGATCAGAATCGTGCAGGATTGGATCCTAATAAGAACTTGTGGGAAGCTGTTTCAGGCGGACTCGATTTTATTGAGGTTGCAGGCGTTGAAATTCCTACTCGCGCATATGTTGCAAGCTTTGGATTTAAAGGTTCGGATCAGCAGAAACTTACGGGAGTGCTTTCTGGCGGTGAACGTAACCGTTTGAACTTGGCTTTGACTCTTAAGCAGGGTGGAAACTTGCTGCTCCTCGATGAGCCTACTAACGATTTGGATGTTGAGACTTTGGAAAGCTTGGAAAACGCTTTACTTGATTTCCCAGGCTGCGCTGTTGTGGTTTCACACGATCGTTGGTTCCTCGACAGAGTTGCAACGCATATTCTTGCTTGGGAAGGCGACGACGAGAATCCTGCAAAATGGTACTGGTTCGAAGGTAACTTCCAAGCTTACGAAGAAAATAAGATTGCGCGCTTGGGTGAGGAAGCTGCTCGTCCGCATCGCTTGCACCGTAAGCTCACTCGCTAGTTGAGTTTTGTTTTCATTTATTGGCAGAAACATTTGCCGGTGATTTTTACGGCGTTTGCGCGACGACCTGCTTTCGCGCTTGGAGCGTAGTGCGCGAAAGCAACTCGGAGCGTGAGCTTGCATGGAAAGTCCACTGGACTTTCCATGCAAGCTCAGAAGCGAGCACTTATGGTGCGAGCGTCTTGGCGCTTTTTGACAACATTTGCCGTTATTGTGCCAGGCGTGTGCTAGGCTCGATTAGTTCACGTTTTGAAATTTAAGTTTTGAACACACATATTTTACGAAAGGCTATTGTGCCGCATACTCATCATGCTGCGTTCGCTCAAAAGCGAGGCGCGAAGAATACCAAGAATGATAAAAATACGAATAGTATAAACAATACGAATAATAAAAATAGTTATAAAACAAAAAAGCCTAAAAGCGCCAAAAATACTAGGAAATCAGCTGAAAAACGCAATCCTTTTGAGTATCAGGGGAGCCATAAAAATTATGGTTCTAATCACGAGTTCAATTCACGCAGGGAGCGCAATCGCAAAGCAGAAAAAGCTCGTCAAAAGACGCGCGAAAAAGCCTTGCGTTATGAAGAAGTAGCTATTGCGGATGCTGAACAAGATTTTGCTAAGCATAATATTGATAAAAATAATGTTGCTAAGCATAATAGTGCAAAATCTCATAATACAAAACAAAATTCTGCAATATCTTTGCACCCTACTTCGAAAAAGCAAAAGCAAGATTCTCATAACGCAACAATTATTCCAGACTCTGCCATTGAATCTCGTGAAAATTACCGTGACGATGTAACTTTTGCGCAACTTGGCGTTCCAGAGCCTTTAGTAGAGGTGTTGCGTGCGGATGGGAAAACCACTGCATTCCCAATTCAACAAGCAACGCTTCCCGATTCTTTACAAGGCGCGAATATCCTAGGGCGAGGTCGCACAGGAAGCGGTAAAACATTAGCATTTTCTATTCCACTTGTTGCACGTTTAGCTGAGAATTTTGTTGATTTAATTCATTCTGATAAAAACCGTAAGTCACGCGAGTCTAGCGATATTCCTGCTCCTAGAGCAATAATTCTTGCTCCAACTCGTGAACTTGTGCATCAAATTGATGACGTAATAGCGCCGCTTGCTGCAGCTTATGGCATGCGCACTGTGACAGTGTATGGAGGCGTGAGATACCAACGCCAAGTATCGCAGCTTAAGCAGGGCGCGCAGATTGTGCTTGCTTGCCCTGGTCGTTTGGAAGATTTGCTGCGTCAGGGAGCGCTTACGCTTGAAAAAGTAATGGTTAGCGTGCTCGACGAAGCAGACGAAATGGCGGATATGGGATTCCTTCCTGCTGTTACTAGACTTCTTGAGCAAGTTGCGCCAGATGGTCAACGCATGCTGTTTTCTGCAACGCTTGATAGGCAAGTTTCTACATTAGTTGAGCGTTTCCTTCCAAATGCTGTCGTCCATGCTGTGGATGATGCTGATTGCCAAGTTGATACTATGACGCATCATATTTTTGCTGTGTCAGCAGGGGATAAGTACGAAGTTTTGCGAAAGCTTGCTTCCGGAAAGAAACGTTCTATATTCTTTACGCGCACGAAATATCAAGCGAAGAATATGGCGAAAAAATTTGTGCAGCAAGGTATTCCTGCAGTCGATTTGCAAGGTAATTTGTCGCAGAATCAGCGAGATCGTCATTTGGCTGTGTTTGCTGAAGGCTTGGTACGTGTGTTGGTTGCTACGGACGTTGCTGCGCGAGGTATTGACATTAGCGACGTTGCATTAGTTGTGCAAACTGAGCCTCCTGAGGATCCTAAGTCTTTCTTGCATCGTTCGGGTCGCACTGCTCGAGCTGGTGAAGAAGGCGATGTTGTAACGCTTGTGCTTCCTAATCAAAAGCGCGCTGCCCATATGATGCTTCGCAAGGCTGGAATTCATGCGAAAGCTGAGGATGTGAATCCTGCTTCGCTAGTTTTAGATGAGATTGTGGGTGAAGCTGCTGAGCTTCAAGAAGGCTGGAGTATGCCGGAGCCGGAGCAGCAGAAGCGTAAGGGTCGTGGTCGCGGTCGTGGGCAACGCAGTGGGCGCGGGCGTGAGCGTGACGAGCGTAACGGTCGCAGCAGTCGTAATGAGCACGGTGAACTTAGTGAACGCAACGAACGCAGTGGGCGCGGTAAACGTGGCGAGCGTGGTAGTCGTGTTCATCACTTCGGTCGTTAGTTTGGCGGTATTGCGTAACGGTCGTAAGTTTGTTCGCTTTGCATAACAATCGTGAGCTTTAGAAACAAATGCTGTGTTTTTCCGGTATTTGTTTCAGCTTTAGTTTTCTTGTCTGTTGTGGCGCGAGGCTTGTATATTTCTCTCCTCGCGCTTTTATTTGCGCTATTCTTGTGCGTTTTGTCGATTTCGCAAATGATTATGTGTTTTTTTTACAAAATTGTCCTGTTTTTTGTCGAAAGTATCGGCTGATTTGGTGTTTTTGACAAAAACAGTAGCAATACTACAAAAATAAGTAGCAAGTTAACAAGCAATAAGCAAGTGATAAGTGACTTAACAAGAAGCTAAGCTAGCAATTAAGCAAATAGGCAGTTAACCAGGCAGTTACGCAAGTCAATAGTCGGTTAAGCTAGTTACGTCAACTAGCAAATACTACTTAGATTGACCTTTACCAAATGCGCGCAGTTGCACGCCGTTCCAGTCAGCGCTTACGGTTAACGGAGTGGCTGCGTTCATGCCAGCTGTTTTTGCTGCAGATTGAACTGTGCTAGAACTTGGGGAACCTTCGCGACCTGGTTTTGGAGTAAGAACCCACATAGGCGCGTCATCGTCAAGCATATTTGTGGCATCCATAATGGTGTCCGCGAGCTCATCTTCATCGTCGCCGTCGCGCCACCAAATAATCACACCATCAACAGCAGCGTCGTAATCTTCATCTACCAACTCTTCGCCGGTAAGTTTCTCGATGCTTTCGCAAATTGTTTCGTCAACATCGTCATCCCAGAGCCATTGTTGCACAATGTCTCCTGGTTGGAATCCGAATTCCTGTGCATGCTGAAAAGCTATCTGTTCCACGTGATTCAATATATCAAAGCGTCACGAAGTGCGCACATTTGACGGCGTGTATTAAGTAATTTATTGTTTATCAATTACGACACACCAGGACACGCCTCAAAAATCGCGATTATGACACAAATCACTATATATAGGTGGTTATCTTTGCGTCTTGCCCTAGATATTGTGCATGAGTTGGGTTATAGTAGAGCGAGTCGTTAGAAATAGTTCCCATGTTTGCAACGAGAAAATTTGCTAGAAGGAACAGTGTTTAAGAAAGGTCTGTACCGATGCAGGTTTTGGAAGAAACTGCTGTCACAAGCGCAGAAAATTGTACGGATGATGTAGTTGAAGCTCCAGTTTCTCGTGTGCAGGTCGAAAAGCGCGATGGTCGCGTAGTTGATTTTGATCCGCTGAATATCATTATGGCAATTAAGGCTGCTTTTAAGGACTTAGGCAAGGAAGTCGGTCCGCAAGAAGAGCAGATGATTCGCGATATTTCAGATCATATTGAAGCTGAGATTCAGGATCGTTACAATGGTCCAGCAAAAATCGAAGATATTCAGACTTTGGTTGAGCACAGTCTTATTGAGAATCATCTTTACGAGGTTGCTCGCTGCTACACGAGCTACCGACTGAACCGAGATATCGACCGCGCTAAAGCTACCGATATCAACGAGGCTGTTAACCGCCTTGTAAATCGTGATGAGTCTCTTGTTCGCGAAAACGCAAATAAGGATTCCAATGTTTATGCAACTCAGCGCGATCTCCTTGCAGGCGCTGTTTCCAAGGCTTCTGCGTTCTCTATGCTTCCTCACGCAGTTTCTAACGCTCATATGAAGGGTGATATTCACTTCCACGACGCTGATTATTCGCCATTTACTTGCATGAGCAACTGCTCGCTTCCTGATTTTGGCGATATGCTTGCTAAGGGCTTTGCTCTTGGTAACGCAATGATGGATAGCCCAAAGTCTATTGGTACTGCTGCAACTCAGGTTACGCAAATTATTAAGGATATTGCTGGAGCGCAATATGGTGGTCAGACTGTTAATCGCGCTGACGAGATGCTTGAGCCTTATGCTAAGTGCGATTACGACAAAAATCTTGCTATGGCGCACGCTATGATTCCTGATTCCACGCCAATTCAAGTTGCAAAAGATATGATTGACGGCCTAAAAGCTCAGGAGCCTAAGAATCTTCATTGCTTGGACAGAGATCCACTTCCTGCTGATACTCCTTTTGACGAAAACTTGAGTGAGCTTGATCAGCTTCGTGAAGTTTATGCAAAGATTATGACGCGTAAAGCTATTTACGACGCTATGCAAACGATGGAATATCAAATTAATTCCAACCGTGTTTCTAACGGTCAGACTCCGTTCGTAACTGTTGGCTTTGGCTTGGGTACTTCTTGGTTTGCCCGCGAAATTCAGCGCGCTATTTTGCTTAACCGTATTCGTGGTCTCGGCAAAGATCGTCATACTGCAATCTTCCCTAAGCTTGTGTTTACTATTAAGCACGGTGTTAACGCGGACGCTGGCGACCCGAACTACGATTTGAAGCAGCTTGCGCTTGAGTGCTCTACTAAGCGCATGTATCCAGATGTTGTGTTCTACGAGAATATTATTAAGATTACTGGCTCCTTCAAGGCTCCTATGGGTTGCCGTTCATTCCTTCAGGGTTGGATTGATCCAAAGACCGGCAAAGATGTTGAAGATGGCCGTATGAATCTTGGCGTTGTAACTGTTAACATGCCGCGTATTGCTCTTGAATCTCACGGCGATGTGACTCGCTTCTGGAAGCTTTTCGACGAGCGTATGGAAGTAGCTCACCAGGCTTTGCGATTCCGTATTATGCGTTGCAAGCAAGCAACTCCTGTAAACGCTCCAACGCTATTCCGTTACGGTGCTTTTGGTCGTTTGGAAGCTAACGAAAGTGTGGATCAGCTGTTCCGTAACGAGCGCGCTACAGTTTCGCTTGGTTACATTGGCTTGTACGAAACTACTGCAGTGTTCTTCGGCAAGGATTGGATGCAAGATCACAGCTGGAATGAGGAAGGCAAGGAGTTTGCGCTTTCTTTGGTTCGCCGCATGAATAAGCTTTGCCAGCAGTGGTCAAAGGCTGAAGGCTACCATTATTCTGTTTACTCAACTCCTGCTGAGTCTTTGACTGACCGCTTTAACCGTATGGATCGTCAGAAGTTCGGCCGCATTGAAGGCGTTACCGATCACGACTTCTACACTAATTCCTTCCATTACCCGGTTTGGTTGCAGCCAACTCCTATGGAGAAGCTTCGCTACGAGGTTGACTTCCCGTATCTTGCTTCCGGCGGCTTTATTAACTACTGCGAGTTCCCATGCTTGCAGGCGAATCCTAAGGCTTTGGAAGCTGTTTGGGATTACGCTTACAAGATTGGCATCGGTTACTTGGGTACGAATACGCCAATCGATCACTGCTTCGTTTGTGGATTCCAGGGCGATTTTGAGCCGACTAAAGAAGGCTTCCGTTGCCCGGAGTGCGGCAACAGCGACCCAGATAAGTGCAATGTGACTAAGCGTACTTGCGGCTACTTGGGCAATCCTGTTCAGCGCCCAATGGTTCACGGACGTCACGAAGAAATCGCTCACCGCGTAAAGCACATGTCTGGCGAAACTGGCCATGTGACTCTTAACAACGGTGAGTCTCGTGAATGGTATGAGGAAACAAAATAAACTTAGCTAATTAACTATGTTGAAACTTAGTAAAATAAGTATGACTAGATAATTTAGCTAAATAAATAGCTTTTCTTGTGTTTGTTGTTTGGTGATAATCTGGCCGTTAGAAATGTATTGCGTTTTGTGATTGCACTTTCTAACGGCTAGATTTATTTTATTTTCGCAAATTTGGTCGTTTATTTTTTAGTTGCTTATTCGGTTTGGAAGGGGGTTGGATATGGCTCGCATGAGTTTGCACGATTTTGCGCCTGCAGACGTGAATCGTGGACCGTGGATTCCTACCTCTCTTTCCAATAACCCTCGCGCAGGACAGTGGTCTAGTGAGCGCATGAGCCAGGGGATGATCGCCGATTACAAGCGTTTTTTGATGACTGACGGCGAGGGGATTCGTTGTTCGCTTTACGTTTCCGGCTGCCCGTTCCATTGCGTTGAGTGCTATAACGAGTCGATTTGGGATTTTCGCGCAGGTCATCCTTATACTCAAAAGCTTGAAGATCAAATCATGGAAGATTTGGCGCAGCCTTATGTGCAAGGTTTAACGCTTCTTGGCGGCGAGCCGCTGCTTAATACTGGCATTTTATTGCCTCTTTGCAAGCGTATTAGAAGCGAATTTGGTCATACGAAAGACATTTGGAGTTGGACTGGATACACTTGGGAAGAGCTTATGCGCAAAGGGGAGACGCCTGATAAGCTTGAGTTGCTACGTTACATTGATATTCTTGTTGACGGCCGTTATATGAAAGATTTGCACGATTCGCTGCTGCAATTCCGCGGCTCTAGTAATCAGCGAATTATTGACGTGCCAAAGTCGTTGGAAAATCCGCAAAATCCTCCTGTAATCTGGGAAAAGCTTCACGATCAGGAGCGTTTTATTCCGTCAATTTACGGAAAAGACCGCGCGCAAGGCGAAGCGCTTGGATGAGCTTGAAATTGCATAGTGCATTTCAAGCTCATCCAAATCAGTAGCACGGCTACTAATAGCCGTGCGCAACTACCTGATTCAGTGCTGCTATGGAACATTTGCGGGAGAATTTGGTTCACTCAAACCTCTGCCTGCCTTATATGCAAAGGTGATATCATTAAAGAATAAGTATTTAATTTAGAGTAGGGGAAGAATGGCAGAGAAGTCTGAGAATCCAAGTAAGTTTGATGAATCGAAAAAAGATTCTCATAAAAAAGACTATGCCTATGCCCCTCGAGCACTTCGAACAATACTAAGTTCTTTAAAAAAGTACCGTTTTCTTGGCGTTTTAACAGTTGTTACTATTCTCGTTGAAGCTGCTATGCAAATTGAGATCCCTACAGTAATGTCAAATCTTATTGATTTTGGCATTATGTCACGTTCTCAAGAAGCTGTGCAATATTATGGTTTGCAATTGCTCATTTTTGCTGCAATTGCAATGATTACAGGCATTATTTCTGGTATTTGCTGCGCGCATTCTAGTGCTGGTTTTGGTAAAAATTTACGTCACAACATGTTTTCACGCTTACAAAGTTTAAGTTTTTCTGATTTAGATAAGTTTTCTAGCGGCACTGTTGTTACGCGTATGACTAGCGATGTGTCAAATGTGCAATTTGCTTACCAAATGATTATTCGCTCTGGTGTTCGCAGCGTTATGATTATCATCACTGCTTGGTGGTTTACTTTTTCAATTAGCCCTGCTATCTCGTGGGTTTTTCTTTCATTCGTGCCTATTGTTGGTGCAATTGGCGCTTTTGGTGCGAGTATAGTTGCTCCAGCATTTTCTCGAATTTATCGAATGATTGACGAGATGAATAATAGAGTTGGCGAGAATTTGCATAATATTCGCGTCGTAAAGTCTTATGTGCGTTCTGATTATGAAATAAGTCGTTTTACGCGTATTTCGCATAAAATCTATGATTATTTTATTAAAGCTGAGTATGTGTTAAATTGCAGTATTCCTTTGTTTAACTTATGTTTTTATTCTGGCATGCTGCTTATTGCGTGGTTGGCTTCGCACGAAATTGTGGCTTCAGGAAATAATCCTGCTTTTGGTTTAACAACGGGAAATCTTGCTGCATTAGTAGTGTATGCTTTGCAAATTTTGTTTGCTTTAGCGAATTTAGTTGCAGTTTTTGTAATGTCGTTAACAGCTCGAGCTTCGATGCATCGTATTTCACATGTTTTGCAATCTCGAAATACTGAAGTTGTTTCCAAGCATCCACTTACAAAGCTTTCTGACGCTTCTGTGCGTTTTGAAAATGTTTCGTTACGCTATCCTCAATCAGATAATACAGATGAATCCACTCCAGCAGAACAGGAAATTTTACATGATATAAATATATCTATTCCTTCTGGAGCAACTGTTGGCGTTGTTGGTGCAACGGGATCTGGAAAATCAAGTTTAGTGCAATTAATTGCAAGACTTTATGACGTAACTTCTGGCACTCTTTTTGTAGGCGGAAAAGATATTCGCGATTATGATTCTTCTAGTTTGCGTGAAGAAGTTGGTGTTGTTCTACAAAAAAATATTTTGTTTAGTGGCACAATTGCAGAAAATCTTCGCTGGGGTAGGGCGGAAGCAAGCGATAATGATTTGCGTCAAGCTTGCGAAATTGCTTGTGCTGATGAGTTTATTAAAGATTTACCAGACGGCTACAATACGCATATTGACCAGGGTGGTAAGAATGTTTCCGGTGGTCAGCGACAGCGTTTGTGCATTGCGCGCGCACTTTTGAGGAAGCCGAAAATTTTAATCCTCGACGACTCGATGAGTGCGGTTGATATGAAAACGGATAGTAAAATTCGCGATGGCTTGAAAAAGTTTATGCCTGATTCTACGCAAATTATCGTTGCTCAGCGCATATCTTCAATCGAACATGCGGATATTATTGTTGTTCTTAAAGATGGTCGTGTTGTTGCTAACGGTTCGCATGATGAATTATTTAAATCTTGTGAAATTTACAGAAATATGGCGGTTTCTCAAGAAAAAAGTCGCATAACTAGCGCAACTAAAGAAGAAGGAGCTAAATAACAATGGCTAAGAATAAAACGGCTCACTCTTCTAAAAATGATTCAGCTATTAGTTGGAAAACTCTTAGCAGACTTGCCTCTTATGTGCTTGTGTATCGAGTTAAAATTTGCGTAATTATTGCATCAATAATAGTTAGCGCAATCGTGCAAGCTGCAAGCGCAATGTTTTTGCAATCTCTTGTCGACTCGTATATTCTTCCGCTTGTCGGTAAGCATAATCAGGATTGGACGCCTCTTGTTCGCATGATTATTCTGATGGCAAGTGTTTATGTTGTTGGCGTGTTTTGTTCTTGGCTTTGGAGCAGGCTTGTTGCGAATATATCTGAAAGTGTTATGCGTGATTTGCGAGATTCTATGTTTAAGCATCAGCAGAAGCTTTCATTGCGTTACTTAGATTCTCAAGGTTACGGCGATATTATGAGCCGTTACACAAACGATACTGAGGTTCTTCGTGAAGCAATTTCGTGGGCTTTTCCTGACTCTTTTTCTGCACTAATGTCAATTTTGGCAGCGTTTATATCTATTATGTGCTTATCGCTTCCGGTTGCAGTTTTTGTAGCTATATTCACTGCAATATTGCTTTATTTAGTGCGTTTTATGCTAAAGAAATCTGGCAGTTTATTTGAACAATTCCAGCATGCATTAGGCGAGTTAAATGAGTTTGTTGAAGAATCTGCAACTGGAAGCAAAGTAATTAAAATTTTCAATCATGAAGCAGATTCTATTGAAAAATTAGATAATTGCATAGAAAAAGTGCAAAAAATTTCTGCAAGTGCGAATTCTTATGCAAATAACGTAATGCCTGTTATTAGTAATGCAAGCTATTTGCTTTATGTATTAATTGCTTTACTTGGTGCGTGGGCTGCTTCAGTGGGTCTGCCAACGCTGGGATTATCTGGATCTAGTACTCTTACACTGGGTACGCTTATATCTTTGCTGGCACTTTCGCGCGCATTTATTAACCCTATTGGCGAAATTACAATGCAAGCTAACGCACTTATGATGGCTCTTGCAGGAGCTTCTCGTATTTTTGAGTTACTTGATGAAAAGCCAGAACTTGATTCTGGCAGTGTGCAATTAGTTAAAGTGCGTGTACTTCAGTCTGATGAAGATCTTGAAGAAAAATCAGCATTTGATGTGCTTGAAGAAGTAGACGAACAATCTGAAGGAAGCAATATTTATTGGGCTTGGAAAAGATCAAAGCAAGATAATGGCACTAAAGCTAAAAAGCGCGCTCAAAACTTAAGCGAAATGGCTCAAGAGATTGTGTGCCATGCAAAGCGAGATGCTCGCACTTCTAAGGATGGCCGCTATACTTTGCTTCGAGGCGACGTGCGTTTTACGGATGTTGTGTTTGGTTACAAAGAAAATCATCCAGTTTTGCACGATATTACGTGGTTTGCAAAACCTGGTCAAAAAGTTGCTCTTGTTGGAGCTACAGGTGCTGGAAAAACTACTATTGCTAACCTTCTTACGCGTTTTTACGACATTGATGATGGACAAATTTTGTATGATGGCATTGACGTGCGCGATATTTGCAAAACGGATTTGCGCCACGCTATTGGCACTGTTTTGCAAGATGTGAATTTATTTACAGGCACAATAATGGACAATATTCGTTATGGAAATCTTGATGCTAGCGACGAAGATTGTATTCAAGCTGCAAAATTGGCTCATGCTGACGCGTTTATTTCTCATCTTCCTGACGGATACAATACGCAGCTTAACAATGGCGGTGAAGGGCTTTCTCAAGGCCAGAAACAGCTTATTTCTATTGCTCGTGCTGCAGTAGAAAATCCGCCTGTGTTAATTCTCGATGAAGCAACTTCATCGATTGACACGCATACTGAAGAATTAGTTCAACATGGAATGGATTCTTTGATGGAAGGGCGCACTGTATTTGTAATCGCTCACAGGCTGTCTACAGTGCGCAATTCTGATGTGATTATGGTGCTGGATCACGGTCGCATTATTGAACGCGGTTCACATGAGGAATTATTGGCAAAACGTGGGGAGTATTATCAGCTTTGCACTGGAGCTGTTGAGCTTGAATAATAGCTTGATTTTGTGCTGCAACACGCCGAACACGCGCGGCACTTGCATTTTGCTAAGGATTCTGTAAGATAGTGACTCGGCTGTTCGAGAGAACAAAGCCACGGCCCCGTAGCTCAGTTGGTTAGAGCGCCGCCCTGTCACGGCGGAGGTCACCGGTTCAAGTCCGGCCGGGGTCGCGATTAGTAGAATACCCGGTTCGCCGGGTTTTTTATTCATCATGGCTCTGTAGCTCAGTTGGTAGAGCGAGCGACTGAAAATCGCTAGGTCAGCGGATCGATCCCGCTCGGAGCCACAACAAAAAACGCGCGACACGATTTGTGCCGCGCGTTTTGTTTTATTCGCTAGTCAAGCTGCTTCCACGAATCAACATCAATATGATGCTCAGGATTTGCCTGCCAAGCTGCCCAAGCAGATTCTACGATATCCTTAACGTCGTAGCGAGCATGCCATCCCATTTCTTCGTTAATTCGCTTCGTGCTGCCAATAAGCTGTGGAGGATCTCCAGCTCTGCGATCAAGAACAGTTTCTTTAAATGGCAAACCGGTCACTCTGCGCACTTCGTCAACAATTTCGCGCACAGACGTACCCTTACCAGTTCCTACGTTAAAAGCGTCGTACTTGCGCTCGTCGCGATCCAAATACGTGAGTGCCGCAATATGCGCGTCTGCTAAATCAGAGACGTGAATATAGTCGCGAATGCAAGTACCATCAGCAGTAGGGTAGTCGCCGCCAAAAATAGCAGGTGCTTTTCCTCGCTGTAGTCTGTCAAGAAGCATAGGAATTAAGTTCAAAATCGCAGGATCTTCCAATTCCACCGGCCCGCATCCAGCTACGTTGAAGTAACGCAGTGCGCAGAAGCGAATTCCGTATGTGTGCTCGCAAGCACGTGCCATCCACTCGCCAAAAAGCTTGGTTTGACCATAAGGGTTAATTGGCAACATTGGCACAACATCTTCTGGTACAACTTCAACAGGAGGCACGCCATAAGTTGCTGCAGAAGAAGAAAATACGAGCTTCTTAACTCCGCTATCTTTCATGCCTTCAAGCACATTAAGCATGCCGTTAATATTCTGTTGATAATACCAAAGTGGCTTTTCTACGGATTCTCCAACTTGCTTTCTAGCAGCAAAGTGAATTACAGCATCAACATTCTCGTCTTTCATGATTTGCGCAAGTCGCTTTCCTGCATCAGGAGAAGAGATATCCATACCATAAAGACGTGCGCCTTCAATTCTTGTAGGCTTTCCGTAGCTTAAATCGTCAACGACGACGACATTTTGATTTGTTTCATGTAAGGCGTGAACTACGTGTGCTCCAATGTATCCGCATCCACCTGTAACGAGAACAGTCATTGTCGACCTTCCTTTTGAATAATATCAATACAATCAGTGAGATTATATCTCGTAAAACTGAAGTTTAATGATATGCATCTGTTGCATAGCATCTGTTATTCTTGCATTTTGATTCTGCAGCGTATGCTTAACTTGAATGTGTCAGTTGTATTATTTTGTAAGGTGATGTTCGAATGATATTTGTTGCGTTATCTATATTGTGTGTGATTATACGCGCTTATTTGATAATAATGATTATTCGAATGGTTGCAGATTGGTTATTTGTGCTTGTTCCTCGTATGCGTCCTAGAGGTGTTTTTAATTTTCTAATACGGATTATTTATTTCACAACAGAACCGCCATTACGCGTATTGCGCAAGTTTATTCCGCCAACTCGTTGTGGAAAAATTAGTATTGACGTAAGTTATATGCTTTTATATTTTGCTTTGTACGTTCTTCAAATTTGGTTATAGATGAGTTTACGTTTTTTCAACGCGTAATTTTTATAAAAGCGGCGTTTTGTTACATAAATTTTTGTATTAACCGCACTAATTTTCTGCGGACGTGATAGCATCGAATAGATATATATCAAAGGGCTGTGCCCAAAAAGCGAGGTGTAAAGCATATGACTCTGTTGACGCCTAAGGACATTCGAGAGCATACCTTCCAAATTGTACGTTTTAAGGGAGGTTATGACGTTGACGAGGTCGACGAGTTTCTCGATCAGGTTACAGAAACAATAGAAGCACTCGGTCAGCAGGCAGTGCAGGGCCTAGGGGCTTCCACGCAATCTCTTGGCCGTGATGTTGCGGGTTTGAATACGAAGATTGCTGAGTTAACTTCTAAGGTAGAATCCTTAACTAAAGAAAATGAGGCATTGCGTAATGCTTCTAAGAAGCAGGGTGAATCAAATGAAGCTGCTTCTCAACTTGAAGCTACTGCAACTAAGTTGCGTGAAGCTGAAGAAAGTAATCGTGCTTTGACTGCTCAAAACCAGCAGTTGAAGGAACAGTTAGATGGTTTGGGTGCACAGGTAGATCAGTTGACTGCTCAAACTGCTCAAGCAGACAATGCTAAGCAGGTTCAAAAAGAGCTTGAAACTGTTACTCGCGAGCGTGACGACTTCCGTGCAAGCAGCGAAAACTTGGGTCGCGAGCTTGAAACTGTTCGTCAGCAGCTTGTTGTCACTCAGCAAGAAAACACTAAGATTGAGGAACTTTCCAAGCAATTGGAAGAGTCCCGTCAGCGTGAAGAGCAGCTTCGAAAGCAGGTTGCTAAGATGGAGCCAAATACTGAAACAGGTAGCTTGCAAAAGATTGCTGGTGCTGGTGCAGAAGCACAAGGTTCTGAGCCAGAACGTGCAACTGCAATGTTGACTCTTGCTATGCAATTGCATGATCAATATGTAGATAAGGGCAAGGCTAAGGCTCAGCAAATTGTTGAAGAAAGCCAAGCTCGTTATAATGAAACTGTTGCTAAGGCGGATGAATATTCTGCACGTACTCGTTCTGAAGCTGAAGAGTACAGCAAGCAGACTCATGCTGATGCTGACGATTACTCTACTCGTACTCGCAGCGATGCTGATTCTTATGCTGCTCGTGCTCACAATGAAGCTGATGCTTACTCTGGTAAGGTTCGTCAAGCTGCTGATGATTACTCTAAGCAGACGCATGATCAAGCTGACCAGTATGAGGCTGAAGTACAGCATCGTGCTGCAGACTATGATTCTACAACTCGTACAGCTGCTGATGCATATGCTCGTCAGGTACGTGAGAATCTTGAGAAGCAAACTCAAGTTATTGAAGGGAATATTCAGAGCCTCAAGCAGTTTGAAACTGAATATCGTACTCGCTTGACTGATTTCCTTGGTCAATTGGTTGCTCAAGTTTCTGATGAAAATACCTATGCTGGATTAGGTCAGAAGCAGGGTGAGGAATCTGGTAAGCAAGAGTAGTTTTTAGCAGTGCGTAACTGATATTTTAAAATGTTGCGCACTGCACCGATACTATTTGAATTACTAAAGATCGGATAAATATTGACGCATAGAGATGTGCGTGTGAAACGGCTACGTACTCGCGTAGCCGTTTTTGCACTGATTGTTTTTATTGGTGTTGTGCTAGATCGCATAACAAAACTCTGGGCTTTGTCGACGCTTAGTGACGGGAAAAACATTGAGCTTGTGCCGCACTTGCTTTCTTTAACTCTTGTACGAAATCCTGGAGCATCATTTGGCTTAGGTTCTTCTTTTACATGGGTTATTAGCGTATTAGCTTGTGCTGCTTGTGGTGCCATGATAGCGGCTATTAAGCACACAAAATCTTTGTATTGGACTATTGCGTTTGCTCTAGCGTTTGCTGGAGCTTTTGGAAACCTCATTGATAGAGCGCAATATGCTCAAGGTTTTTTGAATGGCAAAGTCGTAGATTTTATAAACTACAGTTGGTCTGTTGGCAACGTTGCGGATATTGAGCTTATGTTTGCAGGAATCGCAGTTGTATGCCTTATTTTGATTGGGATTCCTCTTTTAGAGCATGCCGATGAGTGATATTTGCTTTAAAGTTACAAGCCAATTTTCCGGCTGCAGATTTGACGTTTGCTTATCAAAGCTAATGGGAGTTTCGCGTGCAAATGCGATATCTCTTATTGAGCGTAACCAAGCGAAAATCTTAGGTAGAAAATCACAAAAATCCTCCATTTTACAAGATGGAGATACGATTGTTGTCGATCAAAAAGAAAGTGCAGAACGAAAAGAAGAGCGAAATAATAAATCTTCTGTATGTAATATTCCAATCATTTACAACGACGACGATGTTGTTGTAATAGATAAGCCTGTTGGAGTGGCGTCTCACGCAGCAAAAGGATGGAGCGGACCGACAGTTCCAGAATGCCTAGAAGCTGCTGGAATAGATATAAAAACAACGCTGTGCGGCGAATCGCGCAAAGGAATCGTAAGCAGATTAGACGTTGGAACAAGCGGATTAATGATAATTTGCAAAACAGATTTTGCCTATGAAGTAATGAAAAATCAGTTTGCAAAGCATATCGTTAAAAAAACATATCATGCGCTTGTTCAAGGAGATTTAGCGCAAGATAAGGCAACTATTGATGCTCCTATAGGTCGCGCAAAAGTATCTGATTTTCGTTTTACTATTACTTCGGACGGCAAGCCTGCTGTTACGCACTGGGATGTGCTTGAGCGTTTTGGTCAAGCAACGTTAGCAAGTGTTAATTTGGAAACTGGTCGTACGCATCAAATACGCGTTCATTTTTCGTCTATAGGTCATCCTTTGGTTGGGGATTCAATGTATGGAGCGAACCCAGTTTTGGCTCAAAAACTTGGGTTGCAACGTCAATGGTTGCATTCTATGGAACTTACTTTTACGCATCCGCGCACGGGTAAATCAGTGACTGTTAAGTCGCATTATCCTCTTGATTTGCAACACGCGTTAGAAGCTATGCGAGCATTATTAAAGTAACGTTTTTGCGTTTTTTCAGTCAACTTTCGCTTATAGAATATCTTTTATGACTCAGCCGGAAACCAATTTTGTGCATTTACACAATCACACGCATTATTCACTTCTAGATGGTGCGTCAAAAATACCTGATTTAGTAGCGCGCGCTAAAGAATTAGGCATGCCGGCTGTTGCAATTACGGATCATGGCAACATGCACGGCGCGTACGAAATGTGGAGTACGGCTGTAAAAGCTGGAATTAAGCCAATTATTGGCATAGAAGCGTATGTTACTCCGGAAACAGCAAGACAAGACAAAAGTCGCGTGCATTGGGGCACGGAAGATCAGCGTGCAGATGACGTTTCTGGCGGTGGTTTAATTACGCATATGACTTTGTGGGCGGAAAACGATACCGGCTTAACAAATCTTCTTAAAGCTTCGTCTGTTGCAAATCTTGAAGGCCGTGTAATGCGCTACCCGCGTATGGATAAAGACGTGCTTTCAACTTACTCAAAAGGTGTAATTGCGTCTTCAGGATGCCCTTCTGGAATTATTCAAACGCGTCTTCGTTTAGGTCAGTTCAAAGAGGCTTTACGAGCAGCTGGCGAGTTTCAAGATATTTTCGGGCGTGACAATTTCTTTATTGAGCTTATGAATCACGGGCTTTCTATTGAAACGCGCGTAACTAAAGACTTGCTTGAAATTGCAAAAAAACTTAATGCACCTCTTCTTGCAACGAACGATTTGCATTACGTTCATGAAGAAGATCGTGAAGCGCAAGATGCTATGTTATGCATTAATTCTGGTTCTAGGCTTGACGATCCTGACCGTTTTAAGTTTGACGGTTCAGGATACTATTTGAAGTCCGCTGAGCAAATGCGTGAGCTTTTTAAAGAATTTCCAGAAGCTTGCGATAACACGCTTGAGATTGCTCGTCGATGCAATGTTATGTTCGACGACGGTGAAGATGGCGCTTTTATGCCGCAATTTGACTGTCCGGAAGGTTGGGATGAGACTTCGCTATTCCTTAAAAAAGTTGAGGAAGGTTTGGAGCGTCGTTACAATAACAACATCCCAATGGAAGTTTTAAAGCAGGCCGATTACGAGTGCGGTGTGATTTGCCAAATGCAATTCTGTGGATACTTTTTAGTTGTTGCAGATTATATTAATTGGGCTAAAGCGCATGGTGTAATGGTAGGTCCTGGTCGTGGTTCTGCTGCAGGTGCTATGGTTGCGTACGCAATGGGCATCACAGAGCTTGATCCTATGAAGCATGGTCTGATTTTCGAACGCTTCTTAAACCCAGAGCGAGTATCCTTGCCTGATATTGACGTTGATTTTGACCCGGATGGTCGAGCTAAAGTTCTTGAATACGTGGGCGAAAAATACGGTAGAGATAAAGTTGCTCAGTGCGTTATTTACGGAACTATTAAAACGAAGCAAGCTCTTAAAGATTCTGCGCGTATTATGGGCTACGAGTTTTCAGTGGGCGAAAAAATTACGAAAGTTCTTCCTCCTGCTAAAAACGGCAAAGATATGAGCTTGCACGATATTTTCGACGAAAAATCAAAGCGATATGCTGAAGCGCGCGAGTTTCGCGAAATGTACGACACGGATCCAGATACGCATCGTATTACGGAAGAAGCTAAGGGCATTGAAGGTTTGATTCGTCAAACTGGTGTGCACGCTTGTGCAACAATCATGGGTTCGGAGCCAATTACAAACACTTCGCCGCTTTTAGAGCGCACTGACGGTACTATTACTACAACTTTTGAGTATCACACTTGTGAAACGCTCGGTCTTGTAAAAATGGACTTTTTGGGGCTTTCTAACTTAACGGTTATTCGCGATACTTTGCGAAATATTGAAAATAATGGGAAGGATCCGATTGATTATACTAAGATTCCGTTAGACGATAAAGCTACTTATCAACTGCTTTCTAGGGGTGACACTTTAGGCGTTTTTCAGCTTGATTCCGACGGTATGCGTGCGCTTCTACGTACTTTGAAACCGGATAATTTCAACGATATTTCGGCTTTGATTGCACTTTACAGGCCTGGTCCTATGGATATGGATTCGCATACGAATTACGCTAAGCGCAAGAATGGTTTGCAAGATATTATCCCTATTCATCCAGAAGTTGCTGAGCCGTTAAAGGAAGTTTTGGACGAAACTTACGGTTTGATTGTTTACCAGGAGCAGGTGCAGTCTGCAGCGCGTATTTTAGCAGGCTACAGTCTTGGTAAAGCAGATGTGTTACGTCGAGCAATGGGCAAGAAAAAGCCGGAAGTGCTGGCAAAAGAGCAAGTGCCGTTCTTTGAAGGTATGAAAGCTCACGGATATTCTGAAGAAGCTGCACAAGCTGTGTGGGATGTTTTGGTTCCGTTCTCTGGTTACGCGTTTAATAAGGCTCATTCTGCAGCTTATGGCTTGATTTCTTACTGGACTGCATACCTAAAAACGCATTATCCTGTGGAATTTATGGCAGCTTTGCTTCAAAACGAACGTACGAATAAAGACAAAACTGCACTGTACTTGGGCGAGGCAAGGCGCATGGGTATTCAAGTTTTGCAACCTGATGTAAACGAGTCTGTTCTTGAGTATTCTGCAGTTGGAGATGTTGTGCGCTTTGGTTTGGGTGCTATTCGTAACGTTGGAGACAAAGCAGTAAACGATATTATTACTGAGCGCGAAGGTGAGCGCGGACGTTTCGTAAACTTTATGGATTTCGTACAACGTGTTCCTATTAGTGCACTTAATCGGCGTTTAGTAGAATCACTTATTAAAGCTGGAGCTTTTGATTCTATTGATTCAAATCGTCGTGCGCTGTTTCAAATTTGTGATCCTGCAATTGATTCTGTGATTGCGCTTAAGCGTAAGCAGGCAGAGGGTCAGTTTGATTTATTTGCTGATCTTGATTCGTCTTCTGACTCGGATGACGACAACGGTATGGGAGATATGCAAATTACTGTACCGGATGTTGAAGAGTGGGATAAAAAGACAAAGCTTAATTTTGAGCGAGAAATGCTTGGATTGTACGTTTCTGATCATCCACTAAGCGGATTGTCTGCAGTTTTGGCAGATTTACGTGAGATGTCAATCGCTCAACTGATCGACAGAGCGAGAACTATGAGTGACGGTCAGCAAGTAACTATTGCAGGCCTAGTTACAAGCGTAGATAGGCGAGTGTCTCGAAAAGGTAACGCTTGGGCGATTGTCACAGTTGAAGACATGGAAAGTTCAATACAATGCATGTTCTTTGGCAAAGTGTACGAAGCTTCAGCGCAAGAACTTGCAATTGATCAAGTTGTGCGTATTCGTGGACAAGTTGAAGTGCGTGATGAAACTGTTTCAATGCGTGCTACAGAGTTTGAAATACCAACTCTTGAATCAGTGGATGAAAGACCTTTAACAGTTGTTATTCCGCGTAAAGTTCTAGATAAAGGTCATGTTGCGCAATTAAGTGACATTTTGAGCCGACACCCAGGCTGCTGTGAAGTGCGCTTGGCTCTTGTCGATGATACTGGCAAGGCGCAAGTTCTTACGTTTGGGGATCGTTTCCGTGTAAAGCGAGATACTTCTTTGTTTGCTGAAATGAAAATTGTTTTTGGATCTAGTTGTTTGCCTAGTGCGTAGAAAATATGCACTACTAATTTGATAAAATATAAAATTAGGTATGTTTTAAGAAGTTCATTGAAAGGGGAGGAAATAACGAATATGTTAAACAATGGTGACGAACGCAATAATGACGATTCTGTGCGCACTTCTTTTACTGATGCGGAATTAGATAATGCGCTCGCGGGATTTGAACGTGAATTTAAAGAAGAGTCGCAAGAAAATTTAAATAGCGAAAATTTAGAGAATAACCAAAAAAGCGACGATAATCAAGAAAATGATTTTCTTGATCAAGCTATGCGCAATATTGAAGAAGCTAATTTTGAAGAAGACTTGCAAGGTCTGCTTGGAAATAAAGCAAAAGTTGCGTTAATGATTACGTATGTGCAGCCTGCGCAGTTGCTGGCTGCTTTTTGCAAAATGGCTAGTGTTTCAGCACGATGCTTCGATGAAGAGCAAGGTGCTGTTGCGGTATTAAAAAATTTGGACGGCAATGAGCCGGAAGAAGCAGTGCAAAAATTTGTTGATTTCTTCCGTGGAATGGATGTTATGCTCATTACAAATAGAGCTGATAAATTAACTGCAAAAGTTTACGAATATAATTGCGAACCGCAAGAAATAGTTGCGCCTATGGCGTTAGCTGTGTGGTCGCGTGCAGTAGAAGATTTAGCTATTGGCATGGAAACAGTTGAAACTCTTTCAAAACAAAATATAGAGATGTTCAATAGTGACGATTTAAGCGATGCGAACGCGTACGAGCTATTTCAAAAATATGGCAAAAGAAAGTAAAAATAATTAAGCAATTAATTGTCATATTAAATTGAAGAAGTTGTGAGGGAAAGTAGAAATTTCATTACAATTACGTAAATTCATTGCAGATGAGCTCAACATATGAAGCGCAATACGAAATAATACACTACAATTACATGTGAATGTGCATATGTGCGTGACTATGCATACAACCGGATGATACCCAAGGGGCTTATTATGGATCGACAACAAGAGTTTGCTCTACGTACTGTTGAAGAGCGAGACGTGCGTTTTATTCGACTCTGGTTTACGGACGTCTTAGGCACGCTTAAATCCGTTGCTATTGCCCCTGCTGAATTAGAAGCAGCTTTTGAAGAGGGAATAGGGTTCGACGGCTCAGCAATAGAAGGCATGACTCGCGTCCTAGAAGACGATATGATTGTGAAGCCGGATCCGTCAACGTTCCAAATTCTTCCATGGCATGGAGGTCCGGAAGGCACAGCGCGCATGTTCTGCGATGTGCTAACTCCAGACGGAGAGCCTTCGCTGGGAGACCCTCGTCACGTTTTAAAGACTGCGCTCGCAAAAGCGAAAGAAAAAGGATTTACTTTTTACGTGCATCCGGAAATTGAGTTTTACTTGTTTGAAGCCCAAGATGATTGGTCCAAAGCTCCTGTGCCGATTGATGAAGGTGGATATTTTGACCACGTTCCTAGAAGTTCGGCTATGGATTTCCGTCGTAGCGCAGTCAGTATGCTTGAGCAAATGGGTATTTCTGTAGAATACTCGCATCACGAGGGTGGTCCTGGTCAAAACGAAATTGACTTGCGTTATGCAGATGCTCTTACTACCGCGGATAATATTATGACTTTCCGCACTGTAGTTAAGGAAATTTCTCTTGAGCGTGGGATGTATGCAAGCTTTATGCCAAAGCCGCTAACTGATCAGCCTGGCTCGGGTATGCATACGCATTTGAGTTTGTTCGAAGGTGATACGAACGCTTTTTATGAGGCTGGTCAAGAATTTAATATGTCTCTTATTGCGCGTCAATTTGCGGCTGGTATTTTGCATCATGCTTCAGAAATTTGCGCTGTAACTGATCAGTATGTGAACTCTTACAAGCGTTTGTGGGGTGGTGCGGAAGCTCCTAGCTATGTTTGCTGGGGTCATAGCAACCGTTCTGCACTTCTGCGTGTTCCGCAATACAAGCCTGGTAAAGGTAATTCTTGCCGAATGGAATTCCGCGCGCTAGATCCTGTAGCGAATCCGTATCTTGCTTACTCTGTGCTTCTTGCTGCTGGTTTGGATGGTATTGAAAAGCAAATGACTTTGTGCGATCCAACTAGCGACGATGTGTGGGAGCTTACTGATGCTGAGCGTCAAGCAATGGGTATTCAGCCATTGCCAGAATCCTTGGATGAAGCACTAAAGATTATGGAGCGCTCGGACTTCGTTGCAAGCGTATTAGGTGAACACGCTTTTGAGTACTTCTTGCGCAATAAGCATCAAGAGTGGGAAGAGTACCGTCGTCAAGTTACGCCTTTTGAGCTGGAGAAGTATTTGCCGCGTTTGTAGTTGTTTTGCCTGGCGTTTGGCTGGCGGGTTTCTGAAGTGTCTGTGTGATATAGGAATTACTTATCTCGCAGCGCTCCGCTCTTATACCTTATTTGGACTTAGCGGTTGCATAGTTAAGTTTAGTTTTTTAATTACTTTTTCTGCAGAAATAGTATTCGTCAATAAGATTATTACTATCGTTCCGCTTTTATATTGCTCGACAAGCAATTCCTATCTCCCACTCGTAAATCCACTCACCGTTGTTTTGTGATGTGGTAGGTGCGTATGGTGTGGTGTGTGCAGCAGCACGAATGCTAGTGTTCTATAGACAATAAATACTTACCGTTCGCAGAAGCATTACTGCAAAGCTTCATGAACATTTGCTGGAGTTTTTTCTCCGGCGTTTGTAGCTTGTTTTGGGACACTGCTGCAGACGTCGCGCTGCGTTCCAAGCGTTTTTACGATTTTTGCAGCTTACTAAAATGTCGAAAATACCAAATCGTTTGGTGAAATAAACAAAACGCAAGCCAAAACTGTCGAAAATACATAATCGCAAGATGTTTTCGACATTTTCTATTGACTGCAAAAATATTTAACGCGTGTATCGATTCGCTAGCAGCGCGATTGTAAAGTTTCTGTCGGATTTTCGCTCGTAGCCGACCGTTTCTTTACACCGCTGTACAGTTTCTGCCGTTTTCTGGCGCGCAAACGGCTTTTTCTTTACACCGCTGTAAAGTTTCTGCCGTTTTTTCGCGCGTAGGCGACCGTTTCTTTACACCGCTGTAAAGTTTTGGTCGTTTTTTGTTACTGGTGCAGATGGTCGACTGCGTTCGTAACGACCTGCTTGAGCGCTGCATGCGTGTCTTTTGTTTTCTATTGGTGATTTGCTTCAAAAAAATCAAAAATTTTGTAAAAAAGTGGGGATTTTTGGGGAGGAATGGGGTAAAATGGTGAGCAACGTGTAAATGGCATAGTACATGTTGAGTTAAGGAGGTGGAGTATGGCACGTCGTGCTGCTAATAAGCAACCGCGCAATAACGCCAATTCTTCCTCTGCGCATTCCATAAATCAGGCTCAATCAGCTGCTGATCCAAATGTTTCTCAGCAATCGCAGATGCCACTGCAAATGCAAGATTCACAAGTGCCTCAGCAACAATACGTTCAGCCTGTTCAACCTATACAATCTAAGCAGTCAATTCAGGGTTATTATGGTATGCCTCCAACTGTTATGCCAGCAATGCAGCAATATATGCCAGCACCGGTTTTCACCTCCACTCCGTCCGGCGCTGCTGATTCGTCTGCACAAGCTGCAGCTATGCCAGTTGCACCTTTTTATGCTTCTCAATATCAAGAAGCTGTGTCAACTCATCCAGCAACACCTATTTTGTTAGGCACTTATACTCCAAAAATTGACGATAAAGGTCGTGTTGCTCTTCCTGCAAAATTCCGTTCTCAGCTCGGAACTGGTTTTGTTATGGCTCGCGGTCAAGAGCATTGTGTTTACGTGCTGCCTATGGTTGAGTTCCAGCGTATGACAACGCAAATTCAGCGCACATCTATGAGCAACAAGTCAGCTCGCGATTATCTTCGCGTGTTCCTTTCTGGCGCTGTTGATGAAGAGCCAGATAAGCAGGGACGCATTGTTGTGCCGCCAATGTTAAGAGATTACGCCAATTTGGGCGATCAAATTGTTGTTATTGGTGTTGGTACGCGTGCAGAGATTTGGAATAAATCTGCTTGGGAAGAGTATCTTGCCGATCGTGAGCAAGGTTATGCGGATATTGCTGACGATGTACTTCCGGCGGTGATGTGATGACTGATGTTATGAAAGACATTACAGCTATTCACGCACCGGTATTATTGCAAGATTGTGTTGATTTAGTTACTCCTTCTTTGCAACATAAAGGCGCAATAGTAGTAGATTGCACTTTAGGTCTTGCTGGTCATGCAACTGCTTTTCTTAAAGCTGCGCCTTTTGCAACACTTATTGGTATTGATCGTGATGCTGAAGCACTTTCGTTAGCAACGCAAAGAATGCGTAGTGAAGGCCTTGAGAATCGTTTTATTCCTGCACATGCGGCGTTCGATGAGATTGATGAAGTACTACGAGAAAACCGCATTGACGGTATTGATGCTGCTTTTATGGATTTGGGTCTTTCAAGTTTGCAAATTGACGAAACTGATCGCGGTTTTTCTTATTCTCACGATACAGCACTTGACATGCGTATGGATACAACGCAAGCAACTACTGCCGCAACGATTTTAGCTACTTATGATTCTCGAGGATTAACTAGAATTTTCCGCGAGTATGGTGAAGAACGTTTTGCGTCTCTTATTGCTCGTCGTATTGTTGAAGTTCGCGCTACGGAGCCTATTGCTACTTCGGGTCAGTTGGTTAGCTTAGTTGACTCTGTAATTCCGAAAGCTCATCGCGCTACTGGAAATCCAGCAAAACGAGTGTTCCAAGCTTTGCGTATTGAAGTGAACGGTGAATTAGATAAATTGAGCCGTACTCTTCCTAAAATTGCTTTGCATCTTCGTGAGCATGGTCGCTTAGTTGTTGAATCTTATCATTCATTGGAAGATACAGCTGTAAAACGTTTTATGAATCAAGGATTAACCGTCGATGTTCCTGCAAACATGCCTGTTATTCCTGACGATGCTCAGCCGTTCTTTAAAGCTCTTACTCGCGGAGCTATGAAGGCTTCTAAAGAAGAAATTGTTCATAACACTAGATCTTCTTCAGTTCGTTTGCGCGCTGTCGAATTATGCCGACCTATTCCTGAGCGTTGGATTCCAAGGCTTGAAGATGAGGCGGCTGGTCGTAAAGCTATAAAAGGAGGTCGCTGACATGGTATTGAACATGCAAAATCGTGTTTTGCGCTCTTCTGCGTCTTCTGCTTCAGCTCCAGCTGGTCGTACTAAAGATAATTCGACTCGTAAAGAATACGTACATAATTCTGCTCTTTCGGCGTTTAACCCATCTCAACGTAAATCTTCTGCTGTGCTTGAACGATTCCGCAAGGTTATGACATGGAGCAATACGCGCAAAGTACCTCTTGTAAATTGCATGATTATTGTGATTTTTATGGTTGTTACGTTGTTGACTTCGCTTCTTTTGCGTACGCAAATGGCAGAGATTTCCTTCGACCAAACTGCAGTACAGATGCGTATTTCTCGTTTGCATCAGGATGTGGAAGCTCGTCAAGCGAAATTAGATACTTTGGAATCTGAACTTCCTGCAAGAGCGCAACGAATGGGAATGGTTCCGCAACAAGGTTCTATTTCTATTGACTTGAGTGATTATGCAGCAAAACGAAAACATGGTCATTCTGAGAAAACTAAGCACGAAAAACAAACTAATAACTCAAATAAAACTCAAAAACAAGAACAACAAAATCGTCAATATCAACAGAAAGCAAAACAGGAGAAACATTGATGCGCCACTTAATCAAACAACGTTTCGCTTCTCAGCAGATATTTGCGCGTAAGTGCACCGTAATTGCAATTGTTTTTGCGTTAATTGGTGTTAGTGCAATAGTAAAGCTAAGTTTTATACAGATTATTAATGCTCGTTCAACAGCGCAAGCAGCTCAGGCTGAGCGTAGTCGTGTGCGACCAATTCTTGCACGTCGTGGTCGCATACTTGATGCTAATGGTGCTGTGTTGGCTCAAAGTGTTGAGCGATTTAATATTATTGGAGATCCACTTAATGCTCAGGCTTTTGTGCCGACTCCTTGCACAAAACAAACCGAGCATAACTGTCATATGCTTAATGGCAAGCCTGTAGAAGGCACGGGCGCTGTGGCGGTCGCCCGTTTGCTTGCTCCGATTTTGCACATGAGTTCTGTAGAACTTGGTGGAAAGCTGGCTGGCGTTGGTCGTTACGTTTTATTGAAACGTAACGTGACTCCTGCAATGAAACGTGCCATTGACGATTTGAATCTTTCTGGGTGTATTTATGCAGAGAACAGTAGTGAACGAGTATATTCAAGCGGTCCTATTCTTGGATCTGTGATTGGTGCTGTTGCTAATGCCGATGAAGTTAATCGTAAAGATATTAAAGATCGTAAAGGCGAGGTTGGTGTTACAGGTCTTGAATTTACTAAAGATGCAACTTTGAACGGCGTAGATGGATATCAGCGTTATCAAGGTAATAATGCAGGAAATGAGAAAATTCCTGGTACTGTAACTGAATCTAAGCCTGCAATCAACGGAAGCGATGTTAAGCTCACAATCGATAGCGATGTCGATTGGTATGTTAAAAAAGTTTTGCTTGATGGCAAGAAAAAATATCATGCAACTTGGGGTATTGCAGTAGTGCAAGATGTTCGTACTGGCGAAATACTTGCTTTGGAAGATACTGATGAGATTAAAGCTGGAACAACGCAAGCTAAGGTGAATGTTTCTAGAGCTGTAAGCCAAACCTTTGAGCCTGGTTCTATTGGTAAAGCTTTCTCAATGTCTGGAATGTTACAAACTGGTGCGCATAAGCTTACTGATAAATTTGCTGTTCCTAATACTCTCAATAAGAACGGTCAAGCATTCCATGATGCTGTTAGCCACGGTGTTGAGCGTTGGACATTAGCTGGTATTCTTTCAGAATCTTCTAACGTCGGTATGGTTATGGCTGGTGAAAAATATCCGATAGATAAACGCTATGAGTATCTTTATAAATTTGGTCTTGGTCAGTACTCGGGATTGAATTTACAAGGAGAATCTCGCGGCTTGCTTCCTAGCGTTCAAGCTTGGGATGGTCGTAAAAAAGATACCGTTCTGTTTGGTCAGGGTTATGCAGTGAATGCTTTGCAGCTTACTAATGCGATTGCAACTATTGCAAATAAAGGCGTGAGATTGCGTCAGTCAATAGTTAAATCCGTTATAGATCCTAATGGTAGGGTTACAAAGTCTTCTCGCCCTGCAGGAACGCGCGTTTTGGATGAAAATGTTGCTGCACAAATGATGAATGCTTTGGAAAATTCTGGTGAGCATTATCATAGGTTTGCTGGTGTCGATGGTTATCGTGTTGCTGCAAAGAGTGGTACAGCTGAAGTTGCTGGCGCTGATGGTAAACTTAGCTCTACAATCAGCGACTGGTCGGGTGCTATACCAGCAGATAATCCTCGCTTCGTCATAACAGTTGTTTTGCGTGATCCACAAGGTATTTATGGTGGTATGACTGCAGGTCCACTGTTCAAAACTATTGGAGAATTCTTAATGCAAAAGTATGATATTCCAGCTTCTTCTCCACGCACAAATCCTGTTCCTGTGAATTGGTAGTGTACGCATTACAATGTTGTTGTCTATAAAGTAGGGTGTGCAATGAGTGCGGTTGATGAATACTCTAGAATTAGGGTGACGCTAGGTTTTGCTGCAAAAAATTATGGTTTTGAAGTTGTTCCTGCGTTTGCTTCAGAGGTAACTATTACTTCTATTGCTCATGATGTGCGTCATGTACGTCCTGGTGGATTATTTGTGCCAATTGGTCATATTGATCGTCGTCAGCTTGAGGCTGCACGTGATGCTGGGGCATATGCTGCATTAGTTTCACCAGAATTTCGTGGTGAGGCTGCAGATTTAGGTCTACCTTTGCTTGTTTCTTCTGCTAATCCAGTTGCTTTGGGCAAGCTTGCTTGCGATATTAATGCAGATCCTTCTTCATGCGTCGCAATATTTGCGATTGCTGGTGACGATGATGATGAGATCCATGCTAACGTTTTGCGATTAGCTGATTTTTTGCATATGTTAGGCAATCCTGTTGGTGTTATTAGTGATGCTGGATCTACTTCATTACAGCGTGAATTGTCTTTGCAATATCCTTTAAATATTGCCGATGTACAGCATGCTTTATCCGTGTGTGCAGAAGATGGTGCCGCAGCTGTTGTTATTGCACTTAATTCTGCAACTTTAGCTAAGAATGCGTTGCAATCCGTTAATATTGATGTTCTTGGCGTTGAGCAAATTCAGAATGAAAGCAATTCTAGCGCAGGATCTGATTCTCAATCTGATACTGAGTCTAAAGATAGCTCTGATACTAATTCTGAATCTGAACCTAATTCTGAATTTAAAGATGCAGCCTCAAATGTGAAAATTAGCGCAAAGATATCTTCTTCACCGCTTTACCCGGCATATGCAACCGGCATGAGTTTTTATGCGTTGCGTCAACGTTATGGTTTTTCTGGAAGAGAGCACGCTTATTGTGTTACTAGATCGGCTGAGTCTGACGAATTAGCTGAATTAGCGGATCAAATTGGTGGCAATGATGTACAGCGGCATCTTTCATTATCTATTGCAATGGTGTTAGCTGCTGGTGTTCGTCGTGGGACTATTAAAAGTGCGCTGCGAGTTTCGCATGAATTGCACTGAATTGTGCTGAAGCGCTGATTTCATTCGAGTTTTCAAATAAATTAATTGCGTGAGTTTTGTTTAAGAGCTTTTAATTATGTGGCTAATTTGGAGGATGTTATGAGTTGTGTTGAAACTTCGTGTGCTAGCAATGCTAAGAGTTTAGATTATGCTGATATGATGCCTATGAATATAAGCGAAATTGCTAACGCTGTTCATGGGGAAATGCACGAGTTTAATAGTTGTGACACAGATTTAGTTGCAAATTCCGTTTTTAGTGATTCTCGTCAAATCCGTAAAGGTTCTGTGTTCGTAGCTATAGTTGGTGAACATGTTGACGGTCATGATTATGTAAAGAATGCTGAAAAATCTGGAGCTGTTGTAGCTATTGTTGAACATGTTGTCGAAGGCACTAATCTCAATCAAATAGTTGTTAATAATTCTGTAGAAGCGCTGGGTTTGCTAGCTAAACATAATTTGGAACTTCGCCGCAATCTTAACAAACCTTTCACTATTATTGGTATCACTGGTTCCGTTGGCAAAACAACAACGAAAGATATGTTGAAGGCTTTGTTGAGCACGCTAGGCGAAACAGTTGCTCCTGTTGGATCTTTTAATAATAATATTGGTTTGCCTCTTACTGCTTTGCAAGTTGGCAGTAATACTCGATTTTTAATAGCAGAAATGGGTGCTAACCATGTTGGCGAAATTGCCAATTTAACTCATATTGCTCCTCCGGATCTCGCAATAGTGCTTAAAGTTGGTGTTGCTCATTTAGGTGAATTTGGCTCAGTTGAGCGAATTGCGCAAGCAAAAAGTGAGATTGTGCGTGGGCTTTTGCCACATGGCATAGCAGTATTAAATTCCGACGATAAGCGAGTTTCTGCAATGTCTTGTCTTGTAGAGAATAAGCATGTGCGCTGGTTTGGTAGAAATGCTAAAAACGGATTGCTGGAATCAGCTAGTAAAGATGACTACCAACTTTCAGCTAGCAATATAAAGTTAGATTCTTTTGGTAAAGCAGTTTTTACTATCACTGAACGCATTAATTCTTCTGATTTAGTGAATCATATTGAAGTGCATCTTGCTATACAAGGCGAGCATAATGTTATGAATGCGCTTGCAGCAGCAAATGTTGCCAGATATTTGGGAATGACTTTAGATGATATTGCTTCTGTGCTGTCTAAAGTTTCGCATATTAGCCCGCATCGCATGCAATTGAGTACAGTTTCTAAGAATGACGAGAAATTTACACTTATTGATGATTCCTTTAATGCAAATCCTGATTCTATGAAAGCAGGAATCGATGGTTTGTGCGCTTATGAAAATGATTCTTGTAGTGCATCTTCGAAACCTTTCCGTATAGCGGTTCTTGGTTCTATGTTGGAGCTTGGCAGCAACGAAGATGAATTGCACACAAATATTGGAGAATATGTGGCAAATTCGAGTGTCGATGCGGTTGTTGCTGTTGGTTCGAAAACGGACTCTGACTTAGATAAATTAGCTCACTGTATTGCTCAAGGTGCGCGTTCTTCTTGGAATAATAAACTACCTTCTTCTCATGAGGCAGTCTATTTTGTACACAGTGCGGATGAGGCTGATGATATTGTTTGGAAACTTGTGGCCGAGCATCCGAGTAGTGTTGTGTTATTGAAAGGCTCTCATGCTTCAGGCTTGAGCGTGCTTGCTGAACATTGGGCAAATATTTAACTGCTCGATGCTCAATATAAGTGTGAAATTAATAAATCAAGTATTATAGCAAACAGAACAGTAAACGGAGGTTAAGCGGTGATTGCGCTTATTGTAGGAATTGTGGTGTCGCTCGTAGTTACGATTGTTGGCACACCTTTGCTTATTCGTTTAGTGCATCGTTTGCACTACGGTCAGTACATTCGCCAAGATGGACCACAATCTCATTTAGTAAAGCGCGGCACGCCAACTATGGGCGGTGTTGTTATTAATTTTGCTGTAGTAGCAGGTTGGGCTGCTTCTGCTCTTTATAGATATGTTTCTGTTGGTCGCTCGCCTTCATGGTCTGCTGTTTTGGTGCTGTTTGCAATGCTTTCAATGGGTTTGCTTGGCTTTATTGATGATTTTGCTAAGGTTCGTAAAAAGCAGAATCTTGGTCTTTCTGTACATGCGAAGTTTACTGGTCAAATTATTTTTGCAAGTATTTACGCGCTTTTGTCATTGCTATTGCCAACTCAATCTGGTATTGCTAGCGCTCAACCTGGAATGAGTTTTATTGAAAAACCATTTTTTGATTTTTCTATACTCGGTAAAGGTGTAGGAATCGTAGTATTTATTGTTTGGGTTAATTTCCTTATTGCTGCTTGGTCTAACGCTGTAAACTTGACTGACGGACTTGATGGTTTAGCTTCTGGATCTTCTATGATTGCTTTTGCTGGTTACGCTTTGATTGCTTTTTGGGAAAGCTACCATGTGCGTGGAGGCGGTCATTTTGGATTCTCTTACGCTGTTTCTGACCCTCTCGATTTAACTATTATTGCTGTTTGCGCTGCTGTTGCTTGCTTTGGATTCTTGTGGTTTAATTCGAATCCTGCTCAAGTATTTATGGGAGATACTGGTTCGTTGGCTTTAGGCGGATTATTTGCAGCTCTTTCTATTGCAACTCACACAGAGTTTTTGGCTGTGATTTTGGGTGGATTATTTGTAATGGAAGCTGCAAGTGACGTTATTCAAGTTGGATTCTTTAAAGCTACGCATAAGCGCGTGTTCAAAATGGCTCCTATTCATCATCATTTTGAATTGCTCGGCTGGACGGAAACTAAAGTTGTTGTGCGATTCTGGATGATTGAGCTTATGTTTGTGCTTTCTGCACTTATGATGTTCTACGCCGATTGGGCAGGGCATTCTGGCTTGCTTATTTAATTTCAAAAATTGGAAGGCTTCAATATGAATATTGTCGATGGCAATGAAGTATCTGTTTCGTCTGAATCTACTTGTAAGTCGTGCACAAGCGATAAAGCATTTGCTTTTAAGCGTGTATTAGTTGCAGGTCTTGGAGTTTCGGGTCGTGGCGCAGCTGAGGTTTTGCGCGCTGTTGGATCTGAGACTGTGACTGCAGACGAAAATAAGCCTGATGCCGATATACATGATTTTTCAGCAATAGACTGGTCTAAAATCGATGCTGTTGTTACATCTCCAGTATTTAACCCTCGCACGCCATTTTTGCAAGAAGCTGCATCGCGCAATATTCCAGTAATGAGCGAAGTTGAATTAGCGTGGCGCTTGCGCGTACCTTCTAATCGCACGAATAAACCTGCTTATTGGATTGGCATTACTGGCACAAATGGTAAGACTTCTACTACAGAAATGACTTCTGCAATGCTAACCGCTTGCGGATTAAATGCTCCAGCCGTGGGAAATATTGGAAAGTCTGTGTCACATGCTGCTTTGGAATGTGAGCATGATGCTTTATGCGTTGAATTAAGCTCTTTCCAATTGCATTTCACTGATTCTTTAGCTCTTGATTGTGCTGCTATTACTAATATTGCTGCTGATCATTTAGATTGGCATGGTGGCATGGAAGCGTACGCTCGTGACAAGTCAAAAGTATTTAATAATGTGCAAAAAGCTTTGGTTTACAATGCTCAAGATGAGCGTGTAAGCAAATTGGCAGATTGTGCACAAGTTGCTGATGGTTGTAAAAAGATTGGTTTTACGTTAGGAGAGCCTAAAGATGGTGAAATTGGCGTAAAAGACGGTTGGATTGTCGATAACAGCGGTGTTGCTGGAGGAACTAAAGGCACTCTAAAACCTATTGTCGAATTGCGTGAGCTAAAACATCTGTGCGAGCCTGATGGCAGTGTGTATCCGCATTTATTAGCTGATGCTCTTACTGCGTTAGCTTTATCTTTAGGTTTAACTGGTGACGTAGATTCTTCAGTTCGTGCTTTACGCGAATTTGCTCCTGGAGGTCATCGCATTCAAACAGTTGCGACTTTGATGTCTGAAGATGAAAATCCTTCGCATTGTATTAGATTTGTAGATGATTCTAAAGCAACTAATGCTCATGCTGCTTGTGCATCTTTAGCTAGTTTTGCTAATAATTCGGTTGTTTGGATTGCTGGCGGTTTAGCTAAAGGTGGTCATTTTGAAGATTTAATTGCAAACCAACTTCATGTGATTAAAGCAGTTGTTGTTATTGGAATAGATCAACGTCCAATTGTTGAAGCTCTTCACAGTTCAGCTCCTCACATTCCAGTAACTATTGTTTCACAGGATGGTTCTTGCGCTAAATCATATGATTGCGTTGATGACTTAGTTTGTGAGAATATTGAGAATACTTCGCTTGTAAATCCTGATTCTTCATTCGGTGAGGCTGTTATGCGTCAAACTGTAGAAGCTGCTGGGCGTTATGCTAAGCCTGGTGATGTTGTTCTGCTTGCTCCTGCTTGTGCCTCTATGGATCAATTTGTTTCGTACGCCGATCGCGGCAATCGTTTTGCTAAAGAATCTCAACGATGGGTGCATAATCATGGTGTTCAACAGTAATAAGCCTAAAAAGTTTTTGCGTTCATTAGCGCGCAAAGTCTCAGAAGTTATTATGGAAGATCATATTGAAGCAGATTCAGATTCTTCTCATTCTTCCCAAAAACAAAAATTTGAATCTTTTAAAAAATCTATTAGGACTTCAGCAAGTAAAGTAGGCGAGTCCATAAGCAAAGTAGGAGCGTATGCAAGCAAAGCGGGTAAGGAATTAGGCAAATCTGTAGGAAAGTCTGTAGGAAAGTCTGTAAGTAAGTCCGTAAGTAATTCTGTTACTAAAGTTGGCAGATCTGTAGGTTCTTCTTTAAATAAATCTGTAAAATTTGTAAAAGATGTAAAGAAGTCGAAAGTTGCGAAACAAGCGAAACAAACTAAACGGGCTAATTTTGTAAAGCCTGCAGAGCAAGCAAATCCTGTAAATACTGTAAATCCTGCGAAACCTGCAAAGCTAACAAAGATAGCGAAACCAGCAAATACAGCAAAGCCGACAAAGTCAATTAAATACGCAAAATTAGCGCATACTGTATCTGGAATATTTTCCTCGAAGAAAGACTACTCAAAAAACTCGTTAGAGCGCAAAACTCAAGATTCAGAATTAAAGAAATATGTTGGCTTGCGCAGTTTAACTAACCCACTGTGGTGCTTATACGGCATGCGAGTATCAGTGGTTATACTGTCGATTTTTGGCTTATTCATGGTGTTTTCTAGTTCTTCAGTAACTATGATTACCTACGGAATTGCACCTTGGGGTCAAGGCGTAAACCAAACAATGTATTGCGTTTTAGGTTTAATTGGCTATATTTTCGCTTCTCGACTTCCAGTTACAGTTTATAGACGATACGTTGCTGTCATTTACATTATTTCTGTTATTGCACAGTTCTTAACATTTGTTCCAGGTTTACGACGTGAAGTTAATGGTAATGCTGGTTGGATTGCTTTCGGCCCTATTACTTTGCAGCCTGCAGAAATTACAAAACTTGCATTATGTATTTGGCTTCCAATAGCTTTGATTGCTGCAAAACAAGCATATGAGCGTGTGCAAATGCGCGCATATATTCCTGTAACAGCAGGACTCGGCGTATCGTTGTTGCTTGTTATTGCAGGTAAGGATCTTGGTACTGCTTTAATTATTATTCTTATTGCACTTATAGCTTTTTATCTTGGTGGATTCCCTACGCGCTGGCTGATAGGAAGTATTTTTATTGCTATTGCTATGGTCGCTATGCTTGTTTTGACAAGCCAAAATCGTATGCGACGTATTCTTGCTACTTTGCATGGATGCGACGCAAAAGCAGCTAAAGGCGTTTGCTTCCAAGCAATTCACGCTCAATATGCAATGGCTTCTGGTGGACTATTAGGCGTTGGCATCGGAAACTCTCGTGAAAAATGGAATTATTTGCCTTACGCTCACAATGATTTTATTTTCGCTATTATTGGCGAAGAGATGGGCTTTTTGGTTGCAGCAGCAGTAATTTTGCTATACGTAATTATTGGTTGGTGCATACTATCTTCAGCATTAAAAGCGAAATCGCAATTTATTTCAATCGTATTAATGTGTATTGCAACGTGGATTGTAGGCCAAGGATTAGTTAATATTCTTGTTGTTGTGCAAATACTTCCGGTTATGGGAGTGCCTATGCCGTTTGTGTCCGCAGGTGGATCTTCGCTTGTTATGTGTTTGGTTGCAATTGGCGTAGCTGATGGTCTTATGCGTTCCAATCCGCAACTTACTATATCGAAGTAGTAAGTATTTACAACTTTTTTATAATATGAAAGTTATAACAAGGGTAGTGAAATGAAGTTTGATAATGCTATTGAGCATGAAGTGCATATTGTTCTTGCAGGCGGGGGTACTGCAGGTCATGTCAATCCTTTGCTTTCTGTTGCAAACGCGATTAAAAAGCTCAATCCTGAAGCGTTAATTAGTGTAATTGGCACAGAAGTTGGTTTGGAAAAAAGTCTTGTGCCGAATGCAGGATACGAACTTGACACTATAGAAAAAGTGCCGTTCCCACGTAAGCCAAATTTGGATGCAATTAAGTTTCCAATTCGATGGATGCGCGAAAAACGCAAAGTGCGAAATATACTAGCCGCTAGAAAAGCAGATATAGTAGTGGGCTTCGGTGGCTATGCTTCTGCTCCAGTATATTCTCAAGCTCATGCGCAGCATATTCCTATTGTGATTCACGAGCAGAATGCTAAATCTGGAATGGCAAATCGCTTGGGTGCAAGTTGGGCTGATGCTGTTGGAACAGTTTATGGGAATACTGATTTGCGCACACGAAAAGGTGTCAAAGTTGAAAGAGTTGGTTTACCTCTTAGACCTGCTATTTCTAAATTGTGTGAAAGATTAGAAAAAGATTATGATTCCGCTCGCGTTGAAGGTGCGCAAAAACTTGGCGTTGACCCTAAACGTCCAATTATTCTTGTTACCGGCGGATCTTTGGGTGCAAAAAGCATAAATCAAGCTGTTGCTGCAGCGGCAGGAGATATTTTAAAACATGCGCAAGTAATTCACTTAACTGGTCGCGCAAAAGCGGAAGAAGTGCGAGATATAGTTGCAAAGCAAGTAGGCGAATCGCAAATAAATGATATTAAACCAGAACATGCTGGTTGTGGTGATTATCATATTGCAGAATATTTAGAGCGTATTGATTGGGCTTTTGCTTGTGCAGATTTAGTTATATGTCGTGCAGGAGCTGGAACGGTTGCAGAAATTTCTGCACTTGGCTTACCTGCTGTATACGTGCCATTGCCTATTGGCAACGGCGAGCAGCGTTTCAATGCTGAGCCTGTAGTAAATGCAGGGGGAGCGTTAATGGTAAATGATGCTGATTTCAATGCAAAGTGGTTTATAGATGAAGGATTAGCTTTATTGCAAAACAAAAAGCAATTACAAGCTATGCGCACTAAATCTTGGAATTATGGTATTCGTGATGCTGCAGACGTTATGGCGAAGCGTATTCTTGAAATCGCAAAAGAAGGCAGAAAGTAATGACCAATTTTAATAACAATACAACTTCATCTCATAACAACATTGATTTAAACCCGGTAAAATCAGCGTTTGATGATTCGCAAACAATTTCAAAATTAGGGCGAGTGCATTTTATTGGCATTGGCGGAGCTGGAATGAGTGTTCTGGCAGAAATGTTGCATGAAGAGGGCGTAAGCGTAAGCGGTTGTGATCGCGAAGCAAATGATCACACTCAACGCTTGGAAGAATTAGGTATTGAAGTAGAAATTGGACAAAGTGTTTCACATGTTGAGCATGCAGATGTACTCGTGTATTCAAGTGCTATTAAACCGAGCAATCCGGAGATTATGGCAGCACATGAGCGCGGCATAAAACTTGTTCATCGCAGCGATATTCTTGCGTTATTATTATCTGCAAAAACTGGTGTGACTGTTGCTGGAGCACATGGGAAAACAACTACTAGCTCACTTCTTTCTCATATATTAACTGTGGCTGCAGTAGGCGATTTGGCTGATCCAAGCTACGCAATCGGCGGATCTATTCAAGCTGCAGACGGAACAGTCTTAGACGGTGGTCATGCTGGCAATGGAATTGTTATGGTTGCTGAAGCTGACGAATCTGACGGAAGTTTTGAAAAATACAGCCCAAGTATTGCAATCGTAACAAATGCTGAAGCAGATCACTTGGATCATTACAGATCTAGTGAACGATACAGAGAAGCATTTGTTGAGCACGTAAGTCATGCTGTTAATAACGTAATAATTTGTGCAGAAGACGAAGGTGCTAGAAAAGTACTTGAAGCTATGCCGGATAATATTTTAAACAAAACAATTGCTTACGGTAATTTGGATACTTGGAGCCTAAAACTCAGCTCGCGCGTACAAAAATTAGCTATCTTCGCAAGTATTGAGCATGAAAATGAGCAAGCTGTAAGTGGTCGCGAAATGTTTACGCTTGTATTGCCAGAAAAAATTTTGGATGAGCATACTAAATGTTCGAACAAGGTGCAAGTTAGCTTGTTAATACCAGGTTTGCATAATGCTCTTAATGCTTCTGCAGCTATTGTTGCTGCAGTATTGCTCGGTATGAATCCAGAAAATGCGGCTCGTGGTGCAGAAAGCTTCCGAGGTGCGTCTCGTCGTTTTGATATTCGTGGATGTGTTGATGGTGTAACAGTTGTGGACGATTATGCTCACCATCCAACTGAAATAGCTGCATTATTGCGCGCTGCTCGAAGAAAGTACACTTCTTCTACTCTTCGCGTGCTGTTTCAGCCTCATTTGTTCTCCAGAACGCAGGCTTTTGCTAATGAGTTTGCAAAATCTTTGGCTCTTGCAGACGATGTAATTGTTACAGGAATTTTCCCAGCTCGCGAAAAGCAGGAAGATTTTCCAAATATTAATGCTGAAACTATTGTTAAAGCTGCAAAATCACAGAATCTTGATGTAAAAATTGAAGCGGTTGACGATATGCGCGCAGCTGCGTTGAAACTGGCTTTGCGTGCAAAATCTGGTGATGTGCTGCTTACAGTTGGTGCAGGAAGTATTACTGCTATGACGTCTGTTATGCTAGAAGCATTGTAGTGCTTTGAAATTAAGTGATTAAAATATAAATAAATTATTACGAGAGGCAATTATGGGTCGCGTGAGGTCAAGCAAATCGTACGATGCTGATGCAAATAATTCGCATCGTCGTACCGTTTCAAGTCTTAATATTGCGCGTACTGAAGAGTCTCGTAGTAATAAATCCAGCAGCAGTGCGTCTCGTAGTAGTGCGTCTCGTAGCGCTGAATTGCTTAATAATGAATTGCGTAGTGGTGTATTGCGTGGCATAGCGCGTGGTGCGAAATCTAATATCGGAAAATCTAATATAAAAAAATCTAGTATCGAAAAAACGCGTGATGAAAAAATTCATATTTCTAAACCTAGATCTGCTTCGTCGTTGCGCAAAGACCAGCGTTTCCAAAGGCATATAATCAGCCAAAACACATCGCAAATACGAGTAGCTGATGTTAATGAAAAAAATCATCAAGGTAAGTTTGTTGACGCTAGACTTTTGCCGAAGCTTGATTTTGTAAGAAAAACTTTAAGTCAAACTTCTGGTTCTCTTGGAATGATTACTCGTCCTAGAATAATTAATTTTCGAGAGCGTTTGAAAGAACGTAAATCTGCTTATTTGCAATTTACTGTTAAACGAATTCTTGCAATTCTTGCAGTGATTGCCTCTGTTTCGGCGATTGTTTGGTTTTTATTCTTCTCGCCAGTTTTTCTTCTTAAGTCTAGCGATATAAGTATTTCTGGATCTAACGAGTGGGTGAGTGAGCAAAAAATTGCTTCAATTGCGTCAACTCAGGTTGGTAAATCACTATTTTTAGTTTCTTCTCAAGAAGTAATTAACCAACTTAACGATATTCCTGGCGTAACTGAAGCAAAAGTTTCTAAGAATTTTCCTAATGGTTTGCATGTTTCTGTACATGCGCAACGTCCTGCAGCAATGCTCAAAACTCGAGATAGCAATAAATTAACTGCTGTTGACGCTAAAGGTCGCGTGTTAAATGCCGTAGCTCAAGTTACAACACAAGGAATACCTGTTATTGAAGTTTCAAATGTGCAAAGAAGTTTGAATAATAGAGCGGTACTTGAAGCTGTAAAAATTGTTAGTTCACTTTCGGAATCTTTGCGAGCTAGAGTTACGAGAGTTAGTGCAAAAACTCAAGATTCTGTCGAAACAGAATTAGGGGATGTTAAAAAAACTATTATATGGGGCAATTCGTCTCAGATTGAGTTAAAGAAAGCTATTGTTGCCAAGATTATTGATGATCCTAGTAAAATTGGAAACAAACGCAGCTTAGATGTGTCTGCTCCTGTGCGTCCAATTCTTAAATAGGGTTTTAAAACTTTATTAATTGCATTGTCAAGATTAGGTGTATAATAGTAATTCGTGTGTGCCAACGGCGTGCCTTATGTTATAGGCGTGCGTGTTGGGATATCCCAAGTGCCAAAGATAGTGCGCAGTAATGTGTGGCTGGAGGCGCGAGGGCCATCGGGCCGGTGGACTGTGGCTTTTACTCTTTAACCGATTCTTTGGTTATGGTGTGCTGCAGTGTGGCGGTTTTCACCAAATAGAAAATAACAATGAATCGGAGAACTTAAGTTGCCTACGATTGAACAACTTGTCCGTAAAGGACGTCAGGCCAAGCCGAAAAAGTCAAAGACTTTGGCCTTGAAGGGTAGCCCGCTGCGTCGTGGCGTGTGCACCCGTGTGTACACCACCACTCCTAAGAAGCCAAATTCCGCGCTTCGTAAGGTTGCTCGTGTGCGCCTCAGCTCTGGTATTGAAGTAACCGCCTATATTCCAGGCGAAGGTCACAACTTGCAGGAGCACTCCATCGTGCTCGTGCGTGGTGGCCGTGTGAAGGATCTCCCAGGTGTGCGTTACCACATCGTGCGTGGCGCATTAGATACCCAGGGTGTCAAGGACCGCAAGCAGGGTCGTTCCCTGTATGGAGCAAAGAAGGCGAAGTAAAACATGTCACGTAAAGGACCTGCAAAAAAGCATCAACTGCTTCCTGATCCAATCTACGGCTCGACCGTCGTGGCTCAGTTGATTAACAAAATCCTTCTCGATGGTAAGAAGTCCATCGCAGAAAACATCGTCTACACCGCTCTTGAGCAGGTGAAGGCAAAGACCGAGCAGGAGCCAGTTTCTGTATTGAAGCGCGCTCTTGATAACATTCGTCCAAATCTTGAGGTTCGTTCTCGCCGCGTTGGTGGCGCAACTTACCAGGTTCCAGTCGAAGTTAAGCCTGCTCGTGCAAACACTCTTTCCCTCCGCTGGCTTACTGACTTCTCACGTGTTCGTCGTGAAAAGACTATGGCTGAGCGTTTGGCCAACGAAATTCTCGATGCCTCCAATGGCTTGGGTGCTTCCGTGAAGCGCCGCGAGGATACCCACAAGATGGCAGAAGCAAACAAGGCTTTTGCTCACTATCGCTGGTAATCCACAAGATAATCGGTATCTTAAAGAGCTAAGGATAAGAATATGGCACAAGATGTGCTTAACGACCTGAATATGGTTCGTAATATCGGCATCATGGCGCACATTGATGCTGGTAAGACTACTACCACCGAACGTATTCTTTACTACACTGGTAAGAACTACAAGATCGGTGAAACTCATGATGGTGCTTCTACCATGGACTTCATGGCTCAGGAGCAGGAGCGCGGTATTACTATTCAGTCTGCTGCAACTACCTGCTTCTGGAAGCGTCAGACTCATGACGTTGATGATCGCTATCAGATCAACATCATCGATACCCCAGGCCACGTGGACTTCACCGCTGAGGTGGAACGTTCCCTTCGCGTGCTCGATGGTGCTGTAGCAGTCTTCGATGGTAAGGAAGGTGTGGAACCTCAGTCCGAAACCGTGTGGCGTCAGGCTGATAAGTATAGCGTTCCACGTATCTGCTTCATCAATAAGATGGATAAGCTTGGCGCTGATTTCTACTATTCCGTCAAGACCATCAAGGAGAAGCTCGGTGCAACTCCACTCGTTATTCAGCTTCCAATCGGTGCTGAAAACGACTTCGTTGGCGTTGTTGACTTGATTCGTATGAAGGCTTACGTCTGGAATGACGTTAAGGACGATATGGGTGCTCACTATGACACCGTTGACATTCCTGAAGATTTGCAGGAACGTGCAGAACAGTATCGTGCTGAGCTTATGGATCAGGTTGCTGAAGCTGACGATGAGCTGGTTGAGAAGTATCTTGAAACTGGCGAACTTACTGAAGAAGAAATGCGCGCTGGTATCCGTAAGCTTACCATTGAGCGTAAGGCATTCCCAGTAACTTGCGGTTCTGCATTCAAGGATAAGGGTGTTCAGCCAATGCTGGATGCTGTTGTCGACTTCCTCCCAAGCCCAGAAGATGTTCCATCTATTAAGGGCTTCAAGCCAGGTGACGAATCTGTTGAAATTGACCGTAAGCCAGTTAATACAGATCCATTTGCAGCATTGGTATTCAAGATTTCAACCCATCCATTCTATGGCAAGCTCGTGTTTGTGCGCGTTTACTCTGGCGAAGTAAAGCCAGGCGATTCCGTGTACGATTCCACGAAGTCCAAGAAGGAACGCGTTGGTAAGATCTTCCAGATGCATGCTGATAAGGAAAATCCTGTAGATTCAGCTGAAGCTGGTAACATCTACACCTTCGTTGGTTTGAAGAACGTCAGCACTGGTGATACTTTGTGCGACGAAAAGAACCCAATTTCTTTGGAATCCATGACATTCCCAGATCCTGTTATCGAGGTTGCTGTGGAGCCAAAGACGAAGGCTGATCAGGAAAAGATGAGCTTGGCTTTGGCTAAGCTTTCTGACGAGGATCCTACATTCCAGGTTAAGACCGATGAGGAATCTGGTCAGACTTTGATTTCCGGTATGGGCGAGCTTCAGCTTGACATTATCGTTGATCGTATGCGTCGTGAGTTCAAGGTCGAAGCGAACGTTGGTAAGCCACAAGTTGCTTACCGTGAGACGATTCGTAAGGCTGTTATGAACCAGGAATACACTCACAAGAAGCAGACCGGTGGTTCTGGTCAGTTCGCAAAGGTTTTGATGAACTTCGAGCCTCTCGACACAGAATCTGGCGAAACCTATCAGTTTGTCAACGAAGTTACCGGCGGCCACATCACCAAGGAATTCATTCCTTCAATCGATGCAGGCGTGCAGGAAGCTATGGAATCCGGCGTTTTGGCTGGCTTCCCAGTTGTGGGTGTAAAGGCAACCGTCACCGACGGTCAGACTCACGATGTCGATTCTTCGGAAATGGCCTTCAAGATTGCAGGTTCCATGTGCTTCAAGGAAGCTGCTCCTAAGGCTAATCCGGTAATTCTCGAACCAATTATGGCTGTCGAAGTCCGTACTCCAGAAGAGTACATGGGCGATGTCATGGGCGATTTGAACTCTCGTCGCGGTAACATCCAGTCTATGACTGATGCTACTGGCGTGAAAGTTATCGATGCCAAGGTGCCGCTGAGCGAAATGTTCGGCTACATTGGCGATCTTCGTTCTAAGACTCAGGGCCGCGCAATGTTCACCATGCAGATGGACTCTTACGCGGAGGTCCCGAAGGCCGTTTCGGACGAGATTATTAAGGCTCAGCGCGGCGAATAAAGCGCACGCTACTTCGGTGTTTTCTGTCCCCGGTCAACGCTAGAATTTCCTACGTTGACTGGGTTCTGGCACCGAAGTGGCACCTAACCCAGAAACCCAGTAATATGTAGCGAAAGACCTCTCACAAATGTGTGAGGCAAACTACGAGACGTCCAGGAGGACAAACACATGGCAAAGGAAAAGTACGAGCGTACTAAGCCGCATGTTAACATTGGTACCATTGGTCACGTTGATCACGGTAAGACTACCTTGACCGCGGCTATTTCTAAGGTGCTGCATGGCGAGTATCCAGATCTGAACCCTCAGTATGACTTCGATCAGATTGATGCCGCTCCAGAAGAGAAGGAACGCGGCATTACCATTAACATCGCACACATCGAGTATCAGACCGCTGAGCGTCACTACGCTCACGTGGACGCTCCAGGCCACGCTGATTACGTGAAGAACATGATCACCGGTGCTGCTCAGATGGATGGCGCAATCCTCGTGGTTGCTGCTACCGATGGTCCTATGGCTCAGACCCGTGAGCACGTTTTGCTCGCTAAGCAGGTCGGTGTCCCGAAGATCCTCGTTGCTTTGAACAAGTGCGATATGGTTGATGATCCAGAACTTATCGACCTCGTCGAAGAAGAGGTTCGTGACCTCCTCGAAGAAAACGGCTTCGATCGCGACTGCCCAGTCATCCGCACCTCTGCTTACGGTGCTTTGCATGATGACGCTCCAGATCACGAGAAGTGGGTAGAGACCGTCAAGGAGCTCATGAAGGCTGTTGATGAGTACATCCCAACCCCAACTCACGATCTTGACAAGCCATTCTTGATGCCAATCGAAGATGTGTTCACCATCTCCGGTCGTGGTACCGTTGTCACCGGTCGTGTTGAACGTGGTAAGCTCCCAATCAACACCCCAGTTGAGATTGTTGGTTTGCGTCCAACTCAGACCACCACCGTTACCTCCATTGAGACCTTCCACAAGCAGATGGATGAGGCCGAGGCTGGCGATAACACTGGTCTTCTTCTCCGTGGTATCAACCGTACCGACGTTGAGCGTGGTCAGGTTGTGGCTGCTCCAGGTTCTGTGACCCCACACACCAAGTTCGAAGGCGAAGTTTACGTCTTGACCAAGGACGAAGGTGGCCGTCACTCGCCGTTCTTCTCCAACTACCGTCCACAGTTCTACTTCCGCACCACCGACGTCACCGGCGTTATCACCTTGCCAGACGGCGTTGAGATGGTTCAGCCAGGCGATCACGCAACCTTCACTGTTGAGTTGATCCAGGCTATCGCAATGGAAGAGGGCTTGACCTTCGCAGTTCGTGAAGGTGGCCGTACCGTTGGTTCCGGTCGTGTGACCAAGATTCTTGCCTAGTATTTTCTCTAACTGAAAATATTAGCTAAGGCTTAATAAAGACCCCACGAGTTTCCTCGCGGGGTCTTTATTATGTTCGTGCGCGCTTTGAAGGAGCTTGAAATCCCAATGATTTCAAGCTCCTTCAAAGCGCGATTTGGCATGCGAAGCACGGTTGTGGTTAATGCTCAAGCATGTCGTCGCGCTCACAAAACACAACCTCCCTCCCAATGAACTACCACACTAACCTGCCCTGTCTTCATCTTTATTGACGAAGACAGACCTCGCTTGCGTTGAAAGCACAGTGTGCTTTCAACCCTGAGCAAGCTCGGCGCTCCGAGTTGCTTTCGCGCGCGCAATGCTGCGCTCAAGCATGTCGTCGCGCCCATGTTTGGAACACAGAACACATAAATAAAAACCCTGCCGAACAAATTCAGCAGGGTTTTGTGTTTAGAAAATCAGAACTACTAATCTCTATTATCTCCAAGCAACTCTAGCAAGTAGATGAACATGTTAATGAAGTCCAAGAACAGCTGGAATGCGCAGAAAATAGATACTTTCTTAACCATTTCAGGCTGATTTTCATATTGTGCAAGTAATGCGCGAGTTTGCTGAGCATCGTAAGCTGTTAAACCTGCAAAAATAACGATGCCAATTCCAGCCATAAGACGCATGGTTCCAGTATCTTGCCCAATAAATGAAATAATAATTTGCGCAACAACGAATACAAGTAATGCAACCATTAAAATTGGACCAGCTTTAAGCAAATCCTTTTTTGTAGTAAGTGCAAGCATTGTCAAGCACAGGAAGAATCCTGCAGTTAAAGCAAACACTAATGCCACGGATCCAAGGCTAAATACTTGAAAGACTGAGCTTAAAGTGAATCCTGTTAAAGCAGCATAAGCATAGAACAAAACTCGTACTGTTGTCTCACTCATCTTCATTAAACGCGTTCCAAGAACAACTGCTATCACAACCTGAGCAATTGCCAGCATCATCCAACCCCATCCGCGGGTTGCAAACATAAATCTAAGCCAGAAATTACCGCTCTGAGTGAACAGTGCCACAAGAGTTGTAACAATCAATCCAAGCGTCATTTCGCCATAAGTGCGTCCTACTGAAACTCTTTTTGCTTCTTCAAAAGCATATGTTGCCTGAGTGTCAATAACCTCAGGAGCACCGCTTCCGTAATAATCTTGAGTAAAGTTTGTCATTATTTCTCCTTAACAGCTATGAAATAAAACGCTGTCAAGACAACGTTCTCACATAATTATAATTAAAGCATCTGGGAAAATGCTAAAAAAATACAGCATAATTTATACGTTCGTACAATAAGCTGATTTTAGTATTGCGTAATCTTGCGCTTCGCATTGATATTATGCCTTACTATTAGGTGCCTCTTCAACTTGAGGAGCACCATTAATATCGCGGTGAATACCTTGCATTTGTGTTTCAATATTTTGCAAGCTATGTGCGCAATCGAGCAAGGTTTGAGAGTGCTCAGCCAACTTTGCATCTGGCAAACCGGCTTTGTATCTTAAAGCGTGCTCCAAGCTGGCCCAATAATCCATCGCAATAGTTCGGAATTGCACTTCAACTGGCGTGTAGTGTGCTCCAGAAGACAAGAACACAGGAACTGCATAAATTACGTGCAAACTGCGGTATCCATTAGGTTTTGGATTCTTAATATAATCCTTAACTTGCAATACTTGAATGTCTGTTTGTTTAGAAAGATATTGTGCTACAGAATACACATCGTCGCAGTAGTTGCAAATTACGCGAATTCCAGCTACGTCGAAAAGATTATCACGTATAGAGCGTGTGGAAATATCTAGATGACGCCTTTGCAGCTTCTCAAAAATTGAGTGCACTGATTTAAGACGGCGTTCCATGTGGTGAATTGGGTCGTGAGAGAATCGCACCTGAAATTCGCTATCTAGAATCTCGAGCTTTGTACTTATTTCGTACATTGCTCCTTCGTAAATTTGCATCATGTTTACAAATTCGTCGATTTGGTCTTCAGGAAGCATAAGCGAATTAGTTTTGTCGCATTGGGAGCAATTTTGTTGATTTTTTGTATTGCTTACATTGCTACTTAAATTGTTGCTTTCATTAGCTGCTTCGTTGCTATGAAGACGCGCATAGAGTTCTGCTGCGTTTACGCGGTTATGACGATCAAGTATCACGTCTTTTAATAATACTATAAAAACTGCTAAACGTCTGGGAGTGCGTATGTAAATGTAATATTCTTTGCAAAGCGTGATATAAATATCTTAGGTGATTGCGCGCAAGCAAAATCTAGGAAAGTATTTTGACGGGGAGTGTATTTTGTCTGAAAATAAGCAGGATAATATTCCTAAAGTAATTTCAATAGTTGGTCCTACAGCTTCAGGCAAAACTAGTCTTGGTATTGCGCTTGCGCAAAAATTAGCTGAGCGTGGGATTCGTGCGGAAATCATCAACGCAGACGCGTATCAAATGTATCGTTACATGGATATTGGCACGGCTAAGGCGAGTGCGCAGGAGCAGGCGGAAGTACCACACCATTTGCTTGACATTATTGATCCTGAAGAAACGATGACGGTTGCGCGCTTTCAAACTTTGGCAAGGCAGTGTATTAGTGAGTTGCAATCGCGTGGTGTGAGGCCGATTTTAGTTGGAGGATCGGGATTGTATGCTCGTGCTGCTGTGGATGATATTACATTCCCAGGCACGGATGAGTCTATTCGTGCAGCTTTGGAGGAGCGCGAGCGCAAAGAGGGAGCGAGTGCGCTGTTTGATGAGTTGAAGCAGAAGGATCCGGTTGCTGCGGCTCATATGGATGCGCGCAATCCGCGACGTACAATTCGCGCGCTTGAAGTGATTGAGCTTACAGGAAAGCCTTATTCCGCAACGCTTCCGAAGTATAAGTATGTGATTGATTGCGTGCAAATTGGCTTAGATTTGCGTCGTGAAGATTTAGATAAGCGCGTGGATTTACGTACGCAAATTATGCGTGAGCAGGGTTTTGTGGATGAGGTGCGCGCAATTCGAGGGCGATTGGGTGTGACTGCAGCTCGTGCTCTTGGCTACCAGCAGATTATGGATTATTTGGATGGCGTTTGGAGTGAGGATGAGGCTTTTGCGGATATTGCGCAAAAAACTCGACGACTTGCACGCAAACAAATGGGTTGGTTTGGTAGGGATGCACGCATTTACTGGTTGGACGCGTTGCGACCGGATCTTGCGGAAGCTGCGCTCGCGATTGTTGATGCTGCGGATGCGGGGGAGTTTGATTGCAATAGTTCTGACGCTACTGAGCACGCTACTCAGCACCATCTCGGAGATGCTTTTAACGTTTAATTTAAGCATTGGAAACATTGGGTTTTGCTACAAAAAACGCCACTGTTTTAGCAGTGGCGTTGTTGCGTTTGTGGAGTCGCGGGGAATTGAACCCCGGTCCGGTGACCGTACCCTCGGTCTTCTACGTGCGTAGTCTGCTGGCCGTGCGGCAGTTTTTCTGCCCCCATGTTATCGCAGACAATTCATGGCGAGCATATCTACAGTCAAAGTCCCTGAATTGCCCTGCAGCTCGGCAATTCAAGCAAGTCTTCTTATGACGTTCAGCACCACTCCGAAGACGTGAGTGGGTGAACGGAGCAGCTGCTCACTGGTTAATCCTGGCGCGAAGCTCAGGCAGCGAGAGCGAACTCAGTGCGATTAGATTTAGCACTTATTCTTTTGCGAAAGGACGTTTACGAGTGGACTTCCGCATTCTCGGCACGCTTCCCCGCGGCGAACAGATCGCCGTCGAAACCGATCGACCCCTTTTGATTTTTCAAACAATTGTTGCTCTAGAGCACACATTTCTACATTGTATCATATTTTAACGCGACGAACTGCTTGAGCACTTATTCCTCACGGCATAGTCGTTCGGATGATTTTTTTTTGGGGGGGGGGGTATTGATTAGTATACTATTAGTTAGGTGATTTTATTTGCCAAGCGTAAATATGAGTTGTAGTTGATTTGTAATGAATAAAAGATTATAACAAATGTTTATTTTATGTCCATATATTGTATTCATGTATGATACATATGAAGATTTATAAGTATGCGTGGTCTACTTGAAATTGGTTGGAGTGAGGAGAAATAATGGCAGAGCGTAAAGATTTACACGGTGATGTGGTACCAAGAAGAACACTTCGTAAGGCTCATGCGGTGAAGCGTTCTCGTGCTTTGCGTAAGGGAGTTGCTGGAGTTGCTGTTGCTTCAACTTTGGCAATGATGCTGCCATCTGTTGTAGCTTCCGCGCTTCAGCCTACTCAAAAAGATATTATCGATGCGTCTAATATGACGCAAAAAATGGGCAAAGGTAAGCCTGATGTAGACGAATTGAACATGCAGCGTTGGGGTGCTGGCGTGCTCAATAAGAGTGCTCAAACTCAAAAGTTTGTAGAGCTTGCGCGTCATGATGCACAAATGCAACAGTTGCGCGAGGCTGAGGGATCTCGCAAAGAGCAAGAAGATAAGAAACCTAGTGAAACTACTTCTGGTGCATCTGTGCTGGAAACGAATGCATCTCCATCTGCATTGGCTGCGTCTCCTTCTGAGCCGCTGACTAGTGTGAAAAATACCCCAGTTGCAATTTCTTCTCCCATGCCTATTATGCCTTCTGTAGGTGCTGTGAAGTCTGTAAATTCTGATAAAGCTCTTCATGACGTTCAGTCTGCTACGCCTACAAAGACTTCTGAGATTAAAAATGCAACTTTAGGCTCAAAGTCAAATGTTACTGAAAATACAGTAAGTGCTGCTGAATCTGCTACGGTGAGTGCGCCAGTGTCTAATTCTGTTGTAAAAAGTGCGACTGCTAATAGGCAAGCTCATCAAAATACTACTAATCCAGATACGACGAAGCCAGATACTGCGAAACCGGTTCAGAATGTTGATAATAAGCCGGCTACTACAAATACTGCAGCTACAAAGCCAGCAGAAGTAAAGCCAGAATCAACGCCAACTGCGAAGCCAGCAGAAACAAAGCAACCGGAAGCAAATGCTGGTGACGTTGATCCAGCTGAAAATCAGCAGCCTGCAAACGTAGAGCCAGCTGCTGCAGATGCGGCTCCTGCAGGTAATACAACTGCATCGTCTACTCCTGTAACTCCTGCAAATGCAGAATCTAACACTGGCACTGGAACTGCAGCGACCACAGGTACAGATACAATTGCACGAACCAATGCACAAGGTTCGCAAAGCAGTGCAGAAGGTGCAACTACAGGTGCCACAGGCAAAGATAAAAGCGCTACGCCTTCAACTACTGCACAAAACTCTGCTTCCCAGAATCAATCTGCTTCTACGCCGAACAATGATACAACTCACTCAACGCCTGCTTCGAACAATCAGCCAACGCCTTCACCTTCTCCTGCACCGACCTCTGGCACACCGACCTCTGGCACACAGAACGCTGGCACACCGAACACTGGCACAACAACTAATAACGCAGCAACTGATCCAGACAGCCAGGTAATTAAGCCGAATACGGATAATCCAGAGGCGAAGAGTACAGAGCAAGCCAACGAACAGGTACAAACCGACACTAAGTCAAAAGCTACGTACAATTTGCAAATTCGCTATACGATTGGCGGTGCTGCGAATAAGCAGCTTGTACAGCCTTATGAGCTTACAATTGACCAAGAAGACTTCGATAAGCTCGACAAAGATGGTAAGTACGAATACATTGAGCTTCCGCAGGCTGCTGGATACCGTCCATCTGTATACCATTCCGGGGATTATCAGTACTACATTAAAAACGACGAAGGCAAGTTTGTTATTGACGACGGTACGGATGCGGATGCTAAGCGCTACTTGCGTTTGAGTAAGAAGCTGATTACTGAGTATGCTGTAAAGAAAAGGCCTGCTGTTGGAGCTAACAACGGCGCTCAAGCCCCGCAAGCCTCGTCATCTCAAACAACTTCGCAATCTTCATCATCTGCGCAACCGGCAGTAGAAGACGGCATTCAGTATTACGGCGAGTTGAATATCAACTACGCTCCTAAAACAGCTAAGTACTATGTGCGTCACTTGGTGCAGGATCTCGATAATAAGGATGAGTTTCACGATGCTCCAAATCTTGGCGTTGGCAAGACTATTGAAGTAACTTACAAAGATGGCAAAAAAGAACGTATCCACGTCACTGAAGTTACTGGCACTGTTGGTTCAGATGTGAGTGCTGTAGCTCTGTATATTCCAGGCTACGAGCCGGAGCATAATCTTATTAGCTCGCCACTTTCTGATTCTGAAGATGAAAAAGACAAGCTAGTTTTGAACCTTCGTTACTATCGTAAGGCGTATGAAGTTACTTACGATTCTGCTGGCGGCACGGATGTTACTGCTCAAAAAGTGTATTATGATCAGGAAGTGCCTGCGGTTCCAGAACCTACATATCGTGGTCATAAGTTCCTTGGGTGGCAGGTAGTAAAACCAGGGGATACTAATCAATCAAATACTTCTGGTAGTCCACTAATTAAAGGAAATTCTACTAACTACAAGATGCCGGATCACAATGTGCGATTCCGCGCAGTTTGGGAAGCTAACAATACTACCAGCTACCGCGTGAACGTGTGGGTACAGAAGGCGGATTTGGTAGACAAAGAGCATCCGGATTCGCTTGTAAACTACGACTTTGTTGGTCTTGTTGAGCGCACGAATGTGCAAACTGATAGCGACGTTGTGCTCGATAAGATGGATGATGCTGGTGTTGCTAAAGATACTGATGAGCTTAATGGCAAAAGCGAAACTGATTATGTAACGAGCCCGGAGCTTGGCTTAACAAAAGAAGAGCTGCAAGGTACAGATGCGAATAATCATAAAGATGGCTTAATTTCAAAGTTCAACTGGATGAACGATACGCCTGTAACAAGCTTAGACGGGTATGATACTGAGCATCCTGGTGATGTTAACAACAAGGGTAAGGACTTATTCACGCGCTACTTCCACGTGAATAAGGAGCTTACTAAAAAGCTTAACACTGAGGAACATGATTTTGTGCAGGGTCGCCCAGATTTAGGCAAACGCAGTAAAGCGAAGCTTTGCGCAAACGACTTAAACAACACTCTTAACTTAGTTTACGACCGCAATACTTATGAGCTTATTTTTGCTAAGCCTGCTGGCGTCAATAGCGGTGACAATGTTGCTATAAAAAGAAAAGATGAAAACGGCAAAACAACTATTTATTGCTATGCTGGCGGTGGCGGTTGCTCAACGAAGTATGAAGGTAAAGATGAGGATGATAATGGCGCTAAAATTAACCATAAAGGCTACCACGTAAATGTTCGTTACGGTCAAAAGCTTACTGATATTTGGCCTGATGTAAATGAATTATATTTTAGTGAAGAGGGAAAAGGCTCTTTAGGGTGGCAGCTTGGATTTGCGGGGGATGTAAAGTATCGTGACACTCCTCCGTATCGTTTTACTAAAGAAGAATTTGCTGACCCTAGTTGGCGTGTAGTGGGTAAGAACCAAGCGCCTAAAATTAGTGATGACCCTTCGAATCCTGATGCAAAACAATATGAGTTAAAAGATAATCAGCGTCTGCTTACTGCTGATAGCAGTGATCAAAGTCAGCCTATACAGGTGATTATTAGGAAGCAAAGTATTGCATCCGCTAAAAAGGGTGGTACAGCAAGCGATGACGATTATGAGCTTTCTACCGATTCTTATAGCAAAGATGATACTCCCAACACTGGCTATGATTATCCAGCTCCATCTATTGCTGGTTTTAATCCTGCTGATGGTTATGATAAGACAAAAGTTGGTGATGCGTTAGATTCAGACGACTTTAAAGATAATCTGGAAGTGTGGTATAACGAATCTCATGCTCATGGGAATTGGGATGATTTAAGTGAGGATGAGCAGAAAGCTTTTGCTAAAAAGTATCATTTAGCATTTCGAAAGTATAGGGGCGTTCCAGTAGATGAACAAGAAAATTATAAAGGTGATGAAGATGAATTTAATGATAACAAACCACTTGAGTTTAGGTACGACCGCAAGTCGTACGACGTGCAGTTTTATAATGCGGATGGCAATGCTATAACAGATGGCAATGTCGCTGCTAAAGAGAGATTGCCGTACGAGTATAGCTTGACTAAGCGCGGCAAAAAAGATTTGACGGGCGAAGACAAAGAGCTATACGGCAACGTTAAGTCTTACGATGATTCTGTAACTAAAGAGGGTGGTGATAACACCGCAACTCAGTTCGATGGCAAGTACACATTCACACTTAACGGCAAAACTTACTCCATCACTCGTCCTAACAATTTGCCAAAAGACTACGTGTTTAAAGGCTGGGCTGTTGATCAAGCTGGTAGTCAGCTTATAAATGGCGAGAGTGAAGATGCTAAAGGTGAAAGCAAAGATAAAAGTAAAGCTAAAGATGTTACAATGCCAGTTAATGGCATTAAGCTTTATGCTGCGTGGGGTAAGCCAACTAATATTAAGCACACGGTAACGTTTAACTACAATATGCCAAATACCGATGGAAACGGTAATGAGGTAGCTGGCACAAACGTAGTTAAGAAAAAGGAGTTCGCTCGCTACCATGTTATTGACGAAAAGGATGAAATAGGCACTCCAACTCGCAAAGGCTACGACTTCTACGGTTGGGAAATCAACAAGAATGGCAAAACTTTGCCGTACGCCTTTGGCAACAAAGTAGTAGAAGATATAACGCTTAACGCAGTGTGGGTGAAGGATACTCGCTACAAGGGCACTTTTAAGCATATATTCTTAAAGCCTGGATACACGATTTCTGACTATAAGGATGCTGCTACGAAAGAAGCCAAAGCTGCGATGGTAGACCATACCGCCGAGCAAACGGTTTCCGGCTTGCGCGAGCATTTGCGCTACAATGCGGAAGCAGTCTATAGTGACGAAACGCACTTCCCAGATAAGCATTTCACGAGCTTTGAAGCTTCGAGTACTGAATCTGAGAATACTGGCGAGTTTATTTACCAAACTTATAATATGCGCAAGTACAAAGTTCGCTATGTAACTATTGGTAAGGACGGTAAAGAAAAGGAGCTTCTTCCAGAAAGCGAAGTTAGCTCTGTAAATAGAAAGTATGACGTAGTATTCTACAAGCCTATTGAAGGCTTTAAGCCAGAAAATACGCAGCAGCGTATTGAATACGTTACTGATCCTTACGGCAAGCAAAAAGCTGACGATATTCGTACTATCACATTTAGATATGATGACGTACGCGTGCTTAAGCGTAAGGACGATTATCAAGCTCGCCCAGATCACTACACGCGTTACGTGTTTAAAGTGGCTGATGGTCAAGACTCTATGGGCAGCGTTGTTGACTGGCAGAACAAGGATGTAGCTGACGGCTCTGCTCTTGTGTACGACGCAATTAAGGGCACAAAAGCTTATCAAATGCCACTTCCAACAGTGAAAGCAAAGCCTGGATTTGAGTTTGCAGGCTGGACTTCGAAAGTCGGTTCGTCTGAAGTTGGCTCGCATACGCTTCAGTATTCCGATGGTGTAAATCGCTTGCCGATTCGCTCCGAAGAGCAGAACAATCCTGAGGTAATTTACACTGCTAACTTCAAGATAAAAGCTCCTGTTGCAATTGATACTAAGGTTTTGAAGCCAATAGATACTTTGAATCCGGCTGATCCAACTGCAGCTAAAGCTCTTATAACGAATGCTGATGAGTATCCAAGTGATGCTACGTTCTCATTCGGTAAAGACGAAAAGTTTGACAACACTCCAGGCTTGCACAAGATTAAAGTGCAAGTGCATCTTGATGGCAACATTGCTGAAACTGAAGTGCTGTACCGCACGCTGCCGGATTTGGTGTACGGAAGCGAGTGGGAGAAGTTTAAGGCTACTGACTACGGTAGCAAGCATAAAGACGAGTACGTGCCGATTACCTTTACCGGTAAGAACGATGAAGGCACTATTATTGGTCACGATGGAGATAATTCTAATCATCCTGATGACGGAGACACTACGCTTACTGCGTACGTTTATAAAGGTAAGGATGTTAGAATCCGTGTGCCGCAAGCTTTCGGTAAGGATCATAGTGCCGATAATTACCACTACGTGTTTAAGGGCTGGGCAACTAATGTTGTAAAGCCGACTGCTGAGAATCCGAATCCAGAGCAGAAGTACGATATCGATTCTGAAGGTCGTTATAAAGATGTTAAGGTTAACGATAATTCCGGCATAACTTATAACGCTGTTTACAAGAAGATTGAATACTTCTCGAGTTCCTCTGACGGCGGTGAAGTTCCTAAAGATGCTGTAGTTGCAATCTTCAAGCCTGCTCCAGGACGATTGTGGAGTGACGGCACGAGTGGACCTAAAGTGTTCTACGTAAAGAAGGGCACTGATATTTCCCAAATTACGAAGATCATTAATGGAAAGCAAGTGAATGTTCTTGAGATGCTGAAAGGCAGTCTCACTGGAGCTACTGGCACTTGGAAACGAAGCAGTATGCTTAATGACGGTAAGAAAGTTACTGAAGTTAAAGATGTTGCTGACGTGACCGGTGATTGGAAAGATGGCTGGAAAGTCAATGAACCATTCCAAGAGTTCGTGGCAGATCAAACCCCTTGGACAGAGCCAGCAGTGCAGACTGATTACCTTGTTGCTGTGCAAGATGACCCTGACACGCTTCCAAAGCTAACCGATTTTATAACTAATATGTCTCAGCTCAAAGCAGATGCTGCTGTGAATAATGGCATAGAAGACATAAAAGTCGAATACGATTTACCAACTGAAGCTGAACAAAATAAGTTAAAACAAAAAATGCTTAAGAAGCCTGCTTTGTACACTGTTCCTTTGAAAGTTACAGTTAAGTATAAGGATGCAGTGGATTACAAGACTTATAGACTTGTAGGACGCTTAAAAGTGCTTTATCAGTTGATGTACCCAGAAAGCTTGCCGAAGGAGAATACGCAGGATACTACGCAAACTGGTGCTAATGCTGAACGCAAACTAGTTTTTGATAAGACTAAGTATGTTTCAGTCAACTTTATAAATGCTCAGAGTGATAATAAGTCACCAAATGGCAAGGGTGAATTTGCTGAAGGTTCGCGCGAGTTGTACTACGCATATAAGCAATCTGCTAGTGGCGTTCGTGCACCGCAGGTTATTGGCAAGGATTACGATGCGAAAGGATACCATTACGAGTTCCAAGGCTGGGAGATGCAGGCAGCTACTGCACCTGTAGCAAATTCGACCAACACGCCAAATATTACGAATGGTACAAATACTGCTGCATCAGTAGTCCCTGTTGTGACACTTGTTGCTACTGCGGCTCCAACACCTACTACTGTGTCGAATCCACCAAAAATTAAGCTATATTCTAGTGCTGAAATTGCTGGTATGAAGTTTAGTGGGAACACCACTTTTATAGCACGTTATAAGCTTGTGCCAAACGTAATTGACGCTTCTCAACAAGACGATATTCCAGATGGCTACGTTGCAACCATATTCCTTCCAGGATTTGGTAGAACGTGGGCTGACGGTTCGTATAAGCCAAAACTTCTGTATATTCGTCACGGAAAAGATAAAGAAGATAACATTAAGTTTGCTCAAAAAGTTGCAAACGATACTGCTGCAGAACTTTCCGGTTTTACAAAGTGGCAAATGTATGATGCAAAGAGCCGTAAGTCAAACATACTCTTACACGACAATTGGGATATCAGCAGGCCGCGCATTTTCGTTGCTGAACAAAATGGCGCTGATGGTGTGAAGATTCCAGAAACAGTTGTTGGCGTTGGAGATAAGATTCCAAACGTCAATAAGCTCGTACATAGTGCTGACCCTAAAGTGAGTGCATCTGTAGATGAGAATGCTAAGGTTGATGTTTCAAAGCCTGGAATTTCAACAATTATGGTGAATGTAACTAAGCCTACTGATGAAATTGATAAGACTACAGGAAAGCAAAAAACTGTTACAACTAAGTTGCCTGTGCATGTGTATGTTTTGCCTAACGTGATTGCAGATAACGATTTGCCGGCTAAGGGCACTGCTGCGGCTAAGTTCATAGAAAAGAACTACACGAAGGTGACGTATGTAGCTGGTAAGGGCGGAAGTTTGCAAAAATCGCCTCTTGAGAGTGCTGGCGACAAGATAGTTTCAGTATATTGGGTACGAAACGGCGCTACTAATTTGCTTATGCCAGTTCCAGATGTGCTTGCCGATAAGGGCTACGTGTTCAAGGATTGGTCGTCTAATACGACTGAAAAGCCAGCGGCTCTGGCAGATAAACGCAAGGCCACAGAAGAAGAACGAGAAGCTTTGGCTCGAATGGCAATTATGGATGGTATGCCATATGTAGCAAAGTTGATTCGTAACTCAGATAAATATACGCTTGCTGCTTTGCAAAATCTCCTGAACGAAGCGCAAAAGCAACATGCTGCGCAAGTCTACAATGCTAAGCGTGAAGAATTAGCTCAGGTTGCTGAAAGAAATCATAAGACTGATCTAGCTTCTGAAATTCGTCAGTCTCATGATTCCTTACAAAAGATTAAGGATAAGCTTGTCCAAAATGGCATTGATGTTGACAAAGTCATTGAGCAAGTTCATGAAAAGACTTTGCTTGTAAAACTTGCTAAAGAAGCTGGACAACCATGGCTTGCCAAGCAAATTTCCAATTCTATGTATTCTTCAATAGAAGCGCTGAAGAATTTGATGCAAGAAGCAGGAATAGACTTAACATTTGCTAATCTTGAGAACGCAATTGATAGTTATGTTCTTGATGAACAGCGAGAAGTGCTCGCTGAGCTTGCTGATGAAGCAGATAAGCCATTTGTTGCAAAGATAATTCGCAGCTCCAAGAAGTCTAGTTTGGAAGCTTTGAAGCAGGTTTTGCGCAATGCTGGAGTAAATCCAGAGATTTCGCTGCCAAAGCCTCACTCAAAACACGAAATCACTATTACTGCAAACTTCGAGAAGATGGCTCCTATGAGGTTTAAGTTTAGTGGTTCTGCTCGCGAGGGTATGTTAACGAACTTTACTTTGCAAAACATGACTGAAGGATCTGGCGATGCTACTAACAAGATTACGGTAGATGGTAAGGAAGTAACCATTAACGAGTTAATCTCAAAGGTTACGAATTCTGTAAACGGTATTAACGCAACCTGCGCTGGTACTGCATGCAAGATTTCCGGCACTCCTAAGATTGTGAATGGAAAGCCAAAAGTTGAGCTAACGTTTACTACTACCGATAAGTATGGTCGCGAAGCGGAAATTGCTGTTGAAATTGATGTGATTTCTGAGAGCAAACCAAACTCTCCAACTCCAGCACCAATTCCAAGTCCAGCACCAGCGCCTGAGCAGCCAACTCCAGCGCCTGAGCAAGTTATTCCTTCTCTTGATTCTTCTACTTCATATGACGTAACTATTGAGGATGAAAAGAAGCAAGAAAAGGATCTAAAAGAAACTGTTGAAGCAAAGCTGGAATTAGCTAAAACTGGTAGCGACACGGTTTCTTCTGCATCTGCTGGTATTTTGTCGGCAGCAATCGCAGCAATTGGTCTTGCGGTGGTAAAGACTGGCAAGCACCATCGCAAGCGTCGCAATAATAAATAATTTATTTAAATTTGGAGCGTTTGAATTTTTCATGCGCTCCATTTTTATACGAATTATAAGCGCGTCGAGGGTGGTGACTAGAATAACGAAGGTTCCGGTTCACGCTTAGCTATTGGGGCTTTGCGACCCGGGTCGCCCGAATTCCATAGGAGACATTATGAAGCAGGGTATTCATCCCGACTATCACGCAGTGCAGGTTACCTGCTCTTGCGGAAGCACTTTCGTAACTCGTTCCACCGCTGATGGCGATCACATGACGGTTGACGTGTGCTCAAAGTGCCACCCATTCTATACCGGTAAGCAGAAGATTCTCGACACCGGCGGCCGCGTGGCTCGCTTCGAGAAGCGCTACGGTAAGAAGACTAAGTAGCTTTTGTGACGCCAGCCCTGCTTTCGTGTAACTCGCGGAATCGGGGCTGGCGTTTTATGTGCTAAACATGTGTGTTTAGTGTTCTACATTTAACATTTAAATTTTTGATTTACAATCCGCGTTAAGCGCGACTACAAAGGAATATGATGGCTGAGTCAGTAGAGGAACAATTCCCGGCAGCAGTTACCGCGTTAGAAGAGTATCGCGATATTGAAAGTCGCATGGGAAGTCCGGAAGTTGCGTCAAACCCGGACGCTATTCGCAAGCTCGGCCGCAGGCACGCAGAACTCGGCTCAATCGTAAATGCTTACCTAAATTACAAGCAGCTTTGCGACGACTTTGAAGCCGCAAACGAAATGGCAAGCGACGACCCAGATTTTGCTGAAGAAGCTAAGCGCTTAGAAGAGCAGCTTCCAGCAGCAAAAGAAAAGCTTCGCACGGCATTAATTCCTAGGGATCCGGATGATGCGCGCGATATGATTATGGAAATTAAAGCTGGCACAGGCGGCGAAGAAGCTGCTCTGTTTGCTGGCGATCTATTGCGTATGTACATGCGTTATGCCGAAAAGCGCGGCTGGACTACCGTAATCCAAAGCGAAAATTCAACGGAACTTGGCGGCGTAAAAGACGTGCAGCTTGCGATTCGCGCAAAAGGTACTCCTGCTCCAGAAGACGGCGTGTGGGCAAGCATGAAGTACGAGGGTGGCGTGCATCGTGTGCAACGAATCCCAGTTACTGAATCGCAGGGGCGCATACAGACTTCCGCAGCCGGCGTAATCGTGTTTCCAGAAGCAGACGAAGATGACGACGAAATCGAAATCGATCCAAAAGATTTGAAGATCGACATTTTCATGAGCTCCGGTCCTGGTGGACAGTCCGTGAACACTACTTATTCCGCGGTTCGCATGACGCATATTCCAACCGGAATTGTTGTTAGCATGCAAGACGAAAAGTCGCAGATTCAAAACCGTGCGGCAGCCCTTCGCGTGCTAAAGTCTCGTTTGCTCGCTATGAAGCACGAGCAGGAGGCAGCAGAAGCGGCGGATATGCGCCACTCACAGGTGCGTTCGCTCGACCGCTCTGAGCGAATCCGCACGTACAATTTCCCAGAAAATCGTATTGTGGATCATCGCACGAATTACAAGGCTTACAATCTTGACCAGGTTCTTGACGGCGATTTGCAGCCTGTTATCGACAGTGATATTCAGGCGGATGAAGCTGACCGTTTAGCGCAAGCCAAGTAAGTAGCCGATTAAAATTTCTAAACGATTCTTAAAATGCAAGAACTTTTGCGAGTTTTGCGCGATGCTGTTAAAAAGCTTGAGTTTGCAGGTGTGGAGTCAGCAGAATATGATGCGCGCTTGCTGCTGGCTCACGCTTGCGGAGTGAGCTTAGCTGAGCTAAACAAAGCTCTGCTTATGGGTGATTACAAGAATTTTTCGCCCGATTATGCTAGCAAATATAGCGATTTTGTATCTAGGCGTGCTTCTCGCGAGCCGTTGCAGCATATTATTGGTCGCGCGCCTTTCCGCTACTTGGATTTGCGCGTTGGCAAGGGCGTTTTTGTGCCGCGTCCGGAAACAGAAGTTGTTGTTGATGCTGGCCTAGATTGGTTGTGCGAATCGCATATTAGCAAGCCTACGGTAGTCGATTTATGCGCAGGTTCGGGAGCAATCGGATTGTCAATTGCAACGGAAGTTGCAGACGCGCAAGTGTGGGCTGTAGAAAAATCTCCTGAAGCTTTTCAATATTTGCGAAAAAATTCTGAAGAAACTGCAAAGAATTACGAAAATATGCAGATTTCCAGTCGATACCATGCTGTTCTTGCAGATGCAACAAAAGCGCATATTTCAGATTTAACTCCTGAACTTCACGCAATTTGCGGCAAAGTAGATTTAGTAATAACGAATCCGCCTTACGTGCCGGAAAATCAAGTGCCGGAACAGATTGAAGTGCGAGAATATGATCCTCCGCTTGCGTTGTACGGCGGCTCTGTGGATGGCTTGCTTATTCCGGAGCAGATTATGCGCGCGGCTTTTGCGCTTCTTAAACCCGGGGGAGCTATGGTTATGGAGCATGATATTTCGCAAGGAGATGCGCTTAAAAAGTACGCGGAAAGCCTAGGTTTTGTGTGTACTCGAGTTGGAAACGACTTAACAGGCAGACCGCGATACACTTTTGCGCAAAAATATGACTTGAATCAGATATATGACTTGAATCAAATAGAAGAAAATAAGCAAAATAAACAACAAAAGCAACAAAAGAGGCAAAAATGAGCAAAATTTGCAACGGAGAATCACTGCAAATGGCAGCGCAAATTATTAACGAAGGCGGCGTAATCGTAGTGCCAACTGACACTGTGTATGGCGTTGCTTGTGACCCATTTAATGAAGCTGCAGTTGCAAAAATTTACGAGCTTAAGCGCAGGCCGCGCACGAAGGCGTTGCAAATTTTAATGAGCGGAGTGGAAGATTTAGAAAAACTTGGGCTGTATTTGCCGTCTCCGCTGGATATTTTAGGCAAAAAGTTCCTTCCGGGTGGATATTCTCCGATTGCGCGCGCTAAGAAGGACTCGGTTGCGTCCAAACTTGCAACGCTGTGCAAAACGAATGAGACTGATGAGAAAACTCAAGAAACTGAAACAACTCAAGCAATCGAATCAACTCAAGGTGTGCGCGTGCCTGATTGCCCGGAATTAATGCAAATTTTGCGCGTTACGGGCCCGCTGGCTGCTTCTAGCGCGAATCGCAGTGGTAACGAAAGTGCAGACAGCGTCGAGGAAGCATTTGAGGCTTTCGGCAACGAAATTCCGCTGTATTTGAACGCAGGTCCAACTCGCTCGCACGTGGCAAGCACGGTAGTTGGTGCGGATTCAAGCGATAAAGACGGTATTGTGATTTTGCGCGAAGGTGTGATTTCGGAGTGCGAAATTCGTAATGCGTTAAGTGAGTAAGTTTATTAACTTATTTCTGATACTAAATTTCTGGTACTAACAAATCGCTACAATCAAAATAAGCAAGCGAAAAATTTAGCAAACGCTGCTAAAACCAACAAAGTAATCGCATAGCAAAGGACGCATTCATGAGGGTATACCTGTTTATTGCAGCAATTGCAGGCGGTGCTACGTGGCTTATTATGCCGCTTGTTCGTCACCTTGCGATCCGTATGGGTGCTGTTGGCAAAGTTCGCGCTCGCGACGTGCATACTATTCCAACGCCACGTATGGGTGGTGTAGGTATGCTTTTTGGTTTTGCAGTTGCGATGGCATTCGCTAGTTCTATGCCATTTATTTCTGGGCTTTTTGCAGGAACGCACCAGCCGTGGGTTGTACTAGCAGGAGCCGTTATGATATGCCTGCTTGGGGTATGCGACGACATTTGGGATTTAGATTGGATGCTAAAGCTTGCCGGTCAGCTGCTTATAGCTGTTTTTGTAGCGTGGGGAGGGTTGCAAATCGTAACTTTGCCGCTCGGTTCACTCGTGACGGCATCTCCAAGCGTGTCAATCGCAATAACTGCAATACTAATCGTTGCTTCAATTAATGCAGTAAATTTTGTAGATGGGCTGGACGGACTGGCTTCCGGAATTGTTGCAATTGGCGGAATTGCCTTCGCAACCTACTCCTACATGCTCGCGCGCACGTCGCCATCCTACGCATCAATGGCAACTCTTATTGACGTTGCAATGGTAGGTATGTGCGTTGGATTTATCATGCACAATTGGCATCCTGCGAAACTTTTTATGGGCGATTCCGGCTCCATGCTAATCGGCTACTTAATTACTTGCGCGTCGATTATTATGACCGGCCATTTGGATCCGTCCGCCGTTCACACGAGTATTTATTTGCCTGTATTTATGCCGATTTTGTTGCCGATTCTTGTGCTGTTTTTGCCGGTTCTTGATATGTGTTTGGCGATTACGCGGCGTGTTGCTAAAGGGCAGTCGCCAATGCATCCGGATCGCATGCACTTGCATCACCGCATGCTTAGAATCGGACATTCTGTGCAAGGTGCTGTGCTGATTTTGTGGGGATGGGCGGCGCTGATTGCGTTTGGCTCTATTATGATTTTGTTCTTTAAAGCTGTGTATGTGCTTGTTGGAATGATTCTTGCTGCTGCGTTGCTTACTGTGCTCACAATGATGCCGTACTTGCGTCGCCGCCTGCCCGAACTTCGCAATTCGTAGCGTTTCGTTCGGAGTTTCGGCAAACGTCATAGCAAAAACGTATAGTAACCCTATGGCTACAACTGATATTAACACGAAATCCGTGTATGCTCCTGTTCCACCAATTTTCGAGAAGCTCGGTCTCGCTTATGACGATGTCCTTTTGCTTCCAAACGAAACTGATGTTATTCCGTCCGAAGTGGATACTTCCACTCGTCTGACTCGCGAAATTACCATGAAAGTGCCGACTATTTCGGCAGCTATGGATACTGTTACCGAGTCCGATATGGCTATTGCCATGGCGCGTAACGGTGGTATTGGAGTACTTCACCGCAATCTTTCTATTGATGATCAAGCTGCGCAGGTTGATATTGTTAAGCGCAGTGAATCCGGTATGATTACCGACCCGCTTACTGTTCACCCAGATGCTACGCTCGCCGATTTAGATAAATTGTGCGGGCGTTTCCATATTTCTGGTCTTCCGGTAGTGGATAGCGAAAATCATTTAGTTGGTATTATTACCAACCGCGATATGCGTTTTATTGCTTCCGAAGATTACGATCGCTTGAAAGTTAAGGACGTGATGACGCGCGAAAATCTCGTCACTGGTCCTTCCGATATTTCTAAGGAAGATGCTCACCGCTTGCTTGCGGATAACAAGATTGAAAAGTTGCCTTTGGTTGATGCTGAAGGTAAGCTTACAGGCTTGATTACTGTTAAGGACTTTGTGAAGACTGAGCAGTATCCGGATGCTACTAAGGATGATCAAGGTCGCTTGCGTGTTGCTGCTGGCATTGGCTTCCTTGGTGATGCTTGGCAGCGTGCGTGCGCTCTTATGGAAGCTGGAGTTGACGTGCTTGTGGTCGATACCGCAAACGGCGAGGCTCGCTTGGCTCTCGACATGATTCGTCGCATTAAGGCAGATAAGGCTTTCGACGGCGTGCAAATTATTGGCGGAAATATTGCAACTCGCCAAGGCGCACAGGCTATGATTGATGCTGGCGTTGACGCTGTAAAGGTTGGCGTTGGCCCAGGTTCTATTTGCACTACGCGTGTTGTTGCAGGCGTTGGTGTACCTCAACTTACTGCAGTTTACGACGCTGCTCAGGCTTGCAAGGCTGCTGGTATTCCATGCATTGCAGACGGCGGCATTCACTATTCCGGCGATATTGCTAAAGCTTTGGTTGCAGGTGCGGACACCGTTATGCTCGGTGGCACTTTGGCTGGCTGCGAGGAAGCTCCTGGTGAGAAGGTTCTTCTTCACGGCAAGCAGTACAAGCTTTACCGCGGCATGGGCTCGCTTGGCGCAATGGCTCCTCGTGGTAAGAAGTCTTATTCGAAGGATCGTTACTTCCAGGCAGACGTTACCAGCTCCGATAAGGTGGTTCCAGAAGGCGTTGAAGGCGAAGTTCCATATCGCGGTCCACTTAACGCTGTGCTTTACCAGTTGCTTGGTGGCTTGCATCAGTCCATGTTCTACGTTGGTGCTCACAATATTAAGGAAATGCAAGAGCGCGGACGCTTTATTCGTATTACTGATGCAGGTCTTCGTGAATCTCATCCTCACGATATTGTGATGACTGCAGAAGCGCCAAACTACAGCGGTTTCCACAACTAAATCGCGTGGTGCGTAAGTTGCGCGATTAAATCGCGTATAAATCGCAACTATTTTAAACGGCGAAAAGTTACGCAAGTTACTCACAACTTGCCTGCTTTTCGTCGTTTTTAATACGTGTCTCGTCTCTACGAAGATGTAGGCTGATGGGTTCGAAAAAATATTAGGAAAGGAACGAAAATGGCTGAAGCTAAGGAAGATCTTACGTTTACGCCGGAAGAGTCGCGCTTAATTTGGATTGATTGCGAGATGACGGGACTCGATATTTTCCACGACGAATTATGCGAAGTATCTGTAGTTCCAACCGACTTTAATCTGAAAGTTTTGGACGACGGCATTGATTTAGTGATTAAGCCGAGCGATGCTGCTGTGGCTCATATGAACGATTTTGTGCGCAATATGCACACTTCTTCCGGACTTGTTGACGAGTGGAATAAGAATGGTTTGCCTTTGGAAGAAGCACAAAAGCAGGTAGTTGAATACGTAAAGCGCTTCCTGCCGGCTCGCGGAAAAGCTCATCTTGCTGGAAACTCCGTCGGTTCCGATAAAAAGTTCCTCGACCGTTACATGCCAGATTTAATGGCAAATCTGCACTATCGTGTAATAGACGTAAGCACGTTGAAGGAAATTTCGCGCAGGCTTTACCCGGACGTTTACCGCAATAAGCCGGCAAAACATGGCGGTCACCGTGCGCTCGCGGATATTATTGAGTCGATTGACGAGCTTCGTTACTACCGCGATATGATGTTCGTTCCAGCTCCAGGCCCAAGTGAGTCTCAAGCAAAAGCTGGCGCACAGCACATTGAAAGCACGAGCTTGCTTCGTGACTACGAACGCCGCGGAGAGGCGCTAGAAGACGTAAATTCCGCAGAAAAGCGCGACTACTAAACGTATTAAACACAATAAAAGGTACTGCCGATGAAGCAATCCGAAGCTCTAACCATAATCAACGCTGGTGCAAGCGCGTTCATTACCGGCGCTCCGGGTGCAGGTAAAACCTACGTATTAAACGAAGCTATTCGCGAAATGCGAAAGAACGGTTTAAGCGTGGCTGTAACGGCTTCTACCGGAATCGCAGCAACTCATTTAAACGGTCAAACCATTCACTCTTGGAGTGGAGTTGGAGTTGCAAACGCACTTACGGATACGCTTCTTAAAACCATTAGAGCTAGGCGAGGAAAGCGCATAAAAGCCACGGACGTGCTCGTGCTGGACGAAGTTTCAATGATACACGCGTGGCTTTTCGACATGGTTGACGAAGTATGCCGAAAAGTGCGCAAAAATCCCGCTCCTTTCGGCGGGCTTCAAGTAGTTATTTCGGGCGACTTCTTCCAGCTGCCTCCTGTTAGCACTTCTATGCGAAATCGTGACGTGTTCGAGCCGAGCCCGGAGTTTATTTCGTCGCGCGAAAAGTATGCTGCAGCTGGAAAAAATCCGGAAGGCTATATTACGGAATCTTTCGCCTGGGATGCTTTGAAACCTGTTGTGTGCTATTTAACTGAGCAACATCGTCAAGACGACGGTAAGTTACTTGATGTTTTAACAGATATTCGTAGCGGTCTAGTAAGTGACGACGATAAGCAAGTGTTGGCCAGCCGTCTTGGTGAGTATCCGCAAGATGACGAAGTTGCAGTACATCTTTTCCCAACGAACGCGCAAGCAGATGGCTTAAATAATATGCAGCTTGCGGAAATTAATGCTGAGCCTCACGAATTCGTTGCAACGGAAGCAGGACCTAAAAATCTCGTTGAGCGCTTAAAGAAGAATATGCTTGCTCCGGAGCGTTTAGTTTTGAAGGTCGGAGCTGCTGTGATGGCATTGCGTAATGACCAAGAAAAGCAGTATGTAAACGGCTCTGTTGGACGTGTGTTGCGTTTTGTGCCTGAATCTAAAGGTGGCTGGCCGATTGTTGAGTTTGAAAACGGAAATATTGTCACTCTTAAGCCAGCTGCGTGGGAAATGACGGACGGTGAGACTGTACTTGCTAGCGTAAATCAAGTGCCTCTTCGTTGCGCGTGGGGAATTACGATTCATAAGTCGCAAGGTATGACGCTCGATAGTGCGGTAATGGATTTGCGTAGAACTTTCGCTCCTGGAATGGGATATGTTGCGCTTTCTCGCGTGGAAAATCTGGGCGGTCTTTATTTGGAAGGTATTAACGATCGCGCGTTTAGCGTTTCAGTTGATGCCGTTCTACTAGATGGATCTTTGCGCGATGCTTCCAAACGTGCGAGTGAGATGCTTGCTAGCGATGGTGCTTCTGTATTTTTGACAGATAAGTTTGAGGGCGATTCTGCAAATCAGCAAGAGTTTGACATTTTTGGCGCTGTCAATTACGCAGATAATGAAGAGTTTTCCTTCGATGACGAGTTTTAGTGCGATTTTTTGTGGAACATTTGCGCGACGACCTGCCTGAGCGCTGCGATTTAGCGCGCGAAGGCAACTCGGAGCGGAAACTCGCTTAAGTTGGAAGTCCGGGGGACTTCCAACGCGAGTTTCGTAGCGAGCGCGTTACCCGCGCGAGCGTTTTGGTGCTTTTTTGAAACATTTGCCGTGTATTTTCTCTGGCGTTTGTTGTCGTTTTTGCGTATTTGGGAAACATTTGCCGGAGTTTTAACTGGGTTTTTGTCGCTGCTTTGGCTTGTTTGTTTAGCTGTGTAAACAAGTGTTTATGTCCTCATGCGCAAATAGATTGGAACGCATGAATTCCAATGTACTTCGTATGTCTCAGCTGTTCCTTCGTACGCTGCGCGAGGATCCTGCAGACGCGGACGTGACTTCCGCAAAACTTATGCAGCGCGCAGGCTATATTCGTAAATCTGCCCCAGGTGTGTGGACTTGGTTGCCGCTCGGACTCAAGGTTTTAAACAAGGTTCAAGCGATTATTCGCGAAGAAATCAACGGTATTGGTGCGCAGGAAGTCCACTTCCCAGCGCTTCTTCCGCGTGAGCCTTATGAGGCTACAAACCGTTGGGAAGAATACGGCGACAACATCTTCCGCCTTAAGGATCGTCATGAAGCTGACTATCTTCTTGCTCCAACGCACGAAGAAGTTTTCACGCTCCTTGTTAAGGATATGTATTCTTCGTACAAGGATTTGCCTGTTACTTTGTATCAGATTCAAACGAAGTATCGCGACGAATTCCGTCCTCGCGCAGGTCTTATCCGCGGCCGCGAGTTTATTATGCAAGATGGTTACTCGTTCTCAATTGACGAAGATGGTTTGAAGTCTGCTTATGTTGAAGAGCGCGCTGCTTACGCTCGAATTTTCAACCGTTTGGGCATTAAATACGTGATTGTTCACGCTGTTTCCGGTCCAATGGGCGGTTCTGATTCTGAGGAATTCTTGGCTCCAATGCCAATTGGTGAAGATACTTTTGCTCTCGCTCCTTCCGGAAAAGCTTGGAATGTTGAGGCTCTTACCACTCCAGAAATGTCTGATGTTGATTACTCGGCAACTCCTGCAGCAGAAGCGCTCGAAACTCCAGACGCTAAGACGATTGAAGCTTTGGTTAAGGTTTCTAACGATTTGCATCCGCGTAAAGATGGCCGCGAATGGCAAGCAGACGACACTTTGAAGAATCTGATTATTGCTGTTAAGCACCCGGCTGATGCTGAGGGTGGCGAGCATGAGGAGCCATGGCGCGAAATTGTTGCTATTGGTATTCCAGGTGACCGCCAGGTAGATATGAAGCGTCTTGAAGCTCAGTTTGCTCCTGCAGAAATCGAAGAAGCAACTGAGGATGATTTGAAGTCTCATCCTGAGTTTGTTAAGGGCTACATTGGTTTTAGCGTATTAGGTCCTCAAGCTCGCAAAGAGGGTAGTGGTATTGAAAATCCTGTTCGCTACTTGATGGATGCTCACGTTGCAAAGGGAAGCGCCTGGATTTCAGGAGCTGACGAAGACGGAAAGCACGTTTACAACGCTGTTTACGGTCGCGATTTTGAGGCTGACGGCGTTGTTGAAGCAGCCCAGGTTCGTGACGGCGATATGAGCCCAGATGGTTCTGGTCCGCTTAGCTTCGAACGCGGTGTGGAAATCGGTCAGGTGTTCCAGCTTGGCTTAAAGTATTCTAAGGCTTTGGGCTTAAGCGTTCTTAACGAAAACGGTAAAGCTGTGCCAGTTTGGATGGGCTGCTACGGTATTGGCGTTAGCCGCGTGATCGCATGCTTGGCAGAAACGCATCACGACGACGCTGGTCTCGCATGGCCTATGGCGATTGCTCCAGCTCAAGTTCACGTGGTTGCAACAGGCAAAGATCAAGTTGCTTTCGATGCTGCTGAAAAGGTTGTTGAGGAGCTTAGTAAGCAGGGAATCGAAGTAATCTTCGACGATCGTCCAAAGGTTTCTCCAGGCGTGAAGTTTAAGGATGCTGAGCTTGTTGGCGTGCCGCTGATTGCTGTAGCAGGTCGCGATACCGTGAACAACGGTACGATTGAAATCCGCGATCGCAACGGCTCAAACGTTGAAGCAGTTCCAGTTGACGAAGCTGCAAGCCGCATTGTAAAGCGTGTCAAAATACTTTTGAATAAGTAAAATTTGGTGCGTAATTTTGAATCGTGAGAAATATTAATAACTTGTGGGCTCTGCGTTTGCATCCCACTTGTTTTATATATACGTAATAGGAAGAAGTTACACATATGTTTTGTGAAAAATGTGGATCACAAATTAGTGATGATCAGCAATTTTGTAATGAGTGTGGAGCGAGGATTGATTCTTCTATTGGTTCGCAAACTTCTGCAGAACAAATAAATAATCCGCAGCAAGCAGTTTATAACCAATCAGAACAGCAACTGTATACTCAGGTTTATGAGCAGCCTGTAGACGCGCTTAAGAATAAGAAAAGTAAGTATTCAAAATTAACAATTATTATTTCGGCAGTAGTTGCATTAGTTGTGGTAATTGCTGGAATAGTTTGTTTTTTGAATCTAAATAAAAGAGTAAATAGTGCTGATGGGTCTCATAATAACGTAATTAGTGAGGCTGGAAAACAATATAAAAAAGTTCTAAAAGATTTTAGCGAAACCAAATCTTCCGACAGTAGTGACATGAAGTATTACTACACGCTATGGGATATAAACAAAGACTCTATCCCAGATTTAGTGATTGCGTCTTCGCGCAGCGCTGATACTACTAGAATGATAGACGCTACATATGGCGTTCGTGTTGCTTCTTACGATGGTAAAAAGCTTATAAAATCTGAAGATTTGACCACTAGTAGCGATTCATATGCAACTTTGTATTTTAACAAGAATCATGATGGAATAGTTACACTTGCTCCATTTGGTTCCGATGCTACAAGTGATGGAGATATGCCTTGGACAAAAACAATATATCGCCTAAATAAACATCATAAATTCACAACTAGTTCTGAAACTGTTGAGCATCCGTTAGGAAGCGATGGTGTTGTTCAAGGAACTGATGAATTATCAAGAGTAGTAATGCCGTCGTTTATTTCAATTTCAGACATGAGAGGCGTTGACGCATTAGTGAATAATGAAGAGAATTCACAAAAAGTGCGTGAGCATAATAAGAATGTTCAGAATTGGATTGAAAAGGGTTACCAAGTCTACACTGGAACAATAAAGACCTTAAGTAAGGAAGAAGCTAAGAACTTACCTGGCGCTGATAAGGATGATACTACTGGCTTCCCAGACACTTATGATGATAATGCACGCTTTACTGTTCTTTTGCTAGATAATCCATCTTCAGTTACAGTGGCTAATGGTTTTATGGATTGTGCTTTAAGACCAACTATTACTTTCGCTAATAAAGTAGCTGTGCTTATCAGTGACTCTAATGATGGAACTAGTAATAATTTCAAACAATACGAAGGTAAGAGAATTACTATTGCAACGAAACCTAATGGCATTATGTATCATGGTGGTGATTTGCCTTATGGTCAGCCATCGGTTTCTTCTGATGACATACATGTGATTAAGTAGTAGTAGATATCTCAGTTTCAGTAAATTAGGAAATACTTAATTTGCGAAATAGAGAATAAATAGATTTGCCGCCAGGAATGTTGATTCTTGGCGGCTATTTTATTGTGTTCATATTAATTTTTACTGTGGTGTGAGTTTAGTGGATTTTTAGAATTGCGATTTATTTTTCTTAAATGTCAGTTTCGCCCCCAAATTCATCATTCGAAATGCTTGCGTTAGAGTTATTTTGTTGTGCCCTATTGTTCTGCTGTGCTTGATTACTTTCTTTCGTATGATCATTTTTAGCGGAATCAGCGTTTCGCTTTGTAAATTGAGTAGTTCCACGATTTAAATCGTGACCAATAGTAGCCGCTTCTAAAATTATGCGATTATAATCATTGCCGTCTTTTGTCCAACTTTCAGTACTCAAATTTCCAGAAACAACAATTGCATCACCTTTATGCACGCTTTTAAGAACGTTTGAAGCCAAAGTTCGATACGCCTTCACAGTCATCCATGTGGTTGGACGCTCATGCCATTGCTGCTCATCATTTCGATAATAAGATTGTGTGCTTGCAATTCGTAGAGAACAAGCAGGAGAATTTTCGTTGCGTCCAAAACTTATTGGTTCTGCGCCTACAAATCCGCTAATAGTCACAGTTGACTGTTGTTGTACCATATTCATCATCCTTTCACGATTTGGACTGCAGCCATTTCAGCCCCGAAATCAGAGCCATCATTGCCCCTGAGCTTCGCAGCCACAAGGAAATGCCGCAGTAATAACAACTATGAATGTTTTGCGAGAATTGTTCTAGAAAATTCTTTTATTGTGGTTAAAAGCTATGTTTTAACCACAATTTATTAAAAATATTGACAATAAAATCACTTGTAAAACAGCAAGATTGCAAGCATTTTCGCAATAATTCCTTATTAAGAGATACTATTAACCTATATTTGTTGCATTGAATGAACAGAAGAAGAGTTTTTTACTATGAAAAATAATAAGCAGGGATTGGTGCGCAATTTAGCTATGCATGTAAATTCATGCTCATCTAATTTATTTAAATCATTTGGTTTTAAATCGAATAGTTCAATGAATTCGAAGAATACGATAGTTAAAAGTGCTGTAGTGAAGCATATTGTATGTTCGCTGATAAGCCTGCTTGCTGTAGTATCCTTTGTGTGCTTGTCTGCACAAAGCTCCATGAATATGAATTTGATGGGCATAAATTCGTTAGAATTAAGCAAAGAAGCATCTAATTCGTCTACGTCAAACCTGTCTATTAAAAACCCGATTATTAAACAAAAAAACGTTGCACGTAGTGTTGGCTGGGTTCGATCTGTTGATGTAGTGCGCTATGTGCTGGCTTCAATTCGTAATGCACGTTCGCGTTTATACGACGATCGTAGTATTTACTTTGAAGGAATTCCTTTGCAAGATTATGTGAGTCGTTGCGGTTTAACTAAACAAGCTTATGTGAATAATATTCAATACGATTCCGCAAATGAAGAGGATGCGTATCGTCGCGCACAAGAGACTGCTCAACATGGTAAATTTGGTCATTTTGCTCCAGATGGTAAAAGCGCACCTGATTTTAATGGTAGAAAAGCTTGGGGTGAAAACTTAAGCTGGGGTACAGATCTTGCTGGTTCTATGCGTTTATGGATTCAAAATGAAGAGGGACCATTGCGCGCTACTCGTGGTGCCTTTACTGACGAGAATGGTCATTTGTATCAAATTTTGAATCCACGAAATATCTCCTTTGGTTATGGTGAAGCTCAAGGCGGTCCGTACGGCATTGTTGGTGATTTAACTTTGTCGGAATATAACGGTGATATTGACTATCCTGATGGCAAAATTGGTTATGGAAGCCCTCAAGTTTATCAGCGTCCTGCTGCAGTAGCGAATAATACTAAGGCAGCTAAATCCGATAAGGATAAAAAGGACGACAAGGATAAAAAAGATAAGAAAGATAAGAAGGACGATAAAAATAAGAAAAAACATAAGGGTGATAGATCTAGCAAAAAGAAAGCATTTGGAAAAAATAAGCATTTAGCCAATAAGGTTAATTCTCAAATTGCAAATAGTAAAGATTCCGCTAAAAATACTGAAAAAACTGGTATTTCTGGAATGGTGGTTGCTGTAATTGCAATGGTAATTATTCTTTGTGCTGTAGTTGTATTTTCTATTTTACTTTATAAGTCACGCAAAAATGCGCGTACAAAAGCTGCTTCTGTAGACACTGCTGTTGCTAATACTGATACTGCTGTTGCTGATGCTGAAGCTGTAGCAGAAGTTGCTGATGCTGCTGTTGATAATGATTATGCTGCTGATAATGCTCCTGCTGTAGCAGAAGAAGCTGTTTCAAATGAGACTATTTCGCAAGATTTTGCTGCAGAAGAAGCTGTTTCTGCAGGTTCTGCCTCTGCGGAAGAATAAAAACTTATAAGGTTATATAAATTAAGCCTGCAAACGATTAGTAAAGAACGCTTGCAGGCTTTTCTATTTCTTATTTTCTATTTTCTGTGCTCAATTTGAGATGCTTTACCAAATGTGCACGCGCTCGCTTGGGTCGAGCCACATCTCGTCGCCTTCTTGAACATCGAACGCATCGTAGAACAAGTCAACGTTGCGAGCAATGCCGTTAGTGCGGCATTCGGCTGGGGAGTGCGGGTCGATTTGAAGCAGCTGTTCCGCAATTTCATTACGAGCCTTGGAACGCCATACTAACGCGTAGCTTAAGAAGAATCGCTGCAAAGCAGTGAAACCATCTACTTCAGGAGCGTTAAGCAAGGTTTCGCGAATAGCATCATCACTTCCGTTGATTTCTTGTCCCTTGCTCTTTTGCAAGGCGAAAGCGTATGCTTTAAGCGCAATAGTCACGCCGCTTAAATCGCCAATATTTTCGCCGATTGTTAAAGCACCGTTTACGTGAGGCATCGCATTGCGCTCTTCTTTGCTCTTCAAGTGAGAGTACTTAACAATAAGCTGCGTTGGTGTGAAAGCATTGTATTGCTCAATAAGCTTCTTAGTGCGCTCAGTGAAGTTGGTTTTGTCTTCTTCAGTCCACCAATTGTTAAGTACGCCGTCGCCGTCGTATTCGCAACCTTGATCGTCAAAACCGTGACCGATTTCATGACCAATCACGGCACCAATAGCACCATAATTTGCTGCGTCTGGAGCGCTTGGGTTAAAGAATGGTGGTTGCAAAATAGCAGCTGGGAACACGATTACGTTCAGCAGAGGATCGTAGTAAGCGTTCACAGTTTGCGGAGTCATCTGCCACTCTTCGCGATCCACAGGATTTCCGGCTTTTGCAGTATTTTTACCAAAGCCAAATCGATAAACTTCGCGCATATTCTCAACTAAATCAGCGTCTTCCTTAATATTTAGCGCAGAGTAGTCAACCCAATGGTTTGTGTAACCAATATTTGGCTCAAATTTACTAATCTTTTCCAAAGCCTTCGCTTTAGTTTCCTCGCCAAGCCAGCTGCTGTGAGAAATCGACTCGCGGTAAGCGTTAATAAGATTGTCAACTAAGCCTTGCATATATTCCTTAGAAGACTCAGGGAAATGCAATCGCACGTATTCGCGTCCAACTTCCTCGCCACAAGCATCGTCAACAACTCCGACTGCTCGCTTCCAGCGGTCGCGTTGCTTTGTGGCTCCAGAAAGCACCTTGCCGTAGAAGTCGAATCTAGCTTCGGCAAAGTCTTCACTCAGTAAGATTGCCCAGCACAAAATCACGTGCACGCGTGCCCAAAGCTTTAAATCTTCTAAGTTAGTTTCCTGCCAAATCTTATTCAATCCTTCTATAAAGCTTGGCTCGTGAACTACTACTTTGCTAAAAGCTTCACGAAGATTGATTGGTTGATGTTCTGCTTCTTCGCAAGTTTCGTACGCTTTTTGTGCAGCATCTAAGAAAGCGTCGAGATTCAGCGCTTCAAGATTTTTTGCCAAATCAGCATAATTGCAAGGATTATAAGTTTTTTGAGAATCGCGAGTTGCCACGTTATCCCAATGGTGCTTCGCGATTTTAGTTTCAACATTCAAAAAACGCTCGGCTTGAGCTTGGGTAGTGGCGGTATCTCCGTAACCAGCCAATCTCAACAACGAAGCTACCATTTTTACATATTCAGTGCGAATTGGAGCGTAGTTATCTTCGCGATAGTATGCTTCGTCTGGCAAGCCCAATCCCGATTGCTCAATATGCATAATATTCGTCTTAGGATCTTTAGGATCTCCGTAAACTCCAAAATAAAACATTGCATCTGGACCGCCGTACGGATTAAGCGCGCCAATAGTGCGAACCAAATCTTCCTTAGTTTCTGCTGAATCCACAGCGTCTAGATCGCCCTTAATTGGCGTAATTCCAGCTTTTTCAATAGATGCGGTATCCAAATAGTTACGGTATAAGGTTTGCGACTTTTTGGCTGGGCAATTTTCGTTTTCTAAAATATCTCGAATTTGCTTTTCTGCATCTTCTGCAAGCTTGTGGAAAGCACCATACATTGGTTTGTCTTCTGGGAGAGTGTAAGTGTCAATCCAAGGACCATTTACGTAACGGAATAAATCGTCTTGTGGACGAGTAGCCGACGAGAAGGAGGCAGGGTCGAAATCTACAGCAGAAATTTCCTTCTGCGATTCCTTATTATTACTATTATTACTATTGTTTTCATTGTTGTTAGACATGTGATTAGCTTACAAGTATTAAGCGACACTATTAGTTAGTATTTTCGCTATATTTTGCTTTATTTTCGTGCCTGCGCGTTAGTCTTGAAGCATGATTGAACTTAAAACTCCATCTGAAATTGAAGCGATGAAGCCTGCAGGTCGCTTCGTCGGTAGTATTCTTAAAGACTTGAAAGCAATGACCAAAGTTGGCACGAATCTTCTTGAGATTGATGACTTCGTTCGTCAGCGAATTATGAGCCGCAAAGGTGCGTCTTCTTGCTATGTTGATTACGCTCCTGATTTTGGTACAGGTCCTTTTGCGCACTATATTTGCACTTCTGTAAACGATGCTGTCCTTCACGGAGTTCCTTTTGATTATAACCTTAAAGACGGCGATTTGTTGACCCTTGATTTGGCAATTAACGTCGATGGATGGGTTGGTGATTCCGCTATTAGTTTTGTGGTTGGAAAGCATGCTGATCCTGAGGATTTACGCTTAATTAAGTGCACTGAGGAAGCTCTTGAGGCTGGTATTAATATGGCTCAGCCTGGCAACCGTCTTGGCGATATTTCTGCAGCTGTTGGTTGCGTTGCTCACGAGTATGGTTATAGCGTAAATCTTGAGTTTGGCGGTCACGGAGTCGGTCATATTATGCACGGCGATCCGCATGTTCCTAACGATGGAACTGCTCACCATGGCTACAAGCTTCGCCCAGGTCTTGTGATTGCAATTGAGCCATGGTTCTTAAAGACTACTGACGAAATTTACCAGGATCCTAAGGATGGTTGGACTCTTCGCTCTGCTGATGGTTCTCGCGGTGCACACACTGAGCATACGATTGCAATTACGGAAAACGGTCCTGAGATTTTGACCGTGCGCTAAACTTATCAATAGTTGATTTTGTAAGTATTTTGCGAGTAGTAATTGCGTAAAACAGGTATGTAAAGAGGTACTTTAAGTAAATGGCGGAATTTGATTTTTCCCAAGCGTTAAATGATGTTGAAGCAAAGTATTCTTTGATTTCTAAAGCACTAGATGTCGATTCGTTGAAGGCTACGATTGCTGATTTAGAAAAGCAGGCTGCAGAGCCTGGACTTTGGGACGATTCTGAGCATGCTCAGCAAGTCACGAGTAAGCTTTCTGCAGCTCAGTCTCAATTGAAGCGTTTGCAAGCTGTTGAACAGCGTATTGAAGATACTAAGACTTTAATTGAGCTTGGTGAAGAAGAAGGCGATGCTGATTCAATGAATGAGGCTCAAGAAGAGCTTGGAAATATTGCTCACGAGTTGGACGATATGGAAGTTCAGACTCTTCTTGACGGCGAGTATGACGCTCGTTCTGCGGTTGTTACGATCCGTTCTGGTGCGGGCGGTGTGGATGCTGCCGATTTTGCTCAAATGCTTCTTCGTATGTACTTGCGCTGGGCTGAGCGAAACGGCTATAAAACTAAGATGATGGACACGTCTTATGCAGAAGAGGCTGGTATTAAATCAGCCACTTTCCAAGTGGATGCCCCGTACGCGTATGGTCGTCTTTCTGTAGAAGGTGGCACTCACAGAATGGTTCGTATTTCGCCATTCGACAATCAAGGACGTCGCCAAACTGGTTTTTCTGCTGTTGAAGTAATTCCTCTTGTTGAAGCTACGGATCATATTGATATTCCGGATTCGGATATTCGCGTGGATACTTTCCAAGCTTCAGGGCCAGGAGGTCAGGGCGTGAACACTACGTATTCTGCTGTTCGTATTACGCATTTGCCAACCGGCTTGGTTGTTTCTATGCAAGATGAGCGAAGCCAGATTCAGAACCGCGCCGCTGCAATGGCAGTTTTGCAATCGCGTTTGCTTGTGCTTAAGCATGCTGAGGAAGCTGCAAAAAAGAAGGAACTTGCTGGAGATATTAAGGCAAGTTGGGGAGATCAAATGCGCTCTTACGTGCTTCACCCTTATCAGATGGTGAAGGATTTGCGCACTGGCTACGAAACTTCGCAAACTCAGGCTGTTTTTGACGGCGATATTGACGGTTTTATTGAAGCTGGTATTCGTTGGCGTCACGAGCAGCGAGTTGCGGCTCAAAAAGAAGCTGAAGCAGAATCTTAAATAAAACTAAAGCTAGAACTAAAAACCAACAATTACACATAATCTTCGGAAGGAATTGAAACAATGTCGCTGATTTCATTAGATCATGTGTCAAAAATATATCCTCGAGGTACACGTCCTGCATTAGACGATGTGTCTTTGCATGTAGATCGCGGAGATTTTGTGTTTCTTGTTGGCGCTTCCGGTTCTGGTAAAACTACATTGCTTAGTTTGCTGCTTCGCGAAGAAGAAGCAAATGGTGGGGAAATTCACGTAGCCGGTAACGATTTGCGCAGACTTTCTAACCGACAGGTGCCGCAGTATCGTAGATCTCTTGGCTTTATTTTTCAGGATTATAAGCTGCTTAATAATAAAACAGTTTACCAAAATGTTGCTTTTGCTTTGGAAGTGATCGGCACGAGTCGGTCTACGATTCGTTCACTTGTTCCTCGTGTTCTTGAAACGGTTGGTTTGACTGGTAAAGAAAATAATTACCCACATGAGCTTTCTGGTGGTGAGGCGCAGCGAGTTGCAATTGCTCGCGCATATGTCAATCACCCTCAAATTATTCTTGCAGATGAGCCTACTGGTAATTTGGATCCAACTACTTCTCTTGGAATTATGGAAGTTTTGGATGCTATTAACCGAACTGGCACAACGATTGTTATGGCTACGCATAATGAGGAAATTGTGAACTCAATGCGTAAGCGCGTTGTGGAGCTTCATGCCGGCAAAATTGTGCGTGATGAGCGTGAAGGATCATATGATTCTGCATTGTATTTCCCGGATAGTGAAGTTGAGCATAATTCTAAAGCACAACAAACTGTTGAAAATTCTCAAGATCAATCAGATCGTGATGCTCAAAAATCAATTGCTCAATCTGAGCATACTGAACGTCATAAGAGGCTTTCTAAAAAAGCTCAACGTGCTGCTCAGGCGCGTGAAGTTGTTGACATGGTAACGCAATCGTTGAAGAGTGATACTTCAGAGAATGAAGGAATTGCACGTTTGGCTCAGTCTGTCCATTCTGGCAGGACTGGTCGTTATGGCGAAGTGTTCCAGTCTTTGGAAACAACAATGACTTGGGGACGTGGATTGATTTCTGCAAACGATAATGAAGATGTTGAAGAGAATGATTCAGAAGTTGAGATTTCGGAAGATAATAAAGGATCCTATGAAACTGCCGAATCTCACGAAACTGCTGAAACTAATGAAACTAATGAAACTACTGAATCTACTGAATCTACTGAATCTACTGAATCTACTGAATCTACTGAATCTACTGAATCTACTGAAAACTCTGAAGTGAGCGGAGAATCACAATCCGAAACCAGCGATGAGTTGCAATCAGAAGCAGAAAGTAAGTTGCAATCCGATGCTGAATCTGAGCGTAAATCTCAGCTTCCTCCTATGCCTCCAGCTCCGCCTAAGCCACCTGTTGCAGCTGAAAATACTAATAATGAGAACATTAGTGTTGACGATAGCAATAATGACATTAATAAAACTGAAGGAGCAGAGTAATGCGTTTACGATTTATTTTTTCCGAAACTTGCATTAGTTTGCGTCGTAATGTTTCGATGATTCTTTCGGTTATGCTTGTAACGTTCATTTCTTTCCTTTTTATTGGTGTTTCAGTGCTTATGCAAGCGCAGATTACCAAGGCAAAAGGTGACTGGTATGACAAAGTAGAAGTGGTTGCCTGGCTGTGCCCGGATGGAACTAGCCAATCTCCTTCTTGTGCTTCTGGAAAAGCGCCTACTAGTGCCGAAATTGTAAAATTGGAGCATATTATTCACCAAGAATTAGGCGATGATGTTTCAAATATCACTTATGTTAGCCGCAACGAATTTTATAAAAACACATTCTTAAAGCAATATCCTAACGGAATGTATCAAGGACGTACTTTAACTGCGGCAGACATGCAAGATTCGTTGCGCTTGAAGCTTACTAATCCTATGAAATATCAGGTTGTTTCAGAAGTTCTTTCTGGACGCGATGGTGTGGAAGAAGTTGTTGATCAGCGTCAGATTTTTGATCCTGTTTTCAGTGTGCTTAATCGCGCTACTGTTGTGACAATTGTGCTTGCAGCGGTTATGGTTGTTGTGGCTATTATGCTTACTGGCACTACGATTCGAATGTCTGCTGCTAGCCGTCGTCAAGAAACCGAAATTATGCGCTTAGTTGGTGCCTCTAACTGGACTATTCGTATGCCGTTTATTCTTGAAGGAGCGTTCGCGTCGTTTGTAGGTTCTTTACTTGCTGGTGCTGCGCTAAGTTTAGTAGTTAAAATTTTTGTAACTGATTGGCTTGCGCAGAATGTGCGTTGGATGCCATTTGTTACTCAAACAACTGTGTGGCTATGCGTTCCAATACTTGTAGCTGGTGCAGTGGTGTTATCTATAGTTGCTTCTGCTATTGCTTTGAGACGATACTTAAAAGCTTAAAATGCAAAATAATAGGTGTGTAATTATTTGCGTTATTTTCGTATGAGTATTGTAAAAGTACTATTTTAGAAGATTTGAAGTAGAAACTCGCGTGATTCCTTGCATTACGGTATAATTCGCAATAGTGATGTTGAAAGGGAAGTGATATGAGCGAAGATCGACATAGCATGTATGCAATTCGACGCACTCATACTGTAGTGAGTTTAATAGTTGCTATTTCAATGATGTTTGCTGGTGTTGCTGGTGCATTATTTAATGCGTCTACAGCAAGTGCTGTCAACATGAAGGAATATAGGCGCAAAATACAACGAAACGAGAATTTGAAGCGCCAACTTGCTGGCGTAAGTAAACAACTTGCAAATAAGATCATTGAATTGAATGATTTAAATGAGCATAAAATTCCAAATCAAATACGAGCTGCTCAACAAGCAGAAGAGCAAGCTTCTCAGGCGCGCAGTCTTGTAGAATCAACGCAGCAGCGTCTAGAGTCTGCACAAAAAGATAAGCGTGATTTGGAAGAGAAAATTAAAAAAACTGGTGAAGATTTTGATGATGCTAAGGCTGCTGTAGCACAGCTTGCTCGTAAGAGTTTCCATGGTTCTCAGGCATCTAATGTTATGGATATTGTGACTAAATCAACTACCACAGAACAGTTTGTTGGAAAGTTACAATCCGAGGCTGCTGTTGCTAGAAGTGAAGCAAACGCTGCTAATGATGCTGCTATCAAGTTGAATACTTCTATGAATCGTCGTCAGCGTTTGGCTGCTATTGAAGCAGAAATAACCAAGTTAAAGCAGCAGGCGGATGCCCAAGCGCAAAGTGCTCAAATCGCTGCGAAAGCTGCCAATGATCGCAAAAAGTCCTTGCAAAGTTTGCGAGATCATGGTGAAGAGATTCGTAAGCAGCTGGAAGGTCAAAAGAGTAGTTTGACTTCTCAGTCTGCGCGTGAGGCTGCAGAAATTATAGCAATGAAATCTGCCATCGATGCTCAAGCGCGTGCTCTTGCTAATAAGTCATTCGCTAAAGCCGATCCGAATGCTGGTAATCGTCAGCAATTGAATGGAAGTTCTGGGAAGAATGTTTACCTTCCTCCGATGCAACTTTCTAATGGCGCTGCTAATGGTATGAATTATACTGTTCCTGGAAATTGCGCAGAAGGTTCTAAGTTCTGCTACGGGCATAATACTGGAAACACTGTTGGTGGTTCTGCTTATCCTGCTCGTCAATGCACGTTATGGGCTTATTTGCGTCGTTCGCAACTTGGTCTGCCTGTTGGCTCCTACATGGGTAATGGTGCTGAGTGGGCGAATACTGCTCGTAGGCTTGGATATTTAGTTAATAGAATTCCACATGTTGGTGCTGTTATGGTGTTTGCTCGTGGCCAACGTGTTGGTAATTGGAATGCTGATTGGCAATATGGACATGTTGCGGTTGTGGAACGTGTGAATGCTGATGGATCAGTTCTTATTTCTGAAGGTGGAACTGGTTTTGCAACATTCCCTGCTTATGAAACTATTTATAATCCAGGCGATTATGAGTACATTCATTATTAAATATAAGCACTTCATAGTTTTCAATTTATTGAAATTGAAAACGTTGTAAGATTTACGACTTATTGTTCTTGCCATAAGATAGTAGTATCTTATGGCAAGTTTCTTTTGTGTGTGATGTGTACTGGAGGGGAATTATGGCAAATAAGCCTGCGCAAGATGGCACTGTTACTGTGGCACAAAACCGTAAAGCGCATCATGATTATGTAATTGAAGATTGTTATGAAGCAGGTCTTGCTCTTACTGGTACTGAAGTTAAGTCACTTCGCGAAGGGCGTGCTTCTTTAGCTGAATCATTTGTGAATATTGATCGTCGTGGTGAAATGTGGCTTGAAGGAGCAAATATTCCTGAATATTTAAACGGCACATGGAATAATCATGCTCCTAAGCGCAAGCGTAAGCTTCTGCTTCATGCTGCTGAGATTGCTAAGCTTTCTAGGCAAACTGAGGCGAAAGGCTACACTGTTGTGCCTTTGCGTTTGTATTTTAAGGGAAGCTACGTAAAAGTAGAAATTGCTTTAGCGCGCGGTAAAAAGGAATTTGATAAGCGTCAGGCTTTGCGTGAGGAGCAAGATAAGCGAGAGGCCTTGCGTGAAATGCGTTACCGTAATCTGCGTTCTCGTAGTATTGATTAAGAGTTGATGTTTCTTTTTATACGTTTTTGAAACACATGTGCGCTTCGCATGGGATAGAAAGTGCGACAATACGACACGCACATATTATACATTATTGCGAATAATATGCAGTTTTTGTTTATGAAAAGCATAATTATTGTGCAGATGTACTGCATGAGTATCTTCGTATATTCAATAATCGTATAAAAGGCTGTTGAATTTGTAGGGTTATCGTGTATAGTTATACACATTAATGCAAATTATAGATTCTTAGTACATACATGAGGAGAAGAACTATGTTTAAATCTATGAAGCCTGTTGCTATTGTTGCATCTTTAGTAATGATTGGCAGTATTGCTGCATGTGGACCTGCTGATTCTAAAGAAGCAGACCCTGATATTGCTCGTAGCTATGATATAAGTCATGTGCAAAAAGATGATGCTGTTGCAGCATTGGTACCAGCAGAAGTTGCAAAAACAGGAGAGTTAACTGTTGGTGTAAACGTAAGTTATGCCCCTGCAGAATTCTTTGCTGCAGACGGTAAAACTCCTGTAGGTTACGAAATTGATTTTTCGAAGGCTCTTGCAAAGGTCATGGGCTTAAAAGCAAAAATTATGCATGCTCAGTTTGACTCAATCATTCCAGCAATAGGAAGCAAATATAATGTCGGTATTTCTGGTTTTACAGTAAATGCTGAACGTATGAAGTCTGTAGACTTTATTACTTATGCAAACGCAGGTTTGTCTTTTGAAGTGCGTAAGGGAAATCCTACTAAGGTAGATCCAAAGAACCTTTGTGGCAAGAAAGTAACTTTGGAAACTGGAACTGTTGGCGAACCTATTATGGAGGAAGCAAAGAAACAGTGCGCAGCTAAAGGGAATAAGCCTCTTGAAATCATGAGCTTCAAGGAGCAAACTGACGCAACTACCGCACTTCTTTCCGGTCGCGCTGATGTTATGTATGCAGATACTCCTGTTGCCGGTTACGCTTCAATTAAGAATCCTGGAAAGCTTGAAATTTTGGAAAACAGCAAGGATTCTGAACCAATGGGAGCGGCTGTTAAAAAGGGTGATGCAGCGATGTTGAAGGCTGTAAAAGCTGGTATTGATAAGCTTATGAAGTCCGGCGTCTACAAGGATATCTTGAAGAAGTGGGGCGTTGAAGATGTTGCTATTGAAAAGTCTGTAGTTAATCCAAAACTATAAAACTTTAGCTATCAAACTTTAGCTATCAAATAATCGAATAATTATCTAAAATGATATCGTTAATCTGAGTCGTGATTTAATTCTCGGCTCAGATTGTTTCTTTACTTTGCTGTTTTTGTATAAACGTACTTATTGGAGCATATTTTGAATTCTTTAATTGGTAACTCTGCTAAGAGCAAGTCCGGAGTAGCTAACTCTGAACGTATTTTGCCAGTAAAAAAGCCAGGACCTATTATTGCCGGAGTCATTGTAGCTGTAATAGCATGTTCGCTTCTTTACAGTATTATTACTAACCCTCGTTTTGAATGGCAAGTAGTCGGAATATATTTAATAAGCGATAACGTGCTTTCTGGTATTGGCTGGACGTTACTTCTTACGCTAATTGCTATGGTAATTTCAATCGTGTTTGCTGTAGGCTTAGCGATGATGCGCAAGTCAGTTAATCCTGTGCTTCGTGGCGTAAGTTGGTTCTTTATTTGGTTTTTCCGTGGTACTCCTGTTTATACGCAGCTTGTATTTTGGGGCATGTTTGCGGTTCTTGTGCCGAGAATTGGTATTGGTATTCCTTTTACTTCTGTAGAATTTTGGTCTATTGATTCTAATGTAATTATGACTTCTCTTACTGCTGCTGTAGTTGGTTTGTCTTTGAATGAATCGGCTTATTTGTCGGAAATTGTTCGCGCAGGATTGGAAGCTGTCGATAGTGGACAAGTTGAAGCTGCTAAGGCTCTTGGAATGGGTAGAGCTTTAACTATGAGGCGTATAATTCTTCCTCAAGCAATGCGTATTATTGTTCCTCCGCTTGGTAACGAAACAATCGGTATGCTAAAAACGACTTCGTTAGTTCTTGCAGTTCCGTTTACTCTTGAATTGCAATTTGCTACAAATGCTATTGCTAACCGTATCTATAAACCAATTCCGCTTCTTCTTGTTGCGAGTATTTGGTATTTGATTATTACTTCCATTTTGATGGTTTTGCAATACATGCTCGAGAAGCATTTTGCTAAAGGTTTTGAAGCAAGAGATATTGTAAAGCATGCTCAACTTAATACTGATTCTGATCAGCGCGGCGATCAATCATTAGATGCTAAACGGAAAAATGTTAAAGGACGAAATGATGCTGCTATGCTCGGATTTAATGCCTAAATAAACGCATAATAGCTTAAATTTTAAATATTTTTCTTTGTAAACTTTAAATTTTGCATGAAACAAACAAATTGGATGTGAATAAATGGTAGAAGCAAAATCTAATCTTCCTGCGGTTGCTATTAACGACGTGCAGAAATCTTTCGGTCAATTGCATGTACTTAACGGTATTAATATGACAGTGAATCCAGGTAGCGTAACAGTTATTTTGGGTCCGTCCGGTTCTGGAAAATCGACGTTATTGCGTTTAATTAATCAACTAGAAACTTTGACTGCAGGAAGTATAAGTATTTATGGCGAGCGCATCGGCGTAAAGCAAGTAATGCATAAAGGTGAGAAGTGCCTGCAGGCTCTTAACGACAAAGAAATTGCTCAACAGCGTGCGAAGCTTGGCATGGTATTCCAGCGTTTTAATTTATTCCCTCATATGACGGCTTTAGAAAACGTTATGGAAGCTCCTATTCATGTTATGCATATGAAAGCTCAAGAAGCGCGCGATTTAGCTATTGAAGAGTTAAAGCGAGTTGGCATGGATGAGCGTATGAACCATTATCCTGCAGAACTTTCAGGCGGTCAGCAGCAGCGCGTTGCAATTGCTCGCGCTCTTGCTATGAAACCGGAAATTATGCTATTTGACGAGCCAACATCTGCGCTAGATCCAGAGCTTGTAGGTGAAGTGTTAACCGTTATGCGAAATCTTGCTAAAGATGGCATGACTATGATTGTAGTAACTCACGAAATTGGTTTTGCGCGTGAGGTTGCAGATCAGGTTGTGTTTATGGATGGCGGTGTCATAGTTGAGCAGGGTAGTGCAGATATTATTACTAATCCGCAAACTGATCGTTTTAAAGATTTCCTAAATCACGTATTGTAATTTACGTAAGAAACGTATCTTATTTATGTAGTTTTGCATAGTTTTTGTGTGCTTCTCTGGCGTGCACTCGCTCGCATAACGTACAATAGAAGATTATGTGTGGCATTGTAGGATACGCAGGTTTTGGAAAAGTTTGTGCAAAACCTTTAGAAGTTTGTTTAGGTGGGTTAGAGCGTCTAGAATATCGCGGATATGACTCTTCGGGCGTAGCTTTAGTTGCTCCTGGGATGAAATGTGCGACTGTGAGAAAGAAAGCTGGTCGTTTATCTGTTCTTCGCAATGATATTGATGCAAACCCTATGCCTGAGGCGAGTGCAGCTATTGGTCATACTCGTTGGGCTACTAATGGTGCTCCTTGTGACATTAATGCGCATCCTCATACTAGTGCAGATGGCAAAATCGCGCTTATTCATAATGGCATTATTGAAAATGCTGTTGTATTAAAAGAGCAGCTTCACGAAGAAGGATACGAATTTTCTTCTCAAACAGATACTGAAGTTGCTGCAAAATTACTTGGCAAAATTGCGAATGATATTGTAAACGAAACTGGTAAGCCTGATTTATTCACAGCTCTTCGTCGTACAGCAAAAATGTTAAAAGGAGCTTTCACATTACTTGCTGTTGACGTTCGTCAGCCTGGTATTGTGGCTGCTGTTCGTCACGATTCGCCTTTGGTCGTAGGTCTTGGAGACGGTGAATATTTCCTTGGCTCTGACGTTGCAGCTTTTGTTGCTTATACGGATCGAGTCTTGGAAGTTGGTCAAGATCAAGCTGTGTGCATTGGAGATGTAGATGGCAGCGGCAAGGCATCTTTGCTTCTAACTGATTTTGACAATAATATTGTTGAAAATCCTACTTGTTTTACGGTTGATTGGGATGCTTCTGCAGTAGAAAAAGGCGGTTGGGATTCCTTTATGGATAAGGAAATTCATGAGGATCCACATGCTGTCGCTGACACTTTGCGAGGTCGCTTTGATGCGCAAGGAAATATTGTGCTAGATGAAGTGCATATTAGCCAAGATGTTTTGCGTTCAATAGATAAAATTATTGTTGTTGCTTGCGGAACTGCAAGTTATGCCGGATTGGTTGCAAAATATGCTATCGAGCATTGGGTTCGTGTGCCTGTAGAAGTTGAATTAGCGCATGAGTTTAGATATCGTGATCCTATTTTGACTCATCGCACGCTGGTTGTTGCTATTTCGCAATCTGGTGAAACAATGGACACGCTTATGGCTTTGCGCCATGCGCGCGAGCAAGGTAGTCGAGTTCTTGCAATTTGCAATACGCAAGGTTCTAGCATTCCGCGCGAATCTGATGCAGTTCTTTACACGCATGCAGGTCCAGAAATAGCAGTTGCATCTACTAAAGCTTTTGTTGCGCAAATAGTTGCGGCCTATATGCTTGGTCTGTTTTTGGCGCAAGTAAAAGGCACTATGTATCGCGACGAAATTCAGCAAATCGTTGCGCAATTAAAAGAGATGCCGGATAAAATTCAGTATGTACTTGATACACAATCTGAATCAATTATGAAAGCTGCTGAGCATACTCTGGAAGCTAAATCTTTCCTTTTCTTAGGTCGACATGTTGGATATCCTGTTGCGCTAGAAGGTGCGTTGAAGCTTAAGGAAATTGCGTATACGTTTACTGAAGGTTTTGCTGCGGGTGAGCTTAAGCACGGTCCTATTGCGCTTGTAGATGAAGGTGAGCCGGTAGTTGTGATTGTGCCATCTTCTCGCGGTCGTGATGTGCTTCATGCGAAAGTTATTTCTGGAATTGAAGAAGTTAAAGCGCGCGGAGCTTTCACTATAGCTGTTGCAGAAGAGGGTGATCCAGATGCTTCTCGCTATGCAGATATTGTGTTCTGGCGTCCTAAATGTGCGACTTTGCTAAGTCCTCTTGTAGATGTAGTTGCATTGCAATTATTTGCAATGGATATGGCAAAGTTAAAAGGTTATGATGTTGATAAGCCTCGTAATCTTGCAAAGTCTGTAACTGTTGAGTAAGCGCATAACAACGTTGAGTAACATAAAGTAACGGATGGCAAATCTTATGTCTGCATTTGCAAGAATTTTGCAACAACGCAATCATTTTGGACGCTTGCTTCTGTCGATACTTTGTGTTTTTTCTTTGCTGTTTTCTTGCGGATGCGGAACTAAAGATTCTAGAACTCAAATTAGTGTTTGGTCTTGGGAACCAAGCATGAAACGACTTGCTGAAGAATTTGAATTACATAATCCAGATGTTCATGTAACTGTAAAAGATACTAGCGGATATAGCAATCTTAATAGTGCTATTCAAGATGGCTATGGTATGCCAGATATTGTTCAATTAGAATATTTTGCTCTTCCGCAATATGCTGTAAGTGGACAGCTTTTAGATATTACTGATCGTGTGAAAAATACTCGCACATTCTATACTCCTGGAACATGGTCTTCTGTGCAACTTGGTGGACGTGTTTACGGTTTGCCGATGGATTCTGGCCCAATGGCTTGGTTTTATAATGATGACGTGTTTAAGCAGGCTGGTGTAGATGCCACAAAAATACACACTTGGGAAGATTACCGTCACGCTGCTCGTAAGCTTAAAGATATCGGTGTGTATATTGCAGCAGACTCAGGTGACGCAAGTTTTTATAACGCTATGATTTGGCTTGCAGGTGGACACCCGTTTATGACTTCTCATGATGGGAAAACAGTTACTGTTAGATTGAGCAAAGATAAGGGTACTGAAGAGTTTACAAAGTTCTGGCAATCAATGATTGATGAAGGATTGATTGACATTAGAACTACAACTTGGAGTCAACGCTGGAAGAACGGTGTTGGAGCTGGCAAGATTGCTTCTGTTTTCTCAGGAGCCTGGATGCCGTCTTTGCTTCTGGAAAATGTGCCTGGAACTGCAGGATTGTGGAAGGTGACGAATGTGCCAACTATGCACGGAGAAAAGCGTAATGCAGAAATGGGCGGTTCTTCGTTATCTGTGCTTAAATCGAGTCGTAAGCCTGAAGCAGCAATGCGATTTGTGAATTTTGTATGCCATGATATGCATGGAATTCGTACTCGTGTCAATGGTGGAGCGTTTCCTGCAGATGTTGTTACGCTTAGAGATAAGTCATTTTTAGATAGAGCTACTATTCGTGATTCACGAGGCATTGATATACCTTATTTTGGCGGCCAGAAGTTTAATCGTGTATTTGCAGATGCCGCTAATCGCGTGGATACGGGATACAGGTATTTGCCTTTTGAAGTGTATTCGCGAAGTGATTTTAGAGCAACTATGGGTCAAGCATATGACTGGAGTGTTAAATCTTTAGCTAGATTAAACGTGCAAGCCATGATTGATGCTGGTGTTACTCAAGATGATGGAAGTAAATTGTGGCTTCCAGATGATCCTGGTAAACGTATTTCTTTAAAAGATGGTCTTTTATTGTGGGAAAAAGATCTTCAAGAATATGGTTACAATCAAGGATTTGTAGTTAGATAATTTCGTAACGTATTAAAATTAAGTGATTTCGTAAAAGCAGCTTAATTTTGCGTAAAAGTAAGATCATTAGCAAAAGTAGTATAAATACAATAGGATAGTATAAATACACATACAATACGTGCGCGCGTGATTGCAGATTAACTTAATTAATCCGTAAATGTCAATATAGGAAGTAGGCACACATGTTATTAGCAGTAGACATTGGTAATACGAATATTGTGCTGGGTTTTTTGGAAAATAACCAAATTGTTGGCACTTATCGTATGACAACAAAGTCTAATCATACATCAGACGAGTATGGCATTATGATTGCGCAATTTTTGCATTTAAGCGGATTTACAATAAACGATGTTGAAGATGTTATCGTTGCTTCTGTTGTGCCGAAAGTTATGCATTCATTCCGCGCTAGTATTATCAAATTTCTTCATATTGATCCTATGATTGTAGGTCCTGGTGTTAAAACCGGTATGAATATTCGTATTGATGAGCCAAGAACTCTTGGCGCGGATTGTTTAGCTGATTGCGTTGGTGCGTTTAGTGAGTATGGAGGATCTGTACTAGTTATTGATTTTGGTACGGCAACAACTTACAACTATATAGATAAAAGTGGTGCTATTACTTGCGGACTTATTTGCACAGGTATTCGTACTGCAGCTGCGGCACTTTGGGATAACACGGCTCAGCTTCCAGAAGTGGAAATAGCTAGACCGCAGTCTGTTCTTGCAAAATCTACTAAACTCGCAATGCAAGCTGGATTATATTACAGCTTCTTGGGTGGAATTGAGCGTACAATTGCACAATTTAAAACTGAAATAGACGAGCCATTTAAGGTAGTTGCTACTGGTGGCTTGGGTAGGCTTTTTGAAAATGACGTGCAATCGATTGATTATTACGATCCGGATCTTATTTTCAAAGGTATGGCTTCGATTTATCAGCGAAACTTGCGCTAATAGTAAATATCGTTTATTTGTTGTTTTTTGCTCCAAACGTGGGTAATTTTGCTCGTGCTTGGAGGGCTTTGGGTTGTGTTGTGCTCCAAATGTGAGGGAGGTCTGCCTTCGTCGATAAATATGAAGGCAGGATAGTTTTCGTTCTGTGTCAATGTTCAGAATCAAAAACCTCCGCAAATATTGCTACTTGCGAAGGTTTGTATGTAACTTATTTAAGATTTACGCTTTAACTGGCGCTTTACTTACGTTTTTATTTGCAAATTCGATTACAAATCCAGGAAAAGCTGATGGATTCGCATATCGTCGTCAAGCTCCGGGTGGAAGGATGTGCCGATTTGCTTTCCTTGGCACGCGGCGACAACATGACCATCTACAGTTGCAAGAGCTTTGGCATTAGAGCCTACTTCTGCAATGTAAGGCGCGCGAATAAACGTCATCGGCACATTGCCTAGCTCACCAAACTCAGCCTCGCAATGGAAGCTTCCGAGCTGGCGTCCGTAAGCATTGCGTTTAACTGTTACGTCTAAAGTGCCAAAACCGTTTACTTCGTCACCTTCTACGTTTTTCGCAAGCAAAATCAAACCTGCGCAAGTGCCAAGAACAGGCATTCCTCCTGCAATGCGCTCGCGCAAAGGTTCGAGCATATTTTGCTCACGAAGAAGCTTAGCCTGCACAGTGCTTTCGCCGCCCGGAAGTACTAAGCGGTCAAAAGACTGCTCCAAATCGCGCGCTTGACGAAGTTCAATAACGTGTGCGCCTAATTTTTCAAGCATTAAGCGATGTTCAAGAAAAGCACCTTGAACAGCTAAAACTGCTACAGTATGAGCGGAGTTATCAGTATTGGTAGGTGAGTTTGACAAAATCACTCGCCTCGCTCAGCCATTAAAAGCTTGATTTCCTGCTCGTTAATGCCAACCATAGCTTCGCCCAAGTTTTCGGAAAGTTGAGCAATCATCTTGGCATCCTTGTAATTAGTTACAGCCTTAACGATTGCGGCAGCGCGCTTTGCTGGGTCTCCAGACTTAAAGATGCCGGAGCCAACGAATACGCCTTCGGCACCAAGCTGCATCATTAAAGCAGCGTCGGCTGGGGTAGCAACGCCGCCGGCTGCGAAGTTAACAACAGGAAGCTTGCCGTTTTGTGCAACGTATTTTACGAGTTCGAAAGGCACGCGCAAATTTTTGGCTTCTTCAAAAAGCTCATCCTCGCGCATGCTTGTAAGCTTACGAATTGCGGAATTCATCATGCGCATGTGACGCACAGCCTGAATCACGTCTCCAGTTCCAGGCTCGCCCTTAGTGCGAATCATGGAAGCACCTTCGTTAATTCGGCGCAAAGCTTCGCCCAAATCCTTAGCGCCGCAAACGAAAGGCACAGCAAAATCGCGCTTATTGATGTGATACACGTCGTCGGCTGGAGAAAGCACTTCGCTTTCGTCGATGTAGTCGATCTCGATAGCTTCAAGCACTTGTGCTTCAACAAAGTGACCGATGCGGCATTTTGCCATAACAGGAATAGACACAGCCTCTTGAATGCCGTGAATCATTGCTGGGTCGCTCATACGAGAAACGCCGCCGGCTGCGCGAATATCAGCAGGAATACGTTCCAAAGCCATAACTGCGCACGCGCCAGAATCCTCAGCAATTCGCGCCTGCTCTGGGGTGGTGACATCCATAATCACGCCGCCTTTAAGCATTTGTGCCAGTTGACGGTTCAATGCTGTACGGTCTTCGCCGCTTTTGTTTTGCGGATCCGAGGATTCGTTCACAGTTACCGTAGTATTCAAGTTCTCAGCCATCATTCCTCGCTTTAGCTTTAACATATGAGCTTTAACATATGAGATACGTGTATGCATCTTAATATTTCGTGAATTTGCGCGCTTCTACGCTTTAATCTTATGTCGATTATTGCGTACGTTTGCAAGTTTACGTTCTGTTGGAATTTAACCACATTCGTAGGATATATCTCATATGTATTGGTATAAAAATATTACAAAAATATACAAAATATGATTTGATTTTTTGGACGCGCCATAGATGAGACTGGCTTGTCAATCGACTACGATTAGTAATGCAGTCGACTTGTATTTGGGTTTATGTGGTATGCAAATAGTTATGTTTGCAAATGTGCATTTCCAATAAAGCGGCGAGCTATAAGACAAGAATAAATAAAGAATAAATAAAGAAATAAATAATAACAAATAAATAATGTTTATATGCCATTAAGAAAGGTTTATGGTATGGCTAACAGCAAACCTGAGGAAAGCGTGCACGAAGAAAACGGCGCGACTGAAAAATTCTCCGGTAAAACTAACAATGAGACTAATAAAAGCACTTCTTTCGCTGCGAGCACTGACTCTTCGCTGAATGAAGCTGAAAAATATGCTTATTCAGGCTCGAAACGCAAAATGGGCAAGATCTGGCTATTTAGCTTAGCTATTGTTTTGGTAGTAGTGTTTAGTGCAATTTTTGCAACTCTTACTACATCTAATAAACCAAATAAATCAAATTCAGTATCGGAAATTTCGAACAAAACTGTATCTATAGGTCTAAAGTTAGCTCCTACGAATCTTGATATCCGTAATCAATCAGGTTCCTCACTCGACCAGTTGCTTATTGGTAACGTGTATGAAGGCTTAGTTGCTCGCAATGCTACTAATCAGGTAGTTCCTTCGTTAGCTCAAAGCTGGGAAGTAAGTAAAGATGGTTTGCGTTACACATTCCACATGCGTAAGGGTGCTGTATTTTCTAACGGCAATAAGCTTACTGCGCATGATGCAGAATGGTCGTTTAGCGAGCTTATTGCTAAAAAATATCGCGGCTCTAACATGGTTGGAAAAGTTGAGTCTGCTAAAGCAAAAGATGATTACACGTTTGAAATCACTCTTAAAGAGCCAAATGCTAAGCTTTTGTGGGCACTTTGCAGTCGTTCAGGTTTAGTTTTTGATAAAAGCGCAAAGTATGATGCAAAAACTCAAGCAGTTGGTTCTGGACCGTATTTAATTGACAAATTTGTGCCAAATGATCGTGTTGTTTTAAAAGCAAATCCGCGTTATAAAGGTATTCATCGTGCGCAAACTAATAAGATAGTAGTTCGCTATTTTGTTGACGATAACGCAGCGGTTGACGCACTTTCTTCCGGTTCTGTGCAAGCATTAGCTCCTATTTCTGGTCAACTTGCTAAGCCTTTTAAAGATGATTCCAAGCGTTACGATGTCAGTGCAGGTAATGGCACAGATAAATTTGTTCTAGCTATGAATATGAAAGGCGAACGTACTAAGGATAAGCGCGTGCGCAAAGCTATTCGTTACGCGATTGATCACAAGCAAATTATTGCATCTCGTGGCGGCACGGATTTAGCTCTTGGTGGTCCAATTCCTTCTCTTGACCCTGGTTATGAGGATTTAACTAAGCTGTATCCTCATGATTTGCAGCGCGCTAAGGAGCTAATGAAGGAAGTCGGATTTGACGAATCTCATCCTATGGATTTGACGCTTACTTATCCGAATATTTACGGCACGCAAATTGGCGATCAGCTGCGCTCGCAATTGAAGCCTATTGGAATCAATTTGAAAGTTAATATTGTTGAGTTTACTACTTGGCTTCAAGATGTTTATAAGAATAAGCAGTATGATTTGTCGATGGTTGATCACAATGAGAGTCACGATTTTGGGCAGTGGGCGGATCCTACGTATTACTACGGTTACGACAATAAGCAAGTCCAGGATTTGTATGCTAAAGCTATGCTTTGTGCGGATCCTAAAGAGTCAAATAAATTGCTTGCTAAAGCTGCGCGAATTATTAGCGAGGATGCTCCTGCTGATTGGCTGTTTAACTATCGCGTTGTAACTGCGAAAATGAAGAATCTTGAAGGAATGCCTTTTGACATGAATCAAGAGATTTTGCCGCTATACAACCTGCGGCTTAACTGATTTTGTGTTAGCTGTGCGCGACGACCTGCCTTCGCGCATAGAGCGTAGCGCGCGAAGGCAACTCGGAGCGCCGAGCTTGCTCAAGTTGAAAGCACAGTGTGCTTTCAGCGCAAGCGAGGTCTGCCTTCGTCTCGATTGACGAAGGCAGGGAAGACTCACATGTGGGCACATTGGGAATTTGGTTGTGGTTTGTGTGCGCTGACGACCTGCCTTCGCGCATATTCCTCACGGCATAGCCGTTCGGCTGATTTAGCATGTGAAGCACACCGTGCTTCACAATTGAGCCAAATCACGCTTTGAAGGAGCTTGAAATCCTGTTGATTTCAAGCTCGGTCAAAGCGCGCGAGCGTAATCTGCGCGAGTGTCCCAAAACATGCAAAATGAGACACTCGCGCAGCACGCAAACTGCACTGTGCCCGAATTTGTGTATTTGTGGTGTGTTTCGACTAGAAGAACATAGAAAGGAGGCATTTTATGTTTCGCATGATTTGCTACAGAGTATTGCTGTTTACTCTCGCTTTACTTGGTATTTCTGTAGTTATTTTCATATCGTTACGTGTACTTCCGGGCGATGTTGCGCAAGTTATGGCCGGCTTAAACGCTCCTAGCGGAAAAGTAGAGGAGCTTAGAGCAGAACTTGGTATTAATAAACCACTTTTTATGCAGTATGTTGACTGGATTTGTGGTGTTTTCCGCGGTGACTTTGGCGTGTCTATGTTAACTGGTCGTTCTGTAAGTTCAACTATTGCGATGCGTGCTTCTATTACTTTTCCGCTGATTCTTTTGGGTCTGTTTATTGCTTTAGTGGTTGGTATTTCACTTGGATGTTTGCAAATTACTCATGAAGGCAAACTTTCACAGGCAATTATGCGCTTTTTGGCTATTACAGCAGGCTCTGTTCCAGCATTATGGGGTTGCATGCTACTTATTTTGCTATTAGGACGCGGTATTGGTGTGTTCAGTTTGTTGCCAACTCAAGGTTTCCCTACAGATGGCTGGAGCGAATTTCCTGAAGCTTTTGCGTCTCTTCTTATTCCGGCTCTTACAGTAGGACTTATTGTTGGCTCTAGTTTTATGCGTTACACTGCTGCAACTGTTGAAAATATTGTTAAAAGTGAAGTAGCTTCTCAAGCTATGGCTTGCGGAATGACTCGCAAACAAGTTGTGTGGCGTGTTGGTTTGCGACTTGCTCTTCCTCAACTTGTATCTGTTATTGGTTTAACTTTCGCTCATATGGTTATGGGCGTGATGGTTATTGAAAACCTGTTTTCCTTACCTGGTATTGGTACGGGAATGGTTCGAGATGTTGGTTTGCGCGATCTAATTGCAGTGCAAGGTGAGCTTTTTATGCTTGCTGCGCTGTTCTTACTAATCGGCTTTGTAGTTGACATTACCCATCGACTACTTGACCCTAGGTTATCTAAAGATAGTTTGAATTAATTTCCTATTGTTGAATCTAACATGCGAATAAGGTGAGTTTTTATGTGCAATATGTCTAAAAAAAGTATCAAAGTAAAATCTACTTTGTTTAAGCGCATATGGAATGCTACTTTCGGTAAATTTGTGTGTTTAACGTTTGCAATATGGTTTTTTGTTGCTTTGCTTTCGCTTTTATGGACTCCGTACTCACTTTTAGAAACTAATGGTTTTAAAGTATGGCAGAAGCCGTCTTTTTCGCATTGGCTTGGCATGGACGGCACTGGTTCAGATATGCTTAGTTGGCTTATGGCAGGTTCAAGAATTGAGCTGATTCTCGTTTTTTCTACTGTTCTAGTTGCTACTTGTATTGGGTTTATTGTTTTGAGCTTTATGATTTCTAGTTCACAAATTGTTCGCACAATAAGCATTATGTCTGTTGACGCATTGATTTCTATTCCAACTGTTTTAATTGCGCTTATACTTGCAGTTCCGTTTGGAGCTAGTGTTGTTGTGATTGTTATTGCTTGTGGAACTGGCTATGGCTTGAATTTAGCACGTATTGTACGACCTAGTGCGCAGCTTGCGTTGCAATCTGATTATGTGACTTCAGCTGTTTTGCAAGGTTCCTCGCGTAAATATGTTCTTATTCATCATGTTTTACCAAATATTATTCCTGTTGCTTTTGTTGAGCTTTCTCTTTCTGCAGGAACTGTTATTTTGGCTGAAAGTGGCTTAACATACTTGGGTATTGGTGTTCCTTCTGGAGTTCCTAGCTGGGGGCGCGTGTTGGCTACTTCTGTTTCGTTAATTCACGTAAATCCTTTATCGGTTGTCTGGCCGGGTTTGATTGTGACTGTGGTTGTTGTTGCTCTTAATCTTTTTGGTGACGTATTGCGCAAAGTTTTAGATCCTTCATCAAAAAGTACGAATAAAGTAGGGGAAAAATGAGCTTAAATATTCAAAATCTCACGCTAAAACTTGGCGGAAAACTAATTCTTGACAACGTATCAATTGAGATTTCTGACGGTGAGCGTGTTGGCTTAGTTGGTTCCTCTGGCTCTGGCAAATCTATGCTAATTCGAGCTATAACTGGATTATTGCCGTCAAATGCTGAAATTTCAGGCTCTTGTATGCTTGGCAATTTTCAAACAGTGAAAGCAAAAGATGAAAATTTAGCTTCTATTCGCGGAAAATACGTTGGTGTAGTATTTCAGCAGGCTAATAGAGCGCTTAATCCAATGTTAAGCGTTGAAAAACAAATTTCTTTGCCTTTGCGAATACATTACAATCTAGATGATGACGATATTCACAATCGAGTATGCATGATGCTTGAAAAAGTAGGGTTGTCGAAAAATCTCGCATCTAAACGCACGTTTGAGCTTTCTGGAGGTCAACAGCAGCGAGTTGGTATTGCTACAGCTTTGATTACTTCTCCGCGTTTGATTTTGGCTGATGAGCCTACTACCGCGCTTGACTCGGTTACACAAAGTGAAGTTGTGCGAATGCTTGCTTCACTTGTAGATGATATGGGCGCTTCAATGCTTTTTGTAACGCACGATTTTTCTGTGCTTTCGCATGCTGCTAATCGTTGCTATGTGCTTGATTCTGGGCGTGTGGTCGATAGTGAAAATATTAAGAATTTGCTTGATAATCCGCGTATTTCTTCTACTAAACAATTAGTGAGTGCTGCTAAAAAGTTGACTTTTAGAGCGCAAAATTTAGGTTCTAAAAATTTAGATTCTGTAAAAGTGGGTTCTGCAAATGTTGATTTTGCAAATACTGGTTCTGCAAACGTTGATTCTAAGAAATTTAATTCCCGTATTGGCAATAGTGAAGAGAATTCGCTTATAAATGCAAAAAATATTCACGTTATTTTAGGTCGCGCAAAAACTCGTGCTGAAGTGTTAAGAGGCGTAGATTTAAATCTTAATATCGGCGAATCTTTGGCGATTATTGGCGGATCTGGTTCCGGCAAAACAACTCTTATACGCGCTATGTTGGGGCTTGAAACTCTTTGCGAAGGAAACGTTACTTATTGCGGTGAAATTGTAAATAATGCCAATTTATTAGAAGTAAATAAAAATGCTTGTACGCTTATGAGACGCGAATCGTCGCTTGTATTTCAGCATCCGTTTGCCGCATTGGATCCACGCTGGACAGTTCAAAAAAGTGTTGCTGAGCCTCTTAGAATATGGCAAAAATCGCTTAAATTAGACGATGCAACTATTGAGCAGCGTGTTTGTGAAATGCTGAAATTAGTAGGCTTAAAACCTGAAGATTTTTTGGAACGTCATCCTCACGAGCTTTCTGGCGGTCAAGCGCAATGTGTTTGTATTGCTCGCGCATTAATCAATAATCCTCGAGTTTTGCTTGCTGACGAGCCTATGAGTGCAATTGATGTTGCGGAAAGAACTCGCATTTTAGACGCTTTTGCATCCATTCGCTCCGAGCGTAAAAGCATGTCATGCATATTTGTAAGTCATGATTTGGGTATGATCCGGCATTTAGCAACGCGAGTTATTGTTCTTAATGAAGGAAAAGTTGTGGAATGTGGCAGTGTAAATGATGTGCTCAATAATCCACAAAATGACTACACTCGTGCTCTTGTAAACGCAGCAATCATGTAAATAAATCTTTCTACTAATAAATCTTTCAACTAATTAGGCAACTACCGTCTACTATAGAAGTACTCACTACGTTAAAGAGTACGTTGTTTATTGTGTAGTTAAGTGAAGGGAATACTTATGAATAAGCAGGATGCGTCTAGACCTAGACCAGAAAGTTTTGAACTAGATCATACTAAAGTAAAAGCACCTTATGTGCGCTATATCAATACGCAAAAAGGTCCTAATGGGGATGTTATTTCCAACTATGATATTCGTTTAACGCAGCCTAATGAGGAAGCGATTCCTACTGCAGCTTTGCACACAATTGAGCATATGATTGCAGTGTTACTTCGTGAGCGTATTGATGGCTATATTGATTGCTCGCCTTTTGGCTGCAGAACTGGTTTTCATCTGCTAACTTGGGGCGAACACAGCACAGAAGATGTGGCGCGCGCTTTAAAGGAATCTCTTGAGTTTATTGCGTTTAATGCCACCTGGGATGATGTTCCTGCAACAACTATTGAATCTTGCGGCAACTATAGAGACCACAGTTTATTTGGTGCTAGTCAATGGTGTAAAGATATTCTAGCGAAGGGAATTAGTTCGGATCCTTTTGAGCGCAAACTTGTGTAAGTAATAATTAGCTAATTTTGCGTGATTTTATTTGGTTTCTTTTAGAGGTTGGCATGGAAGATATAACATTGAGAAAAGCAACTCTTGGTGACTTGCGAAATATTGAGCATATTTATGAAAATGCTCGCAAATTTATGCGTGTTACAGGCAATCCTCATCAGTGGGGGAATAGTTTTCCACTTGTTTCAAGTGTTATTGAGGATATTCGTTTAAAACGTTTCTATTTGATTGTTGACGAGGATCCAGAATCGCATAACGAGCGTATTTTAGCGCAATTCGCATTATGCGAAGGTGTTGATGAAGTGTATGCCAGTATTGACGGTGCATGGCTTGATGATATTTCCCCTTATGTAACAATTCACCGCTTAGCATCTTCGGGAATAAAACCAAAAATGGCAACAGCGTGCTTGCATTGGGTGCAGCAAAACTATAATAATGTACGCATTGATACGCATCCAGATAACGTGATTATGCAAAAAGTAATTACGCGTGCAGGGTTTAGTCGTTGTGGATTGGTCGTTATTCCAGATCGTGCGCACAGTGCAGTACGTATTGCATACCAATGGGTGCAAACACTTAATCATGTCATATGAAATGCGCATGTGTTCTTAAAAAGCTTATGGAGAGTATGCAAAAGAGCATGTAGCATTAAAGCATACTAAATCAGTTAGGTGAGTTATGAGTACAGATTTAAGTAATGCGGCAAGTAATAGTGCACGTAATGCGGCAATGTTAGAAGCAAACTATGCTCGCACGTTAAGCGTATACCCTGGGCAAGTAATTGTCGATTTGAAGGCGCTTCGAGACAATATGCGTACTTTGGTTGAGCGCGTTTCGCAAGATTTGCAGCCTAGTCAGAATGCGCCGGAAGTTATGGGAGTCGTAAAAGCAGACGGATACGGTCACGGGCTTGTTCCTAGTGCGCTCGCGGCTTTGGCTGGAGGTGCTACTTGGCTTGGCACAGCTCAACCGTACGAAGCGTTGCGTTTGCGTGCAGCTGGTATTGATTCTAGCCGTTGCCATATTCTCACTTGGCTTACTAGCGCTCCAACTACGAGATTTGCAGATCTGATTACAGCAGATATCGATATTTCAGTAGGCTCTGTTGACTCTCTTGATGCTGTAGCTTTTGCTGCACGAAAGTTAGGTAAACCTGCTCGCGTGCACGTAAAAGTCGATACTGGTTTTGGACGAAACGGTTTTACGCCAGAAGGTTTTAGTGCCGCTCTAGAAAAATTGCAACAATACTCTAGTGAAGGCGTAATTGAGGTTATTGGCCAATGGAGTCACTTAGCTGTGGCAGATTCTCCTGATGTTCCAGAATTTGTAGATGCAACCGACCGGCAAATCCAACAATTCCACGAGTTTACAAATCGCATGAAAGAAGCATCTGTGGCACCTAAAATCCGCCATTTAGCGAATACTGCTGCAACGCTTAATCGTCCAGAAATTCGTTTTGAGCTTGTTAGACCAGGAATTGGTTTGTATGGATACGAGCCGGATCCTGCAATGGGGGATTCTCAAACTTATGGATTGCAACCAGCTATGACGCTTCAAGCGCAACTTGGCACTGTAAAAGCTGTAGAAGAAGGGCATGGAATTTCCTACGGGCGCACGTATTTAACTCCAAATAATACGAGTACTGCTATTGTGCCGCTTGGTTACGCTGACGGAATTTTGCGATCTGCTTCCGGATTTGATATGCAAGGTGCGCGTCATGTTGATAAGCAGGGCGGACCGGTTAGAGTAGAAACCAATAAAGGTGCGCGAATTTTGAATGTTTCAGGGCGAGTTTGCATGGATCAGTTCATAGTTGATTTAAAAGGCGATGCTGCAGAGTTAGGCGTCCGAGAAGGCGATACTGTAACGCTTTTTGGTCCTGGAAGAGGTGTGGAATTTGCTGAGCCTACTGCCGACGATTGGGCAGAAGCTGCAGGAACAATCAGCTACGAAATCATGACTGGAATCGGACCTCGCGTGCCGCGGCTTTACCGCAATGCTTACGAAGTGCTATCTTCTAGCGATATTGCAAAATTGGACGCAAAAAGTCTTATATAGCTTGTTGCTGCTTGGTTTTTTAGAAGGTTAAATTAGCCTTAATTGCAAATAAAAGAGGTGCTGTATGTGCAACGAAGTAATTGCATCGGATAATGAGATCGTTGGCGAATACGATTTGCATGATACTGAGCGCTGGGCGAGTGAGCCTCATCACACTCGTGTGAGAACGCCTTTTGAACGAGATCGTGCGCGAATCATACACTCATCTGCGCTACGTCGATTGGGTGCAAAAAGCCAGGTTTTAGTTGCGGGTTCGGATGATTTTGCTCGAACTCGCTTGACACATACTTTGGAAGTTGCGCAAATTGGTAGGCAAATTGCAGCAATGCTTGGATGCGATCCGGATGTTGTTGATTGCGCTTGCTTATCGCACGACTTAGGGCACCCACCATTTGGCCATAACGGAGAACGCGCGCTCGCAGAATTAGCGAAAAATATTGGTGGATTTGAAGGAAACGCACAAACTCTTCGCTTACTTACGCGCTTAGAACCGAAAGTTTTTCGCGAAAACGGTAGAAGTGCAGGAGTAAATCTTACGCGCGCAGCATTAGATGCTGCAGTGAAGTATCCGTGGGGATTAGAAGAAGCAAAAGCGCACGATAAAGGCGAGCGTGATTTGAAATTCTGTGTGTATCCGGATGATCGAGATGTGTTTGAATGGCTGAAAATTGGTGCTCCACGCGAAGCAAAACCAATGGAATGTCAAATAATGGATCTTTCAGACGACATTGCTTACAGTGTGCACGATATTGAGGATGCGATTGTAACTGGCGCTTTTAACCCTGCTTTAGTTGCGGATTCAAAAGTTGTAGATGAAGTTATTGAAGAAACCCATGCATGGTATGGTGAACGTTGGGATGTAGATAAACTTTTGGATGCTTTGAAACGTTTGCGCTCGCTTCACATGTTTCCTAATTCTTTCGACGGTTCTCGTCGAGCGCTAGCGCAGTTGAAAAATATTACTAGTGCTCTTATTGGTCGTTTTGCAAGCTCTGTTGAGCACGCTACGCGTGAGCGTTATGGCAACGGTCCGCTTGTTCGCTACCGCGCAAACCTTGTGATTCCGGAAAATACTTCCTACGAAATTGTGATGCTGAAAAGCTTAGCTGTGCACTTTATAATCGCTCCTCGCGAGCGTGAAGTTTATAAGCGCGAACAGAAAATTTTGACAGATTTAGTAGAAGTATTTATGAGCAAGTCGCCGCGCTCGCACGATGCAATGGAGGAAGTATTCGTGGGAGATTGGAACGAGTGCACTAACGATGATGAGCGTCTTCGTATTGCAATCGACCAGGTGGCAAGTCTTACAGACGGTTCTGCTACAACTCTTCACGCGGCTTTGTGCTAGGTGCTTTTGCTAAGTGCTTTGTTCTGGGTGAGCTGTGAGTGTAGATTTGTTGTAAAGACTAAAGTGTGCGAAGAAGGTTGAGAATGTTTTGTGCAAATTGCGGGAATAAGATTGATGAAGGTAACAAGTTCTGCAGTTTTTGTGGAGCTGTTGTTGAAAGCGATGTAGCCGATTCATACAGCTCATTAAACTCGTCCAACTTATCAAGCTCGTCGCAATCTCATAATTCCTTCAAATTCGACCCTCTTCATAATCGCAAGCAACTCATAATTATGATTACGAGCATTATTCTTGCAATCGCGCTTGTAATTACAGGCACTGTTTTATATTGCGTAAAAAATCCTAATTCAATCGCAAACTTAACCAGTGCAAAAGCCTACGCTAAAATTCCTAAAGCAAAAGCTGGAGACGATACGGATGGAGTTGTAAAATCCTTGGAAAATAAGGGTTTCCGTGCGAAAGTTATAGACGAGTTTGGCGCCGAAAAGAAGGGCAACTTCCTTCGATACGCAAACGTTAAGCCGGGTTCTAAAGTGTCAACTAAAACAGTTGTAAAAATTCTAAGATCTAAAGGCCCGGGTGTTCCTGCAAAAGGCGTTGTTGGCGCAAGTCTGGACAATGCTAAGAAAATTGTGAAGTCAATGGGCGTTCCAGTAAAACTGCATCACGTTCCTTCCACCGATACTGCAGACGGTAAGATTGTTGCGTCTAGCCCTATGCCTGGAAATGCTGTTGGCAAAGACGGCGTAATAAATATTGCGGTTGGCGAAAAGTGCGATGGCGTGCCAGTTGACGTGTTTGGATTAGATAAAGACAAAGCCAAGGACATGCTATCTTCTAAGCCTTTCAGCGTGGATCTTCGCCCGAAGTTCTCGTCTGCAAAGTATTTTGGCAAAATCGTTGGCGCCTACCCAGCTTTGGGCACTAAAGGCAATCCTAAAGCCGTAACGCTTTACTATGGTGTTGACGCGTCCAAAGCTAAGGATGTGGTGACTGAGCCGATGACTTTCGGAGACGAAACGGCTTATCTTGTAACTCGAGCAGGCTCTTTTGTTGGCAAGTGGTGCACGAAGAGTGGCGATTGCATAAATCTTATTCCGCGTTTTATGAGTGGAGTTTCCGAATTAGACACGGAAGAGAAGGACATTACGGAACTTATACCGGCAGATATTGCTGATAAAAACGGTAGAATACCTGATAAAGACCACAAAGATTATATAAATATGAAAGGTGTTCTTACACTAAATTCAACGGGCCAAGATCCTACGGATTACGCTGTATTTGATAAGAATCTTCCAAATAGTTCAATGATGAGAAATCACCTTATTTCTGGTGATACTGGTGCTGTTGAACTGTATTCTGGTGGAGGAGTTATAGAATGCGGCGGTGAGGATACTTTTATTATGGGTGCTGGATTCGCATGCCTGAATGGAAAATACGTTCAGTATCCAGATAACGATCCAGACGAATATCACCGTATTCAAGATGATCCAGGCAATGGTGTTGGTTTCTACTATACAATGCGAGATTTTATGGTAGTTGTGCCTGTTGGTGCGAAATTCGATAAGCTTGTAAATAGCGGATATTTCGTTGGAAAAGTTGAGAATAAGCCTGATTTGACACGACCGTTTATTTTGCGCAGAAATCCTAAGCTATACAAAGAAACGCGCATGGACCAGAACGCAGGAAGCGATTGGGTTAATCCTTTTGTACCTACGGAGCGTAGTCGCGCGGTTCCGTTCGCTCCAGCTCCGGACGATTCAAACGCGTACTATCTTGTGGAAGAACCTTTCGACTGGAGTGCAATTCCTGGCGAATCACTGTGATTTGGCCGCGTCTAACCACATTTGCCGTGTTATTTTCCCGGCGTTTGTTGCCGTTTCGGCGTTATGTGGAAACATTTGCTGTGAATATTCACGGCGTTTGTTGTCGCATTAAAAAATTGCGCAAGTAGCTGTAGTATAGAAATTAGATTTTTCTGTAGATGAGATTGTTGCGCGCACGAGAGAAGGCTACGATGTTTTGTGCAAATTGCGGGAATAATATTATTCCTGGAGAAAAATTCTGTGGTAACTGTGGTGCTTCTGTTTCATACGGGAATAACGTTGAACAATCTCAGCCTACGGAAGTGATGCAGCCCGGAATTCAGATAGCTCAGCCTGAATATGCAACTCCGCTTATAAAAAATCGCAAACTAATTATTATAAGCGCATGTGTTATAGCAGCGGTTGCAATTATTGCTGCAGCAATCTTCTTCTTTACTTCTTCGTATTTTCATAAAGCATCGCCAAGTGATCGCATAGTCGTACCTAAAGCAAAAGCCTCACAATCTGCACAAGATGTTGTACGCGAACTGCAAGAAAAAGGTATTGAAACTCACGTAATAAAAGATTTCGGAGGAAGTAAACCAGGTAATTTTGCGCGATATCAAAACGTAAAACCTGGGCAAGTTATTCGCGGGAATCACGTTGTAACGGTCGTTGAATCCAAAGGTCCTGGAATGCCGGAAAAGGGAGTGATTGGAAAAACTGTTGAAGAAGCAGCGCCTCTATTAAAATCAATGGGAGTTCCAGTAAAAGTTTACAAAGTAGCCTCACTTCATCCTGGAAAAATTGCTGCAACTAACCCAATGCCAGGCGAGCCTTTAGATGAAAATAAAGAAATCTTCATAGGCGTTGGAGAAGAAGATAAATATCCTGATAGCGGCAGGTCTGTTCCTGTTGAATTATTCGATAAAGATAAAGACGAAGCGTACAAAATGATGTCTGATGAAGGATTCAAAGTTAGACTTGTACCAAAATATTCATCCCGAAAACACTTAGGCAAAATTGTTGGGTCTAATCTTGGATTAGGGCAATCACATAGGGGAGATACCGACATAACGCTTTACTATGGCGCTGATGCTTCTGAAACTAAGAAAATGTTTACTAGCAAGCGTGGATATGGTGAAAGTAATCAAGCAACTGTAGTTTCTACATTAGTTCCATTTGTTGGAAAATGGTGCACTAAATCTGGAGATTGCTTAGAGTTTGAACCTACAAATTATGATACAGAAATAGGCGAGAATACTAGAGTGCTTCTTCGTGGCACTCATGCTATGGATGATTTAGTAGATGATGAAAATAATAAAGATTATGCACACAGTTTCGGAATGTGGCAGTATACACAGCAATTATTGGGTGATGCAATTGATACTGATGATAGTGATGAAGATAAGAATTCTCTTCCTTTGCACAATACATTGATTTTTGGTGATTCTGGCATGACTGAAATATTTCGCGATGGTGGAGATCCTTATTGTGGCAATAAGGTATACAATGTGCATTCGGGGTTGTGTGTTAACGGACAATTCCAAGATTACCAAGATTTAGATAGCAATTATCCAGATTATTCTAGCAATAACTTTATTGATGTGCCGGGAGTAAATAAGGGTATAACGTATAAGATGCGCGCGTATTTTGTGCTTGTTCCGGTTAGTGCAAAGCTCGACGAACTAGAAGCAAGCGGATTCTTTAAAGGCAAAGGCAAGACTAAACCGGATATGGATCGTCCGTTTATTTTGCGCAGAGATCCTAAATATTACAGTAAATCAGAGATAACAGTTGCTTCAAAAGATGGTGATATGAGAGACAATCCTTTTGTTCCAACTTCTAAACATAAAGCAATACCTTTTGCTCCAGCTCCGGATGATTCAAACGTTTACTACCTAGTTGAGAAGCCGTTTGATTTTACTGGTTTCATTAAAGATCGGGAATTGTAAAGTAGCAAAAGATTACGAAAGATTGCGGAAGATGCGGCTTGCGCAACTATTTGCGATTTGTGCGTCTTCCGCTGATTTCGTAGCGTATTTTGTCGATATTATCGTTGATTTGGTGTTTTCGACAGTTTCGTCTCGTTTTGTTTATTTCACCAAGTGATTATGTGTTTTCGACGGTTTTGCATCAGTTATATGGTGAATTCTCGCAAATTTGCTGTCATTAATTTAGCCTGAAAATTATATAGCTTTGTTCTATTTTTCCTTCTACTTCATTCATTTTCTAGGGGGGGGGTATTTTGTGATATAGGTCACATGTTTGACCCAAAGTTACACTAACATATTTTAGTGCAAAATTCTTCGCACGCTGTACGTGAGAAGGAAGAAGAAAGGAAAATTATGTTAAACAAGAAAGCTATCGCAGTATTCGCTGCTGCTGCAACTTTGCTATCCGGATTAGCTTTTTCTACTCCAGCGATGGCTGATGATTATTCCAATGATAGTCAAGAAGAAGATGTTGATAATTTGATTTTGGAAGTATTGTCTCGCGCAAATGAAATCGTTTCCGCAGGCGATACGAATGCTAAGGGGTACGCCGAAGCTAAAGCATTGTTGGAAGTAAATCATGAGATTTGCGAAGCTAAGGCTAAGTGGGTTGCAGCTTTAGATGAAGTTGATAACGCTTCTACAGAAGAAGAAAAAGCCGCAGCTCAGAATAAGGCAGATGAAGCTGAATCTTATTATCTTAGTTTGCACCATCCAAAGTTTGATGGCGCGCTCAATAGGTTTGTAGCTGCTATTGATTACTTCGGACATTCTCAAAAAAATTCTGAATCGGCTGACACTCAATCTGTAGATACTTCTATTCCGCATCGTGTCGATAATAGTAAAGCTGATAACAATAAGACTGATAGCGATAAGATTGATAGCGATAAGATTGATAGCAATAAGACTGCTAAACTTCCTAATACTGGTTCTTCTGTAGTTTTGGCTGCTGTCACTGCTTCCATGCTTGCCGGTATTGGTGCTGTTCTTTGCAAGAGTCGTCACTAAATAGTTTATTCGCTAATCTTTTCTCTAGTTATTTCTAGGTATTAATGCTTATAAATTGCGTTTATAAATTGCATTTGTATCTGTTGTAATCGAGTAATTGATTTTAAGGCGGTGCTTAACGCAGTATATTCTGTGTTCGCATCGCCTATTTTTGTATTATGCTTTGGAAAAGCGGTGAAAAGTGGCTGAAACACTAAAGTTATGTGCGCAATACCACTCGCCGCAGATTTGCGATAAGCTAGATAGCATGGTTGGAATGATTGTGAAAGAAGACATTGAGCGCGTGCGCGCTGCGGCAGATTTGTATGACATTGTGTCTGCAACAGTGACGCTTAAGCCTTCCGGAACTGGCACTTTTGTAGGTCTTTGCCCATTCCACGATGAAAAAACGCCAAGTTTTAGTGTGCGACCAAGCTTGGGAGTGTGGCATTGTTTTGGTTGCGGCGCTGGCGGCGACGTATTTAAGTACGTTGAGCAAAAAGAGAATATTGATTTTCGTGAAGCGGTCGAGTTTTTAGCAGATCGTTACCACATTGAGATGCATTATAAGCAGGAGCAAAATAGTGATTCTCAATCGCGCGGTTCTAAGCGAGCCAGGCTTTTAGAAGCAAATGAAGAAGCGCAAAAGTTTTTCGTTTCAAATCTCGGCACTCAAGAGGCAGCTCCTGCGCGCGAATTACTTGCAGGGCGAAACTTTACTCCGCAACAAAGTGCGCGTTTTTCTTGCGGTTACGCGCCTAAAGGCTGGGATAATTTAGTTAGATACTTAGCGAATAAAGGTTTTACGCGTCAAGAGCTTCTCGACGCTGGTCTCGCTAGACTCGGTCAGCGCGGAATATATGATTATTTCCGTGGCCGCTTAACTTGGCCTATTCGCGACTCGACTGGTCGAACTCTTGGCTTTGGTGCAAGAAAGCTTTATGATGACGATTCTATTAGCGCGAAATATATTAACACTCCCGATACTGCACTGTATCGAAAAACGCAAGTTCTGTACGGAATTGACTTAGCTAAGGCAAATATTGTAAAAAAGCGTCAAGTTGTAATTGTAGAGGGCTACACAGATGTAATGGCATGTCATTTGGCTGGTATTGATACTGCTGTTGCAACTTGCGGAACTGCGTTTGGCGTTGAGCATGCAAAAATTGTGCGCCGCCTTATTGCAGACGATTCTTTGGGGGCAATTCAGCTTGTTGGCCCACTGAAGGTGGATGGACAGTCTGTAAGTTCGCGCATCGTTTTTACTTTCGACGGTGATGCTGCAGGTCAAAAGGCTGCGCTACACGCTTTTGGTTTGGATTCTGCGTTTTTGACGCAAACTTTTGTTGCTGTAGCAGACAATAATCTCGATCCTTGCGATTTGCGTATTCAGCGCGGTGATGAGGCTGTGCGTTCGCTTGTTGCACATGCAAGTCCGCTATACGATTTCGTTATTGACACAGTAATTAATCGTTTTGAGACTTCGTACACTACTGGTCAAATGGGCGCTATAAAGGCTGTCGCTCCTCTTATTGCGCAAATTCGAGACCGTTCGCTGCTTGACTTGTATATGCGCAAAGCCGTGCGTTCAATTGGCGTTGATTTAGCTGTTATGCGCAATGAAGTTGAGTCTGCACGTAGACGTTTGAAAGTGCGTGACGACGATGCTTATGCGCAAAAGCATAACGTTATTCCAACTTTTGGTCAGCAAATTAATGACGATCGTAATGCAGGTTTTAAAGCTTCGCGTATGGAAATTATTAAAAGTTCTGCTAAAAATCAGCATTATTATCGTGTGGATGATGCTGTATTTATGTGCGAACAACAATTTATGGCGTTACTTTTGCAAGTTCCGCTTGCTTTTGATGAGAAATTGTTTGCGCAATTGACTTTGAATAATTTTATTACACCAGTATTTCGTACGCTGTTTCAAGCATTTGTAGCTGCAGGTGGATTGCCGGTTGGCAATGTTTCGCAAGGATTGTGGCTGCATATGATGACAAAAGCTGCAGGTCCTTTGCTTGAATCCGTTATTACAGAACTTTCTGTAATGCCGTTGCCGCTTCCTTCTCCTGCAGATACATTGGAAGATACCGGCAATCGACAGAATCAGCAAGTTTCAAACGGATCTCCTTCAGATCTTTTGCGGAAAGCTACGAGTGCAGAAAGTAAGTATGCAAACGAGCTGCTTATTCGCCTTCTTGATATCGGCTATATGCGTAGAATCGGTGCTGCTAGAGTGCGTATGGCGAAACTCAAGGATGGTCAGGAAAAGCTTGAGCTTCTAGGAAAAATTACTTCAATGGAAGCGGCTCGCAAAAACTTACAATCGCAAATCATGTAGCCTTTCATGCAATCTTTTGTACAAAACTGTACTAACAAACAAAAGGCTACGTAATCTAGCGTGATTACGTAGCCTTTTGTTTGCAAAAATTTATTGAAACTCAGTTACTAAAGTCAATATCGCCGAGCTTTTCAATAAGCTTCATATTCTCACTGTAGTCAACTGGGCAAGAAATCACGTCGACGCCGCTTTCCTGATCCAGCGCTTCACGAAGCATGTTGTACAAATCCTCCGGTTTTTTAACAGCATGACCGCGCGCGCCAAAGCTTTCAGCTAGTTTTGGCACGTCCGGATTATGGAAATCAACGTACTCGTGCTCGCCTGCATGAAGCTCCATCTTCCACTTGATTAAGCCGTACGCGTTATCTTCCCAAACAAGAACTACCATTCGGCTGCCAACGCGCACTGCAGTTTCAATTTCCTGCACGTTCATCATAAAGCTTCCGTCGCCCATCACAGCCAAAACCGGTTTCGTGTTAATTTTGCCGGAATTATCGCGAATAAACGAAGCTCCAACAGCACCTGGAAGCGTCCAAGCCATAGTTGAAAGACTGTTGTCGATTATGCAAGTATTCGGGTGCATAGTTGGGTACAATCGTGCCATCCACATTTTAAGAGCGCCTGTATCTACAAGAACCTTCGTGCCTTCAGGAACAGCGCGGCGAATATCGTAAACTACGCGCTGTGGTTTCATTGGCATGCTTTCGTCGTTTTCGCAAGAATGTAATTCTTCCGTAAGTAGTTGTCGAATACGTGGGTGACTTACGTCAAAAGTAATGTTTCGTGTCTTTAATACTTCTGTAAGAGTTTTAAGCGTTTGGCCAATATTCGCCATAATATTCAGCGCAGTAGGGTAGTGTGCGTCGGTATCTTCCACAAAAGTATTGATGTGAATAATAGTTTTATCAATATTTGGGTTGATTTTCTTCGGGTCGAACTGCTGAATTGAGAAGCCGACAGCAATAATCAAATCAGCAGTGTCAAACGCGAAGTTCTCGTAATCGCGATGCATGAAGCCGACTACGCCAAGTGCATTCGGATGATTATCTGGGAAAACGCCCTTACCTTCGAAAGTAGTTGCAACTGGCACATTAAGCTGCTCAGCAAACGCAAGAAGCTGATCCTCAGCGTGAGAGCGCGCAACGCCGTTTCCAGCCAAAATAATAGGTTGCTTTGCTTGACTAATAATTTTCGCAGCTTCTTCAATAGTGTCTGGCGCTGGCATAATATGCAGCGGATGTGGAAGTGGAAGAGGCTTTGCGTTGTCAGGTGCTGGCATTTCGCTGATATCTTCCGGAATAACAAGGCATGTGGCTCCCGGACGGTTGCGACCGGCAATTGAGAAAGCTTTTCGAACCATTTCTGGCGCAGATTCTGGAGCAAGCATCATAGAAGACCATTGCGTAATTGGCTGGAAGAGTGCAACCAAATCAATAATTTGGTGAGATTCCTTATAAAGCCTAGAAACGTTACCTTGTGCGCAAATTGCTACAAGCGGTGTGGTGCTTGCGTTTGCTTGAGCTACAGGAAGTGTTAAATTCAATGCGCCAGGACCTAGAGTTGCCAAGCATACGCCTGGTTTTCCAGTAATATGAGCGTATGTCGCTGCCATAAAACCAGCGCCCTGCTCGTGGCGAGTAAGCACAAAACGAATTCGTCCATCGCGCTCAATTGCTTCAAGAAGCGGAATATTTTCCTCACCTGGAATACCGAATACTACTTCAACTCCTTCGTTTACCAAGCATTCAACAACTAAATCTGCAGTATTGCGCTTGTGGTTTTCACGAAGATGCATTTGACGAGCAAGTTTTTGTTCAAGCTTTTGATCTTCTGTTTTGTTTATTTCTGCCATAATTCGCTTCTTGTGTAGACAACAAATTCTTTGTTTTATTATGATATACGCAATCTTGTCTTTAAATGCAATTTTTTCAATGCGCGTGTCATAAAAAAGGGCGGAATTTTATGTTAGCTACTTTAGGCTAAATCACGCTATTAATAGTTGCTAATTTATTGTTATTGCAACGATTTTGTCGGGAATTTAACCCGATTGTGGGACTGGGTTTCTAGTATAATAGAGTCATTATGTCTATTGCGTTACGGAGGAATGATGAAGCGCTGGCTGTTGAATGTGGTCAAGTGTGAAACCATTCTTATTGTTGCTGCAATTTTGGCAGTTATTTCCTGTTTTTTGGTACCTCCAGATCCGCAATATTTGAGTTATATTCATCTCAACACTATTTCGCAATTAGTGTGCCTTATGATGGTTGTGTGCGGATTCCAGCGCATTGGTGTGTTTCGATCTATTGGTGCGCGTTTGCTAAGGCATGTGCGCACTGAGCGCGGCTTGGTGCTCGTGCTTATGTCGTTAACATTCTTTTCGGCGATGTGGATTACGAACGACGTTGCTCTCGTAACTTTTGTGCCTTTTGCACTATCTGTGCTCGTAATGGCGAATGCTGAAAAGCAGTCAATTCTTGTAATTACGCTTATGACTATTGGTGCCAATGTTGGAAGTATGCTCACTCCTATTGGCAATGCTCACAATCTGTATTTAAAGGCGTTGACTCATATGTCTACGCAAGATTTTTTGAAGATTATGGCGCCTTATACGATTACAGCAGCACTGTTGATGATCGTATTTGCATTCGTATTCTTTAAGTCGCGCACAGTTGACCAGTTTGCAGGTTTGCATGGTGACGATATTGAGCAAAGCGTGTTGGCCCCTTCACATGGTCATCCGCAGCCTGATGAAATTCGTGTTATGGGTTACGGCATGAGTTTTACTCGCTGGCGTGTTACTGTTTATAGTTTGCTGTTTGTTGTTTGTTTGTGTGGTGTTAGTGGATGGATTCCTGACTGGATTATGGTGCTCATTATGGTTGCAGCTTTCCTTGTTTGCGACCGCCACGTATTCCGTGTTTTAGATTGGGCTTTGCCGCTCACGTTTATTATGTTCTTTGTTTTTATTGGCAATATGCGTCGAGTTGCTGGATTTAGCGATCTTGCGCAAATGTGGGTTGGTACGCATCCGATGGAAGTTTCTATTGCTTCAAGCCAATTTATTAGCAACGTGCCGACGACGATTCTGCTTTCTGGATTCTGTGATCAGTGGAAGCTTCTTATTATTGGCACGAATCTTGGTGGAATGGGTACTTTGATTGCTTCTATGGCTTCGCTTATTTCTTATAAGGGAATTACACACCAGTATTCGCATTACCGTGGGCGTTATTTGCTCACGTATACTATTGTCAATGTGTTCTTCCTTGCAGTGTTGATGTCACTTGCGTGGATTATTGAATAACAATTTTTATATAAACGTTTGATATTTATAATTTTATGGCGCGTTGATAGTAGTTTTTTGGTATAATAACCATTTGTTTGCCTCTGTAGCTCAAAGGATAGAGCAACGGCCTTCTAATCCGTTGGTTGCGCGTTCGAGTCGCGTCGGGGGCACTATGAAATCTTGAAATAGCATAGCGCATTTCAAGATTTTTCATGGTGCCGAGCTTGCTCAAGGTTGAAAGCACGGTGTGCTTTCAACGCAAGCGAGGTCTGCACGCGTCAATAAGACGCGCGCAGGTTACTTATCTTCTTCGCGGCAGCTTTCGCATAAGCCGAATACTTCTAGCGTATGATCCACCACAGTATACCCGTGAGATTCAGCTACTTTATGAATCCAGCCTTCGTCGTCAGGCGGCTCAATATCAACAGTTTTTCCGCAACGTTCGCAAACTAAATGATGGTGGTGCGTATTCTCGTCGCAAATGCGGAATAATTGCTGACCGTTAAAACGCACTGTGTCTACTTCGCCGCTTTGAGTAAGCGAATTAAGTTGACGATACACTGTTGCTAAGCCAATAATCTCCCCGTCTTTGGCGAGTATTCTGTGCAAATCTTGTGCAGAAACAAAATTACGAGACTCGCGTAAGTAGGAGAGTACTATTTCTTTTTGTTTTGTATGTCTACGCATAGGCTCACTAGACATTTCGCATCCTTTCGTCGTTTTTAGTCTAGTTCGTCGTCCCAGCAGCCTGTTGCATCTAATGCGGCAGCGGCATCAACAGGATTATCGCATAGCACAGTAATATGACCCATTTTGCGATTCTTACGAACTTCAGCTTTTCCATAATCGTGTATATGCCATTCTGGATGTTCCAAAATCAGCGAACGCGTAGGAGCCACATGTTGTCCAAGAACATTTACCATAACAGCAGGGGAAAGTAGCTTAGGCTTCTTTAAAGGCCAACCAACAATACCGCGAATATGTGCTTCAAATTGATCCATATCGCAAGCTTCAATCGTATAATGCCCGGAATTGTGAGGGCGAGGAGCGAGTTCGTTTACTACTACGCGATTATCTTTAGTGATGAAAAGCTCAATTCCTAATGTTCCTGCTAGTTCGAATCCTTTAGCTAAGCGCAAAGCTAATTCGTGAGCTGTTTTTTCAACTTCAGGATCAACTACTGCAGGAGCTAAAGTCATGTGCAAAATACTATTGTGATGCACGTTTTTTACTAGAGGATAAGTTACGAAATCCTTACCATTTCCAGAAACCAGGATCGATGCTTCAAAAGCAAAATCAACGAAACCCTCGAGAATTGAAGGAGGGAATTTTCCTCCGCGATCCGAGCGATGGTGAATGTTAGCAACGTCTTCTTCTGTACGCAAAACATCTTGGCCATGACCGTCGTAGCCGCCGCGACGAGTTTTAAGAATTGCTGGCAAGCCTATTTCGTCAATAGCAGTATCTAAGTCGTCTAAATTATTTACTTCACGCCACGGAGCTGTTTCGATTTTATGACTATTAATGAACGTTTTTTCACTGACGCGATCTTGAGTTACGCGTAACAGGTCAGTTCCTTGTGGGATTGCGGTTAAATGACGAACTTTATCAAGTGCGTCTGCGTTAACATTTTCAAATTCGTAAGTTAATACATCGCAACGTTCAGCAAGCTCACGCAAGCCTTCAGGATCGTCGTAATTGGCTTCAACCTGCAAATCTGCTACTTGGAACACAGGGCAGTCAAGCGTAGGATCAAGAACACCAATACGAAAACCCATATGGCGAGCTGCAATAGCCATCATGCGCCCTAACTGGCCGCCACCAATAATTCCAATAGTGGATCCTGGCATTAAACGTTCAACAGCGCCATTAGTTACTTCAGATAAGGTTGGCATTTGATTCCTCGACTTTTTCTTTTAGTTCATTGCGATATTCTGCTAGTTCTTTAGCAAGACGATTATCAGTTGTGCTTAGAATGCTCACAGCAAGCAATCCAGCATTTGTTGCTCCAGAGTTTCCAACTGCAGTAGTTGCAACAGGAATACCTCCTGGCATTTGTACTATTGAAAGCAATGAATCCCAGCCTGATAGCGCATGCGAGCGTACTGGCACTCCAATAACAGGAAGCGTGGTTTGTGCCGCAATCATGCCAGGCAAGTGGGCAGCTCCGCCGGCTCCAGCAATAATAATTTTGAAACCGTTTGAGCGAGCATTATGCGCAAAATCTGCCATTAATTCTGGTGTACGATGTGCGGAAATAACTCGTTTCATATACGGAACTTGGAATTTATCTAGAATTTCACAAGCATGACGCATGGTTTCCCAATCACTTGAGGATCCCATTACGACAGCGACGGTTGGCTTTACTTCTGACACGATGAACCTCCCTGACGTGCACTTGTTACTTTACGCAACACTAGGGAGAACTCGCCGAAGTTTATCTAAAACTTAACAAATTATTTGTTCGCTTCGCTACTTTTTGGACGCAACGATTTTACCATTTCTAGTATTTGTTTAGGATTAGCTTCCGGTAAATAGGCGTGAGTTACAGCTAGTGAAATCTGAGCTAATTTTGCAGAATCCATGTAGCAGACATATACGGAACTTGCGGATGGTTGGAATTTTTTCTTGAAGAAATATAGCGATTTGAACCCATAAGCTGGTTCCAAAATGTCAGACATCATTTCTAGCGCATGATTAATAACGTTAGAAGATTTTTGACCATTTTCGTTCAATGTGTCTTCGTTTATGCCAGCTAGAGGTGCTGCAGAAAGGCTCATAAATTCTACAGAACAGTCTGGGTTTTCTAATCCTTCATCTCTTAAACGTTCTGCCATTCTAGCAATTAATAATTCCATAATCCCATTAGGACTATCTGTGCGGTGACGCATAAAATCGAGTGTCCAACCGATGATTCTATTATTCCTATACGTTGGCATCCAGCTAGTTACTCCAAGTACCCTGCCGTCTTCATTAATAGCGTATAAAATTTTGACGCGGCTATCCTGAAGTTCGTCAAGTCCACCGAGAGTAAATTTCATTTCTGGAAGAGCTTTTAACTCTGCCCATTCTTCTGAAATTTCTACAATCTGTTGCTGTATGTCCCAAGAGGCTTCGTTATAAGTTGTAAGTACGTCGGCAATTCCATCTCGTTTTGCTTTGTTTATAGCTGTACGAATATCTTGCCATTTTTTCCCTCGCGTCTGCCAAGCATTAGGGTCTACTAGCATGTCTGTTCCGACTTTAATAGAAGTAAATCCAAGTTTTTCTAGTTCTTGACGCGTTTTATCGTGCACAGCATAGAATGCTGGAGACCACGAATTTTGTTCGCATAATTTAATAAATCCTCGAATATCTTGCGAATATTCTTTTTCATCTCCAAAAGGCTCTGTAAGAGTGAGTGCAATACCGTAATTTAGTCTATAGGCGATTGCAGATTGCCCGCTTTGAGAGAACCAATAATGGTTATTTGCCCAAGTCGTCATAAAGCTCATTGTGTTTCCGCCAAGTTCTACTAATGAGCTTGCTTTTTTTCTATCGTTTTCGCTTGTAGAGATGCTGCTGCGGAACCACGTAAAGCAGACAATAAACAATATTGCCCAGAATATCACGCCCACGCTTTGTGCTAGTAAAGAAGATAGAGGTGTTTCAGTGCGAAGCATTGCGTTAGATCTGTTTCCAAATCCCATAGGCATCCAGCGCCCTGGTAAATCTCGCAATAAGTGGTAAACATCAGCAGATGGAGTAAATTCTTCAGGTATCATAAGACCAAAAGCAACATATCCAGCGCCAGTTATGTACAATGCTATAAAAATCGCTATTAGTCCCAAACGTGCCTGTAGTTTGCTCGTATGAACAGAAAAATGCTTTAAATTAATTATCAACAAAATAGTAAGCAATAATGGTGGGAGAGCTGTAAGCATAAAAGCAACAGCAACAGCATTATGTTGATGTTCCAAAATATTTTGTTTTGTGGCAATTAAAGGCAAAACAGTGAAATACATTCCTGCATATAGCACAGTTAGTGCGTTTATAAATATAGAAGTTAATGCAGCTAGTCTACGCCCTCGTAACATTCCCCACGCAATAATCATCAGTGTGATGCTTGGTAATAGAATGCGAATCCATAATCCGCCAATTGCAGCGTGATGTAGACCTGAATGAAGAAAACAATTATTTGTACTGTAATTTGTCATGCATCGCGTAAGCCATGTTTTAGAGCCTAGTTGCGGTGACATAAACAAACCAAGAGTAGTAAGAATTCCTGCGTGAGAGCGCGAAGATAATGCCAACACTGGACCTAATGCAATAATGCTCTGAGCTACTGCAAAAAGCCTGCGAATTTCGTAATCTGTACCTTCCCACCAGTTTACACTTCGTTTAACGCCTTTTGTTTTGCTCATAATATTGCCGATGATGTGCCCTGTAAGGGCTGCAATAATAGTGCAATAATCGCCAGGATTTCCACTATAAAGAAGCATTGCTGAAGTAGTAGCGTATCCAATTACTAAAGTTCTTCTGCGCCACAAAATAGATTCGTAAGATGCAGAAGCCATAAAAGCGCCAATAAACAGTGTGAATGGAGATAGTCGAATAGGAATCTTGGTAATCCAATGCATGTTTCGAATAATGATTGAAAGATTACCTATGATTGTTAATCCTACAATTATGCCAACAAGTGTGCTAAATATTGCAATATAAATAATATTGAGTCTACTTATACGAGTTTCTGCAACGCCAATAAGTACGGCAACAAGTAAACAATTAACCATAAGAGATGGCATATTATTTACGAAAATAAGCGAATGACATACTTTTATCAGCAGCTCTGTGACGTTTCCGTGCCCGAAGAATAGGCTTGGACCTTTTGAGCGATGATGCCGCATAAACAATTGTGCAAGAGTAGCGCTTGTGCCATAAGTATAAAAATGCATAAGCGTTAATACAACCCAATGTATGCAATTTATAACAATAAAAATGCACGTAAGTGTTAATGCAAAAACTTTATGTTGCATCCAAGCTATGAAATCGTGCATCAATATTTTTGTATGTCGAATTGCTGAATGTTTAGAATCAGAATCATTTTTCTTACAGCGTTTATGAAAGAAAGACAGCATCATATTAGTCTCGATTCACTTGCTGGTTGACAAGAATTTGTACATTTGGGTAGGTATTAAGTTTTGGCGCAGTGCTTGAAATACCTGTTTTTTTGCAGAATTGATCAATTGCTATTTTTAATCCAGCTTTTACTGTGTGCCAATCATGACCATTGCCTTGAGAAAGCATGGTTATAACGTTCATTCCAGCGCGATGTGCGCTTAGTGCAATGGTTGCCTGATTCGCTTGAGATTTAGTATCCCATGAGCCTGCAATAGCGTAATAATTTTGTTTCAAAGGAGCATTTTTACGCATTATCACACTAGGTACGTGTCGTTCATATTCTGATGTGTTTCCATTGAAATAATGATTAATTGTTTCTTGGCGATTCTTATACGTTGGTTCTAGTTCCCCTCCGGCAGAAAAAATGTTTCCAAATATATCAGGGTGGGATGGAACTAGTTGCGTTGAGCAAGTGCCTCCTTGCGAGAAGCCGCCCATAAGCCACATTTTAGGATCTTTGCTTACTGGCAAATGTTTGCGTATCCATTTAGGAACATCATTAATTAAATATGTTTCTGCTTTGCCGAACACATGTGTATCCGCACACAGAGAATTATGCGAAGATTCACCATTTTGGTCAGGGGCTACAACAATAGGTGCAAGACCGTAGTGATCTTTCGCGTAATTGTCTAAAGTATTTGCAATATCGCTTGCTGCAAAAAAGTGATTAGGGCTACCAGGTTGTCCTGCGAACATGACCATAACTGGCAGTTTTGGTGGTTTTTTAACAAGTGCAGCAGGTGGCAAGTATACGTTCGCTATTCTAGCATTGAAATGTGAAGCAGTGTTAGGGATATAAACTGAACGAACAATACCTTTTTTAGGAAGTTTTGGCAGTTTTTGTTGGGCTGCTAACTCTCTCCACTGCTTAATACTAGAGGATGCGGATTTTTGCTTATTAACTTCTAGTTTTGGAAAACCGCCCATTCCAAATATTGAACCTATTGTCGTGTATTCCCCATAAATCATGTCTACATGAAGAGCTGTGCTTGCTAACGTCAAGATAATAGCTATTACTGCAACTAGTTTCCTCCATTTGTGTAAGAAAACAAGTGCTGTTGCTGCAAAACCTATAAGCCCGAAGCCGCATGCAATAGAAAAAATAACGAGCCATCCAAGACTTACTCCGAATACAAGAAACACGTCAGAAATAAGCCAAGCAATTATTCCACCGACAAAAAATGTTATGACACCTATTGCAAGCTGTATTAGTAAGTGGAACATTTTCTTGCCGCGTTTTGTTTTCATAAAAAGCAACAAGACTAAAGAAATACCATTTACGCTAAAAAGGCTTATTGGTAGCCATCCTTGCAAAAGACTCACTTTTGCCAATTGCAGCATGTTTGACTCCTATACTTTCTAGTCTAATTTGCGTACCAGTTACCAATCTAAGCGACATATACGCACAGTAATTGCCCAACCTAGTAATGTAATGCTAGTATCTGAAATTTTCCTCAATATTTGTTTTATTTTTATTATTTATTCTATTTAAATAATAAATATCGAAACATATATTGTAATCAGTCCTAAGTATTAAAATCGCTATTTTTCTTGTTTCAATGCATTGTTAAAAAGTTATGACGATAGCAATAAGTAAACTTGCACATTATTAGTAATAATTAGTACGTGTGTGATTTATTGAGGATAGTATGAAGTCATTTTTGCGCTTGAAAGTTCCGTATTGGCTGTATGCATTTCTTTTCTTTGTTATTGACGGCATGTCGGTAATTATTGTGCAAATGGGTGTGCAGCGCGCTGGAAGAGTTGAGATGACTTCTGCAATGTCTGGTGGACGTTGGGGATTAATAACTAAAACTTGGAGAGAACTTAATTTTGTTATTGTTCTTAGTGCGCTCGTTGTTGCGATGATATACGGTTTAATTCTTTTGATTAGTAACCGATTTTGGATATCAAGTGCGATAATTCTAAGTGTTTCATTGCTTATTGCTGTTATTGAATATATGAAAGTAAATGTTCGTTATGAAACTATTCTTCCTGCGGACTTAAACTTTTTAAAAAGTAACACTGGTAATGTCGCTTCATTTTTGCCAGATAATGCCCCTATGGTCATTGGTGTTGCTTTAGGCGTTTTTATTTTGCTTTTAGTTACAACTGTTTGCTTACACATATTTGATACAAATCATGGAAAGATTGTGCGATTTAAAGATTGGCGTTATTCTGCTGGTATTCGTGTTGCAATTGCGTTGATTTTAATAGGGAATTTAAGCTGGTATATTGGCGGCGTTGGCACAGTTGACTCTTCGGCTAACGTTTTTTCTAAAATGCTTGGTGACAGTCCTGCTATGTGGGATTCTGTTTATGACGCTCAACGCAATGGTGCTATTGTGGCATTTTTGCGTAATGTAAATCCTAAAATTATGGATAGGCCGGCTGATTACAGTGAAGAAACTATGAAGGCTGTATACAAGCGTTATAACGATGAAGCTAAACGTATAAATCGTTCTCGTACAACAAATATGAACGATAATACTTTTATTCTTATTTTGTCTGAATCGTTCTCTGATCCTACTCGTGTTCCTGGTTTGAGGTTGAACAAGAATCCAATACCATTTATTAGCAATTTGAAGAAGCATACGGATAGTGGTTTGATGCTTTCTTCTGGTTACGGTGGCGGTACTGCAAACCTAGAGTACATGTCTTTAACTGGTTTGAGCATGGCTAATTTTGATCCTTCAATGACGAGTCCGTATCAGCAGTTGGTTCCTAATGCTCAATGGTCTCCAACTATTAATCAATATTGGGATGATTCTCGTAATTCTATTAAATCTATAGCTTTCCACCCGTATGAGCCGAGCATGTATTTGCGCGCTACTAATTACAAAAAGTTTGGATTTAGTAAGTTCTATGCATTGCAAGGACCTGATGTTATTGCTCACCGTGATGTGCTAGATAAATCGCCGTATGTTTCTGACGCATCAGCATATAAGAGTGCGTTAGAAAAGATTAAAGAACATAAGCAACCTAGGTTCGTACAAATTGTTACTATGCAAAACCACATGCCTTATAGGGATTGGTATGCGAATAATGAATTCGAAGCGTCTTCTAAAGATAGTGCCGCTGATCTTGGTGATGATGAAAAAACTTCTATTGAAACGTATGCTAAGGGTGTGCAGCACACTGATGAAGCAACGCAAGCGTTTTTGAAGAGTTTGGATAAACTGAATAAGCCTATTACTGTTATGTTTTATGGTGACCATTTGCCAGGAATTTACGGTACTGCAAGTTCGGATGAAAAGAATTCATTGTCTTTGCATTTGACTGATTATTTTATTTGGTCAAATAAAGTTGCTTTGGAGCGTAAAGAGCGTAGTGAGAAAAAATCTTCAAACAAAAATGTAGAGCATTCTAATACAAGTAAAGATGTAGATCGTACTAATAAGTATTCTTCGCCTAACTTCTTTATTTCTCAGGCTGCTTTACATATGAACGCTAAAGTTTCTCCGTATCTTGCTTTCTTAACTCGTTTACATGAGCATGTGAGTGCTATGGAGCCTCCTGTTGTAAATACTATTCAAGGCTGGGATAGAATTCCTGAAGGACAATCAATTTATTTGGATAACGATGGTAATCCGATGATTTTGTCTAAGATGGATAAGAAGTCACGTCAACTTCTTCACGACTATCGCTTAATACAATACGATATTACTGCTGGAAAGCATTATTTGCGTAATACTGATTTTATGAAATTACCGCGCTAAAAGTTAGTTTGATAATTAAAATGCCCCTCGTTTGTATTTGATAAATATTATTTTTCAAATAGCGAGGGGCTTATTGATTTGCAGTTTGTTAATGAAAACTATATTTAATTAACAAACTATTTTAAAGCTTTTTCTGCGATATCATGCCTAAAGAACATGTGCGGAAGATTAAGCTTATCTAATATGCTGTAGACGTTGTTTTGAGCGTCTTTTACGTCGTCTCCATGCACTTGTACAAGAGCTACTCTGCCTGAAGAAGTAAGAAGTTTGCCGCTTTCTTCATCGCTTTTTACTCCTGCATAATACACGTGCTGACCTTGATTTTCGTCAACAGGAATTTGAGGAAGAGGAGTTTCAGTAACTAAAGTGCCAGGGTAGCCTTCGCTAGCAATGATCACGCCGAGCGTAACACCGCTATTTTTCCAAGTAAAAGTCGGATTTTTATGCTGCAAAATATTCCATATAGCTTCACCAAAATCTGAAGTAAGGCGAGGAAGTACAACTTCTGTTTCTGGGTCTCCAAAACGAGCATTAAACTCAATAACTTTAGGACCTGTTGCTGTATCAATTAAGCCAGCATAAAGCACGCCGGTAAAAGGCGTACCCTCTTTAGCTAGTCCTTCAACAGTTGGGCGCACAATCTCGTCGATAGCACGCTGAACTGTTTCGTCGCTAATTTGTGGAACAGGGCTATAAGCTCCCATGCCGCCAGTATTTGGTCCTTTGTCTCCGTCGTAAGCGCGCTTGTGATCTTGAGAAATAGGCATAACCCAAAAATCAGTTCCGCTTACAAAACTCATAAGTGAAAACTCTTGGCCTTGCAAAAATTCTTCAATAACGACTTTTGCTCCAGCTTGACCAAAACGATGATCGACGAAAATATCCTCCAAAGCATCAACTGCTGTTTGCTCATCCATAGCAACAGTAACGCCTTTTCCAGCAGCCAAACCGTCCGCTTTAATAACAATTGGAGCACCATGCTCAAGAACGTATGCGCGTGCTGTCTCCAAAGCGTCAAATGTTTTGTAGGAGGCGGTTGGAACGTTGTGACGAGCCATAAGCTTTTTTGCGAAATCTTTAGAGCCTTCAATTTGAGCTGCGGCTTTGTTTGGACCAAAAGCGGCAATTCCATGCGCTTCAAAATCGTCAACAATGCCATTCATAAGCGGAACTTCAGGACCAATGAACGCAAAATCGTAGTTATTGTCTTTAACGAACTTAATAAGAGCGTCATGATCTGATTGACTTATGTTTGCAGTTTGAATGCCATCTGCTGCAATACCAGGATTTCCAGGAGCAACAGTTACTTCTTCAACGCTTTCTCCTTTAAGTAGCGCGTGTGCAATAGCGTGTTCGCGAGCGCCAGAACCAACTACTAAAACTTTCATTTTTAATCCTTTATTGCTTTAAGATTTCGCTGTCTACTGTTTTGCAGCTTTATATTTTGCGGTTTACAACAACTCAACTGCAGCGTTTTCGCGCTTAGCCATTTTGCCAATAATATAAGCGGTTTCGTTATGCTCTTTTAGTATTCGCATTGCCTCGTTTGCTTTGTTTTCGTCAACTGCCAAAATCATGCCAATACCCATATTAAAAACGTTGAACATTTCAGCGTGAGCAACTTTTCCAGCTTTTTCAAGAACGCCAAAAATAGGTGGAACGCTCCAGCTAGTAGTGTCAATTTTTGCAGCTAAATCATCTGCGTACATGCGCGGAACATTTTCAATAAATCCGCCGCCTGTAATATGAGCAACTCCCTTAATAAGATGCTCAGCAAAAAGTGGCTTTAAAGCTTTTACGTAGATTCGAGTAGGTTCAAGAAGAACTTCTCCAAGTGTTTTGCCATTAAGCTCATCTAGCTTGGTGTCGACGCTAAAACCTGCTTCTTCAAACAAAGCTTTGCGAACAAGAGAGAATCCGTTTGAATGAACTCCTGAAGAAGGAAGTCCTATAAGCACGTCGCCGGCAGTAATAGTGGAGCCGTCAACAATATTTGAACGTTCTGCAACGCCTACTGCAAAACCTGCAAGATCATACTCGTCTTCGTCATACATTCCAGGCATTTCAGCAGTTTCGCCGCCAATTAAACCTGCTTCTGATTGCACGCAACCATCTGCAACGCCTGAAACTACCTGCTCAAGTATTTCAGGATTGTTTTTTCCGCACGCAATGTAATCGAGGAAGAAAAGCGGCTCGGCACCTTGAGCTGCAATATCGTTTACGCACATTGCAACGCAATCAATGCCAATAGTGTTATGCTTATTCATCATTTTTGCAATCACAAGCTTGGTTCCAACGCCATCCGTGCCAGAAATCAGCACTGGCTCTTTGTAACCAAGAGACGCCAAATCAAATAAGCCGCCAAATCCGCCAATGCCACCTACAACGCCTGGGCGCTTTGTGCGATTTACATGAGATTTAATACGACGTACTACTTCGTATCCTGCTTCTACGCTTACGCCAGCTTCTTCATATGCATGTGGCATATCGGTTCCTTTCGTAACACTGTTATAAGTATTTTCTTAAGTTTTATTTATAAATTGCAATGAACAATTAAATTATTAAGTTATATAAGATTTTCGTGCGAATATTTACTATGTTTCCTTACTTCTTGCAAATGTTCGCGTTCTTCAGGAGTAAGTGAAGCCAAGAATTCTTCGCCGTAATCGTCTAGTGCAGTAGGGTAGTCGCCATTAAAGTAAGCAACGCACAAACCGCCATAAGGAGCAGGCTTTTTTAATCCAATCGACTCGACTAATCCATCTAAAGACAAAAATGCTAAGGAATCAGCATCGATATATTCGCGAATTTCTTCAACTGAATGCTTTGCTGCAATAAGTTCCTTCGTAGTTTGAATATCGATACCGTAGAAGCAAGGATATTTAAGCGGAGGGGAAGAAATACGCATATGCACTTCTTTAGCGCCAGCTTCTCGAAGCAATTGCACAATGCGCTTAGAAGTAGTTCCGCGAACAATCGAATCGTCAATAACAATAACGCGTTTTCCTGCAACCACACCACGAACAGCAGAAAGTTTCATACGAACGCCTTGTTCGCGTAATTCTTGCGTCGGTTGAATAAAAGTGCGTGCAACATATTGGTTTTTAATCAATCCCATTTCGTTTGGAATTCCGCTTGTTTCAGCGTATCCTGCAGCAGCAGAAAGTGAAGAATTAGGTACTCCAATAACCATATCTGCTTCAACAGGAGATTCTTTAGCCAAACGCGCACCCATACGCTTTCGCACAGAATGAACATTAATACCGTAAATATTAGAATCTGGGCGAGCGAAATAAATAAATTCCATTGAGCATACTGCATGCTGTACATGCTTCGTATATTGCTCAATAGTGTAGCCATCGTCATTAATAACAATGATTTCGCCAGGCTCAATATCGCGAATAAACTCTGCTCGCACAATATCAAGCGCACAAGTTTCAGAAGCGAGCACGTATGCGCCGTTCTTCATACGACCAAGCGAAAGAGGGCGGAAACCATTTGGATCAGTTGCTCCAATTAATGCGTCTTGAGTAAGCAATAAGTAAGCGAAACCGCCATGAACAGTTTGTAAAGCTTCTTTCAGGCGATCCATAAAAGTTGCTTTACTAGAGTGGCGAATCAAATGCATCAATATTTCAGTATCAGAATTTGAGTGGAATATTGAGCCTTTATCTTCTAAGGAATTACGTAGGCTAGTGCAATTTGTCAAATTTCCGTTATGAGCAAGAGCTACGTCTCCATCGTGGAAACGGAATAGGAAAGGCTGAATGTTATCAACGCTTCCAGAACCTGCAGTAGCATATCGCACGTGACCGATAGCCCGGTTTCCAGTAAGACGATCCATAACTTGTTCATTGCTAAATACTTGAGTTAGCAATCCCAATCCGCGATACCCATGCAGTTTGCCATTGTCGTTAGATACAATGCCGGCACCTTCTTGTCCTCGATGCTGTAGCGCATGAAGTCCAAAATATGTCAGCCTAGCTGCATCTTGATGACCCCACACACCAAATACGCCGCATTCTTCGTGAATATCTTCAAGTTCTGCAGACATTCATACCCCCTAATAATCGATGATTGTAATCGTCGAATTTGTAGTTATTTTGATACAAGTTTTGCAACTGTAAACTAAAGCTTATGCAGTGAAATATTCAACGCCAGCTTCAAACAATGGTTGCTCATGGAAATCAGGAATATTGACATACAAGTCACGACCTGCGCGCTCGCAATGTCCCATTTTTCCAAAAACTCGACCGTCTGGGCTTGTAATACCTTCTACTGACATCATTGAGCCATTAGGATTTACGTTTAAGCTCATACTTGGTACGCCATTGCTGTCAACATATTGTGTAGCTATTTGACCATTTTTAATAAGCTTTTCCATAACTTCGTTAGTAGCAATAAAGCGACCTTCTCCGTGAGAAATTGCAACAGTATGCATGTCTCCAACTTGCGTATTTGCTAACCATGGTGAAAGATTTGAAGCAACTCTAGTGCGAACAATCCTACTTTGGTGTCTGCCAATAGTGTTGTAGGTAAGAGTTGGGCAGTTAGAATCCATAGGAACAATATCTCCAAAAGGAACCAAGCCCAGCTTAATAAGCGCTTGGAAGCCATTGCAAATTCCAAGCATTAAACCGTCACGATTATTAAGCAAGTCACGAACTGCGTCTGTTACTGCTGGATTCCTAAAGAATGCTGTAATGAATTTCGCAGAACCGTCCGGCTCATCGCCTCCGGAGAAGCCTCCCGGAATCATTACAATTTGACTCTTTTTAATCTCTTCAACCAATTTCTCAGCTGATTGTGCAATATCTTTTGCGCTTAAATTATTAATAATAAGCGTATGAGCGTCTGCTCCAGCTTTTTCAAAAGCAGCTTGCGTATCGTATTCGCAATTATTTCCAGGGAAAACCGGGATAATAACGCGAGGATGCGAAAGCGGCTTTAGTTTTCCTATGTGCATGTGATTTGTAGTAGAAACATTAGTTTTGTTATTAATAGTTTCTACAATCTCGCCAGGCTTTTTGTACGGGAAGATTGAGGAAAGTTCGCTTTCCCAAACCTTTTGCAAATCACTTAAATCAATTTCTTCGCTATTTGATGAAGTAATTGCGTAATTTTCAGTTGTTTCGCCAACAATCTCAACGTCAACCAAGCTTGTATTAGCTAAAGATGGAACTTCAGCGTCTTCCTTGAGTTCAACGTAGAAGCTTCCATATGCTGGCTTAAATAAATCATCGTCGCTTAAATTGTTGAATAATTTAAGACCAATATGATTTCCAAGCGTCATTTTGAATAAGCTTTCTGCGCTAGCACCGTAGCCAGGAGTAGATATAGCAAGAGCTTGCTTGTTTTTCGTAATATTTTCTACAATTTCTAGTGCTTTCAGGAAGCTTTCTTTTTCTGGAGTGATTCCGTCGGATTTATACTTTGGAGCAATACGTATAACTTTATGATTTACACCCTTAAATTCAGGTGAAACAGTTAAACGTGCGTCTCCGGTAGAAACAGCAAACGAAATCAAAGTTGGTGGCACATCCAGATTCTCAAAACTGCCGCTCATAGAATCTTTGCCGCCAATAGCACCAACTCCAAAATCAAGCTGTGCACTTAAAGCACCAAGAACTGCTGCAGCTGGCTTTCCCCAACGCTCTGGAATATCGTGAGGCTTGCCAAAATATTCTTGCAAACTCAAGTAAGCACGTTCGCGCGTGAAACCGCTAGCTGCTAGCTTTGCCAATGATTCAACAACAGCAACATAGGCACCAGTGAATTGGTTTTTTTCCATTAAATACGGATTAAAGCCCCAAGCCATTGCGGAAGCTGTGTTTGTTTCGCCAAATACTGGGAATTTAGCAACCATAGCTTGAGCAGGAGTAAGCTGACGGCGACCGCCAAAAGGCATAAGCACAGTAGCAGCGCCAATAGTAGAATCAAATCGTTCAGATAAGCCTTTATTTGAAGCAATATTAATATCCGAAACTAAGTTATGCATGCGCTTTTCTAACGGCAAATTTGACTGATTCTGCCATGGAGTTTCGTAAGATTCTCCACTTTCAATATGCAGTATCTGCTGTTTTGGAGCGCCATTAGAAGCTAAGAATGCTCTGCTTAAGTCAACAATGGTTTTTCCACGCCAAGTCATTCGCATTCGCGCTTCTTCAGTAACAGTCGCTATTATTTCTGCTTCAAGATTTTCTTCACGAGCATACTTCAAAAATTCTTCAGCATCACTTGACGCAACGTCGACAGCCATGCGCTCTTGAGATTCAGAAATAGCAAGCTCAGTGCCATCGAGACCTTCATACTTTTTAGAAACTTTGTCGAGATTAATAGTTAAGCCGTCGGCAATTTCGCCAGTTGCGACAGAAACGCCGCCAGCGCCAAAATCGTTGCAACGCTTAATAAGTTGGCAAGCATCCTTGCGTCGGAAAAGTCGTTGGAGTTTTCGCTCAATAGGAGCATTACCTTTTTGAACTTCAGCTCCGCACTCTTCAATACTTTCAACATCTTGAGCTTTAGAAGCGCCGGTAGCACCACCAATGCCATCTCTGCCAGTGCGTCCACCAAGAAGAATAATCACATCGCCAGGAGCTGGAGTTTCTCTGCGCACATGGTCGGCTGGGGTAGCGGCAACAACCGCACCAACCTCCATACGTTTTGCAACATAACCCGGATGATAAAGTTCATGCACTTCGCCAGTAGCTAAACCAATTTGATTTCCGTAAGAAGAGTATCCTGCGGCGGCAGAAGTTACGATTTTTCGCTGTGGAAGCTTACCGTTTAAAGTCTCGCTAATAGGCGTGCGTGGATCTGCAGCACCAGTTACGCGCATTGCTTGATACACGTAAGAGCGTCCAGAAAGAGGATCGCGGATGCAGCCGCCAATGCACGTTGCAGCTCCACCGAAAGGCTCAATCTCTGTAGGATGATTATGTGTTTCGTTTTTAAACAGGAATAGCCAATCTTCGTCGTGACCGTTTACGTCCACTTTAACTTTTACTGTGCAAGCGTTGATTTCTTCTGACTCGTCCAAATTTTTAAGCTCGCCAGTATGCTTTAAGTATTTTGCGCCAATAGTTGCCATATCCATAAGGCAAACAGGCTTATTTTCGCGATTTAGTTCTTTTCGCAAATCAAGATAACGGCTAAATGCTTCTTGAACAGTGTTATCGTCAATAGAAATATCTGTAAGCTCTGTGCCAAAAGTCGTGTGACGGCAGTGGTCGGACCAGTACGTATCAATAACGCGAATTTCTGTAATAGTAGGATTTCTATGTTCTTCACGGAAATACTTCTGGCAGAACTTTGCGTCAGCCAAATCCATTGCCAAACCGCGAGTATTAATAAAGTCTTGTAATCCAGCTTCGTCTAAGTCGTTAAATGAGCTAATCACTTCTACATCGGATGGCACAACTGCTTCTCGCTGTAAACTTTTTACCTCATCAAGTGAAGCTTCTCGCGCTTCAACAGGATTAATAACGTAGTGTTTAATATCGTTTAGTGCTTTTTCGTCAAGATCGCCTTTTAAAGCGATTACTCTAGCAGTGCGCACTGTTGGGCGCTCGCCTTGACTAATAAGTTGAATGCATTCGCTAGCAGATTGCGCACGCTGATCGAATTGACCAGGCAAAAATTCTACAGCAAATACGTGCTCGTCGGTTTCAATAGGCAAGTAATCGTAAGTATTATCAACTGGAGGTTCGCTTAATACTGTTTGCACAGCATTGTCGAATAAATCTTTGCTGATACCTTCAACGTCATAACGGTTAATAATTCTTGCGGAAGTAATCGCGCTTATGCCAAGAATCTCCCTAAGCTCATGTAAAAGCTGTTGCGCTTGAACGTCAAAACCAGTGCGTTTTTCCACATATACGCGAAATACCACGAGAAACCTACCTTGTTGAATGTGCGGTATGAATGCAGTGTTTATTGTTGTATTGGTTTTAAATTATAAATATTAAATTATTCAAAATCACATTAAGAATGCATGTGGCTCGCACCCTTAAAGGTACGAGCCACAACAATCATTATCGTTCTACGCAATCGTCAGGTTTGCGCACAGAAACATCCAAACCTTCGCTTTGAGCTAAAGATGCAAGCCTATCGTGAATTTCTTCATAAGCAGGAATGATGTCGCCTAAATCGCGCCTGAACAAGTCCTTGTCCAAATGACTTACTCCGTTCGTACCAGCATTGCGCTTATCCCAAAGTCTGCAAGTATCAGGAGTTATTTCATCAGCGAGAAGAATATTTCCTTCGGCGTCCACGCCCTCTTCAATCTTGAAGTCGACAAGCTGAACATCAATCTTTGAGAAAATATCCAACAAAGCATTGTTAACAGCATGAGCTTGACGAGTGACTTCTGCTATTTCTTCATCTGTTGCTAATCCAAGAGCCACAACGCCTTCAGGATTAATAAATGGATCACCAAGCTCGTCGGACTTTACGCAGAACTCCAACAATGGCTTCTTTAAAGGTGTTCCTTCTTTAACGTTATAACGTTTTGCAAAAGAACCTGCAGCAGTATTTCGCATAATAATTTCCAGTGGGAACATGCGCATACGCTTTACAAGTTGTTCAGTATCGGAAATTCGTCCGAGGAAGTGGCTTTTTACGCCGCGCGCCTCAAGTAAATGGAATAGTAACGAAGTAATCCGGTTATTTAAACTGCCTTTACCTGCAATCTGAGCTTTCTTCAGACCGTTACCAGCTGTTGCCTGGTTCATGTATTCAACCCATAGCACATTGGTGTCATCGGTAGCATACAGTTTTTTGGCTTTGCCTTCGTACAACTTCTCAAGTTTTTCCATGATATGCCCTCTCTTATGTGCATTCACAGTTGTAGGCGCAAACCAACAATATTTGTAGGTTTACCTGACCTTTGCCAGCACGATTAGCGTAACAATTGTTACCTACAAAATTTCCCTTCGTGCATACTGTAAATTATTATCTTTTTTAACTCCTATGCCTTAATTTTCAATGTATCTAAGCATTTGTTTGTGTAGTTTTTAGCGAAATGGCGACGCGTGTCGCATTTTCTCTAGCTTCTTCTTGCGTTAATCCAGTAGCTAAAGAAACTGCCATGCGTCTGTGACCATGTACAGAAGGCTTAGCAAAAATACGCAAGTTGCATCGATAATTTTCGCCAGATTGCAAAGCTTGAGCAATATTCGTAAAACCAACAGATCCTTCCGCCTTAATAACAATGGCGTGACTTGCTGCAACTTCATTATTTTTCAAAGAAAGCTCAGTATAGTTAGCTGTAACTGGAACTCCCAAAATAGCCAATGCATGCAATGCAAATTCACTGTAATGCTGCGAAATCATAGTTACCATGCCAGTATCGTGTGGGCGAGGTGACAATTCATTAAAAAGCAAAGAGCCATCAGTAAGCACGAATAATTCGACTCCATAAACGCCCCAACCTGCTTCGCCAGCTTCTTGCGCAATATCAGTCAAACCTTCTACAGCGCGCTTTGCAATATCTTTCGCATTAGTGCGGATCGATTCAGGAATATTTGCAGGCTGCCAAGATTCTCTATAGTCTCCGTCTTGCTGACGCTGAGCGATCGGCTCACAAGTAGTAATTCCTGCGCAAGAGCTTATTGTAAGTACTGTAAGCTCATAATCAAGCGGAGCTAAAGCTTCAACAATAACGCGTGAACACTCATTCTCATGACCAGCTGCTGCACGCCTGCCATGCTGAGCTTCATTCCAAGCTGCAAGCAAATTTTCAGAACTACGAACTATTGACTGACCGTGACCAGAAGAGCTCATAACAGGCTTAACTACACAAGGATATCCAACTTTTTTAGCTCCATCCTCTAACTCTTCATAAGATGAAGCGAAACAATACGGTGTAGTAGGCAGTCCTAAATCTTCGTGCGCAATTCTACGCAAGCGCTCGCGATCCATTGCAATCGCGGCAATATCTGAGCTAGGAACGACTTGAATATTCTTTTTAGCAGCATCTTTCAAAACTTCAGTAGCAATAGCTTCAACTTCTGGAATAATAATGTCAGGATTCACATTTGAAATAAGTTCTTGCAATTCTTGTGGATTCGACATATCTAGCACGTGGTATTCGTGAGCTATTTGCATTGCTGGAGCGTTTTTGTAGCTATCGGCAGCGCATACTCGCACGCCTAGTCGCATAAGCTCAATCGCAATTTCCTTGCCAAGCTCGCCAGATCCAAGAAGAAGCGCGGTTGTGTTGTTACTGTTTTCAGTTACGCCAAATATGCGCTGATTTTGCTCAGAAAAACTCATACATCCATTGTTGCATTTGCCATTGTCGAATAATTGATGTTGTTACTACGACGCGCCGAAGTGTGTTGCGCTAGCATAAATCGAGGAAATCGTGTATAGTATCCCTTTGTTGTGTGATTCAATTCGTTTCGCGCACATGGTGGCTATAGCTCAGTCGGTAGAGCATCTGATTGTGGTTCAGAAGGTCGCGCGTTCAAGCCGCGTTAGCCACCCCACTTGAACGGCAGGTAAATATCTGCCGTTTTTTGTTTTTTGGATTGCAATATTTTTGCCTATAACCCGTATATAACCCCGAATTTAGGAATTTTTACGAATATTAAGAAATTTGCAAATTTTACTTGAAATTTTTCATGGGGGGGGGTATAACAACGTATGTGCTTAGCAGTAGTGCACTACATTATCTTGCGTTTAAGTTTTTGGCGTGAATTAGTCTGCTGATTTTGGGCATGATTGTGCTTGCTTGCGTTCGTATCGACGTTTGCTTTGGTGGTTTGTGATATTTCGCGCTCATTTGCTGCTGATAATGCAGTGTTCTGCACCCCGGGCAATGCTTGTTGATTCATAAAACCAACAGGCATGAGTATTCGAGCAGCTTTTAGATTTTTAAGAAATCGAGGCGTTAGAATGTCACGGCTTCACGGCTGTTTCTCTAACCTTATACGTATAACTTGTAGTTTTATGAATTGTCATCATGCGCTTGATGATGTTAACGGTTCTGTAACTTTACAAAAATCTAAAAGGTACACTAAAGGGTGCTCTATTGCTAGCGCTTCTAAATTGTATTACATTCGTCGCGCGGCTCTTGCGTTGATTGTTGCCGTGGCGACTATTCTTGCTGTTCTCGTTGTGCCAGCTAAGCCTGCAAGCGCTGCGCAGGTTATGTGGTCGTATGGTGGCTATGGATATTTTACTGCTAATGGTAATGGTATTGGTAATGCTATTGAAAATATGCATATTGCACCAACACTTACTAAGGATTCTAATGGTACTCATGTGCAGTATGAAATATATTTTAACTATGCTTTTAAGGAGAAGTTAAATCCTCAGCCTAGACAGCGTATTCCAGCACGAGTCACTTTTTACGTAGATCTTCCGAAACAGCTTATTACAGACACTATTAGAGTGAAAAGAGATAGGCGAAATGTTTACGAGAAAAAGTGGAATGACTGGACAAGTCAGAATGATAAAGGCATCCCAGAAACAATGAAAACTTGGGATAAGTATTGGGGCTGGTCTAGAACAATTTCTCGTTGGCATTATGCGTATGGTAGTAACGATTTTAATGGTCAGTGGGAAGATACTGTTGGCAATGGTAATTTTGGCTGTGGATATAATACTGATCCTTCGTCTAAATTTAAGAATTACAGTTTATGCGAAATAAAGAAGTGGCATGACAATGGCGACTTTGGTATAATGCTGCGTTCGTTTGAAAGTGCTAATTCTACGACTTGCTACCGTTGGGTTATTACTGCAGATGTGCCAGATGGTACTGATATTCGTTACATGCCTATTATTGCTGGATATCAGTCTACTAATGCTGAATCTCATGAGCGTGATTATGCAACTTATGGTCCGTATGATCACGATGGTGATGGCATACCAGATAACGTGGAGTGGGATAATAGTACCGATCCAACTAAGCCTGGTGGATTACATTTTGAGGAGTCGGAGGATTCACAGCCTCGTCAAGCTTCTTCCGTAAGAGCTTATACTGATGATGGTCATTGGCATGAGAATGATGGTGATTACTTCGATAATAAGGGTAGTTTTGTTCCTGATTATGGCAGTGACGGTAAAAGAGGTAAGCTGTACAATCATATTCCTAAGAATCTTACTTATTCTATTGATGGTAACGCTTATTTTGATAACAATAAGAGTTCCAATGCTCAAGTTACTTTTGATGATCCTAATAGTCCGAAGCCAGAGACTTTGCAACAAGGTCATGCGTGGATTGACAAGTCCACAGGCAAAGTGTATTTTAACCCGGCAGACTCGCATAAGAATCATACAGTTTATATACCGATTAAGGTAACTTATCCTAATCCAAGTAACTACAACTGTAATCATCCTCAGCCTTTTTCAGAGACGGTTGTCGCTAAATTCAAAGTTTGGCCTATGTCTCATTTTTATAAGCCTGTGTATCCAGATTATGATAAAAAACAGGTGCAAGCTGGAAAATCAATTACGTCGGTTCCAAAAAACGAGGGGATTACTAAAGGCGATTTTCCGAAAGGTACTAGGTTTGAGCTTGGTAAGAGTAATAAATATTCTAAACCAGTGCTTTCTTGGTCAAAAATGACTAATGCTAGTACTGGTGAAGTAACTTTTACTCCGAGCAAACCTCAAGATCCTAATAATTACGATACTCCTGTAATTGCTCACTATCCTGATGGCTCAAGTAGTACGGATAATGGGCAGGTTTATGCTCACGTTAAAGTAACGCCACTTACTGTAGGCAATAACGATTTAGGTTTTTCTATTGCTGAGGGTGCAGGTATGCACGATTTCGGTAGTAACTATTCCGACCGTATTACTTATGGTTCGTATCATACGGATCATTACACGAATCTTGATAAAGATAAGCAGATAGATGGTAGTAAGCTTCTTATACCTGACGCGTGGTCTGCTAACAATAAGTCTCCGATTACATTCCGTGCTATTTGCCACGAAGAAAATAAGGATAATTATACGCTTCTTAAATGGGATGAAGCGAAAAACAGGTCTGTCGGTGAGGTTAACGGATTAAAGTTTACAGCTTTTCATCAATGGAAAATCGCTACGGAAGACGAAGAAAACAAGTGCAGGAATAATAAAAACTGTAATCTTAATGATTTTAAGTACTCGTATTTAACTAAAGATGAGTACAACACGAATACTATGGCTCGTTCTCGCGCGATTATTACTGGAACGCCTAGGAAAAGCGGTAAGTACGAGTGTCGCGTGTTTGCTTTTAACAATGCTGTTAGTCTTAAGAATTTCGATGACATAATTGTCAATGATACTGGCGGAAGTGTTGTTTATAAGAAAATGCTCTTTGCTAATTATGGTACTAAGGGCGAGACTAAGGATTCAAAGGGTAAAGATTGGAATGATCAAACTTTAAAGTTTAGTGTTAAAGCTTCTTACGCGCATAGGAATAATCCTAGTTACGTGCCATTGAAAGTGAAGGCTGGTGAATATCATGCAAGCCTTACTAACGGTTATAAGAATGTTACTGATGTGCCTACGAGTAAGAAAGGCGCTAATAATGCTACTCATCAGGATGATATAGAAGAAGGCGCGCTTCCAGACGGTACTTGGTTCGAGTTTGATGAAAACCAGTATAAGAAAGATAATTCTGGTTGGTATAAGAAGGATAAGGATCATCCTTATGGAATGTCTTTCTACGATAATGGTCAAGATAATAAGCCTAGCGATGGTGGGAAGACTGGTAAAAACCATGGTACGGGTGATGGTTCTCACTATGGAGTGATGTCTTTTAAGCCGCTTAAGTGGCAGAAGCCTGGCGTGTATAAAATTCCTGTGATCGTACATTATCCGGACGGTTCAAAGTCTACGGATAAAGATGCTGGTAATGGAGATGGCATAAGTAAACCAAATCCAGTGTACGCGCAAGTGACAGTGGATCCAATGGAAGGCGATGATATAAAGCTTCGAGTGCTAAGGTCAGATTCTCCTGACGCGCCTGATATTAGTGATACTGATGGTCAGTTTGGAAGTGGTAGCGGTCTTACCATTATGAGTGGCATGAGTCTTATGTATAGACCGTTTATTGACGCTTGGTCTACAAAAGACGTGTGGAATAGTGGTAATAAAACTGAGAAGAAAATAGGCTTGGAAGTTTTATGCGAAAATGATGACCGTGATTTTGTTTCAAAACTTGCGGGTATGAAAGCAAGTAATCCAATTACATGGAGTCATATTGATACGTACTCCGAGCGTGAGAAATGTAAGAATAATTCTAATTGCAACGCGCAGCATAAATTGTATAGCTATAACGCTAAGGATAATCCGAATAATCCGTTCGATGCTGCTCAACGTACTACTGCTACGCTCGATGGTATTCCAGAAAAAACTGGTGACTATCAGTGCGTTGCTTGGGCTTTGAAACCAGAAGCTAAGAAATCTTTTGATGGTATGAGTAATCATCATGGTGCTAAATATGATTTGTTGAATGAAGTTTACGGTGATCAGTACACCAGGGGTAAAGATTACGAGTTTAAGACTTTCATGATTCACGTTGTGAAACCATTCGCGCTGCCAAAGACCGGCGGATGCGGCTGGAATGCGTCTTTGTGCGTTGTTTCTGCGATGTTGTCTAGTTTGATTGCTGCTGTGTTTGTAATGGATCAAACTAAGCGCGGTCACGAGTTGCTTGGAAGGTGGCGACTCGTATGAAGCTTTTCTACTGGGTGCATGTTTTTAATGTGCGTGTTTTTGATGCAAAATCTCATGGAATTTTGGAGCGTGATATTGCAACATAATATTCCTAAACTTAAAAAATTTACTCATTTATGAGCAAATTGCGTGAATAATTCGAAATTCGGTTAAAACCGATAAACAATTACATACTTACATCAAAATTTCAAAACTTTTAATTGCTGGAAACAGCATTTATGAAAGGAATGAATATGAACAAATTCACTAAACAATGCGTGGCGGCATTCGCCTCGCTCGCAATGGCTGGCACGCTGTGCGTTGCCGGTGCTGTGGTGGCAAACAACAACGTAGCATTTGCTAATAGTCCAAGTGCTGAAGCTGCTAAGCCAGCACCTTGGTCTGAAGCTGGTAAGAAGCTGACTGGTTCTATCACTATCACTAAGTATAAGGATGAAACCGATGAGAAAGGTAATCAGAAGAAGACAACTCCTGTTAAGGGTGCAAAGTTCAAGGTTTACAAAGTAACCAACTTTGATTTAACGAAATATGATACGTGGCTTGATGTTGCTGCTAAGGTTCCAACTCTTAATGCTAATCCAAATGATTCTTCTGCTGGTTTAAACTTTGATAAGGGAACTGAACAGCTTACTACAGATGCTGGTGTTGCAAAGTTTAATCAATTGGGTATTGGCTTGTACAAGGTTGAAGAAACAAGTGTTCCGGATGGATACGAAAAGCTTCCGCAGCCATTCTTTATGACCATTCCACAAATTACCAATGAGTCTGGTAAGACAACATACACCTATGATGTGAAGGTTGATCCTAAGAACGCTTATACCAAGGATGCTATTAAGAAGACTGTTGATACTACAGGAATGGTTGGTACAAAGGATGATTTGCCATATACCATTTCAACTTCTGTAGTTACAACTAGTGGTACGCCTGTTAAAGATCGTAAGGCTGATGATTATCAGGGCTTTGCTGTGTGGGATGACGCGTTGAAGTCTGCTTATGATTCTAGTAAAGATGTAGTTAAAAGCGTTAAGATTGGCACTATGGAAATTAAGAATTCTACCGGTAAAGAGGATAAGTATAAGGTAGCGGTTGCTGCAACGCCTGATGATAATACTCGTCAGCGTATTACCGTATCGTTTACAGATGCAGGTCTTGGCGAAATTGCTACTGCTCTTAAGACTTCGCCAAATGCAAAGTTAACTGTTGCGCTTAAGTTCACTCTTAAGGCAGATGCTCCAGCTGGCGAACTTATAAACAAGTATGGTTATCAGCCAGGATATAAGAAAGGTACTCCTGACCAGGATAAGCCAAAGCCTGTTAATCCAACTCCAAATCCAGATTCTAAGGTAACTCTTGTCAAATTCCAGATCAAGAAGATAAGCAGTACTGACGGAAAAGCTATTAAGGGCGCTAAGTTTGCTGTGTTTGCAAAGCCAGATGATGCAAACGCATGCGCGGCTGACGCTTCTCGTACTGATGCTAAGTGCAAGAACAAGTCTTCTAAGGGCTTTGCTGATACTGAAACTGCTGATAAGACTGGTTTGACAGCAGCTGGATTCAAAGCAAAGGTTGGACAAAAGTTCTACGTTGTGGAAACTAAAGCTCCAGACAACTATGTTTTGGCTCCAAAGGTTGAAGAAGTTACTATTCCTACGACTTATACCTCTGCTGCTGGCTATGATAATAATACGCAAACGTTTATTTACTCGTTCAAGGATGTTCCAACGAGCAACAATGACATCGACCACTGGTTCAAGCTTCCAAAGACCGGTGCTTACGGCGTGTTTATTTTCGCTATTGCTGGCATTGTTTTGATTGCTGCAAGCGTGTTTATTTACACTCGTAACAATCGCAAAGAAGAAGATAAGCAGCGCGCTTAGTATTCTTCTAACGTAAATATATTATAAAAAACTCAGGGGGTTGGGCGGTATTTGCTTAGCCCCCTGTTTTACTTTTTGGAAGTGGATTTATGAGTTTGACTAAATTTGCAAAAGCTTGCCGCGATAGCTTAGAGAGGCTAGTTCGATTCGCAGGCTTACATATCCTTAAATCCACTAAAAACAAATCTTCTGCAAATGAATCGTCTGCAGACTCAGATTCTGCAAATCCCAAAAAATCTGTTTTTAAATGCGTTATTGAACCAATCATTCTGGCGCTAGCTGCAATTCTATGCTTCACTTACCCAGTGGCATCAACACTGTGGAATAATCACGTGTCTAAACAAATTTCCATAGATTACGACAAAGTAACTTATAATCAAGCCGCTAGCGTGCGACAATCTATTCTAAAAAGTGCGCGAAAATACAATGCGCGCAGAAAAAAAATTTTTACAGCCGATCCGTATGATGGTAGTGACAATTACAAAAAAACAGCAGACTATAAGTCATATATCAAACAACTAGACGAACCAATGGGAATTATGGGAATCATAAAAATCCCAAAAATAGGCGTAAAACTACCGATTTATCATGGTGCTTCGCGCGATGTTCTAGCTCGCGGAGCAGGGCACTTGTATGGCACAGATTTGCCAGTGGGCGGTAAAAACAGGCATACTGTTATCACAGCTCATACTGGTTTGCCTACAGCAACCATGTTTGACGGTTTAATCGATATGAAGCGTGGAGACTACTTCTACATTGATGTACAGGGCTATACAATGCGCTATAGGGTGTTTCGCATTAGTGTTGTAGACCCGCATGATATTAGTTTGTTGCAGCGTGAAAAGGGTCGCGATTTAGCGACGTTGCTTACGTGTACGCCGTATGGTGTGAATTCGCATAGATTGCTAGTGACGGGGTATCGTGTGCTGCCGGATCCAGCGCATGCTCCAGAAGATCATCTTCAGTGGCCATTCTGGATGACTATGTTCCTTATAGCATTGATAAGTTGCGCGGTGGTTCTTGCCACAATGATTATTGCTATAGTTCGAAAACGTCGTAATAATAATATTGCGCCGCAAGGAATGCATATTTGTGAAAAATAAATACATGATTGCTTATTGTGAAAGAAAGAAGTGATATATCAACGATTTATCAGTTGATGAAATACTTGAGGAATGTGCATCATATTAGCATTAGAGTAAGCGGCAATCGCTTCATTTAAATAACCTCAGTCTATGGAGTAGACTGGTATGGTTACGCATATGTATGTTGATGATGACATGGCGTACTAAATAGCACATGGTGCAGAAGGAGTATTTATGGCTGGTAAGGCTTCACCTAGTGAACCATTATGGGAGACAATTCTCCTGTTTGTGCCTAGAACTTTAGGAAAGTTAGTGCGCTCGCTTTTTGGTGTTGGAGAATACGATGAGGCATATCGCAGGGACGGTTTGTGCTTCGTTATGCTTGTTCTTGCGATTTTATTCTGCGCATCAGAATGGTTTAGAGTTAGTGGATTTATTGGAGTAGGTCTCCATTTTGTGTCTTCTAGTTTGCTTGGAATTATGAGCGTTGTTCTGCCTGTATGGTTAAGCGTTGTCGCTTTTAGGTTGATGCGTAACAGTGGAGTTGGCTCTGGTAATCCTCGTGTTATTAGCGGATTTATTATTCTATTGTTATCTGTTTGCTCAATTCTTGATATTTCTTCTGCGCCTCGCGGAAAAGCATTTAATTTAGGAACTGTGCAGAAGTCAGGTGGGTTGTTAGGTTTTGTGCTTGGATCTCCGCTATCGTGGGGTCTTTCTCGTATTTTTGCAATTATTATTTTTGTAGTAGCTGCTATTTTTTCGATATTAATGATTACTCGCCTTCATGTAACTGATATAGCTCAAGGTGTTGCTACTATTTTTGCTAAATATAACAGTAAAAAATCTTCTGAAGATTTAGGAAACTCTGAAGAAGATAATTCTGACAGCAAAACCAATTCTTTGGAATTTGCAGATGGCGTGCCAACTCACAATGAAGAGTCGTCGAAAAATAATAGCGGATCTTCTCAAATGTCTTCTGTGTTGAAACTGTTTAAATCATTCTTTAAGCGTAAAAACAGTAATAATAATGGGGAATTGCTTGACGAATACGCCGGCGATGATGCATTTTCGCATGCTGCTTCTCACGGTAATAGTGTAGATAATCTTGAAAGAGTTGAACCTCGTAAAGCAAGAACTGTGAGCAGCTCTTCCGATAATAATGCTGCAAATAATTCCCAATTTGAAAATGCTGATAATAATTCGAGTCAACTTACACCTAGAAGTGTTTCATCTTCATCAAAGCCTGTTCCTGAAGAAATATTGCCAAAAGCTCCTATGAGTGATTCCTCTTTATCTGCAAGCGATCCATGGTCAAGTATTCCAGCTGAACGTATGGATCAATATCGCAGGGATCAGGAAGATTCAGATAATGAAAATGCTGCAGACGGCGAAAATGGTGCTGGCAATAATAATGAGCCTTCTTTTGATTCTTTCTCTGAACCTTACAAGCTCCCTGATTTGAATCTTTTAGCTCATGGCAAGCCTCATGCTGCGAGAACTCCAGCAAACGATAACGTTATTCGTGCGCTAACTTCTACTTTTGAGCAATTTGACGTCGACGCTCACGTTATTGGATTCCTTAGAGGACCATCTGTTACGCAGTACGAGGTTGAGCTTGGTCCTGGTGTAAAAGTTGAAAAAGTTACGAATTTGCAAAAAAATATTGCATACGCTGTAGCTAGTACGGATGTGCGTATTTTGTCGCCAATTCCAGGAAAGTCTGCTATTGGTATTGAAATTCCAAACGTCGACCGCGAAATTGTGCATTTGGGAGATGTTCTGCGCTCGCAAAAAGCTATGCATGACCCTAATCCTATGCTTACAGGCGTTGGAAAAGATGTTGAAGGTCATTTCGTAACTGCAGCTCTCGATAAAATGCCGCATTTGCTTGTTGCTGGTGCTACCGGCTCCGGTAAGTCGAGTTTCATTAACTCAATGCTTACTTCGATTATTATGAGGGCAACTCCTGAGCAAGTTCGCATGATTATGGTCGATCCTAAGCGCGTGGAGCTTTCTGCTTATGCTGGTATTCCGCATTTGCTTACTCCGATTATTACGGATCCTAAGAAGGCTGCGCAGGCTCTTGAGTGGGTTGTTAAAGAGATGGATGCTCGCTACGATGACTTGCAATTCTTTGGTTTCCGTCATGTTAAAGATTTCAACAAGGCTGTTCGTGAAGGAAAGGTTCACGCACCGGCTGGATCTGAGCGAAAAGTTGCTCCATACCCGTATTTGCTTGTGGTTGTGGACGAGATGGCTGATTTGATGATGGTCGCTAAGAACGATGTTGAAAGTTCTATTCAGCGTATTACTCAGCTTGCTCGAGCTGCAGGAGTGCATTTGGTTCTAGCTACTCAGCGCCCGTCTGTTGACGTTGTAACAGGCTTGATTAAAGCAAATATTCCTTCTCGTTTGGCTTTTGCTACTTCGTCTGCTACTGATTCAAGGGTTATTCTCGATACTGTTGGTGCAGAAACTTTGATTGGTCAAGGCGACGCTTTGTTCCTTCCAATGGGTGCTGCAAAACCTCAACGTGTGCAGGGTTCGTGGGTGAGTGAATCTGAAATCCGCAAGGCTGTGGAGTATGTTCGCACGCAGCGTAAACCAAAGTATCGTGAAGATATTGAGCAAATGGCTCAAAAAGCGGATGCTCAAGCTCAAAGCAAGCTTAAAACTAGCGATATTGGCGACGATATGGACGAGTTGCTCCAGGCTGCTGAGCTTGTTGTCAGCTCGCAATTTGGCTCTACTTCAATGCTTCAGCGTAAGTTGCGCGTTGGTTTTGCAAAGGCAGGTCGATTGATGGATTTGCTTGAATCTCGAGGCGTCGTGGGACCTTCTGAAGGTTCTAAAGCTCGCGAAGTTTTGGTTCAACCGGAAGATTTGCCAAAAGTTTTGGCTTTTATTCGTGGCGAGTCAGATTCGTTATAAGATATTGTATTGTTGTGTACAACACCAAGTTGTGTGTGCTAGAAGTTTTTACTTTGCAGTAGAATGAAGGTTATGCGTATGAAGAAAAAAGCTAAGTCATCATTTTTTGCTGGCTGGAATTATGCTCCAAATATTGTGACTTATATCCGTATCGTGCTTTCGCTTGTTTTTATTGTTTTATATTTGAAAGCAGGTACGTGGGGTTTTGATTCAGTTTCGTTGCGTTGGGCTGCGTTTGTGCTGTTTGTCGTAGCTGCTTCTACGGATAAGCTCGACGGGTGGATGGCTCGTAAATATCATAAGGTTACAGAATTAGGTAAGTTACTTGATCCAATTGCGGATAAAATTCTTATTCTAGCTGCGCTTATTATTGCTTCTGTTTTCGGCGAAATTTATTGGTGGATAACCATCTTGTTCATGATTCGCGAAATTGCTATTACTCTTGTGCGAATTTATGTTGTTAATGTTCGTGGAAGAGTAATTGCTGCATCTTCTGCAGGAAAGTATAAGACTCTTACGCAATCGATTGGTATTGCAATGATTATTGCACCGCTTGTTGCAACTCTTCATGCTAATCCATTGCCTTCTTGGATGGTTTCTTACTATGCAGTGGCTTTTGGCTTGCTTGGTATTTCTTTGGGCTTTGCTTTCTATTCTGCAGTTTTGTATGTCTATAGTGCTTTCTTTGAAGGTTCTTCAGATAGCGAATCTCAAGTTGATGATGCAAAAAATGCAGTTCCTTTGCCTCCTGTGAAGTAAATAAAATCAATAAGTAAACTTCTTGTTTGTAGCTTACGGTTTTTCATAGATTATCCCTAAAGGGTTTATGTTGTGGAAAATCGTAAGCTACAATCATATCGAGCGTATTATGAATAATTCTTCAGATTTTAATACAGTTTCTTTAGCCGCGGATCTATTGGAAAAAAGTTTTATTAAAGGAATGCATATTGCTTCAGCAGAGTCGTTAACTGGCGGGCTTTTGGCTGATGCTTTTGTTTCTGTTCCTGGCGCGTCACGAGTTTTTTGTGGCTCTGCTGTCACTTATGATATTCATGCTAAATCCAAAATTCTTGGTGTAAATTCTAATCTTTTACAATCTGAAGGCGCGGTTTACCAGGATGTTGCTTTTCAGATGGCGCTTGGAGCTGCTCAAATATATCGTGGCAGTGGATGGGTGTATGGGGAAGATTATGAGTGTTGTGCAAATTTTCCTATTATTGGCTTGTCTACAACTGGTGTTGCAGGTCCTGGTCCCGATGGCAATAAACCAGCAGGTTTAGTTTATGTTGGAATATTTTTGCCTAAAGTTAATGATGTTATGGATTCTGTGAAAGATGCGGCTCATAAAGAACTTGAAGATGGATGCGTGAGTAACGTCTATGATTATGATTTTGCTCAAATCGAAAGTCAAAGCGTAACTAAAATTGCGCAATCAAGTGTTGCTTTTGTTTTTGAATTGAGATTATCTGGCAGTCGTCAAGAAGTTCGCGAATCTACTGTATTTCAGTTGTTGAGAATAGCTGATGAGTTGATTGCTTATGTCGAAGATTGTAAGTAGTTGGGTTGTAATCAAGACACGCGCTATCGAACAAATGTTCGCATATGTAGTATACTTGTGTTTGTCGAGATGGTTTAAGCTGAGTTAAGCGTTTAAGTGCTTGGATTAAATGTTTTATCCACATTGCACAAAAATGCTTGTACTTGAATCTAGTATGGAACTAAGGTCGTTCGATACATAACGGCATGCGAAAGGAGTAGCATACATGGCGCAAACGAAAAGTAAAGGCAGTATTAATCGCCTTATTGATGCGGATAAAACAGATCCACGTCGCCAAGCAGCATTAGAAACTGCTTTAGCCAATGTTGAACGACAATATGGAAAAGGTTCTGCAATGCGCTTAGGTGATAGACCTATGCAAGATGTAGAAGTTATTCCTACTGGTTCATTAGCGTTGGACACTGCTTTGGGGATTGGCGGTGTTCCTAGAGGGCGAATAGTTGAAGTCTACGGTCCTGAGTCTTCTGGTAAAACAACTCTTGCTTTGCATATCGTTGCAAATGCTCAAAAAAATGGTGGGGTAGCGGCATTTATTGATGCTGAGCATGCGTTGGATCCTGTCTATGCGCGAAAGCTTGGAGTAGACACGGATGCTCTTATTGTTTCTCAGCCAGATAACGGTGAGCAGGCATTGGAAATTGCTGATATGCTTATTCGTTCTGGTGCGTTAGATGTTATTGTTGTTGATTCTGTAGCGGCATTAGTTCCTAAAGCTGAAATCGATGGCGATATGGGAGATAGTCATGTGGGCTTACAAGCTCGCTTAATGAGTCAGGCGTTGCGTAAGATGACTGGTGCTCTTTCACAAGCTGGCACTACTGCTATTTTTATTAATCAGCTTCGTGAAAAAATTGGCGTATTCTTTGGTAACCCTGAAACTACCACTGGTGGTAAAGCTTTGAAGTTCTATGCGTCTGTGCGTATGGATATTCGCAGAGTTTCTACTATTAAAGAGGGTGAAGAAGCTGTTGGCAACCGAACGAAAGTTAAGATTGTCAAGAATAAAATGGCTCCGCCTTTCAAAACTGCTGAGTTTGATGTTCTTTACGGAGAAGGTATCTCTACTGAAGGTTCTGTTATCGATATGGGGCTGCAAGCTGAAGTTATTAAGAAATCTGGTTCTTGGTTTACTTATGACGGTGAGCAGCTTGGACAAGGTCGTGAAAACGTCCGTAAGTTCTTGAAAGATAATCCAGCTATTACTGAAGAAATTAGCGAAAAAGTCAAAGCTTCGTTAGGTTTAATGCATCCTGAAGATCAATTCGCTGAAGATTCTGAACTAGATCAATTCGCTGATGATTCTGTAGCTAAAAATTCTGCACAAAAGTCATCCGAATCGAAGTAATAATAAGATTACAGTGTAAAGCGAATGCAATATGCCTATTAGTGTAGAGAGTTTTCTTCGCGATCATCCAGTAGAGCGGACTGAAGAAGATGACGAAAGTAATAGCGTAAAGCCACATACTCGCAAAAAAATATCGCATAAATCAGTACTTTTAAGCGCAAAAAATAATACAAAAAACATGCCGTATGTAAAAAACACTAAAGTAAGTGATTTAAGCGACGAACTTTGCAATAGTAGTGAAGATGATTGCAGGGAAGCTGCTTTAAGGCTTTTAGATTATGCTCCTCGCTCTGTGATGGACATGCGCAAAAGGCTTAAAGAAAAAGGCTACACGGAAGTTGCTATTGACGCGGTTATTCATCGTTTGCTTGAATTGCATCTTCTTGATGACAATCAATATGCTCAAATGGTGATTCGCTCTTGCGCTGTGAGGCTTCTTGGTGCTAGAGCTACTCGAATGGAATTGCAGCGTAAAAATGTTGATCCTGCTGCTATTTCACAAAACGTAGCTTCTGCTCAAAACTCTGGAGTATTCACTGAAGCAGCGTGGGAACTCGGTCGCAAAACGGCTTCGCGCACGAGAAATCTTGAGCCTTTAGTCAGAAGACGAAGATTTTTCGCAGCAGCTGCAAGAAAAGGTCATGATTTAAACGTTATTAACGAAGTGTATGCAGCTTTATTCGAAAGTAATAACGAATGAATAGTAAGAGAGGCTGGATTATACAAGTAAACCAGCCTCTTTCGCTTAAAACTTTATGATTATTTTGCGAAATTATGCGCTTGAGCTAAAACATACTCAGGCATATCTTCAACATTAATAACATCATTAAAGCGTGGAGTTTTATTTTCAAGATTTCTAAGCATGCTTGGAGCTTTAGTTCCTGTAGCTTTACTAAGAGCGTCCATGCATTTGAAATCATCCATATCTTGCACATGCTCAATATTCAAAGCTTCAGCAACAACGCGAGGGAATTTGTATGGGCTTGCAGTGCTTAGCAATACTCTAGGTGTGCTTTCGTCATGTGGAATATTTTGCATAACGAAGAATCCGCAAGCAGTATGTGGATCGATCACATACTTGTACTTGTTCCAACAGTCATAAATAGCTTCGCGAATTTGATCCTCATTCGCCCAACCGCAGCCAAACAGTGAGCGAATCTTTGCAAGCACATTTTCTGGAATCTCAAAAGCGCCCCATTGAGTCAAGTCATTCATAAGCATTTGTATTAAACGCGTGTCTTTATCGCACATGTAATAAAGCATTCGCTCCAAATTAGAAGAAACCAAAATATCCATAGAAGGAGCAACAGTGTGATGGAATGTGCGTTGACGGTTGTAAGTGCCGCTTACCAAAAAATCAAAAAGCACATTGTTACTATTGCTAGCAACAATGAGATGCTTCACTGGAAGACCAAGCATTTTCGCATAATATCCTGCTAGAATATCGCCAAAATTACCTGTAGGAACACAAAATTCTACTTCGTCTCCAAGTTTTATAACTTCGCGTTCAATAAGCTGCTTGTATGCTGCAAAATAGTAAACAACTTGTGGCACAAGACGACCAACGTTAATTGAGTTAGCTGAAGACAATACTGTATTCGCATCTTCTTCAATATTTTTGTTGAGCTCATTATTTGTGAAAATCTGTTTAACGCCTGTTTGAGCATCGTCAAAATTACCGCGGACTGCGCAAACTTTCACATTTTCGCCTACCTGAGTAGTCATTTGCAATTCTTGGACGCGGCTAACTTTTCCTTCTGGATAAAAAGTAATCATAGAAGTGCCTGGAACATCAGCAAAACCAGCCAAAGCAGCTTTACCTGTATCTCCAGAAGTTGCAGTTAGAATCATAACGCTTTTTTCAATATCAGATTCATTCTCGTGTTGAGTTTTAGTGCGAGACATTAATTGTGGCAACATTTGCAAAGCAACGTCTTTAAACGCACAAGTAGGACCATGGAAAAGTTCCATCACAAAATCGCTAGTGTTCCCAAGCTGCTGGAGTGGAGTAATAGCGTTATTAGACCATTGATTGCCGTATGCCAGTTTAATGCAAGAAGAAAGCTCTTCTGAAGTATAATCAGGCAGCAACAGTTGCAAAATATCCTGCGCAATTTCTTGATACGATTTGCCTTGCAATTTAGAAATATCGTAACGCTCGCTACCAAGGCTATCAGCTACAAATAATCCGCCATCTTCAGCAATTCCTTTACGTATTGCCTCTTTTGATGTGCATGTTGGCTTAAGCGAACGAGTGCTATGGAAAATAGTTGTATCTGATGCCATAATAACTCCGTAACCGTCTGTTTATAGAGAATATTTTTTACTTACGTAGATTATTTATGTAAATTATTTACACAACTTATATCAAATTATGGTACCTGAAGCGCTGGGCGAATGGGCGTGTGCTAATCTCATATATATAAATGCTTTTGTTTTACTATTAATTAATTGGCGATTAGGCAAATAATCTATAGGGGGAACGTTGTCTGTTGATGATTTAGTGAATGCTCGTGCTGATTGTGCGCGCAAAGCGTGGCGTAATTTTGCTCATGCAGATACTCGCGCAAAAAATGCGCTTCTCGAAAAAATGGCAGATGCTTTAGAGTTTGCAGCTTCAAATATTGCTGAGGCTAACAAAAAAGATCTTAAAGAAGCTGAAGCTAAGGGAATGGATGCTGGAAAGCTCGATCGGCTTAAATTTGATGAAGAGCGAATCCAAGCTTCTGCAAAAAGCGTGCGAAAAATTGCGCAATTGCAAGATCCTGTAGGTCAAGTAGTTCGCGGATACACTCTTCCTAATGGAATTAAACTTTCGCAAATTAGAGTTCCAATGGGCGTTATGGGAATGATTTACGAAGCTCGTCCAAACGTAACTATTGATGTAGCTGCTTTGTGCATTAAATCTGGAAATGCTGCGATTTTGCGAGGAGGAAGCGCGGCTCTTCATACGAATCAGGCGAGTATTGAAGTTATACAATCGGTTCTTAAAAATTCTAACTTTAGTGCTGATTTGATTCAGGCTGTTGACGATTTAGGAAGAGACGGAGCTACGTCAATGATGCATGCTCACGGTCATATTGATGTGCTTGTGCCTAGAGGTAGTGCAAATCTTATTGCAGCAGTTGTTCAAGAATCTACGGTTCCTGTTATTGAGACTGGAGCTGGAAACGTACATATTTATGTAGATAAAAGCGCTGATATTAAAAAAGCTATACCAATTATTGTTAATGCAAAAACGCAACGAGTAGGCGTGTGTAACGCTGCTGAAAAATTATTAGTGCATAAAGCTGTTGCGCAAGAATTTTTGCCAAAAATCGCTGCTGCTTTAGCTGAGCATAATGTAATTTTGCATGCAGACGATAAATCTTACGATATTTTGCAATCCGCTAATATTCAAGGATTGCAGCTTGAGTGTGCCACTGAGGAAGATTGGAAGCGAGAATATTTGTCGCTGAATATGGGTGTAAAAGTTGTAGATGATTATACTGATGCAGCTTCTCATATTGCGAAATATTCTACTGGCCATACTGAAACCATTATTGCTGAAGATTACTCAACTATTCAAAGTTTTATTGCAAGTGTTGATTCCGCTGTAGTTATGGTAAATGCTTCAACGCGCTTTACAGATGGCGGCGAATTTGGTTTCGGCGCAGAACTTGGTATTTCTACGCAAAAATTACATGCAAGAGGCCCTATGGGTTTGCTTGAAATGACAACAACCAAATGGATCGGCTACGGAGATGGGCAAATACGTTTATAGTTTATTTTTTACATCTCAATGCGCACTACTATTCAGTCGTGTGAATATTCGTGTGGTAGAGATTTGAGATTTTTCGCACTGAACGAAGGCGGACGTCAGAGCCGAAGGCTGCTGATTCGTCGAGCGAAGAAGAAAAATCGAAAAATCTCTGCGATGAGCACGGTTATTAACGATTGACATGCAGAGTTTGGGGGATTTCTTTACGAGCAATAAAAGAGGACTGAGGAAGCAACATTCTTTTAAGAACAAAGCAGACAGTAAAACCTTTAACAGCCAAAGCGACGAAGGACGGGAACTTGCGAGGAGAGAAATCCCCCAAAACTCGCGCCACAGTAAGCAAATTAAAAAATAGACGTACTGGTTTTAATAGTTACGTGGCGGTAAGGTAAGAGTATGCCTAATAATGACGTGAATTTGAGTACAGCTGAAGCGCTTGATATTGCTGCTGAACGTTTGTCCATTGTGCGATATGTTTTTTTGGTGCAAATTGAAGATGGTATTGCTTCTGCATCGCAACGTTCATCGCTTGAGTATGCTGACGCAGTGTTAATGGGCTGGCCAGATTCTGATTCGAATGATGTGACTATTCCTGATGAAACTTCGTTTAATAATGTTCTTAAAAATGTTCGCAATATGGAAAAGAATATTATTAAGTTTAGCGAATTAGAACGTGATCATGATATTGATGGCATGACATCCATGCTTGCTAAAATTTCGGAATCTGTAGCGAAAATTCGTGGTGCGTATCAACCAGATTTCCCTCTTCCAACTTTTGCCGAAATCCAGCGTGTCGTAAAAGATGAGTGGGATGAAGAAATGGGCAATATTAATCCGGATAGCGCAAATGTTGCATCTGGGTTAGTGAATGAAACTCAAGTGGAAGACAAGGAATCTGAAGCGAATGAGTCCTGAAATTCACGAAGATGCAGAACGTCGCATGTCTGACCTATTCCATGGCGCGTTTACTGCTAAAGAAGCGGCTCCTCCTGCGGTTGTGAATTCAGTTCATAAACGTACTTCTACTCGTGGCAATGTGCACGAGCGTCAGCGCATTGGAATTATGGGCGGCACATTCGATCCAATACACAATGGTCACTTGGTTGCTGCTTCAGAAGTTGCTTGGGTTTATGATCTTGACGAAGTTATTTTCGTTCCTACCGGTAGGCCTGTTTTTAAGCTTGATAAAAAAGTTACGAATGCAGAAGATCGTTATTTAATGACTGTTATTGCAACAGCCTCAAATCCAAAGTTCACTGTTTCTAGGGTTGATATTGATCGCCCTGGAGTTACTTATACTATCGATACTTTGCGAGATATACGTGCTCAACATCCTGATGCGGAACTTTTCTTTATTACTGGAGCTGACGCTATTGCTGAAATAATGCAATGGAAAAATGCGCGCGAAATGTGGAATTTGGCTCGATTTGTGGCTGTTACTCGTCCTGGCTATTCGAGGCCAGAAAAGTTAGCAGATTCTAATTCTCCGTTAATGCCTCGCCAAATGCATACGAATGATACTGGTATTGCAGCGAATCGTGACGATATGGTTCATTGTGATTCTACGCATTTGCCGGTTGATATTTTAGAGATTCCAGCGTTGTCTATTTCTTCTACTGATGTTCGTCGTCGAGCTGAGCATGGTGAGCCGGTGTGGTATTTAGTTCCAGATGGAGTAGTTCAGTACATAGTTAAGCATGGTTTGTATCGTGCGTAATTATTGATTTTGTAGGCTTGTCGTTTATCGTCTGTGCAAAAAGTTAGTATTGATTATGTTCATTTCGCGAATTAAAGCGAACTAATGTTTGGAGATATGGTGAGCATCGTCCTTGAAGGAAAGCCAGATAAAAACCTTGTTCTCGTTACCGGTCGCGCACATCCGAAGCTTGCTCGTGATGTAGCTGATCAGCTTGGAATTGATGTACTTGAAACTACGGCATACGATTTTGCTAATGGTGAAATGTATGTTCGCTATACGCAATCTGTGCGTGGTACAGATGTATTCGTTATTCAAAGCCACAGTGATCCTGTTAACAAGTCCATTATGGAACAGTTAATTATGATTGACGCTTTGAAGAGGGCTTCTGCTCGTTCAATTACTGCAGTATGCCCGTTGCTTGGTTATTCTCGACAAGATAAAAAGCATCGCGGTCGTGAACCTATTTCTTGCCGCTTGATGTTTGACTTGCTAAAGACTGCTGGTGCTGATCGCATTATGAGCGTCGATTTGCATGCAGCTCAGTCTCAAGGATTCTTCGACGGTCCTGTTGATCACTTGATTGCTATGCCAGTTTTGGTTGATTACGTACGTGATCGTTTCCGCGATGATCTTGCTAATGTGACTGTTGTGTCTCCTGATGCTGGTCGTATTCGCGTAGCAGAACAGTGGGCTCAGCGCTTAGGCGGCGGTCCTTTGGCTTTTGTGCACAAAACTCGCGATATCACTTGCCCTAATAAGACGGTTGCAAATCGCGTCGTTGGTGACGTTGCTGGACGCGATTGCGTTATGGTTGACGACTTGATCGATACTGCAGGAACTATTGCAGGAGCTTGCAATGTGTTGAAGGAAGCTGGAGCTAAGTCTGTTACAGTTGTTGCAACTCACGGCGTGCTTTCTGGTCCTGCAGTCGAACGTTTGAAGTCTTGTGGTGCTAGGGAAGTTGTTTTGACTGATACTGTGCCTATTCCAGAAGAGAAGCGTTGGGATGGTTTGACTGTTCTTTCAATTGCTCCGCTTCTTGCAAGCGCTATTAAAGCAGTGTTTGAGGATGGTTCGGTTGCTAAGCTTTTCGACACTTATCCTGAGCATCACGGACAAGGATTCTTATTTGCTTAAGTATTGATTTCGTGCGGTTTGCTTTTCGGCGCGCCAATTTGACGTTTTTCGATATTATGGCATAATAGTGACTTGGCGGTTTTTCCGCCGTTCCCTCATGGTGTAATGGCAGCACACGGGTCTTTGGAACCCTTTGTCTTGGTTCGAATCCAGGTGAGGGAGCTTACTTGAAGCGCTACTCGTTGAATCGGGTGGCGTTTTTTGTTTTGAACGCTGCTAATAAGTAATAGAATTACATACAGCGAAATTTATTGAAATAGTATAAGGAGCGTATGCGTGGAAAAGCATGATGTAACTGCGGCAATAATTTTGGCAGCAGGCGATGGGACGCGTATGCGTTCAGAAACTCCAAAAGTACTACATCCATTTGCTGGTAAAACATTTCTCAATCGTGTTATGGATGCCATGAATGGCGTAAATCCTAAAAAACTAGCTGTAGTTGTGCATGCTCAGGCTGAACGCGTAGCTGCTGCTGCTGTTAGCTATAACGAAAATGTGCATATTGTAAATCAGGACGAAACTCCTGGAACCGGCAGAGCAGTGCAATGTGCTATTAAAGATCTTAATGAAATTGCTAAAAACGAAACTGGTGAAGCATTAAAAGGAGCTGTGCTGATTGCCGCAAGCGATATGCCGCTACTTGATACGCAAACTTTGCAGTCTTTAGTTGATTTTCACAATAATAATAACAATGTGGCAACAGTTCTTACAGCAGTATTAGACGATGCAACTGGCTACGGCCGTATTGTGCGCGAAGCAAACGGTGACGTTTTGCGTATTGTTGAGCATAAAGATGCAAATGCTGGAGAGCTTGCTATTCATGAAGTGAACACTTCTGTATATGTATTCGATGCGACTGTATTATGTGACGCGATTGCAGATCTTAACTCTCAAAATGCTCAAGGTGAGTTCTATTTGACTGATGCTTTGGAACATGCTCGAAAGTTTGGTCATGTTGGTGCAATGTCTGCTCCAGATCCGCTTACTGTAGAGGGCGTAAATAATCGTGTGCAATTAGCTGCGCTCGCAAAAGCACATAATAAGCGCGTGTGTGAAAAATGGATGCTTGAAGGTGTAACTATTCTCGACCCTGATACTACTTGGATTGAAGATAGTGTTACGCTCGCACAAGATGTTACTGTGCTTCCTGGGTGCTTCCTTCAAGGTCGTACTACGGTTGCAAGTGGTGCTGTAGTTGGCCCTTACACGACTCTTATTGATGCGCAAATTGATGAGGATGCTGTGGTTGAACGTTCGCGTGTACAGGAATCGCATATTTGTAGAGCTGCAAACATCGGTCCTTGGACGTATTTGCGTGCAGGAAACGTACTTGGTGAGGAAAGTAAGGCAGGAGCTTTCGTAGAAATGAAGAAAGCTCATATTGGAAATGGCACTAAAGTACCTCATTTAAGCTATATTGGCGATGCTGATTTGGGTGAGCATACGAATATTGGCGGCGGTACGATTACTGCAAATTATGACGGAGTGCATAAGAATCATACTACGATTGGTTCTGGTGCTCACGTTGGCGCAGGAAACCTGTTTGTAGCACCGGTTACTGTGGGAGATGATGTTACTACCGGCGCTGGATCGGTGGTACGTCACGATGTTCCGGCTGATTCTATGGTGTACTCGGAAAATACTCAGCACGTTGTAGAGGGCTGGAAGCCAGCTTGGGAACGCTAAAAAGCGTTTGTTGGAGAATTAAGGAGTAGTAACATTATGACAGCTTTAGAAAGCTCAATTAGTGCAATTCGTATTGCTGCCGCTGCTGCAGACCGTTTGAAAGCAACGAACGAGCAGGCTTTTGATGTAAGCGATTTGCTTGGTATTACGGATGCTATGTTAGTTGTTTCTGCTTCAAATGAGCGTCAAGTATTAGCTGTTGCAGAAGAAATCGAAAAAGACTTGTACTTGAAAGACAACAAACGCAAGGCTTTATCTCGTGAAGGCTTGGAATTAGCACAGTGGATTTTGCTTGATTTTGGCGATTTTGTGGTTCATGTAATGCATGAGGAAGCACGAGCATTCTACCGCTTGGAACGCCTGTGGAATGATTGCCCGGCAATCGATTTGCAACTGCCAGAGCATGCTAGCGAAACTGAAGATTCTAGCAAAACTGAAGATTCTAGCGAAACTGAATAATAAGAAGAAAGTACGGTACAAACCATGGTTGATTTCGTAGAAAATGTTGCGAGTAACGTAAATAATTCCATTAATAGTGCGCATGAAGGAATTGCTCGTTCTGTTATGCTTATTCGCCACGGTCAAACTCCGTATAATGCACAGTTCCGTTTGCAAGGCATGATTGATATTGCTTTGGATGAGTCTGGAATGGATCAGGTGACTCGCTCTGGAAAAGCTTTGCGCGTGCTTTTTGGTGCTTCTGATTTAGAAGATCCAAAGGACCCGAACAGCGCTGAACACGTGCGCATTACGCCGGAAGAAGCGGACGCGAGTTTTGTGGCGATTGTTTCTCCACTTATTCGTGCTCAACAGACTGCTCATGCTTTTGCAGATAAGATTGGGCTTCATGTGCATGTTGAAAATGGTGTGCGCGAGCGTTTCTTTGGCGAGTGGGAAGGTTTGAATCGTCAGCAGATTAGCGAGCAGTGGCCGGAAGATTTCAAAGCTTGGGTTGAAGGTAAAGGCGGGGAGCTTCGTCATGGTGCTGAAGCTAAGCAGGAAGTAGGAGAGCGCGCTGCTGCTGCAGTAGAAGATTGGACTCGCAAAACTGGCGCAGACCGTGATTTGCTAGTATTTTCGCATGGTTCCTGTCTTTCGCAAACTGTTCATAAGCTGCTTGGATTAGATAAAGTAGATCCTTCCTACAAGACGATTGGCGGCATGGGAAACGGCCGTTGGGCGCGCTTAATTCCAAGTCTTAACGCTGATGGTTCGATTCATTGGCGTTTGGATGCTTATGATCAAGGTCCTGCAGCTGACCCTACAAGCCAGCGTCTTATTCGCATTTGGGGTGCTGCGTAATCTCTCCTTTACCGCTTAATTACCGAAAGCTACCGTTTAGCGATTTTGTAAAGACAGACTATTTACAGTGCCGTATAGTCAAAATTACAAAACAAAAAGCTAACAAACGCTAACAGTAGTGTACGGAAAGGAGGCTTGATGAAAGTAACTATTGCTATCGTTCCGCCTGAGGAAGAGCAGTCAGTTCAGTTGTCAATTCACAATATTGACGATGAGCTTAAGCACATTATCGCTCAGTTACAAAGCATTGACTCCAATGATGCAAATGTAAGAAGTGCTGAAAATAATACTGAAATTAATACTTCAGATAAGTTGAGCAACAATAATCCATTCATATACGGTTATATTAACGATTCGATTATTGTTATGCACGAGCCAGATGTGATTATGATTTGCGTTGAAAATTCGCGCGTAATCATTCACGGTGATAAAGGCGAGTGCGTGTCTTACAAGCGCCTAATGGATTTTGACAATCCGCAATTCGCGTCGTTTGTGCGCATATCTAAATCCGCAATCGTGAACTTGAATCGCATTGTTCGAGTTGATCCAGGATTTGGTGGAAGTATGAGCGTAAAAATGGACGATGGAAGCGTTGAGTGGATTAGTCGCAGATGCTTAGGTGGGTTCAAAAAGCGCTTAGGGATGTAGTTATAGTAATAACGAATGTAGCTAGAATGTAGTCAAATATAAAACTATCAAAAATTTTAATACTGATTTTTTTTTAATACTAGATTTTAATACTTAAAAGGAAGCGATTATTATGGAAAAGCAAGTTGCAACATTAGGTAAAACAATGGTAAAAAACATTGTTAAAGGCATTGGCATAGGGTGCACTATTTTTACAGTAATGTCTTTTATATCAAGTCTGTTAGCGCATAGTGAGGTTGGAAATAGAATTGCATCTTATGCTGTAGCATCGTTTGTTATAGGCATAGGATATGGAGTGTTCGCTATTTTTTGGTCGAATGAACGCATGTCAAATTTTGCAAAGTTCGTTTTTGCGCTAGTTCCGCCAATTGCTATTCAGTTTATTGTATCGGTGATTGTTGGATGGATTTCGTTCAAAGATGAGCCAGCGGTGATTTGCGGATGGATTGCGTTCACTGTTATTTTACCGATTCCTATTGCTGCAATAATTTATTACTTCGAGAAGAAGAAAGCGAAAGAAATGAACGCTAGACTGAAAGCATTGCGTAAAGAAAGCAAGTAAATTAGTGACAACTAAATAATCAAGTAAAGAATTGAGTGGTGTTCATCTTCGCCGTTGAGGACGAACGCCACTCGATATTGTATGACGCCTACTATAGACGTACTAATTCGGCGTTTTGCGCGACGACCTGCCTGAGCGTTTAAAGCGTAGCGCGCGAAGGCAACTCGGAGCGGAAACTCGCTTAAGTTGGAAGTCCAGTGGACTTCCAACGCGAGTTTCGTAGTGAGCGCGTTACCCGCGCGAGCGTCCGCGCTCAGTGCGAAAAATCTCAAATCTCTACCGCACTAATATCCACACGACTGAATGACGACGCATTAATCTTTTGCAATAGTTTTGCCGGCAGTAGCTCCAGAAGTCAAGTCCTGAATCTCAGTGATTTCCATAACTGGAACTGCAGCTGGCTTCTTCGTACCTTTTTCTTCGGCCACACGTACCTGTTCTTCGTAAATCGCGTCATCAGTGTGAAGAGTTACTGTTCCGCGGAAGCGATAGCCTTTCTTTTCTGCCAAATTAGCAACTGCTACAACCAGCTGGCTGCCGTCTTGCAAGTTCTTATAATGCTGACCTGCAGTGCGCTCGTGGTAGGCAAGGTGGTTGTCGTCGAGTACGAACATAGACATTTTTGGTCCCAAATCAAGCTCGCCATCTTTGCTTACTGTTGCAATCCAAGCCAAATTATTCGCAATAAATTCTTTCATATCTGCGCTAAGAGTTGCCATAATATTCCTTTCCTAACAAGATTGCGTACTTTCTTCGTACGCAATTTATAAGCCTACATTGCTACATTACGCTGATTTAAAAGTGTATACGAGCGTGTAGCGTAAAAAAATTGTAAGTTGTGATATAAATCACCCAATTCTTCAATAGTTTCGTGGGCGAAATTTATACAGCAAAATACTTGATTGCCACTGTTTTCTGGAGCGTATATCGGAAATTTTACGAAAGAACGCCAGAAAGTTGTACTTTTCACGATTTTACGGCTATTCTGTCTATTTTATAAGCTAAAACGCTTTATAAAAGAAAAATTTTAAAGAATCAACTTTTATAGTTGAAGGGGAACATTATGAAGGTGAAATATGAAACAGCTAAATCTATAGCTGAACCGCTTTCGGATAAATCGGGCATGCCTCAAGGCAAAAGTGTTCGTACTGCTCAGATTATGTTGTTGATTTGTGCTGCTATTTGGGGTGGCAGCTATGTTTCTTCAAAATATGCTCTTGAAGTGTTTCCTGTGCAATGGCTTATGGGCGTTCGTATGGTTGGAGCTTGCACAATTATGGCTGTTATTTTTTTCGGTACACTTCGTAAAACTTTTACAAAAAAGCTTATTGTTCCTTCTTTACTAACTGGAATTACGTATTATGCTACTTTAATTTTGCAAACTGAAGGGTTACGTTCAATTGATCCAGGCCGTAGCGCGTTTTTGACAGCAGCATATTGCGTAATTACGCCATTTTCTGCTTGGTTAATCGTCAAGAAAAAGCCAACTCTTTTAGGATTAGTAGCTGCAGTTATGTGCGTTGCTGGAGTAGGTTTTGTGGCATTAAAGCCTGGAATGCTTGTTCTCACATTGTCTTATGGAGATTTCCTTACTTTATTATGTGCTGCAGTTTTTGCTTTTAATCTTACGTTCCTTGCGTATTATTCTCGTAAATATAATCCAGTTACGTTAACTTTTGGGCAATTTGTTGTTTCAGGCGTACTTTTTGTAGCTGGTGCGCTTATTTGTGAGCCTTTGCCAAACTTTAACGCTGCTGATCATTTCTCTATTTTTGCTAATATGTTCTACCTTACAGTGGTAGTAACAGTAGTTGCGCAAATTATGCAAAACTATAGTTTGGTGAATCTTTCTACTGCAAACGCTTCTGTGATTATGTGCACTGAAAGTTTGTTCACGCTTTTATTCTCTACTATTCTTTTTCATGAGCATGTTTCTAACATGGCTTTTGTGGGATTTGCTTTAATATTTGCTGCAATTATTACTGCAAGCTTAGGTGAGCATTATTGTGATAAAAGAGCGAATTGTGAGCTTTCTTATAAAGATAGAGATTTTGAGGTTGCTAAGTCTTAGGCATTTCAGTTTTGTGTAGCTAAGTTTTATGTATATAAGACTTGTGATTTTGTTGTAAGAATGCTCTGGCAATACTGTGCAATTTTTGCGTAGAGTGATACCATCATTGTTGTAATGGTGTTGGTAGTGGAATTTGCATATTTGCCATGCATTTTGGCATTATATTCGCATAAATAGTTAAGGTGCATAAGTGAAGAATTTCTTCAAAGGCATATCGTTTACGCAAGTATTAGCTGGATCGCTCGCTGCAGTGACTTCGTTTTTACTTGCTTCTAAAATTGGTATTGCTGGTTCAGTTATTGGCGTAGCTATTGGTTCTATTGTCTCAGCAGTAGCATCACAGTTGTATCAGAATGTTATTCACGCTTCATCGCGTAAACTTTCGGAAGTAAATCCGAATACTTCTACAGAACAGTCTAATTTTAGTAATGTGTCAGATTCTAGCGTGCGTTCAAATGGTTTAGAGAATGTTGATTCTAAAAGAATTGGAGATGATATTCATATGCAATATTCATCAAATTCGTTGCAATGTAATACTGATCCTTCAGATGACAAAAATATGACTGTTCAAGATGCAAGATCTGGACGCACTGTTAGTTCGCAAGTCCGTAATCCGGAATTAGAAAATACGCGTATTTTGGAATTGTCGAAATTACGTGAACAGCATGAAGAAGACATGGAACTGTCGGAGGGCACAATTCCAGAGCCGGTGCCGTTATCTAAGGTTGTTAGTGGAAACTACGGTTACTCTTCTAGATCTTACCAAAATAGAAACGATCATCGTACAACAATTGTTGTTGCTGTTATAAGTGCTCTTATAGCTGTTATTGTTACTGCAGGTGCTGTTCTTTTGTTTACACAAGGAAAAGGCACAGACAATATTGATAAGCCTGAAGAAATTAGTCATGAGCAGCAGCAAAATCAGCCGCAACCTAAGCAACGTCTTAACACGAATACTAATCAAGACCATAAGAAGTCTCATGATGATTCTGATAGTAAAGATGCTAATGAAGACGAAAATGATGAGCATAGCAATGAAAACGCAGCTGGCTCAACAGGTGGTCATTCTGATAATGATTTAGGTAGTGACACTAACAATGATTCAGGAACGAATTCAGGTGATGCTGCTAGTGGGAATAGTGGATCGGGTGCTGATAGTTCTGATGCAGGTGCTGGATCTGCTGGATCTTCGGGATCTACTGGTTCTTCAAACAATGTAACTTCTCCTGGTAATGGTGATCAATCTGGAAGTGCCAATGGTAACTAGTTCTTGAATTGGTTTGCCGAATTGGTTCTTGAATTGGTTTTCAAATTGGCGACTAAATTGTTAGTAGAATTCGCAGAATTTTTGGAATTTGTAAGTTGAATTCGACACGCCGCATTTGGATAGAGCGGCTATTTGTTGTATTCTATCAAAGGTTCGTTTGAACGGCATAAGTAAAAACGGGGCTATGGCGCAGCTGGTAGCGCATCTCCATGGCATGGAGGGGGTCGGGGGTTCGAATCCCCCTAGCTCCACAAATTTTAAACGTCACTTCTCATGAAGTGGCGTTTTTTTGTTATTATTTTTCGATTTTTATGCGCCACGCCGTATTTTTTACTGTTTGTCTGCAAGTCGTACTAATAATGAACACCATCGACCAGAGGTCGCGCTCGACAAGAGTAATAAGCATGAGCTAGGGAAGCGTTAATTGCTTACAAAAGGGGAGAGCGCCGAAGTTTACTGCTTAATCCCAAAAGTAGTGAGCTGGGACTTGGCTTAATATACCAAGGACTGTCGCAGCGAGTCGGCATTCGCTGCGGAGAGCTATCGACACGCTTGCTTTTGCTTGCTTGTTTTGCCTCTGATTGTCATGAAAGGAGGAAAAATGAGTAGCTCATTATCATCTACTGCTGTACAGAATACTCAGCAGAATACTCAGCAAAATAACGATGTCCATAGAGGATTAAAAACCCGCCATATTTCCATGATTGCTTTAGGTGGCAGCATTGGCACCGGCTTATTCGTTGCTAGTGGTGCAACAATCCATATGGCTGGTCCTGGCGGCGCTTTGCTCGCTTATGGTGCGATTGGCATTATGGTCTACTTCCTTATGACTTCCCTTGGTGAAATGGCCACTTTTATGCCTATTAGTGGATCGTTTGCATCGTATTCTGGACGTTTTATTGATCCTGCACTCGGTTTCGCAATGGGCTGGAACTATTGGTTTAATTGGGCTATTACGGTTGCAGTGGACGTTAGTACTGCAGCAATAGTTCTGCAATACTGGTTCCCAACAGTGCCAATATGGATTTTCTCGCTGTCGGTTCTTATGCTTATTTTGGTTATCAATGTGCTTACAGTTAAGTGCTTTGGAGAAACCGAATACTGGCTTTCTATTATTAAAGTGTTGGCAGTAATCGTATTCCTTGTTATCGGTTCGCTTACGATTGTTGGCATTGTTGGCGGCAAAGCGCCATTCTTGCAAAACTTCACTCATAAGGACGCTCCATTTGCAGGCGGTGTTCCTGCAGTGTTGTGTGCGTTCGCTATTGCAGGCTTCTCTTTCCAAGGAACTGAGCTTATTGGTATTACTGCAGGTGAGTCTGCAACTCCAGAAAAGAGTATTCCAAAGGCTGTAAAGCAAGTGTTCTGGCGTATTCTTCTTTTCTACATTCTTGCAATTTTCGTTATTGCTTGCATTATTCCTTATACTGACAAGAACTTACTTGGTTCTGATGTAACTGATATTGCTATTAGCCCATTCACGCTCGTGTTCCAGCGTGCAGGTCTTGCAGCTGCTGCAGCAGTTATGAATGCCGTGATTTTGACTTCTGTTATTTCTGCAGCAAATTCAGGCATGTATGCTTCAACAAGAATGCTTTATTCGCTCGCAAAAGAAGATAATGCTCCAAAAGTATTTGGCAAGGTAAGTCTTCGTGGTATTCCTGTTCCTGCGTTGATTGCTACATTTGTAGTTGCTTTATTTACTTTCTTTATGAGTATTTTTGGCGATCAAATATACATGTTCCTGGTTGCTGCAAGTGGTTTGACTGGTTTTATTGCTTGGGCTGGTATTGCTGCAGCTCATTATCGCTTCCGTAAGGCATACTTGGCTCAAGGTCATTCCTTAGATGAATTAGTTTACCGAGCAAAGTGGTATCCGTTTGGTCCTATTGTTGCGTTCTTCTTATGCATTCTTGTTATTGTTGGTCAGGATTTGCATTCATTTGCAACGCTTAACTGGCAGGCTATTGGAATCACGTACATGTCTGTGCCGCTATTTATCGTTCTATACATTGGTTATAAGATTAAAAATCATACTCGAGTAATTCCTCTTGAAGAAGTCGATTTAACTCATGTTCGAGTAGCAAAATGAACGAATAGTTTATAAAGTTCAACATCGTTTACGATGTAGAGTTAGATAATGTAAAAGCTCCCAGCGTATATCACTGGGAGCTTTTACATTGAGTCAGATAACAGAGCAATATGTTTTATGGTTGTTGTGAACCTGCTATTATGTCCGGGGCTGGTTTTTTATCTGAGGAATCTTGTTCGCCCTTTTTTGCTTTACCATCCGGATCTTTTTGACCATCATTTCCTTTAGGTTTTTCAGCACCAGCTCCGTCTTCGTTGCCTTTTTTGTCTGATTTTGTGCTTCCTTTACCTTCTTCGTTGCCTTTTTTGCCTGGTTCTGTGCTTCCTTTACCTTCTTCGTTGCCTTTTTTGTGCTGTGAATTTTCTGTATTACTATTTTTTTCAGGCTTTTTGTTAGTCTTTGTTTCAGGCTTTTTCTCAGTCTTCTGTTTCTTAGTGTCTTGAGTATTTGTCGTCGGCGCTGGCGTTGGCTTTGGCTTTGGTGGGACAACATTTGAACGCTGAATTACAATTCCAGTCGATTCATTTATCTCTTGCTTCTTTGTTTCTTCGTCTTGTTTGTCTTTGTCTTTGTCTTTATCTTTTTTGTTATTTTCATCGATTAATGTAACAGCCAACTCGCGCACTTTTTTTGCTTTGACTGCATACCATTCAGAAGCAGCTAAAGCTTCTGCGCTTTGGGAACCAAGTTCTTCAGGAGAGTTTGCTGTGCAAGATACTGCGTCAGGAACCTTTTCACTCATGATTTTAGCAAGTTCTTTTGCGTTATCAGAGTCACCTTTTGTGAGATCTGTTATTACGCTGTTGTGTACTAAACTTTTCCATACGGCATTGGCTTTAGAAACTTGTGCAACTTTTATCTCGCACTGTTTGCGAGCTGCTTTAGTGCGTTCAGTCTGCTTCATGTACCAAAGTGTGCCAACTGTGCCAAGAGCTAAAGCTAGCACAACAATTCCTGCTATGAGAATAATGAGCTTTTTCTTTTGGTTCGTTTCAACATTATCGGAGCTATGTTGATTCATATTTGTCCTCTGTTATCTATTGCTGCTCAACATTAGCGCATTTGAATACGCAACTTGTTTATATAATACGCCAAAATGTTTATGTTAGCCACGCTCATGGGCGCTAAACAATTAAGATTTTGCTTGTGGATGCAAGTCGTAATATTTAACGCAAAAAGCCACTGGAAAACCAGTGGCTTTATGGCTCCTGCGGCTGGGCTTGAACCAGCGACCATTCGATTAACAGTCGAACGCTCTGCCAACTGAGCTACGCAGGAATATCTTGTGCTCAACTAAGCGCTGTGCACAAGACATTTATATTACACGGAATTTTCAAAGATGCAAATATGGCGTGTTTTGGCGTGTCGAAATAGTGATTATAAGCATATGTTTTATCCACAATGCTTTAAAAGCTTATGATTTTCGCAAATTAGCTGCAAAACTTTTATAAAAGTCGTTTTATAAAAATATGGATGGGGAATATATGTGTATTCGCAAAAATTATGGATTATATTACAAAATATCTGCCTGTTTGGGGATTTTTATAATCTCAGTTATTTTATTAGATGCGCTGTTTTTACAACCCGAAATTTCGCAAAATAATCATCATCTTAAATATTATGTTGTAGAATCTGCTGTGACATGTTGCCACAAGTGTGCTCTTTCTAAAGGTGATTATAGTGAAAAAACATGCAAGTCAGCTATGCAATGGCCTGTGAAACCTGCACAAATAGTAAAAGCTTTTAATCCTCCGCCTAAACCTTGGATGGTTGGGCATCGTGGCGTAGATTTAGCTGCAAGCACAGGGACTCCTTTATTTGCGCCTGCAGATGGCGTTATTAGTTTTGCTGGTAAAGTCGCTGGTAAATCAGTTGTGACTATTAGGCATGGTGAACTGACATCCACTTTTGAGCCTGCTGTAACAAAGTTTAGCGTTGGGGTTTTTGTGAAAAGAGGCCAGAATTTTGCACATGTCGAAGGAGGTTCGGACCATTGCGGCACAACTTGTGTGCAGTGGGGTTTAAAGCGTAAAAATCGCACATATGTTAATCCTGAAAGAATGACTGTTAAGCGTCGCATTGTGCTTAAGCCTGTGGAATGAGCAAAATAATATATTTATATCGTAGATATTTGTAGATAAATGAACAAAATTGATTACAATCTTGTAGATATTCGCATATGCGAAGGCTTGCAAATCGCGTATAGTAAAGATATACGTCAATTCAGCAGATAGAGGAGCTAATATGCAAGAATATTCTCGTCCACTTGATGAGTCTATTAATACAGATGTTAATGTTTTCTCACTGCTAGAAGAGCGAGCAGAGCGCAATCCTAATGGTTCTTTGGTTGAATACGTTGGAGCTGACGGCGTTTGGAAGTCATATACTGCTGAAGAATTTAGAGATAAGGTAATAGCTGTTGCTAAAGGCTTTATTGCTAGAGGAGTAATGCCTGGTGACGCTGTGTCAATTATTGCTCACACTTCATGTCAATGGACAGTTCTTGATATGGCTATTATGTCTATAGGCGCATTGACAGTGCCAATTTATGAAACAAGCTCTTCGCTGCAAATACAACATATTGTTCAAGATTCTCAAGTATGTTCAATATTTGTGGAGTCTCCTGAAATGTTGCCAAAAGTAGAGGCTGTTCAGGAAGAATGTCCTACTCTTCACGACGTATATGTAATGAATCGTGGTGCTATCGACGCGTGCATTGAATACGGTAAAGCAGTAACTGATGCTGAATTTTATGAGCGAGTGCACGCTGTTAATGGAAGTGACATAGCAACAATTGTATACACTTCAGGTTCAACTGGTGAGCCAAAAGGAATTGAGCTTACTCATAGCAATTTTGTTTTTATTGCTAAATCAGGTGTTATTTCTATGCCAGATATTGCGTTAAAAGACAGCCCGCGTCTTTTGCTGTTCTTGCCTCTTGCGCACGTTTTTGCTAGGTTTATGCAATTGTTCTGCTTTGCTGGAAATATAACTCTTGGTTTGACGAGTAATTTGAAAACTGTATTGTCTGATTTTCAAACTTTTAAACCAACATTTATTCTTGGTGTTCCACGCATTTTTGAGAAGATTTACAATGCTGCTTCTCAAAAAGCAGGCAGGGGAGTAAAAGGTTTTATTTTTGCTTATGCGTCTAAGGTTGCTCGCGAATGGTCTCGCGCTCAGCAGTCTAGTTCAATGGTTCCTCCAATGCTTGCTCTTAGCCATTCAATATGTAAAAAATTAGTGTATGCTCCACTACTACACGTATTTGGAGGCTCTGTTTCATACGCTATTTCGGGCGGCGCTCCTTTAGATTTGTCGATTGCGCATTTCTTTAATGGCATTGGTTTGCCTCTTCTAGAAGGCTATGGAATGACAGAAACTTGTGCACCTTCTATGGTGAATCCTACGACAGGTTATCGCATTGGTACCGTTGGTTTGCCTGTAAAGGGTGTATCTGTTGCTATTGCTGACGATGGTGAATTGTGCATTAAGAGTCCTGCAGTATGCAAAGGCTACCATAATAATCCTGAGCTTACCAAACAGCAGATTGTAAATGGCTGGTTGCATACGGGAGATTTTGGGTCTTTAGACGATGACGGTTTTGTGCGTATTACAGGCAGAAAGAAAGATCTTATTATTACTGCTGGCGGTAAGAACTTATCTCCAAATGCGTTAGAAGCTTCATTAATGTCTTCACCTATTATTTCTCAAGCTGTTGTTATTGGAGACAGGAAGCCGTTTGTTTCAGCAATTATTGCGCTCGATTTATCAGAAGTAAATACTTGGCTTTCTTCGCGTGGCGCATGCCCTGTACGGTCTTTAAAAGAGGCTTCACGTAACGGTATTGTGCGAGCAGAAGTTGAGCGTGCTGTTAGCAAAGCAAATGAGCTAGTTTCTAGAGCTGAGTCTATTCGCAAGTTCGAAATAGTTCCAGATGAGTTTACTCAAGCAAACGGTTTGATTACGCCAAGTTTAAAGGCGCGTCGTCAAGTTGTTGTAGAGCGTTATAACGACCTTATCGAACATGTTATTTATGCTCCACGCAAACGTTAGCTGCGTGTAAATTCGTGGAATATAACTTGAAGTTAGCCTGAAGCTACAGATTGCGTTCCACAAATTATATTTCACAACTTGCATCCAAAAATTGTATTTACAAGCCTGCGTCTGCTAATGATACGTAGCCTGGGTCAATTAAACGTGACTTTAGATTTGTTGCGCTTACTGCCACTAGTCGCTCGTTAACAGTAGGGACAGTTTCCCCGTGTTCAATTTTTGTTTGCACTGTAGCGATTTTTTTGTCAAGTTTACCGTTTCTGTTCAAAGAATAACAAGTAGCAGTAAGATCTTGAACAATCTGCTTATGATTTTCTATAGTTGTCATCCATTGCTTTCCGCTCACAATGTTTGGCATAATATTTTTGTACGCGCCATAACCAGTTATTACTGGCCATTTCTTTGCTTCTGATTCTTCTTCCTCATCTTTTTTCTGCTGTTGTTGTAACTCTTTTTCAGTTTTCTTCGCAGAATCTTTTGGAGCAGGAACTGGTCTTTTATTAAGATCTCGTTTCCCTATGAAGTTTCCGATAACGTCCGGCAAATTGAAAGATGGGTTTATATCTGCTGCGCTTCCTTCATAACCGAGATCGTTTAGTGCTTGTACGGCTTGTAAAGCAATTTGATCATCGAGTGCAATAATTCCATCAACGCGATGCCTTGAGTGTGAAAAAAGACTTGTACTTCTCGTAATTCGTTTTGTTAACTCATTTTTCACAGAGTCAGCTACATCTGCGTCGAAAGCAACATTGGTCCAGTCTTTTTCGCTACTATTCACATTCAGTCTTCCAGAAGTGCTTATTAATGTCCCCGAAGCAAAATATGGTCTCAAAACTTTCCAAATGCCAGCGAATGCTTCTTCAGCAAAATCATCATGGAATGCTGTTTCGCTATTTGCATGCGTATTGTTGTTAGAATCATCATCCTCGCTTGCTTCGTCGCTGTTATTTTGTTGATTATTATTGTTTGCATTAATATTTTTTTGATTGTGACATGGCAAAAGAACTTCAATGTAGCGTGGATTTTCTTTAGTTGCACGATCTAGAGCGATTTTTTGTACCAGAGTTGTTGCTTGAATTTCGCCAATGGTTCTTGCGTCAGATAAATGGAACATCACATCAGGTTTGAAACCGCTAACACGTCGTGAGAGCATAACAACGTGTATTCCTGCCTTTTTTGCTAGGCTAAGTGATGATGCCAATCGTTTTTCTGCATTAAGCTCATCTTTGGATGATTGAGAGTTATCGGCATTTTGTAAATTTAAGTCCTGAGTATTTGATTTTTGCGTATTTTCAGAATTAGACGCAGGTAATGTTGCATAATCTCCATAGTTATTATTGCCGTTTTTGTTAGTCCATGGAGCTATAACAATTGTCGTTTTGCTTAATTGTTTTTTGACTTTTGAATTTTCGGAAACAGAATTGTGCTTTTCTGAATTATTCTGTTTTGCATTGTTCAATGAGCTTAGCAAATTTACTACATAATCTTGCACATCGCGGCTTTGTTCTGAAAGGCTAGAAGAAGTTTTAGTAGTAATAGAATTATCGTCAAATCCCTTATCTTTTAACGATTTTATTAATTCTGGGACCAGTATATCCCACGTGCTTAGAGGCTTATTACGTGTTATTGCCAATCCATCTGATGGAGTAAAAACAATAACGTTACCGTGGTTCGCTTGTTCTTTATTTTCAGATTTTAAAGAAGTTTTTGTTGAACTTGCGCACGAGCTAACAACAAAAAGCATCGTAACTAATGCTGTCAGCATAACTAAAGAACGATGCATAGTTCTGTTGCACAAACGAATCATAGTAGTGACCTCTCGTTTCGTGGTCTATCTGTTGCTGTCTATATGTGTTCTACTTGTAACTATCTTCTAACATTGTATATAGCCGTGTGCTAAATACTTACATTGCTATTTTAGTGAGCAAAATTATCTTATAGAACTTTTTATAAGACTTTCGCACATATTACGGTATTCGCTCACGTAGCCTCCACCAAAGAACACGCAATGTCCTGCAATAGGGTAGAGCTGCCAAATAATCATGCGCTGCTCAAAACCTGCTTTAAGTGGATGAACAGACTGATAGCCGTCTAAAATCTGCTTAAAATAGCTGATTCCAAATAAATGAAGCATAGCTAAATCTTCTTCGCGGTGCCCACCATGTGCTGCAGGGTCGATTAGAACAGCTTCAGTGTGTTCGCCGTCTGAACTTTTAGTCCATAACACGTTTCCGCTCCACAAGTCTCCGTGAACTCGAGCAGGCTTATCTTCTGCAGCTTTTCCTAATAAATCAGGCAGCGCATCAATAACTTCGTTTGTAAGATCTAAGTCGCTTTTAGTAAGCTCTCCGCGAGCAATCCCAAGCTCAACCATAGGGCGCAATCGTCCGTCCGCAAGGTAGTCAATAACATTACTCCAAGTGCCAGTTGGCATTTCAACTGGATCACTTAAAGGTCCAAAATAGCATGTGCCATCGTAATCTGCTGGTGCTTCACCAAAATATTTTGCACCGTAATCGTGCATATGAGCGAGCGCTGCACCAAACTCAAATGCAGCAAGTGGTGTTGCTGAGTGAGTGTCAATGCGCTCAATATTAAGGTAACCGTTTCCCCAATCAAATACTTCAGCCACTCTAGGGCCGCCGTATTTGTGAGCTTCAGAAAGCCATTTTAAGCCTTTACCTTCGCATTCAAAGAAACGCTCAGGCGCGTATAATCTACTTTTCTTATATACAGCGTTGTTCATAGAAGCCTTCTTAACGTAGTAGCGCATACGAAACATGCGCTACATACTTAATAAAATATTTATTAATAAATTAAATTATTCCCAAGCTCACTATTTTACTGAAGTATTAGCACAATGAGCGATGCTGCGTTTAATTTGCAATAAGATGAGTACAATACTTACGCCAAGTAGGATGTGTCCGATTCCTGCTAAACCAGTTATGGCAAAATCTATAGATGGACTGAGATGTAGACGTAGTACTTGTGCAATTCCACGAGTAATCATCATTACTGCTGTTAGGTTGAGTCCAATATGATAAGTTATTAAGATTCTCGTAGTTTTTTCGTTACTAAAACTGAAGTTTTTCTCAACTAGTATAAGTAACAGAAAAACAACCATGCCAAGCATAAAGTAGTGTGTGTGAACTACAGCAAGCATACTTTTTGCATGGAAAGCATTAAATTTTGTAAATTCGCGATAAAAGACGCCGCCAATCATGGCGAGGACAGCATACAACAAAGACGTATTAATATAACGTTTCATAACATGATTCATAGTAACTTCCTTACGTAGAGTGATAGTCAAATATTCCTTAGTAATGTTGCTGGTGTTACAAGTGTTTGTAAGCACTATTGCATAGTATGAGTGTTTTTGTAATGCGGACATACAGTTTTAACAAATTGATATCCAAAAAGTAATCCTGCTAAGGCTAATGCGGAGCCTAATCCCGTATAAAACACGGCAATAAAGCGTTCTGGAGCGATATTTGTTGCACGAAGAACAATTCCAAAAGTCATCATAAAAGCCATGATTATAAAAGATTTAACGTCAAAGAATTTAAGGAAAAACTGCTTTTCTTCCACATAGCCGTTAATTCTTTGAGTATGTTTTTTAACGAGTTTTCCAAAAATAAGGAATTGGAATATTGCAAAAACTAATAACGATAAAGCGTAATTTAGTGGCTGCAAATAATTTGGGTATGCCAATAAGCCAATCTTAAGAATATTAAAACCAGCAGCTCCCCAAACTAAGCAAGCAATAAGAAGCAACGTATTTTTTTGTACTTTCAATTCACAACCTCTTTAATATTTATAGTTTTATTGAATTTTACCTAATTTTCTAATCTTTATTTGCTCAAAAAGTTTATTTACTATTGTAATGATTTATTTTGCGAAATAATCATAAAATCTTAATCTTGTGCGCATATTAGGAAAACTTACGTTAAAACTACATATTTTCTTAATAAAATATCAATAAAACTTGTAAAAAGTGTTGCGTAATGACGATATTAGACGCTATAGTCCTAGGGTATGAACGACAACGATCAACAGTATGCAACAGCTGACAATAAAGCTACTATTGCTGAGCCAGCTTTTCGTTACAACGCGCAGCTCGCACAAGATATTGAGCAGCGCTGGCAAAAAACCTGGGATGAACAAGGCACGTTCTGGGCTGCTAATGTTAAAGGCGATTTGAAGGATGGCGAAGGCAAGCTTGCTGACGGTCGTCCTTCTTTCTTTGCAATGGACATGTTCCCGTATCCTTCCGGCAAAGGCTTACACGTTGGACATCCTCTTGGATATTTGGCAACGGATGTTGTAAGCCGTTACCATCGCATGAAGGGTGAGAATGTTCTTCATGCAATGGGTTACGACGCTTTTGGTTTGCCAGCAGAACAGTATGCTGTTCAAACTGGTCAGCATCCGCGCATCACCACTGAGGCAAATATTGCTAATATGCGCAGGCAGTTGCATCGTATGGGCTTGAGTTTTGACGATCGTAGGTCTTTTGCAACGATTGACACAAATTATGTGCGTTGGACGCAATGGATTTTCTCGAAGCTTTATGACGCTTGGTATGACACTGATTTTGTGCGCAAAGACGGCGGAAAGGGTTCTGCTCGTCCGATTGCTGAACTCGTTGATGAGTTTAAGAGCGGCAAGCGCGAAATTCCTGGTTTTGCAGGCAAAAAGTGGGAAGAGCTTAATAAAGTAGAGCAAGCGGATGTATTAAACAATTTCCGCATTGCTTATATTTCTAAATCTCCTGTAAATTGGTGCCCAGGCTTGGGAACTGTGCTTGCAAACGAGGAAGTTACTGCAGAAGGTAAGTCTGAACGCGGAAACTTCCCAGTATTCCAGCGCAACCTTCGCCAGTGGTCCATGCGAATTACCGCTTATGGACACCGCTTGGTGGAAGATTTGAACACTATTGATTGGCCAGAAAAAGTTAAGCTTATGCAGCGAAACTGGATCGGCGAATCTCACGGTGCATCTGTGCACTTTGAAGTGCCATGTGCGGACGGCGAAACGCGCGATTTGGAAGTGTACACTACTCGTCCAGACACGCTTTTTGGTACAACGTTTGCGGTTGTTTCCGTAGATCACCCAATTCTTGAGCATGTTCCAGAAGCTTGGGGTGCGGACGTTCCAGAAAGCTGGAAGGGCGGTTACGCAAGTCTTAAAGAAGGCTTGGCAGAGTATCAAGCTCAAGCTCGCGCGAAGACTGCTAAAGATCGCACGGAAGATGCAGGAGCAAAAACCGGCTTGTTTACTGGTCTTTACGCAATTAATCCTGTAACTGGAGCAAAACTTCCGCTGTTTGCTGCTGACTACGTGCTTATGGGTTACGGTACAGGCGCAATTATGGCGGTTCCTGGCGGCGACCAGCGCGATTATGATTTCGCAAAAGCATTCGGTTTGCCAGTAATTTACACTGTTGAGCCTTTGCCTGATTCCGAAGAAAAGTTGGCAGATTACGAAGGTAAAGCTCCGTTTGTTTCTCACGACGGAATTGTTATTAATTCAGCAGTAGAACATACGCACAAGCTTGGTGACGCTTTGTCTATTAACGGTTTGCGCGTAGACGAAGCTATTAAAAAGGTGACTACTTGGCTTGAAGCTGCAGGCGTAGGAAAAGGTAGGGTTTCTTACCGACTTCGCGACTGGCTGTTCTCTCGCCAGCGCTACTGGGGTGAGCCATTCCCAATCGTTTATGACGAAGATGGTGTTGCTCACTTAGTGCCAGATAGCGAGCTTCCAATTGCATTGCCGGACGTTCCTGACTATCAGCCAAAAACTTACGCTCCAGACGATGCAAATTCGGAGCCTGAAGCACCTTTGAGCCGAAACGAAGATTGGGTAAAAGTTCAGCTCGACCTTGGCGATGGCGTAAAAACCTACTATCGTGACACCAACACTATGCCGAACTGGGCTGGTTCTTGCTGGTATTACATGCGCTACTTGGATCCAAACGATGCTGAGCATATGGTTGACAGCGATGAATACGACTACTGGATGGGCACAAACCGTCCAGGCAAAGAGCACGTATCTGGAGGCGTTGACCTTTACGTTGGTGGTGTAGAGCATGCAGTTTTGCACTTGCTTTACTCGCGCTTCTGGCATAAGGCGCTTTACGACTTGGGTTACGTGGATTCTGCTGAACCATTCCACCGCTTGTTTAACCAGGGTATGATTCAGGCTTACGCTTACACGGATGAGCGCGGACAGTACGTTCCTGCTGACGAGGTTGAAGAAGGTGCTTCAAACAGCGCTGGTGAGCCAACCTTTACATGGCACGGCGAAACCGTGAACCGCGAGTTCGGCAAAATGGGCAAGAGCTTAAAGAATATTGTGACTCCAGACTACATGTACGAGAACTACGGTGCAGATACGTTCCGCTTGTACGAAATGAGCATGGGTCCGCTTTCTGAATCTCGCCCGTGGAATACGCGTAACGTTGTTGGTGGCATGCGATTCTTGCAGCGCTTGTGGCGTAACGTTGTGAACGAAGAAACCGGAGCTTGCGTGGTAACCGACGACGCACTCGACGAGAAGACGTTGAAGGTTCTTAACAACACAATTGCAGAAGTGACTGTGGAAATGGAAGCAATGCGTCCAAATACTGCAATTGCTAAGCTGATTGTGCTTAACAACCACTTGACTTCGCTTCCTCACGTGCCGCGAGCAGCTGTCGAGCCGCTGGTTCTTATGCTGGCTCCAATTGCGCCGCATATTTGCGAAGAAATGTGGAGCAAGCTTGGACACGCAAAGTCGATTGCTCACGCAGATTGGCCTGTTGCGGATTCTCGCTACGTTGGTGAGGATACTGTTACTGCCGTTGTGCAAATAAAGGGCAAGGTTCGAGCAAAGCTTGAAGTTGACCCAAATATTGACGCTTCTGAGCTTGAAAAGCTCGCGCTAGAAGCTGTAGCTGATCGCTTGGGCGGTAAGGCTCCGCGCAAGGTGATTGTGAAGGCTCCTAAGATTGTGTCTATTGTGCCTGACGAGAGCTGAGTCGAAGCTAAAATCTGCTTAATTAATGCTGTATTGCGCGATTTTTCGTGCTTTACAGCATTTTTTGTTATTCTTGGGTTTCGTCTATGAGTTTTGTAACTGATTTAGTTTTTTGGTTTTGACGAGGCTAGAAAATTTGTGTTTGCGCAAATACTTGCTTTATGTGGCGCGAGTTTTGGGGGATTTCTCTCCTCGCACGTCCCGTCCTTCAGTCGCTTTGGCTGTTAAAGGCGTTTATTGTGTTTGCCTTTCTTTAAAGAATGTTGCTCCATCAGTCCTCTTTTAGTGCTCGTAGAGAAATCCCCCAAACTCTGCGTGATAATCGTTAATAACCGTGCTCATCGCAGAGATTTTTCGATTTTTCTTCTTCGCTTGGCGAATCAGCAGCCTGCGGCTCTGACGTTCGCCTCGCTCAGTGCGAAAAATCTCAAATCTCACCACGTTGGTATTCGTACACTAAAGTCGCTTAATTAAGCTGCGGGGTAGTTTGTGGGTGAGTGTGTTTGGTGTGGTGTCAGCAGAGCTTTAATTTTAGTGTTCTTTGAACAGTAGAGAATGTTAAAGGTTTTAACCACAGGCGCATATTTTTGTTGCGAAGTGTTATAAGTTGCCCAATAGTTAAGTTAAGAACTTTAAGAGTTGGGGGATTTATGGAAGACTTTGAGCAGAATTTTGGGCAGAATCATGAGCATAATTTTAGGCTTAATAAGCCTGCGTCTGATTTGCCTAGGAGACGAATTGCAACGTCTTTAGAAGAATTTTCTAACAGCAATGTTGATAAAAATTTTAGTGACGACTATTGCGAAAAAGCTTGTAATTCTTTTGATGAAGAAATTATAAGTAGAAAAACTCATCCTAGATTTCACATGAAGCCTGTACATACGCTTGCTTTAATGCTGATACTAGTTGCGGCTCTTTGTGCAAGCTTGACAATGCTTATTTCTCAATCCTTAACATATCAACGAGTTCAGAACGAAAAAGCAGGCGCGTTTGCAATAGAAAACGACGATACTAGTCGCGAAAAGCATTCTTTTAGCGATTTAAAAGGTAACAATAAAAATGATGATGAAGAAAAAAGTGTAAGTAATGAACTCGACGAAAACAGCGGAGGTGACGGAAGTAAAGGCAACAGAGGAAGTAAAGGTGATAGTAACGACAAAAGCGACGTGAGCAACAAAAGCGACGTGAGCAACAAAAGCGACGTGAGCAACAAAAGCGACAGAAGTAATAAAAGTGACAGAAGTAATAAAAGTGACAGAAGCGACAAAAATACTGCTTCTAATCAAAGTAACACTGGCAGAATCAATATAAACACTGCGACGCTTGATCAACTAGAAACCTTAAAAGGAATCGGTCCCAAAACTGCTGCGCGCATTATCGCTCAGCGTAAAAGAGTTGGTTATTTTCGCAGTTTAGAAGATTTGATGCAAATTAAAGGAATTGGGCCTAAAACCTTGAATAAATTCCGTGGGAATGTTGACGTCAAATAGGTGAATTATGCGAGAAAACGTAGAAAAAGTAGAAAACGTTTCTGGAAGTCGTGACTTTCGTATGATTCCTGTTGCTGCAGCGTGCTGGGCTGGATGCTTAATTGGAAAATTCTTATGCGATTTTACTATAATTTATTGCATTTCAATAGTTTTATTCAATGCAACTATAGTTTCGATTTTTATATTTTGCAAAAAATTTAAGTTTTTTATATGGCGTAGAACAGTTTTAGTGATAATAAACGCTTTTGTAGCTGCGTTCATGCTTTCGTACATAACTCAATATGTGATATCTGGTGACGTTATTATGCGAGAAATACGCGGCAATAATCCTATTAAAGCACTGTATTCTCGAGGAAATAATGCCGGGCGCGCACATTTTGCAGAATTTACAGTAGTTACTCCTGTGCGCTCGTCTAGAAGTTTTAAAGGAGATTGCCAAGCTAATGTTCAAGTGCATAAGTTTGATGCGCAAAAAAGTTACGTTCAAGCGCGACTGTATGCGTATTCGCCAATATGCAAGCAACTTAGCTATGGTTCTAGCCTAAGCGTTCCTGTTAGCGTGAAAGCTTCGAGATTTGATAGTAGTAAGCCTGAATTGCATGTAGAAAAAACTCAACGAAATTTGCATGTTGTACAAGACTCAGACTTTTGGCACAAAGCCGTTAGTAATTTGTGGAAATCGTTTTATGACGTAACAAATAAGCTCGATATGCAAGGCAGAATGTTGGTTCCTGGAGTAACTGTTGGCATGCTTGGGCAAGAATATGTGCCAGTAGAGGATGCAAGTTCACTTGAGCCTGTCGACGAAACTTATGCGAATATGACACGTCAACATTTTCAACATGCTGGAATCATGCACGTTATGGCAGTTTCAGGCGGACACTTTTTGCTACTTAGTATGATTATTCGCAAGTTTTGCGCACGATTACTGTTGGCTCGTTGGGCTACATCTTTAATACAAATTACGTTGCAAATTGCTTTGGCTGCGATAGTTTACCCTTCTGCATCTGTGCTTCGAGCGTTAATTATGGGAATAATATCCGCTGTTGCGTGGTGTTGCAAACGTCCATACCAGTCAGTTAGTGCTTTAAGTTGGACTGTTATTGGAGTGTTACTAGTAAACCCTTCGTATGCTTGGGATTATGCTTTTGCTCTTTCTTCTGCAGCAACTTTGGGAATTGTTGTTATGGGAGTGCCGATTTCTAAAACGCTTGCAAAATATATGCCATCTTGTGTTGCTTCTGCGCTAGCTATAACGCTTTCTGCACAATTTTGGACTATGCCAGTGCAAATTCTTATGCAACCGGAAGTGTCATTTATGTCTGTGCCAGCTAATCTAATAGTTGCGCCTCTTATGGATTGGGCAACAGTGTGCGGCTTAATTTCACTAGTTTGTGCGAGCTTTAACGGTGGATTATCGCTTATTTTTGCGAGAGCTTCATCAATTGGAACAAGCTTTATGCAAAAGTGCGCGTGTTGGTGCGATGAAGTATCTTTTGGCGTGTTTCCATGGATAAAAGGTGCTGCAGGAGCGTGGGCAATGTTGTGTGCAGAATTTGTGATATTGGCTTTGTTTATGCTAGCTTTGCGAGCTTTTCGCAATAAGTATTATGTTCAAAGAGCTAGCATAATTGGTCAACTGTGGTCTGCTTCGGCAAAGCGAACGTTACGAGAAGCAGAGAAAATTTTCGAAGAGTAGCAAACACGCACGCATATTCGAATGCAATATTATGATGGTTAAGAGTTGGTTGGTTTAAGGAGCATTATGGCAGCAAATAATAAGCGCGCGCAACGCGTTATGCCAGTTACGCTGGTAGTTGGAGGTGACGCTTACTTAAACGAGCTCAATGTTCGAAATGTGCGTGAAAAAGTTCAAAAAAGTGCTCCGGATGCTGAAATTATTGAACTCGATGCGTCAACTGCGGATCAGTACGCATTTGACGAAGCTGTAGGTCCTTCGCTTTTCGGTGACGGAACGATTGTAATAGTAAATAATTTGCAACAAGCAGACGAGTCTTTAGTAGAAGCAATCGAAAATTTCTGCAAACAAGCGCAAAATAGTGAAAATAATTCGCAAAATAGTGAAAATAACGAAAATAATTTTGTAGACTCTTCTGCAACTTGGGTTATTGCACGTCACGAAGGTGGGCTTAAAGGAAAGTCTATTATTACGCGCCTTACGAAAGCTGGCGCAAACACAATTACAGTGCCGGATCTTAAAAAAGACGATGCCAAGCTCAACTTCGTTATGAGCATATTTGAGCGTCACAATCGAAGCGTTGAGCCTCAAGCAGCACAACGTCTTGTGTCAGTTTTGGGAAGTAAAACAGGGGAGCTTGCAGCATTATGCTCGCAATTATGCTTCGACTATGACGATAATCCAATAACGCTTGATATTGTCGACCGATACTTGATTGCAGATCCGCAAGTTACCGGCTTTTTTGTTGCAGATAAAGCTGTTGCAGGTCATGCAGGTTCTGCTGTGCTTGCAGCAAGAACTGCAATTGCTCAAGGAGTTGACGCCATAGCATTAATAGGTGCTTTGGCTGCAAAAGTACGCGTAATTGCGCTCGCAATGGCAATTCGCAACGGCACGATTTCTAGTGCTGAAGCGAAAGTAAACCCGTGGGCTCTTAAAATGGCAATGCGTCAGCTTGCTGGATGGAATAGTGCAGGTGTTTCTAAATGTTTGCAATCTTTAGCTTGGGCGGATGAGCAGTGCAAAGGCGGATCTAGTGATGCGAATTATGCGCTTGAAAAATGTATTATGCTCATTGCGTCTCGAGGAAATTAGAAAGCGTAAATTAAGAATCGTAAATTAAGAATCGTAAATAAGAAACGTAAATTAAGAACTGCAAATTAGAAAGATTGTGTTAAGTATGAAAGAAGAAACGGTGTCAGAACAGCAAAAAGTGTGTACTGTGCCTACAGATACTGATATGCGCGAGCTTGGTAAAGCTGTGGCAAAACTAGTTAAAGAAGGCGACGTTTTGCTGCTTTCTGGTCCTCTTGGAGCTGGTAAAACAACGTTCGCTCAAGGTTTTGGTGCAGGGCTTTCAATTAGTGAGCCGATTGTGTCTCCAACTTTTACGATTGCGCGCGAATTGCATGGCACTTTTGCGGATGGTAAGCCGGCGACGCTAATTCACGTTGATGCTTATCGTTTGGGTGGCGAAGATTTTGCTCCGGGGCAAGATGCTGTTTCGCGTTTGCTTGACGAGCTTGAATCTTTGGGGCTTGACGAAGCTTTGGAAGAGCCAGGAGACGGCACTGTTGTGCTTATGGAGTGGGGTGAGCAAATGGCAGGAGTGCTTGCTGCTGAGCGCTTAGAAGTTCATATTGCAAGACCTATTGACTCTTCGCAAGTAGACGATTTTACTAGCGATGGCGAGCGAATCTTAACTTTGAAAGCTGTTGGCAAGGATTGGCTTAATCGACTTGCAAAATTGTAATTAGAAATACGCGAGTAAATATCGCAACAAATAAATCAAGTTGTGCTAAGCGAGTAAGCTAGTCTGGTACGTGACTTCGAGGAATGAACATGAGTAATACGCTGATTATTGACACATCATTTGGCTCTACTGTTGGAATTGTGGGCCATGAGCCGATTGTTGAAACCGACTCTCGCACTCACGTGGAGCGTTTACAAGTAAATATTGCAAAAGTTGTGGAGGACGCTGGGCTTAAGCCTTCCGATATTAAACGCGTGGTTGTGGGAGTAGGTCCTGCTCCTTTTACAGGACTTCGCGCAGGATTAGTTGCAGCAAAAGCGATTGCATTTGCAAATAATGCTGAAATTTTGGGGTGTGATAGTCTTCTTCCTCAAAGTTTGATGATGCGTTCCGGCGCGTTCGAAGAAGCTCGCAAAAATGGCGTTATTTGCAAGGATTTGCTACTAAATATTCCGAATTCTGTGGATTCTTGCGACTCTAATATTCGTCACTACGTGCTTTCACTAAATGATGCGCGTCGTCGCCAAGTGTACATGTCCTTATACGACAACGAAGGAAATGCGCTAATAGATATGGATATTGACTATCCGCAAAATGTTGTTGCTCGTGTGAATGAGTATTTAGCAAGCAAAACTAACGAAAATTATTGCGTGGATGTGCTCGGACACGGTGCTAAAAAATACGTTGAAGATTGGCGAAATATTGCCAATATTGGCGTTATTGCTGAAGTTTCTGCGCTTGACTTGGGTGTGCAAGGCTTGCAAATTTTCGAGCAGTGCGCTGAGAATTGCGTCGATAAAGATGAGCGCGTAAAAGCTGTTGAACCGCTTTATTTGCGCCGTCCGGACGTGTCTGTGCCAAATCCGCTTAAGCATGTGCTTGGCTCTGGCGAAGCGAATAAGGCAAAAGAAAAATAGAAGCGTTTTAACGATTTGAGTAATTATGATTGTTGATATAACGCGTTCTAAATTTCCAGCAGTAGTCGAGAATTGCAATATAGTTCCAAAGTGCGATTTTACTTGCAATGAGTTAGCGCAAAAAATAGCTCCTATTGAAGCCGACTTGTTTGGCAAAGGCTCATGGAATGAGAGCATGATTTCGCAAGAATTGCAAGCTCCTATGCGCGCGTATTACGCTCAAATCGACGAAAATACGCATACGTTATGCGGGTATGCCGGCTACTGGTTTGACGGCGATGACGCGCAAATAATGACAATTGGCATTGCAAAACAATATCAAAGAAAAGGCCTAGCGTCGGAACTTTTATCAACTATGATCAAAACCGCAGAAAAAATTGGTGCTAAGCGCATGTTGCTAGAAGTGCGAGTTGACAATGTTCCTGCGCTCGCGTTGTATGAACGTTTTGGTTTTAAGAAAATGGGTTTGCGGAAACGTTACTATCAGCCGGAAGGCGTGGATGCGTACACAATGTGCGCTGATCTAACCGCAAAAAATAACGGAACTGAGGAATAACGAGGAATAAAGAGGAATAAAATGAGCGAAGCAATCGTATTGGGGATTGAATCAACTTGTGACGAAACTGCCGCAGCTATTGTGCGCGGACGTACTCTGGTGTCGAATGTGGTGGCATCTTCAATGCAGGAGCATGCGCGCTACGGTGGCGTAATTCCAGAAATTGCTTCTCGTGCGCACGCTGAAGCTTTCGTGCCGGTTGTTTCTAAAGCATTGGCAGACGCAAACATGGATTTAAGCGATGTTGACGCGATTGCAGTAAGCGCAGGTCCTGGTCTTGCTGGCTGCTTAGCTGTGGGAGTTTCGGGAGCTAAAGCACTAGCTTGGGCTGCAAATAAGCCGATTTATGGTATTAATCACGTAATTGGGCATATTGCAGTAACACAATTGCAATTCGGCGACGTGCCGGAAGATGTGCTGGCTTTAATTGTTTCCGGCGGTCACACTTCGCTTCTTCACGTGAACGATATTGCTAGAAGTATTGACGTTGTTGGCACAACTTTGGACGATGCTGCAGGCGAGTGCTTTGACAAAGTTGCGCGTTTGCTTGGGTTCCCATACCCGGGTGGCCCTCATATTGATAGGCATGGAAGGCTTGGAAATCCGGATACTTTGAAAGTTCCGCAAGGCTTGACGCAAGGTCGTTCCGGCAAAGAGCATCCGTACGATTTCAGCTTCTCGGGCGTAAAAACTGCTGTTGCGCGCTGGGTTGAAGCGCGTGAGGCTCAAGGGCTTGAAATTCCAGTTGACGACGTGTGTGCTTCTTTGGCTAATTCTGTGGCGGAAGTGCTTTCACGCAAAGCTATGATGGGCTGCGAGCAGTACGGTTCTAAAACGTTGATGATTGGCGGCGGATTCTCTGCTAATTCGCAGCTTCGTGAGCATTTGCTGGCTTGCGGCAAGGAGCATGGAATTGAAGTGCGTTTGCCAGAGCTTAAGCTTTGCACGGATAACGGTGCGATGGTTGCAATGCTTGGCGTAAATTTGGTAGAAGCAGGGGTTCGTCCTTCTGCTCCCGATTTTGCAATCGATTCTGCAATGCCTCTTACCACTGTGAGCTTATAATAAGTAGCAATAATAAAAGTCGCTTTAAAGTTGCGAGGTGTTTTGTGCAGTCAGTTAATTCGCGTAGTGGTGTGTTACGAGTAGGTGAGAAGATTCAATTCACCGATCGTAAAGGTAAGCGAATTACTGCACAGCTTGTTGTGGGTGGGGTTACACAAACTGAGCACGGTCTTATTTGTCACGACGACGTGATTGGCCAAAGCGAAGGCGTTGTAATTACTACTGTTAGTGCAAAGCGCGAATCTCAGCAAAATAGCGAAAATCAAGAATCTAAAGACCTTTCAAAATCTGGCAATAAGCCTTGGAAAGCAGCTCGCGCTATTGGCGGCTGGGATTATGTAGTTATGCGACCGCGCATGGTTGACTACGTGCTTTCTATGCCTAGAGGCGCGCAAATTATGTATCCGAAAGATATTGCGCAAGTAATCGCTTTAGGAGATATTCGTTCTGGAATGCGCGTTTTGGAGTCGGGCGCTGGCTCTGGTGCTATGAGTTTAAGTCTTTTGGACGCAGTTGGGGAGTGTGGAAAGCTTACTACGATTGAGCTTCGCCCGGATTTTGCGCGCATTGCCGAGTCTAACGCAACTTTGTACTACGGAAAGCGCCCAGAATGGTGGAATTTGCTTACTGGCGATTTTGATTCTGTTGCAAAAACCTTAGATGCGCACAGCGTGGATCGCATTATGCTAGACATGCTTGACCCTTGGAATCGCCTCGAGCAAGCTCATCGAGTTATTGTGCCTGGAGGCGTGCTTGTTGCGTACGTTACGACTACTACGCAAATGTCTCGCATGGCTGAAGCTTTGCGAGAAAGTGGCATGTGGACTGAGCCGGAGATTCAGGAAACATTGGAACGCACTTGGAAAGCTCAAGGTTTGGCGGTTCGTCCGGATCATGCGATGATTGGCCACACTGGATTTTTGATTGTTTCGCGCGCAATGGCTGAAGGTTTTAGCGCTTTGAAAAAGCGTGAGCATGGTACTAAAGATACTGTGAGCGATATTGACGATATGACAGCAGAAGAGCGCGCTGAACAGTTGGAAGACTTGTCTTTGCGTGATATTTCGGATCGTAAATTGCGTAAAGTTTTACGTGATTTAGACGTGCAGCTTGCGCAATTGCCGGAAGATTCGCAGTCGCAAGATTTGCAAGATTCGCAGTCTGCACAACAATCAGCGCTTAATCAAGCTAAGTAGGAGAGCATTATGGCATCACCAATGAAAAAGCTTATGAAGAAAGCACATCATAGTAAGTACGTTTTGTTGCTGATGCGTCATGCTAAAGCTGAGGCTCCTCAAATGGGTGACGACTGGGGTCGTGGTCTTACAGATAAGGGCTTGAAGCAGGCGAAAATTATGGCAAAAGGCTTGGAATCTTTGAAGCTTGTGCCGGATTATATTGTGTGTTCTAGTGCGAATCGCACTGAGCAAACTTTGAAACGCATGTTGAAGCGTTTTGGCGACTCTCCTGTGGTTGAGTCGCGCAAGAGTCTTTACGATGGCGGTATGCAATCTGTTATGGACGAGTTGCAAGCGATTCGAGGCGATGTTCATACGACGATGATTGTTGGGCATGAGCCGACGATGTCTATGGCTGCGCAGTGGCTTTCTTCGCCTGATTCGGATCCGGATGTGCTTGGGGCGATGCGTTTGGGGCTTGCTAATGCGTCTGTTGTGGTGCTTGTGTCTGATCGTCCATTCGCAACTTGCGGCTTGCGCGGTGCCACAGCTCTCGCAATCCTCACCCCCAAATCCTTTGCATAACCACACGAAATTAAGCATATAAATTAAGCTTATAACGACACCCCAAGTTCTTGAATGACCGCATTCAAGCATTTCTTTGCTAGGCTAAAGCGAGTCAAAGAAATTTTTTGGAGGATGTATGTCTGCGGTTTTTACTTCTGTTTCCGGTTTCCCACGTATTGGCGCTAATCGTGAGTTGAAGAAGATTATTGAACGTTACTGGAAGCAGGATGCTTCTTTGGATGAAGTGCGTGAAGTTGCTCAGTCTTTGCGAGCTAAGCATTGGCGTTTGCAAGCTGAAGCTGGGATTGATTTAATTCCAAGTAACGATTTTAGCTACTATGATCAAATGCTCGATACTGCTATTTTGCTGGGTGCTGTGCCTGAGCGTTATCGTAAATTGAATTTTGAGCATGCTGAGGATACGCTTTTTGCTATTGCGCGCGGCTATCAGGGTGAGCGCGGCGATGTGACGGCGTTGCCAATGAAGAAGTGGTTTACTACGAACTACCACTATATTGTTCCGGAAGTTGAGAATCCGGAAGGCTTGCATTTGGCTGGAACTAAGCCTTTTGACGAGTTTTTGGAGGCTCGCGCGCAGGGTTTGGAAACGAAGCCTGTGCTGATTGGCCCGTACACTTTTTTGAAGTTGGCTCGTACTCCTGAAGCGCAGGAGTTGAAAGTAACTGAGTCTGTGATTTCAGCTCTGGCTTTTGCTTATGCGAGTATTGTTAAGCGTTTTGGCGAACTTCACGCAACTTGGCTGCAATTTGATGAGCCTTATTTGGCGCTTGATAAAGAGGAAGGCGATTTGGAGCTTTTTGAAGCTTTGTATAAGCCTTTGCTTGAGGCTAGGGGCGCGGAAGTTAAGCTTCTTCTTAACACGTATTTTGGCAATATTGCTGACGCTTACGAAACTGTGAATAATCTTGGTTTTGACGGTGTTGGCGTTGATTTGGTGGAAGGCAAGGAAGAAAATCTTGCAGCCATTGAGCGTTATGGTGTGAACGAAAAAACTACGCTTTTTGCTGGCGTTGTGAATGGCCGTAATATTTGGCGTAACGATTATGCTGTGAGCCTTGGTTTGGTTGACGCTTTGCGTGAGAATGTTACGGATCGCGTGGCTGTTTCTACTGCTTGCTCGCTTCTTCACGTGCCGTTTAGCACTGTTGGTGAGGATGCTTTGGGTGCGGATGTTTTGCAACATTTTGCTTTTGCTGTTGAAAAGTTGCAAGAGATTCGCGATATCGCAAATCTTGCTGTAGAAAGTGACGAAAGCCGTAAATCGAGTAACGTTTTGGCTAAAAATCAGGCTTTGTTCGACGGTTCGCGCGTGAAAGCAGATTCTGCTGTTGCTAATCGTCTTGCTAATCTTAAAGATTCTGATTTTGTGCGATTGCCGGAAAGGGCAGAACGTCAGCGTTTGCAAAAGGAAGCTCTTGGCTTACCGGATTTGCCAACGACTACTATTGGATCTTTCCCGCAAACTAAGGATATTCGTAACGCTAGAGCTGCTCTTCGTAAGGGCGAGATTTCGCGCGAAGCTTACGACGAGTTTATGCGCAATCGCATTGCCAAGTGCATTGAGCATCAGGAGCAAATTGGCTTGGATGTGCTTGTTCACGGCGAGTTTGAGCGCAACGACATGGTTGAATATTTTGGCCAGCATTTGCGCGGCTTTAAATTTACGAAAAACGCTTGGGTGCAGTCTTATGGTACTCGCTGCGTGAAGCCTCCAATCGTGTGGTCGGATGTTTCTCGCGAGTCTGCGATTACTGTGGCTTGGAGCGCTTATGCCCAAAGCTGCACGAAGCATATTGTTAAGGGCATGCTTACAGGACCTGTGACGATTCTTAACTGGTCTTGGCCTCGCGAGGATATTACTCACGAGCAGCAGACTCAGCAGTTGGCTCTTGCTATTCGCGATGAAGTGTTGGATTTGGAGCGTGCGGGTATTCGTGTGATTCAGATTGATGAGGCTGCTTTGCGCGAAAAGTTGCCACTTCGCCGCTCTGATTGGCATAAGAAGTATTTGGATTGGGCGATTGCTGCTTTCCGCCTTGTTCATTCTGCAGTTGCTGCGACTACGCAAATTCACACGCATATGTGCTATTCGGAGTTTAATGACATTATTCGCGACATTGATGCTATGGATGCGGATGTGATTTCTTTTGAGGCTTCTCGTGGCGACTTGGTTGTGCTTGACGCTATTCACGACGCGCATTTTGAGACTGAGGCTGGTCCTGGCGTTTACGACATTCATTCTCCGCGCGTTCCTGGTAAGGCGGAGCTTGTGGAGCGTATTCACGAGATTTTGCGTAAGATGCCTGCTCAAAAGCTTTGGATTAACCCGGATTGCGGTCTTAAAACTCGAGGCGACGCTGAAACTTGGCCAAGCTTGGAGAATCTTGTCGCTGCTGCTAAAGAGGTCCGTGCGGAGCTTTCTAATAATCAGCAAAGCAACAAGCAAAGCGGAAATCTAAGCGGCAATGTAAGCAACAATCTAAATAGGGGGTGAGCTATGCCGTATAAACCAAAGTTTTCGCTGGAAGTTTTTCCACCTAAGCGCACATCTCCTATTGGTACGATTTACGATACTTTGGATGGCTTGAAGGGTCTTGACCCGGATTTTATTTCGGTTACTTACGGCACTGGAAAGCTGCAGGATCGTACTGCTACTGCGCGTATTGCTCATACGATTCGCTCCGAATATGGCATTGACGCAGTTGCTCATTTAACAGCTCGCTACCTTGATTATGATGCTGTTGATGAAGCTTTGGAAATGTTTGATAATGCTGGCGTTTCCGGTGTTTTGGCTTTGCGTGGCGACGTGATTGCAGGCCAGGAGGCGGCAGGCGTTTTTGAGCATGCCAGCGATTTGGTTTCCTATATTCGTTCAAAGCGCCCGGATTTGCCGATTTTGGGCGCTTGCTACCCGGAGAAGCATCCGGAGGCGGAAAGTTTGCAAGCGGATATTGATAATTTGAAGCGCAAGGTTGATGCGGGTGTTACGCATTTAATTTCGCAACTTTTTTACGATAATGAGGATTTTTTGCGCTTCCGTGATTTAGCTCGTGCTGCCGGCGTTAACGTGCCGATTGAAGCTGGCGTGATGCCTGTTGCGAACGCTTCGCAAGTTAAGCGCATGACGAGCTTGTGTGCGTCTCGAATTACTTCGCAAGTTTCCGCAATGATGGATCGTTGGGGGAGTAATGCTGATTGCTTGCGTGATGCTGGCAGTATTTTTACTTCCCAGCAGATTAACGATTTAATTGCAGAAGGCGTGGATGGCATTCACTTGTATACGATGAATCATCCGGGTATTGCTCGAAGGATTTGGGCGAATGTGAAGCCGCTTTTTACGAAAATTGGGTAGGTTGCAGCGTTTTGGAGTGGCTGTGAGGGTGGGTGTTACTTGTCTCGCAGCGCTCCGCTCTTATACCTTATTTGGACTTAGCGGTTGCATAGTTAAGTTTAGTTTTTTACTTACTTTTTCTGCAGAAATATTATTTATCAACAAGATATTACTATCGCTCCGCTTTTATATTGCTCGACCAAGCAACACCCACCTTCACTACCAGTAAAGCCGCTAGTGTTTTGTGGTGTGGTAGGAGTTTCTGGTGTTGAGTGTGCAGCAGTAATGATGTTAGTGTTCTTTGAACAACAGGTAGTGAGTATTGAAATTTAACATAGAGTGTGTAATGTATACAAATACGCAAAAATGTATAAATGCATAAAATAATTGCGTTTTATACTAAACATGTGTTTAGAATCACCATTAAAACTGTAATCTAGCTTACATTTGTTATGAAAGTTTTCGCCCCAAAAATCTGCTAAAAATGTTGGAATAAAGCCTCTGGGGGGGGGCTTCATAGGCTATACATTATAACAAATACGTTGCAAAATATTCGTATATTCGGTATTATTGAATGTAAATCTCAATAAAAGAGATTGCGCTTTTGAGAGCTGAGCAGAAGTTTCATATGTATTTGACCGTAGTTCGATCAGCGTTTGATTACTGCACAAAGCTCTTCACTAATAAATTCATAAAGACTTGTTCAGAGAGAATCTGGTATTCAAGGAGATACACAATGGCTAATTCAAATTCCGGAAGGCATGCACGCAAGGTTACATTGGATGCTGCAGTAAGTAATGCGATTGCTAAGGCTGTGGATGCACGCAAGGTGGCAGCATTTACGGTTGGAGCCGCTGGCGTGTTGGCTGGTGCGGCGTTCGCTTTTGGAGCAACTCCGGCAATGGCGGCGGAGAATGGTGCTGCGGCTGGTGCGGCTTCGGTTCCTGTTGAGGCTGGTAAGAAGCCTGGTGTTGATAAGAAGGCTGAAGCTGGTAAAAATGCTGATGCTAAGCCTGAAGCTAAGGAAGCTGATAATAAGGATCAGACTGAAGAGAAGTCTGCTACATACGAGAAGACCGACAATAATACTTTAAAGAAGGTTCACAAGGATAATAATAACAAGTCTAAGCTCGAACAGAATTTAACTAAGGAAAAGAAAGTTTCTACGCAGTCTGTAGCAAAGACTGATGGCACTGAGACTGAGCAGAAGACTGTGAACACTGAGTCTGTAGATAATAAGGTTACAGATATCACTTCTGCGGAATCTGGTGCAAAGAAGCTCGCAAAGCGTTCGTTAGAAAATAATCAACCTGATGTCACTGCGCCTGAAAATCAGGATCGCGCTTCTGATGGTGCAGCAAACCAAGATCCTAATAAAATTAATCCTGATACAACGGATACTGCTAATACCAAGATTGAAATTAATGAGAATAACGCTGGCACTATGCCGAACGTGTATGGCTGGGGAAGCTCAGACAATACATACAGCGTAAATGGCGAAAAGCACACTGTTACTTTCCACTTTGCAGCTCCAAAAGATGGTAGCAAGATTACCAGTATTGCTATTTTCCCTTCTAAGACAAATGGTTTCAATAATGCAAAAAGTGAGAGAGGTATTGATTTTTACTCGAAAAATCCAGACAAACACCAAGATTATTCTGGTGAATATATATTTACTGCTAATTCCGACGGATCTGCAACTCTTACGATGAGCACTCTTTTTAGGGATGGTAACCTTAATGGCGGTGCTGAGAAGTATACAGCCAGTCGTTCTATTTTCGTGTATGTAACTAAAGATGGTAGTAGTACAGAAACTATTGCATATAAAACGAATGTATTCCGCGCTGTAACGCTTGTTCCGCCAAAAACTTCTGGATCAGTGGTGCTGAAATATAATCAGCCTCTTACGGCAGAAAAGGTTCAAGCAGCAATTACTGAAGCTGGCAATATTGAGACGGCGCGTAGTGATAAGAAGTCTGTAAATGATCAGCTTTCTGGAACGTTTACGCAAAATATTAACGTAAAGTCTGAAGATGCTTACGACAAGACTACGTTTGAGGCTATTAATAAGGAAACCTCAGCTCAAGGCGCAACAAATAAAACTTATGTAACTGGAGCGAAGACGCTTAACACTTATATGGTTACGGATTTGGGCTTTAAGTCGCAAGCTATTCCGCTTACCGTTGCGCGCTACGATGATCGCATTGACAAGCCGATTGTGGAAGATCCGACTAATCTTTCGGCTGAAGTTAAGGAAGAAATTAAGACGAAGCTTGCCAAGATTAATGGCGTTACAGCAGATAAGATTTCGTTTGATGGAGATAATGCTGTAATCCATTTTGACGGCGTGGATGAAAAAGATGCTCCTAAGATTGCTCTGCGTGACCTTGTGTTAAAGAAGTTTACCGAAGATCAGATTAAGGTTCCTGCAGAAAGTACCGCAACTGTTATCTACAATCCACTCGCTTACTCTGATGCTGAGATTAAGAGCATTAAGAAGGCTATTTACGAAGCTAATAAAGACAACACAGAGCTTGGATTAAGCGCTACCGACTACGAGAAGCAGATTACGCTTTCGTATCTTACTGGCAATCTTACTGCGGCTGGTCATGCAAATCAGGGCATCTCGAATGGTCAGGCAGAAAATACTATTACCGTTAAGATTAAGACCGATAAAGCGGTTGCTGAGTTTAAGTCTGATGTAAAGGCTGGCAAGCTCACGCGTTTGGCGGATATTCGCAAAGATTACGACGTTTCGTGGAAGAATAATAAAATTGCCGGCCGCGACACCGACGAAGGCCTTTCGTGGAGCGAAGACCACAAGACCATCATTTACCGCTACGACCCAACTAAAGCAGAAGGGTTTGATACAAATAAGATTCTTAATTTGTTGAAAGCTACGCCGAAGGATGGCAACGCTGGTTTGCGCGAGCTTACTGGTGGCGAAGCTCTTGCTCATGAAGGCGATAAAGAAAACGCGCAGAAGTCGCATGTGGGCTACGTGATCGACAAGAACGGCCAACCTACAACTGAGTTGTCGCTCGGCAATATGAGCGGTGCTTATTGGCAATATAGTCAGAATGTTTCTAATTCTGGTGAAAATCTTGGCGATTCTGAATCGAATGCAGGATCGTATTCCTGGGATGAAGAAGCTAAGCCGGTAGTAGTTGCTGCTAAAGGAAACAAGGTATATAAAGCGCGCCTGTTTGTTTTGCCGTATGGATTGACGATGTATAGAAACATTTACATCGAAAATGGCAAAAACCCTGGGAATACGCCTAAGGCGATTAACGTTATCTTTGTGCCGCAGACGAATCATAAGACAAGTGATTTGAAGAAGTCGGTTGAGGATCACAAGACTACCCATGTTGAGGGTAAGGAAGTTCCTACTGATTCTGCATACTACAACGCTTCGGACAAGGTAAAGAGCGACTATGATGATGCGTTGAAGGTTGCTAAACAAACGCTTGAAAAAGTTGGTAACACAGCTGATGCTGATTTAACCGAAGCGCTTAAGGCTGAGGTTGATAACGCAACCATTAAGCTGGAAAAAGCTCGCAAAGCTCTTGATGGTGACGCTACCAAGAAAGAGGAGCTTAAGAAATCCATCGATGAGAACGGTAAAGCTGCAGAAGGTCAGCAAGCTGCTACAGGCACGCAAGCAACAAACCAGTTCAAGAATGTGAGCGATCCTGACTTTAAGAAGTCAGATGGTTCTGCCGACACCGACAGGAACGAAGCTGCTAAGAAAGCAAAGACAGCTTACGATGAAGCACTTCAAGCTGCTGAAGCTGCAAGGGACAACAACAACGCCACGCAAAAAGACGTTGACGCTGCTAAGGCAAAGCTTGATGCTGCGCGTAAGGAGCTTGATAAGTACAGCACCAACAAGGATGAGTTGAATAATGCAATCGCTCAGCATGGTAAGGTAAAGACTGGTGATACGTCTAAGCAAGGCGAGGAGAAGCTCAAGACCGCTGACCCAGCATATCAAAACGCAACTGAAAAAGAGCGTACAGCTTATGATAACGCTGTAAAGAAAGCAAATGATCTTTCTAAGGATCCAAGCGCTTCTCAAAAGGACGTTAATGCAGCTATTGATGAGCTTCAAAAAGCCAAAGCAGCTCTTGACGCTAAAGCAACCGATAAGTCGCAGCTTATAACTGCCGAAAAGCTCACCTTTGATAATCCTAATAATGATGCAAGCAAGCAGAGTACCTTCTACAAGAATGCCGCTGCGAAGAAAGACACCGACCCTGCTGCTAAAACTGCTGTTGAAAACTATGACACTGCGTTAGCTAAGGCTCGTGAGGTTCTTAAGAAAGATAATGCAACTCAAAAAGAAGTTAATGATGCTAAAGATGCATTAACTAAGGCCGAAAACGCTCTGCATGAGAATTATAAGTCCGATGCTAACGATCTTACGAAAGCTCTTGCAGACAACTTTAGCGGATATCTGATGCCAGCCTACTTCAACGCTTTCGATAAGGCGCAAGCTGGAGACACTGATGCTAAGAAAGCATTCAAAGATTACAACGATGCTTATCAAAAAGCTAAGGCTCTGAAGGAAAAGTTTGCTAAAACTAATCCAGCTGAGCAGCCAACTGCTACAGACATCGCCGATGCAAAGAAAGCTCTTGAAGATGCTCGTAAAGTCATCGACAAGTATGCAACTAATACCAGCAGGCTTTCGGCAGCTGTGTTTAATGACCTTGCTATAAAGCTCAGCCCTGCGTATAAGAATGTATCTGAAGCTGATGCAAGCGCGGATGCAAAGGCTGCTAAGAAGAAGTATGACGATGCCGTAAAGAAGCTACAACAGGCGCTTGAGAAAAAGATGCCTAAGGATCAAGCAGATGGTAATGATATTCCTGATACAAATACTCCTGATAAGGATGGCAACCCTGACAGCGGAGACTACCTGAAGAATATTCAGGCACACGCACAAGGCGAGCCTCTGGATAGGGATGTTGACGCTATCCTTAAGGAAATGAACGCTGCAGCTGCTGAGTTGAATAAGTTTGCAACCAAGACTGACGCGCTGCTTAAGTCTGTTAACGAGGATGATGCAACCAAGCAGACTCCTGCGTATAAGAATGCTTCTGTGCCTGATTTCAAGAATGATGATGGCACTGAGAATGCAACTAAGAAAGAAGCAGCTAAAAAGGCTGTAGACGATTATGGCAAAGCTCTTAATGAAGCTAAGGAATTGCTCAAGAATCCTGCTGCAACTCAGAAGGAAGTCAATGATGCGTTGAAGAAGCTTGATGAAGCACGCAAGGCTCTCGACGCTTACAACACCGACACCGCCAAGCTTGTGGAAAGCGTAAAGAAGCACGGCTCTACAGAGGGCCCTGCAGCTACAGAAGGAACGCAAACTTCTGATGCGTATCGCAATGCGTCTGATCCTCACTTCATGAAGGCGGATGCAACTGACCCAACTAAGTTAGTTGAAGATACCGAGAGGAACAACGCTGCTAAGGAAGCCAAGAAGGCGTATGATGAAGCTTTGACAAAAGCTCAGGAGCTTTTGAAGAAGCATGACAGCGCTGACACGCCGCAAGACGCAAAGCCAACTCAAAAAGACATCAACGCCGCACTTAAGGCTCTCGACGATGCTCGTACTGAGATTGAGAAGTATAAGACTGTTACTACTGATCTTGAGACAGAAACTAAGAAGTCTACTCCAGAGCATGCTGCTGTTACTGAAGGCGACTTCGAGAATACGCCTGAGTTCCAGAATGCTGATGCTAAGAAGAAGGATGGCGCTGACGGTAAGAAGGTAGACAATGATGATGTGAAAGCGTACAAGGATGCTTTGGCAAAGGCACGCAAGTTGGCGCAAGATAACACATCCAATACGCTCAGCGATCATCCAACTCAGAAACAGATTGATGATGCTCTTGAGGCCTTGAAGCAAGCTAAGCAAGCTATTACCGACGGCTATAAGACAAACGTTGATAAGCTTAAGCAAGCTAAGGAATACGCAGAAGATGTATTCAAGAAGACTCCTGAATACAAGAATGCTGAAGCAATCAAGGCTGACGCTAACAACGCAAAGCATGATCAGGCTGGAAAGGACTTGGGCGATGCTACTAAGCAAACTGGTTTTGAAGGTCAGATTGCTAAGATTGCTGAAAAGCTTAAGGATACTAGCAAGCTTACTCAGCGTGAGGTTGATGCGTTAGTAAAGCAGCTCAATATTGCTCAGAAGAAGATTGCTGACAGCTACAAGACCAACGTTGACAAGCTTAATAACGAGGTCGGTGATAAGGATCAAGACGGCAAGCCTGTAACTCCTAAGTTTGAAGAGTCGATTCCGTACAAGAACGCTCTTGAAAAGAAGAACGCTGGCGACGCTGATGCGACTGCAAAGCTGGAAGCTTACAACGAAAAGCTCAAAGCTGCGCAGGAACTCATCAACAAGGTGAATAATCCTGATCCAAATGTTGAAGCTGATAAACAGCCAACTCAAAAAGAAGTTGATGATGCTCTTAAGGCTTTGCAAGATGCTAAAAAGGCAATCGACGACAGCTTCGGTACTAAGATTGACGATTTGAAGACTGAAGCTGCGAAGTCTACTGCCGATACGACAGATCCTACTGCTAAGCCAACTGCTGGGTCATTTGAGAGTACTACTGAGTATCAGAATGCGCTTGCTAAGAAGACTGATGACGGCAAGGATAATGCTGACGTTACTGCTTATAAAGAAGCGTTGAAGAAAGCTAGGACTTTGCTTGAAAAGTTTGGTGATGACGGTAAACCAAAGCCTGGTGCTAAGGATGTTCCAACTCAGCAAGAAGTTGACGAGGCTCTTAATAATCTGAAGGAAATTAAGGATAAGATTACTAAGAACTACGTCACTAGCCCGCACGACTTGCAAGAAGAAGTTGATAAGTCTAAGGACGGCAAGGACGACACCAGCACCGACGTGTTCGAGAACACTCCAGAGTTCAAGAACGCGACTGCGAAGGGTGATGAAGCTGCCAAGAAGGCACTAGATGCCTACACCGAAAAGCTCAAGGCTGCCAGGAAGCTTCTTGATGCCTTTGATCGCACTACTGGCAAGCCAAAGGGTAAGCTTCCAGACGGCATGGATAAGGCTCCAACCCAGCAGGAACTTGACGCTGCTTTGAAGGATCTTCAGGATGCCAAGAAGAAGATTACTGACGGCTACAAGACTAATAAGTCTGATTTGAACACTGAAGCTGGCAAGGATTCTGACTTCACTAAGACACCTGAGTACGTAAATGCTCAAGCTAAGGGTGATGACGCGTCTAAGCAGGCTCTTGAGGATTACAAGAAGGCTCTTGAGGATGCGAATAAGGTTCTCGGCGATAAGAATGCAACCCAGGCTCAGGTTGATGATGCTTTGAAGAAGCTTCAGGATGCTAAGTCTAAGCTTTCTGATGGTTATAAGACTGATAAGACTGATCTGACTGCTGAAGCTGGTAAGGATTCTGATTTCACTAAGACGCCTGAGTATCAGAATGCTCAAGCTAAGGGTGATAACGCGTCTAAGCAAGCTCTTGACGCCTACAAGAAGGCGCTCGAAGACGCTAACAAGGTTCTCGACGATAAGAATGCAACGCAGGCTCAGGTAGACGAGGCTTTGAAGAAGCTCCAGGATGCTAAGAAGAAGCTTACTGATTCTAATAAGACTGATAAGTCTAAGCTTCAGACTGAGGCGGATGCTGATGCTAAGTTCCGTGATTCTGTATTCTTTATGATTGGAATGACTGAGGATATTGACGCGTATAACACGGCTTTGGCTGAGGCTAACAGTGTGCTTGCAGATCCTAACGCTACTCAGGCTCAGGTTGATGAGGCTTTGAGGAAGCTTCAGGCTGCTAAGGATAAGATTAATCACCCGTTTGGTATTGATAGTGGTGTTGGAAGCGGCTCTGGCTCTGTGGTTGATTCTGGCTCTGGCTCTGCTGCTGGTTTCGAGACTACTGATTCTCAGAGTGCTTCGGTTGATAAGACTGCTTTGAGAGTTGAGGTTAATAATTCTGAAGCAGATTCTTCTGCTGCGTCTAAGGCGAATACTGCTGCTGCTAGAGCTTATAGAAAGGCTTTGGCTGAAGCTAAGCGTGTGCTTGCTGATAAGAATGCTACTCAGGCTCAGGTTGATGAGGCTTTGAGGAATCTTAAGGCTGCTAAGGCTACGTTGCGTAATGCTTCCGGTAATGCTAGTGGTCTTGCTAAGACGGGTGCTGCAACTGGCTTGTTTGCAAGTCTTGCCGCAGTCTTCTCCGGACTTGGTGTTGCAGGCGTAGCTTCTCGCCGCCGCAAGCACTCTAACGAGTAGTCTTGCGCCGTAATTAAGCAAATTCCCTCGCAGGTTATCTTCCGATAATCCGCGAGGGATTTTTGTACACCACCACAATGTAAAGTTGCGGTATGGAAAGTGCGAACAGAACAGATAGTACAACTACTGAAACCAACTGCAACGAAAGCAACACAAACTCTTCCGCACTCACCTCAAGAAGCCTTATTAAAGCGGGCTTTGCTCGCCCGGATGCTGCACGTTGCGCAATGATGGCAATACGCAAAAACTGCAATAAAATATCGTTTGAAACACTACTAAGAAGCGCGCTTACAGTTGAAGATCCAGATTCTGCATTGCTTTCATTGCAAGATTTAAGTGAAGCATACCCCGAAATAATAAATAATATTTCAACTTCAAATTCGCAAGTATCTGACTCATTAACAAGCCTAATGCAAGTATTAGGTGCGTCTAACGCGTTGGCAATGCTTATGCGCACAAGACCTAATCTTGTAAAAGCTGCAGCAAACGACCCGAATCATCTTTTTGCAATGACTAGGGAAGAACGCGTAAAAGACTTACTCGAAGCAATACAAGCTTACACTGCAACAGTTGTTTCTTCTGAAAGCAGCGATTCTAACACAATTTACTTAACATCACTCGGCTTTGCACAAGCAGTTTCTGCGCTTCGTGCGCGCTACCGTGAGCATGTTGCTGCAATTATGGCGGCTGATTTAGCGAGCGCTGACCCTGTTGAAGTGCAGCCAGATATTAGTCGTAAGCTTTCCGACGCTGCCGATGCTGTTTTAGAGGCAGCGTTGTCTATTTCGCGAGGACAGGTTACTGGTTCTTCCGCATGCAGATTTGCGATTATTGCTATGGGCAAGCTTGGAGCGCAAGAAATTAACTACGTTTCCGATATTGATTTGATTTATGTTGTGGAACCTGCGGATTTAAGCAACAAGCAGAACCAGGATGCTGCTTTGCGCGTTGGTGTTTCTATGGCAATGGTTTTGCAAAAAGTATGCCAGTCGGTGGTTATGGGCTCTGTGGAGCCTCCGCTTTGGCAGATTGATACTGCGCTTCGCCCGGAAGGTAAGGATGGTCCTCTTGTTCGTAGGCTTGATTCTCATAGAGAATATTATGAAAAGTGGGCGAGTAGCTGGGAGTTTCAGGCGCTTTTGAAGTCGCGCCCTGCAGCAGGGGATGCGGATCTTGGAAAGGCTTATCGCGATATGGTAGAGCCGTTTATTTGGAAGGCTTCTGGTCGTGAGCATTTTGTAGCTGACTGCCAGCATATGCGTCAGCGTGTGGAGTCGCTTATTCCGGCTTCTCAACGCGATTTGGATATGAAACTTGGTAAAGGCGGCTTGCGCGATGTTGAGTTTACTGTGCAAATGCTGCAGCTTGTGCACGGAAGTGAGGATGAGTCGCTTCGAGTAAGGGATACTATTTCCGCTTTGCAAGCGTTGGCTCAAGGTGGCTACGTCTCTAGGTCTCAGGCGGCGCTATTGGCAGAACACTACCGTTTTGAGCGTGTTCTTGAGCATCGTCAGCAAATGTGGAGTATGCATCGCACGCATTTGTTCCCAGATTTGGGTGCGCAAGGAAACGGCGGCTTGGATCGCGCGCGCACAATTTCTACAGAGCAGCTTAACAACAATGAGCAGATTTGCCGACTTGCTCGTGCTGTGCGGCTTCGTCCGGAAGAGTTAGTTGCGCGTTTTGATAAAGCTCGTCGTGAAATTCGGCACTTGCATAAGGATATTTACTACCGTCCGATGCTTCCTATTAACGCTCAAACGGATGCGGATCCTATTGTGCTTTCGCCGGAGGCTGCTCGCGCGCGTTTTGCTTCTATTGGTTTTGCGGATGCTCGCGCAGCACAGTTGCATGTTGAAGCGCTTACAGAGGGGCTTTCTAGGGCTGCTAAAATTCATAGAATTTTGCTTCCGGCAGTGTTGAAGTGGCTTGGCGACGGGCAGAATCCAGATATGGGTTTGCTTGCGTGGCGGCGTCTTGCTGAGCGTTTTGGCGGAAAGAACACGTATCTTGGTTTTTTGCGTGATTCTCCTTCCGCAGCTCAGCGTCTTTGCCACGTTTTGGCGGATTCGCGCTATCTTGGCGACGCTATGATGCAGTCTATGCAGTCTATTACTTGGCTTGGTGACGACGAAGCGTTATCTGCGCGCGATAGGGCAAGTCTTGACATGCAAACTAGTGCAATGGTTGCGCGTTATGCAAGTAATATTGCGGATTTTGCGCAGTCTTTGCGCGCTCTTCGCCGGCAGGAAATTGAGCGAGTAGCTTTAGCTTGGATGTGTGGTCTAATTGATGACGATACTTCTATGCTTGCAATGAGTGATGTGTTTGATGCTATTTTAGATGCGACTTTGCAATGGTCTATGCGTGAAGCTGTGTCAGTCATGAATTTGAATGCTCCTCAAGCTGAAATTGCTATTATTGCTTTAGGTCGCTACGGTGGTAGAGAAGTAAACTTCTGTTCTGATGCAGATATTATGGTAATTTACAAGCCGGTTGGTGAAGATTGCGATTTAAACGCAGCTCACCGCTTTGCGCAAAAAACTGTAGATATTTTGCGTAATATTTTGCAAGGTCCTCTTACGCTTGAACCAAAAATCATGGTCGATTTGGATTTGCGTCCGGAAGGAAAAGACGGTCCGCTTGTTCGTTCGCTAGAATCTTGCGAAAAGTATTATCGTCAATGGGCTAGCACTTGGGAGCATCAAGCGTTGTTGCGAGCGCGTTTTGCTGCAGGTTCTAAGGAGTTGGCGGATGCTTTGCTTAACGGAGTTGTAAACGAATTGCGTTACGCTGCAAATCCTCTTAGTGAATCTCAGCTTGCTGAAATTCGTAAGCTTAAAGCTCGCATGGAAGCGGAGCGTTTACCTCGAGGAGTTAGTAGGGACAGGCATTTGAAGCTTGGTCGCGGCGGTTTAAGCGATGTTGAGTGGACTGTGCAATTGATGCAATTGCAATATGCTTCAAAGTATGAATCTTTACAAGTAGTTGGAACTATGCAAGCGTTGAAAGCATTGCAATCTGAGCATTTTATAAGCGACGAGGATGCTGAAGTTTTAAGCCGCTGCTGGCATATGTGTTCTGCAGTGCGCAACGCAAACTTCTTGTGGTCTGGATCAATGGCTCGCGCAGATATTATTCCAACTGACTCGTATTCTTTGGGCGGAATAGCAACTTACCTTGGCTATGAGCCGAACCAGGGTCGCGTTTTTGAAAACGATCTTTTAGCAACTATGCGTCAGTGCCGCGAAATCATGTCTCGTCTTTTCTACGCTCGCTAATTTCTCAATCTTTAGTCGCTTCACATTTATTGTTGCATTCTCTTCTTTAGGATATAATTACAGGACGGGAGGTGATTTTAATGAAAAATGCAGTAATAAGTAATGATGTAAAAGAAAGAGCTAATTCTTCAGTTTTTTATGCTGATGCTTCTGCACCTATAAAACAAGCAGTCAGTAGTGAAAATTTAGAAGAAAATGACGAATTATTATCTACTGATTTTGCTGCAAAACTTATGCATAGTTATAAGCAGTCAGTTTCTGGTTTAGCGCGCCCATATGCGGATGTTTTTGCTGAGTTAGAAAAGGGCTTGTAATGAGTTCTTTTAATATTCTTGTTACTCAAGATGCAGAAAATGATTTAAAAAATATAAGAGACTATATTGCATCTAATATCTCTAAGAAAACTTCCGTAAGAATTATTAATCTTATTAAATCTAGTATTGAAAGACTGTCTCTTTTTCCTCAGTTTGCGCCTGCAGTCAAGTATGAGCCTTGGAATTCACTTGGCATGCGTCGTATAGTTGTAAAGAATTTTCTTGTTTATTACAGAGTTGTTTTAGAAGAAAATACAGTTTATATTTTGAAGGTTACTTATGGTAGACGTAATCAACAAACTGTATTGGAACAAATAGATTTATTGGATTAAGTACTTATTAAATGTTGCATTATAAGTTATAATTCTACGCCACTCCGTATATAGATTCGTCAACGCTAATCAGTAAAATTGCGTAGGTCGCGTGTGGTTGCGACCGTCTTGCCAATTGACGGAAGGTGAGCGGTACTTATTATGACGAACGCAATTTCTAGTTCTTTGCATCAAACTTTTTCTCGCAGCACAATTGCAAATTCTCTAGCTGGCAAAAGTGTTGTTACATTAGACGATATTTCAACTGCGCAAATACGAATGCTCTTAGACAAAGCGCGATACATTGATTCGCACCGTAAAGAAGTGGCTCACACTTGCGATGGCAGAGTGTTGGCCACTCTTTTTTATGAGCCGAGCACGCGCACTCGCTTAAGCTTCGAAACAGCAATGCTGCGTTTAGGCGGAAAGGTAATCGGTTTTGCAGGTGCGCAACTTTCCAGCGCAAGCAAGGGTGAAACTGTAAACGATACTTTGAAAGTCGTGTCTAATTATGTTGATGTTGTTGCAATGCGTCACCCAAAGGAGGGTGCTGCTTTCGTTGCTACGCAAGCTGTGAGCACGCCTATTATTAACGCAGGTGACGGCGGCCACATGCACCCAACTCAAACTCTTGCAGACTTGGCAACTATTCTCGCGCGTTTTGGTCGCCTTAATAATCTCACTGTCGGTTTGTGCGGCGACTTAACTTATGGACGCACAGTTCACTCGCTTATTGAAACTTTGTGCCGCTTTGGAAACGTTCATTTTGTGCTGATTAGCCCGGATGAGCTTAAAACTCCGCAGTACGTAATCGACCGCATTAATGACACTCCTTCGTGCACTTACGAAGAAACTCGCGACTTGATGGAAGTTATTGGCAAGCTTGACGTGCTTTACATGACTCGCGTGCAAGAAGAGCGTTTTACGGATCGCGAGCAATACTTGCGACTTCGTGACACGTACATTTTGACTGAAGAAAAATTGCAAAAAGCAAAGTCGCATATGCCTGTGCTGCATCCGCTTCCTCGAATTAACGAGATTTCTGTTGATGTTGATGACGATCCTCGCGCAGCATATTTTGAGCAGGTTAAAAACGGTATGCTTATGCGTATGGCTTTGGAAAGTTCCGTTCTTGGAGACGAGCTTTGCGGCTACGAACCAACTGATTTTGTAAACGTGCCAGAAGACGAATTGCAAGCAGTTGACGCACACGGAATTTCATTAACGGATCCTCGCGTGCACGTAACAGACGTGAATGCGCCTGAAGATCTTACTTGCCCGAATCCTCGTTGCATAACAAACAGCGAACTAACTCTTAAACGCAAGTTCTACAAAGCTGATTCTGACAGTCACGAGTATCGTTGCATGTATTGCGACGAAGAAGCAGAAACTAAATAAAAAATTTAATAATATTATTATATAACTGTAAAAATTACGCAAAACCAGGAGTGAAATGAACGAATCAGGCACCTTAACTTTGCGCAATATCTCTGTGTGGGATACTGGCGAACGTATTGATCTTATTGTTGATGGCGTTCGTCAGGATGCCCTTATAGAGCAGAATGCGCGCGTTACTGGCGACATTGACGCAAGCGATTGGGTTGTTGCTCCTGGTTTTGCAGATCCGCATGTGCATTTTAGAGATCCAGGTCAAACAGCAAAAGAAACAATGATGACCGGCAGTGAGGCTGCTGCGGCTGGCGGTTATACGCAAGTTTTGATTATGCCAAATACTGTTCCAGCTCTTGACGGCGAGCCTTGGGAAGATGCTCCATTTGATGTAGATAATGTAGTTGACTATTTGCAGCGCTATGGTTGCATTTACGGCGTAAAATTGCCAGTTCGCTACGATTTGAGCGTGTGCGCATCATTGGGGCGTAAAGGCTTAAAACCAAGCAATATTGAGCTTTGGAAAAAGTATGTTGCTGGAATCGACGATGACGAAAAAACTTCTCCTATGAAAAAGCACCCGATTACTGCTATAAGCGACGACGGTGCTGCAGTGCCTGAACCGATTTTGCGAGATGTGTTAGCTATGGCAAAACAAACTGGTTTGCCATTCGTGGAGCATTGTGAGCATCATGATACGGGAGCTGTGAACGAGGGTCCGATCGCAAAAATGCTTGGTGTTGGTGGAATTCCAGCTTCTACTGAGCTTGCAATTGTTCAGCGAGATATTGATGCTTCCCGCAAAACTGGCGTACATGTGCATTTCCAGCATGTGAGCACTGCTGCTGCGTTTGAAGCTATTCGTAAGGCAAAGAAAGAGGGTTTGCCGATTACGTGCGAAACTGCGCCTCACTATCTAGCTTTGTGTGATGAGGATGTTTTGCGATATGGTGCTATGGCTAAGATGAATCCTCCTCTTCGTTCAAAAGCGGACAGGCAAGCAACGCTCGCTGCTATTGCGGATGGCACAGTTGACATGATTGCAACGGATCACGCGCCTCACACTGCGGAAGAAAAGTCAGGAGATTTTGCAAGCACTCCTAACGGAATTATTGGACTTGAGTGCGCGTATGGCGTGTGCCGCAAAGTTTTGGTTGATGCAGGATATACGGACGATAAGCATTTAATCGAATTAATGGCAGTAAATCCAATGCAATTGATGAGCAGAAGACCTACTGATATTGCGGCTTTGCTTAACGTTTCTTCGCGATGCGCAAACAAGCGAACGCTGCGTTTAAGTATTACTGAGCACCCTGAAAACGTTGATTTAGTGCTGATTAATATGCGCGAAAATTGGGCGGTTGACGCAAATTCGTTCCATTCAAAAGCTCGAAACACTCCTTTTGATGGATGGCAACTTACGGGCAGGCCTGTTGCGACGATTATTGGTTCAGAAATTGCTTTCTCGAGAATGTGATTGATTAAATATAAATTTGGAATGGTAGTAAATTATGGACGAACTTATTGAAGCGATTGCAACCAAGCAAAATCCTAGCGTAGTGGGCTTGGATCCTAAGCCTGGAATTGTTCCTGCCGAAATTATTAGCTCTCTTGCGGACGAAGTTTTGCAAGAAGTAGAAGGCGAGGATGCGCTGCCAACGCTTTTAGCTACAGCTTATTTTGAGTTTAATCGTGCGATTATTGACGCGGTTTCGGATATTGTGCCGGCAGTAAAGCCGCAAATCGCTATGTACGAGGCGCTTGGTCCTGCAGGTATCGATACTTACGCAATGACCTGCGAATACGCAAAATCGCAAGGATTAGTTGTAATAGGTGACGCAAAGCGCGGAGATATTGGCTCTACAGCTGGTCAGTATGCGGCTCATTTAAGCGGCTTCGCTAATCTTTCTGCATATTTTGAAGACGAAAATGCGACTGATAACGCACTGCCACAATCTCTTAAAAATCTTCTAAAAAGCTCTAAAAATCTTGACGTTTGGCATGAAGATTCGCTTACAGTAAACCCTTATATGGGTTCGGATGGAGTGAAGCCTTTTATCGATGAAGCATTAGCGCACGATAAAAGCATTTTTGTGCTGCTTCGCACTTCGAATCCTTCTAGCAAGGAGCTACAGGAGCTTATTTTGCAAGATGGCAAGCCAGTGTATGAGCATATGGCTGATTTGATTGAGAACTGGGGTGCTTCAAGCATTGGCAAGCACGGTTATTCAAGAGTTGGCGCAGTTGTAGGTGCCACGCATCCGCAGGAGGGCAAGCATTTGCGCGAGATTATGCCGCACACTTTCTTCCTTGTTCCAGGCTATGGCGCTCAAGGCGGTACAGCTCAAGATGTTGCAGGAATGTTTGATGCAAATTCTGAAGGCGCTATTGTAAATTCTTCGCGCGGTATTATTGGTGCTTGGAAAAAGTCTGAAGATTACGCTAAAAATCAAGGTCATATGTCTTTCGATGACATTCTTGATATTGTGCGTGATTCTGCAGCTGTTGCTGCGAAAAATATGCGTGACGACTTGCGAAATGCAGTGTATCGCTAGAATGTATAACTAAAATAAATATAACTAAAAATATAATTAAAATTAAAAATAAAACGCAACGGTACAAAACACATACAAGGGTAGGGGAAACCACATGAGTGATGGCATGTTTATTCCAACGCGAAAAGCCTCTGGAAACGCCATAATTACGTTACGTGAAGACGCTTTTGATTCTTCCGGCTCAAGTTCTGCAGACGAAAGCAATAATGCAAAATATTCGCGCCTTTGGGGGCGCAGAGCTGTAGAAGTACTCAATAATGAGAAGCTAGACGAAGGCGTGTACCGTTTAACTTTGCGAGATTCTGAGATTGCTAAAAAAGCTGCTCCTGCGCAATTTGTGAACTTGTATTCCCCTGATCCAACTGCTATGCTTCCGCGTCCTTTTGGAGTTGCAAGCGTAGAAGGCGATACTTTTACTTTGATTTTTGCTGTGATTGGCAAAGGCACTGCTAAGTTTGCTGAGCTTAAACCAGGAGATAGCATTGACGCTCTTGGACCTTTGGGACTTGGCTTTAATATTTCCAAACCTGCACATTATGTGTTGGTAAGTGGCGGCTTGGGAGTGCCACCTATTTTGTGTGCTGCTCAAGCGCTTTCAAAGCGTGAAGATTCTAGCGTAACGGCAGTGCTTGGCTACCGTAACAAACGTTTTGCAGATGATTTAACGAAAGAATATATTTCAGACGTACACAGTATTACAAATGCTGAAGGAACTGTTATTACACTTCTTGACGAACTTGAAAAAGTTAAGCATTTTGATTTCGACGACGATTTGCCAACTGTTATTTTGTCTTGCGGACCTTTGCCTATGATGAAAGCTGTAGCTCACTGGGCACATGAAAGAAATATTGAGTGTCAGCTCAGTTTAGAAGCGCGTATGGGATGCGGATACGGAACTTGCGTTGCTTGCGTTGTTGACACTTTGGAAGGCAGGCTGAAAGTTTGCAACGATGGTCCTGTTTTTGATGCGAATCGTTTGGGTTGGGAGTAAAAAATATGAGTGCTGTAAATAATGCCGAAAATAATTCTGTAAATAACGCAAATTCCGTAACAAATTCCGCTGAAACTTTTGGTTTTGACACTAGCCACGTTTGGAAGCACCCAACTCAAGTCGCAGGCGTTAAGTGGAAAAACATGGTTGGAACTGCTTCTGGAACTTTCCAGCTTGCAGCTTGCCGACGCTTTTACGACGTAAGCCAACTCGGCGCAATTTGTACAAAAGGTGTTTCTCCTGTTCCGTGGGAAGGAAATCCTTCTCCGCGCACTGCAGAATCTCCTTCTGGAATGGTAAACGCAGTTGGATTGCAAAATCCTGGTGTCGACCATTATTTAGTAGACGAGTTGCCGAAACTAAAATCCATGGGAGCGCTTGTTATTACTAATGTTGCAGGGCACAGTGACGACGATTATGCGCAAGTTGTTGAAAAGCTTGCAGATTCTGCAGCCGACATGCTTGAAATTAACGTAAGCTGCCCAAACGTGACTCACGGCGGAATGAGCGTTGGCACTGATCCGGTTGCATTGCACCGCTTAATTAAGCGTCTTCGCGCAATGACAAGCAAGCCAATGATTGTAAAAATGACGCCAAATGTGACGGATATCGTTTCGATTTGCAAAGCTGCAGTTGATGCTGGAGCGGATGCTTTAAGCATGATTAACACGCTAGTTGGTTTGCGAATTGATATTCGAACAGGCGAGCCTATTATTGCGAATCGCACGGGCGGTGTTTCCGGTCCTGCTATTTTCCCGATTGGACTTGGGTTTGTGTGGCGAGTGCGTCAAGCTATGCCAGATATTCCAATTATTGGCATTGGCGGCATTGATTCTGGCGAAAAAGCTTTGGAATACTTGTATGCTGGCGCGAATGCTGTAGAAGTTGGTGCTGCTGCTTTGGTGGATCCTACTGCTCCTATTCGCATTGCTCGCGAGCTTGACGATTTGCTTGATTCTCGTCCAAAGCTTGCGTCTTTACTCGCTGAAGGCAAAACTTGGCGCTGAAATTAAGTATTTAAAAAGTATTTAAAAAGTATTTAGAAAGTATTTAAAATCATTTTAAGAAAGAGAGCTAATTATGGCAGAATTAGACGAACGTTTTACAAAGTTTTTGCTTGATTCAGGTGCGCTTAAATTTGGTGACTTTACGCTGAAATCTGGTCGTCAATCACCTTATTTTATTAACGCTGGTGCTTTTGACGACGGCATGAAAATCGCAAATCTAGGCGCATACTACGCTGAGCGCGTTGTTGCAGCAATCGAAGATGGCAAACTTCCGCAAGATATCGACACTGTTTTCGGCCCTGCTTATAAGGGTATTCCGTTGGCAGTTTCTACGGCAATGGCTTTGACGAATAATCACAATATGCCTGTTGGTTTTACTTTCGATCGCAAAGAGCGAAAGGATCATGGCGACGGCGGAATTATGGTTGGAAAACCGTTAAAAGACGGCATGAAAGTTCTGTTAGTTGACGACGTGATGACTGCTGGAACTGCAGTTCGCGAAACTTTGCCAAAGCTTAAAGCGGAAGCAAATGTGCAAGTTGTTGGCTTGATTTTGGCAGTAGACAGAATGGAACGCACGAAAGACAGCGAGCTTTCTGCAGTAAAAGCAGTAGAGCAGGAGTTTGGCTTCCCAGTTTTGCCAATTGCAAACGTGCGCGAAATTTTCGCTGCAGCAAAGCGCTTAGTTAATGCTGACGGTAAGCCAGTTATGGATGAGGAATTAGCTTCGCGTGCTGCAGATTACTTGCGTACGTATGGTGCGTAATTATCCTCTACAATTTCGGAACCAAACGGCCACAACGCAAGTTTTGCCATTTTGAAAGATTGTATGCCAAATGGGATGCCAACAATTGTGCAGCAGCAAATGAATCCTGAAACGATATAGCCTAATGCAAGCATTGGCCCAATGAAAAATACAATCCATAGTATGTTCCAAATTGTGCTAGTGCCGCCTTGGTAAATAACATGTTTTCCAAATGGCGTGAGCGTGAGCTTTGCCATTTTGAATGCTTGAATACCGAATGGTATGCCAATAACGGTTATGCAAAGGAGGAAACTTATAAATAACCAGCTTGCAGCAATGAAAAGACCGCCGAATATCAGCCACACAATATTGCCAAGAAGTTTCATAAAAGTAGTATATAAGTTTTTTCAGTTTTAATGAAGTATGATTTTTGATAAGTGATTTATTGTAAGCGGGTTGTAAAATAATGCGTTGCAATAGATGCATTTGTTTAAAGGAAGAATATGTTCTGCACGCAATGTGGTAATAAAAATGATGATAATAGCAAGTTTTGCAATACTTGCGGAGCGCTTTTAGAAGTTACGTCAACAGTCGAGCCGTCAATCCAAAGTCAACAATACGAATTGCCTACTAACGAAGCGCCTACTACTGTATTTCCTGCGCAGGAAGCTTTATCGGATAATCTAAACGTTTTAGGTTCTCCTATTATGGGTTCTTCGAGTGAACAGCCTTCTATGAATAATTCACCTTACGTACAAGGCGAAGCTCCGGCTAATTATTCTCATTCAGAGGATGATAAGCGCAAGAAGAAAGTAATTATTACTTTAATAACCGCTATTATTGCTTGTGTTTTGGTTATAGGTGCTGGTGCATGGTGGTATGTAAATAGTGCGCGAACAGCTCAATCAAATAATAAAACTGAATTACAATCATCAAAATCAAAGAATAATAAATCTAAGCAGCATGTTCTAACCAATGATGATTTAGATTCAGACGATGAAGATAGTGATACTAGCAGCGATAAGGATAACGCTATTGGCGCGAGTGAAAAGCTCAATACCAAAAAAATCAATAAATTAGTAAGCAATTTTGCTTCAAATAATAGCGTATCTGTAGCGATTTCTGGCAAGAAGGGCATATTGTATGAGTCTTCTAATTCTCGTAAAACATTCCCTGCTGTAGGTTTTTATTTCCCTGTTGTTCTTTATACTAAGGATAATCCACAGCATGATTATGAAGATAAGTGTGAAGATGTTATTAAGGCAATGAGTAATGACTCCGCTAATGAGCTTTTAGATGATCAAGGTGGCATAGACGGATTAGATCAATGGCTGTCAGATAATGGCTATGCAAATACATCTTTTACTCGCAAATATGGTGATGTTGATGCATCGAACGATGGTCACGAAAATCTTACTTCTTCTCATGATGCTGCGATGATGCTTTCAAAAGCTATGCAAAATTCGACTATTGCCAATGCGACGGGTTACGATATTTCTGCTGATGGCGTGAACGTTCCAGACGGCATAGAGGTTATGGCTCATCGTGGTCAAGGAATTAAGAATGTTTATAACTATTTCTTGATTCTTAAGAAGGGCAAGAATAGGATCGGAGTGTCTGTTTTAACAAAAAGTGCAGATAAAGATGACGTTGCTGAATTTGTTTCAAAACTGTTGAATTTGTTGAAAAATAATCTCTAAATATATTAAGTTGACGCTTTGTGGCATAATAAGCAAGGTTTATTTCTTAGCTGCTTAATTTGCAGCCTATTAGCGAAAGAAACGGGTAACTCGTGGCACAGACTACCAATGATATTAAGAATGGATCGGTTTTGAACCTTGATGGTCAGCTTTGGACCGTCGTTAAGTTCCAGCACGTGAAGCCAGGCAAGGGTCCTGCTTTTGTGCGTACCACCATTAAGAACGTGCTCTCGGGCAAGATTGTCGACAAGACTTTTAATGCCGGCATGAAGATGGAGTTCGAGACCGTTGATAACCGCACGTTGCAATATTCATACGAAGATGGCGACAACTTCGTCTTTATGGATATGACCACTTACGACCAGGTTTATATTCCTAAGGTTTTGGTTGGCGAGCAGAGCAAGTATTTGCTTGAAGGCACCGACTGCATCGTAAGCTTCCATGATGGCACTCCTTTGAGCGTTGAGCTTCCAGCTTCCGTGATTTTGACTATTACTCACACTGAGCCAGGCTTGCAAGGCAATCGTTCTAACGCTGGTACTAAGCCTGCAACTGTGGAAACCGGTGCTGAAATCCAGGTTCCACTCTTCGTGGGTGAAGGCGAAAAGGTGAAGGTCGACACTCGTGACGGCTCTTACCTTGGTCGTGAAAACTAAAGAATTAATTATCTAATTAAAATAATTAGTTATCTAATTAAATTAGCTATTTATTTCTCAATAATTTTTATAGAGTGACCCGGTGGCGATTATTCGTTGCTGGGTCGCGTAATTTTTGATACAACTTTATTAAGTAATTTTTATACGTTACACAGAAGGGCGTTACGATGGCACGTTCTACCGCTCGTAAAAGGGCTTTGAATACGCTGTATGAGGCGGATGAGAAGAATCAGCATATTCTTTCTTTGCTTGAGGAGCGAGTTAAGGAGCCTGGCGCTCAAACTCCGCTCCCAGAGTACGCTATTGAGATTGTTCGAGGCGTAGGAGAGCGACGTAACAGAATTGACAAGACGCTAAACCGCTATTCGACTGGCTGGAAAGTTGGCAGAATGGCTGTTATCGATCGCAATATTTTGCGCATTGCAGTTTGGGAAATGCTTCTTAATGATGAGATTCCAGATAAAGTTGCTATTGACGAGGCGATTGCGCTCGCAAAAATGTATAGCGATGACGAAGCTATTGCGTTTATTCACGGCTTACTAAGCGCGATTATGGCAGATAAAGACGCTTGCTTGGCAAAGTTTAATGGCGAATCTTCTCCTGAAGACGCTGCTACGGAAGAGTCTACGGAAGAAGCTGCTGCTGAGTAACGTCTCATTTTGCATGTTTTGAGACCCTCGCGCAGAATGCTTACTGCGTTAGTGTCTCTAGTTGATAGTTTTGGGACACGCGTGCAGTAGTCGCTCGCGCGGATTACGCGCTCGCTTACGAAACTCGCGTTGGAAGTCCACCGGACTTCCAACCTGAGCGAGTTTCCGCTCCGAGTTGCTTTCGCGCGCGCAATGCTGCGCTCAAGCAGGTCGTCGCGCCGGCGCGTCGCCCGTCCGCCAACCTGAGTAGACTTACCACGAATATCCTAAAGCCATAAGGGGGTTAAGGTGGATTACAGCGACACCTTTGCCGGATTCGGCAGTGATGATGCAGTATTGGTGTTGGAGGATGGTCAGGTTTACGTTGGTAAGCCTTTTGGTGCGCAAGGTTCTACGCGCGCTGAGATTGTGTTCTCCACGGGCATGACTGGTTATCAAGAAACATTAACTGATCCAAGTTATGATCAACAAATCGTAGTTCAAACATTCCCACACATAGGTAATACGGGAATAAATCACGAAGATCCAGAATCTGCCCACATTTGGGTTGCTGGTTACGTAGTTAAGAAGCCAAGCCCAGTAGTTAGCAATTGGCGAGCTGAAGGTTCCTTGGAAGACGATTTACAAAAGCAAGGTATCGTTGGCATTAGTGGTATTGATACTCGAAAGCTGGTACGTCATTTACGCTCGGTAGGCGTTATGCGTGCCGGCATTTTTTCTAATAAGGCCCTGGTTGATCCGTCAACCGGGGCTTTTCGCACCGTCGCTTCTTTCGTTGACGAAATTAAGCAAACTCCTCAAATGCAGGGCTTGCGTTTAACGGATGAAGTCAGTACTAAAGAAACGTACACGATTGAGCCTTGCGGTGATTTTGAAGGAAAAGATCCACTTTACACTGTTGTAGCAGTCGACTTTGGTATTAAATCTATGACTCCTCACCGTTTGGCTGAGCGCGGCTGCCGCGTGCACGTTGTAAGCTCCTCAATAAGCTTCGAATCGCTGCAAGCGCTTAACGCAGACGGCGTATTCTTCTCGAATGGTCCTGGAGACCCTAGCCAAGCAAATCGCGAAGTTGAGCTTTTGCGCAAAGTTTTGGATGCAGGTTACCCGTTCTTTGGTATCTGCTTTGGAAACCAGTTACTTGGTCGCGCGCTCGGCTTTGGAACTTACAAGTTGAAGTTTGGTCACCGCGGTATTAATCAGCCTGTAAAAGACGTTACAACCGGAAAAGTGGAAGTTACGGCTCACAATCACGGCTTTGCTGTGGACGCACCTCTTGACGGTCCTGTGCAATCTCCTTACGAAAACGGACACTTTGGTCGCGTGCTAGTTTCGCATATTGACTTGAACGACAACGTTGTAGAAGGCTTGCAATGCCTTGATATTCCAGCGTTCTCGGTGCAATATCATCCGGAAGCTGCAGCAGGACCGCACGACGCTTCCTATCTATTTGACCGTTTTGTGCAATTGATGCGCGAAAACGCTCGAAAAAGCAAGTAATACTCGAAAAAGCAAGTAAGATTTTAAGATTTACGGAAAGAGAAGTTTACTATGCCAAAACGTACTGATATTAAGTCGGTTATGGTAATTGGTTCCGGTCCGATTGTTATTGGTCAGGCTGCAGAATTTGATTATTCCGGAACGCAGGCTTGCCGAGTTCTTCGCGAAGAAGGTATTCGCGTAATTTTGGTCAACTCTAACCCGGCTACTATTATGACCGACCCGGAGCTTGCGGACGCAACATATATTGAGCCAATTGACACTTCGATTTTGGAGCGAATTATTGCGAAGGAGCGTCCGGATGCGCTTCTTCCAACGCTTGGTGGTCAAACTGCGCTTAATGCTGCAATGGATTTGGGTCGTGCAGGAATCCTAGAAAAATATAACGTTGAGCTTATTGGTGCTTCTTTGGAAGCAATCGACCGCGGAGAAGACCGAGAGCTTTTCAAAAAAGTCGTTGAAAAAGCCGGAGCTGAGTCAGCAAAATCCTTTATTGCTCACTCAATCGAAGAAGTAGACAAAATTGTTGAAACTTTAGGATACCCGGTAGTAGTACGTCCAAGCTTCACAATGGGCGGCTTGGGCTCTGGTATTGCTCATAACGAAGAAGAGCTTCACCGCATTGCAGGAGCTGGCATTCACTATTCTCCAACAAACGAAGTGCTTATTGAAGAAGGCATTGAAGGCTGGAAAGAGTTTGAGCTTGAACTTATGCGCGACGCAAAAGATAACGTCGTAGTTGTTTGCCCAATCGAAAACGTCGATCCTGTAGGCGTGCACACTGGCGACTCGATTACAGTTGCTCCTTGCTTTACGCTTACAGACCGCGAGTATCAGAAGATGCGCGATATCGGTATTGCTATTATTCGAGGCGTTGGCGTCGATACTGGCGGTTGCAATATTCAGTTTGCAATCAACCCTCAAACTGGTCGCATTATCGTCATCGAAATGAACCCGCGCGTGTCCCGTTCTTCCGCGCTCGCATCTAAAGCAACCGGCTTCCCAATCGCAAAAATCGCAACGAAACTTGCTCTCGGCTACACTTTGGACGAAATTCAAAACGATATTACTCGTTCAACTCCTGCAAGCTTCGAGCCAACAATCGACTACGTTGTAACAAAGATTCCGCGTTTTGCTTTCGAAAAGTTCCCAGGAGCAGATACCACGCTTACAACTTCCATGAAGTCTGTCGGCGAAGCAATGGCTTTGGCTGGAAACTTCCAGGAATCCCTTGGAAAAGCAATGCGCTCAATCGACAAGCGTCACTCATGCTTTAGCTGGGATGGTGAGCGCCCGAGCAAGGAAGAAGTTAATAAGCTTCTTGAAGAAATGCATACTCCAACCGAGCATCGCTACTTGCAAATTCAGCGCGCGCTTTGGGGTGGGGCAACGCCGGAGCAGATTTTTGCAGCAACAAAAATCGACCCTTGGTTTGTAGAGCAGCTGGCTCAAATTAACGAGACTGCGCTCGCAGTTCGTGAAGCTGAAACCTTAACTCCTAAAGTTTTGAAGCGCGCTAAGCTCGCTGGTCTTTCGGACGTTCAAATTGCGCATTTGCGTAATCTTGGCGACGAAGGCGAAAACATGGTTCGTGAGCTTCGTTGGGCTTACGGTTTGCGCCCTGTTTACAAGACTGTTGACACTTGCGCAGCTGAGTTCGACGCAGCAACTCCGTACTACTATTCTTGCTACGCTGACGAAAGCGAGTTGAAGAAGCGTGATCGCGAAGCTGTGATTATCCTTGGTTCTGGTCCAAACAGAATCGGTCAGGGTATTGAGTTTGATTACACATGTGTTCACGCTGTTCAGGAATTGGGCAAGGATTACGACACCATTATGGTCAATTGCAATCCTGAAACAGTTTCTACAGATTACGACATGTCTGATCGCCTTTACTTTGAGCCTCTTACTTTCGAAGATGTGCTTGAAATTTACGAAGCAGAAAAGAAGCTTGGACCTGTTAAGGGCGTGATTGTGCAGCTTGGTGGTCAAACGCCACTTTCGCTTGCCGCTCGTCTTAAGGCTGCAGGAGTTCCAATTTTGGGAACGACTCCTGAGGCTATTGATTTGGCTGAAAACCGTGAGCTTTTCGGCGAAGTTCTTCGTCAAGAAGGCATGAACGCTCCTCGATACGGCACAGCGTTAAGTCTTGAGGAAGCAAAAGATGCAGCTCACGCAATTGGCTACCCAGTTCTTGTGCGCCCAAGCTACGTGCTCGGCGGTCGTGGCATGGAAATTGTATATGACGATGCTCAACTTGCAAAGTATGTTGATCGCGCATTGGATGAGGCTCGAGCAGACACGGTTGTTTCTGGCAGATTGCCTTCGCCACTTTTGATCGATAAGTTCCTTCAGGACGCTATTGAAATCGATGTTGACGCGCTTTACGACGGTAACGAGCTTTATATTGGCGGCATTATGGAGCATGTTGAGGAAGCTGGTGTGCACTCTGGTGACGCTGCTTGTACTCTTCCTCCAAGCACGCTTTCGGACGATCAAATTCGACGCCTTCGCGAGGGTACGCTTTCGATTGCTCGCGGCTGCTCAGTTCGCGGTCTTATCAATGTACAGTACGCTTTTATGGCAAACACTTTGTATGTAATTGAAGCAAATCCTCGAGCGTCTCGTACTGTTCCGTTTGCTTCTAAAGCTACTGGCGTTGCTCTTGCTAAAGCTGCTGCTCGAATTATGGCTGGTGAAACCATTGCACAGCAGCGCAAGCGTGGACTTCTTCTCCCGCAAGGCGATGGCGGAGATATTCACCCAGGTCAGCAGGTTGCTATTAAAGCTTCTGTGTTGCCGTTCAAGCGTTTCCGCACTCCTGTTGGTCGTACGGTTGATATTTTGCTTGGACCAGAAATGCGCTCTACTGGCGAAGTTATGGGTTTTGATCGCGACTTCCCTCACGCTTTTGCTAAGAGCCAGCTTGCAGCATACAAGGGCGGTTTGCCTACCAGCGGCAACGTGTTTGTGTCCGTAAGTGATGCAGATAAGCGACAACTTCCACTTCTTGCAGTGCGATTAGTGGAGCTTGGTTTTACGATTTGGGCTACTGAAGGTACAGCTTCTGTGCTTCGTCGTTATGGCATTGATTCTGTTATTGTCGATAAGCTTTCTAGTCAGGGCGACACGGCGAAGGATATGCCAAATAGTGAGAAAGCGAACGAAAGAATCGGTAAGAATGTTGTAGAGCTTATCGAAAATGGTAAGATTGACATGGTATTAAATACGCCGAATTCAAGGGGATCGCGCACTGATGGTTATGCCATTCGTGCGGCAGCTGTAGCAGCTGATCTTCCACAATTCACTACTATTACCGAATTTGCACCAGTATTAATGGCTATTGAAGCTGTTAAGAACAACGATTATCAGGTGATGAGTATACAAGAACATGCTCAGCAGCTGTTTGCAATTGAACAGGCAGAAAGTCAAGAAAGTCGGGCTTAATACATGACCGAGAGCATTCGTGATCAAGAAGTGCAGGCGCAACGATCCGATTTTGGTTTGCGTTTGAAGAACGCTATGGCAAAATATGGACCATTGTGTGTTGGAATCGATCCTCATCGCAAAATGCTGCTTAATTGGGGATACAACATGGATGCTCTTGGAGCTGAACTTTTTTCTATGCGAATGCTGCAAGCTATGAATGGTAGGGCAGCGGCAGTTAAATTCCAATCCAGCATGTTTGAGCGCTACGGTTCTAAGGGTTTCGCAGCACTTGAGCGTGTGCTGTATGCCGCTCGTCAAATGGATATTATTACTATCGTTGACTGCGGTCATGGAGGATTGTCTACTACTATTTCTGCGCTTGCAGACGCATATTTTAAGCCTGGAGCTCCGCTTCTTGCTGATGCTATTACTTTGCTTCCCTATTATGGCGCACGTTCTATGGGCGGCTTAATTAACGAAGCTCTTAATAACGGTCGCGGTGTTTTTATTGCGTCTCTAACTTCTAATCGCGAAGGCGCAAGTTTGCAAACTGCTATTAGGCAGAGCGGAACTTACCGCGGAACTACTGTAGCTCACGGAATTGCTCAAACAGCTCAAAGTTTTAACAATAAAACTAAAGGAATGGGTTCTGTTGGTTTAATTGTTGGAGCTACTATTGGCGACTGGATGAACGGTGGTGGAATTGACGTAACCAGTTTTACTGGTCCAATTCTTTCTCCTGGTTACGGGTGGCAAGGTGCAGAAGCTGACGATTTAAAGCGTGTTTTTGCTGGTACACATGGTAATGTATTGGTAACTGTTTCGCGTTCGATTGCGTCGCATGGTCCAAATATTGGTGAACTTTCGGCTGCAACTGAACGCATAGCATTGGATATTCGTCAGGCTCTTGTTGATTCAGGCGAATGTGTGTAAACGAGGGGTAAGCAAATGGGTGCCACGGATGAGGCTGCAGTTTCGCAGTCTAGACGTCGATTAATCGTATTAACGGGTCCTACTGCGGCTGGTAAAGGCACAGTAGAAGGCATACTTCGTGAGAAGCATCCTCATATTTGGCTATCTGTTTCTGCTACCACTCGTGCGCCTAGACCTGGTGAATTTAATGGTATTCACTATTGGTTCTTGGATGAAGAAGAATTTGAGCGTCGTAAGCGTAATGGCGAATTCTTGGAAACCGCGCTAGTTCATGGCATGGCTCATTATGGTACCCTTCTTCAGCCTGTTTTGGATCATCTTACGCAAGATATTCCTACTTTGCTGGAAATAGATTTGCAAGGAGCTAGGCGCGTAAAACAAGAGGCTGCTCGTCTTGGATTAGAAGTTGTGTACGTGTTCATTGCGCCTCCGAGCTTTGAAGAGCTTAAGCGTCGTCTTATTGGTCGTGGTACTGAAACTTCTGAGCAGCAAGCAAAACGTTTGGAAACTGCTAAAGTTGAGATTGCTGCAGCTAAAGAGTTCGATGTTGTTATTGTGAATGATAATGCTGAGCGTGCTGCAGATGAACTGTGGAATGTTATTGCAAGCGAATACGACTTATAGTTAAAACTTACGCAATATCCAATCGATAGCATATAATAAGCCTTTTGGAACTATTGTAGCACCATAGAATTTGGAGAATATTATGGCATTAGGCACTCAGCCAACACCTACTGGTCTTGCGAATCCACCGATTGATGATTTAATGCAACATGCGGATTCCCAGTATGCGCTTGCCTTATTTGCTGCAAAACGAGCACGTCAAATTAATGCTTATTTTACTCAGCTTAATGAAGGTTTGCTTCAAAATGTTGGCCCACTAGTTGAGTATCAAAATCAAGAAAAGCCTTTAGCTATTGCTTTCCGCGAAATTAATGCTGGATTGCTTGAAGAGACTCTTGGTGAGGACGACTTAAGCGAAGGTAATTAATAAGCCTTGCTAATAAACGTCTTTATGGGTATTCGCAGTCGCGTATCATCCGTGCTCAATAAAGCGGATGCACGGCTGCGTTTTTCGCTTTATTTAGCCTATATTTAGCCTTTATCGACTATGAACTTAAGGGGGAAATGTGGAAGAACGTAAATTAATTTCTGCAGAATCTGTAACTGAAGGTCATCCTGACAAGTTATGCGATCAAATTGCTGACGCTATATTGGACGATATGCTTCGTCAGGATTCTCATGCGCATGTTGCTGTAGAGGTTTGTGCTTCCGTTGGTCAGTTCGTGGTTTTTGGTGAAGTGCGTGGTGAAGTTTATAGCGATATTCCGGGAATTGTACGTCAAGTTGTTCGTAATGTTGGCTACACGAGCTCCACAATTGGTCTTGATGCTGATTCTTGTGGTGTTATGGTTTCTTTAACTGAGCAAAGTGCGGAAATCAATCAAGGTGTTGCTAGGTTGGATGCTTCTTGTGAGAGTGCATCTTCTCGTGAGGAGCGCTACGCTGCTCAAGGTGCAGGCGATCAAGGTGTTATGTTTGGTTACGCTAGCGACGAAACAGATACTTTAATGCCTTTGCCGATTTATCTTGCTCATCGTTTAGCTCAAAAGCTTGCTAAAGTTCGTAAAGATGGCACTGTTGCGCATTTGCGTCCGGATGGGAAAACTCAAGTAACGATTGAGTACGATTCCAAAGGCACGCCTAAACGTTTGGATACTGTGCTTATTTCTACTCAGCATGATCCAGAAGTTTCTAGAGACTGGTTACAAGATCAGCTTGTTGAGCATGTTGTTAAGCCTGTGTTGGACGAAGTTCTTGCTCAAAAAGTTGCGCACGATTCGTACCGTATGCTTGTAAACCCTACTGGTTCTTTTGTTTTGGGAGGCCCTGCTGCTGATTCGGGCTTAACTGGTCGAAAAATTATTGTTGACACTTATGGTGGTGCTGCTCATCATGGTGGTGGAGCTTTTTCCGGTAAGGATCCTAGTAAAGTTGACCGTTCTGCAGCTTATGCAGCTCGCTGGGTTGCAAAAAATATTGTGGCAGCTGGTTTAGCTCATAAGGCAGAAGTTCAAGTTGCTTATGCTATTGGTATTGCTGATCCTGTAAGCGTAAACGTAGAAACTTTCGGAACTGAAGCTGACGGTATTACGCGCGCAGATATTGCGCGTGCTGTGCGCGAAGTATTTGATTTGCGTCCGGCTGCGATTATTGACGAGCTTAACTTGCTTCAGCCAATTTATGCTCCAACTGCAGCTTATGGTCATTTTGGTCGTATGGATGTCAAATTCCCTTGGGAAGAAACGAATCGTATTGAGCAATTGAAAGATGCGCTAAAAAAGTAGTTTTATTGATAAATTTTGCTGTAAAATAACAGTAATTATGTGATGTAATTCAAGTAAAACTAAGGGTTATTTATGGCAGAGCAACCTTCGCTAGACGGCTTAGCGCGTAAAACAAGACGTAAGCGCAATGCTGTTTCTCTAGTGCCTGCTAATGAATGCCCTATTGCGCATGTGATGCTCGATGTTCAAGCTTCACATTTAGGTCGTACTTTTGATTACTTGATATCGCAAGATCAAGATGAATCTGCTCAGCCTGGGGCGTTTGTACGCGTTCGTTTTGGAGCCCAAAAACTCACTGGAGTTATTTGGTCTCGTTCTTCGCATACTGACACCCCTCATGCTGCTTTAAGATTTTTAGAACGAGTGTTTCCTTCAGATGTTTTGCTTTCTAAATCTTTGCGAGACGATATTGACGCCATAGCTAAAGCTTATGGTGGAACTAGCTCAAATATTTTGCGTATTGCTGTGCCTCAACGCGTAGCTCGTGTTGAGCATGAGGAAGTTTTTGACAACATACGCTTGCAACGCAGAAAACAGTGGCGTGAAAATCTTAAGAAGCGTTTGCAAAACGATAACAATACAAACCCAGGTTACGCTACAACTTCTCGCATGATTTATGATTACGAAAATGCAAATATTTTATACAATGCATTAATCAAAAAATCTATTGACGCAAGTTTTAGTGAAAATAAAGCAGAAAATCAATTAGTCAAGCAAGCAGAAAATAATTCTTCTCAATCTTTTATTGTAGACGCTTTACCAGGTTCTTGCCGGCTTGCACAAGATTTAGCGTGGATGATTGTCACTGCTTTAAGCGCGTGTAAGCAGGCTGTTGTAGTTTTGCCGACGCTAAGAGAAGTCAATGATGTAATGCGCGCGCTAATGGTTTATGGCTTAAAGCCATATAAGCGCGTAAGTGAGAATCATCGTGGTTTTTCTGCTGGAAGTTTTGATGGCGATGTCGCTCGACTTTGTGCTGCGGATCCTCCAGCTGATAGGTATAGAGCTTGGCGCGCAATCGCGTCCGGAATAGTTCCTTGCGTTCTTGGTACTAGAGCTGCAATGTATGCTCCAGTTGAGGGAGATGCTTTATTTGCGATTGTTGAAGATTGCGCGTACCAATATGCTGATGGCATGATGCCGTATGCTCAAGCGCGTGGCGTTATGCGGCTTCGTGCGAAAAGGCATGGCGGCGTATTTGTGTCAATGTCGTATTCCAGAAGTGCGCTTAGTCAAAGTGAAGTAGACTGCTATATGTCAAATGCGCAAGATGCGCAAACTACTCAATCTGCGCAAAGTGTGCAAGGTGAGCAAGCTGTTCAAACTGCTGAGGCTGCTAAAACTGTTAAAACTGTTAAAGCTATTCAAGCTGCTAAAACAATAAGCGGATCTAGTATACCTGTAAGCGCGAGTAAACTTGCTCGCGAAAAGTTAGTTCCTTGGGTTCGTTGGCTTAATCGTGAAGCTTTACTAAAATTAGCTGACCCAAGCATTGGCGCTCGCATACCGCATAGCGCAGTAAGAGCTATTAACGATGCTCTTTCGGATGGTAAGCCTGTGCTGCTTTCTATTGAGCAAGATGGTGTGACGCAATCGGCTATATGCTCTTCGTGCAAACGTCAAGCGCGCTGTAGACGATGCACCGGGCCTCTTGATGTTGCAAATAGTCAGCAGACAGCACGTTGCTCATGGTGTGGTGCTAGTGCAATAAATTGGTCTTGTTCTAATTGTGGCAGTAGCAATATGCGAGTTATACGAGTTGGCGCTGTTGGCGTTGCAGAAGAATTATCTAAACTATTTCGTAACGTGCCTATTATTATTTCGTCACAACACCAACCGAACGGAATTATCCAGTGCATTGATGAAAAACCTGTAATTGTTGTTGCAACTCCTGGATGTGAGCCTCGCGTACAAACGCAAGACGCAAATTGTAATGGAGAATACGGTGTTGTAGCAATACTTGATACGTGGGTAAGTTTGTACGCTTCAGGGCTTGATTCGCGAATAGATACGCTTAATTCGTGGATGAAAGCTTCTGCTTTATGTGCTCCTAGAGCGCGTGGAGGAAGTGTACTTCTTATTGGTGAAACGTATCCTGTTCTTGCGCGCGCGCTTACATTGTGGGATACGACTCAACTTTCTTGCAATGAGCTTTCAGAAAGAGCTCAAGCAATATTGCCGCCTTGCGTAACTGCAGCATGCGTATGGGGTGCTCGTGATGCGGTTATGCGTGCGCTTGAAAATATTGGTGCAATGCAAGAAAATCTTGGGTGCGAAAGTAGTCAAGATGCTGATTTTTCAGCAATTTCTCCATTATTAGGAATTGTTCCAATGCATCCGCCTGTTACAGACAAATACCAGCATTTTGACGATATTTACGACCGTGTAAAAGCTGTAGTAAGAGTTCCGCTTTATTTAAGACAAGAATTAGTGAACCGATTGCACAAGGAAGTAGCTCGTCACGTAGCAACACGTGCTGCAGGAGAGTTGCGTTTTTGTGTTGATCCAAAAGATTTATTAGCGTACTAACTTACTAATAGGGGAGAGAAAAATGGTAAAAATATATCATTGCGCAGTTTTGGGAGATCCTATTTTGCATTCGCTGTCGCCTGTGCTTCACAACACGGCTTATAAGGCTTTGGGGCTTACGAATTGGCAATATAGTAAGGAAAAAGTAAGCGAAACGGATCTTCACGATTTTATTACGCATCTTGATGATTCTTGGAAAGGCTTAAGCCTTACTATGCCGCTTAAAAAAACCGTAATGAAACTCGGTACACCTTGCGACTACTGGTCGCGCACACTTAACGTGGCAAATACTGCAGTTTTTACTAGCAACCCAGCAGTCGCTTCGCAATCGCAAATAAAGCTATACAACACTGACGTAAGTGGCATATTAATAACATTTATGCAAGCATTACATGAGCGCATATGCGAAGTAAAAAAGGCTGTTATTATTGGCAGTGGCAACACTGCATCCTCTGCACTGGCAGCTTTAATTGAAATTGCGCAAGTGGCAAAGCTTGAGCAAGTGCAAGTTGTTGCTAGAACTGAAGATGACGGTAGTGTAAAAGGCGTTGAACGTTTTAATAATCTTATACAAAAGTATTGCGCTGATTTTCCAAATAAAATAAGCATAGGTCAAAATAATAAAAGCGAAGAAAATGACGCTATGTATGAGCCTGTGCAAGGTATTGAGTTCCCAACAATAAGCGAAGAAGTATTTTCAAAATTTGCAGACTATAGCACAGAAAAATTGAGCGCAGAAAAATTGTCAGAATGTGATAAATCTCTCATTTTGAGATCTTTAAATTCACTAGAAGCTGTTCGTGCAATCGCAGAAGCAGACATAGTAGTAAGCACAGTTCCAGCGCATGTAGCAGATCCAATTGCGCTTGCGTTGAAAGCATACTGTCAAGATAGTGCGCATAATCAAACGAAATTAGGAACATTGCTTGACGTAGTTTACGATCCTCGCCCAAGCATGCTACTTAGTGTATGGCAACAATATGGTTGCGCTATTGGCGGAGAAGAAATGCTTTTGCAACAAGCTTTAGCACAAGTAAGTCTTATGACGATTGACTACAGGCAATCTAAAGAAAATTTTGAGGATTGTGCTGAGACTGGCGCTGAGGATTGTGCTGAGACTGGTTCTGAGCTTGGTTATAAACCTAGTGCTGACAAGGCTAGATATTACGATGACTTAAGTAGTCTCATGCGAAAAGCCTTACAGGAGGCATTATGAGCGATAATACGCAACATACTACGCAAAGTGATACGCAAAGTGATGTGCAACATACTACGCAACGTTCCGCGTCGACTAGCGTACAACTAGCTGACGGATTTGAAGTTATGCTAATTACCGGCATGAGTGGAGCTGGGCGATCGCACGCTGCTAACGCGTTGGAAGATATGGGATGGTATGTTATCGATAATCTTCCGCCAAAACTGCTCATACCGCTAGTAGATATGATGACTTCATCCGGTTCTAAAGTGCATAAGCTTGCTGCTGTTATTGACGTGCGTTCTAGAGGATATTTCGACGACCTGTTTGCAGTTCTTGCGCATATTGATGACCTTGGTGTAAAAACGCGAATTCTGTTTCTAGATGCTTCAGATGCTGTGCTTATTAAGCGTTATGAGTCTGTGCGCAGACCGCATCCTTTGCAGCGCGGCGGCAGACTTATTGACGGTATTCTAGAAGAGCGAGAGCTGCTCAGTCATTTGAAAGATTGCGCAAATATTATTATCGATACTTCTGCACTTAGTATTCACCAACTTTCTACAAAGCTTTACGAAGGATTGCTTGGAAAAGGCTCTTCTACGGTTTCTGTGCATATTTTCAGTTTTGGATTTAAATACGGCATGCCAATGGACGCTGATTTTGTTGCCGATATGCGATTTTTGCCGAATCCTTTCTGGGTTCCTGAATTAAGGGAGCTTACAGGTAAGGATCAAGCTGTGCAAGATTACGTTTTATCGAATCCTGCGGCAATTGCATTCTTAGATTCTTACGAAAATGCGCTTCTTACAGCTATCGACGGATTCGCTAAAGAAGACAAGCATTACGTGACTATTGCTGTAGGATGTACTGGTGGTCAGCATCGTTCTGTTGCCGTAAGTATTGAGCTTGCTAGACGTTTGAGATTGCACGGTTTGCAAGTTACAGTATCTGCAAGAGAGCTGCAGAGAAGATCGTAGTAAGTGAAGAAGTAAAGTAGTGAAGAAGTAAAGTAGCGAAATGCGATTATGAAACTAATCAATTAAAATTAATTAAAAAATTAAGTAAAATTGCGTAAATTATATAAAATATAAAAATCTTGTACTAAAAGCATGTAAAGCATGTGCAAAAACCGGTAAAATGTCCAACGTATTCTGTATCACAGAAAGCCGGGCATGTCGTGTGCCACAGCATCATACAAGTACCCAACAGCACTCATATTTTAAGAAGAACAAAAGTAGGAGGTTGTCCCTTGGCTCTTCTTGACGACGTCAAAAATGAACTCGTTTCAAACAACAATGAGCTCCCGACTGTCATTATGGCTCAAGCTGCAGCAATGATGCGCTTTGCTGGCGGCTTAAGGCCAGTAAATAATCAGGCTGTTATTCGCGCTCAGTTAGATTCTCAGCGTGCAGCTCAGTGGCTTGTTGAGGTATTGAAAACTCATTTCCAGAGGGAAGCAACAATTGCTCAAGTTTCTCGTCAAACTCCTACGGGCACTGTAGTTCGCTATGACGTGGTAGTTGAGCGTGGTGCTGCAGCATTGGCTTTGCAATCTGGTCTTCTTGATCGACGTATGAGAATTGTTGCAGGTCTTGCACCTGAGATTGTTGGTGGAAGTATCGCCCAAATCAAAGCAGCTTGGCGTGGTGCTTTCTTGGCTCACGGTGCTATTTCGGATCCTGGCAAAGCTAGCTATTTGGAAGTTGTTTGCCCAACTCATGAGGCTGCAAATGCTTTGCAAACTATGGCAGCGCGACTTGGCATTAGCGCCAAGGCTCGTCAGGTTCGTAGTTCTGAGCGAGTGACGTTGCGCGATTCTGACGCAATTGAGCGAATGTTGATTTTGATTGGTGCTCCTCGTTCTGCTCGCGAATGGACCGGTAAGCGTTCGGACGGTGAAGCTCGCGGAAAAGCAAACCGTTTGGCTAATTTTGACGATGCGAATATGCGTCGTAGCGCTAAGGCTGCTGCTGAGGCATGCGAAAAGGTTCGTCACGCATTCGATATTTTGGGCGACGATATTCCAGATAATTTGTTAATGGCTGGAAAGCTTCGTCTTGAGCATAGCGACGCAAGTTTGGAAGAGCTTGGGCACTTGGCTGATCCTCCTATTACAAAGGATGCGATTGCAGGGCGAATTCGTAGACTTTTGCAGCTTTCGGCGAAGGTTGAGAAGTCGCGTATGCAGCAGCTTTAATGCTGATTTTGCGTGGTTTGTGTGCGTAACTGTAAAGTTTCTGCCGTTTTTTGGCGTGCAACCGACTTTTTCTTTACATGCGCGTAAAGTTTCTGCCGTTTTTTTGTTTTTGGCTGGTGTTTGGCTGGCGGGTTTCTGGAGTGGTTGTGTGAGATAGGAATTACTAGCGCGACGACCTGCTTTCGCGCTCAGAGCGTAGCGCGCGAAAGCAACTCGGAGCGTGAGCTTGTTCAGACGGAAAGTCCAGTGGACTTTCCGTGCAAGCTCAGCCGAATGGCGATTAGCCATAAGGACAGCGCTCCGCTCTTATACCTTATTTGGACTTAGCGGTTGTGTAGTTAAGTTTAGTTTTTTACTTACTTTTTCTGCAAAAATAGTATTCGTCAATAAGATTATTACTATCGTTCCGCTTTTATATTGCTCGACAAGCAATTCCTATCTCCCACTCGTAAATTCACCCACCGTTGTTTTTGGTGTGGTAGTAGGAGTGCCTGGTTGTAGTGTGTGCAGCAGCAATGGCGCTAGTGTTCTTTAAGCAATAAATACTCAACGTCTGCAGAGCAATACTGTTAAAGTTCACTAAGCAACAAATAATCGCTGTTAGCAAAGCATTACTGCAAAGCTTCATAAGCAACGTTTGCAAAGCATTACTGCAAAGCTACAGACGCAACGTTAGCATAGTACTGGTGCAAAGCTGCGTTGTTCATAGGGATTGTTGAAGATGTGCGGTATAATTGCACCCGGCAATGTGTTGATGTTTGAGGCTGATTTTGCGTTTTGTTGAACGAAGTAAGCCGGCACGGTAAGCCAGTATGTAAGTCAAATATGGTAAGCCAATATGGTTTGGAAAGGATACCAATGAAGACACTGAAAGATTTGGGAGATTTGAGTGGTAAGCGCGTATTGGTTCGCGCTGATTTTAACGTTCCTCTCAAGGATACGACGATTACTGATGATGGTCGTATTCGTGCTGCTTTACCAACCATTAAGGCTTTGCGTGAGCAGGGTGCTAAGGTGATTTTGATGGCTCACCTTGGTCGTCCAAAGGGTCAGGTTGTTCCAGAGCTTTCCTTAGCTCCAGTTGCGCAGCGTTTAGGTGAATTGCTCGGCACAAATGTTGTTTTGGCTGCAGACACTTACGGCGAAGATGCTCAAGCTAAGGTAGCGGCCATGAATAATGGCGACGTTGTTTTGCTCGAAAACGTGCGTTTCAACGCTGAAGAAACCAGCAAGGATGCTTCCGAGCGCGCAGCCTACGCTAAGAAGATTGCTTCTCTTGGCGAAGTATTTGTTTCCGACGGCTTTGGTGTTGTGCACCGCGCTCAGGGTTCAAATTACGATGTTGCTGCCGATCTTCCATCAGCTGCAGGCTTGCTTGTTGAGAAGGAAGTTAAGGCACTTTCTCGCGCAACTGAAAACCCAGAGCGTCCTTTGACTGTTGTACTTGGTGGTTCTAAGGTTTCCGATAAGCTCGGCGTTATTGAGAATTTGCTTTCTAAGGCTGATCGTCTTGTTATTGGCGGCGGTATGGTGTTCACATTCCTCAAGGCTTTGGGCCACGAAGTTGGTACTTCTTTGCTTGAAGAGGATCAACTCGAGAAGGTTAAGGGTTACATTGAAACCGCTAAGAAGAACGGCGTTGAGCTTGTACTTCCAACCGATATTGTTGTGAATGCCGGCTTCCCAGCAGGGGATACTCCAGTTGCTCCAGAAGTAGTTCCAGCAGACGCTATTCCTGCAGACAAGATGGGCTTGGATATTGGTCCTGACTCTCAGAAGCTTTTCCACGACAAGATTGTTGACTCCAAGACTGTTGTTTGGAACGGTCCTATGGGTGTGTTCGAGGTTCCAGAGTTTGCAACTGGTACTCGCGCTGTAGCCCAGGGCTTGGTCGATGCAACTAAGAACGGCACTTTCACCATCGTCGGTGGTGGCGATTCTGCTTCTGCAGTGCGCAACCTTGGATTCCCTGAAGATGGCTTCTCGCACATTTCTACTGGCGGCGGCGCTTCTCTCGAGTTCTTGGAAGGCAAGACTCTTCCAGGTTTGAGCGTGCTTGAGTAAGTAATATTGCTTGAGTAAGTAATATTTACGCGAGCAAGTATAAACTAAATATTTCCGCTTATGCCGACTTTCGATTTTATGAATCCGCTTTGTAAATCGAGGTCGGCATAACACTAATTTGCGCAATACTATTAATCTCAATCGTAAACTTTTAAGGGTGATTATGGTTTCCAAAAGAAAGCCGTTAGTCGCTGGTAATTGGAAAATGAATTTCAACCACCGCGAAGCTACGCATTTTATACAAAAATTTGCGTGGCTACTGCGTGACGCGCATTACGACTATCACGATTGTGAAATTGCACTTATGCCTTCTTTTACTTCAATAAGAAGCGTGCAAGTTCTTGTTGAGTCTGACCATTTGCCAATATTGTACGGAGCTCAAGCTGTTTCTGTTACTGCTCAAGGAGCTTTTACTGGTGATGTTTCTGCAGATATGCTTGCAAGTCTTGGATGCTCAATGGTTATTGTTGGTCATTCTGAAAGACGCAAGTATCATCCTGAAGATGATGCAAATATAGTTGATCAAGTTCGAGCTGTGCTTGCCGCAGGAATGCAGCCAATTCTTTGCATTGGTGAAAGTCTTAAAGAACGTCAACAGGGTGTTGCGCTCGATTTTGCTGTAGGGCAAGTGCATGATGTAACGCGCGATTTGGATGCGAAGCAAGCTAAGCGTTTAATTATTGCGTACGAACCAGTTTGGGCAATTGGTACGGGTATGGTTGCCACGGCTAATTCAGCTCAGGAAGCTGCATTGGCTATTCGTGAAGACTTGCGTGTTACGTTCGGTGACGATGTTGCAGATACTGTCCGTATTCTTTACGGCGGATCTGTAACGTCTTCTAATGCTTCAAGTCTTATCGCGGAGCCAGATGTCGATGGATTCTTAATTGGTGGCGCTTCTCTTGATGCGCAAGAACTTGCTAATATTGTGCGACTAACGGCTGCACAAACACGTTTAGAAACTAAATAAGCTTAAGTGGTCAAAGGTTATTATTAGACTTAACCAGGTACTGTAAAACAGGAGGTTGGTTGTGTCCACTGTGAAGATTATTTTGCAGGTGTTGCTTGTGCTCACTAGCATTTTGCTCACATTGTTAATTTTGATGCACAAGGGCAAGGGCGGCGGCCTTTCCGACATGTTCGGCGGCGGTTTAACGAAGAACGCTGGTAGCTCTGGTGTTGCAGAAAAGAACTTAAATCGTTGGACGGTTATTATTGCATTAATTTGGGTTGCTGTGATTGTGGCTTTAAACTTAATGACTAAGTTCTCGCTCATCTGAGTATTCTTTTTGAAAAGCGCATGGTTGTCAGATTGTGCGCTTTTTGTTTATATGCTTTGTTTGCAGGCTTTGACTGAAAGCTTGCTTCACTGTTTATTTGCCCGTTGTATTCGCCCATTTTATTTATATAAGTGTTTATTATTATGCGTTTTTCTCCTTCTTTAGTAATTGCGGATCTTGATGGCACCATGCTTCACGATGCCGATACTTTTGAAGGGCGCTTTTTAAGCAACGAAACTGTGAAAGCAGCTAAGTGTTTGCGCGAAAACGGAATTCCTCTTGCGATTATTACGGCTCGTCCTGTCGGAAGTGCTTTTGATTTTATTCACGATTTAAATGCTCAAGTTTGTGCGTATCTCAATGGCGCGTTAATCGATTTTGATTGCGCTAATAGCACGATTTCGGAGCTTACTTCTCAGCGTGAAATAAGCACATTATTACGTTTTGGTTTTGATTCTAAGCATGCTTGCGATGTGTGTTTGCGTTTGCTCGATAAAATCCCTACGCTGCGTCTTGGTATTGTTATGAACGACGTTCGTTACACGAATTTTGACGTTCGTATGCTTTGGAGCAAACAGGATTTTGTTATTACCGACTTTTCAAATGTGCCGCGCGGAACTGCAGACAAAATAATTATTGTTCCGCGAGATAGCGAGAAAGAGCAGCTTCAGCGCATTCTTCCGGACGATTTTTCTTTGCATATTAGCGAAGACGTTTTGTGGATGCTTACGAATCCTCTTGCAAATAAGGGGCATGCGCTGAACGTTATTTGCAATCGTTTGGGCGTGAAGCCTAGCCGCACAGTTGTTTTTGGCGACGATGTTATTGACATCGACATGTTCCGTGCCGGTGGTTATGGGGTAGCGGTGTCGAATAGTAATCCGCGTTTGCTTGCGATTGCGGACGAGATTTGCGCTTCCAACAATGACGACGGCGTTGCCAACTGGCTTCAAAACGAATTGCTCTAGCGGCTATTTATTCTAATTATCAAAATCGTACGAATCTTTTGTATACTCTGTACTGCGTGCGTGTACGTTTTTTAACATTTAAAGTAAGTGCGCTATAGCTGTTACTGCGTTGTTGGAGTATATTTGTAAGTGTTGAGAGAAAATTTTGCTTTTGCTATGTTTTTAAATATTGCGAAATGCTGAGAAATATCGCGAAATATAGCGAAGACTGCAAGGTAGCGTTAAGTAGTGCGAAGTTGCGCAAACTAACGCGAAGTAGTGATAAGGAGTATGAAGGTGAAACGTAAGTATAGGCTTGTTTCGGGTTGTTTGGTTGTGGCTCTTGGCTGCATGTGTGGTTTGAGTGCGTGCGGTGAGCCTTCTGCTAGCTATATGCCTTCTAATGGTGGTTTTGAATCTACTAATGCTTTGGATTCTGCAAGCAGTTCTTCCATTTCGAATGACTCCAGTAGTAAAAATTCGTCAGAAAATGTATCTCTTAAAGAAGTAGCTAAAAAATGCAACTTCGAGCCATTGAAATCTGATGAAAATGATTATCTCTTTGATGCAGTTCTTATAGGAGACCAAGATGCTTCTGGAGAAAAATTTAAGAAAGATTATGCTTGTGCAATAAAAAATGTTAATCCTGGAGACCCAGTTGCAGAAAAATTTAGCGATAAGTTAGAATCTTCAGATATCAATTCTATTTCTGTTAATCTTGAAAACTATGACAAATATATGCCACCATATTTGGGTAACACTTATTACGTATACCCTACTTACGAGGGTATAAAAATAGTAAAACTTAAATAAGCATTTTTTATTAGCAAATCATCCGTTTGATGTCAAAAATATTATTGAGTTAGTTTCGTATTTCATAATATCGACATCAGCCATTGATTATTAGATTTTTATATGTATAAATAATGGAGTTATTAGTAGTTATGAGTAGAGCAAAAAAATTTATATATTTTGTAGCATCTTTATCAATAGCATTAACGGGTTTATCTGGATGCGGTGAGAATAATTATAAAATAAATTCTTCGAGTCCGTCGGGAGATCCTATTAAGTCGTTAGCTGCAGAGTGTGGATTAAAAGTCATGAAGGATCCTGTATATTCTAAATACAACATGGCAATTATTAATGGTTTTAAAACGATTAATGGTTTTAATAAAACTAAATTGTGCTTGCTAAAATCTAATATTTCTACTGCAAATAAAGATAATATGTACATGACAGGTACAACTGACGGGGAAACTTCTTTTAGATATTTAAATTCGGATGTTGTTGCAATTGCGCAATACAATGCTGAGCCTGAAGATCCAAATGTGTACTACTGGGCATCTCCTTTAGTAAAGTTCAGTGGCAATTCCGATGAGGCACATCGTTATAATTATATTTTTATTATGACGAAAGAAGATTTTAACAAGTTCAATCTTGATCAATTAGGTCGAAAGAAATAAATATTGCGAAATTTTTTAAATATTGCAAGGTAGCGCGAAGTAGCGCGAAGCTGCGCAAATTAGCGCGAAGTAGTGATAAGGAGTATGAAGGTGAAACGTAAGTGTAGGCTTGTTTCGGGTTGTTTAGTTGTGGTGTTTGGTTGCATGTGTGGTTTAAGCGCGTGCGGTGAGCCTGCTCAAAATAGTGGCACTGCTGTGGGCTCTGTTAACAATGTCACTAATCATTCTAAAAAGGTAACTATTAGAGAGGCAGCTATTGCATGCAATATCCCTGAATGGCAAGTCTCATCTGGATATTTGGAACATACTGCACTTTCTTACCAAGAATACGTAGAAGATCCTGGTTACGTTGATGATAGCACTATACCTGAGTATTCTAGAGAAAATAGTAGTCGTCTTTTGCATTCTTTGACTAAAGTTGTTCCGTGCGTTATCAAAGAATTAAATCCTGATGATCCTAAAGCTTTAGAATTAGCTTCTAAAGTTGAGAGAACATTCAGCAAGTACAATCCTGATAATCTTAATGACTACTTTAAAGAAAATGACCTCTCGTTTATTAATTATGTTGGACGTTCGTATGTAATAACGTCACGCCCTTATAGAGGTATTGAGTTTCATGCTCTCAGTGTTGACGATTTTAATAAGTTAAATTCTAGGATGAATCATCGAACACGATAGTAGTAGTTTTTATTTGTTGCGAAGGAGTTGTTTTAGCATGTTTAAGAGAATAGTTGCGTCTGTTGCAATGGCTGCTGCTGTAATGTGTTTGTGCAGTTGTGGTGTTAACAGTAATAATGTCAGTGCTATAAGTAAAAGCGATGGCGCTGTTGGTTTAGGTGCTACTAATTGTGGCATCACAGAGTCTGCTAAGGAGCCTTTATATAATAGGGAAGATATTTATATAAAGAATAATTTCTCGTCTTTTGATGACTTTGCTAATAAAGCAAGCTGTTTAGCTAATTCTATTGCTCCGAATGATTCTTTTTTGAAAGATGAATTAAAAAAATTGAAAAAAGATTATGAGAATAAGAAGGAAGGTGTAAGTGTTTATTTCCATGGCGACTATGGAGTATTCATGAGATATAACCCTTCCGATAAGTGCGGTGAAATATATAATCCAGGTACGTTTGCAAACATTAATTCCAACATCGACGCATCTAAATATTGTCGAGTTATACTCTTGATTAGCAAGGATAGCGTTAACAATATGATTCAATATGGTAGCTCTCGAAAGAATTAATTAAGCGTTACTAGGCTGTAGCGTGGTGCTTATTTTGTTTCTGGCACGAGTGCAGTAACCGTACTGCGCGCGTGTCTGAAAACGGGCAAAATCGGACGGAAAATAGTGAAAAATCGGACGCAAATAGCAGTAAATCGGACGCGTTCTACAAAATACGGACGTTTTGGCAAAATTTACGGACGTTTTCTTGTTTTTGGACGCAAATGTAAACAAGCCACACATGAGATGGAATTAATCCACGTGCATGTGCGGTTTGGCTAGTTAGAGTTTACTAGTTTTATGAGTAAACTATTTTTTTAGCTTGTTTTCTTCTTTTTAGAACAAAACTTGCAATTGATAATCCTAATGTGCTAAGCATTGAAGCAAACACAGATGCGCCTGTTTTGAGGCAGAGTATTTGTTGATGCACGATTAGTTTGTTTGGATTCATTGCTGCTATTGCTATTATTACTGTTATTTTCTCATCTTGTTGACTTAGTTTTTAACGGTGTTTGGGTGATTGCTGTTACTGGTACAGTATGTTTTCTGCGTTAGTAACTTTTGAAGGTACAGCGTATATGTACCTGCGCTTATTGAATATTAGAGTATTAAAAATGCTGATTTTGGGGTAAATTTGCGAAATAAAATTGTCGATTTTGGGGTAATGCGCTAAAATAAAATTGTCAATTTTGGGAAGAAAGGTGGAATTACAATGGTTTACGAAGGTGATGAATCAACCCTCAAATTCCCACGCAAAATCTACTCCGAAATGCTAGCCTGGAAGCGCGAGTCCAACGGCAAAACAGCGCTGCTTATCGAAGGTCCGCGTCGCGTAGGCAAATCGACAATCGTAAAAGAATTCGTCCAAAATGAGTACGAAAGCTACATTCTTGTTGATTTTTATACCGCATCGAAAGAAGTAAAGGAGCTGTTTGATGACCTTTCGGACGTAAACTATATTTTCTTGCAGCTGCAGCTAGCGTACAAAACAAGCTTAAAAGAGCGCAAATCTTGCATTGTCTTCGACGAAGTACAGCTTTGCCCTAAAGCACGTCAAGCCATAAAAGCTTTAGTAAGCGACGGAAGATACGACTATATAGAAACCGGTTCGCTAATTTCGATTCACAAAAATGTTAAGGATATTCTTATTCCTAGCGAAGAACACAAGTTGAAAATGTATCCGATGGATTATGAGGAGTTCACTCGCGCGCTTGGTGATGAAGTTACGATTCCGCTTCTGCGTAAACTATATGATTCTAAAAAGCCAATCGGTCAGGCTGCGTACAGGAAGATTCTGAGAGATTTTCGTCTTTATATGCTGGTTGGTGGGATGCCGCAAGCTGTAGAAAGTTATATTGAGACTAACGATTTTAGTGCTGTGGATCAAGTGAAACGCAACATTCTTTCACTGTATGAGGATGATTTTAGGAAGATTGACGCGACTGGTAAAATTTCCGCAATTTTCGACGCTATTCCTGCACAACTTATGTCTAACACGTCGCGATACCACGTTTCTAGCGTTCTTGCTGGTAAGGGTGCGGATGATATTCTTGAGCAGCTCGCACAGTTAAAGGATTCCGGAACCGTTCTCATTGCGAATCATACTTCTGACCCTTCTGCAGGAATGGCTCAGTATAAGGATTTGACTAAATTTAAGCTTTTTCTTGCGGATACTGGATTGTTTGTTACGCTGGCTTTTAAAGATAAGTCGTTTACGAGCAATGATATTTACGCGCGATTGCTTAGCGGTAAGTTGCAGGCGAATCTTGGGTACGTTTATGAGAATATGGTTGCGCAAATGTTGAGTGCGCATGGGCACGAGTTGTATTATCACACTTTTGCGGAGGATCTGATTGACGAATGCGATTGCGCAAATAGTGATGGCACAAGTGGTGGTGCTGCGATTAGTACGGAAAAGCGTGGCAGGAGCAATTACGAAATTGATTTTTTGATTGCGGAAAATAATAAAATTGTGCCGATTGAAGTGAAAAGTTCTGGCTATAAAACTCATGCTTCGCTTGATGTTTTCTCGCGCAAGTTTTCTTCGCGTATTGCGCGCGAGTTGCTGATTTACACTAAAGACTATCAGCGCGTTGGTGCGATTGAATGTTTGCCGATTGTTATGGCTGAGTTTCTGTGAGCGCGACGACCTGCTTGAGCGCAGCACAGCGCGCGCGAAAGCAATTCGGAGCGCCGAGCTTGCTTAGGGTTGAAAGCGCGGTGTGCTTTCAACGCAAGCGAGGTCTGCCTTCGTCGGTAAAGACGAAGGCAGGGCAGGTTAGTGTGGTAATTTATTGGGAATTTAGTTGTGTTTTGTGTGCGCTGACGACCTGACTGAGAGCTGCTGTTGAACATTTGCAGTAAGTTTCTTTGGCATTTGTTTTCTAGCGTTACTGTTAGTTTTTATTAATAATTTTATTATGTTTTTGCTAATTTATTGGTTTAATATAATTAATATAAGTGCATATATATAACTTAATCATGTTGCAAATTCTTATTGCAAATGAGTAAAAGAGTAGAGGAATAGCTTATGAAATATTGCAACCTATGTGGAGCGGGTAACAAGGATGATTCTATCTTTTGTGATTCTTGCGGTGGTTTAATTGATGGAAATAATCAGCAATATGAAAACACACAAACGCAATATACGCAGGCTGTTCCAACGCAGACTATTACTACACAGTATTCTCCAACTTAGGTGTATCAAAATACTCCGCAATATGAATATGGTTATGAAAATCAGCAATATGGTTCTGATTATGCGTATCAAGCAGGCGCTGTGCCTCAGCAGGATTATTCTCAAGCTTTTGAAGTTCAAGACTATGATGCAATGCTTAAAAAGTCGAGAGTAAAAAAAATAAAAATAGCATCATGTATCTTTGCTGCTCTTGTTGTTTTGCTTGGTGGCGCGTATATCCTTATTGATAATTTAGTTTATTCTCCTACAGCTGTTGCTAAAAAGTATATGGATATGATTTCTGCGGGTCACTATACTAGTGCTACTTCTGAATATGAGAAATCTCTAGGATTAAGTGGTTTCCAAACTAACGGTAGTTATGGTTTATTGTATGATAATTACGCTAATGAATCTAAGACTTCAGGATTTGTAGTTAATTATACGTCCCAATATAAATGTATTGCAGGATTGTCCAAAAGTGTTTATGAAGTCCGAAATTTTGGGTCAAGAGGATTAAATGTAAATACGGATACTTGTTACAAAGTTAACGTAACGTATGAAGTTAATGGCAAAAAAGTAAATAAGAATTTATTGCTTAGACCTAATGGGACGGACTTTTTAATTTTTAAAAAGTATGTTATTGATATTGGATCTTTAGCAGATGAGATTAAGGTTAACAATGTTTCTAGTATTGGAAATATAAAAGTTAACTGTGAAAACTTTACTATTACAAATTGTTCATTATATGATGATTCGTGCACTTTGCTTGTTTATTCTGGCGTTTATCATTTCACGATATCCGATAAAGATGGAAATGATCATACTTATACTGTTGATACTTCTGAGCAAAGTCAAAGTGAGATAGGTTCAGATTTGCCGAATCCTTTCGATGATTCTTCCTCCGACGACGATTCCTCTTCTGACGATTATGACTCTTCATCGGACGACGATAGTTCTTCATCGGACGACGATAGTTCTTCATCGGACGATAGCAGCGATTCGTCGTATAGCGATGACGACAATGATTAAGTTATATTAAACTGTACTAAGAAGCTATAGTCTATTAAGTGATTAAGCTGTATTAATTAAGTGACTGTATAATTAAGTTATTAGCTGCTTGAACACTTTGTAAGTTAAACAAAAACCGCACATGTGTGAATTAATCCACGAACATGTGCGGTTTATATTTGTTTATTACTGATTAATCAAATCAGGCGTTTACGCGATTGATGCCGGACTGCACGTCAGCAATCACGGAATCCCAAGACTTGATGAAGGCGGCAACACCGTCAGCCTCAAGCTTGTCGGTAACGTCCTTGATGTTGATGCCAAGCTCAGCGAGCTTGTTCATAACAGCGTGGCTCTCTTCGTAAGTGCCCTTAATGGAAGCAGCACCGTTGCCATGGTCAGCAAGAGCGTTCAAAGTCTTTTCTGGCATGGTGTTAACAACATGCTCAGCAACCAACTCGTCAACATACTTGCAATCGGAGTAAGCTGCGTTCTTGGTGCCAGTAGAAGCCCAAAGTGGACGCTGCTTCTTAGCACCCTTGGCTTCAAGCTCAGCCCAACGTGGGTCAGCTGCGAACTTCTTCTCGAAGAGTTCGTAAGCCAAACGAGCGTTAGCAACAGCAGCCTTGCCTTCAAGAGCCTTAGCTTCAGCAGAGCCGTTAGCTTCGAGGAGCTTGTCAACAGCGGTATCAACGCGGGAGACGAAGAAGGAAGCTACGGAACCAATGTGCTTCAAGTCGTGGCCGTTAGCGGCAGCCTGAGCGATACCTTCGATGAAGGCGTCGATAACCTGCTCGTAGCGCTCGAGGGAGAAGATCAAGGTTACATTCACAGAAATACCCTTAGCAAGGGTAGCGGTGATAGCTGGAAGACCTTCCAAAGTTGCTGGAATCTTGATCATAACGTTTGGACGATCAACCTTTGCCCAAAGCTCTTCAGCCTGCTTCTCAGTGTTAGCAGTATCGTGAGCCAAGCGTGGATCAACTTCGATGGAGACGCGACCGTCAACGAAGTCGGTCTTTTCAGCGATCTCGCGGAAGATATCGGTTGCGTTACGAACGTCGGTGGTGGTCAACTCGCGGATAGCGGTTTCAACGTCGACCTTGCCGAGTTCCTTAAGCTGTGCATCGTATGGGCCAACCTGGCTCAAAGCCTTCTGGAAGATGGATGGGTTGGTGGTAACGCCAACAACATTCTTATTAGCAATCAAATCCTGCAAAGAGCCGGACTCAATGCGGGTACGGGACAAATCGTCCAACCAAATAGAAACGCCGGAATCGCTGGTGCGCTGCGTTGCTTCAGTCATGTTATCTCCTTAACACTGTGCTCCACCAATTGGGGCACGTCGGTAGTTTGGCGTTTTTACAAGAAACAGCGGTTGATGTCGAACCAACGGTAGCTCGGCATCAACACGCCGTCGCTGTTTCTTGCGAAGTGTTTCGTCAGCACTTCTAGTTTTGTGACATATCAATTTTCTTTTGATACATCAAGCTTTATTTCGCTTATTTACTTAAGCGCGAGCTTCTTCGATAGAAGCCTTAGCAGCTTCTACTACGTGCTCAGCAGTAATGCCCAAGTCGATCATGTTCTGACCGCCGTCACCCTGTAAGCCGTACTGTTCGATAGAAACAGCCTTGCCGCAATCGCCAAGATACTTGTACCAAGGCAATGCCAAGCCAGCTTCGATGGAAACGCGAGCCTTGACGGACTTTGGCAAGATTTCTTCCTTGTACTCTTCGTCCTGCTCTTCGAACCATTCGAGAGATGGCATGGAAAGAACGCGAGCCTTAATGCCTTCAGCTGCCAAAGTCTTGGCACCAGCAACAGCCCACTGAACTTCGGAACCGGTTGCCATGATGATTACGTCTGGAGTGCCTTCGCAATCAACCAAAACGTAAGCGCCGTGCTTTACGCCTTCGCGAGCCTTTTCAGCAGTCTCAGCGAGGGTTGGAACGCCCTGGCGGGTCAAAATCATGGCAGTTGGGTAGCTGTTCTTCTTCTCGAAGAAGTAACGGTAAGCTTCAGCAGTTTCGTACTCATCTGCAGGGCGTACAACCTCAAGCTGAGGAATAGCGCGGAAAGCAGTCAAGTGTTCGATTGGCTGGTGAGTTGGACCATCTTCGCCCAAAGCTACGGAGTCGTGGGTCCAAACGTAGAGGTTTGGAATCTCCATCAAAGCAGCCAAGCGAACTGCTGGGCGCTCGTAGTCAGAGAACTGGAAGAAGGTGCCGTTGAATGGGCGAGTGTCAGAACCAAGCAAAATACCGTTGGTAATAGCACCCATTGCGAACTCACGCACACCGAAGTGAAGCTGACGACCGTACTCGGAAACATTTGGCCAAGTGCGAGTTGCATCCTCGGATGGACCGAAGGAGTCAGTACCCTTAATGTTGGTGTTGTTGGAGCCGCCCAAATCAGCGGAACCACCCCAAAGTTCTGGCATAACGGCAGCAATTGCGTTAAGAACTGCGCCGGAAGCCTTACGGGTAGCGACCTTAGAACCAACTTCGAAGCCAGCAACCAAGTCGTCAATAGCCTTGTCGAAGCCTTCAGGAAGCTTACCAGCCTTAATGCGCTCGTAGAGAGCAGCCTTATCTGGGTTGGCGGCAGTCCACTTTGCAAGAGCTTCATCCCAAGCCTTGTGAGCAGCCAAGCCGCGCTCTGCAACCTTGCGAGCGTGAGCCAAAGCTTCTTCGTCGATTGGGAATTGAACTTCTGGGTCGAAACCGCAAAGTTCCTTCAAGCCCTTCACAGCTTCTTCGCCAAGCTTAGAGCCGTGGGAAGCTTCGTTGTTAGTCTTGCCTGGGGTTGGCCAAGCAATCAAAGTATTAACCTTAATGAAGTGAGGCTTATCGGTAACTTCCTGAGCCTTTTCAATAGCTGCAGCCAAAGCCTGAACGTCTTCCTTGTAGGAGCCGTCTGGCTGGATGAAGCTAACTTCATCGGTGTACCAACCGTATGCGCGGTAACGAGCAAGAATATCCTCAGAGAAGGTGAGCTTAGTGTCGCCTTCAATCTGAATATGGTTTGCATCGAAGATTACAGTCAAATTGCCAAGCTTCTGGTTTCCAGCCAAGGAAGCAGCTTCAGAAGAAACGCCTTCCTCAACGTCGCCTTCGCCGCAGATAACCCAAACCTTGTGATCGAATGGGGAAGTGCCGGCTGGAGCTTCTGGATCAAGAAGACCGCGCTCAAAGCGCTGACCATAAGCAAAACCAACAGCAGAGGCAAGACCCTGACCGAGTGGGCCAGTAGTCATTTCGATGCCTGGAGTCAAGCCGTATTCTGGGTGGCCTGGAGTACGCGTGTCTGCACCGCCACGGAAATACTTGAGATCGTCAAGAGTCAAGCCGTATCCAGAGAAGAACAACTGCACGTATTGCGTAAGCGAAGCGTGACCGCCAGAAAGAATAAAACGATCGCGGCCAGCCCACTTTGGGTCAGCTGGATCGTGCTTAATGAAATGCTGGTACAATGTGTACGCAATCGGTGCTAATGAAACAGGGGAGCCAGGATGTCCGTGTCCTGCTCGCTCAACAGCATCAGCCGAGAGAACCTTCGCCATCTTTACGGCGCGCTCGTCTAATGCAGACCAGTTGAAATCGGTCATGTGATCTACTTTCCTTCCAATAATCCGGGTTTTTAAGCACAGCTTACGCTGGCTTTTTACCCTCTCATTGCCCTTCAATCCTATCTTTCGCGCGCGACGAATATGTTACAAAGTGTGTCAAAAGTTTGCTTTTATGTTCTGTTGCGTGCTAAGAAATAGACTACTATAGGAATATAGTATTTAGACGTGTTTGTAAGGAGTGGTAATGCAGTCACGACGCATGATGATTTTGCGCGCAGTTGTTGAGGATTATATTCGTTCTCAAGAGCCTGTTGGTTCTGCGGCTCTTGCAAAGCATCATCAGCTTGGTGTGAGTTCAGCTACTATTCGTAACGATATGTCGGCTTTGGAAGAGGAGGGATACCTTGTTCAACCGCACACTTCTGCAGGTCGTATTCCTACTGAAAAAGGCTATCGCTACTTTGTTGACGGTTTGGCTTCTGTTATTCCACTTTCTGAACCGCAGCGTCGCGCTATACGTAACTTTTTAAGCGGATCTGTCAGTTTACAAGATACTTTGCAACGTTCCGCACGTCTTCTTGCAAGTATTACGGGTCAAGTCGCTCTCGTAGCATCTCCAGCATTGTCTAAGTCAAAAGTAAAAAGAATTGAGATTGTTCAAGTATCGTCTTCTACGCTTTTGGTTGTTGTGATTACAGATGCTGGAGGCGTAGCTCAGCACATGATTCAAGCAACTAATATAAATTCAGATGACTTATTGCATCTAACTAATATGGTTAATGAGTGCTGCATTGGGCTATCCCTTTCATCTGCTTCACAACGCGTTTATGCGCTCGCAAATCACAAAGATTTAGCATCAGCTTTGCAAATTATTAGTCAACTTGCTAACGCTTTAGAAGATATGCATGACGGTGAGCATGCTCACGACTTATACATGGCTGGAGCTTCTCAACTTGCGCATAGACAAAGTATTGTTGATTTTGCTTCACTTTTTGACGCACTCGAAGAACAGGCTGTTATTATGCGACTTATGACTTCTTTAAGTGAGGAAGCAAGCGATTGTGCAAGTGGTGTTAGTGTTGCAATCGGCTCGGAAACGCATACTCCTGGTTTGCTTAACGCTTCTGTTGTAACAAGCGCTTACGGCTACAATGCTGATTCTGACTCTGCTTTTATTGGATCAATTGGTCCTACGCATATGGATTATGCTGCAACGATGACTGCTGTTAAGGCTGTTGCGCGCTACCTTAATTCGTTTATATCCGAAAATTCATAAAAACATGGCTGGTTTATGGCTGGTTATTCGGCTTATGTCTGGCTGTGCCTTATGCAAAAATGATTTTAGAAAAAGGTAAAAGGGGAATTAATTGACTGATTACTACAAAGTTCTAGGCGTTGATCACAATGCTAGCGACGACGAAATTCGCAAAGCCTACCGCAAGATGAGCCGCAAATATCATCCTGATATTGCAGGTGCTGAGTTTGAAGAAAAGTTTAAGGAAGTAAATGCTGCCTATGACGTGCTTTCTAATCCTGAAAAGCGTCGAATGGTAGACATGGGTGTTGATCCTAACGATCCTTCTGCAGGAAGTGCCGGAGCTTCAGGCGCTGGTTTTGCAGACATGGGAATGGGTGACATTTTCAGCCAATTCTTTGGTGGCTCTTTCGGCAATTCGCAAGGACCAATTTCGCGTGTGCAGCCTGGTGACGATGCGTTAGCTGAGGCTCGTATTGATTTGAAAACCGCTATTTTTGGCGGAAACGTTAGCGTACGGTTAACTACTTTTGGTGTTTGTAAGGATTGCTCTGGTTCCGGTTCTGCCGACAATTCCGCTCCAGAACAGTGCTCAGTGTGTCACGGTTCCGGCTTCTGTCAAAAAGTTGTGCGCACTATGCTCGGTCAAATGATGTCTTCGATGCCTTGTGAGCATTGCGAAGGTCATGGCACGATTATTAAGAATCTTTGCCAAAACTGCCACGGTCATGGTCGCGTGCGTTCAATTCGTGAAGTTGGCGTGAACGTACCGGCTGGAATTCGTGATGGCAGTCGTTTGCGCTTAGCTTCTCAAGGAAGCGTTGGTGAGTGCGGCGGTCCTGCTGGCGATTTGTACGTTGATATTCATATTCGTGCAGATAAGCAATTTACTCGCAACGAGGATGATTTGCATTGCTGGATTACAGTTCCTATGAGCTGGGCTGTTCTTGGTCGCAGTCTTGAAATCGACACTTTTGATGGTACTCAAAAAATAACTATTCCTGCAGGCTGCCAAAACGAAGACACTATTACTTTGCCAAATCTTGGTGTAACGAAGCTTCGTTCTAAAGATCGCGGAAATATCGTGGTTCATGTGCTAGTGCAAACGCCTTCTAAGTTGAATGATGAAGAGCGTTCTTTGATTGAAAAATTTGCTAAGTTGCATGATAGTTCTGTGAAGCAAGTGCAGCAACATTCGTTAAGTGAGCAGTCGAGTGAGCGTAAAGGTTTCTTTAGTAAATTAAAGGAAGCTTTTGCCGGCTGATTTTACGGATTTAATTTACTGCTTTAAACGGATTTAATTTACTGCTTTAATTTAAAATAGTGGGGAAATATGGCATTACCAATATTGTTTGCTGGAACTCCGGAAGTTGCGGTTCCGTCTCTTCGCGAGTTAGCTAAAGATAGTGAGCATTTTGATGTTCGCGCTGTTCTTACGCGACCGGACGCTCCGACTGGTCGCGGCAGAAAGCTTGTGCCAAGTCCTGTGAAACAGGCTGCTCTTGAGCTCGGCTTGCCAGTGCTTGAGTCGGATCCTAAAGATGAAAATGTGTTTCTTGAACAGCTTGCGGCAACCGGTGCAAAAGCTGCAGCAGTTGTAGCATACGGTAAGATTTTGCGCCAGAATGTTTTAGATGCGTTGCCACTCGGCTGGTATAATCTTCATTTTTCGCTTCTTCCGCAATGGCGAGGTGCAGCTCCTGTGCAGCGCGCCATTTGGGCTGGAGATGACATTACAGGTGCTACTGTTTTTCGCATTACACGCGGCATGGATTGCGGGCCTATTTTGGCGCAGTTTACTACAAAAATTGAGCCTCACGAAAATTCTGGCGATCTTCTTGCGCGACTTGCAAACGACGGCGCTCCGCTTCTTGCAGCATCTCTTCGTGGTATGGAAACTGGTGAAATTGTGCCGGTTGATCAAGATCAAACTCCTCAAGAAGTTGCGCAAAAAATCACTGTTGAAGATGCTCACATTGATTTTCATGCGCCAGCTTTTGCTGTTGATCGTCAAATTCGCGCTTGTACGCCAAATCCAGGTGCGTGGTGCGAACTTCACGCGGACGATGAGAATAACGCAGAGCCGATTATTTTGCATGTTTTGCGCGCAGTTCCTGCAGATGCTAACGATCCGCATGGTGAGGAATTGATGAAGCTTGATCCTGGAAAATTACTTGCTGGTAAGAAGCAAGTTTGGGTCGGTACTTTAAGCGGCGCACTTGAGCTTTTGGAAGTAAAAGCTCAAGGTAAGAAAGCTATGAAAGCGGCAGACTGGGCGCGCGGAGCCAGGCTTTCGGCAGCAGCTTACTGCGCATAAAATTATGAGTATGAACTTTTCTTCGATGTTGCCAACTTTGTCTAAACCTGGGCTTTTGGTTATGGATGTTGATGCAACGCTTATTGAAGAAGAAGTTATCGATTTGCTCGGTGCAGAAGCTGGATGCGGAGATGAGCTTTCTGAGATTACAGCGCGAGCAATGCGTGGCGAAATTACTTTCGATACTTCCTTGCGTTCGCGCGTGTGTATGCTTCGCGATTTGAATCTTGACGAGTGCAAAAAGCGTATTATTTCTAAAATTCATGTAACTAAAGGCGCGAATGTTTTAATTGACACGCTTCATACACATGGTTGGAAAGTTGGCGCAGTTTCTGGCGGTTTTCACGAGATTTTGGACGAATTTTTGCCGAGTTTGAATATTGATTTTTGGGCGGCTCACCATTTAGAGTCTATTGATGGAAAGCTTACTGGCAACGTACTTGGAAATATTGTTAATGCTAATGCAAAAGTTGAAGCGCTTAGAACTTGGGCAACTAATCTTGGAATTGATCCCGAACAAACTGTGTCAGTGGGGGATGGAGCGAACGATATTTCAATGATTAAATTCGCTGGATTAGGCGTAGCTTTTTGCGCAAAACCAGCAGTTCAAGCGGCCACTTCTTACCGCATTCTTACTCGCGATTTAAGCGTTGTCTTGCGTTTTTTGAATGCGAATTAATAAGAGGATTTCTTGCATTTATAGAACGAAAAGTTGATGAATGTACATAAGCAATGTAAAATAATGAAGCAATGATTAAAGATTAATGATTAAATTTTTTTGTGAAAGTTCTGTATCTTTTAACCACAGAGCTTAAATGTGTTGGTGAATCTTTCTATTAAGTGAGTAAAATAAAGTTAATTTATAGGAGAGAGAGTGTGCATAAATACGGGAATTTATGCATTTAGGGTAGGGAGTGTAAGTTGAATTTACGAGAGGTTGCGCTTGAAGTTGCGCGTATTTTGGAAGATGTTGGTAAACATGCGTATCAGGATCAATTAAGCCCTCAAGATATGACGTCGATTGCGTTGGGTGATCCTAATAAATCTGAATCTGGTTTTGGCGATAAGCTCGTGCGTTTTATTCAAAATCGTTTGACTTATGTGAATCCTTTCCAAGGTTTTTGGCAAACTAGGCCGGAGCAGTGCAATCCGGGAGACCGTTTTTGGTGTGTTGGAAACGTTGACGGCGCTATTAATTTTAATCGCGATATGGCTGAGTGGACTCTTACGGTTTCGCTTTTTGAGTTTAACGATGAAGGCTCCGCTCGTCCGGTTCTTGGCGTTGTGCACGCTCCTGCGTTGGGATTGACTTATTTGGCTGCAAAGGGTCAGGGTGCTATTCGTATTCGTAGGACTCCGCAAGGAGAGAAGCGCGAGAAGATTACGCCTTCCACAACTTCTACTTTGCAAGGATCTGTGGTTTGTTACGGAATGTCTTATATACCTGGTGAATCTAAGCGCGCACTTGGCGTAGTTGCTTCTGTTGAAGAAGGATGCCCTGCGGATATTAAGCGTATTGGGCCTGCGTCGCTCGACTTGTGCAAGGTGGCAGATGGCACTTATGACGCTTATTTTGAGCCTCACTTGCATTATTGGGATATTCCAGCTGTTTCTGCTGGTGCTGTGGTTGTGGAAGAGGCGCAGTGCCAGATGTGCCAGTGGGATGGAAGCCCTATTCATTGGCGCAAGGAAAATGATGTGGTTGCTTCTAATGGCTTGCTTATTAAAGAGTTAAAGCCGTATCTTAAGTAACTAATAATCTTGCGTAAGTAGCTAATAGTCTTACGTAAGTAGCTAATAGTCTTGCGGCGTGTCGTAATTATTTAATAAATATTATGACGTCTTATCATGCAATTTATGCGCAAATCCATGCTGTAGTGAAATAAAGACACAAAATTATAGTGTAAAAAGGTTTGCAATGTATGAATATGTGAGTATCATACAACCTGTATGAGTGTCAGTTTGCACATTTTTATGCATATTGAAACGTATTAAGAGAGTATGAAGCGTTGTGTAAATAGCAAATTGGTATGAAACAAAGAAGCGAATGCTAATTTATTGGCTGCCGCATGATTGCATATTACAAATTATGCATAAGCAGAAACATAAAGAAGACACATTATTGAAGTGAGGAATAATGGCGAAGAAGATCATGAATGCAAAGCATCTTGCTGATTTGCAAAAGTCTATGCAAAAGTCTAGTAACAGCGTTATTTACGCGCCACTTTCTAAGAGTGTGTGCGCTGCGATGCTTGCCGGTGCAATGGTGCTTGGGGGGGGGGTATTCGTTTCTACTCCTTTGCCTGCATATGCTGACGGTTATGTAAGTGGTGACGGTGCTCGCGTTTATTACGGCTACAAAGCTGACGCTGATTACAGTAAAGAGCGTTTGCTGATTAAAGTAACGTATTATAGAACTAAGGCTGATGCGCTTAAAGGTGGAAACGATGGTGTTGATCCGCTTGGTAAGTTTGTGCGCGTTGAATATACTTCTAATAATCCTGAGGATGTCAATAAACAACCAGATAAGTGGGCTTTAAGACCGACTTGGTGGTTTGGTGTGCCAAATGGTTTGAAAGCAGATACGATTTCTCAAATTCGTTTGGTAAGGAATGAGCGAGGAACTCAGGAGGCTTCTAGTCCAGCTACTCCTGGCGCTAAAAAGTTGAAAGATGCTTCAAGAAAAGGCTATGTTGTAGCAAGCGACCACACGTATAACAACATAGATCAGTGGAAGCACAGTGTTTCGCGCGATTATTACTCTGGTAGCGACAAGACCATCGATGGCAAGGGTTGGCAGCGTATGGTCGGTATTACTAAGAATGAGAAAGATTACGATAATTCTGGTAATACCAAAGGTCAGTGGAATATTTATAAGGATAGTAGTGCTAACGGTCTCCAGGGTATTTTTGCTGACTGGGAGTCTGCTGGTCAACGCTACTACGAAATGTCGTATGTAGCAGAAATGACGGATGATGCTTGGAAGCAGCGCGACCAGAAGCCGCTATTGTTTGTTGCAGGCATTTACCGCGGTGTTGGTAATTGGCGTTACGTTGCAGGCAGCACGATGCGTGCACCAAAGATTGCTGATCATTTGGAATTGAAATATCCTAAGCCGACGCCTGTAAAGGATCTTGAAAAGCTTGATAGTGATGAACAGGAAGCAGTAAAAACTGCTATTAATGATGCTAATAAGAGTAAAGATCAAGACAATCCAAATCTGTTTGATAAGCTGGTAGTAAAAGACGGCGTTAGTGTTGATGCTAAAGGTAATGCGACTATTACTTTTACAGACAACACTAAGCGCGTTATGCCAGCTAGCTTATTGGTATTAAAGAACGAAACCGATAAAGACAAGTACAAGCCAACGCTTCCAGTTCGTACGCCTGTAGTGAAGTTGTCGAAGCTTACTGATGACGAAAAAACTAAAGTTCGTCAAGCGATTATTGATGCCAATGGTAAGGAAACTCCAAATGAGTTCTTGAAGCATGTGAAGCAAACCAATAATCAGTATGACTTCAAAGTTAATGATAATGGTTCTGTAGAAGTTACGTACGAGGATGGTTCAAAACTTACGATTCCTTCTACAGATTTGGTGTATCAAGGTGCAACTATTGCCGATTGGGCGCCGTATCGCGTTCCAGTTCCTACGGAAGTAGATGACCCATCTCAGGCATTAACTGAAGAGCAAAAGACTGCTATTGCGTCGGCATTTGATGAAGCAAATAAGAGTTTCCCTGTTTATCAAGCTGCTAAAAAGCATAACAATAATACGTCTCCTGTAACGTTTGATAACAAAAACAATGCTGTAATTACTTGGGAAGATGGTTCACAAACTACCATTCCTGCTTGGATGTTCTTGAAGAAGAAGCCGACGCAAGCTACAAAGCCTGAGCAAAAGCAAACTACCAAAGAGTTTACGGTTGATTTGCCAGCAACACCTGCGGAAGTTACTTTCGATCCATTTGATAAGAATGCAACAGTTGATCAGAATCAACTTACCAACCTTGAAGCATCATTGCAAGCTTTAACAGCTAAGGACGCAAGCGATAGTAATAAGACTGTAACTCTTACTTCTGCAAAGATTGATATTGCAACTGGCACTGTAACTTTTAAAGCTAAAGGATATGAAGATAGAAAGTATCCAATCGGCATCTTCTATAAGAAGCAGTCAACTGGATCTGGTACTCAGAATCCTACGCAAAAAAATGAAGAGACTAAGGATGGATATAAATATAAAATTCCTCATGTCAACATTGCTGGTGATTCTCCAACGTTAGCAGAAGGGCAAGAGGCTCTTAAGCAGTTCGTTACGTTGAATTACGATGGGGCGGTTCCTAAAATAAAGTACGACGGTAGTAGTAGTACTATCACGATTGAGGATTCTGGTTTAACTGCAAAAGACCCATCAATGACTCCTTATGGTGGTAATGGAGATGGTCATATTGTAGACGTAATGGTTTCTCATTTGGGAGACATTACAATTAATTATGATCCTACACCTGCGAAGGATAAAGATGATCCTAACGATCACGATACGACGCTACAGATACGTATTAATAGCGAAGATATTTACATCAAGAAGAATAACAATAAAGACAACACCATTGATCAGTTGAAGGCTCTTGCTAAGCAGCTTTTGAATGAAAAGAAGAATCTTACTAAATCTGACTTTACAAGAGCTGGTTTAGATAAAGATAAAATAACTGATAATGCTATTGATAAGATGACTGATGCTGGAGAGCTTCGTGATCTTATTAAGAAGCTGAGTGAAGCAAAGCATGCTGATCGTACGTACAATTCTGCTGGTGACGTTGTTGTTGACGATCCAACCAAGCTTACTGAAGATGATTTCAAGAAGGCTGTGGAAGCGTTTGTAAAAGCTAACTACGATAAGAGCGACAATTTCCATGCTAATGATGTCACTACAGCTTTACCTACTGATTTAACTCCAAAGTCTGGCACTGTTGACATGGAGATTGCTGACGATAATATCAAGTCAGTTACTTCCAGTGAAACCGATAGTAAAAAAGACTATAAGTCAATGGTATTTAAGGATGCCAAGGGTGCTCAGCTTTTCACTGTTGCTATTAGCTACAAGAAGAAGGAAGAAACTCCAAAGCTTAGCGACGATGAGCTTAAGGAGATGAGAAAGCAAGCTAAGGAGACTATCGATCATAATCCAAATCTGACTAAAACGGATAAGGAAGGTTTTGATAATCGTATTGCTACAGCAACTACTGCTGAGCAGATTCAAGAGATTTTGAAGGAAGCTGCAGAGAAAGCTGCTGAAAACGCAAAATCTACAGATCCAACAGTTAGTAACGAAATAAGCGGCAATCAGAAGGGTACTGACGCTGAGAATCAGAAGAAACTTGATGCCGCTAAAGAAGCTGCCAAGAAAGCAATCGAAGCTCTTAAGAATTTGTCAAAGGAACAAAAGACGGAGTTTGAGAATCAACTTGACGGTGATGGTGTTAAGACTCCTGCAGACGTCCAGAAGATTGTTGATGCTGCAAAGCTAGCAGACGAGCTTAAGGGTGCTAAGGATGAAGCGCAAAAAGCAACGTTTGTGTTCCTCGATCACGGTAAGGGTGGAAAAGATGATTCGTCTGATCCAAACCACGCTGAGGATGCTGCTCTTAATGAATTGCTCGGCGGAACTCCTAGTAAGGATCAAACGCTCACCGAGTTGGAAAATGCTCTAAAGGACAATAATGCTACTGCAGAAAGCATCAACAAGGCTCTTGCAAAAGCAAAGCTACAGAATACAAGTAACGAGCAGAATGCCAAGAATGCTGGTATTGCGAAGCTTGAAGCTAAGAAAGCAGAGCTTGTTGCAGCATATAATGCTTTAAGTGCTGATCAACAGACGAAAGCTAAAGATAAGTATGATGCTGCTATTAAAGCTATTGATGATGCTGAATCTGCTGTTAACAAAGCAACTAAGCCTTCTGAAATCAAGAAGGCTGTTGATGGCGTAGATACTTCGCTTAATGCTGCTAAGGAAGATATCAAGAATAATACGCCTAAGCGCGATACTTCTAGTATCACCAACGATCAAGATTCTGCACTTGCCGAAGAGAAGAAAGCTGCTCATGATCGTGTCAATAAGACTAATCTCTCTCCAGAGGAAAAGAAGCAGTACAATGATGCAATCGATGCTTCAACAAAGCTTGGCGACCCAACTGGTATTGCTAACCGAGCTGAAAAGCATCAAAAGATTGAGGATGCTAAGAAGCAGATTGCTGATCTTAAGTATTTGAACAAGGCTCAAAAGCAGTATTATGAGGATCTTCTTGATAGCACTGATGCTTCTGATCATGCTGACGGCAAGGATGACATCGATGATGCTCTTGAGCAAGCGTTGAACTTGAACGGTGTGATGAAGCGTTTGGCTGATCTTGCTACGAGTGCAGACGCGCTTAAGAAAGATGATAAAGATAAAAAGTATTCTTCTGCTGAGCAAACTAAGAAGGATGCTTTCGATGCTGCTTTGAAGGCTGCAAACACTCAACTAGATAAGGTTGATGGCGCAGACAGCGACAATATTAACGCTGACGGTGCTAACGCTTTGTACAACGATTTGCTTACAGCTATGCAAGGCCTTGATAGCACTGTTAAGGGTGTTGGTTTGTACACTGACGACTTGCAAAAAGAATACGATGCTGATGTTGCTTTGAAGGATAATCCTGTATACAAGAATGCAACTAAGAATGTGAAGGAAGTATTCGACAAAGCTCTTGAAGCTGCAAAAGCTGCTCTTGAAAATGCAACAAAGAATCCAACTGCGCTTGGTGCTGATGCTGCAGTTCAGCAGAATGCAATCGGTGCTGCTCTTGCTAACTTAGTGAATGCTCGCAAGGCTCTTGACGGCATTGATACAACTGCATTGCAAGCTGAAGTCGACAAAGATAAGCCTTTGAAGAATGATGTGAAGTATAAGAATGCTTCTGATGATAAGAAAAAGGCTTTCGATAAGGCGCTTACGGCGGCTGAAGATGCAATTGCGGATGCTGAGGGCAGGAAACAGTTGGCTGCCGGCGAGGATCCAAAGACTCAAGAACAGAAGCAAAAAGCTGTTAATGATGCATTGGCTGCATTGCAGAATGCTGCTAAGGATCTTGATGGTAAGGAACAAAAGCCAACCCCGGCTCCTTCTGTTGATAAGAGTGATTTGAAGGCTCTTGTTGATGCTGCTGGGCAGGTGAAGGATTCTGACGCGTATAAGTATGCTGATGCTGATAAGCAGGGTGCTTACGATAAGGCTATTAGTGATGGTCAAAGCGTGTTAGCTAAGACTGATGCTACGGCTGATGAGGTTGCTAACGCTGTTCAGGCTATTACTACTGCTAAGACTGCGTTGGACGGTAAGAAGCCAACCCCAACTCCAACCCCAACTCCAATCCCAACTCCAACCCCAACTCCACTGCCGAGCCCAAGCCCGCTGCCAACGCCTGGTGCTGGAACTGGTAATGCTGGAACCGGCAATACAGGAACTGGTGATACTGGTTCTGGTTCTGAAGCTGGTTATGGTGTGAATGATAATGCGCCTACTACTGTGGATAAGGGTGAGTTGAATGTTCAGATTCAGGGTGCTGAGTCTGATTCGCAGCCTGGAAATGCTGGTAACGGTAACGCTGGTGCTGGTGCTAATACTGGTAATTCTGCCAACGTAGCTGGTAACGCTGGTGCTGGCGTAAACTCTGGTAATGCAGGTAACGCTGCTAACACCAATGCTGCCAACGCTAACGCTAATAATGCTAATGGCGTAAATTCTGCTGCTGTGAATGCTGCTGTTGAGAATAATCTGGCTGTGAAGCAGGCGGATGCTCAAGTTGTTAAGGCTCAGGCTGTTGTGAATGCTGCTTTGGCTGAGGCTAAGAAGGTTGCTGCTGATCCTAACGCTACTCAGGCTCAGGTTGATGCTGCGGTTCAGAATCTTTCTGCTGCTCGTAAGGCTTTGGCTGCTGCTAAGGCTCATGCGGCTGATGTTCGTGCTTCTGTGCGCGCTCAGGTGTTGAAGAGTGGTAGTGTTGCTCAGCTTAGTAAGACTGGTAGTGACGTGTCTGTGTTTGGCTTGTTTGCTGCAACTCTTAGTGCTGCTGGTGCTGCGCTTTTCTCGGCTAAGCGTCGTGGTACTTCTCGTCATAGTAATAAGTAGAATATTTGCTAGCTGGTCTGGTTATTGCAGATCAGCTAGTTTAGAGCTGCTTAATGCTTGCTTAATTGTATTCAGTAAGTTTGCTGAGTATTGGGTTAATTAGCATAATGAAGTTAATGTAAAACGTGCCTTACTTTGCGTCTTTCTTTACTACGCAAAGTGAGGCATTTTTGTATGCGAATATTTTTATCTAACACGAATTGAAACAGTCTTGAAAATATGGGAGAATTACCACATGACTACAGTTATTATGCATACTTCTGAAGGCGATATAAAAATCAATTTGTTTGACAGTAACGCGCCTGAAACCGTCAAAAATTTTGTTGGCTTAGCTACCGGCGAGCGTGAGTGGCTTGACCCATTCAGTGGAAAACCTTCGCATGAGCCATTTTACGATGGTTTAACTTTCCACCGCATTATTAAGGACTTCATGATTCAGGGTGGCTGCCCACTTGGTAACGGAACTGGCGGTCCTGGATACGAGTTTGACGATGAAATTGACGCATCCTTGAAGTTTGATAAGCCTTATTTGCTCGCTATGGCAAATGCTGGAAAGCGTCGCGGTCGTGACGGTCGTTTGCATGGCACTAACGGTTCGCAGTTCTTCATTACAACTGTGCCAACTCCATGGCTTGACGGTCACCATACAATTTTCGGCGAAGTTGCTGACGATGAATCGAAGGCGGTTGTCGATAAGCTCGAGGCTGTCGCAACTGATCGATCTGATGCTCCTCTTGAGCCTGTAGGTATTATTTCTATTGAAGTTTTGTGATTAAACATTATGTGATTTAATATTCTTTAATACTACAGTTCTCAATTACTAATCCGACATTTTCTATACGCTTGTGTACAGAAAAGGTCGGATTTTTGCTGTAAGGCGGCAGAAACTTTACAAGCGTGCAACGAAAAGGTCGGATTAATAGAATCTAAATGCGAATATAAAGAAAGCGAGTCTTATAGCAAGCGTAATAGCTCACTATAAAACTCGCTTTGGTTTATATCAACCTTCTTCTATTGTTATCCGTTGTAAGTATTGTTATTGAAGCACTTGCAATTCAGTTTTTGCTTCCGTACTTCTGCATTTTATGCTTTCACGCTTTGATACAGCGATGAGCCGGATTCTTGGAACTTTTTGCTCATCTCTTTCATACCATCGGCAATTGCCTGACTGCGTGCTTCTTCAACGAGCTGCTCCTGCTGAGCTGCTCCGCCAAAACGCTTACGAATATTTTGCGAAATAGCCATCGAGCAGAACTTTGGTCCGCACATCGAGCAGAAGTGCGCCATTTTTGCCGGCTCTGCAGGAAGTGTTTCGTCGTGGAAGGCGATTGCGGTATCCGGATCGTAGCTTAAGTTGAACTGATCCAACCAGCGGAACTCAAAGCGAGCCTTACTGATTGCGTTGTCGCGATCCATAGCATGTGGATGGTGCTTAGCAAGATCAGCTGCGTGGCAAGCAATCTTATACGCAATCACGCCTTGCTTCACGTCGTCCTTATTAGGCAATCCCAAATGTTCCTTAGGAGTCACATAGCAAAGCATTGCAGTTCCGTATCGTGCAATCTCCACGCCACCAATTGCGGAAGTAATGTGGTCATAGCCCGGTGCGGTATCCGTAGTCAAAGGACCAAGCGTATAGAATGGAGCATTCTGGCAAATCGCCTTCTCCATCTCAATATTCATACGCACAGTGTCGAATGGCACGTGACCAGGGCCTTCAATCATCACCTGCACGTCATGCTTCCAAGCGATCTTCGTAAGCTCGCCAAGTGTCATAAGCTCGGAAAGCTGAGCCGCATCGTTAGCATCAGCCAAGCTACCTGGACGCAAACCATCGCCCAAAGAAAATGCAACATCATACTTTGCGAAAATCTCGCATAATTCTTCAAAATGCGTATACAAGAAGCTCTCTTGATGATGCTGCAAGCACCATTCAGCCATAATTGAGCCACCACGAGAAACAATACCGGTTACGCGGTTTGCAGTAAGCGGCACGTAGCGAAGAAGCACTCCAGCGTGAATAGTCATGTAGTCAACGCCCTGCTCGCACTGCTCAATAACAGTGTCGCGGAAAAGCTCCCAGCTGAGCTTAGAAGCGTCATCCTCAACTTTTTCCAAAGCCTGATACATTGGCACTGTTCCAATTGGCACAGGGGAGTTGCGCAAAATCCATTCGCGCGTTGTGTGAATATCGTTACCGGTGGAAAGATCCATAACGGTATCCGCACCCCACTTCGTAGCCCACGTAAGCTTTTCTACTTCTTCGTCGATAGATGACGTAACAGCAGAATTACCCATGTTTGCGTTGAGCTTAGTTAAGAAGCGCGAGCCAATAATCATAGGCTCAGCTTCAGGATGGTTAATATTGCAAGGAATTACAGCGCGTCCTGCTGCAATTTCTTCTCGAACTAGCTCTACATCGCAATTTTCGCGCGTTGCAACGTATTGCATTTCCGGAGTAGTAATTCCGTGACGAGCGTACCACATTTGCGTAATCGGATGATCTGCGCCCTTCATTGGCTTATGCGTGCGACCACGCCATTCTTTAGAAGCTTTGCCTCGCTTAATTGCGCGCTTGCCGTCGTCTTGAAGATTGCGCCTGCGACCCTCATATTCCACAACGTCACCGCGGTCGCGAATCCAGTCAAGTCGAAGCGGAGCCAAGCCTTCCTTCGGATCGCACTTTGGACCTTCAGTATTGTAATCCTTAAAAGGCGGGTTAGGACCTACGCCAGGAGTATCCGAAAGCTTAATTTCCGTATAAGGAACTTCCAAATCGTAAGAACCATATTCATACTCAAAATGAACTGGAGTTGTTTTGCGAATATGAGCTTTATCGCGCTGAGTGCAACCACGAGCTGCAATGTCAACTCGCTGTTGTTTAGCTAATTTCGCAGCATCCTTTGCTTCTTTAGCGTTAATAAAAGTTGGTTTCTTTTCTTGAGTTTCTGAAGATTTTGATTCAGAATTTTCTGCAACTATTACTCGCTTAGCGTAGCCGTGCTTTTCTTCGCCTCGCACAGCTTTCCAATGTTCAACAAACTCACGCATAGTTGATTCTGGTGTTTCTGAAGAATACAGTGCTTCAGAAACGAACCATCCTGCAGCCTTAGTGTGAGCGATTGTATCGATATCGTCGAGCGCAGTTCTTCCGCCAACTAGAACTGGGAAATCACTTGCGGAACAAATCGTATTAATTTTCGCTTCGTCCAGCGTTGTGTGGTTTGCTTCCAATTCGTAAGCGGCAGTAGTGCTTTCGCATCCTTCTTCAGGATTGTGCATTGCTGTTACGCAAATGTAATCAATGCATCCATCTGGCAGTTCGTTTATTACTTTAACTAAGCTTTCGGTTTCAACAGATAAGCCGATTACAGCATCTTCGCCAAGAAGTGCGCGAGCCTCTCTAGGCTCCATGTCGCTTTGTGCTAAATGCACTCCGTCAACTTTGATGCTTTGATTGCGAGCTTGCCAAACGACATCAACACGTTCATCGATAACAAAAGTTACAGAATCGCATTTGTTATTGTCTTCGATGATTTGTGCAATATCGCGTGCAATAGTAGTGATTTCTTTAGCGTTTTCATTGTTGCAATGAAGACGAATAAAAGTCGCTCCAGCGCGCAAAGCATCATCGACAATATCTGTAAGTGGACGATTATTACAAGCTTGTGGGTCTGCAATAAAGCAGGCACTTAGATTAAATTGATTACGCATTGATGCGTACGGATAATTCGATGTCATACTAAAATCGTTGCTCCCTACGTTGTATTAACTAACAGGTTCGAAGGGTTAGGCAAATTAATACCATCTCAGCCTTCTTTCGAAAGCACCCCTGCAAAATGTCGAATTACCAGTAAGTTTACACGATTATGTGCATTTAATTGGTGGTGGGTATGTTGCGAAATTCTTTAGCGTTCGTGATGATTGATTGCGCGTGAAATAAAATCTCCCAAGCTTTGCACAATCTGCACGAGGATAATGCAAAGAATAACAGCCACTGTCATCACATCGTATTGATAGCGCTGGTATCCGTATCGTATTGCAATATCTCCGAGTCCGCCTGCGCCAACTGTTCCAGCCATTGCGGAGAATCCAAAAAGCGTAATAAATGTAAGCGCAGCTCCGCGAATTAGCGAAGGTAAAGCTTCCCACAGCAACACTTTGCAAACAATTTGCAATTTGCTTGCTCCAAAGCTTTGTGCTGCTTCAATTAAGCTTCCGTCAACTTCGGCTAAAGATTGTTCAACTACTCTAGCAACGAATGGTGCAGCAGTAATTACCAGTGGCACAATAGCTCCAGGAACTCCCAAAGAAGTGCCAACTATGAGACGAGTAAAAGGAATTATTGCAACTAATAAAATAATAAACGGCACAGAACGCACGATGTTAACAATCCAGCCTAGAACTGCGTTAATTGGCGCGTTAGGGCAAATACCTTTTTTGTTTGATGTAATGAGAAGTACGCCAACTGGAAGTCCAATAAGGTATGCAAAAAGTGTTGCAACTGATGTCATTACGAGTGTGTCTTGCACGCCTTCAATAAGTAAGTCACCGTAGTCGTTAAAAAATTGTGTAGCAGCTTCTAACATTGTTATTTCACCTCATTGGTAAGCGCGTTTGTTTGTGCGTCTGTTGCCTCGTTTGCAAGCGTGTTTGTAGTTTTAGCACGATGATTTTCTTGTTTTTCATCTGCAATAAGAGTTCGCAAAATATCGCTTTGTGGATTTGCAAAAAGCGTATCCGTGTCACCTAATTCCACAATGCGTCCGCCATCAATCATTGCAACTCGGTCGCAAATATTTCGTGCTACAGCCAGCGAATGTGTAATAATAACAAGTGTTACGTTGAGTTCGCGGTTAATTCGGCGCAATAAATCAAGGATTTGCGCAGTAGTTGTGGAGTCCAGTGCGCTTGTTGCTTCATCGCAAAGCATAATCGACGGATTATTCGCCAATGCTCGTGCAATTGCTACGCGCTGCTGCTGTCCGCCTGAAAGTTGGCTAGGGTAGCGGTTTGCAAAATCTTTTAAACCAACTAAGTCAAGCAAGTAGTTTGCGCGTTCTTCTCGTTCCTTTTTTGCAGTGTGATTTAACTCTAATGGGAAAGTGACGTTTCGCAATACTGTACGTTGCTGGAAAAGGCTAAAATTCTGGAAAATCATGCCAATATTAGTGCGTACTTTTGCAAGTTCTTTATCTTTTACTTCGCTAATATCATTTCCGTCAACAATAATTTTGCCAGAAGTTGGTCGCTCAAGCAGATTCATGCAACGAACTAGCGAAGACTTTCCTGCACCAGAAGAACCAAGGATTCCGAATACTTCTCCCGATTCAATAGTCAGATTAATGTCGTGTAATGCTTCATTCGCTTTGCTACCTTTGCCGTAGCTTTTGTGAAGATGTTCGATCTGAATCATGCTTTTCCTTAACAGATTATTGCTTTCTGTGTGAAATATACTTCGTTACTAACTAGAGTTACTAACTAGCGTCATTAACTAGATTATTGACTAGCACGCACATTACGTATATTACACGCTTATAAAATAATGCCGCAAAGCATACACATGCGGCATTAGGTGGCTACATTGTGAGTATTATTTAGAAAACAGGAAGCACAGCGCCTTTGTAAGTTTTAGTAATATAGTCGCGCACTTCGCTTGTCTTCAAAGCTTTGAGTAAGGCTTTGATTTTTGCAAACTTTTCAGAGCCCTTCTTTACTACAATAATATTTTCATAAGTTTTAGCCGCAATGCCACCAACTTTTTCTGAAGTAAGTGGGTCTTTAGTTGGGTTAAAACCAGCTTGAATAGCGTAATTGCCATTCATGGCAGCAAGATCCACATCCTTAATGGCAGTAGGAACTGTTGCCGCTTCAAGTTCTTTAAACTTCAAATTCTTAGGATTCTCAGTAATATCTTTTGTAGTAGCGTTAATATCCTTTGGATTCTTCAACTTAATCAATCCAGCATCTTGCAAAAGAAGCAATGCGCGAGCCTCATTAGTAGGATCATTTGGAACTGCAACAGTTGCGCCATTTGCTAATGCTTTAATCGTCTTGGTTTTTCCTGGATACAATCCAAATGGTTCAAAATGAATTCCACCTACTGAAACAAGGTGAGTTCCCTTTTCCTTATTAAAGTTGTCAAGATAAGGCAAATGCTGATAGTAGTTTGCGTCAACTTCGCCTTCTTCAGTAGCTGTATTTGGCTGCACGTAGTCAGTAAATTCCTTTACTACTAGCTTGTAGCCTTCTTTTTGCAAGATTGGCTTTACAACCTTATTTAAGATTTCAGAATGCGGAGTAGGCGAAGCAGCAACAGTAATAGTTTTGTCATCCTTCGCTCCTGCTTTTGAGCTACCGCAGCCGCTTAAAGTGAAAGTCGCTAATGCTGCCAGTGCTGTAATTGATGCAATAACTTTAATTTTTCGCATATTTCCTGCTCCTTGTTCGGTGAAATTCGTTTAAAGTTAAATCCCCTTCGCGAGTAACGAATTATCAATATAGGCGAGAAAAATCAATAATTCTATACTTTGCTTATTAGTATTATTTATGACGTGTTAATAATTCGCATACTTGCAGTGTGGAAAGAGAAAAAATAAGTTTTTCAACACGTCGCTTACTTGCAATGAAGCTATCTACTAGACTGTAATGTATGAGTTTTTTGCGATTGGCGTTAGCGCAGATAGATACCTGCGTTGGGAATATTGATAGCAACGTTGAAAAAGTTTTGAAGTATGCTGCGCGCGCAAAGCAGTCGGGTGCTCGCATGGTTGTATTTCCTGAGATGACTTTGACTGGGTATCCTATTGAAGACCTCGCCTTGCGTGCCACGTTCCGCACAGCTGCACAAAAAGCTGCAGACTTGCTTGCATCAAAACTTTCAGAAGAAGGCTTGGGGGAGCTTTACGTAGTAGTTGGAACTGTTGGCTTTGACGAGTCTGCTGGAAAGCCTCGAAACAGGCTTCTCGTATTGCATGAAGGCAAATCTGTGTTGCAATACGACAAGCATTTCTTGCCAAATTATGGTGTTTTTGACGAGTTTCGTATTTTCTCTTCTGGCAATAAGTGTGAGCTGCTGGAAGTAGATGGAATACGTCTAGGTTTTGCTATTTGCGAAGATATTTGGCAAGACGGCGGTCCTGTTGCGCGTTTGGCAAAACTTGGTATCGATGCGCTAATAACTATGAACGGTTCTCCATATGAGGAAGGTAAAACTCATGTGCGTTTGAGTTTGGCTCAAAAGCGCGCTGTTGAAGTCAATGCGCCGGTTGTGTATGTGAACCAGGTCGGTGGTCAAGATGATTTGGTTTTTGACGGTGGAAGTTTTGTTGTTGATTCTGACGGAACTTTGCTTGAACGCTCGGCAATGTTTGCTGAAGATTTGTCGTTTGTTGATTTTGATAACTCGCTGAAAAAGCAGAAAGTTTCAAGCATTGCTTCAAAACTTGACGCAGACGAAGAAGTGTATTGTGCGTGTGTTGTAGGTCTTAGAGATTACATGCGTAAGAATGGTTTTAAGGGTGTGTGCTTAGGACTTTCTGGGGGAATTGATTCTGCTTTAGTAGCTACTATGGCTGCCGATGCTTGCGGCGGAGCAAATGTATATGGTATTTCTATGCCAAGCATGTACTCTTCGGACGGTTCTAAAGACGATGCGCGCGATTTAGCAGAGCGAATTGGCGCTCACTACGATGTGCAACCAATTGAACCGCTTTTTAAAGCTTTCCAATCACAACTTTCCTTAGAAGGAGTTGCTGCAGAAAACTTGCAAGCTCGCGTTCGTGGCGTAATCGTAATGGCATATTCAAATTCGCGCGGTGTTTTGGCGCTCGCAACTGGTAATAAATCGGAGCTTGCTTGCGGATATTCTACTATCTATGGCGATGCGGTAGGAGGGTATGCTCCTATTAAGGATTTGCTTAAGACGCGCGTTTGGGCACTTTCTCGTTGGAGGAATCGCGCTGCGAATGCTGGAGTAGGTATTGGTATGCTGCCAATTGTTGGATATGAGGATTCTCAGAAAGCGAAAGCTCCGCAAGATGGCGTGCTTATTCCTGTTAATTCTATTATTAAGCCTCCGAGTGCAGAGTTGCGTCCAGGGCAAAAGGATTCTGATTCTTTACCTGAGTACGATTTGCTCGATCGTGTTTTAGAGGCTCATATTGAGCTTGCTCATGGTAGAGCAGATTTGCTTGCAGATGGTTTTGACGAGCATACTGTTGACACGGTTATGCGTTTAGTTGATCGCGCAGAATGGAAGCGCAGGCAGTATCCACTTGGACCAAAAGTAAGTGCTATTGCTTTTGGCAGGGATCGCAGAATGCCTGTTACCACAGCTTTTCGTGAATAAATGTGATGTATTTCACTAGATTTTTTGCAAAACTACTCGTGTATGCGTTTACCCATGCTTTAACATTGTTATTAGGGCAGCGTGAAGATGCGTTGCGGGTACAAAAGGAGTCTAAACATGACATCAGTTGATGCACCAGTTCTCAGTGAAGAGGATCTTCGTACCGAAGCGTGGAATGGTTTTACTGACGGCAATTGGAAGAAAGACATTGACGTACGCGACTTTATATTAAAGAACTATACGCCATATGAAGGTGACGAAAGCTTCTTGGCAAATGCCACTGAAAAAACGAAGCACATGTGGAAGTATCTCGACGACAACTACTTGGCTGTTGAACGTGAACGTCGTGTTTATGATGTTGAAACTCATATCCCAGCAGGCATTGATGCAATGCCAGCAGGCTACATTGAAAGCCCAGAAGTAGATAACGTAATCGTCGGTTTGCAAACTGATGAGCCTTGCAAGCGTGCTATGATGCCAAATGGCGGTTGGCGCATGGTTGAGCAGGCTATTAAAGAAGCTGGCAAGGAAGTAGATCCTCAAATCAAGAAGATCTTCACCGTCTACCGCAAGACTCATAACGATGGTGTATTTGGCGTTTACACCAAGAATATTAAGATTGCTCGCCACAACAAGATTTTGACCGGTTTGCCAGATGCTTACGGTCGCGGTCGTATTATTGGCGATTACCGTCGTGTGGCTCTTTACGGCGTGAACATGCTTATTGAGTTCAAGAAGCGCGACAAGGATTCGATTCCATACCGTAACGATTTTACCGAGACTGAAATTGAGCATTGGATTCGCTTCCGCGAAGAGCATGACGAGCAGATTAAGGCTTTGAAGCAGCTTATTAACTTGGGTAACGAGTACGGTTTGGATTTGACTCGTCCAGCTAAGACCGCTAAGGAAGCTGTTCAGTGGACTTACATGGGCTATCTTGCTTCTGTTAAGAGCCAGGATGGCGCTGCAATGAGCTTCGGTCGCGTTTCTGCATTCTTTGATTGCTACTTTGAGCGCGATTTGAAGGCAGGTTTAATTAACGAAACCGACGCTCAGGAAATTATTGATGCTCTTGTTATGAAGCTTCGTATTGTGCGCTTCTTGCGTACTAAGGATTACGACGCAATCTTCTCTGGTGATCCTTACTGGGCAACTTGGTCCGATGCAGGCTTCAGCGAGGACGGTCGCACTTTCGTAACCAAGACTTCGTTCCGTTTGCTCAACACTTTGACTCTTGAGCATTTGGGACCTGGTCCTGAGCCAAATATCACTATTTTCTGGGATCCAAAGCTCCCAGAAGCTTATAAGCGTTTCTGCGCACGAATTTCTATCGACACTTCTGCAATCCAGTACGAGTCCGATAAAGACATTCGTGAGCACTGGGGTGATGACGCTGCTATTGCTTGCTGCGTTTCTCCAATGCGCGTCGGTAAGCAAATGCAGTTCTTCGCTGCTCGCGTGAACTCTGCAAAAGCTTTGCTTTACGCAATCAACGGCGGTCGCGATGAAATGACCGGTATGCAGGTTATTGATAAGGGTGTTATTGACCCAATCAAGCCAGAAGCTGACGGTACTCTCGACTACGAGAAGGTTAAGGCTAACTACGAGAAGGCTTTGGAATGGCTTTCCGAAACCTATATTGAGGCTTTGAATATCATCCACTACATGCACGATAAGTACGCTTACGAGTCCATCGAAATGGCTTTGCATGATAGGGAAGTCTATCGTACGCTTGGTTGCGGCATGTCCGGTTTGTCTATTGCTGCAGATTCCTTGGCTGCTTTGAAGTATGCAAAGGTTTACCCAATCTACAACAAGGATGCTAAGACCATTGAAGGCCACGAGTACGAGTACATTGAGGGCGGCGACGACGACTTAATCGTTGGCTACAAGACTGTTGGCGAGTTCCCAATTTACGGTAACGACGACGATCGTGCAGACGACTTAGCTAAGTGGGTTGTGAGCACTGTTATGGGTCAGGTAAAGCGTTTGCCTGTGTACCGTAATGCTGTACCAACTCAGTCCATTTTGACTATCACTTCTAACGTTGAGTATGGTAAGAACACTGGTTCCTTCCCATCCGGTCACAAGAAGGGTACTCCGTACGCTCCAGGCGCAAACCCAGAAAACGGCATGGATTCGCACGGCATGCTTCCTTCGATGTTCTCCGTTGGAAAGATTGATTACGATGATGCTCTTGACGGCATTTCGCTTACGAACACCATTACTCCTGATGGTTTAGGTCGTGACGAAGACGAGCGCATCAGCAATTTGGTTGGCATTTTGGATGCTGGCAACGGTCACGGCTTGTACCACGCAAACATCAATGTTTTGCGTAAGGAACAGCTTGAAGATGCTGTTGAGCACCCAGAAAAGTATCCGCATTTGACGGTTCGAGTTTCCGGCTACGCAGTGAACTTCGTGAAGCTCACTAAGGAGCAGCAGCTCGACGTTATTTCTCGTACATTCCACCAGGGTTCAGTTACTGACTGATTTGGTCGATTGCTAAACACCGCCGGGAGCGAGGCTAGTTTCGCTCCCGGCTTTTGTTAATTGAGTATATTATTTATTATTTATTTATAAATAGTTTGGAGGGCAGTTAGATGGCTGAAAACACAGCGTTTCGTACTACTACTCAGCATATGCTCAAAGAGTCAAAAGAGTATGCTCGTCAAACTTTAATGGGTGGACTTTCCGGCTTTGAATCCCCAATTGGGCTAGATCGAAAAGATCGCCTTGTTGCTCTTAAAACAGGCGATATTGGGTTTGTGCATTCGTGGGATATTAACACTTCTGTTGATGGCCCGGGAACTCGTATGACAGTGTTTATGAGCGGTTGCCCGCTTCGCTGCCAGTACTGCCAAAATCCTGATACTTGGAAAATGCGCGACGGCAAGCCAGTCTACTTAGATGCGATGATTAAAAAAGTTGACCGTTATCAAAGTCTTTTTAAGGCAACAGGCGGCGGAATCACTTTTTCTGGCGGCGAGTCCATGATGCAACCAGCTTTTGTATCTAGAGTTTTTCGTGCTGCAAAAGAAATGGGCGTGCATACTTGCTTAGATACTTCGGGATTTTTGAATCGTAATTACACGGACGAAATGATTGAAGACATTGATCTTTGCCTTCTTGACGTTAAATCAGGAACTGAAGAAACGTATAAAAAAGTAACTGGCGGCTTGCTTCAGCCAACTATTGACTTTGGTCAGCGCTTGGCAAAGGCTGGTAAGAAGATTTGGGTGCGTTTTGTGCTTGTTCCAGGTTTGACTGACAGCGAAGAAAACGTTGAAAAAGTTGCTGAGATTTGCGATTCGTTTGGGGATGCTGTTGAGCATATTGACGTGCTTGGCTTCCATCAACTAGGTCGCCCAAAGTGGCATGAGCTTCGAATACCGTACCCTCTTGAGAATCAAAAAGGACCTTCTAGGGCACTAAAAGAGCGAGTTGTAAACCAGTTCAAAGACCACGGTTTTGTTGTGTACTAGACTGAACCTCGATGCGTTTTAGGCAATTTTTGCGTATTGTATTGTTTTTTTTTGAAGGATTTTTGTATAATTACACAAACACCCTTTTTAGAGAAAGGATACGCAATGAAGCGCAGAATAGGTTGTTGGATTGCATTAGCTTTTGCATTAGCGTTAGCTATTTTTGCACGGTGTAACGATCAGTTTGGCTTTGGCACAGCGCTTATTATTTTAATTGTTTTGCCGATAATTTTGTTGCCGATAAATATCGTTGCGGCTTTCGATAAGAAACTTCTTATTGAAGTGCCAATAATATCTATTGCTATAACCATTGCTACAGAACTTGCCACTTTCCCAATAAGAGATTTAGGTTTACATACTGTCTACGTTATCCCAACAGTTTTAGTTTCGGCAGTCGCATTTACTCTTACTAGATTCCTTAAAACCAAGCTTGTTAAGAGCATAACTCAATAAGATCAAACAATAAAACAGATTGATTATTTAATTGATTATTTATTTTTTGAATAGTCGTAGTTGTGTGCGAAAGTTGAAGCCGTGTTAAAAGATGCATAATCTATAACACGGCTTAAATATATCTTGCGCAACATTTTGCAAAAAGTACAGAATAAGTTGCAAAAAACGTAAGAATTTGGCTAAAGCATGCAAATCGGGAGGCGTACTTGAACGAGGAACCAAAGCTTTTAAAAGAGCCTAGAGAAGGAGTTCCAGAAGTCATTGATACGCTTGAAGCATATAAAGATTATTGCAGCTTGTTGGCAGCAGGCTCTGGTCCCTTAGCTGCAGATGCCGAGCGAGCTTCCGGTTTTAGATATGGTCATGAAGATTGGCTGATTCAGTTTAAACGCAAAGGTGCAGGAATAGGGTTACTGGATCCAATAGAACTTACAAAACTTGGAGCTGATTGGAACGAATTTAACAAGGCAGTAGGAGATGCGCCTTGGATTATCCACGATTCGATGCAAGATTTGCCAGGATTTTTCGATATTGGTTTGCGCCCGCGTGCTTTATTTGATACCGAGATAGCGGCTAAATTACTTGGTAGAAAGCGCTTCGGTTTAAGCTCTGTAACCGAATATTATTTGGGTTTGACCCTCGCAAAAGAACATTCTGCAGCGGATTGGTCTTATCGCCCACTTCCTAGAGATTGGCGAAATTACGCAGCTTTAGATGTTGAATTACTTATTGAGCTAGAAGAAGTAATGCGTAGCGAGCTAAAAAAGCAAGGTAAGCTTTCCTGGGCGGAAGAAGAATTTAAACACTTACTTAATAAGGGTGCACAAAAGAAAGCTCCGCATCCGCGTCCATGGCTTAAAATATCGCATATAAGTGTGCTTATGCACGATCGTGTTGGTTTAGTTATTGCGAAAGCATTGTGGCAAAAGCGAGATGCTTTAGCGCGTGAATATGATATTGCGCCAACTCTGCTACTTTCTGATGCTGCGATTATTGAAGCTGGTAAGCGTAAACCTAGTAATGCGCGCGCGTTTCGTGCTATTCGTTCTTTGAATGAGCGAGTGCGAATGCACACTGGCAGTGAGCAAGACAAAATGTTCGAGCGTTACGCTCCAATTCAGCGCAAAATTAAACCATCTATTTGGAAAAACGTTATAGAGAATGCTATTTTGCGCGCTAAATCTGGTGAAACAGCTATGGATGATGTGCATCCAGTATTACCGAATGGAGCTATTCAACTTAATTCGCGCGAATCTCGTAAAACGAGCGTACTTAAATCAACAGATACTGACGAGTCACAAGGTTCTAACGATTGTCAGGATTGCCATGATTCATCAGATTCGCAGTATTTACAGGATATGCAAGATTCACAAAGCGCTCCTAGATCTATGAAATATTGGCGAGAACATCACCCTAAGCGTTATGAGCGTTTACAAAGAGTAAAAGCTGAGTTAAATCAAATTTCTGAATACACTCATACTCCTGCAGAAATTATTATCAAACCACAGATTATTCGTAATCTTTGCTGGCATGATGATGCGCAAGATATTGATGTTAAAACATTCCTAAGTGAGCATGGTGCTCGAGATTGGCAAACCCGATTGGTAGCTGAGTCCGTAACTCGCGCTATCATGTAACGGTTGTGCCATACGGCAGAAGCTAGAAAAAACGTAATTTCAGGAGCGCAAGCGTGAAAATCAGCGTCAGGAATCTTGAGCCAACTAAAGTTAAGCTCACCATTACCGCAGATCTCGAAGACTTCAAGCCATTTTTGGAAGAAGCTCGTAAGGAGATTGCTAAGCAAATTAACGTGCCAGGTTTCCGTAAGGGACATGTGCCAGGCAAGATTGTAGATCAGCGCGTCGGTTTCGCAGCTGTTGCCGGCGAAGCCGTAAATTCCGCTGTACCAGAGCTTTATTCTAAGGCTTTGGAAGAAAAGAAGATTCGCCCAATGGATCAGCCAGAATTTGACGTTCAGGAAGTTCCAACGTCGACTGATGCAGATGCAAGTCTTAAGTTTGTAGCAACAGTTGAGCGTCGTCCAGATTTCAAGTTGAACAAGTTCAAGGGCGTTGAGATTGAAGTTGAGAAGCCAAAGGTTTCCGACAAGGATGTCAAGGAGCGCTTGGAAAGCCTCCGTCAGCGTTTTGCTACTTTGGTTGGTGTTGACCGTCCTGCAGCTAAGGGTGATTACACTAACATTGATTTGGAAGCTCGTATCGATGACGAAGTAGTTGATGCGCAAGAGGGCGTAAGCTACGAAATCGGTTCCGGTGTGTTGCTTGACGGTTTGGATGAGGCTTTGGATAGCCTTTCTGCCGGTGAAGAAACCACCTTTGAGGGTACTCTCGAGTCCGGTAAGCATAAGGGCGAGAAGGCTCAGATCAAGGTTAAGGTTAATTCCGTAAAGACTCAGGAATTGCCAGAGCTTGATGATGATTTTGCTCAGGAAGCTTCTGAGTTTGATACTTTGAAGGATTTGAAGGCAGATATTCGCAAGGCTTGCGAGCAGGCTGCTGAAGGTCGTCAGGCAACTAATGCCCGTGACGCATTCCTTGTTAAGCTTCAGGAAGAAGTTGAAATTCCTGTGCCAAAGGGCGTTTTGGACAAGGCTGTTTCAGAGCATTTGAAGGGCATGACCCCTGATCCTGAAAAAGCTACCAAGAAGCAGAAGGACGAAGCTCAGCAGGCTGCTGAGAAGGAACTTCGCGACCAGATGGTTCTTGACGCTTTGGCTGAACAGATGGATGTGACTGTTTCCCAGGCTGACGTCACCAACTTCTTGGTTTCTGTTGCTCAGCAGTACGGCATGGATCCAAACCAGTTCATTAACGCAATCGTTAACAACGGTCAGCTTGGTTCCGCTGTGCAGGAAGTTGCTCGTTCTAAGGGCTTGCTTGCTGGTATGCGTGCTGTAAAGTTCGTTTCCGGCGGAGAAGCTCTTGACTTGAGTGCATTCTTGTCTGAGGATGATGACGAAGACGAAAGCGTGAAGGCTGCTTCTGCTGCTGCAGAAGTTGCTGACGAACTTTCTAAGTAGTATTTTTCAAGCAAGAAAAAAAGTTTATACTTTCTCATATTTGCTAAAAACCCAGGGCTTTTGCTCTGGGTTTTTGTGTTGTTGTTATACTTTAAAGAAAGTGAAAAACAAATAAAATGAAAAACAAATAACGTAAGGAAGGCTGCTGCTAATGGAAAAACGCAATTTGCAAATGGTAGACAGTAAAAAACCTGGTAAGTGTTTGAACTATGTTTTTACATGTTTACGATTAAGTCTTATTGCTTTTTTTGTTGCAGTTATGGCTGGAGTTGGTGCAGTATTATTAACTCTGTTACTACATGCTGTGCAAAATGTAATGTTCGGATTTTCAGAATCTGCTCTTAAACCTTCGCCAGTTGGATTGCCAGTATTGCATTATGTTGCTGTTGTATTAATTGTGATGTCTGTTGCTGCAATTATTTGGATGTGGTTATGGACAAAATCTTCTAATCGTATTGTCGATATAGCTCATGCTGTTAGTGGCCAATCGATGCCATTTAATACGACGATTATCCATGTATGTTTACAAATTTTTATAGTTGCTTCTGGCGCAAGTTTAGGTAGAGAAGTTGCGCCTCGAGAATTAGCTGCAATGCTCACTCAGAAGTTACTCTGCTTTATTCGAGTCAGTGAATTTCAAGCTCGCGTTTTGGTTGCAAGTGCTGCTGGTGCTGGTTTAGCTGGAGTTTATCGCACTCCAATAGCGGGTGCGATTATGGCACTAGGTTTGGTTGCAATTCCACGTTTTTCTCACGAATCGAAATCTTCTTTAAAGCGTTTGAAATGGTATTGGCTTATACAAAAATTTAGTATTTTTGCTATTGCGTTATTTATAAGTGAAATTGCATCATTGACTACTATTTTTGTGCTTGGGGATGAATCTTACTATTGTTTGCCAAGTCTTGATGACATCCATATTGTCAACGCGACTGTGTTGCTACTTGCAATTATAGTTGGCATTGCTTGCGGTATTGTTGGCACTCTTTTCCATAAGATGATTCATTGGGCTCGCTCTAAGTGTGCTCACAATTACCAAATCTTATATTTTTTGCCGCTAATGGGCTTAGTGACAGGATTAGTTGCATCGTGGAATCCAGCAATTATGGGCAATGGCAGAGCTTTAGCACAATACGCATATAACATTGCAACAAGTATTGCAATTGACAAAAACTCTTTGGTAACTTTGCTTCTACTATTTGTTGCAAAAATAATTTTAACAAGTTGCACTCTTCGAGCTGGCGCAAGTGGTGGTGTGCTTCAGCCGAGTATGTCGTCTGGAGCTTGCGTAGGGCTGATCGTAGGTTTTATAAGTATGAACATTCCAGTTGTTGGTGGCATGCTATCAAGTCAGCCAAAAATATTGATAATAGCTGCTATTTTTGGCGCTGCAAGTCTGTTAACTGCAAGCCGAAAGTCATTGTGGTTTGCGCTTTTTTTGGTAGCGCAATTAGTGAATGCGCCTATGATTATGATTATTCCGATGGCTGTTTCTTGTGCTGTATCTAGAAGCATAGCGATAATACCAAAAATTTTTATGCGCAAATAATGTTTGAATTTTTAGTATGGAAAATACAATATGTGCAAAATAAATGCGCCTATGCTAGTTCAGTATTAGCAAAGGCGCATTTATTGTAAGTAAATATTTTTTAGTTATGTTGATTACTTTAGTTATTTTTTAATTAATTATTAGAGCTGAATTCTTTATCTGCGATAAAAGTTCCATCATCGTTTGAGAAGATGAAATGCACTCGTACTGGTGCAATAATTTTTTCTTTCATATCATCCGATGCTGATTGTGGCATCAAGTTCGAGAGGCTATCGCCGTATGTTTGCATTCCAGTCTTTAACGCTGTAATTTCTAAATCAGATAGGTGCCTTTTGAACTTTGCATTTATATTGAGCTGATCACCTTTAGTGTCAAACGTTATGTTGAATGGTGAGCTGCTAGTGGCATCATTAAATCCATTAGTGAGTTTTTTAGCTTCTTCTGGATGGCAATGTACGTATTCTTCAATATTTGCGCTTTTTGGTGCAGCGCAATTGTAATGCGGTTTAAGATTAGTTGAAATTACGTAGCCACCTACTGCAACTATTGCTACTACTATGACAACAATAAGCCAAATGTATTTTGACTTATGAGCACTTGTATTTGTTGCATTTGGATAAGCGTTTGCAGGATAGTTGTTGACTGGTTGTTGATTATTCTGATATAAGTTTGGTTGGTAACCATTATTTGGATTTACATTATTAGGGTAATTGTTGTTCTGGTATCCGTTATTTGGGTATCCGTTGTTCTGGTACCCATTGTTTCCATAACCATTGTTTGGGTATCCGTTATTTGGATTTACATTATTTGGGTATGTATTATTTTGGTAACCATTATTTGGATACTCGTTATTTGGCATCGGAGCAGGCGAGTAGTTGTTGTCTGGCAATTGGTTAGGATCCATAATTACTCCTTATAATGAATTGATAATCCAATAAAAATATACTCAATAATGCATACTAACGTGAGGTAATAAGTAAAAATTACATCTGTTGATATGAATAAAATTTTAGAAATTTGGCGTAAAACATTCAATTCAAATCATATTCGCAATATTTTCTATGCGGTCATGCGCACAAGGTAGTGTAGAAATAATTACGTGGTAACAAGGAGATATAGTGACTGAGCTTTTTACAGCTTCTCCTGTGATGGAACAGGCTGAAGCGCCTACATCAACTGATTCTATTTTTAATCGGTTGCTAAAAGATCGCATTATTTGGTTGGGATCTGAAGTAAAAGACGAGAATGCCAATGTTATTTGCGCGCAAATGTTAATGCTTGCTGCGGAAGATCCTAAGAAGGATATTTGGTTGTATATTAATTCGCCTGGAGGTTCAATTACTGCTGGTATGGCAATTTACGATACTATGCAATTAATTGAGCCAGATGTTGCAACTATTGCTGTTGGCATGGCTGCATCTATGGGTCAGTTCTTGCTTAGTTCTGGCACTCCTGGTAAGCGTTATATTACCTCACATGCTCGTGTGCTTATGCATCAACCTTCTGGCGGTGTCGGTGGCACTGCTACGGATGTGCGAATTAACGCAGAGCTTATTATGGATATGAAAAAAACGCTTTCTGAATTGACTGCAAAGCAGACTGGTCATACGGTAGAGGAAATTTACCGAGATAACGAATACGATCACTGGTTTACAGCTCAGCAAGCTTTGGAGTATGGTTTCGTAGATAAAATTGTGACCACTCCTGCTTCTATGCGCGGTGAGGAGTAATTATGGCAAGTGAAGAAGCAAAGTTTGTTGCGCGTGCTGAGCGTTTAGCTGGTTTTGGCGGCGTTACTTCTGCTCAGCGCATTACTAATCGTTACGTGTTGCCTCAATTTGGCGAGCAAACTCCATATGGCATGAAAACGCAAGATCCTTACACTAAGCTGTTTGAAGATCGCATTATTTTCATGGGTGTGCAAGTAGATGACACTTCTGCTGACGACATTATGGCTCAGTTGCTTGTTTTAGAAAGCATGGATTCTGATCGCGATGTGATGATGTACATTAATTCACCTGGCGGTTCGATGACTGCTATGACTGCGATTTATGACACAATGCAATACATTAATCCAGATGTTCAAACTGTTTGCTTAGGTCAGGCTGCTTCTGCTGCTGCTATTATTCTTGCTGCTGGAGCTGCTGGTAAGCGCATGATTTTGCCAAATGCTCGTGTGCTTATCCATCAGCCTGCAATGGGTCAAGATTTTGGTAAAGCTACTGAAATTGAGCTTCAAGCTAAGGAAATGTTGCGTTTGCGTTCTTGGTTAGAATCAACTCTTGCAAAGCATACTGGTCAAGATATTGAGCGCATCCGTAAAGATATTGAAGTGGATACTATTTTGACTGCTCCAGAAGCTAAAGCTTATGGAATGGTTGACGAAGTGCTTGAGCGCAGAGCATAATTCAATCTTTACAACTTAGCGAGTATTTATCAATTCTTGCATTTCTTAACAACAAACCCCGGTCGACACGCCGGGGTTTGTGTTTTAGCGCGGATGGTTGTATATTAGTCAAGTTGCCGGAAACAAGGACATGGTTCTTGAGGCTGGAAACATGCGCCAGTAGCCCAACGGATTAGAGCATCTGACTACGGATCAGAAGGTTGCAGGTTCGAATCCTGTCTGGCGCACAAACAAAACGCGAAGCTTTTGCTCCGCGTTTTTTTTTTAATTCGTATGCAACTCGCTCGGTTTATGCCTCTCAGTTATACTTAAAAGTGCGAATCACATATTTTGCACTATAAAACGTTATAAACGTTATAAATGCATTTAGTGGAGGAAATATTTACAATATGATACGACGCAGTTGGAGAGTAGCACGCAATATTGCAAATAATGAGCGAATTTCTGGCTTAATTATGCTTGGTTTCGCTCTTACCGGCTTATTGCTTGCAAATATTCCTTTAACCGCACCAATATTTGAAGCCGTATCGCATACTCATGTAGGTATTCCGTGGACGAATATACACATGTCGATTGGTCACTGGGTACAAGATGGCGTGCTTACTATTTTCTTCCTTTCGGTTGGTTTAGATTTAAAACATGAGCTTATTGCTGGTTCGCTTTCTGACCCTCGCGCAGCTGCAATGCCAATGATTTGTGCTGTTGGTGGAATGATTGTGCCTCCTTTGCTGTTTGTTGCTACAGTAACTGTATTTTCTGAATTGCATGCTGGGCAGGAGATTATGCGTCTTACTTCTGGCGCTTTACCTTCGCTTGATATGGTTCGTGACGGGTGGGCAATACCTACAGCAACGGATATAGCTTTCTCTCTTGCTGTTCTTGCTTTATTTGCAAAAACTTTGCCACACGCTTTGCGCGCATTTCTTATGACTCTTGCTACAGTAGACGATTTGCTTGGAATAGCACTTATTGCTGTCTTCTTCTCGTCTCTTAACGCATGGTATTGGTTTGCTGGAGTAATTGCTTGCGGTTTGGTTTGGACTACTTTAGTGCGTTTGAAGCGTGTTCCATGGCCGTTGGTTGCAATAGTAGGAATTATGGCTTGGATTATGATGTATGAAGCTGGCGTGCATCCAACTTTAGCTGGAGTAATGGTGGGTTTGCTAACTCCGGCGCATTTAGTTCATGGTGAAAAAACGCTTCGGGCTGAACGCTATCGTGAAAAAATTCAGCCTGTTTCTGCGTTATTGGCTCTTCCAATTTTCGCTCTTTTCGCTACAGGAGTGCATTTTGAAACATTGACTTGGGAGTTGTTCTTCTCGCCAATTTTGATTGCCATCACTATTGCTCTTGTTGTTGGTAAACCTGTTGGAATTATGGCAACTGCTTGGATATCAAAGCGTGTTCTAGGTTTGAAAGTTCCTGATGGTCTTCGCGTAGTAGACTTAATGCCTACAGCATGTGCGTGTGGAATTGGTTTCACTGTTTCTCTTCTTATTGCCTCGCTTGCGTATTCTGACGCAGATTTGTCTGCTGAAGCACGTTTTGGCGTTCTTGTTGCTTCTATTATTGCTGCAGGAGTTTCTGGCTTCTTACTTTCTATGCAAGCAAAGCATATGGAAGAAGAATTAGATGAAGTTGAAGACTAGTTTTAATTATTATTTTCAATATATTTGAAAGTAAATTTCTAGGAGAAATCATGTTTAATAGTAATAAAGAAGATTTTTCAGTAGATGTTCCACCTTGGAATAACACGTATCATCGTGGTTCTGTTGTGATGCGCGGTTCTATGATTCCTAAGGAGAGCACTACAGAGACGCTTCTTCGTAACGATAACAATCAGCAGCTTGCTTCTGGAGTTGGTGTAGAAGTAGATAAGAGATGGGATTGGCGTAGCGCGGATCCATGGCGTGCGCTTCGTATTCAAGCTGAGTTTGTTGATGGTTTTGACGCGCTCGCATCGTTAGGTAAAGCTGTTAGTATTTTTGGTTCTGCTCGAATAAAAGAAGATGATCCTGAGTATTCTTTAGCTCGTACTATGGGTTCAGAGCTTGTAAAACGCGGTTTTGCTGTTATTACAGGTGGCGGTCCTGGAATTATGGAAGCTGCAAACCGTGGAGCTGCAGAAGCTGGTGGTACGTCTGTAGGATTGGGGATTGAGCTTCCTCATGAGCAGGGTTTGAATAAGTGGATTAATCTTGGCATGCAATTTCGGTATTTTTTCGTGCGTAAAACAATGTTTATGAAGTATTCTTCTGGAATTATTGTGTGCCCTGGCGGTTTTGGCACGATGGATGAAATGTTTGAAGCTTTGACTTTAGTGCAAACGCATAAAGTTGCGCGCGTGCCTGTTATTCTTTTCGGTACTTCGTATTGGAATGGTTTGATTGACTGGCTGAAGTCTACAGTAACTCAACGAGGTTTTATTTCTTCACTCGATCCGCACTTGTTTGCTGTTACAGACGACCCAATAGAGGCAGTGCGCATAGCATCTGGAATTGAATAATCTAAGAGTTTTTGCGCTCGTTTACAAGCGTTGTAAGCTGCCAAATTTCTTCGCCAATATCAATTCCGCGAGGGCACTGTCTTGAACATGCTCTAACTGACTGGCATGCGCTAATACCGTCACTGCTGTCTATTAGATCAAGGCGATGCTCTGTTGCGTTGTCTCTGGAATCGTAAATAAAACGAGCCGCGTTAACTAATGCTGCAGGCCCAATAAAGGCTTCTCCGCCTGCGTAAATTGGGCAAATTCCTTCGCAAGCACCGCACATAATGCAATTGCTCAAAAGTTCAAATTTTTTAAGTTCCTCAGGATGTTGCAGAAACTCAATAAGCTGGAGTTTCCCTTCAGTATTCCTCGTAGAAACGTTAGATGCTTGCAAATAAGGTTCTAAGCGTTTTATTTGCGAAATCATAGGCGAAATATCGCAAATAAGATCTCGTTGAACTGCAAATCCTGAAAGTGGAGCAAGCTCAATAATACCAAAAGTGCCATTTTGCAAAGTGGTAGTCTCTTTAGATTTTTGCTGTAAAGTTGGCGATTTTGTCGACTGTGAGGAGCTGCTAGTAGTGCCAGTTTTTCTAAAGCCTCGAGATTGCACGCTATTTGTGCTTTCAGGACGTGCGTTCGCACCAATAGTTGCACTGCATAGTAAGGTTGGCATGCCATTTACGTTTGCAGCGTCGGAACCGCAAACGCCGTGACCGCATGAGTAGCGGAAAGCTAAAGTTGGGTCGATTGTGCGTTTAATAGTCAGTAAACAGTCAAGAATAGTGTCAGTAGAATGAACGCGTAAACTGTAATCTTGAACCCAATGCTTACCTTGAATGCGTTTTGGAGAAGATTCGTAAGATTCACCGGATTCACTAGATATTCTGGATTCACTAGATTCGGAAGAATTATTTATGTTATTTTCTGAAGAATCTAGTTTTGCGAAAGGATTACTGCGCTTTCTGCGCGCAAAAGGACTTTCTCTGCGCTTGCGCTCTGTCTGTTTACTGTTTGCATCATCTTCAGATTTATTACATGGAGTAAAGCGTGAAATACGCAAAGTAACAAGCGCAGTGTTATCACCAAGCTCATTACTCATTGCAAACCTCCAATACGTACTGTTCTAGTTTGCCACAATACTTGCACAGAAACATTTTTTAGTACTTGGCGCATCCTCACGTTAGGCTTGAACTATGACTGACGCTTTATTTTTGCTTGATACTGATCACGATAATGCTCCTGTGCTTGCAGAAGGAATCGAAGAAGGGTGGACGATTGCGCTTCCATCTCAAGTAAAACGTCACGCTATATCTGCCATGCGACTATTAGAAGGCGATGCTTTGCAACTTTCTGACGGCAAAGGCTTGCGCATTCATGCAAAGGTGACGGATGTTGAAAATGGTTTAGTTCGTGTAGAAGCGTTTACTAGGGAAGCTCCGCGAATGACTAGACTTGCACTTGTTCAAGCTTTGGCAAAAACAGGGCACGATGAGCAAGCAATTGATATGGCTACGCAAATTGGCGTGGATGAAGTAATCCCTTGGTGCGCGGATCGTTCAATTGCAAAGTGGAAACCTGGTCGCACAGATAAGCGTTGGAGCCAAGTTTTACAGTCTGCCACAGAGCAATCTCGTCGTGCATGGATGCCTGAACTTCAAGAATGTGTTTCGAGCAAGCAAATAGTTGCAATATGTAGGCGTGCGTGCGTTTACGGAAATCTCGTAATTGTATTGCATCAAGACGCAACTGATTGCTGGAATCAAATAGAACAAGCAGTAAATACTCTTAGCGAGCGCTGTTTGGAGGATGGTAAAGAGCGTACTATTTACGTTTTAGTTGGGCCAGAAGGTGGTATTAGTGACGATGAAGTGTCAATGTTTATTGATGCTGGTGCTAAAAGCTGCGTTTTAGGCAGTAATATTCTTCGCGCATCTACTGCAGGACCTGTAGCTCTTTCTCTTCTTTCGCGTGCTTTAGGACGTTACGAATAATCGCATAAATCGTATCTAAAAGTGCTCATAATTGTGTAAAATAATAAGAAGAGTGTCGATTGCTTTTGGCTTAAGGCATTGATTTCATTTAGTAGCAAATAGGGGAGAAACCATGAGTGATATTACTTACAATACTGATGCTGATTGCATTTTTTGTAAAATTGTTGCTGGAGAAATACCGAGCAGCAGAGTTTATGAAGACGATTCGGTAGTTGCTTTTAAAGATATTAATCCTCAAGCAAAAGTGCATGTGCTGATTGTGCCGCGCAATCACTATAAGAATGTTGCTGAGCTTGCTAGTAAAGCTCCTGAAACTTTGGCCCATATTGCTGGTGTCGCACAAAAAATTGCTGATGATGAATTCAACGGTGATTATCGACTCGTATTTAATACTGGTATTGATGCTGGTCAAACAGTGTTTCATGTTCATGCTCATGTATTAACTGGCGAAAAACTTGTAGAAGGTAGCTTGTAAATCGTGACGAAAAGTACTACGCGTTTTGTGCAAATTCCTAGCGAATTAAGCTCGGTTGCAGTTTTAGGTGCTGCAGATGCTGGTTTGCGTGAGGTGGAACATGCTTTTCCAGAAGCAGATATTACTGTGCGAGGCAAAGATGTTCAAATTGTTGCTCGTTCAGCTAGAGCAGATGAAGATGCAGCTAAAGCTGAGTATGCGTTTAGGCGCATGATTGATGCAGCTTACGAACAACCTATGGATGCATACGAAGTAAGACGCATGCTTGAGCGTGATATTTTGCATAACGATGAACACAATGTGCGCATAAACCGTATCGGTCATGATGGTGGAGTGCTTGGAAATAGTATTATTTCTTCATCCTATGCAATTAATAATCCTGTTTCGCGCGCTGAAAATGAGTTTTCAAGAGATTCAAGTGAGCTGTTGCCTTCTAGCGAAGAAGCGCATCGCCGTGCTATGAGCAGAAGAGCTCGAATGAGTAAAGGCGTGATCACGTTTGCTGGAGGAAATCCTGTTCGCGCAAAAACTGCTGGGCAAACAGCGTACGTGCAAGCAATGGATTGCAATATTGTAACGTTTGGAATTGGTCCTGCTGGTACTGGAAAAACGTATTTAGCAGTTGCTAAAGCTGTTCGTGCATTGGAAGATGGAAGAGTTCGCAGAATTGTTCTTACTCGTCCTGCTGTTGAAGCTGGCGAAAACTTAGGATTCTTGCCTGGCACTTTAAACGATAAAGTTGATCCATATTTGCGCCCACTCTATGATGCGCTTTCTGATATGCTTGGATCTGCACAACTAAAACGCTATCTTGACGAGAATGTTGTTGAAGTTGCTCCTCTTGCTTATATGCGAGGTCGCACATTAAACGATGCTTTTGTTATTCTTGATGAAGCGCAAAATGCGACTGTTCAACAATTAAAAATGTTCCTAACTCGACTCGGTTTTAATACAACCATGGTGATTACAGGAGATAGCACGCAGGTTGATTTAGCAGTTGTGCGTTCTGGTCTTGTTTCTATTGAGAAGATTTTGGGCGAAGTTAAAGATATTGCTTTTGTGCATTTGCAAGCAGAAGACGTTGTGCGTCATGCTTTGGTTGGTCGTATTGTGGAAGCATACGAAAATTACGATGCAATGCTTGAGCGTAAAAAACGTGAACGTACTAAAGAATCTACTGAGAGGAATAACGGATAAATCATGAGCATTGAAGTCATGAATGAAACAGTGTGGAATATTGACGCTAAAATCTTCTCAGATCTTGGAATGTGGGTTCTTCAACAAATGAAAGTAAGTACGCATTCGGATTTATCGATTACTTTTGTTGATCCAGAGCCAATTGCCTGTTTACATGAACGTTGGATGAACCTAGAAGGCCCAACGGATGTTATGAGTTTCCCAATGGACGAGCTTACTCCTGGAAGCGATGAAAAAGTTTCTGAAGGAATGCTTGGCGACTTGGTGATTTGCCCATGGGTTGCTCAACAGCAGGCGCTCGCAGCTGGGCATAGTACTATGGAAGAAATGTTGTTGCTAACTATTCACGGCATTTTGCATTTGCTTGGCTACGATCACACTACTCCGGAAGAAGAAAAGCAAATGTTTGGTTTGCAACGTCAACTAATGCTTACTTTTTTCGCTGCTCGATCTGGAGAATTGTATGATGCAACTTTGCCAGAAGGTGCAGTAAACGAGCTTGAGCGTTACGATGCTGAGCATGAAGCGAGTAGCGTCAAAAATAAAAATAAAAAACAGCATTAAAGCGCATTAAGAGCATAATTATGGAATATATTAAGCAAATATTTTCTAGCATATCAGTTCCGCAATTGCCGTTGCATATCTGGATTGGCTTAGCTGCATTGCTTGTGCTGGCAATGCTGCTTGTATGGCTTTCGCTTGCTATGGCTGCTGCAGAAGGGGCAGTGCCTAGAGTTACTCGTGCAAGTTTAAATAATCTTATGATTGAAGCGCAAACGCATGATGATGAAACTAGTGCCATAGTGCGTATGCGTCGAATCGCTAGAATCCATCGTGTAAAAAAACTGATTGCTGACCGTTATACAACTTCTGGAGCATGCGCTTTTGTGCGTGTGCTATGTAACGTTTTAGATGGAGTTTTGTTTGCTTCTTTAGCTGCATTTTTCGGCTCGCCTTTATGGGTAACTCTTATTATTGGTGTTGTTGTTTCAGTAGCTGTAGCTGTGATTTCTATTCTTGTTCGTCCACGTTCAGTTGGTGCGGCTCAACCTGTAGCAAAGTTGATGCGACTTTCTCGCATTGTGTCTATTGCTATTGCGATTAATCCTTTAGTGCATATTGCTAGCGATGTTGACGTCACTTCTAGGAAAAAGCATGTTGATCTTTCAGATGATGAAGCTTTGGAAGATATTCAGCTAGATCAAGCAAAGGCGAGTATTGATCGACTTGTTGAAGCGAATGATTTCGATCCGGAAGTGTCGGAAATGATGCGCAATGTGCTCACGCTTTCAGATACTTTGACTCGCGAAATAATGGTACCTAGAACCGATATGATTTGCGTAAAAAGTGACGAAACGCTGGAAAATTTCCTTAAATTATGCTCTCGTTCAGGATTTTCTCGAGTTCCCGTTATTGGAGATTCTGTAGATGATTTAGTAGGTGTTGCTTATTTGAAGGATGCTGTACGCGCTACTGTGTTTAATCCTGCAGCATCTTCTAGAGCAGTTGAAACAATTAGCCGAGACCCTATGCTTGTTCCTGAGTCGAAGCCGGTTGACGATTTATTCCATGAAATGCAACGAATTCGCCAGCATGTGGCAGTAGTGGTTGACGAATACGGCGGTATTGCAGGCTTGGTTACTATTGAGGATGCTATTGAGCAAATTGTTGGCGAGTTGGAAGATGAGCACGATCGCACTCAGCATGCAGATCCAGAAGAAATACGTGACGGCGTGTGGAAGATGCCTGCTCGAACGTCAATCGCAGATTTGGAAGATATTTTTGAAGTTCATATTGACGAAGACGATGTGGATACTGTGTTTGGTTTGCTTACGAAGTTGATTGGTAATGTGCCGATTGTTGGTTCCAGCGCTGTTACAAGAGGACTAAAATTAACTGCTGTAGATTCAGCTGGTAGGCGAAAGAAAGTATCTACTATTTTAGTAGAACGAGATGCACAAGTTTTGGAAGAGTCTAAGGATTCTAAGGATAATCAAAATGACATTAGCTCTTCCGAAAAATCTGCTGAAAGCAAACAAACCAATGCTTTGAAGCAAGCTAGTACTATGAAACAAACAAATATGCTGAAATAAAGAACTGGACGGTAAGAATAACGTGAATAATATTAACAACTTCGACGACACTGATGACTTCGACGACGAGATGTTTGCAAATCTAGACGCTTCAACTCGCGCAACGATTTCTACTCCTGATTTTCACGGTTATCGTTCCGGTTTCGTAGCTGTAGTTGGTAGACCAAACGTTGGTAAGTCTACGCTTATGAATGCTCTTATTGGTACGCAAATTGCTATTGCGTCGTCTCGTCCGGAAACTACGCGTAAAGCTATTCGAGGGATTGTTACTACCGATAATGCACAAATGGTGTTGGTTGATACTCCAGGTATTCACCGTCCTCGTACGCTTCTTGGTCAGCGTTTGAACGATATTGTTGACGAGTCACTTTCAGATGTTGACGCGATTGCATTTTTGCTTCCAGCAGACCAGGAGATTGGTCCTGGGGATAGGCGAATTCTGAGTCGACTTCGTTCTGATTTTGCTAAAAAAGATGAGAAGGGCAATTGGACTTGGAAAGTTCCGCTTATCGGTATTGTTACGAAAATTGATACGCTTAGCCGCAGCGAGTTAGTTGAGCATTTGCTTCAAATACAACAGTTTGCTGATTTTACGGATATCGTGCCGGTTAGTGCGTTGGAACGCGACAATGTTGACGAAGTTAAGAATGTTTTGATTCAAAACTTGCCTGAAGGTCCGCAAATGTATCCGGCGGATCAGCTTAGTGAGGAAAGCCCAGAAAGCATGATTTCGGAGCTTATTCGCGGCGCATTTTTGGAAGAGTTGGACGACGAGTTGCCTCATTCTTTAGCTGTTGTAGTTGACGATATTGTGTATCCGGGCGGTGGAGAGGATACTCAATACGACGACAATAAAGCGCATGTGCTTGTATCTGTTTATGTTGAGCGTGATTCTCAAAAGCCGATTATTATTGGCCATCGTGCGGAGCATTTAGTGCGCGTAAAGAAGCGTTTGCGCACGGCTGTAAATCGTATTACTGGCACAAAAGCTGTGCTTGAATTGCATGTGAAGGTTGCAAAAGGATGGCAGAGCGATCCTAAGAAGCTTGAGCGTTTGGGGTTCTAGTAGAGCATATTTACTTATTTTGTGACAATCTACTTAATAAGTAATAATGGTTTCTGTGGAAGTGATTATGAGAGTAACCTTACTCAAGTTGAAAACACAATTCTTTGCAAATAAGTTGTAATAAAAAGTGACGCAACGGTGAATGCCGCTGCGTCACTTCATTTTTGTTTGTTAATTAGATTTCAGCTTCTTACAGAAGTGTGTCAGGATCAACTACAGGGGTATCCGTAGTGCTAGATGCAGGTAAAGTAGTTGAAGCGTTGGAGCCGTTTAAGTCTCCGAAGTTGAAGTCTCCCAAGCTAGAGTCTCCGATGTTGGTTCCGCTGAAGTCGGTGGTGTTGCCTAAGCCGAAGTTGAAGTCTCCGATGTTGGTTCCGCTGAAGTCGGTGGTGTTGCCTAAGCCGAAGTTGAAGTCTCCGATGTTGGTTCCGCTGAAGTCGGTGGTGTTGCCTAAGCCGAAGTTGAAGTCTCCGATGTTGGTTCCGCTGAAGTCGGTGGTGTTGCCTAAGCCGAAGTTGAAGTCTCCGATGTTGGTTCCGCTGAAGTCGGTGGTGTTGCCTAAGCCGAAGTTGAAGTCTCCGATGTTGGTTCCGCTGAAGTCGGTGGTGTTGCCCAAGCCGAAGTTGAAGTCTCCTAAGCCGAAGTTAGAAGAATTGATATCTCCTACACCAATATTGTAATCGGAATGGCTAAAGCTTGGATATTCTTCTGGAATATTGATATTTGGCATAACATCTGGTGTAACAGTATGATCTACTTCAGGATCTGACGGCACGGTGTGGTCAGGAACTGACGGCACGGTGTGGTCAGGAACTGACGGTGTTGGTGTTTGGCTGGAAGATCCACCATTACCATTGATGTACCTGTCAATAAGTTGTTTGTATTGTTCGATTGTGAAAGGAGCGCTTTCTGTTGAAGCATCCCATGCTGCAATGCTACCGTACTCATTACTAATGTTTCCAGTAGTGAATCCCATTGAACCAAGTGAGCCGTTAATGAAGTTCAAATAGTGACCAACTTCGCCTTCTGGAGCCTCTTGTCCACGTGACTTGTATTCGTCGTAAACTTTCTTTTCGTCTGTAATCCACTGCTTCATTGCGCCAGTCATTGTTTCAGGTGTTGTGCCACCGGTGTATGAACCATCGCCGTAATCAGCCCAAGCCAAATTTTCATAAGTATTATAGTGACGAGCATGACCGATGTAGTTTGCAGAATAGAATGCATCGTTAATTGCATCAGCGGTTAATTGGAGGCTTACGCCCATAGGACTTAATCCTATGCTTTGACGATAAGCATTAATTGCTTGCATATAAGATATTGCTTTGCTTAAGCGAGAAAGAGAATCTGGGTAAATATCTCCTTTTCCTAAAGTCACCTTTGAGTCGTACCAGCTTGGCTTATTTAATTGTCCGGTCAAAGTTTCGTAAGCTTTGCGAGCATCTTCGCGCTGTGCCGCAGTAAGAGAAGGATCGTTCATTGCAAATCTAAAAAGACCTGCGGCAGTCTTTTCTACACTGCTTTGTGAAGTTGTTGCGCCTTTTGTTAGTGGAGCTGATGCTACATTGTAAGTGACTTTATTGTTAGGAATGAGAACAGTAGGTTGTTTTAAATCAGTTTCGTTTGCATATGCACTATTGGCAGTAACTGCAAACATTGAGATAGAAGCCCCAGTTAAAATTACCGCTACGCTTGCGGCAGTAAGTTTCTTAGAAAAAGTATTTGAATAAACTTTTCTTTCAGATTTTATAGTTTTGTTTTTATTCATAATTGTTCTCTTTCTTGTAGGAAAAATTCCCTTGCACGCATAATTTTAATAAGTATGTGAAACATTTTAAATGTGTATTTTTTATGCAATTTACCCCGCATTTGTAGAGTTAAATATATTAACTTTCCAAATACGGGGTAAATTGTGTGCGTTCAGCTGAGTTAATTTAAACAAACTACTTTTTGCGCGTCGTATACATTTGTGTATTAAGTAAAGTAGTGTAGCGCTTAATAACTCGTGGACGAATAATCTTCATAGACGCAGTCATTAAGCCGTTTTCTTGCGTAAACTCTTCTGGCAAAATAATGAACTTTCGCACAGATTCTGCGCGTGACACGCCTTCATTGGCAAGATCTATAAATTTTTGCACTTCAGCACGAACGACAGCATTATTAGCAGCCTCTTCCATGCTCATAGTAGCGTCAAGACCCTTGAGTTTAAGCCAATTTCGTAAAGTTTCTTCGTCTAAAGTAACAAGTGCAGAAATAAACGGACGCTTATCTCCAAGAACGAGAGCCTGAGACACAAGTTCGCATCTCTTAATCATCTCTTCAATAGGTCCAGGAGCAACATTCTTACCGCCAGCAGTAATAATCAAATCCTTCTTACGTCCGGTAATATAAAGCATGCCATCGTCGTCAATTCGTCCCAAATCGCCTGTTGCATACCATCCGTCTTTAGTAAATGAAGTTTCTGTTGCTTCATCGTTTTTGTGATACTTATGGAATACGCAAGTGCCTTTAATTTGCACTTCTCCGTCGGATGCGATTCGCAAAGTAAAAGCTGGGAATGCAATGCCAACAGAACCTTCTCGGAATGGAACTCCAATAGGAGTAAACGCGCATGGTGCAGTAGTTTCTGTAAGACCATAACCTTCGTAGACAGGAACTCCTGCTCCGCGGAAGAATGAAAGCAATTCAGGATCTAGAGGAGCTCCACCTGCAACAATCCAGCGTGCGCGACCGCCAAGAGCTTGGCGAAGTGGACGATAAACAAGCGGATCGTAAGCAGTGCGGCGAGCTTTAGTAAGAGCCTTAGCGTCACCAAATTCCTGAACTTCCTTCATATACTGTTGAGCCGTCACAACAGCACCCTGGAAAGCCAAGCCTTTAGCACCGTGACCAGCCTTCTGCGAAGCTGCGTTATAAACCTTCTCAAGAACTCGAGGGACAACAATCATAACCGTAGGTTTTGCAACTTGCAAATCGGAAATCAAAGTAGGAATACCTTGAGCAATATAAATGCGCAACGTACTTGCAACAACAATATAGTTAATTGCTCTTGCAAAAGAGTGTGCTTGAGGAAGGAACAGAAGCACAGAGCCGTCTTTTTCGCTAAGCAAATTCGGCAAGTAAACAGGCAAATTCAACGCTGTAGTGCAATAGTGTTCGTGAGTCATTTCCACACCTTTAGGTGCAGCTGTGGAGCCAGAAGTGTAAACAATAGAGCACAAGTCTGTTTTCTTTACAGAATCAATGCGAGCATCTAGTTCCTCATCGCTAACAGCGTATCCGAAAGCTTGAAGTTCTGCTAAACCGCCTGTTTCAATGCAAATAATGCGTTCCAAACTTGGGCATTCTTCAATAGCTCCATCAGCTTTATCTCGCATGTCAGTTGTTTCAACAATAAGGAAACGCGAGTCGGAATTATTCACAATATTGCGAATTTGCTCAGCTGAATCCGTGTCATAAATAGTTGCAAGAACACCGCCGCAAGCCATAACTGCTGCGTCTGTTACATCCCACTCGTATGATGTTTTGCACATAAAAGCAACAGCGTCGCCTTTGCGCAATCCGTAGTGCATCAAACCTTTTGCGGCATCGCGTACTTCTTGAAGGAACTGATTAGCTGTTTTTGTGACCCACTTATCGTTTTCTTTATAAGTGTAAAGAGGATCGTCGCCCATACGTGCTGCGCGATCTGCGTATAAGTCATAAATGCTTGTGCCATCGTCAAGAGGTGCTGCGCTTTCGGTTTTTGTGGTCAGCAAGCCTGTTTCCGGATCGATAAACGTCGTTGTTGGCATTTGCGCACCCCACTCTTCTACGTGTGGAAGGCGTTGTTTTTGTGAAAGTAAAGTATTTGTGTTTTCTTGATCCGTATTAAGGTAGTCTGGTCCGCCTGCACGGTCATCACTGACTGGGTGCGCGAAGTTACTGCCAATACGCAATGCTTTACGGGCAAGATTAAACGCTTGCTGTTGGAGTGCATTAAAAACGGACACATTTGCTCCTTCATTATGCCAAACGGCTTGCGGATTAAGCGCACATCATAGTATCATGCTATGCACTTACATACTATTAACTATAATAATCGTTTGTATGCTCAAGTAGCAGTTATATTCGATTTGATTAGTAATAATTTTGTATTTGCTATAAGTCGTAGCCTGTCGTTAGAATAGCGAAGTTGCTTTGGCGAGGGAATATGCCACTAGCTTGTGATTAGTTTGTTGGCAGAGTTCCGTTATCGACTGGGCTGATAGCCTCTTATGGTTTTCGGCGCGTCGGTGCGCCTGAAGCTGGATTAACAAACTAAACTATCCAGACCATAAGGAGACCGATATGGCTACAAAAATTACTCTTGAAGGCGAATTGCGCACTGAGTTTGGTAAGGGTGTTGCTCGTCGTTTGCGCGTAGCTAAGCTGATTCCAGCAAGCCTTTATGCTGGCGGTGCTGAACCAGTGCATGTTACTCTTCCAATGCGCGAGACCACTTTGGCTTTGCGTCACGCTAATGCTTTGTTCACTATTAAGTTTGGCGAGGAATCTCGCATTGCAGTTGTTAAGGATGTTCAGCGTAACCCTGTTAAGCGCATTGTAGAACACATTGACTTCTACGAAGTTAAGGCTGGCGAAAAGATTGACGTTGAAGTTCCAGTCTTCGTTGAAGGCACTCCAAAGGGTGCTGCAGTTGCATTCGTGGATGTCCAGGAGCTCAAGGTTCGCGCAGACGTTGCTAACTTGCCAGAGCGTTTGGTTGTTAACGTTGATGGTTTGACCGACGGCACCAAGGTGTTTGCTAAGGATGTCAAGCTTCCTGAGGGTGTTGAGCTCGATATGGATGGCGAAGAATCCGTGGTGAGCGTCACTGTTCCTGAAGATGCTGCTACAGCCGAAGCTGCTGCTCCAGCTGCTGATGCTGCTGCTGATGCTGCTCCTGCTGCCGCTCCAGCTGCAGAAGAAAAGTAAGTTATAAAATAAGTTAATGTATTTGATTACTAATTAACTTATAATTCATAACTTATAAAATAGTTTAAAATTTTAAGCCGCATAAGTCAGTTCTTATGCGGCTTTTTTCATATAAAATCAACAAATTTGCTAAATAATTTTTATTTTAAAGCATATTTTTTGAAATATTTCTTAAGATATTTTGGCGTGTAAGTTTTGCGAAAAACAAGAATCGTATTAATCTATACGTTAATTGCGGTAAAAGGCAAGTAGAAATAATCCACATAGAAAAGAGACATAATGGCTGATTTAGAAGTAGCTCCAGAGTTTTCTGACGCTTATGAGTCTTATGATCATAGCGATACAGCTCTGTTGAACAAATTGGCTGGCAACTTTGAAGTTCTGCCGAATGATAATCCAGTTTCGGATGCAAAACGCAACGAACTTATTGATAAGCCTGCTTTCGGTCAGATTTTCTCCGACAATATGGTTCATATGTCTTGGACTAAAGGTGAAGGATGGTCTGATCGTCGTGTAGAGCCTTATGGTCCATTGAAAATGGATCCAGGTGCATCTGTGTTGCACTATGCTCAGGAGTGCTTTGAAGGTTTGAAGGCTTATAAGCGCGCCGACGGCTCTATTTGGCTTTTCCGCCCAGATATTAATGCTGCTCGTTTCCAAAATTCTGCTAAGCGTTTGTATTTGCCGGAACTCTCTATTGATGATTTTATTGGATCGGTTGCAGCCTTGGTAAAGCGAGACAAGCAATGGGTTCCGAGCCGTCGAGAGTATACGCTTTACATGCGTCCATTCATGTTTGCTTCCGAGCCGTTCCTCGGTGTGCGCGAAGCTCACGAAGTTGAATACTGTGTTATTGCTTCTCCATCCGGCCCATACTTCAAGGGTGGTTTGAAGCCTGTTAGCATTTGGGTTGAAGATCAGTGGTTCCGCACTGGTCCTGGTGGTACTGGTTTTGCTAAGTGTGGTGGAAATTATGCAGCTTCCTTACTTGGTGAATACAAGGGTATTGAGCATGGTTGTGAGCAAGTGTGCTTCGTTGATGCTGCAACTAAGACATATTTGGAAGAGCTTGGTGGCATGAATATGTTCGCACTCCACAAGGATGGCCATTTGGAAACTCCATCTCTTACTGGCAGCATTCTTCCTGGCGTTACGCGTCGTTCTTTGATTCAGCTTGCTGAGGAAGCAGGACATAAGGTTGTTGAAACCATGATTCCTCTTCAAGGGTTGCTTGACGATATTCGTTCTGGCGAGGTTACTGAAGTCTTTGCTTGCGGTACTGCTGCAATCATTACGCCAATTGGTCGTTTTAAGTCCGATGAATTCGATCTTAAGGTTGCCGATGGTGGCGTTGGTGAGTTAACTCAGGCTTTGCGCGATGAGTTACTTGGCATTCAGCTCGGTGATGTCGAAGATAAGCATAACTGGATGTGGAAAGTTTGCGACTAATTTATATAAGTTAGTTAATATTATCTCATCTAATGTTGCTTATGGCGCGTTGTACTCTATATATTTAGATATCGTATAGAGTACAACGCGTTTGTTTGTTATACACGTAGTGTTTTGGCGAATTTATTTGAAGGGAAATGCTTTGGAAGGTGCGTTAGGGGATAACGTCTTTTTTCTTATAGTTGAGTATGTTGCTATGGGATGTTGTGGCATGGTTGGCGGCATGTGGGCTATTCGTAAGAATTATGATGTTTTTGCGATTATTACTACGTCTTGGATAACTGCATTGGGTGGCGGTATTGTTCGTGATGTGTTGCTTGGAGCATTGCCGCCTGTTGGTATTGCTGATCGTGGTTTTGTTATTACAGGTCTGCTTTCTGGTGTTATTGTGGCTGTTGCTCACCCTGAGATTGATAAATGGCGTTGGCTTATGCTTACGCTTGATGCCTTGGCGTTGGGTCTGTTTGCTGTGAATGGCACAGCAAAAGGTTTGGATTTTCACATGTCTGGTATGGCTTCAGTATTTTTAGGAATGGCAACTGCTTTGGGTGGCGGTTTGATTCGCGACATGATTTTGAACCAAGTTCCTGTTATTGTGCGAGATAAGCATTGGTATGCTTTACCTGCTGCTCTTGGATGTGTATTAACTGTTTTTGTTGTAAAAGCAAAGCATGCAGGTTACTTTGGTTTAACTGTTGAAATATTGCTTGATGTTCTTATTGTTGTTCTTGTTGTTGCAATGCGCTTGTTGTCTGTGAAACTAGATTTAACTTTATTTGGAGCAATGAACCGCACGGAACCTATTAAGGTTAGACGTCCTCGTATTCGTCGTATTAATAATCGTCGTCACCGCTAATATTGCATACGATGATAAAAATAATCCCCAGCACCGATTGGTACTGGGGATTTTCCTTACATGCTGTGTTATGCAGTTATCTGCACAAACTTCACAGAGCGTTAATCGCTACAGCAAGACCAGACTTGCGGTTTGCAGCCTGATTCTTATGAATCACGCCACGACCTGCAGCCTTGTCAAGCTTCTTAGCGGCTACTGCGAAAGCGGCCTGCGCTGCAGCCTTATCACCAGCGGTGATGGCTTCACGAGTAGCACGAATAGCGGTCTTCAAAGCAGACTTTACTGCTACGTTACGCTTATGTGCTTTCTCGTTAGTGAGAACACGCTTTTTCTGCGACTTAATGTTTGCCACTGTTACTCCAAACGACGTTTGCTATATAAGGACATACAAATAGTAAGTGTATCATGCTTATTAGATAAATATAGTAGTTCATATAATTAATTTGTTATTGTTGGTTTAATTAAAAACTTATTGAATATGCTACTTAATAAATAACTTTCGTATTTTGCACTTACGCTAAGGCGGTAGATTTGCTAATATTGATTAGTTATAGTGCTTGATTCATGCTTGCATGTTTTCATGTATTCGCATTCTTAAAAGGAGATATTTGCCTTGATTACACCGCATAACCAGCCAGGATTTACGGATCAATCGTTGATACGCAATTTCTGCATTATTGCGCATATAGATCACGGCAAGTCCACTGTAGCAGATCGCATTTTACAACTTTCAGGAATCGTGCCAGAGCGTGAAATGCGAGACCGTTTCTTGGATCGCATGGATATTGAGCAAGAGCGCGGTATTACTATTAAATCGCAGGCTGTTCGCGTTCCTTGGACTTTTGAAGGCAAAGAGTATTCTCTCGGCATGATTGATACTCCTGGACACGTCGATTTTACTTATGAAGTTTCGCGCGCGTTAGCAGCATGCGAAGGTGCGGTGCTGTTGGTAGATGCAACCCAAGGCATTGAAGCGCAAACGCTTTCTAATCTTTATATGGCAATCGACCATAATTTAACGATTATTCCTGTTCTTAACAAAATCGATTTGCCTAGCGCTGAACCAGATAAGCATGCTGAAGAAATAGCTGGTTTAATTGGTTGCAAGCCGGAGGACGTGTTGCGCGTTTCTGGTAAAACCGGCGAAGGTGTTAAAGACTTACTTGATCAAATTGTGCTGGAAGTTCCAGCCCCAAGCGGAAATCCTGATGCTCCTGCTCGCGCTCTTATTTTTGATTCAGTATACGATTCGTATCGCGGAATCGTCACCTATATTCGTATGGTTGATGGCGAACTTAAGTCGCGCGAAAAGTTGCATATGATGGGAATCGGCATGACGCACGATCCTATTGAAATCGGTGTTATTAGCCCAGATATGACTCCAACTAAGGCGCTTGGAGCCGGAGAAGTAGGCTATGTAATTACAGGCGCAAAAGACGTGAGTCAATCTAAAGTCGGCGACACCATTACTAGCGCTATAAATCCTGCATCTGAGCCTTTGGATGGTTATCGCGATCCTAAACCTATGGTTTACGCAGGTCTTTTCCCAATTGATAACGCGCAATTCCCGGATCTTCGAGATGCTCTCGACAAGCTAAAACTTAACGATGCTGCTCTTATTTACGAGCCAGAAACGTCTGTTGCGTTGGGCTTTGGTTTCCGTTGCGGATTCTTAGGTCTTCTTCATATGGAGATTGTTTCCGAGCGTTTAAGCCGCGAGTTTGGCTTGGATCTTATTTCCACTGCTCCTAACGTAACTTATGACGTTACTAGCGAAGATGGTAAAGAGCATCATGTAACGAATCCTAGCGAGTTTCCAGAAGGCAAGATTAAGCGCATTATTGAACCAATGGTTGCTGCCGATATTATTACGCCGAAAGAATTTATTGGTGCTGTAATGGATTTGTGTCAGGAACATCGCGGAGAAATGGGCACAATGGAATATATTAGTGCCGACCGCGTGGAGATGCATTACAGGATTCCTCTTGCAGAAATCGTTTTTGACTTCTTCGATCAGCTTAAAAGCCGCACAAAAGGCTACGCTTCTCTCGACTATCATGAGGATGGCGAGCAGTCTGCGGATCTTGTGAAAGTTGATATTCTTATTCAGGGAGATAAGGTTGACGCTTTTAGTGCGATTGTGCACCGCGATAAGGCTTATTCTTACGGCGTTATGATGACGAAGAAGCTTCGTGGACTTATTCCTCGACAGCAATTTGAGATCCCAATTCAAGCTGCAATCGGCTCTAGAATTATTGCTCGCGAAACTATTAGCGCACTTCGAAAGGACGTGCTCGCTAAATGCTACGGCGGCGATATTACGCGTAAACGTAAGCTTCTCGAAAAGCAGAAGGCTGGTAAGAAGCGTATGAAGATGCTCGGCCATGTTGAAGTTCCTCAAGAAGCGTTTGTTGCTGCATTAGCTACAGACGAGAGCGCAAACGATCGCGATACTAAAGATAAGATTCGTGCAGCACAAAAGTCCGAGGGATGAGTTTAGAGTTGGATGCTGAATTAAATAAATCAGCTATGCAAACTAAAAGTATGCCTTTTGAAGTGTACGTGCATGTGCCGTTTTGTTTGCGTCGTTGCGGTTATTGCGATTTTAATACGTATACTGCTCGCGATTTAGGAGAGGGAGCAAGTCGCGAAGGGTACGCGGATGTTGCGATTCGTGAAATGCAACTCGTAAAAAAATGGCAGGAATATCACGGGATTTTCGAGCCTAAAGCGCAATCTGTTTTCTTCGGCGGCGGCACTCCAACAGTTCTTAAAGCGCGCGACTTAGTGCGAATTTTGCAAGAAATACGTAACTTGTGGGGATTGAAAACTGGAGCGGAAATAACTACTGAAGCAAATCCGGATACTGCAGATGAAAAGTATATTGAGACGCTTGCAGAAGGTGGATTTACTCGAATATCTTTTGGAATGCAATCGGCTGTTCCGCATGTTCTTAAAACTCTTGACCGTACTCATACTCCAGAAAATGTAACTCGCGGTGTAAACGCAGCAAACGCATGTGGCTTGCGTTCAAGCGTTGACTTGATTTATGGAGCTCCGGGGGAGAGTTTAGACGATTGGCGAAAGTCGGTAGAAATGGCTTTAAGTCTAGGCGTTAACCATATTTCTGCATACGCGCTAACGGTAGAGCCGCGTACAAAAATGGGCCGTCAAATCGCTGCTGGCACTATTCAAGCGCCAAATGATGATGATGAAGCCGCAAAATACGAGTTGGCAGACGAACTTTTTAACTCTGCTGGATTACAATGGTACGAGATTTCTAATTGGGCGCGTCCTGGTTTTGAGTCTCGTCATAATCTTGGCTACTGGCGAAATATTGATTGGGCTGGAATTGGTCCTGGAGCACATTCGCACTACAATGCTGCAAATCACATTAGTAAACAAAGCATGGATGATAGTGCTTCTTTAGCTAATACAAGTGAGTTTTATAACCTTCGCTCATGGGATATTTTGCACCCAAAACATTGGGCTCATGCTATTAACGCAGGAAACGTGCCGTGGCAAAACTACGAGTGTATAAATGCTGAAGACGCGCTTATTGAAGAGGTAATGCTTGGGCTTCGCATTAAAGAAGGGCTTGATATTTCGCAATTGTGCGAAAAAATGCGCGAAACTAATAAGGTGTTCGATGATTCACATTTGCAAAAAGTGTTACGCGAAGTGTGTAAGGAAGATTTGGCAGTGTTGCACGAAAATCGCATTATCGCAACACGCAAAGGTAGGCTGCTCAACGATTTATTAATAGAAAGAATTGTTGACGCGTGTGAAGAAGGTATGACCGTGCTAAAATAATGCGTATTGTGTCATAAATGCTTGATATAAGAAAATTCAATGTAGAAAGGAACAATCATGGCAAACCGCAAAGAGCGTCGCGCGAAGGAAAGGCAGAGCCGCAAAGGGATTCCTTCTCAATATGATGAAACAAAAGGTCGCGCTCGCGGAGGCATGATTGACGAATACAATTTACAAGAACGCTCTAGAAGACTTCAAGAGAGGGGAACTGGTCCTTGGAAGCCAACGTCTAACGTGACAGCTGAGGAGGAGAGATTGGCTCGCAATGTTAAGCGATCTCAGGTTGGCGATGATACTTGGAATGTTGTTCGTAAAGTTGTTGGAGTGTTTTCCTGGGCTGTGATTTTGCTTTCAGCGCTTGCTTTCTTGGTGATTATGTGGCTTCCTAATCAGCCTATTGTGCTTGTTGTGGTAGTTTCTGTTTTGTTTGCATTAGGCGTGTTTGGCTTGTTCTTTAGCTTTAGTAATTCTAGGCAGAATCCGCGCCTTGACGAGCACGGCACTGCGATTTAGATGTACTTATAAAATAAGAATGTTTTTAATAATTAAGGCGGGCACTTGCTAATAACAACGTGCTCGCCTTAGTTATTTGTGTGCGCTCCGACCTGCTTTCGCGCTTAGAGCGTAGCGCGCGAAAGCAGGTCGGAGCGGAAACTCGCTTAAGTTGGAAGTCCAGTGGACTTCCAACGCGAGTTTCGTAAGCGAGCGCTTATTCCTCACGGCTATTGGTAGCCGTTCGGCTGATTTGGCATGTGAAGCACACCGTGCTTCACAATTGAGCCAAATCACGCTTTGAAAGAGCTTGAAATCCTGTTGATTTCAAGCTCGGCCAAAGCGCGCGAGCGCATACTGCGTTACGGTCTCTAGTTGGCGCTCTTCGGACATTCGCGCATTTACACAATAGGATGCTTAATGTAGTAATCTCGCATTGACTTCTTGGAAATTATTTCCTCGCTGCCTTGATTTGCAGATATGCCGATTCTCGCGCGAATCCACGGATCTTCTTTATGTGTTCTTTCGCTGAGCTGATTCCCTGTAAGATTTCCAAGTTTTGCGCACACTTCCTTTATAATCTTCACCTGCTCATATTCTAAAGTTGCGCATCTTTCTGGAAGAGAAATCAGTAGTTCTTCTTTGCGAATTGTGAATCTCCCTCGATGCCTGTTAAATAATTCCAATGAAACTGGACCGTTCGTCCAAGCTTCAAAATCTTCCGGAAATAGCGACAATCCAGTTGTAGCTAAGCTGTGCGCTTGAGAATAATACACAAGCTTTTGCAGTTTCATAGTTGTCATTGGTCCCATAATTTCCAATATTTTTGCCGCTACGTTAATAATACCCACCGCGCACCTCCTTTTTCTTTGCAACAAATTAATAGCGATTTTATGAATGGAAAAAGTGAGCGTCAATTCGATTAAAGAAATGTGGACAACTTTTATTATGCGTATTTTTTGCTTGCGCGTAGTTTTTGACTTGCGTTAATTTTGTGAATCTATAAGCGCGTAGCCATGTCTTACAAGCACAGATTTAAGTTGCGTAAGATAAGCGAGTGAAGCTCTTGAAAGCTTCGTGCGCTCGTTGGTAATCCAGCCAACAAGCATAGTGTCATCACATTCAAGCGGAATAGTGACGATTTTTTCATTGTTTAAATCGCCGTTATCTATTCCAGTGCAAACAGTATAACCATTCAACCCAATAATAAAGTTTAAAATGGTAGCGCGGTCAGAAACGTTGATTTTTTTCGGTGGGCGAGTAGGCCAAACAGCCTCTTCTGCGAAGAAGAAACTTCCTTCTTCTCCCTGTTCGTATTGAATAAACGGGTACGGTTTTAAATCTTCCAAGCTCAAGCTTTTTCGCACTGCAAGCGGATTGTTTCTAGAAAGAAAAACATGCAATTTTGCACGGAAAAGCGGGTGGAACTCCAAATGTTTTTCACGAAGCAGCTTGCCGATTACATCCTTGTTGTAGTCAGAAAGATAAAGAATTCCAAGGTCTGCGCGCATATCGCTTACTTGCTTAATAATATTTTTTGTGCGTGTCTCGCGAATTGAAAACTCGTATTCATCAGAATGAATACTGCGAATCATATCGACGAATGCTTCAACAGCAAACATATAGTGTTGTGTTGCAACGCTGCATAATTGTGGGCGAGGCTTAGTACTTTTGTATCGTTCTTCAAGAAGATCTGCCTGCTCAATTACTTGTCGAGCGTACGTCAAAAATTCCACTCCATCAGCTGTTAATGCAATTCCTTGAGTGGACCTAGTGAAAATTTCAATGTTAAGTTCTTTTTCAAGCTCTTTTACAGAAGAACTCAATGCTGGTTGTGAAATATATAGTGCTCGTGCTGCTTCGTTCATTGAACCGCAGTCAACGATTTTTACAATATATTTCAGTTGTAGCAAAGTCATACGAGCTTCTTTCGTGAGCTAAAAGTTACGATAATCATCAAAAATCACATAAATGAACCGCTAACGAATCTAGCAAAAGGTATAGGCATAACTTAATTTTTAGTTGCCATAACCATAGTTTCACATAACCATAGTCTCATACATGATCTTAGTAATATAAGCTAAATATTTAAGCAATATTATTAAAGATTTACTCCCACTGAAGCTAAATCCTTACGCGCCTGCTCTGCGGTTGTAAAAACAAAGCCATGCATGCCAACTCTATGAGCTCCATCAATATTTGCTGGTTTGTCGTCGAAGAAAACAGTTGTTTGCGGATTCAATCCAAATCTACTTATAGCAAGTTCAAAAATTTCCGGTTCTGGCTTATGCAAATGCTCAACACCGGAAATAATAGTTCCTTGTAAAAGAGTAGAAAGTTCTGGGAATTTACGTAAAGCAAGTGGGAAAGTTTCTTTAGACCAATTCGTTAAGCCCCACACGCCGTATCCAGCTTTACGCAGATCATGCAATAAATCAACCATTCCAGGCATCATGCGCGTCAAAACTTGGTCATAATGAGCACAATACCAACGGAAAGCTTCAGCAAGTTCGCTTCCAAAGCGACGTTCGTATTCAGGCATAAGATCTTTCAAAAGCTCGCCGCCATCCATGCGGTCCTCAAATTCATAGAACCCGGCTAAATCGTTCTTTCCAAAGCTTCCATTAGGGCAAATAGTATCAACTAAATTCGGGAATTGCTTTTGCAAACAGTTTCGGCAATTCCATTCGAGTAGAACTTTGCAATAGTCAAACATAACGTCATGGATTTCAATATTTTGTGCTTTAGTCATTTGTTTCTACTCCTTCTATTTTGTTTCATACGTTATTTTACATTTGCGTATTTTGTTTCATGCGTTAATTTTGCACGCTATTGATATTATTCTGCGCGCTACTTTATATTAATAAGAATCCCAAGAACATGCGGTAATGCATTTATAATGTCGCTTGCCACAATTGGATGTTCCAAAGTTAAAGCATGCTTTGATTTCACTATGTCTTGCACTAGTTGAGTGTAATTGTTTCCTCCGCTACTGCGTGATGCAAATACTGCGCAAATTCCGTGGATTACAGCTGCGCTCGCTGCAATAAGTGCGTAATTTTTGTTGTTTGCATTGTTGTTGTCGTTCTTGTCGGCGTTTTCGTTATCTTTTTCGTACTGTGCTAGCAATGCTCCTAGAATTCCTGCTAGCACATCTCCTGAGCCTGCAGTTGCTAGCCAAGATGGAGCGTATTGTGCAATATAAATAGGAGAGTGCAGCGATGATGGTGAAGCAACTGCTGTTGTTGCGCCTTTAAGAAGCACAGTTGCTCCAGTAAGATTTGCTGCTTTTTGAGCGTAGTGTGTTGGGTTGCTAGATATTTGTTGTGCGCTTACTTCTAAATCATATCTAGTAAAAAGCGAGCTTAATTCTCCTGCATGAGGTGTGAGAACTACTTTTTCGCAAACTTGTTTTGGTAGTAAGTCTAATGCTCCAGCATCTACGCATATTGGCGGAAGATTGTTATTTAATTGCGTTTCAGCGTTGTCGTTTTCGTTTTTGTTGTCGTTTTCGTTGGAGTATTTTGCAAGTATGCTAGCAATGTATTTTCTTTGAGATAAAGCAGTTTCGTCGTTGCAATGGCTTTCGTCTGGTATGCCGCATCCAACTGTTATTGCGTCTATTTTTCCGTTTAATTGTTCAGATGCTACTACCTCAGGCGATGCTTGCAATACTAAGTTTTGTGCGCGAAGAGGACCTGAATAACGAACCATTCCAATATTTGCATGTATTGCAGCGCTTGTACTTAACACTGCTGCTCCGGGATAGTCGTTTGAACCGGTAATTACGCCTAGAACACCTCTTGAATATTTATTATCGCTTGCGTGAGGCGTGCGCAATGGTGTGGAAGCAAGATGAATATCTACTGATATTTCATTAGTTGCAGAGTTTTTATCGTCAGTGCGTGAACTGTCGGGTTTTGCAATGTAATTCATACCATCTGTATTGCCAAACATAGTATTAAGTGTAATTGCTGTTAAGCACATGCAGAGTTGGCTAAACATGTGTATTATTGTCTAAACTTATGTATTGTTACAATTTGTAAACATTTTGAAAATATTTGTAATTTTTTGTTATTCTGCGTGTCGTGAGTGTTACGGCGTGTCGCTACTAGTTTTGCGTAAAAAATAAACAAAAATGCCTGATTAATAAATTTGTTCAAATGTTATAATCACATTTATTTTTTCGTTGGTATATTAACGTTTTTTAATGCAAGATAAAGCAGAAAGTAGCACGGTCTTTTTTGAAATTTTGCATTATAACAGATGGAAAAGTCGCGAAACGCATTTTTGCAAAAATAATTATATTTTTTCACATTTTTTATTGACCGTCACGCATATTTTTCTTATGCTATAAGCGTTATTGCGAATGATTATTTTTTTCATGAATAGCTTTCATGAGTACCTCTCACAATCAACCCATGCAATAACAGTTAAAGATTCCCGAAAGGAACGAGTGTGAAAACTTCACGAATTTTCGCAACTGCAGCTGCGGTTGCATTATTAGCAACTTCTATGGGTGCTTGCGGCTCTGCAAAAAATGCCGAAAATAAGGCGAAGGGCAATCAAGTAAATGTAGTGGCAACTACAACTCAAATTTGCGATTACGTAACTCAAATCGCTTCAACTGCTGACGCAAAATCTGGATTGAGCCTCAATAAGACTGATTCTCAGGGCAAGAAGTCTGTAATCGGAGCTCCTCAAGACAAAGCAAAGTCAACAATTAATTTGACCTGCTTGCTTGCGCCAAACGCTTCTGCTCATGAGCATGAAATGACTCCAGCTCAATCTAAAGCTCTTTCTAAGGCTGATTTGATGCTCGTTTCTGGTGTAGATCTCGAGCACTTCTTGGATCAAGCTGTGAAAGCTACCGGTTTTAAGGGCACTATGGGGGTAACTTCCGGTATTCTCACTGCTGATGAAATCAAGGATTCAAAGGCTGAGGCTGCTAAGGAAAAGGATCTTCCATACAAGGTTGATCGCGGTATCGCTAAGGTGCATGCTGAAAAGTGGCCATTCCCTCCAGAAGAAGGCGAGAAGGAGCCTGAATTCCAGTACGATCCACATATTTGGACCAGCACGAAGAACACGATGATTCAGGTTAAGAATATCGGTTATTTCCTTGGAAAAGCTCTTCCTAAGAGCAAGTCTGTTTTCGATGAGCATGTTGAAAAGTTCGTTAAGTCTTTGACTGATTTGGATGCTTGGGCAACTAAAGCTTTGAATAGTGTGCCACAAAAGCATCGTGTTCTTTTCACTTCTCACGATGCCTTTGGCTACTTCTCTCGTGACTACAATGTGAAGTTCATTGGTGCAGCACTTTCTGATTTCAACAGCCAGCAGGATGCTACTGCAGATCATATTCAGAAAGCTGCAGAAGATGTCAAGAAGTCCGGAGCTGTTGCGATTTTTGCTGAGAATTCTAACAATTCCAAGTCTATCAAGGCTGTTGCTGCAGCAGCAGGAGTAAAGGCTGTTATTGGCGACGACGCACTTTATGGAGATTCGCTTGGACCAGTCGGATCTGCCGGAGAAACTTACATCGGTTCCATTGTTCACAATGTTGAAACATTGGTGAAAGCTTGGAATGGTAATGTTCCTGAACTTCCAGATTCAGTTAAGACTGCATTGAAGAAGTGACATATAAATAACAGTAAAAATAATAGTATCGTAACAGTAACTTTAATAGCGAAAGTTTAATAGCGAAAGCAGGAAGTTACTGTTACGAATACTTATTAATAAACTGAAAAGACTGGAAATATAGTGAATAAGAGCGTCCTTGCAATGAAAAATTGCGACCTGGCATACGGTTATAAAACTGTAGTGACTGGTATTAATGGCAGTGTGCAAGCCGGGGAAGCTTTGGCTTTAATAGGTCCAAATGGTTCTGGAAAAACAACGTTTTTGCAGGCTATTATTGGTATCGTGCGCGTAAGTCGCGGTGAACTGAAAATGCCTAAGGCTTTGTCTATTGGATATGTGCCACAGCAGGTTGATTTGGATTTAACATTCCCTATTACTGCACGGCAAGTTGTTGCAATGGGCTTAAGTAGACAGACAGGTTTTCTTGGATTGCTTAAAAAAGATCAGAAAAAAGCTGTTGAGGATGCTCTTAATCATGTTGGTTTATTAAATCGTGCAGATGTGCGATTTGGTGACCTTTCTGGCGGTCAGCGCCAACGCATTCTTCTTGCGCGCGCTATTGTTGCAAAGCCAACGCTTATTTTGCTCGACGAACCTTTTAATGGTCTTGATGAACCGAATCGCCGAGAACTTCTTAATATTATGAAATCAGCAAAGCAAGAAGGTATTGCTTTTGTTGTGTCTACGCATGATTTAGTTATTGCAGATGCTATTTGTGAAAAAGCGCTACTTTTAGCTGGCAAGCAGATTGCTTTTGGTGCGCTTAAAGAAGTAATGACTAAAGAAAATATTACTCGCGCATATGGTGGAAGCATGCCTGCTGCTTCTGCAGGTCTTACTTTTTCGGAAATTGCGGAAGGCTGATTTTCAATGCTTGCCCAATTAGTTGAGTCATTAAGAGAAGCTCTGGAACCAATTCCAGGTTTTGATTTTATTGCTTCTGCTCCTTATATTTTTCGCCCGTTCTGCTTACTTATAGTTCTGTCTATAGCTAGCGGAATCGTTGGTGTATTCGTGAACTTGAGATGTGCTGAATTTAATGCGGAAGCTATTGTGCATGGCATATTTCCTGGAATTGTTGTAGGCGCTTTGTACGGTGGCATAGATCAAATTATTCCTGGTGCTGCAATTTGTTCAGTATTTTTAGTTGCTGCGTTAGTGTGGGCTTCTCGTTCAGCTCGCATAAATGAATCGATTATCGCAACTGTTTTAACTACTTTCTTTGCTCTTGGTGTAGTAATTTCACTAAAAAAAGGTGATATGTCAGGTCAGCTCGAGGCGTTGATGTTTGGTAGGCTGCTTGATGTCACTGATGAGCGAATGACTCAAGCAATGTGGATTTGCTTGTTTGCAATTATTGTGCTTTTGGCAACTTGGAAACAGCAGATTATTGTTGCTTTCGATCGAGCAAGTGCTCCATTAATGGGAGTGCATACTCTTTTTGTAGATATTGTTCTTAACGTTGGTATTGCTGCGGTTGTTGTTTCTGCATCTTCAGCTGTTGGCGTTCTTCTTGTGATCGGATACCTTATTATTCCAGGAGCTAGTGCTCGTTTAGTGTCTAGAACAGTTGGGCGCATGGTTGCAGTTGGTATTTTTGTTGGTATTGCTGGAGTTGTTCTTGGTATGTACGTTATGAATTTGGAGCTTGATCATCCTATTTCTCCTCAAGCAGCAATTGCATTAAGCATGTGTGCAATGTTCGTAGTTGTGCTTGTTGTGCGCTGGCTGTTCCAAGTTATTTCATCTATAGTTTTTGCGCATAAAACTCATACAAGCGATAGCGATATGCAAGTTTTAGCAAAATCTTATAAAGGTAGGGCATAGATGGTAAGTATTTGGCAAATTATCGCTCTACCTATAGTTGAAGCAATTGTTGTAGGTGCTCTATGCGGTTTTGTTGGCTCTCTTGCTCTTCTTAATCAGCGAATATTCTTTACTGAATCTATTACTCATGCTGCATTTCCTGGAGCAGTATTAGGTGTAGTTTTAACTTCTGCTTATACAATAGATCAAAATATTTTGTCGCTTGGGCTTTTTGTTGGTGCTGCTGTTGCGTGCGTTGTACTTTCCTTAGTAATGTATGCACTTTCGCATCTTAAAGGCATTTCTTCGCAAGCTGCAGCTGGCATTACTTTAACTGTCGGCTTTGCTAGTGGATACTTTTTAAATAAGTGGTTTGCTCCATTGCCATTGCGTATTGAGGGATTTTTAACTGGATCATTGCTTAATTGCACTCCTGCAGATGTGATTTCAGCCTCTGTTGCTTTCTTACTTGTTTTGGGATTATGGGTTTTTAATTCTGCTAATCTTGTGCATTGCTCGTTTGACCCTATTAATTACCGTGCTGCAGGCGGAAGATCAGGTTTTATACAGGGCATGGTTCTTGCTTTGATTATTATTACTGTTTCCGTTATTATTCCAGCAGTTGGTACAGTTGTTTCAGTATCTCTTATTGCTGCTCCTGCTGCAGCATTAAAGGGAAGAATTGCTTCTATAAATAAATTCGTGCTTGCATGCGTAATTACTGCTGTTTCGATTGCTTTAATTGGACTAGCTTTGGCTGTAATACTGAAACTTTCTGCCGGCGGCACTATTGCTATCGTAGCTGGAGCTTTCTTCTTAATAGTCAAGATTGGTGAAAGTATTTTTATAAAAATTAATGATTTTTCATCAAGATTGCATGCAAGGCGAGAAAAAGTAGCCGAAAACGCTATTTAGCAAAAGTGCCTTAAAAGTCGTTCTGTTGTCCTAGAATATCAACGAATTGCGCGTGAAAAATGCGTGCGATTGACGTCGTTTTTTGCGCGTTTTATTTATGTTTTAATCGCGTAAGTTTATCGACGCCACACAAGTCCAGGTCTGCACATTAGTAACGCAAGACCCCGATAGAAAAGGACAATTATGGCTGAAAATACCATCTCCATCATCGTAAACAAGGAACGCAAGGAGGTGGATGCAAGCTTCACTGGCGCCCAACTTTTCGCGGAAGATAAGAATATTATTGCCGTGCGTTTAAATGGCGAGTTGCGTGATTTGTACACGCCTCTTCATGACGGCGATACCGTGGAATCAGTAGCACTTGATAGTGAAGATGGCATCGCAATCATGCGTCATTCCGCTACTCACGTGATGGCTCAAGCTGTTCAAGAAATTCGACCAGACGCAAAGTTGGGCGTAGGTCCTGTAATTAAAGACGGCTTCTACTATGATTTCGATGTTGATACTCCATTTACGCCAGACGATTTGAAGCAAATCGAAAAGCATATGCAGCGCATTATTAAAGAGTCTCAAAGCTTCCGTCGTCGCGTTGTAACTGAAGATGAAGCGCGCGCTGAAGAAGCAAATCAACCTTATAAGTTGGAGTTGATTGGGGATAAGGAAGCTGCTCTTGATCCGGCTGCTGCTGGCGAAATTAGCAAGCATGAGCTTAGCATGTACGACAATTTGGATCGCGAAGGCAATAAAGTTTGGAGCGATTTGTGCCGTGGGCCTCATTTGCCAAACACTCGCTATATTAAGGCTTTTAAGCTTGAGCGTGTTGCTGCAGCTTACTGGCGTGGCTCGGAGCATAATCCTATGCTTCAGCGCATTTACGGAACTGCTTGGCCTAGTAAGGAAGAGCTTAAAGCTTATACAACTCGCATGGAAGAAGCTGCTAAGCGCGATCATCGTAAGCTCGGTCAAGAGATGGATTTGTTCTCATTCCCAGATGAGATTGGTCCAGGCTTAGCAGTGTTCCATCCAAAAGGTGCTGCAATTATTAACGCAATGGAAGATTATTCCCGCGAACAGCATCGCAAGCATCACTACAGCTTCGTACAAACTCCGCACATTACTAAGGGCGGCTTGTATGAGACTTCCGGTCACTTGCAGTGGTACAAGGATGGCATGTATCCTCCAATGAAGCTTGACGAAGAGCGCGACGAAAACGGTAACGTAACTCGCCAAGGTGCTGACTACTACTTGAAGCCAATGAACTGCCCAATGCATAACTTGATCTTCAAGTCTCGCCAGCGTTCTTATCGCGAGCTTCCTTTGCGCTTGTTTGAGTTTGGTACTGTGTATCGCTACGAAAAGTCTGGCGTTGTGCATGGGTTAACTCGTGTTCGTGGCTTGACTCAGGATGATTCGCATATTTACTGCACTCGCGAGCAAATGCGCGATGAGTTGAAGAGCTTGCTTAACTTTGTGCTTGGTCTTCTTAAAGACTTCGGTTTGAACGATTTCTACTTGGAGCTTTCCACTAAGGATGAGCACAAGTTCGTTGGTTCCGACGAGATTTGGGAAGAAGCAACTAATACTTTGGCAGAGGTTGCTAAAGAGTCTGGTTTGGAACTCGTGGACGATCCAGGTGGAGCTGCATTCTACGGCCCGAAGATTTCCGTGCAAGCTCGCGATGCAATCGGCCGCACTTGGCAGGTTTCTACTATTCAGCTCGACTTCAACTTGCCTGAGCGCTTTAAGTTGGAATACATTGCGGCTGACGGTAGCCACCAGCGTCCTGTGATGATTCACCGCGCACTCTTTGGCTCTATTGAGCGTTTCTTCGCTATTTTGCTTGAGCACTATGCAGGCGCATTCCCAGCATGGTTGGCTCCAGTCCAGGTGACTGGCGTTCCTGTTGCAGATGAGTTCGCTCCACACTTGCAAAAGTTGATTAGCGATTTGGAAGAGAATATGGTTCGTTGCGAAATGGACAACTCTGACGATCGCTTCGGCAAGAAGATTCGTAACGCTTCTAAGTCTAAAGTGCCTTTCACTTTGATTGCTGGCGAAGAGGATGTGAACAACAATGCTGTGAGCTTCCGCTTCCGCGATGGCAGCCAATTGAATGGCGTTCCTGTTTCGCAAGCTAAAGAGTGGATTTTGTCCATCATTAAGCAGCGCGTTCAGGTCAATACTGCAGAAGATTTTGAGCGCTACACTAAGTAGCATAAGCTATTTAAGTTATGTAACTTAAATAACGTTACTTAAGCAGCACAGTTTCGCTTGAAAATTAAATTGCAATAAATAAACGAAATAAGCAAAAGCCCACACTTCTTAAAGTTGTGTGGGCTTTTGTGTGTATTACAGCCGATTGACTAATATGGGATTGTTTATTGAACCCAAGTTTTATTTGCTTGATTACGCTAGGAAGGTTGCATTCAATGTTGGAATCATTACGCAGTGGGTTTAAGCGCACTATTTCTCCAATTGCAAAATTGCTAGTCCGATTAGGCATAAGTGCTAACTGTGTAACAATTGTCGGCACAATAGCTGTAGTTATTATTGCTTTTGTTACTGCTTTTACTAAACAGTTTGTTGTTGGCACTATATTTTTAACTATTTTTGTGCTTGCAGACAGTTTAGATGGTTCTGTTGCTGCTTTGACAACAGGCGGCACAAAATTTGGTGCATTTCTTGACTCAACTCTCGATCGTATTGCAGACTGGTCATTGTTTTCCTCGGTATGCATTTGTTTGTATAACTCTCATGAAAAAGATATGTGCACTTGGATTTCAACTTTGAATGGCAATGCAATAAAGTATGTAGGATTATTAAGCTGTTTGGTTGCTCTTATGGCAGCTTTCGTAACTTCATACACTCGCGCTCGCGGTCAGTCAATAAATGTAGATCCTAAAAAAGGTTTAATAACTCGTGCAGATAGAGTTGCTGTGATTCTTGTTGCTATGGGGCTTGTTGGTCTTACAAATCAACTTTTTTGGTTGAGTTTTGCTATGATTCTGCTTGCTATTGGCGGTATTATTACAGTTTTCCAGCGTATTTTTGAAGTAAAGCATGGGCTTGATATAAAAGATAAATAAAATTTGTCGCGAAAGCGCAATAAAATCGTTTCGTTTGGTTAACTGTACGTTTTAGGAGTATCATGTCAGGTCATTCCAAGTGGGCGACTACAAAGCACAAGAAGGCCGCTATCGACGCAAAGCGTGGCAAGCTTTTTGCCAAGCTTATTAAGAACATTGAAATTGCTGCACGTTTGGGTGGTGGCGATCCTGATGGTAACCCTACGCTGTACGATGCCATCGTTAAAGCCAAGAAGGCTTCCATGCCTGCTGACAACATCAAGCGCGCTGTAAAGCGTGGTTCTGGTGAAGAAGCTGGCGGCGCAAACTATGAAGAAATCGTTTACGAAGGTTACGCTCCTGCAGGTGTTGGATTGATTATTGAATGCCTTACTGATAACCGTAATCGTGCTGCTGCTGATGTGCGTTCAACTCTTACTAAGGGCAACGGTTCTTTGGCGACAAGCGGTTCCGTGAGCTTCAACTTCGAACGTAAAGGTTTGATTGAGGTTCCATCCGAAGGCGTTGACTACGATAAGCTTTTCGAAGTTGCAGCTGAAGCTGGAGCTGAAGATGTTGCTGATGATGGTGATGTTTATTCTGTTTACACCAATTCCAGTGATTTGGTAACTGTGCGTAAGGCTTTGCAGGAAGCTGGTTTCGACTATGATTCTGCAGATATCATTATGCATCCAAACAATGAGGTTGAATTAAGCTTCGAAGATGCTCAAAAAGTTTCTCGCTTAATCGATAATCTCGATGACTTGGACGATGTTCAGAATATTTACAGCAACTGGACCGCTTCAGATGAGGTTATGGCTCAGCTTGAGGAAGATGAATAGTCTCCTATGATGATTTTGGGCGTTGACCCCGGGCTTACTCGCTGCGGGGTCGGCGTGATTGAAGCCGGCGTCTCGCGTCGGCTTTCTTTTATTCACGTCGATGTGTTGAGGTCTGAGCCTGATCTTTCGCAAGATTTGCGACTTTTAAAGATTTATAACGGATTAGTTGAAAAAATTGAGCGTTTTTCGCCTGATACTGTGTCTATTGAACGTGTTTTTGCGCAAGAAAATCGAAATACTGTTCTTGGCACTGCACAGGTTGCTGGTATCGCAATGCTTGCTGCAGCACAGCGCAATATTCCTGTTGCTTTACACACTCCTACTGAAGTTAAACTTGCTGTAGCTGGAAACGGAAAAGCTCAAAAACCTCAAGTAGAGCGCATGGTAGCGCGATTACTTGGTCTTAATGTTTTGCCTACTCCTGCTGATGCTGCCGACGCTTTAGCTCAAGCTATTTGTCATGCTCTTCGTCCTTCTGGTGCTTTGCAAGGTGGCGAGCGCGAGCAGCATCTAACTGCTGCACAGAAACAATGGGCTTTAGCTCAAGCTCAGGCGCGTAAATCTTCTTCTGTCGTTCGAGACATGTAGGATATTAATAGAACAGATGTTCTATTATAATTGTATTTGACTTTATGTGCTTTAAGTTATGAGTTTTTGTTAAGTAGGAGTGAGCTTATGATTGGAATGCTTGTTGGGCAAGTTGCGTCAATTGATGCTCGTTCTGCGCTTATTGTTGTTTCTGGAGTTGGCTACGAGACTTATATGCCTTCTCAAGATTTGTCTTCTTTGCATGAAGGGCAGGAAGTTCGCGTTTATACGTCGCTTCAAGTTTCGCAAGATGCTTTAACTCTTTATGGTTTTACAACTCAAGCTGCTAAACGAATGTTTTTGCAAGTGCAAAAAGTTAGTGGAATTGGTCCTAAAGTTGCTCTTTCTATGCTTTCAACTTTGAATGTTGATCGTCTTTTACAAGCTATTTCTGAGGGAGATGTAACTTCTCTTTCTTCTGCGCCTGGTTTAGGGAAAAAGGGTGCGCAGAAGATTATTTTGGAATTGAAGGGTTCTCTTGATCCTTCAATACTGGCAGATAGTTCTAATGATTCTACTCAATCTAATAAGCAGATTGTTGATTCTAGCGTGCAATGCGTCATAGAGGGTCTTGTTTCATTGGGTTGGAGACAAGTTGACGCTCAAAGAGCAGTTGAGCAAGTCTGTGCAGAGAATAATATTTCAACTCCTATATCTGATGCAGATTTGCCTAATGTCTTACGAATGGCATTAGCTTCACTTGATAGAGGTAGGTAATCATGTTTGTAAAGAATCTAGTATTGGGGGAGTTGAAGTGAGTGAAAAGTATGCTTCTGCGCTAAATACTGGTGTTGCTGAAGAATCCTTACGCATGGTTTCTTCAACTCCTTTAGGAAATGAGCAACTCAGTGATGAGGAGCTTCGTCCTCACGCATTAGAAGGTTTTATTGGCCAACCAGTTTTAAAAGCGCAATTGCAACTGTTTTTAGATGCTGCTAAAAAGCGTGATGTTGCGCCTGACCATATGTTATTGGCAGGCCCTCCTGGATTGGGAAAAACTACATTAGCAATGATTGTTGCTAATGAATTGCAAGTTCCTATTCGAATTACTTCAGGTCCTGCTATCCAGCATGCTGGAGATTTAGCTTCTATACTAAGCGCGCTTGATGCAGGTGAAGTGTTGTTTATTGACGAAATTCATCGTTTGCCTCGTGCTGCAGAAGAGTTGCTTTATATTGCTATGGAAGATTTTCGCGTTGACGTTATGGTGGGTAAAGGTCCTGGCGCCTCATCAATACCGTTAACTCTTCCTCGTTTTACTGTAGTGGGAGCTACCACTAGGGAAGGAATGTTGCCTTCTCCATTGCGTGCTCGTTTTGGTTTTACTGCTCATCTTGATTTTTATCCTCACGAAGAGCTTGAAAAACTTATTGAACGATCTGCTAAAGTCTTAGGGATTCGTCTTGTTGATCAAGCTGCTAAAGAGCTATCATTGCGCTCTCGTGGCACTCCTCGTATAGCGAATCGTTTGTTGAGGCGTGTCAGAGATTGGGCTATTGTGCATGATTTGTCAGAAGTAAATCATGAAGCTGTTGTTGAAGCGTTAGCTTTATACCAGATTGATACGCAAGGTCTTGATCGACTTGATATTGCAGTTTTGAAGGCTATGGTTTGTCAGTTTAACGGTGGACCGGTTGGTCTTAATAATTTAGCTGCAATGGTTGGTGAAGAAGCTGAAACTGTTGAAACAGTATGTGAACCATATTTAGTGCGTGAAGGATTCTTAATTCGCACTCCTAAAGGTCGTGTTGCAACTAGTAAAGCTTGGAAACATTTGGGCTTTAAAGAGCCTAGTAATGTCAGTGAGCTAGCTTAAAATAATTAACTTGGACGGCATTTCGACCGTCTTAGGGTTGGATACTTAAGGAGTTTACTTTGCCTCAATTTTTCCAGCAGTATGGCATGCTTATTATTCTCGTTGTAGCAATGGTTTGCATGATGATGTTCCAGACTCGCAATGCTAAGAAGCGTCAAGCTGAAATGCGTTCCTTCCATGAATCTTTGGAGCCAGGCACTGAAATTATTACAATTGGCGGCATTATCGGCAAGATTGTAAGCGTAGATACGCAGTATGAAGAGATTGTCATCGATTCAGAAGGTAGCTTGATGCGAGTATCTTTCCGCGCTGTAAACAGATTGTATGTGCGTCCAGCGTTTATTAGCGATGAAGAGGCAGAAGCTGCACAAGCAGAAGAAGCTAAGCAGGATGATGCAAATAAGTCTGTAAACGAAGATAACAAGCCAGTATCAGAATCTGCAGAATCTGAAAAGTAATAACTTTTATTTCATAAATTTATAATTTAATACTTAAGTCGTGATGTGTGAGTCAGCGCATGTCTCACACATCATGCGAATATGTGACATTCTTTCCATATTCCAATAACAAGTCTTGTGAAGAAAAGAACGTTAGAATTATGACAGCAACGGATATTACAGTGAAAACGTTGAAAACAGTAAGTAACGATGACGCCGCTTATCTTGCTTCTTTGATTCGTACCGTTCCAGGATTCCCTAATCCTAGTATTATATTTCGTGATTTTCTTCCTATATTTTCAAATGCTCGCTCTTCGCGAATTCTTATTGATTCTTTGATTGATGCATTGCCTGTACCGGCTGATTCAATTGATTTGATTGCTGGGCTTGAAGCTCGAGGTTTTCTTTTTGGACCATTGTTGGCATCTCGGTTAGGCAAAGGTTTTCTTGCTATTCGTAAAGCTGGTAAGCTACCTCCTCCAGTTATTACTGAGTCGTACATGCTTGAGTATGGTCAGGCAAGTATTGAAATTGAAAACGACGCTATTAAGCCAGGTCAACGTGTGCTTATTGTTGACGATCTTATTGCAACTGGAGGCACTGCAAAAGCTGCTGCAAATATTGTCAAGCGCGCTCAAGGAATAGTTGCAGGTTTTAGTTTTGTTATTGAACTTACAGGTATTAGTGGAATGAGTGAGTTATGCGATTATCCTTGCAGTAGTTTAATTACTATGCCAGCTTAAAAGTTTATTATTATCGCTTATTATTAAAGTAATATCCTATTTAAAGCAATATATTGGTTTTGCACCTAAAAGAATTGAAAGGAAAAGGCATGGTTGAGAAACTTAAGTCATTCTTAATAAACATGTCTAAAGGTGTAATAACTCCTATTATTGTTATTTTTATTTTTTCTCTTACAATAGGTCTTTTCCTATCTCTCACACTTCTTGTGGTTTCTATCGAAGAGGGAGCAGGCAATCTTTCTGAATCTGCAATGTCTATGACTTGGGCTGTGTTTATGTTTGCTCAAGGCGTAGGTATTACTTTTGGCAATTGCATTCTTACGATTATTCCTTTAGGTCTTACTTTTCTACTTATTGCAACACTTGTATGTTTAATTCGCCGTATTCGAGGTGGAGATATAGCATATTTTACTGGGCTTGTAGTCTGGGCTGTTATTAATGCGATACTTTCTCAAAATACGCATGTTACTTTACTGGATTCTACTTTTATTGTTGCTTGTAAATCTTCTTGTATTTATTTAATTTCTTTGCTTATAGCGGTTTTTCCAAGCAGCTCATTGTTTATGTCGTTAAAGCAGCGCTACAAGCAAATGTGCCCTGAGTATATTCAAAAAAATATTCGTATTACTAAGCGTACAGCAGTAATTTTATTTGGTTTATACGCTTTTATTGCGTTAATAACTGTTGTAGTTTGGGCTTGCACAAATTTTGGCTATGTTAATTCATATTTCAATAAATTAGGCATGCAAAATGGTTCTCGTATTCTTACAACTATTGCTTGCTTAGTTTGGCTGCCGAATATTGCTATTTGGGCATTATCTTGGATTTGTGGATCTGGATTTAATATTGGATCTGTTGCACACTTTACTTTAGCAGTTTCTCAGCGTAAATCTTTGCCTCCTATTCCGGTTTTTGGAATATTTCCTGATGCTATTGTTGATGTTATGCATCGCACTGTTTTTTACTCCATAGTTCCAATTTTCTGCTTTATTGTAATGCTTATAACTTTATTGCATAAAAGCGGCTGTGGCTTGCGTTTAAAAAATATTATTGACAAAACCGAGCGTGAGTCTTTTATGTTGAATGCTGTAGAAGCTGCAACTGATAGTGTAGGTGTATCCGCTTTAATTACAATTATGTGGACTGTTGTTTTCTCAATAGCAAATGGTTCATTGGGTGAATGTCGACTTTCTTATATTGGAGTTGACATTATTGAAAGTACTAGGGCTGTTGGTCATCTTACTCTATACGCTTCTGCTGTAGCATGGGTTATTTCGATTTTTAGTATCCTACTTATTTGTGGCGCGCGATATTGCTTTAATCTTATTGCTGCTAGTAAGTCGAATAAACCTGTAAAATCTGCAGAATTAATCGAAAATAAGACTAGTAATAAAAAGAATCAACCTTTGCCTTTGAAAAAAGCTGCTCCTAGGACGGTTTCATCGAAGGCTAAAAGAAAATAATTCCTCACTACTATTTTGGGAAGGAAGGCCGCCGTGCAACAGACACAGAGCAAAGAATCAAACGCAAATGTGCTGATAACCACAGGTGAAAAGCAAATTCGTAGAGTTCTTGTTTCAGTTTTTCATAAAGAGGGACTTGAAATATTAGCTGAAGCATTTAGAAAGGCTGATACTGAAGTAGTTTCAACCGGCTCTACTGCTGCTAAATTGGCTGAACTTGGCGTTCATGTTACTGAAGTTTCTGACGTTACTGGTTTCCCAGAAAGTCTTGATGGAAGAGTGAAGACTTTAGATCCGCATATTCACGCTGGAATTCTTGCAGATATGAGTAATGCTGATCATGTAAAGCAACTTGAAAAGCTAAACATAAAGCCGTTTGATGCTGTAGTAGTTAATTTGTATCCATTCGTAGACACTGTAATGAGCGGTGCTGATAGTGACGCAATTATTGAGAAAATTGATATTGGTGGACCTTCTATGATTCGTGCTGCAGCAAAGAATCATAAGTCTGTTGCCGTTATTACAGATCCTGCAGATTACCAGCTTTTAGCTAATAGAATCGTTTCAGGTGAAGGCTTTAATTTGCAAGAGCGCGAATATTTGGCTGGTAAAGCATTTGCTCATACAGCAGCTTACGATGCTTCTATATCTGAGTGGACAAGTAAAGCATGGCAGAAGCCTGAAAGTTTGAACACAAATGATGAAGAAGATAATCAAAATGCTGAAGCTGTGAAGCTTCCTGCAAACTACACGCGCACTTGGAGTTTAGAGCATACGCTTCGATATGGTGAGAATCCCCATCAGCAAGCAGGATTGTATTTAGATCCTTTGCATAAGGGTGGTTTGGCTCAGGCTGAGCTTCTTGGCGGAAAACCTATGAGCTACAACAATTATGTGGATGCGGATGCTGCTTGGCGTGCAGTTTGGGATTTTGCTCCACAAATTGCGGTTGCTGTTTGCAAGCATAATAATCCTTGCGGCTTGGCAATAGGCGCGACTGCAGTAGAAGCGCACAAAAAAGCTCACGCTTGCGATCCTGTAAGTGCTTACGGTGGTGTGATTGCTGCAAACACTACTGTGACTTTGGAAATGGCAGAAAGTGTGCGCCCAATTTTCACAGAGGTTATTGTGGCTCCAGACTATGAGCCTGAAGCTTTGGAATTGCTTCGCACTAAGAAAAAGAATCTTCGCATTTTGAAGGTTGCAACTCCGCCAGTCTTAGATTTGCAAGTTCATCCTATTGACGGTGGTGCTTTAGTTCAGTCTGCAGATAAGATTGATGCAGTTGGTGATAATCCTGAAAACTGGACGCTTGTTTCTGGAGATCCTGCTGATGCTGACACTTTGCGCGACTTGCAATTCGCGTGGCGTTCGCTTCGTTGTGTAAAGTCTAACGCAATTCTACTTGCGCACGACAATGCTACTGTTGGCATTGGAATGGGGCAGGTTAATCGCGTGGATTCATGCCATTTGGCTGTTGAGCGTGCAAATACTTTGGCTGATGGTGCTGAACGTGCTCGCGGAGCTGTTGCGGCTTCGGATGCTTTCTTCCCATTTGCTGACGGTCCGCAAATTTTGATTGAAGCGGGCGTTCGCGCAATCGTGCAGCCTGGTGGCTCTATTCGCGACGAAGAAGTGTTCGAAGCTGCGCGCAAAGCTGGTGTAACGATGTACACTACCGGTACTCGTCACTTCTTCCACTAAAATTGCTTTAGCTAAGATTCATAGACAAATAAATTAATCAATATTATGGATGCAGCGTTTGTGTACTTCAAGCGCTGCATCTTTGTGTTAGTGCCTAAAACAACTCATGTTTTCTTATCGCGGAGCAGGTATGATACAAGTATGACAGATAGTGAGCATCAGACTAGAAGTGCTAAAACGGAGCATCCGTACGTGTCGGAAAAACGTGAGGGTAAGCCTTATGCTGAATGGATTGTAGCAATTATTATTGCACTTTGCGCATTATTGGCATTTATAGGATATGTAAAAGCCGCCACAGTTGTTATTTCTGTGACGGCTGTACTTCTAGGAGTTATGCGCTTAATTATGCGTCAGCGTAGCCCTTGGAAAGTTCGCTCAGTTGGCTTTGATTCTTTCATAAGTATTACGCTCGGCATAGGTTTGCTTATAACATACGCTTCAATTATATTTTTGCTATAATTTTATTTTTAAAGATTGTTCGCAACGTTATTGTCAGATGCGTTTTGAACGTACTCATAGCTCATATCTGGCGCTGCAGGAGCATCTGCTTTTGTGTCTGCAAAATTTTGTATTGGTGCAGGATTTGTTTCATTTGGTACAGCAAGTTTTTGTGCTGAGTTTGAAAGAAGCTTTGTTAATAGCAAAACTAGGCTAACAAGCGCTGCAGCAAAAATTGGAGCAATCCAGAATACCCACAATTGACTTAGTGGTTTAACTTCCAAATCATGAGAGTTTGCGAATAATGCGATGCCGGTAGAACGAGCAGGATTCAAACCAGCTCCTGTAATTTGATACGTAATGAAAGCGCCAGCTGCGTATGCAATACCGATGTGTGTTGCATAACCGCATTTAGTATTACCTTCATGGTCTGTGCTGCGCAATGCAGTGGCAACAATCAAAATAACAGCAATAACTTCAACTAATAACGCAGATACTATTCCGAAAGACAAGTTTATTTCTTTTAGTTGACGTGCAGAAAGGGATGCCTTTTCGAATCCGTTTACTATTGAAACAAACCAATACTTTTTGTCAAAACCTGAGCCTTGACCAACTTGTGACGGATCAATGCTTGAATCCTGCTGAGGAATAATAAGAATAAACAATCCTGCAGCTGCAATAGCACCAAGAACTTGGGCAACAATGTAGCATAATCCTGCAGTGTATGAAGTGCGTCCAGTAAGCATCGAAGCAACTGTTACTGCAGGGTTAAGGTGGCCTCCAGAAACTTTAGATGCAATATATGTCGCTGCAGCATAAGCGATACCAGTGCCGGCGGCAATCATTAAAACGTTGATTCCGTACATTACGGTAGTAAGAGAATAAAAAGTGTAAACAACGAACATCGCTAAAGCTGTAGCAATAAATTCAGTACCAATACGAACAATAAGTGGCGCAGCAGTTTTAGTTGTGCTGCACGGTGTATCTGTAGTTTTAATCATAATTTTCCTTAATTTTAGTTGTGTCGCTTTGTTAATGATTGCAACACAATGAAACCTAGGCTATACTATCACGGCTATGCCATACGGTAACATAGGAAGACGTGGTGTTTTTGATTTATTGCAAATTTAATAAATTGCCACATAAATTAGTAAGTTAATGAGTAATGAATTGCTTATATTGCGTATTCTTAAGTAAATTCTGGCGCAAATATGTATGTAATTCTTTAGGTCACGTTGGGAGAACGATGCCAAACGCATATTCCCGCGCCAATCAGGCGCATTCAGATGACAACAACGCCATTCGACTGCAGAAGCTGCTTGCTGAAGCGGGATTTGGTTCAAGACGTAAGTGTGAAGAGATTATTCTTGACGGGCGTGTTGAAGTAGACGACGAATTGGTTACAACACTTGGTACTCGAGTAGATCCAAAACGTCAAAAAGTGCGCGTTGATGGATCTCGCGTAAAGTTCAACACAAAGCTAGTAACGCTCGCATTGCATAAGCCTAAGCGAGTTCTTAGCGCAATGGACGATCCAAAAGGTCGCTTTACTTTAAGAGATATTGTTGGAGACAAGTACGAGCGAATTTTCCACATGGGACGCTTGGATTACGATTCTGAAGGTCTTATTTTAATGACCAACGATGGCGAGCTAAGCCAGCACGTAATGCACCCAAAGTATGAGGTTGAGAAAACTTATATTGCAACTGTTGAAGGCAAAATCAACGGTATGGTTTGCCGCCGCTTGGTTTCACAAGGTGTAAATCTTGAAGATGGTTGGATTAAGCTCGACCGTTGCGCAATAATCGATCAGAATCACGACACAACCATGGTAAAAGTTGTGTTGCATTCTGGCAGAAATCGTATTGTTCGCAGGATTTTTGGAGCCGTAGGATACCCTGTAAAGCGTCTTGTTCGTACGCAAATTGGCCCTATTAAATTGGGTGACTTAAAAGCTGGATCGTATCGCGTGCTTTCTCAAACAGAAGTGCGCTCGCTTTCTAAGGAGGTTGGCCTGTGATTTGTGTAGCAATTGATGGACCAGCAGGAGTAGGTAAGTCTTCTACTTCTCGTGCTTTAGCGCAATACTATGGTTTTGCGTATTTAGATACGGGTGCAATGTATAGAGCTGCTGCTTGGTGGTGCTTGAAACAAGGTATTGATTTAAGCACGCAACTTGAATTGGATGAAGAAGGAAATCCTGTAAATCCAGCGGATGCTGAACGTTTTAATCAAATTATTGAAGCTGTTGGAGCCTTATTTACTGAAAGTGACGCTGACTTTAGTGTTGATCCTAAGAATCCTGTAGTGACTGTTGAAGGTGAGGATATTAGCGAAGAATTGCGTTCCAGCGAAGTTTCTTCGCATGTGTCTACTGTATCTTCGATTCCTGCAGTTCGCCGTATGCTTATTGCTGCTCAGCGTGCGTATATTGCTTCAGAGTCAGATGAAGATTCTTTCTCTAAAGGTGAGGGAATAGTTGCAGAAGGACGCGATATTACTACTGTTGTTGCTCCTAATGCTCAAGTTCGAGTGCTTCTTACTGCACGCGAAGAAGTGCGTCAAGCTCGCAGAAACAAGCAGAATATTGCGCAAGAAAATTTGCAAAATAATGAATCTAAAAATAATGAATCTGAAGAAGACGATATTCGCGCTCGTGATGCTAAAGATGCTAAAGTTACGCATTTTCTTCAAGCAGCAGACGGTGTTACAACGCTCGATAATTCTGATTTGACTTTTGAGCAGACTCTCGATGCTCTTGTTGAAATGGTTGACGCTGCAATTGAGCAGGATGAGTATGACCGTTATGCTGCTAATCTTGAAGGCTACGATCTTGACGATGAAGATCGTGCGCTTCTTCGAGGCGACGAAGTAAGTCAAGACGATGCAAAAGACTCTAAAGCTGTTGGAGTAATCGCCATTATAGGTCGACCAAACGTTGGAAAATCAACGCTGGTAAATCGTATTTTGGGTCATCGTGTAGCTGTTGTAGAAGATACTCCAGGTGTTACGAGAGATCGCGTAAGCTACGACGCTGAGTGGGCTGGGACCAACTTCAAGCTTGTTGACACTGGCGGCTGGGAAGCAGATGTTGAAGGTATTGATTCTTCTATTGCTCAACAAGCGCAAGTAGCAGTGCGTTTAAGCGATGCTGTGATTTTCCTAGTAGATGGTCAAGTTGGTTTAACAGCTACAGACGAGCGTATTGTTTCAATGCTTCGCGCTGCAGGTAAGCCTATTACTCTGGCAGTTAACAAAGTTGACGACGCTAGAAGCGAGTATTTGACTGCAGAGTTTTGGAAGCTCGGAATGGGTGAGCCTTACGGAATTTCTGCAATGCACGGCAGAGGCGTTGGAGATTTGCTTGATGCAGCGCTCAATTCTTTGAAGAAAGCGAATAAAACTTCAGGATTCTTAACTCCAGAAGGACTTCGCAGAGTTGCTTTAGTAGGTCGTCCAAACGTTGGTAAGTCTTCGCTTTTGAATCATTTAGCTCATGAAGAGCGATCTGTTGTAAACGATTTGGCTGGAACTACTCGTGACCCTGTTGATGAGGTTGTGCGAGTTGACGGCGAGGATTGGCTGTTTATTGACACTGCTGGTATTAAGCGCAGGCAGCACAAGCTTACGGGTGCTGAATACTATTCTTCACTTCGTACGCAAGCTGCGATTGAACGCTCGGAACTTGCTTTGATTCTTTTCGATTCTTCCCAGCCGATTGCAGAGCAGGATTTGAAAGTTATGAGCCAGGCTGTAGACGCGGGTCGAGCAATCGTACTTGTGTTTAACAAATGGGACTTGATGGACGAATTTTCCAGACAGCGCATGGAACGCTTATGGAAAACTGAGTTTGAGCGCGTAACTTGGGCTGAGCGCGTAAATCTTTCCGCAAAAACAGGATGGCATACGAATCGTCTTGCGCGCGCTATGCGAACAGCTTTAGACAGCTGGGATAAGCGCATTCCTACAGGCAAGCTCAACGCTTTCTTAGGGCGTATTCAGTCTGCTCATCCGCATCCTTTGCGAGGCGGAAAGCAAGCGAGAATCTTGTTTGCTACGCAAGCTTCTACGCGCCCACCGCGTTTTGTAATATTCACAACTGGCTTCTTAGAGCACGGATACCGTCGCTTTATTGAGCGTTCTCTTCGAGAAGAGTTTGGATTCGAGGGAACTCCTATTCAAATCTCTGTAAAAGTACGAGATAAGAAGAAGCGCAAGTAAAGCGCAAATAAAGCGTGATTAAGTCAAAGTAAGTTAGGGTTAAGTAAAGTAGGAGCGTATATGGCTGGTTTGGGCGAGTTAGCTTTCGATTTGCATCATGCTAGCGAAGATGAGATTTTTCAAGCATTTGTTGATTGGGTTAAAGATAACAAACATGTAGATTTGTGGCCGCATCAAGAAGAATCCGTTATGGATTTGCTTGCAGGAGACCACGTTATTTTAAACACTCCAACAGGTTCTGGAAAGTCGCTTGTCGCGCTCGGTATGCATTTCGCGGCGCTCGCCACCGGCAGACGCTCCTACTATACTGCGCCAATTAAAGCTCTTGTATCCGAAAAATTCTTCGATTTAGTAGCTATTTTTGGGCGTGACAACGTTGGTATGATTACAGGCGACTCGCATATTAATGCGGATGCTCCAATAATCTGCTGCACGGCGGAAATCTTAGCAAATCAAGCTCTGCGTGAAGGCGCAAACGCTGAAGTCGATTGCGTCGCAATGGACGAATTCCACTACTATGGTGATCCAGAGCGCGGATGGGCTTGGCAAGTTCCGCTGCTTACACTTCCAAATACGCAATTCTTACTTATGAGCGCAACTCTTGGAGACGTAACGGATATTGCGGAACGCTTAGAAAAATCAACAAAAAGAAACGTCGATATTATTGCAGACGCTCCAAGACCAATCCCGCTCGAATACGAGTACACAGATAAGCCGCTTGCAACAACTGTAGAACTCTTATTTAACAAGGGTTTAACGCCAATTTACGTAGTTCATTTTTCGCAAGACGCAGCTCTTGAAACAGCGCAAGCGCTCGCAAGTACTGGAGTTTCAAGCAAAGAGCAGCGAGACAAAATTGCTCAAGCCATTAAAGGTACTAAATTTACTACAGGTTTCGGCAAAATTTTGCAAAGGTTACTGCGCACTGGTGTAGGCGTACATCATGCTGGTATGCTTCCGCGCTACCGTAGGCTTGTCGAACAGCTCGCACAGCAAGGACTTCTACCAGTTATTTGCGGCACAGACACTCTCGGCGTTGGCATTAACGTGCCAATTCACTCGGTTGTGCTTACAGCTCTTACAAAATTTGATGGGAATCGTAGTAGAAAGCTTCGCGCTCGCGAGTTTCACCAAATTGCAGGACGTGCAGGCAGAATGGGATTCGATACTGAGGGCTTAGTAGTTGCAGAGGCTCCAGAGTTCGAGATTGAGAATGCGCGCGCTGTTGCAAAAGCTGGAAATGATCCTAAAAAGCTTAAAAAAGTTAAGCGTAAGAAAGCTCCAGAAGGCTTTGTTGTTTGGGGCGAGCCGACATTTACTAAGCTTATTGAAAGCGCTCCCGAAACTTTGAATCCTCACATGGTTGTAACGCATTCAATGATTTTGAACGAAGTTACGCAAGGTGGGGATGCTAGAGCGCGCGTTGAAAAACTTATTGAAGATAGTGCACAAAGGCCACAAGATAAAGAAAAATTGCTTGAGCGTTGTGATGATATTTTCCAGACTTTGCTCGATACTCAAGTCATTGAATGTAGAGAGCGCGTTGACGGTTCTTGCGATTATGATCTTGATGTTGCTATGCCAGACGGTTTTGCGCTAGATCAGCCGCTTTCTCCATTCTTACTCGCAGCTTTGGAACTTCTAGACCCAGAATCTCCAAGCTATGCGCTTGACGTAATTTCCATGGTTGAAGCAACTCTGGATGATCCTAAGCCTGTTCTTCGTGCTCAAGAGCGCAAAGCACGCGATGCTGCAATGGCTGGTATGAAGGACGATGGCATTGACTATGAGGAGCGCATGGAACGCTTAGCTGAAGTTAGCTATCCTAAGCCTCTTGAAGACTTACTAGCTCCTGCTTTTGCGCAATATCGCAAGGATGTGCCGTGGGCGAACGACTACTGGATTAAGCCTAAATCTGTGCTTCGAGACATGGTTGAAACAGCATCTGATTTTACTGGATACATTTCTCGTTATGGCATTGCTAGAAGTGAGGGAACGCTTCTTCGTTACCTTTCGGACGCTTACCGTTCTCTTGCGCGCACTGTGCCTGAAGATATGCTTAACGAAGAATTGCGTGATATTATTTCGTGGCTTCGTCTTGTTGTGCGCTCTATTGATTCAAGTCTTGTTGACGAGTGGGAGAGTGCAGGAGGATCGGATGCTGAAGCTAGCGCTGTAACTACGGCTGCGCCTTCAACTTCTGAGTCTGTAGTTGAGGATCGTCGTGGACTTATTGTGTTGATTAGAAACGCAATGTTCCGCCGTGTGCAGCTTATGGATTTGGAAGATGCGGAATCTTTGGGAGAGCTTGACAAAGCTTGGGGTTACGGCGTTCACGAGTGGAATGATGTGCTTGACGACTATTATGATGAGCACGAGTATGTTGGAATAGATGCTAAGGCTCGAAGTGGCGACTTGTTTATTTTGGATGATTCGCTTGAGAAAAGTGAACATTCGTGGAAAGTTCGGCAGATTATTGACGATTCAGACGGGGATCATAATTGGGCTATTACTGGCGTTGTCGATTTAGATACAACTCAAGATGAAGGCGAAGTTGTGTTCTTCGATTACCAAGTTTCGCACGTGTGATTTTTAAAAATGTGTTAACAGAATACGAAATGCAAGACGCAAAATGCAATCGAACGTTTGTTCTATATGTAGTGTAAGCTGGTATTTATGGAGCAGGATTTATTTGCAGCAAGTAGCGCGCCGAGTGATGTAACTCGTCCGTTGGCAGTGCGTATGCGCCCGAGCAGTATTGAAGACGTACTAGGGCAGTTGCATGCTCTAAAAGAAGGTTCTCCTTTGCGTAGGCTTGCAAATCCGCAATCTAGAGGTTCTCTTACTGCTCCAAGTTCTGTTGTGTTGTTTGGTCCTCCGGGAGTTGGCAAAACTACGCTCGCTTATATTGTTGCTCGTCAGTCTGGTCGCGTGTTTGAAGAGCTTTCTGCTGTAACTTCTGGAGTTAAAGACGTTCGTGCGGTACTTGATCGCGCGCATGAGCGTTTAGTTAGTAATGGTCAAGAAACAGTTTTATTTATTGACGAAGTTCACCGTTTTTCTAAATCTCAGCAGGATGCTTTGCTTCCAAGCGTTGAAAATCGCGACGTAACTTTTATTGGAGCTACTACCGAAAACCCAAGCTTTTCAATTATTAAGCCGCTACTTAGTAGATCAGTAGTTGTTAAACTTGAGTCACTTAGCGTTGAAGATTTGCATACTCTTATAGAACGTGCGCTAACTGGCGAAAATGGTCTTAATAATCAGCTTAAAATCGACGATGACGCAATAGATTCTATTATTCGCTTAAGCGGGGGAGACGCTCGCAAAACTCTCACTATTTTAGAGGCGGCTGCAGGAGCAGTAACAGGAGATGTTGCGTTACAGCATGGCAAAAAGAAGCCTGTAATTACTGCTGATATTGTTTCTAACGTAATGGATACTACTACAGTTCGTTACGACAAAGACGGCGACGATCATTACGATGTGATTTCTGCTTTTATTAAGTCGATGCGCGGAAGTGATGTTGACGCTTCTTTGCATTATTTAGCGCGAATGCTTCGAGCTGGTGAAGACCCGCGTTTTATTGCAAGGCGAATTATGATTGCTGCTGCCGAAGAAGTTGGTATGGCAGCTCCGCAAATTTTGCAAGTAACTGTTGCAGCAGCTCAAGCAGTTGCTTTAATCGGCATGCCAGAAGCGCGTATTATTCTTTCGGAAGCTGTGATTGCTGTAGCAACCGCTCCTAAATCAAACGCAAGCTACAATGCTATTAATCAGGCTTTGCAAGATGTTGATGCTGGAAATATTGGTCAAGTTCCTCTTCATTTGCGTAACGCTCCAACTGCTTTGATGAAAAGTTGGGGAAACCATGACGGGTACAAGTATGCTCACGATTATCCGGGTGCTGTAGCATCCCAACAGTACATGCCAGATGAGCTAGTTGGTCGCGAATACTATCAGCCGTCGAATCGCGGCTACGAGCAGGAGATTTCGCAACGTTTATCTCAAATCCGTGCCATTCTTCACGAATCTAACAAATAAATAAGTGCTGTGTTTGTTATTGCATCTTTGTGTTTATCGGACAGTGTAACTAGAATCGTGTGTAGATATTTCACTTAAGAGGGATTTGCTGTGTTAAAAACTCGGTAAGTGCGAGCACAGTTAAGAGAGGGAATTATGGCATTTTGTGAAAATTGTGGAAATAAACTAGAGCAGAATAGTAAGTTTTGTGATTCATGTGGCAATGTTGTTGCAAATTATTCGGATGTTGCGAATGAAAATTATAATGTGCCACCTGTAAAAGAAACTTATACTCAGCCTGGGTATATTGCAAAAAGTAGTAGCGAGAAATCTTTTACTAAATCAAAGCAATTTAAACTACTGATTGCTTCAATTGTTGCTGTAGTACTTGTTATTGCTGCTGCGGTTGCGTTTATGGTATTTTATTTACCTTCACAAAGTAGTCATACTGTTCTTATTCCTAAAGCTAGTGCATTAAAAAGTGCGCCATTGCAAAAAACTGTAGACGATTTACGTAAGCAGGGTGTGAAAGTTATTATTGTTAAAGAGTTTTCTTCTGTTAAACGTGGTGGTTTTGTTCGTTTTACTAATGTTCGTCCTGGTCAACGTGTGCAAAGTTCATCGCATGTTACTGTTATAGAATCTAAAGGTCCTGGAATTCCTAAAAAGGGAGTAGTAGGTCAGCCTCTCGAAAAAGCTAAGAAAATAGCTGAATCTATGGGTGTTCCTGTTGAAACATACAATATTATTTCTACTAATACTGGAAAAGTTATTGCAACTGACCCGATGCCAGGCTTCTCAGTTTCGAGCGGAAGTAGTGATGATGGCGTGATTCGTATTGCTGTTGGAGTTAAAGACAAAGGTATTCCTGCAGACTTGTTCGGCATGGATAAAGACGAAGCAGTAAATAAGTTGCGAGATTTGGGATTGAAAGATGTTTCATTGCACCCGCATTTCTCGTCAGAAAAGAATCTTGGTAAGATTATTTCTTCTAAACCTGCTTTAGGCACAAAGTTTTCTGGTGGGCATGTTGACTTGTACTACGGTGTTGACGCTTCTGAAACCAAAAATGTGCTTACAGAAAATGATCCTAGTGACAAGACTATAATGTATGTGACTAATGCGTCTCCTGTTATTGGCACTTGGTGTACTAATGATGGCGACTGTATTGAGCTTCAGAAACATGATTATCCTAAAGATGATCCGGACTATATGTTTTTGCAGCTTCCTACCGATCCTAAGTACCCTGATGATTCTCATTTCTATGAGTATTTAACTTTTGGTAATGGTGCTCATCAGATGGGCGGAATGATATTTTATAAGGATAATGATAAGAATAAAGACAGTCAGATGAAGAATCATTTGATTGTTGGAGACACTGGCGCCTTTGAACTTTATCGTGGAATGGGATTGCCATATTGTGGTGAAACAGCTAATGACAATATTGGCAATATGTGTGTTAATGGTAAGTGGGTTGACGCGTTTGAACCTCCTGAAGACATTAAACAATATGGAAGTCCTGATAAAATTCCTGGCTATTGGAAAGACTCTTCGTTTAGAATGCGCGACTTCTTCCTTGTAGTTCCAGTTCATGCAAATCTTAATAAGATTGAATCTTCTGGCTATTTTGAAGGAAAAGGCAATAAAAAGCCAGATACTACAAGACCGTTTATTTTACGCAGAAATCCGAAACTGTATTCTAAAACAACTGTTGATGCTGAGCCTTACAAAGGTGCAATAGAAGATAACCCGTTCGTGCCAACAGTTAAGCACAAGGCTGTTCCATTTAAGCCTGCTCCAGACGATAGTGTTGCATACTACTTGGTTGAAAAGCCTTTCGACTGGAGTAAGCTTCCTGAACGTGACTAAACTGCATTACATGCATCAAGCGAAGTGATATTCATTTAAAAATGAAATTTATTCGCGCAAATAAAATGCTCCATGATTGAAAAACTGCTGAGGCAGTTCAACATTCATGGAGCACTTTAATCTATATAACTATGTGCATTTACCTGTATCACTTCATAGGAACAGAAAGTTTTGTAATGCTGCGCTCACTGCATATTACGGAATAATATGCATAGCATCAAAAGCTTCCGGAGTTCCTGAAAGATCTTCATCCCAACAACAATATCTAGAATCTTTAATAGCTATGGTAAATTTATCCCCAGTTTTTGCGTATTTTGAAAAATAAGCATCTAATTTAGAATTATCTTCTTCAGAATTTGCTTGAGGAATTAAACCTCTTGTTACACGAGTACCTGGAGCAGAAAAACCACTTTCTGTTCCATGAAAATTAGTAACAATAAGAAGACGTTTAGTGAAAATAAATTCATTTTCACTAGATATTGTACCGTCGAAAACCTGATAACCTTTTTCTCGCCATTTCAGCACTTCTGCTTCATGCTGACGCTCTTTAGAAGTTAATTTAGTTATATTAATTAACTTATTAATTTCGCTAAGATCATCAGATTCCAAATAATTTGGCGCAGTTACTTTACCTAACTCATTACTACCTTTAGTTAGATTTGTGTCGATAGGATATTCAACTAAATAAGTTTTTTTAACAAAATCATTATTTTGCAGTTTATATATTGTTTTTTTCCATGGGAAATGAGGATCTTCCGACCAGTTATGGATCTCAGAATAACCGCCATCTGGTACTTTATTTTCAAGGAAAACAATACCATCATGATTTTTGTCAAAAAACATAGTTCCAAAATTAGTGCCATAACTAAGTATGGTTGAGGGAATGACTAACTTTTTCCCATCATATGAAAATAACCGAGCTGATATTGGTCGATCATTTTCACAAGTCTCACCATTTTGTGCTGGCGAACAATTTGGATCTACAACTTTCGCAGCAGTTACAATCAACTCAGGAATTTTGTCATTGTTAACATCCCAAAGCGAATAATAATATTTATCTGCATCACCAAATTTATACTTGCCGTTGAGATTAGTTAGTACGTCTTTATAAGCGCGGCCAGCTTGAGAACGAATGTCATCTGCATTGCGAGTATGCGGTTTTGTGATAGTGCTTATGGCACTACTGGCAACATGTTGCAGTGAAAAACCGCTATTTTGTGCAGTGTCGGCAACAAAGCAAACATACACAACCCATGTTGTAAGCCAGCATATAAGTACAACAGTCGATACGCAATAATACAGAAAATCACTATTCTTTTTCATACCCAGCATCTCTACTTTCGCAAAGTTGCAATTGTTTAATCGTATTTTGGCAAAACCTACGTTTTATGTGTAACTCATTCACCGTAATTGGAAGAAACGTCTTTCATTAAACCTGCCATGAGTGAGCCGTTGTCTATTTTGGAAAGATTATTAGCATTTCCAACAATCATAACGTCACCAGCAGTAGTTGGGAAAATCATTACAGAACATGGGTCGCTAACAATAAAAATATGATTGTCGTCATTCATGTCGAATGGGTTGCCGTTTTTATAAAGAATATTTTCTAATTTTTTATGATTTGCGTCAGAAGAAGGAAACTCATCAAGTACGCATGATGCGGCTTGTTGAAAATTGTCACCAGTTCCAACTTTTATAATCGCATTATCTCCTCCGAGAGCGTAGCTGCGTTTTATTGGTAAATGACACTTTTCGCTAATAGCGTTAAGATCTGGTTTTATATTAAGTAAGTGACGCAATCCGCTAAAAGAAGGATTGTGCTGAACACAATAGCACAAACCAGCTAATATAGCGACAACAACGAATCCCCAAAAATAACTTTTAGCTTTACTCATAATAAACCTCCATCTCAAGCATGATACAAAATAAGCATCGCTGACTCAGTTTTCGAATCAATCAATCTCTCTTAAGCGAAATTCTTACATGCAATTCTATCTATATGCGCTGATAAGAAAACATGCAAAAATTATGCGTATTTTTGTCTTGATTACGTAATTTATATAGCTTCTCATAAGCAAAATGGACCTCTCAAATTAGAGAAGCCCATTCGTATACGATTTAAACGGCGTGTTAATCTAAATCATTATTCACGCACAAGCATAATGTGTTCAACGCTGTCTAATGGAGATACGCGGAACAAAACAAAACGATTGCCAATTACTTGCACGACTTCGGCGCCGAGCTTTTGAGCAAGTGCATCAGCAGCTTCTTTAGCGCTTAATCCGGAACCATCTTGCACAGAGCACTTCATGAGCTCGTGGTACTGCATGGTTTCGTCTGCTTGCTTCACAGCTGCATCAGTAATATCGTTCTTGCCAACGTATAAAAGTGGGCTAAGCGTATTAGCGAGCGCGCGGAGCTGCTTAATCTGCTTTTTTGTCAATGCCATAAGGCGTCCTTTCAAATGCAAGTTTTATAACGCAAATATTACATAAATTACATAGTGCTTAACGGATTATACAGTATATTGCGAATTGTTGCATGTGATAATACAAATTTATTTACTGTGCATTGTGTATTTATTACGCGCGCTGCAAAAGTGTGAAATATTTTCAAAATTTTATTACAAAGGTAGCATTTTGCACACAATAATCGCGCTTACAACACCAAGAGTAACTACTGATAGCAGCACATCTTTTATACGCATTTTCCATGAGTGCAAGTGAGTTCTTTCAGCTCCAGGCGTGTAACAGCGTGCATCTAATGCGAGCGCAAGAGTGTCAGCATGGCGAATTACTCCTGCAAAACCTGGCACTATTAAAGCTGTTATAGCGTGTACTCGTTGCTTAAAAGAACCATCTCGAATGCTACTTCCTCGAGCGATTTGCGCTAGTGCCACAGAGTGCGCTTCTGCACTGAGTGTTGGTAAGAACCGTAGCGCTAGGCTCATAATAAGTGCTATTTCTTGCGTTGGTATTCCAATATGTCGAAGTGGTGATAGTAATCGTGTGCAAGATTCGTTAAGCGTTGTCTGACTCATTGTTAGCACTAGAACTGCTCCAATGATAATAACAAGCGAGAATCGTGTTGCAAAAAGTATTGCATAATTAATTCCATCAGTTGTAATAGGAATAGTTGCAATATTTGCTAGCACTGTACCAGTTCGCACTGCCAGAATGTTAAGTAATCCGGAGAAAACAAATACCGCAATAATCATGTGCAGTGAAGCAATAAGCTTAACAAATGGTATTTTTGCAGCAACAGTTAGAGTAAATGTTACAAAAGCAAGAATAGCTAACTGTATGTAGTTAGTAATACTAAAAGCACTTAGCATAAGAATAAAGCATGATAGCAGCGTCGCGCGTGGGTCAAAAGATTGAAGTAGCGAAGTTGTTTTTGCTTTTGCGGAACTTTCTTTGTTTTTGGTATTTTCAATATTTTTTGCTGTGCTGCATTCTTTATTGCTTGCTTTATTCCTTGTTTTCAATGTTACTAATCTTGCGCCTAAATCTTCTACTTCTTGAAGATTATGCGTAATAAGTATTATGGTTACGCCTTGATTGTGTAGCATTCCAAGAATTTCTCGAATACGTAACGCAGCTTCAAAATCTAATCCAGCTGTTGGCTCATCCAGTACGAGCACGCGTGGCTTGCAAGCTAAAACGCCAGCTATTGCAACAAGACGCTGCTGACCTCCAGAAAGCGCAAAAGGTGATTTTTCAGCCAAATTCTCAAGGCTCAATAAGCGTAGGGTTTCATCCACACGTTCTTTAAGAGCATTGCCTTTCAGCCCAAAATTTTTTGGCCCATACGAAACATCATTCCGTACTGTATCAGCAAAAAGCTGTTGTTCTGGCAGTTGCATAACGTAGCCAATTGTTTGATGTAGCTTTTGTCGTATTATTTTAGATGTTTTACCTCTAACAGATATACCATGCACTGTTATGTTTCCTGAATTGGCTTTTAACAATCCACACATTGTTTTAACAAGAGTTGATTTACCGCAGCCGTTTTCGCCCATTATTGCAACTGTTTCGCCACTTTTAACAGTGAGTGAATAATCGTCAATAACAGCTGGAGAAGTTTTATCATATTTAACAGTTAGTCCGGAAATTTCTACAGCGATATCTGACTCATTTTCTTTGAATCTGCTATCTGTTAAGTTTTTGTTCTTGCTGATTTTAGTTAAATGATTATTAGCCAACTCAATATTAGAAAGGTAAGTTTTTAAACCATTAAAGCTTACTTCTTTCAGAATGCCATTTTTTAGTAGAAGTATGCGATTTGCTCGTTTGCATTCCTCAAAATTGTGTGTAATTTGAACAATAGTAGTGCCATTTTTATGCAAATTATCGAATAAAGCATCAACGTCTTTGCGAGCGAACGAGTCGAGCATAGAAGTAGGTTCGTCAAGAACAAGCAGTTTAGAATTCATAGCAATAGCGCTTGCTAAAGCTACTCGTTGCTGCTGTCCTCCGCTCATAGTGCTAGGGTCATCGTAACGCTTATCTTCCATGTGAACAGTTTTTAAAGCTTCACTGATACGCTTATACATTGTTTTTCGAGGGAATTGCAAATTTTCTAGTCCGAAAGCAACATCTTCTTCAGTAATTGTTGTAATAATCTGGTCTTCAGGACTTTGGAAAAGTGCACCAATATATTTTCGTGCTTTTTTATATGATTCAGCACAAGCAGTAGTATTTTCAAAAACTTTTTCACCGCATAATGTAACGTAACCGCTATCTGGTGCCGTTAAACCTGCAATAATTTTTGCCAAGGTTGACTTACCAGAACCGTTTAATCCCACAATTGCCACGCGCTCGCCAGCGTTAATTGTAAGACTTAAATTATTAAGCGTCCAAGTTTTTCCATCATCGTAGCTAAAGCAAACATTTCGCAACACTACTTGCGCATTATTTTCAATCATGTGCTTTTTAGCTTCGTTCATGCTACTACTTGTGCTGATATTATGCATAATTATGCCGCTTAGAATTATTATTTATTTTCGTGTAGTAGGTTGGAAATTGGTTTGTAAATAAGCATAGTTACTACAACGTGAAGTGCAAGTTTAATAATATTAAACGGTAGCAGTGCTGGAATAATAAGAGCCACAACCTGTGAAACAGTCATGTGAGCATAAAGTGGCGTAATAACAAGATTTCCAGCTATTGCAAGAGCAATAGCAATAATTGATCCTGCCAAAAGTCCGATTATTGCGCCTTTTCTGGTATGCATTTTTTTGTAAATCAATGCCGCTGTGACGCTAGCTCCTAAAGATACTAGCACTGCCATAACTGTGCCTAGTGGATTGGTAAATAAGTGCGGTGCGAAACCTAGTATGCTTACTATTGCTGCAGCTGCAGGACCATATGCGAATCCTGCAACTAGGCATACTATTCCTGAAGGATCATATTTTAAATACGACAAGTCTGGAATAAGTGGAAATTCTATGAAACTTACAGCCATTGAAAGTGCCACGAATAGAGCGTATTTTGCTATTTTTTCGCTAGACCAGTTAGAGTTCTTTGCATAAGTTTGGTGATTATTTGTATTAGAAATGCCCATGATGGGTCTCCGTTTCTTTCATCCGGACTGTAACCGTTGGCTTCGGAATTTAACCGAATCAGCAGCTTGTAAGCCGCTCGCGGGCTTCAAAAACGCATGAAATACGTATTTTGTTACCGCCAGTAAGGATTTTCACCTTCCCTGAAACTAACTATTCTTTTGTATCTCATGCTAAGAACATTGTTGTGATAATTGTGTGGCGAGGGTAGGTGCGAGAATACAAGTATGAGCAATACGAGTGCATCAAAAAAAATTACTACTAATAACGCAACTAGCATTGATAAATTAGCTATTGTTGTTGTCACTTATAAGCGTCAAGAGCTTTTGGAGAATTTATTCCATTCGTTTGAATGTTTAAAAGAATGCCCTTGGCGTATTGTCGTTGTTGACAATGAGTGCAGTGACAAAACCGGCGAAATGGTTGCTCGTCTTGAAGCTTCTTTAACTAATCGTTGGGGTAAAGCTCAAAAAGATTGTGAAGGCAATGAACTTCATGTTGTGTATGCTCCTCAAGATGAAAATCTTGGTGGTGCTGGCGGTTTTAGTGCTGGTGTTAAAAAAGCTTATGAACTTGGAGCTAAGTGGTTCTGGGTTATGGATGACGATGTTGAAACAGTGCCTGAATCTATTGAGCGTCTTGCTCCTTGGACTAAGCGTCATGCTGTTGTTCAAGGAAGTCGTTTAGATTATGACGGTGGTAAATTCTACTGGCAGTACGATTTTTTGGTTCCGCTTGGTATTCCAAATCCTATTGCGCCTGCTGCTTTCGGCAGAGCTGGATATAAAGTTATGAATACGATGTGTTTTGAGGGCGGTTTGATTCGTCGAGATATAGTTGAAAAAATCGGCTTCCCGGATTCGCGCTACTTTATTTACTGGGATGATACTACTTACGGGTATCTTGCGAGTAAGGTTACGAATCCTATTGTTGTTCCGGATATTATTCTTCGTCGCACTCGTGATATTCCTAATTGGGATATTGCAGGAGTGCGTCAGCTAAATTCAACATCGGACATGAATCGTTATCATATTATGCGAAATAGGGGCTTTATGGCTCGCTACTTTATGGTTCATGGCGATTTTCGTCCGTTTATGTTTGCGCTTGGAACTGCTTTAACAGCTGCTAAAGAGCTTATTCGTTTGATAGCTGTCGATCGTGAGCATATTATTTCGGGTATTGGTAAATTGTTTACCGGTTGGATTGATTCTCGAAAAATTTTGCACGATCAAGACTGGAAACCTATGCCTTCGTTGAAGTAGAAGTTAGTAAACAGTAAGCGTGTCGTATCAAATATACGATAGAATACTGGTAATTGTCCATACAGCACACATTCAGAGGGGAGTGTTAGTGAAATGATTGACACTGCACAAGCATTTGGCGTCGATATTGGTGGCTCCGGTATTAAGGCTGCTCCAGTAAATTTGGAAAAGGGAGAGTTCGCAGAACCTCGATACAAAATTCTCACTCCTGCGGTTTCTACGCCTCAAGCAGTTGCAGATATTGTTCGTCAGCAGCTTGAACATTTTGAAGTACCTGCAGATGTGCCTGTTGGAATTGCGTTCCCTGCTCCAATTAAGCCTGGTAAGAAGCTTGATTTTATGGCAAATCTTGACCAGTCTTGGATTGGTGTTGATGTTACTGAAGTCTTTAGCGAGGCTTGTGGTCGTCCTGTAACAGTAGTTAACGATGCCGATGCTGCTGGTTTAGCTGAGCAGCGTTTTGGTGCAGCAAAAGACAAGGATGGCTTGGTTATTGCTACTACTCTTGGCACTGGTATTGGCACGGCTTTGATTTACAACGGTGTGCTTATTCCAAACACTGAGCTTGGTCATATTCAGCTTGAAAAAGGTAAGGGCGATGCTGAGAAGTACGCTGCTTCTTCTGTTCGTGAAAAGTTGGATATGGGCTATAAGAAGTGGGCTAAGCGTTTGACTAAGTACTACGGCCTGATGGAAAAGTATTTCAACCCAGATTTGTTTGTTGTCGGTGGCGGTGTTAGCCGCGTAAGCGAAAAGTTCTTGCCGCATATCGATATTAAAACTCCTATTGTTGTTGCAACATTGCATAATGAGGCTGGAATTATTGGTGCAGCTTACTATGCAATGCAAAAGATGCAGCAAAACTAAAAAATAACTAAATATTATTTGTTATCTATTGAGCTGGGTGAGCAGTTTATACTGCAGCCCAGCTTTTGTTATGCCAAGTGTTAGGGTAGTTTCGTGCGATTTTCTTCTAGAGTAGATGTGAGTGAGCCAAATCCTATTATTTTAGCTCAGCGAAAAGCTATTGTTAATGGCGTAAAGCTTACTAAATTAAACGATTCCAATCCAACGTCTCACGGCTTAGCGCCTAAATGTTTAAGTGGACGTTACACGGCAGACCCTAGGGGTCCTAAGGAAATTCGCGATATTCTTTCAAACTTTATCAATAAGCGAGATAACCGCACTGAAAAGTCTGTTCCATCAAAGCTTAATCCAGATCAGCTTTATGTGCTTTCTTCAACTTCTCAAGCTTACGCATGGCTTATGATGCTTTTATGTGATGCAGGGGATGCCGTTATGGGACCGACTCCTGGATATCCTCTTATAGAGTCTATTGCGCGCTTGCAATGCGTGAATGCAATACCGTATCCTTTGCACTATGATGGTTCTTGGACTATTGATATTGCGCGTGTTAGAGAACTTTTAGAAGATGTGTCTTTGCGTATTAAAGCTCTTGTGCTTATTAATCCAAATAATCCTACAGGCTCATATGTCAAGCCTGAAGAACGTGAAATACTATTGCAATTATGTCGTGATAATGGTGTTGCGATTATTGCAGACGAAGTATTTTATGAATATTCGCTTGAACCTTTTGCTGGAAATGCTCGTCTTGCTGGAGAATCTTCTACTTTAGTTTTTGCGCTTGATGGATTCTCCAAAATGCTTGCTGCTCCTCACGCAAAAGTTGGTTGGATTGAAGTTTCAGGTCCTAAAGATGATGTTTATGAAGCACAAAAAAGGCTTGACGTTATAGCGGATGATTTTTTGCCTATTGGTAATACTGTTTCTGAGCGAATACCAGAATTATTGCAATATGCATCTTCTCAAAGCGCTATTGTACGAAATCGTATTATTAATAATCTGCATACGCTTCGAGAAACGTTGGCATCCACGCCTAAATGCTGTGTTAGCGCGTTGCGTGCGGAGGGCGGATGGAATATTTTATTGCGTGTACCATCTTGCATTGACGATGATGTATTAGCTTTGAGATTGATGAAAGATTATAATTTAGTTTCTCAACCTGGATATTATTTCGATATGCCAGTTAATGGGTATTTAGCATTGTCATTATTGCCAGAGCCGCAGCAGTTTATTAGCGGATTGCATGCGCTTCTTCGAACTGTAGATGCATTGTTAGAAGAATAGTAATTATATAAATAATTATTTAAAACAATGTCATCCAACTTCTAAACGCGAACCATAAGTTTGGGTTAAAACGAAGCGTGCTGTCTTCACGTCCTGTAACAAACCAACTGAGTACAGCGATAGCAATAGAAGCAAATAGCAATACTGCTACAAGTAAGCGTATTGTGTAAGCAATAGTTTTTTTATGTAAAGAATTTTCTGATTGCAAAGTGGATGCATATTCTAAAAGCAAGCTAATTCCAATTGCGGCAGCTATAGCAAAAGACCACGCAAAATCAGCAATATATCTCCATCCGATACCAGCTTTTAAGCTGTCAAAAACAATAAGAACAAGCCCAACTATTATAGCTATTACGCTTGTTTGCCAAGCAATATGCGTGCGGCAGCGTTTTTTCATAATAAATACGCATATTATGCCAACTAATGCCAATGGTGAAAGTGTAAACATTCCGCCAATCATAGGCTCTGCATATTGCCAACGGTCAAATGCAATAGGCTGAATACCAATCCAAGGAAAAGTTGGAATAAAACGCAAAGGTAGCGCAATATAGCTGAAAATAGACGGCAAAATATTTTGTGACGGCAAACGCATAGTCGTCATGTCAGTAATAGTTATTTGATACTCATTGCCAAAATTTAACGGTGAGCCAAAGCGCAAAAGATTATAAACGCCAAATGGAATTGCAGTAATTACGCATGGCAGTATCCAAGCTGCAAAATATTTAAAAGGCTTATGCCATGAAGAAACTTTTTTCCAGTTGCGCAAAATATTTGGTAAATCTTTTTCTATATGCGAATAAATTGCAGGAAGTGCAAAAAGAACGGCTATAGAAAAAGTAGGTCTACATCCTAAATTTAATGCAATAAAGAAAGAACCTAAAACAATATTTAGCAAAGAGTGTGTTTTATTAAAACCTAGGTAGCACCACAATCCAAGAGATGTGAAGAAAAGTGAGGCTGCCATAGGTACGGAATAAAATGACGTTCTAAACCACAAATACACTGTATTTGAAGTAATGAAGAATAAAGCAAGAACAATGGATGTCGTTCCTAAAGATACTTTTTTTGAAGTCTGCTCAATAATTCGAATAACCAATAGGGAGCCTGCGATAAGAAAACCAATTAAGAATATTATCGTAGCTACTGTTGTTGGAAGCATAGAGCCTTCAGGAGTCCATAGTCTTGAAATAATGCGATAAGGCAAAAATAGCAATATTGCTGGAAGAACTCCGAAGTAGGAATACCAGTGACCTTTGTAGTATGCGTAATCCCAATACATATGTTGTACTGAGTGGTTTAACAAATTATTTCTAGCCGTAGGGTCGTAAGGATTTTGCAAGTGTTCTAACTCATTAGGAACAGGAAGATTTAAATGCACTTGACCTTTTAACAATGCGTCTGCAGTGTGGGCATATTGATCAAAATCATATGCATAATTACCGTTTGTGTAAAAATGCATAGGAGTTGCGTTTCGTAAATTCCAAAAAATAGTTATTAACCCAACAGCAATAAATGGAAGAAGAGAAGCAGCAAAGCAGCAACGTTGAATAAGACTATGAGTGTTGAGTTTAATTTTCCAAAGCTTGGACCAAGGATTCCAAAGCGTAACAAGAAATGCAAAAATAGCAAGTATTAATACGCGACCCCATGACCACCTAAAAGGCACTCGAACGTTTGCTCTTGAGTCTTCAATATTTAATATTGATCCTATTGGATGTTGCAGCCACACTCTAACAATGCAAGATTTTCCTACTGCTTGTTTTGGAAGTTTAAGCAAAGATGGGTTTAGAGAAGCAGTGTTTGTGCTTTGAGGTTTGCTTAAGTATTTGTTTGCTTCAACTAAAACATTGATGTTTGAAATAAGATTATTATTTTTGCTTTTCTTTTTAATAATCGCAGGCTCTAAGCGAATATAAGGCGAACTTCCATCGGATGTTACTTCTAAATATGCTTCTGAAGGATCCGTTATAAGAATGCCGCCGGAAGCTAAGCGTCTAATTCCAGAACCTATATCGTTGTGTGCAGAAATGCTATCTGTGCTTCCTGTAACACTGCTCCAAAATGGCAGATTTCCAATAGAACATTCAAATAAGGTTATAAGAATTATTACGATGAATGGTATTCGCAAAAAATGTAGCGTACGTTTTATGCAATGTTTGTCAATTTGATTGCTTATACGACTGTTGTCACTATTTGCCGTATTTGGCAAAGTCTTAGACGCGTACGTTGAAATCACTGCTTAACCATTCTATTGCACAATTCAAGTAATTCAGTTCAACATTTTACTCTTCGGCAACTAAATCGAGATATTCGTCATTCCACAAGTCTTCGTCGCCATCAGGCATGAGTAGCACTCGCTCAGGTTGTAAGGCTTGAACTGCACCCTCATCGTGTGTAACAAGAACAATTGCTCCCTCATACTTTGCAATAGCTTTAAGTATTTCATCTCGAGATGCTGGGTCTAAGTTGTTAGTAGGTTCGTCTAGTAGTAGCACATTGGCCTTGGAAGTGACTAGTGTTGCAAGTGCTAGACGCGTTTTTTCGCCACCTGAAAGCACTCTTGCAGGCTTCATTGCGTCGTCGCCGGAAAACAGGAAGCTGCCAAGCATAGAACGTGCTTGCGTGTCATCCAGGTTTGGTGCAACATGCTGAAGGTTTTCCAAAACTGTAGAATCCAAGTCTAATGTATCGTGTTCCTGTGCAAAATAACCGATTTTGCATCCGTGTCCGTATTGAACTTCACCAGTATCTGCTGTTTCTTCTCCTGCCAAAATGCGTAATGTTGTTGTTTTTCCAGCACCGTTATAGCCTAGAATGACAACGCGTGAACCTTTGTCTATAGCAAGATTAATTCCAGCGAAAACAATATTAGAACCATACGCTTTGGAAATATCTTTTGCCATAATTGGAGTTTTTCCGCATGCAGCTGGTTCTGGAAAACGAATATCTGCAACTTTTTCTTGTTTTTGAGCTTCACTTGTTTCGCTTAATAGGCGTTCAGCTCTTCGCATCATGTTTTGAGCAGCAACTGCTTTTGTAGCTTTAGCATGCAAGCGAATGCCTTGTTTCATAAGGCGTTCAGCTTTCTTTTCTGCAACTTCTCGTTCGCGACGACGTCTTTCTTCGTCTACTACGCGCTGATGCAAGTATGCTTTCCAACCCATTGAGTACATGTCTATTTTTGCAAGTTGCGCATCTAAATGCCATACTTTGTTGACTACTTCGTCTAGTAATTCTGTGGAGTGAGAAATTACTAGGAATCCGCCTTCAAATCGTTTAAGATAATTGCGCAACCATATTATTGAGTCTGCGTCTAAGTGGTTTGTAGGCTCATCGAGAATTAATGTATCTGCGTCAGAAAACAGAATTCTAGCAAGTTCTATGCGGCGACGTTGACCACCTGAAAGTGTTCCTAAAGCTTGTTGCATAACTTCTTGTGGAAGTCCCAAGCTTGTTGCCATCGATATTGCTTCAGATTGCACTGAATAACCGCCTGCTTTTTCAAAATCTTGCATTGCTTTGTCGTAGCGGTTCATAGCTTTAGTCATTATGTCTGGATCTGGATCTGTCATTTCTTTTTCCGCTTTGCGAATACGCGAAACGATAGAAGCAATATCTCGAGCACTCATAATGCGATCTATAACACTTTGCTCTGGGTCTGCTGCGTGCGTGTCTTGAGGTAAGTAGCCTAAACCTCCACTAACTCTAACCGAGCCTCCTGCTGGCAGCATGTCTCCTGTAATAACGCGAGTAAGCGTAGTTTTGCCTGCGCCGTTTCTGCCGACTAAACCGATCTTATCTCCCTTTGTGACGTGAAAATCGGTAGGATTTAACAGCGTTCGCGCACCAATCTGAATGGTTAAAGCTTGTGCGTCAATAGGCATAATGTCTGTTCCGTTCCCCAAAATTTAGGCTGTTAGTATTTATTACTTATAAAAGTCATAACCAAACTCACCATTATACTGCTTACTGGTAACGAATACAGCATGTGGTTGATAGTCAAATACTTTACTTTTTCGAACACTTGTTCTATAATTTTCTTGTTAGTAATAAAATTGGGTATTGGTTGGGAATATTCAAGTGATTATGGGGAAGTGTGGAGGTAATTGTGTCAAAACAGGCGAATGAACAAAATGACTCGTTGCAAGAATTGCTTGATAATGCTCCTATGAGCGCTAACAACGGTACTTTTATAGCTGATTTATCTAGTATTCCTTCTGAATGGAAAATAACTATCCAGGGTGCTAGAGAGCATAATCTAAAAAATGTAAGTTTATCGATTCCTAGGAATCGTATGGTTGTTTTTACTGGTCTTTCTGGATCTGGTAAGTCCTCGCTTGCGTTTGATACGCTTTTTGCAGAAGGTCAGCGACGCTATGTTGAGTCGCTTAGTGCTTATGCTCGCCAATTTTTAGGACGTATGGATAAGCCTGATGTTGATTTTATTGAGGGCCTAAGTCCTGCTGTTTCTATTGATCAAAAAACTACGAATCGTAATCCTCGTTCTACTGTTGGAACTATTACAGAAATATATGATTATTTGCGATTATTGTTTGCTAGGATTGGTGTGCCTCACTGTCCTGAATGTGGTCAAATAGTAAGCTCTCAAACTCCTCAGCAAATGACTGATTCGTTGCTTGCTATGCCAGAACGTACGAGGTTACAAATTCTTGCTCCAGTAGTTCGTGGTCGTAAAGGAGAATTTAAAGACACGCTTGAGCTTTTGCGCTCAGATGGTTATGCTCGTGCGATTATTGACGGACAAATGCATGAGCTTTCTGAAGATATTACTCTTACTAAACAGAAGAAACATACAATTGAAGTAGTAGTAGATCGTTTAGTTATTAAAGATGGCATTCGTGTTCGATTAACTGATTCGATTGAAACAGCATTAAAACTATCTAAGGGAGTAGTAATTGCTGATTTTGTTGACGAACCAGAAGACTCACAAACGCGTCGTAAATCATTTTCGGAGCATCGCGCATGCCCAAATAATCATCAATTAGAGCTTGATGAGATTGAGCCTAGAACATTTTCATTCAATGCTCCTTATGGTGCTTGCTCTGAATGTTCTGGCATTGGATACAATCTCGAAATTGATCCTGAACTTGTTATCCCAGACCCAGACAAATCTCTTGCGCAGGGAGCTATTGAGCCGTGGGCAATGAATAAGTCAGCTGGAATGTATTATCAGCACATACTTTCAGGACTTGCTAAAGATTTGCATTTTGATATGAATACTCCGTGGAAGGATCTAGCGGAAGACGTTAAACATGACATCATGTATGGTCATGATTTCACAGTTCAAGTTTCCTACACAAATAGGTGGGGGCGTCAGCGTGAATATTCTACTGGCTTTGAAGGTGTAGTTCGTACGCTTATGCGCAAACATGACGAAACTGATTCTGATCAAATGCGTCAATATTATGAGTCGTATATGCGTGAAGTTCCATGCCAAAAATGTAATGGAAAGCGTTTATGTCCAGAAGTTCTTGCAGTTACAGTATCTAATACTTCCATAGCTGAAGTTTGCGATATGCCAGTAGAGCGAAGTCTAGCATGGGTAAATGCTTTGCATTTGGATGGTTCTCAAGCAGTAATTGCAACAGAAATATTAAAAGAGATTCGTGCTCGACTTGGTTTTTTGAACGATGTGGGTTTAAGCTATCTCACTCTTTCAAGAGCTGCAAAAACTTTATCTGGTGGAGAGGCTCAACGTATTCGTTTAGCTACTCAAATTGGATCAGGTTTAGTTGGTGTTATGTACGTGCTTGATGAGCCGTCTATTGGATTGCATCAAAGAGATAATGAGCGTTTGATTGCAACATTGCATCATCTGCGAAATCTTGGTAATACGCTTATTGTTGTCGAGCATGATGAAGATACTATTCGTCAGTCCGATTGGCTTGTTGATATTGGTCCAGAAGCTGGCGAGCATGGAGGAGAAGTAGTATATTCAGGTCCGTCTGATGGAATTATTAAAGCTCAGCGTTCAATTACTGGAGATTATATTGCTCACAGACGCTCAATAGATGTGCCAAAACAACGTCGTAGTGTAGACGAAAATCGTATGCTCCATATAATTAATGCCCATGAGCATAATTTAAAAAATATTGATGTAAGCATACCTTTGGGAGTATTCACATGCATAACGGGTGTATCTGGATCTGGTAAATCAACACTTATAAACTCAATTTTGTATCCTGTTCTTGCAGACAAACTAAATGGTGCTCGAATTGTTCCAGGAAAGCACAAACGTATTGATGGTATTGAGCTTTGTGACAAAGTAGTGCATGTCGATCAGAATCCTATAGGAAGAACTCCTCGTTCTAATCCAGCAACTTACACTGGTGTTTGGGATAAAATACGTTCATTGTTTGCTCAGACTCCAGAAGCAAAAGTTCGTGGCTATGGTCCTGGTCGCTTCTCGTTTAATGTTAAAGGAGGCAGATGTGAAGCATGCCATGGCGACGGTACTTTAAAAATAGAAATGAACTTTTTGCCTGACGTATACGTAGAGTGTGAAGTTTGTCATGGTAAACGTTATAACCGTGAAACTTTGGAAGTTACATATAACGGAAAGTCTGTTGCAGATGTTCTTAATATGCCTATTTGTGAAGCTGCAATATTTTTCAAAGCATATCCTTCTATTTCTCGATATTTAGATACTTTAGTAAAAGTTGGCTTGGGCTATATTCGTCTTGGTCAAAGCGCAACAACGCTTTCTGGCGGTGAGTCTCAACGAGTAAAGCTTGCTACAGAGCTGCAGAGAAGATCTACTGGTAAAACAGTTTATATTCTTGATGAACCTACTACTGGATTACATTTTGAAGATGTTAGGAAACTTCTAGCGGTTTTGCAATCTCTTGTAGATAAAGGCAACAGTGTTATTGTAATTGAACATAATCTTGATGTTGTGAAATCTGCAGATTGGATTATTGATTTAGGTCCAGAAGGAGGAGATAAAGGCGGAACCTTAGTTGCAGAAGGTAGTCCTGAGAGCGTAGTGCGTAATGGCGAGAGTTGGACAGGTAAATTCCTTAAGCAAATGTTACATTAAGCGTTCAAAAAGTTACCGATCTGTAATTTGCTGAACTGAGAAATTTACTCGACAAATCTTATGAATAGTTGCATAAATCTTGTTTAGGAAAGGAGGTGAAAATGAAAGATAATGATCTTAATAAAAATTCTTATAAAGCATATGATTTGCAAGAAGAAAATAGGATGAGAGATAGTGAAAAATGGCGTAAAACGCAAGCAATAATAGATGAACAGTTTTCGAAAGATTCATCATTTGATGATGAAAGAGTAAATGCATTAGGAGCTCCATTGCTTGGTGATACCCGTGATTTATTCCGTCCAGCTTCTCGTGATATTCCAGCGCAACCTGGAGTATACAAGTGGCGTGATGGCGAGGGGCGAGTTATTTACGTTGGAAAAGCAAAAAATTTACGCAATCGTTTAGCGAATTATTTTCAACCTCTTTACCAACTTCATCCTAGAACTCAATCTATGGTTCTTACAGCTCGCAGTTTGGAATGGACTGTTGTAAGCACTGAATTTGAGGCTCTTACACTTGAATATACTTGGATTAAAGCTTTTAATCCTAGGTTTAATGTAGTTTTTCGTGACGATAAAACATATCCTTATGTTGCAGTTTCGCTAGAAGAAACTTTTCCAAGAGTATGGATTACTAGAAATCGTAGTGCGCGGCATGCTAGATATTTTGGTCCGTATGCAAAAGTGTGGCCTCTTCGTCATAGTTTAGATTCTTTACTTAAAACTTTTCCTATTCGCACATGCTCATCCTCTGTTTTTAACAAAGCTCATAGGACTGGTAGACCTTGCTTATTTGCTTCGATTGGTAAATGTTCAGCTCCTTGTATAGGAAACATAGATCCTAGCGAACATCGCAAGATGGTAGAACATGTAGTTGGCATACTTACAGGCAGTGTTGGAGAGTCTTATATTTCACAAATTAAGAATGAGATGAAAGAAGCAAGTGAAGAGCTAGAATTTGAGCGTGCAGCTAAATTGCGTGACGAAATTGCTATTTTGAACACTATTTTGCAACAAAATGCAGTTGTGTTTGACAATGATGTAGAAGCAGATGTTTTTGGATTCTGCGGAGATGAGCTTGAAGCGTCAATTCATGTATTTTTTGTCAGAGCTGGAATGATTCGTGGAGAGAAAAATTGGTCAGTAGAACGAAATGAGCATATCAGTGACAGTGATCTTATAGCTGATTTATTAACTCGCGTATACGCAGAATATGAGCAAAATTACACACAAAACCATGAAGATACTATTAGCATTAAGAAAGTTCGCGACGCTGTTAGCTCTACGCAGCAAGCTACTGCAACTGATGTAATATTGCGAGCGCAAGCTACTAAAACTCGTCGTGAACGTCAAGAGAGAACAGGTCGTGAGGATTTACTTGCTCCTATTTCGCCTGTTCCTCGTGAGATTATAGTTCCAATTAAAATTTCTGATGAACGTAAGCAAGAGCTTGAATTGTGGCTTAGCAATATTCGTGGTTCTCAAGTAAGTATTAGAGTTGCAGAGCGCGGAGAAAAACGTGCTCTTATGGATCGTGCAAACGATAATGCTAGTCAGGAATTGAAACGAATAAAATCTAGCCGTATTAACAGCATAGATATGAGAACAGAAGCTATGAACGAAATAGCAAAAGCGCTTGGAATGAGTAAATCTCCTTTGCGAATTGAATGTTATGATATCTCAAATACAGTTGATGGCAGTTATCAAGTTGCTTCTATGGTTGTTTTTGAAGATGGTGTTGCTCGTCCTAGTGAGTACCGTCATTTTGCGGTTCGAGGTGAACATGGTGATGGTAAAATAGATGATTTAAGTGCTGTTTATGAAACATTATTGCGAAGGTTTAAGCATAAAGATGTTTATGCAGAAGATAGGCTTGATATATTAAATGCATCAGATTCATCAGATACATCTGACTCATCTGATATTAATATTTGCGATGCTAACAGTATTTCTAATAAGCATTTTTCAGGTAATTCATTGACTAGTGCGCGGCATTTTGCTTATAAACCTCAATTAATTATTGTCGATGGAGGAAAAGAACAAGCAAAAGCTGCTAAAAGAGCTATGAGAGATGCTGGCGTAAGTGATATTACTGTTTGTGGTTTAGCTAAGAAGCTTGAAGAAGTGTGGCTTCCTGACGAAGATTATCCAATCATTTTTAAGAGAAGCTCAGAAGGATTGTATTTATTGCAGCGTGCTAGAGACGAGTCTCATCGTTTTGCTATTTCGTATCATCGTAAATTGCGAAGAAAAGGTTCATTGCATTCTACTTTTGATGCAATTCCTGGAATTGGAGCAGTGTATCGCAAGCGTTTGCTTGCATCTTTTGGTTCAATAAAATCTTTGAAAAATGCTTCATTAGAAGATTTGCAAAAAGTACCTGGAATTGGCGAGAATAAAGCAAAAGCTATATACAGTGCTTTGCGTAAAAATAATGATAAATAGCTTTTGAATTACTATGAGTCTTACTATGAGTCGTAACTCGTCAGCATAAGGCACTAGCCTAAGAAGTATGTCTCAGGAAATTGAAATTGGTTTGGGCAAAAAAGCCCGAGTTGCATATTCGCTTGACGATATTGCTATTGTTCCTTCGCGCCGCTCGCGTGATCCTCAAGCTGTATCTACTTCATGGCAAGTAGATGCTTACACGTTTGATATCCCAATTATTGCTGCTCCGATGGATTCTGTTACTAGCCCGGATACTGCGATTGCAATTGGTCAAATGGGTGGTCTTGGAGTTCTTGATCTAGAAGGTTTATGGACTCGATATGAGAATCCAGAACCTTTGTTAAAAGAAATAGCTGAGATGCCGTCAAATATTGCAACCCGCCGCATTCAGGAGATTTATACTGAGCCAATCAAACCAGAATTGATTGCAAAGCGTTTGCATACAATCAGAGATGCTGGAGTGACAGTAGCAGGAGCTCTTTCTCCACAACGCACGCAAGAATTATATAACACTGTGCTAGAAGCTGGTGTTGATTTATTTGTGATTCGCGGAACAGCAGTATCTGCGGAACATGTTTCTAAAGATCATGAACCTCTTGATTTAAAGAAGTTTATTTACGATCTCGATGTCCCTGTTATTGTTGGAGGTTGCGCGGATTATACTTCTGCTCTTCATTTGATGAGAACTGGAGCTGCAGGTATTTTAGTCGGATTTGGCGGCGGAGCAGTATCCGCAACAATGAATACTTTAGGTGTGCAAGCACCTATGGCTACTGCCATTGCGGATGTTGCTGAAGCTCGTAGGGATTATATGGATGAATCCGGCGGTCGTTACGTGCAAATTATTGCTGATGGAGGAATGGGTAATTCCGGCAGCTTTATTAAGGCTCTTGCAGTTGGAGCTGACGCAGTTATGCTTGGTACTCCATTAGCTCGCGCAACTGAGGCTCCTGGTCATGGCACTCATTGGGGTGCTGAGGCTCGCCATTCATCACTTCCTCGTGGCATGCGCTCAAATGTTGGCACTGTGGCTCCGTTAGAAAATATTCTTTTCGGTCCAAGTCATGAAGCAGATGGTACTACAAACTTTGTTGGTGCATTGCGCAGAACAATGGCTTCTACAGGTTATGTTGATGTTAAGAGCTTCCAGCGTTGCAACGTAGTATTTAACCCATTCCATCAGGATATTCGTTAGTGTTATAAGTATGATGCTTATTGCATAAAATATGGCGGTTCAGTAATTTGCTCTGAGCCGCCATTTTTGTTTTCAAAATTGTTATATCTATATGAACATTCTATTGATTTATGCATAAATATGATTTTTTAGCTATATTTGCTATTCTTTTAAACCGTAATGTGTATAATTCAACACGCATAAAATCGTTTATTTTCAATAAAAACGACGAATATTTTGTAATTTATCCACATTTTTATTAATTACGCAGTTAGAGAAAAATTACGTTGTAAGCTTTTATCTAAACTCGTTTAGTTTGTAGAAATATAAGCTTAACAAGTTTTAAATAACAACAGTTTTAAATAATTGTTAAAACAGGAGAGAAACATGAAGATAGATTTTGCTGATGCCTATGGCATGGAAGATAACGATTACAGTGATGATGAGCTGAAAGATAAGTCCTCAAAGACTAAGAAAAACAATGACGAGGATCCTCCACATGTTTTCTGTAGACCTCGTATTAGCTTGCCTGTATATGAGGGTGAAGTTAGTGTTGGTTTTTCGCGTGAATGCTTGAAATACCATGTTGGAATGTGTTATTTCGACAGTAGAGATGAGCAGGCTTTTGTTAATTTAGCTTTAAAAACTTGTCAAATTGCTTGCATAGCTGCAGATATTTCGAGAGGTAGGCCTATTTCTCCAGCAATGTCGCAGCTTTTAACAAAAAGTTGTATTACTAAATTAACTAACATGTGGAAACTGATGGATGAGTATTTCACTGATAATAACGATTCGGAAACTCGCTCTGCTGTGCGTAGTTTTCCTGCAGTTCCGAGTTTGTTTAATGGAATGTTAGTCAGCCCGAATCATTTTGAAGGTGTTGTGCGCATTTGTGCAGGACCTGTGAAATACTGGGCGTCGTTATCTTTGGAATTGAAAAATAATCGTTGGATTTGCACGTATGCAGATCTAGGATAAAATCGTCGCTTATAGTAGGTAGCTGAAATAAGACATCTATGATAATGCGTTTGAAGACTTATGTACATATATTCAAATAAATATGAGCCCCTTATTGCTTGATTTGCTGATTTTTCAACAATTTTAGCAATAAAGGGGTTCACTTTTGTAAGATTAAACATTCTAACTTGTACGACTTGTAGAATCTAAGTTTTTTCCCAGTGTTTGTTTGTAAATGACAATATTAAGTATTATTTTTTGTACTTCGTGCAGTCGTGTCGATTCTGTTATCAAGTACAATAAATAATATGCTCCGAGAATTTGCTGTAGAAGCCATTCACCCAACTCAAGACGGTGATACCATTTATTCCTTACTCGCCAATCGTGCTATGCGTAGCCCACAAGACTTGGTTGCTCAATGGCAAGACGATGAAACTCGTCGTTGGCATGATGTTACTTCATCTGAAATGCTCGCGAAAGTTCGTGCAGTAGCTCGAGGCTTAATAGCACTCGGAGTTCAGCATGGCTCCAAAGTTGTTATTTACTCTGCTACATGTTATGAGTGGGGTATTGTCGATTTTGCTTGTGCATGTATTGGTGCTGTAAGCGTTCCTATTTATGAAACAGATTCAGCATTGCAGGCAGCTGACATTATCGATGAAGTTAAGCCAGTTATTGCTTTTGCTGGAGACGATGCGCATGCTCAATGCTTAGAGCGTGTTCGTCAGGATCATAAACATATAACTTTGAAAACCGTATTTAATTTCAAAGCTGGTGGCTTGGAAGCAGTTGTTGATTTTGGTAGATCTATTACTGAGGATGAGCTTAATAAAGCTGTTGATGTTGTTAAGGCAGATGATTTAGCTACTATTGTTTACACCTCTGGCTCGACTGGTAGACCTAAAGGCGCAATGCTTTCAAATCGTAATTTTACGCATATTGTTTTTGCTGGTTACGATGTTCTTAACGATATGTTATGCAAACCAAATCGTTTGCTTTTATTCCTTCCATTGGCGCATTGTTTTGCTCGGTACATTCAATATGTTGCTATTGGTGCTCACGGTGTTATTGGATATGTGCCTAATGCTAAGCATCTTTTGGCTGATTTGCGTAGTTTTAAGCCTACGTATTTACTTGGCGTGCCTAGAGTTTTTGAAAAAGTTTATAATGCTGCGTCACAAAAAGCTGGTGCTGGCATAAAGGGTCGTATCTTTGCTAAAGCTGTAAAGCATTTCATTCAATGGTCTCGCGACAATGTTGAAGGTAAAACTCATTCTCTTGCTGCACGCATGAATCATGCGATGTACATGAAAACAGTTGGTTCTTCTATTCGTTCAGCTTTAGGTCCTAATCTTTCATGGTTAGCTTGCGGTGGAGCTCCAATGGATGCTGATTTGGCTCATTTCTTTAATGGTCTTGATGGTATTACTTTTATTCAAGGGTATGGAATGACTGAAACTGCCGCTCCTTGTGTAGTTAATTTTGAGCATGCAAATCAAGTTGGATCTGTAGGTCGACCTGGTCCTGGTATAGCTATCCGTCTTGCTGACGACGATGAAGTGCTTATTAAAGGTCCTAACGTATTTATGGGATATTTCAATAAGCCTGAGCTTACTGCAGAAGTTATTGACGAAGATGGATGGTTGCATTCAGGCGATCTTGGCTCAATAGATGATGAAGGATTCTTGTCTATTACTGGTCGCAAAAAAGATATTATTATTACTGCCGGTGGCAAGAATATAAGTCCTGCTCCTATGGAAGGTATTATTGCTCAATGCCCATTAGTTTCTCATGCTGTAGTAGTGGGCGATGGTAAGCCATTTGTTTCTGCTTTAATTGAGCTTGATCCAGATATGGTTCGTTCTTGGCTAAAGAATAAGGGTATGGATGTTAACCTTACTATGAGTGAGATTGCTACTAACGAAGCAGTGCGTTCAGTAATTCAGCAATTTATTGACCAAGCTAATAGTACTGTTTCTCGCGCTGAGTCTGTTCGTAAGTTTGTTATTTTGCAAGATGAATTTACTCAAGATGCTGGAACCTTGACTCCAAGTATGAAGATTGTTCGTCCGAAGATTCTTGCTCGCTATGCTGATATTATCGAAACGCAATTGTATGCTCCAAAGCCTAATACTCGTCCTTTGCCAGCAACTGTAAAGATTCTCGATAAAACTACTGAGACTGTTAAGCAAGCACAGGAGACTGTTAAGCAAGCACAGGAAGCTGTAACTCCTCGAGTACGTCAAGCTATCGATCAAGCTGCGAATCATTTGAAGCGTTTTGGTGAAGAATCTTCATCAGATTCCTCTTCGACATCGCATAGTGATCATAATGAACATGTCGAGTAAAAAGCTTACATATTTGTAGTTGTTTTTTCGTTATTCCTACTTACATAAAAGAAAGAGTAATCGAGTGTCTATTAGAAAAATTCGTATTGTTCCGGATCCCGTATTGCGAACTCCTTGTGATGAGATTCGTGAAATTACGCCAGCTGTGAAACATTTAGTTGATGATTTATTGGAAACGGTAAATGATCCAGGTAGAGCTGGATTGTCTGCTAATCAGATTGGTGTAAGTTTTAGAGCTTTTTCTTACAATATAAATGGTCGAATTGGCTATATTCTAAATCCAGTAATTGAAGAGCTAAAAGGTGAACAGTACGACGACGAGGGTTGCCTTTCTGTTCCGGGATTATGGTACAAAACTAGGCGTGCAAATTATGCTAGAGCTCGTGGAATTGATTTAGATGGTAAGACTGTAGTGCTTGAAGGTGAAGGTCTTATGGCTAGAATGATTCAGCATGAGTGTGATCATTTAGATGGTCATATTTATTTGGATAGGCTTGAAAAGGATGTGCGCCGTCAAGCGTTGCGTGAGTTGCGCAATAATATGCGTAGCTAAGTTTTAGTTTTTATGCGTTATGTGTAAATAATTTTTTAAAAGTTATCGGCATTTTTGTTGCTTTTATTGCTACAAGGATGCCGATTTTTGGTATTGAGTATCTGATATAATCACTCTCTGCGTGTCCATTTTGAGCATGAGTATTGCCGCGTTATATGATTGCTCGCTTTTTATTGTCTACACGGATTCGCAAATACGCGCCATGTACGCGTCCGTTCGTGTCGGTCGGCTTGGATTTAGGCATGTGTCAGCCAAGTTGCATGCGAACAGACATGGCCAGGAAATAACCGACAAGAAAGGTATATAGATATGGCACAGATTACCATGAGCGAAATGCTGAAGGCTGGTTTGCACTTCGGTCATCAGACTCGTCGCTGGAACCCAAAGATGAAGCAGTTCATTCTTACCCAGCGCAATGGTATTCATATCATCAATTTGTTCAAGTCTCTCGACATGATCGACAAGGCTTATGACTTCATCAAGCAGACTGTTGCTCACAACGGCACTGTTCTCTTCGTGGGCACTAAGAAGCAGGCTCAGGAAGCTGTACAGAATCAGGCAACTCGCGTAAACATGCCTTATGTTTGCGAGCGTTGGCTTGGCGGTATGTTGACCAATTTCCAGACTGTTTCTACTCGCGTAAAGCGCTTGAAGGAACTTGAGGAAATGGACTTCAGCGATGTTCGTGGATCCGGCTTGACTAAGAAGGAACTTTTGCTTCTCGAGCGCGAGAAGGACAAGCTTTCCAAGCAGCTCGGTGGTATTCGCAACATGAACCGCACCCCATCCGCCATGTTCGTTGTTGATATTAACAAGGAAGCTTTGGCTGTTGAAGAAGCCCATAAGCTTGGTATTCCAGTTGTGGCAATTGTTGATACCAACACTGATCCTGAGTCTGTTGAGTATCCAATTCCTGCTAACGACGATGCTATTCGTGGCATTGAGTTATTGACCAGCTTGATGGCTGATGCTGTAGCTGAAGGCTTGCTTGAGCATGCCGGTAAGGGCGCTAAGTCTGAAGGTAATGATGCTCAGCCAATGGCAGCTTGGGAGAAGGAATTGCTCACCAAGGAAGGCGAAGCTGAAGCTAAGCCTGCCAAGGAAGAAAATACTGAGGCAAATGCCTGATAAGCTAATTTGCAACCAGATTCTTATCTAGAAGCTGCAAAATCCAATTGATTTTGCTTTTTGCAGCTTTTAAGAATCATATTGATACGAGGAGAACAAAATGGCAGCAATTACTGCAGCGTTGATTAAGCAGGTGCGTGAAGAAACCGGCGCCGGCATGATGGACGTTAAAAAGGCTCTTACTGAAGCTGAAGGCGACGTTGCCCGCGCTAAGGAAATCATCCGCGCTAAGGGTATTCAGGCAGCTGGTAAGCGTGAAGGTCGTAAGGCTCAGGAAGGTACCATCGCTTCTAAGGTTGTTAAGTCTGCTGAAGGCGAAACTGGTTACGCAGTTGAGTTGAATTCCGAAACTGACTTTGTGGCAAAGACACCAAAGTTTGTGGAATTCTCAAACACTGTTCTTGACCATGCTGTTGAAGCTAATGCTTCTACTGCTGAAGAAGTACTTGCAGCACCAGCTGATGGCGCAACTGTTAAGGAATCTGTTGAAGAAGCAGCAGCTTTGTTTGGCGAGCACGTCAAGGTTGGTCAGGTTGCTAAGGTAAGCGGTCCACACGTTGAGATTTATGCTCACAAGAAGTCTGTGGAATTGCCTCCAAGCATCGTTTCCATGATTGCTACTGACGAGGCTGGTGCAAAGGTTGCTCACGAAGCTGCTTTGCAGATTTCCGCTATGGGTGCGCAGTGGCTTCGCCGCGAAGATGTTCCAGAAGAAGTTTTGGAATCTGAGCGTCGCGTTGCAACCGAGAAGTCCTTGGCTGAAGGCAAGCCAGAGAAGATTGTTCCAAAGATTGTTGAAGGACGTATGAACGCTTTCTTCAAGGAAACTGTACTTCTCGAGCAGGCATACGTTAAGGATCCATCCAAGAGCGTTGGTGACTTGTTCAAGGAAGTTGGCGGCACCGCTCTTGCCTTTGCTCGCGTTGAGGTTGGCAAAGGTGCTGCTGAATAAGCACTAATTATATAAGAATTTATTTTTGTTCTTGTATATAGGGTTGCGTGCACAAGTTGTGCGCAACCCATTTTTTATATTCATTTTCCAGCTTAACGTGCGTTTTGAGTGTCGTTATTGATAGATAAACTGACAAAGATGTACCTCATTCGCCGTTATGACTGGAGGAATCTGTATGGCTATTGCACAAACGGATGAAGGAAAGTCCCGTAGGGTTTTATTAAAGCTTTCTGGAGAAGCATTCGGTGGTGGCGCTGTTGGTATTGATACTAATGTTATTCGTAGGATTGCTGGCGAAATAGTAGCTGCAGTGAATCAAGGCGTTCAGGTTGCTATTGTTGTCGGCGGCGGTAACTTCTTTAGGGGAGCAGAACTGCAGCAAGCAGGTATTGATCGTAGCCGTGGCGATTATATGGGTATGTTGGGCACTGTAATGAACTGCTTGGCTCTTCAGGATTTTCTTGAGCAAGCAGGGCAAGCAACTCGCGTACAAACTGCTATTACAATGGGTCAGGTTGCAGAACCTTATATTCCGTTGAAAGCAATTCGTCACCTTGAAAAGGGTCGTGTGGTTATTTTTGGTGCTGGTGCCGGAATGCCATATTTTTCTACTGATACTGTTTCTATTCAACGTTCATTGGAAATTCATTGCGATGAAGTTCTTATGGGCAAGAATGGTGTGGATGGCGTATATAGTGCTGATCCTCGTAAAGATTCTACTGCTCGTAAGTTCCTAACATTAAACTACAATCGCGCTATCGTTGATGGTTTAGCTGTTATGGATGCGTCTGCGCTTTCTATGGCTCGCGATAATAATCAAAAAATTCGTGTGTTTGGTCTTGAGGGCGAAGGTAACGTAACTAGTGCTCTTGTTGGAGAATCTATTGGCACATTAGTGTCTAATGCAGAGCCAACATTTGCTTAAATATTATAAAGGAGAACACATGTCAGCAATAATTGATCAAGCCCGTGAACAGATGAATAAGTCTGTTGAAGCTACTAAAGAGAATTTTATGGGTATTCGCACCGGTCGTGCTAATCCTGCTTTGCTAAACGGAATTATGGTTGATTATTATGGTGCTCCAACTCCAATTAAAGCTGTTGCATCTATTGGTGTTCCAGAGCCTAGAACTCTTTCAGTTACGCCTTTTGACGCTTCTCAAGCGAATGCTGTTGAAAAGGCTATTCGCGATTCTGATTTAGGTGTAAGCCCTAATCGTGATGGCAATGTTATTCGTGTTACTATGCCAGAGCTCACGGAAGAGCGTCGCAAGGAATACGTCAAGCTTGCTAAGAATAAAGCAGAAGAAGGCAAAGTTGCAGTTCGCAATATTCGTCGCAAAGCTAAGGAATCTATTGACAAGTCTGTTAAAGATGGTGAACTTGGCGAAGATGAAGGCGATCGTTTACAAAAAGAGCTTGATAAAGTAACTAAGCAAGTTACTGATTCTTTAGACGTTTTGCTTGAAGGTAAGCAAAAAGAAATTATGGAAGTCTGAGATTTTTGTAGTTTCAAACTGAATGGGTGCCGTATGAGTCAAATAAAACAGCATAATTTTGCCAATGAAGTCAGTAAAGCAAATGCTGAAAAAACTGCATCAGAAGTAGGATTGTCTTTTGACAAAGCAGATACTGCTACACATGGCACCCATGAAACTTTAAGTGATATTAATCGTCGCACGGGCAGGAATATGCCTCAAGCAATTGCTACTGCCGCAATACTAGTTGTAGCAATTGTTTCTTGCTTAATTATTAGCATTGATGTCTTTATAGTGCTTATGGCCATTTTTATGGTTCTGGCATTGTGGGAATTACATGTTGATTTTGCAACTCTCGGTTTGCGTATTCCTTTCGTAACGTTATCAATATGTTCGCTTGTAACTATTTTTGCAACATACTATGCAAAATGGCATGCTGTTGCTATGGCTAGTGGAATTACTGCATCTTTGCTTCTTACAGTAATTTGTGCGACTCTTAGCAGTACTATTTCAGATAGAACGATGCAAGCTGTAGAAAAAAAGCTCGATGGTTCTAACCGCTCATCATACGAACATACTTTATTTACGAATACGTCTGTTTCGCTATTCGTGGTGTTGTACATTCCACTTTTAGCTTCTTGCATTGTATTAGCTCTTACAAATACAAAATACGCAGTTGCTCACGCTATGCTTTTGGTATTTTTACCTGCATTAAGTGACACTGGCGGATTATTTGCTGGTGCATGGTTGGGCAAACATAAGCTTTCTCCGCGAATCTCTCCTAAGAAGTCTGTAGAAGGCTTAATAGGCTCAATGCTTTTTGCAATTATAGGAGCATATGCAATTATTGCAGGTTTTTATGGTTCTTCTTGGTTCAATTTCTGGTGGATGCCATTAGTCATGGGTATTTCTTCTGGAATTATTGGCACATTCGGTGACTTGTGTGCCTCTATGCTTAAAAGAGATATTGGTATTAAAGACATGGGACATTTGCTAAAAGGTCATGGTGGTGTTCTTGACCGAGTAGATTCTATTTTGCTGTGCGGTCCTGTGCTGCTTGTGCTTTTGCAACTTGCTCATTTCTGAATTTATCTGTCGCAATCGTGGGCTTAGACTAATATCGACGCCATGACAGTCTGTTTTATCCCGTCGCCAAGTATTTCGCAATTTTCTCTTGGCTTTGTAAACATAAAGTTTTACGCTCTTAGTATTCTTGCCGGTATTTTGGTTGCAATGTGGATTACTACGCGTCGATGGAAGCGTCTTGGAGGAGATTTTAACCAGATACTTGATCTTGTTTTAGTCAGTCTTCCTGCTGGAATAATTGGCGCGCGTTTGTATCACGTTATTACAACTCCAGAAAAGTTTTTTGGCTCTAATGGTGATTTTTTAGAAATTTTTAGAATTTGGAATGGTGGTCTAGGAATTTGGGGTGGCATATTCTTAGGCGCATTGGCTGCTTGTGTGCTATGCAAGTATCGTAAATATCCTATTGGATTACTAGCTGATTGTGCAGCTCCTGCAGTGCTTATTGCTCAAGGTATAGGAAGATTGGGGAATTGGTTTAATCAAGAACTTTACGGAGCTCCTACTAACTTGCCATGGGGTTTGAAGTTAAATTATGATACCACTCAAGCAATAGGTCATAGCGAAAGATGTTATGATGGGTTAACGTGCCCAGAAGGCACATTATTCCATCCGACATTTTTATACGAGATGATTTGGAATTTCATCGGTGCTGCATTGCTTATTTATTTTGGCAAAGTTATAGCTAAGAAATTAAAAGCCGGTTCCGTATTCGCACTTTATGTTATGTGGTACACAATCGGACGAGTATGGATTGAGGCATTGCGAATTGATTTTTCACATGTCTTCTTAGGTGTTCGCATTAATGTTTGGGTTTCTATTATCGTATTTATTTGTGCAACTATTGTTTTTGCTTTGCTGCAAAAGAGTGCTAGTACTCGTGATTCTCTTGTTGAACGACTTATAGATATAACTTCAGATGAAAGAGAACGTGAGTCTCAGAATACTTCTAGTAAATAAGTTTCAAGTATTTGAAAAAACAATTTTAAAAATTTTGTTTTTATAAAACTAGTCGCTTGCATTTTCTAGAATAGTACACATGAATATACAAATAGCACCTAGCATTCTTTCCGCAGATTTTTGCAATCTTGAGCGTGACCTTGATGCAATATCTAATGCGGATCTTGTTCATGTCGATGTAATGGATCATCACTTTGTACCTAATTTGACTTTGGGTGAACCAATTGTTAAGCGAATTTGTGAGGTTACTAAACTTCCAGTTGACGTACATTTGATGATTGAGGATCCAGATCGTTGGGCTCCAGAATACGCTAAGCTTGGAGCTGCTTCTGTGAGTTTCCATATGGGTGCTACTCATGCTCCAGTGAGATTAGCTCGTCAGCTTCGCGATATGGGTTGTAAAGCTTGCTTTGCTGTGCGCCCTGCGGAACCAGTTGAACCTATTTTCGATATTCTTGATGAATTCGATATGGTTCTTATTATGACTGTTGAGCCTGGTTTCGGTGGACAGAAGTTCTTAGCTAATCAAATGAATAAGGTTCGCCGTTTACGTGACGAAATTACTCGTCGCGGATTGCAGACTCATATTCAGGTCGATGGAGGAGTTAGCCCTTCAACTGCAGCAATAGTTGCTGAAGCTGGTGCTGATGTGCTTGTTGCAGGTTCTGCAGTTTATGGAGCAGAAAGTCCTAAAGAGGCGATTGAAGCTATTCGTAATACTGCAAAAGCTGCTTGGCACGAATAAATATTAGATGTATGTTGGGGACATGAAATATGTCCCCAACATATTAAGTATTGCACAACAAGCGAGTTTTTTTGATGCGAATATATGCTGATTAATTGAGTGATTTCGTATGAGGAAGATATTATGACTAAGTTCGTTATTAATCAGGAATATAGTCCTGAAGCAATGAATCGAGTTTTGACAATACCTAATCTAATCAGTTTTTTGCGCATATGTTCAATTCCTTATATTGCTTGGCTTATTACACAGCATCAGATGACTTTTGCTCTTATTGTTTTAGCAATATCTGCGTTTTCTGATTGTCTTGATGGTTATATTGCTCGTACTTTGAATCAAGTTAGTAAGTTGGGTCAAATCCTTGATCCTATAGCTGATCGTCTATTGATTTTTTGCAGTACGTTAGCTTTAGCTGTTGCAATGATTATCCCTTGGTGGGCACTTTTATTAGTAGTATTGCGTGATGCTATTATGGCTGTACTTGTAATAGTACTTGCGCAAAGAGATTATGGTCCTTTGCCTGTTAACTTCGTAGGTAAAGCTGGCACGGCGCTTCTTATGCTTTCAATCGTTTCTTTAATGATTGTTTATGCTGTAGCTACTGAGTCTATGTTTCTGCTTTATGCTGCTGCACTTGCATGTGGAGTGTGGGGTATTGCTCTATATTGGTATGCTGGCTTGCTTTACTATATGCAAGCTTATTTGTTACTTGCTAAGTCAAGAAAAAACTAAATAAGGCGTGTACGCACATATGACTAAGCAAGATGAATTTGTTAGTTTAAAAGATAGTATCAAAGATTTAGATGTAAAACATACGTCTCATAAAAGCACTATGCCAATGTCTTTTGCTGCTCCTGATGGAATGTTGTTAACTAGGCGTAGAGCATTATTCTCGCACTCATTTACTGGTATTTCAACGCATCATGTTGTAATGTCTCCTAGTGGTTTTGCTCACAATCATGATCGTAGACGTTATATTGACGATTATGCTTTGCGTCTTATTGATGATTTAACTAATCGTCCGGTTGATCCAATGTTTATGGATGCAAGATTAAGTAAACAACCTGTTAAACCGTTTAATCTGTGGTTCACTAGAGCTATAGTATTTTTATTGTGTGTTTCTATCGGTACTGTTGGGAGCCAGTTTGTTCGTAAGTTACACACTGATCCTAGAAAAGCAATACGTTCTTCATTAGCTAATGAGTTGTCAGGTTATACGTCTCGTTTCGATAAGCTTGTAGAAGAAGTAACGTTATTGAGAAATAACGTAGATCATGAGTCGCAAAAAATTACTACGCCTGAAGAGGATGAAGTTAGTAAATCAGATGATATGGTTAATGGCACTCATGCTGTAGAAGGTTCTGGGATTACTGTAACTATTGCTAATCCTATTTCTGCTTCGAGCGATGTGAATAGCGGTTCTTTGCCTCGCGAGAGTAATGGCGCAAGAATGCGATTAGTTACAGATCGCGATATTCAACAATTTGTATCATTATTGTGGAAAGCAGGCGCTGAAGCTATTTCTGTTAATGGGCATAGACTTGGAGCACAAACTTCTATTCGTGTTGCTGGCCAAACTATTCTTATTGGAGTTAATCAAACTCAAAGTCCATATGTTATTGAAGTTATTGGCGATTCTGATGATTTAATTAAACAGTGTAATGATATGAAACGCATGAAATGGTACGCATCTTTAGCTAATGCAGGCATTAATCCACAGGTTTCACCTTCGAGAGTTATACGACTCAGCGCAGCAAACACAGGCGATATCAGTTTTGCCAACGAGAGAATTAGGAGATAAGCATGGCAGCGATTTTTGGATTAATTTTGGGAGTATTAATTGGAGTTGTTGTTCATCCAGATATTCCTATTGTCATTCAGCCTTATTTACCTATTATGGTCGTTGCAGCACTAGATGCGTTGCTTGGTGCCGCACGTGCATATTTTGAGAGAAACTTTTCGGATAAAGTTTTTGTTATTTCATTCTTCTCAAACGTTATAGCAGCTACGTTGCTTGTTTTACTTGGAAATCAGCTTGGTGTAGGTGCACAATTACAAACTGCAGTTATCGTTGTTTTAGGAATTCGTATTTTCTCTAACGTTTCTGCAATTCGTCGTTTCATCTTCAGGAGTTAGCATATGGTTTCAATGTTTTCTCATTCTCCACAAGGTGATGATATTCTTCATAAAATGCGTCGTCAAAAAGCGCATGATCGTGAAAGTGATGAAACTCAAACTGGATCTTTCCCAGCAGTTCATCGTAAAGTAAAATCTTCACTAAGTGGTCATGTGACGCGGGCGCGTATATTTACGGGCTTTTTAATGATGTTGCTCTGCGCTTTATTAGGTTTTGCGTACATGATTCAAGTTAATCGTAGTAACTCACTTTTGTATGAAACAATGAGTGAAGAGGAGTTGACACGTCTTATTACAGAAACTCATTCTCAAATTCAGAGTTTGGAAAGCCGAAAAAGTGAATTAACAGGTCAGCTTAATTCGTTGCGTGAAGCAGTAGATAAACAAGATGAAGCTCGTCGCATTGCTCAGCAGAATGCTCAAACAAATGGTCTTATTTCTGGACGTCTGCCGGCAGTAGGTAAAGGTATTGTAGTTCACATTACCGCAGGTGAAAAAGAGAATATTGATGCCGCTACGATGTTTCAGCTAATAGAGGAATTGCGAAATGCTGGCGTAGAAGTTATGTCTATTAACGGTGTGAGAATAGTTACTTCAAGCTATATTTCACAAACTAAGCATGGTCTTATATGTGACAATATTATGATTGATCCTCCTTATATTGTGAAAGCAATTGGTGACCCTCAGAATTTGCAAAATGCTGTTAATATTGCAGGCGGTGTTGGGTCGCGTTTAAAAATTAAATTTGGTTCTTCTGTAATGGTTTCAGTGCCTGATGAGGTAGAAATTACTTCGACACGCGAACCAAAACAGTACGAATATGCAAAACCAGTCGAGTAACAAGGTAGAATAGCAAGTATGACTGAACCGATTCCTACAGCTGGCGAAACCACTATTATTGGTATGCCAGCTATTCATATTCCAATGAATACAACTTCAGATCGTCCTATGCAGCAGGATGATTTTGATACTATAGCGAAACTACGTCCTGGTACTGCGTTGTTGATTTCAACTAGGGGAGCAGTGTCTGGTTCTCGCTATCTTCTCGATGAAGACTTAGTAACAGTTGGGCGCGATTCGCATGCTGATATTTTGTTAGATGATTCTACTGTTTCGCGTGCTCATGCAGTGTTTAAGCGCCATAATGGCGTGTTTAGCATTTCAGATTCTGGAAGTCTAAATGGTACGTATGTAAATCGTGAACGTGTTGATGAATCAGTGCTGCATAATGGCGATGAAATTATGATTGGCAAATTCAGACTGGTATTTTTCGCACATGACGCAGTCACAGTCCGATAATGTGATTAACGCAGTACAGGGGGAGCTTTTTAATTTTTCTCTGTCTGCTGATCACGCTTCAGGATACCGTGGTAGTGTCGCTATGAAGGTTGCCGGTATTACTTACCGGCAACTCGATTATTGGGCTCGTAAAAGCATTATAGAGCCTTCAATTCATGCATCTAGCGGTTCTGGTTCTCGTCGTTTGTATTCTTTTAAGGATATTGCGATTATGGCTGTAGCTAAAAGGCTGCTTGATGCTGGCGTTAATTTAGTTAATGTTACTACGGCTATTATTTTTCTTAATCGATACTCAGAAGAGCGTTTGAGAAATATGACTATTATTTGTGATGGTCAATCTGTTCAAGAGTGCGATGAGAATCAAGATAATATGCGTCGTATGCTTGCTTCTGGTTTAGCAGTATTTGCTATTGCTGTTGGCCGCATTGTTTCTAGAGTTGAAGAGGACTTATCTTCTGAAAATTCTGTTGATGCTACGCAAGTTGAAGAAAAAAGTAGTAAGTCTACTCGCAAATCTTATTCAAAACCTACTTCTCATACATCTTCAAACTCATGGAGTCTTGTTCAGGAAACGTGGGGATAATGGCATGTTTGTAGTTGTTATTATCGCTGTTATTTGCTGGTTTGCTTCAGTATCATTGTTTTTCTATAGTTTATTTGCTTGCGTGCGTTTTTTAGTAAAATTTCGAAAAAATGCTTATTTGAAGGCAAATAGTATTAGCAATAGTAATAAGAGAAATTCTATTGGTTTAATGCCTTGGAGTATTGTTATTACGCATTGTTGTGGGCTTCCTTGCGCAATGCTTGCGTACATGCTTTTGCATATTGTTCGCGATTTTGGATTTGTTCGCGATGATTATTGGTTATTAATGAGATCAACGCTGATTGCGTCATATGTGATTATTATCGCGCTTATTTTTGTCAATATTTTTGCAATGCTATTTTGTGCGTACCGAAGTTGCAAGTCTTAGATTATTTAGCAAGAAGTATCGTAGGGATATTATTTGATAGTAGTTGAGATTTTGTTGGTTATGTTTGATTATTTATCTCTAATTTGACATAACGTACATTATCGGATAAATATCAAGTAAATCTAGCCAAATAATAAGCTCAACCGACAGAAACTGTGCATGTATGTAAAGAAACTGTCGGTTTCCCGCCAAAAAACGACCGAAACTTTACGAGGGTGTAAAGAAAAAGCCGTTACGACAAAAATTCTGATTAGATTAAGCGAAATATTCGCAAATTGCAGTGCTTAATTCGCTTACGCTATCAATAATTCTGTAAGATCCGTGTGCTTCAAGCTCGCCAGGCTCAGCATAGCCCCAAGCGCATCCCAAGCAATCCAAGCCGCAATCTTTTGCTCCGTCGGCATCAGTCCAGCGGTCTCCAACCATCAAAGCTCTGTCGCCTTTTTCTGGATTGTAATCAATCTCATCAAAAACATAACGAATAACTTGAGTTTTGCTAATGCGCGACATATCTTTGCTAGCGCCATAAATTCCGTCAAGATACTTCGTTAAACCAAAATAATCGCAAATAGGCTTTACTTGATATTCTGGCTTGCAAGATGCGGTTGCTAAATAATATCCAGCTTCACGAAGTTTTGTGAGTTGCTCAAGTATTCCATCGTATACTTTGTTAAGTAGGCATCCTGGAATCTTTTTACCAGGATTATTTGGATCATCAAAAGTTGCTACTTCAGAATAATACTTGCGATACGTAGCAAGTCCCTTTGCTAGCAGCGATTCAGGCACATTATTGCGTTGAAGAGATTCTAAAATTGAAGGACCTATAAAACGATGCATTTCAGCATCGTCCGGAATAGACTGTTTCAATTCTTTCAATGCAAGCTTTGCGCAAGTAATAATACCAGCATCTGACTTTGTTAATGTGCCATCAAGATCAAGCAGAATAATGCGACGACTAGTGCATCCTGAAGTCACCGAGAATTCACTCATAGTCAGGAATCCAGCCCTCATGATGCATTTTTAGACGTTTGTCTAGTAAAGTTTTTAATTCTTCTTCACTACGACGTTCAAGCAGCATATCCCAATGCGTTCTAGAAGGCTTGTTGAAATCATCATCTGGACGATCATCGTCGCCTTCGCGATGTGCAATCGTGCCGCAGCGGCATTCCCACTCTTCAGGAATTTCTGCGCCTTGAGCAAAAGGAAGAATCGTGCGATGTCCCTTTGGGCACACATACACAACATCATTTCGTGCCGCGAAATCTACATTATCGTCAGATTCTAATGATTTCGCACCAATGCTCATACCGCGTAAACTGCGTTCTGCCATAGTATCTCCTTGTGTAGTACTTTATAAAATTACCGAATTGCACGGACTATATATATAAAAACGATTTATATATACAAAATACATGCGTTTTATTTGTATATGCTCATACTTATACATCTGAGTATGCAACAACTCCACGGTTTAATAGTTTTGCAGCTTCATAAGCGCACGAAGAAAGATTTTTATCTACGCCATCTATAGATTGTAAATATTCTCCTGCTGCGAAAAGTTGAGTAAGTAAATCAATAAGACGTTTAGCTTGACGCACGAAATCTCCTCCAGTGCTGTCGGTATTGCGCAAAATTTCAGCTAGATCAGCACCATTAGCCCAATCATACATAATATCTACAGCACCAAATTCAAGCGGTCTTAACGCTGGCAAATGAGCGTCTGCGCATAATGCGCTAGTACGCATAAATAATTCTTTCATTCGCAATACTGTATTAAATATCGCGCCATCCTTGCCGCCTGGATATCGTCTAGGTTCTCCCCCTGCAGGTCCTCTAGATTCATAAACTAATGCAGACAAGCACGATAATAATTCAAGCGGTGAAAGATTATTAAAAATTCCTTCGCAAATAGCTTCAGCAAATACAATGTCTAGTTCGTTATACAACCTTCTTAACAATTGACCGCGCTCAGTAAGGTGCAAAATTTGGTTTTGTGAAGAATCTTCAGATTGTAAATAATCCAAACTGTACAATACGTCACAAATATGGTCAAAAGTTCTAGCAACAGAACCAGTACGAGATTCGTAGCGTTCACGTACTTGATCAAGTTCCTTATGTTCTCTAATCCAATGGTAGCCCCAACGCAAATGTTGTTGAATATCTGCACAACCTGCACACGGATGCGTTCGCTCAGCTTCTCTAAGATTTGCAATAACATCATCCAGCGCTTTAAACGCTGCTGTGCGTTCTGCATCTGTGTGGAATAAAGTATGTTTCAGTTTACGGCGTTGATCGTGTTGAGCTTCTTTAAGCTTCATACGTAATTGTAAGAATTCAGCAAAATCCCCATGTTCGCAGTGGAATGCTTCTTCATAGCCTTTAAGAGCTGTTTCAAGTTCGTTCATGCGATTATGTAAACGTTCAGCAGAAGCATTAGCTTCCCATTGAGCAAAAGAACGATCTAGTGTTGTTCGAGCAGTATCTGCATCGCTTGAGTTCAGCAAATTAACTGCCATATTAAACGTAGGAACGAAGCTGGAATGTAGTGGGTATACGCGTTTACTAGAAAGCGCTGCAGCCTGTTGAGGAACAAAATCAGCATGATCTACAAGAATTGCGTAACCAATATCGTCAATTCCACGTCTTCCAGCACGACCTGTAAGTTGCGTAAATTCTCCAGGTGTAAGAGGTACATGCCCAGTACCGTCAAATTTTACTAGCTTTTCTACAACAACGCTTCGAGCTGGCATATTTAAGCCTAAAGCAAGTGTTTCTGTTGCAAAAACAACTTTAATAAGTCCGCGTTCAAATAGAGTTTCAACAATGTGACGGAATAACGCAATCATACCTGCATGATGTGCTGCAAATCCTTGTTCGAGAGCAAAACGAAAACGCTCAAAGCTTAAAGCGTGTAAATCTTCTTTAGAAAGTTGATTTGCAACCATACTGTCAACAATTTTACGGATTTCGTACATTTCTTCATCAGATGTAAGTATTAATCCTGCGTTTAAACATTGTTGAACAGCTTGATCGCAACCGGAACGAGAGAATATAAAATAAATTCCTGGCAGCATTCCTAGGTAATCTAATTCGTCAATAACAGCCCAGCGACGAGGAGTATGTCGTTTCGCGCATTTATCTAACTGTGCAACTCCCCCGTTAGCACTGTGCTTCTTACCTTTTCTGTAACGGTATTTGCTATCGCTGTAAGATTCTTTACGGCGACGAGCGCGGTACTCAAATTCATTAAGTTTCCTAGTCAATGCAGGGTTAACGCGCTTAGTTACGTTTCCATTATTGTCATGGTCGTATAAATCGAGTAACTCAGGCTCAGTTGCAGAATCCTCTTGAATAACAACATGTCTTTCTAAAGGCACGGGTCTGTGTTCGTCGACAACCAAATGAGTTTCTCCACGCACTGATTCTAGCCATGCAGAAAAATCTTCAACATTTGAAACAGTTGCAGACAACCCAATAATTTTCACCGATTTTGGAAGGTGAATAATAACTTCTTCCCACACAGCTCCGCGGAATTTATCTGCAAGATAATGAATTTCGTCAAGAACGACAAACCCTAAAGATTGCAACGTAATCGAATGCTCGTAAAGCATATTTCTTAAAACTTCAGTAGTCATTACAACAATGTCTGCTTCAGGATTTACAGAAGTATCGCCAGTTAATAGCCCTACTCTGTCTGAGCCGTACTGTTCGCAGAAATCGTGATATTTTTGATTACTTAAAGCTTTAATAGGCGTTGTGTAAAAAGCTTTTACATTACGATTTTGCGCAAGAAATACAGCAAAATCCGCAACAACAGTTTTACCAGCTCCAGTAGGAGCAGCAACTAAAACATTATTGCCATTTTCTAGTGCATCAATAGCTTCAAGTTGAAAATCATCAAGTTCAAAAGACAAAGAACGCTCAAATTTAGATGCCATTGAACGCTCGTGCTTCATTGTATTTTTAAAAGCTGCGAAACGTTGTGAAGGAGATAATACTACATCATTCTCATTGCAGTCAGTTGGATTGCTTGATTTATTTTTGCAGTCTTTTTTATGTGATAAATGAGACATAAAAAGTATTAGTCGCTTTCTTATATGCTATAGCTGAATGTCTTCTTCGCGAAGAGATTTTTTATCCCAATGCTGCCATATTTTACGGTGATTTTCGCGAATTTTTTGATGACGCTCAATAACTTTTGCGTGCGTTCGCTCATATCGATTCGTTGCATCTTTAATAGGAAGTGTAAATAATGGATCTCGAGGATTTTCATTATCTTCTTTATTTGGTTCATGCAAACGTTCGAATCTAGAAGAAACGTCTTCGGAAATGCCAAAGCAGACCCTAGCTATTTTTATTGCGCTTAAAACGACAATAACAACTCCTAGCGCTACCATGATCAGCATAAAAACTGTTATGAGTAGCCAAATCCACCAAGGCATTGTTATTCCTCTGTATTCGCATTATCAGCGTGATTAACGCTTAATTCACGTTGAGCGCGAGCAATAATCATACTACGCAATGTTTCAGGAGCAACAGCTGTAATATGACGTGCGTGAGCAATGCAAAAAGCAACGAACCATGAATCAGAAGAAACATTAAGATGGACTTTTACTCCGCTGCCACAAGTTTCCATAGTGGCTCCAGAAAGATTCTTCAAAAAGTTCAATTCTGTTTCGTCGGTAATGAAGCAAGTCTCAGTTCCGTTATCAAAGCTCCACTTGCGAAGTTCGCTAACTGGCACATCTGGAATTTCAACTTGAGACACAGGCTCTACAACTTCTGCACGTTCAATACGTGCTACGCGAAGAACTTGCCAAATGCGAGGCAATCCATTCGCTTTATTAATTGTCGTATCTTTAGCAACAAATTCACGTTTATCTTCTGGTGTTTGCTGCTCTACATCAGTCCACACTGCAACATAGTAAACGCCTTCATCAACGTAAATCTTCGACGGTGCAACAATCTTGCGACGAATACGTCCTGCCCCGTCAGTGTATTCCATATCTAGCAAAGATTCAGAGTTAATAGCACTGCGAACAATAGAACAATTTCGAGGCTCAATTTCGTAACCTGTTAAACTCAGCCATGGAGTTTGACCAGGAAGAACATGACGGCGAAGACGTTTATACAAGGATTCAGCTTGTGTGCGCTGCTCAATAGGCAAAAGCAAGGAATGTGCCAAATAATTAGCAGACGCAGTAAGCATGCTCAAATATTGCTGCGAAATTCCAGCAAGTCTTTCCAATCCTAGAGAATTAGTAGCAGAAACAATTCCCTCGTTCTCAAGAAGAGTCCAATCTATATCAAAGAATTGGCTTCCGGCCATTTCCCCATCGTCAGAAACAGTAGTAAGAGTATTTATATCCTTGTGAAGAATTGTAACAAATCGACGGAGTTCATCATCGCTTTTTGGTCTACCAATAAAACGCTCAGCAAGCTCGTCTAATGGGAATTCCTCTCCAAGATGAGCAGACAAGAAAAGCATCAATCGAAGCCTACGATCTACTTCACTTCCAGTTTGGAATGAAGAGCCTTTTTTGGTATGCGATTTATCAGTGTCGCTATTTTGTTCTTCAATATTTTGCGCTTCTTGTATAGCATCTTCTTCATCTTTTTGCTCATTTTCGTCACATTGAGCAAAATTAACTGCTGCGTGCAAACGGCGATGGAAAGCATCAACTGCTTCTTGAGGGCTTACTACGCTAGATCCAGGATGTTCTAGCACAAACATCGCTAAGTCGTCAGCATCAGTATAAGCAACGTTTAAATGTTCACCATCGACATCCACAGTTGCGGCAAATCTGCGAGAATCAATAACTTTTACCAATGAATCAGGTAGCATTTGTGTTCCAAGACCAGGTGCGATTGAATCCAAGCCTAAGCCAGGAATAGGAGTTTGTGGAACTCTAGGAGCAGTGCGAGAAGTGCGCTGTTGCTCGTGTTGACCTGAATCAAGAGAAGAAATAGACATTGAACGAGCAAGATAATTTGCTGCAGCTAAAACTGGTAATTCAGATTGGTCGAAACGTAAACGTACGCGAGGTTCATCGCCTAATTGCAAACGATAAGACGCAAAGTCTTGACCTTCGGACTTTGAAGAATATTCTGGCTGCCTAGATTCGATTGCAATACCCATAGCAGCAAGCTTTGCGCGATCTCGCTGGAATTGTTTTGCGAATGCTGCTTTAGCTGCTTGATCTGCAAGCTCACCGTACGAATCTGCATATGCCTTTACGCGCTGTGCAATTTGACGCGAAGTCAGCCATTGCGGGAATGCGGAAGACAATACAGCGAGTACATCTAACTCGTGTTTGCCCCATTTGTCGGAAAAACGTCGCCTTCCGTTGCTTCCTTCTACCATTAGTCCTCACGTATCATGTTTGTATCAATTTACTTATGCGCCTTGCATACAAGCGACTACGAAATGCAGCAAAACTTGTGTTGCAATACTGCGCACACCTTTTCTATTTTAATGGTGTTTTGCGGTACGTGTGGACATTTTTTAAAAAACTTCTAATAATTATGTATTTTTTATTCACACGAACATCAACAACGTTGAAAATACGCCATTTTTTCGCGACACGCCATATAACTTTTTTATAGATAATTTTATTTACTATCAATAAAAATCGCATATTTGCAAGAAATCTGCTTTAAACCCAAGAGTCTGGTTCAATTCCTTGCGGTCCCACGAATTCTCCGTTCGGCACATAACTTGGTTCTCCTGTATCTTCTAAAACAGCGTCAGCAAACATTGAAACTTGATTTCCAAATGTCCAATCCCCTCTAATAGTTACTGATTTTGCAGCAGCTAAAGCTGGAACAGAATATGGGAATCTTTCGTTGAAATCATTGATGTTTTTGTAATAACGTGGATCCAAATCAATATCAGGAAATATATAGTTACCATCTTCCATTTCATATGAATCAGTAAGATGGAATCTATCTGATCGCATAATAAATAAGTCATTGGTTGTTTTAACAGGCAAGAAACGCATGCGATCAACTTCTACGCAAATTGCGTCATCAAAAAGTGAAGCTATTGCGCCCATTGCTGTTTCTAATTGCACTACTGGTGTGCTGCTTTCGTCAGTTGGGTCAACAGTTTTGTGATTAAAAATAACAGGCAAAGGCAAAATTCCTTTGTGCTCTTTTAACTTTTTTTCTAGAGCATCTACACGAACCCAAATATTATTTGTGTTGAAGTATGGATGTTTTTTAATGCTTTGTGCGCTTCTACGATCCTCAGGATGAACCTGTGTCATTTCTCGTAGTATTAGTCTTCCTGTTTGCGCGTCCCTAACAATGTGACCGCCCTTACGATCTGCTTGCGTTCGCTTCGCAACCTCAATCATGATAGGTGCGCCAGTATTTTCAAAATGTTGAGCAAGAGTGCGCGACGGTCTAGCACCTAAATTGTCAGAATTTGAAATAAACAAATACTCAATTCCATTTTCTTTAAGAGTATGCAATAAATCAGATTCCCACAGAGTTGAAAAAATATCGCCGTGACCTGGAGGGCACCATTCAAGAGATCGATCTTCCTTGTGAGAAACCGGTTCTCCAGTTTCCTCTACTAATTTTGGTTCTTGATGTTGAATAATTTCTACAGGAATATTGTCTTGCACAAACTTGCGATTGCGTTTTAGTACTTGCAAAGTGTCGTGAGACGTGCGGAAAGAATTCATGAAAATAAGCGGAAGATTAACTCCTAATCGTTGACGAGCTGTAAGAACTTGTCCAATAATAATATCAATAAAGCGCATTTGGCGAGCTTTATGCCTACGAACTGGTAGTAAAGATTTTGCGCAAGACAAGCCCATAGATGTTCCCAAACCGCCATTTAATTTAATAAAAGCAGTTTTTGCGAATGCGTTAACAGCTTTGTCGTGATCAATAGTTTCGTAAATTTCGTGGAAAGTTGGAACGCTTTTAATAGGCTCAACCGTGCTCTCGCGAATAAACTCCGCAGGCTTATCCCCTGATTTATCTAAATTCCAAGCATTATATAAGTGTTTAAATTGTTCAATAGCAATTTCGCTCATGCCTTGTTCGCGCATCTTTGCAGCGGACAACTCAAACGCGTCATCCATGTAAAAGCCTCCTCGTATGCATGTGACCTTAATAGTTTAGCGATTTGTGCGTCGCTGTGCAAATATTGCTTTTAACGGTTATTTTGAAATACTATTATGATTCTACCAAAGTTAGAAATTGCAAGATAGAAAATAATAAGCGCAGCCAATAATAAATACTGACTGCGCTTATGAGAAATTTGCTACTAAACACCACTAAATATGAAATTTAGTTATTTTCTGCATTGTTGTCATCATTTTCTTCCGGTTCATCTCCAGTTTTTAGATGATGCTCGTCATAGCCTTGCAAGTAACGAGTGTGACGCCAATGGTGAATAGAAGCGTTTGTACCGCGATGATGTACGTGATACTTACGTGGAGTACCACCATAAGGAAGCTCTTTAACTTCGCTAGCAACTGCTATTTGGTTCACATTAGAAGGATCCATAATAGCAATTGGAGCAACAGGCTCTGGTTCTGTTGGAGCGGCAGTTCGATTCTTCAAGTGCGATGGCAACCATTGTGCAAACCAAGACAATGCCAAGCAAATAAGGAAATATATTACTGCTGCAACGCTTAATGTTTGCAAAATATTAAAGTACATTGATCCGAGTCGACGCGATTCCTGAAGCAAATCAGTGTACATAATAATTGAACCAAGTGCAGTATCCTTCAAAACAACTACAAGCTGAGTTACTGCTGCAGGCATCATAGCAATAATTGCTTGAGGCATTTCAATTTGTGTCAATGATTGGTATTCGCTCAATCCTAATGCAAGCGAAGCTTCTCTTTGACCGTTTGGCAAGTTGCCAACACCAGATCTAACAAGTTCTGCAACAACAGAACCGTTATACATAATCAGTGCCAAAACAACAGCCCAGTATGATGATTCTTTCATACCAGAAAGTGCGAATGCTCTCCACAAGAAAATCATAAGCATCAATACTGGTACTGCACGGCAAAATTCTACTACTATTGCGGAAATACTACGAATAATAAAATTAGGTAGTAAACGGCAAAGTCCGAAGAATAAGCCAAATACAATAGAACCAACTACTGCAAGTAACGATGCCTTTAGTGTCATCCATAATCCAGGAAGATAAAAATCAACCCAGGCTTCAGATTCGAGTGCAGGATTCCAAAGTGTCCAAGAAAGTTGGTTTTCTCCCTCTGGAGGATTGCTCAAACGAACGAGAATAGCAATAATGCAAATAACAAAAATGCAACCGGCAATAATATTAGCTATGCGAATTTTCTTAAGAGCTTTTGGACCTGGAGCATCAAATAATAATGATTGTTCACGTTGTTTAGCCATTGTTATCACCTTCTCACAGCAAGTTTATTTGACAAATAAGTAGTCAAAATGCCGATAGGAATGATGAGCATAATGTATCCGCAAGCGAAAATTAAGAAGATTGGAACAATCAAATCTGCATGTTTCTCAATCATTTCGCTCATCATTGTTGAAGTCTCTGTGGCAACTGATGCTGCAGCAGCAACTGTAGAATTCTTAAGCAAAGCAATAAAAGTATTACCTAATGGTGCTACTGAACCGCAGAAAGTTTGTGGAAGAATTACTTGTGTTGCAGATTGGAAGAAATTTAATCCAAGAGCGCGGCAAGCTTCTGCTTGGCCAACAGGCACTGTATTAAGACCAGATCTCAAAGATTCGCAAACAAATGCTGCAGTATAAAGCGACAATCCAGCAATTGCCAGCCAGAAGAAATTCACTTCAAAAATTGAGGAGAATCCTATCTTAAGCTGAGCGTAAACGCCTAAAACCATAAAAACCATAATGATGGTAAGTGGCATGTTTTTAAACAATTCAACATAAACTGTAGCAATCATGCGTAATGATGAAACAGGGCAAATGCGCATAGTAACAAGAATTACGCCAATAATTGATGAAAAAAGTACACTCCATAAAGTTATTTCAATATTAACCAAGAATGCTCCTGGAATATTGTAGGAGGTAAATAGCTGCATAAAATCTTGCATATTACTTCTCTCCTTCTTGAGGAATTGGCGGATTATACTTTGCGTTTGGCTTAAAGCCAGTGCCTCGTAAATTGTCGTCTAGAGCTCTTTTCCATGATCCGTTACGAATCATGTCTTTTAAGGCTGTGTTAATTTTCTTAGCTAAGCCTGTATTTCCTTTTTTAATGCCAATTCCGTAATATTCTGCGGTAAATGGCTTGTTTACAAGCTTTAAACGACCTCGAGAAGCGGTTGCTAAACCAGCAAGAATAATGTCGTCGGTAGTTACAGCATCTACAATTCCTGAGAATAATGCAGTTGCACATTCTGCATAACCAGGCTGTTGCATAAGCTGTACCTTTGAAGAGTAACGCTCCTTAATAGCAATTGCAGATGTTGAGCCTGAAACTGAGCATAAACGCTTTCCGTCCAAATCATTTGGACCGCTTACTTTATGCTCATCTTTTCGAACTAGTAAATCCTGGCCAGCAATAAAATATGGTCCTGCAAATGTCACCATTTTTTTACGAGCATCCGTAATAGAGTATGAGGCTACAATCATATCAACATCGCCATTTTGGAGCATCGTTTCGCGTTGTTTAGATGGTGATTCTTTCCACACAATCTGATCTTCGGAATAGCCAAGCTTTTTAGCAACATACTTTGCAACATCAACGTCGAATCCAACGTAAGTTCCTGATTTTTTGAAACCCAAACCAGGCTGATCGAATTTAATACCGATGCGTATGACTTTTTTACCATCACTACGATCGCACGCTGTAAGTGGCATAACGCAACATATGGTACAAAGCATCGCTAGTATCGCACGAAAAATGCGATTTTGTAATATTTTCATATCTTTTCCCTTCATAAGAACTGTTTTAAAGTTTCAGAATTTTACTGAAAGATAAAACAAAAAGCAGATTAATGCGTAAGAATCTTGGAAAGGAAATCTTTTGCACGATCAGTTTTTGGATGTTCAAAGAATTCTTCAGGAGTGCCTTGTTCAAGAATTTGACCATCTGCCATAAATACAATTCTGTCAGCTGCCTTGCGTGCAAATCCCATTTCGTGGGTAACACAAATCATAGTCATGCCTTCTTTTGCAAGTTCAACCATGACATCAAGAACTTCATTAACCATTTCCGGATCTAGTGCAGATGTAGGTTCATCAAAAAGCATAACTTTTGGCTGCATAGCAAGAGCTCGAGCAATTGCAACACGCTGCTGCTGACCGCCGGAAAGTTGTGAAGGCATTTTATTTGCTTGATTATCAACTCCGACTCGAGTAAGCAATTCCATAGCAAGAGATTCAGCACTTTGCTGATCCATATGGCGCACTTTCATTGGAGCAAGAATAACATTTTCCAAAATAGTCTTGTTAGCGAAAAGATTAAAGGACTGGAATACCATACCAACTTCTGCTCGCAAAGCTGCAAGTTCTTTTCCTTCTTGAGGAAGTGGCTCACCGTCAATACGTATGTCACCTGAATCAATAGTTTCGAGACGGTTAATTGTGCGACACATTGTCGATTTACCAGAACCAGATGGACCGATAATAACTAGTACTTCGCCTTTGTTAACGGTCAGATTGATGTCTTTAAGCACATGAAGTTTTCCATAATGCTTTTCGACATGACTTAGTTCTACGAGGGGATTTGCCGCTTTTTGCACTGAAATAGTGCGATTAGTCATATCCTCGGCGTTTGGATTTGACTTTGATACTTGCTTATCCATAACAAGAAGTTTAGCTAATCTGTGTTACGGCTATTTATCACTATCGTTACGTTTTGTAACTCTTACGTTACAAAAAAGCCGTTGATTGTGATCATAAAATCAACAATCAACGGCTTATCAATAACATTTTTTACAAGTATTTTTATTTACTCGTCTTCTTCTGGATCGTAATCAACACCAGTTTCAGCACGCTGCTCGTCAGAAATTGGAGCAGGAGCGCCGGTTAGAGGATCTCGACCGCCGCCAGCCTTAGGGAATGCAATTACGTCGCGGATTGAGCTTGCGCCTGCCAAAATTGCAGCAGTACGATCCCAACCCAAAGCAATACCAGCGTGAGGTGGAGCACCATACTTGAAAGCTTCAAGCAAGAAGCCGAACTTTTCGTCAGCTTCAGCCTTATCGATTCCAAGAACGTTAAGCACACGATCTTGAATATCGTCGCGGTGAATACGAACGGATCCGCCGCCCATTTCGTTACCGTTGCACACGATATCGTAAGAATCGCTCATAGCGTGCTCTGGATCTTTATCAAACTTATCGATCCAATCAGCAGATGGCATTGTAAACGGATGGTGCATAGAAGTCCACTTTGAGTGGCCAACAGCAACGTCGTCATCATCTGGATCATCAGTGCGCTTGAACAGTGGGAAGTCAACAACCCAAGTGAAAGCAAACTCATCTGGGTGAAGCAATCCTGCGCGGCTAGCAAGTTCAACGCGCACTGCGCCGAGCAAAAGCTGCGAAGACTCGCGGGAGCCTGCTGCGAAGAACACTGCATCGCCATCTTCTGCTCCAACAGCTTCCTTAAGACCTGCGCGCTCTTCTTCACTAAGATTCTTAGCAACAGGACCCTTTAACTCGCCATCTTCACCAAACACAACGTAAGCCAATCCCTTAGCTCCACGCTGCTTAGCCCAATCCTGCCAAGCGTCAAACTGACGGCGAGGAGTTGCAGCACCGCCCTTAAAGAGCACAGCGCCAACGTATGAAGCTTGGAACACGCGGAATGGAGTGTTCTTAAAGTAGTCAGTCAACTCAATAAGTGGGTTTCCAAAACGCAAATCTGGCTTGTCGGAACCGTACCTATCCATAGCTTCCTGCCAAGTAATACGAGGCAAAGGAAGAGTAATCTCGTGACCGGCTTCCTTCCAAATAGCAGCAATAACGCGCTCTGCCATGGCCATAACATCTTCCTGGCTTGCAAAGCTCATTTCCATATCAAGCTGAGTGAACTCAGGCTGACGATCTGCACGGAAGTCTTCGTCGCGATAGCAGCGAGCAAGCTGGTAGTAGCGTTCAACGCCAGAAACCATGAGCAACTGCTTTAGAAGCTGAGGAGACTGTGGAAGTGCGTACCAAGAGCCTGGAACCAATCGTGCTGGAACAACGAAGTCGCGAGCACCTTCAGGAGTTGACTTAATGAAAGTTGGTGTTTCAACTTCAGTAAAGTTCATATCTTCCAAAGCGTGACGAGCAGCCTTAGCCATATCAGAGCGAAGCTTCAAATTGCGTTGCATAGATGGGCGACGCAAATCAAGGTAGCGATACTTCAAACGAACATCTTCGCTTGGAAGCTTGTTCTCGGACTCGTTTTCCAAAGCTGTTGAAACCTGGAATGGCAAAGCGTCTGACTTTGCGAGAATAGTAACAGTTTGAGCAACAATCTCAATTTTACCGGTTGCTAAATGATCGTTTTCGTTGCCATCTGGACGCAAGCGAACTTCGCCGGTCACTTGCACAACGAATTCACTACGCAATGGTCGTGCAGTTTCTTCATCGTAAATAACAACTTGCACTAAGCCTGTGTTATCACGGACATCAACAAAGGCAACTCCACCATGATCGCGGCGACGATCAACCCAACCAGCGATGGTTACTTTTTGCCCGACTAATTCTTCAGTCACTTCAACGGCATGATGTGTGCGATACGCCGTCTGGCTCATAAGTCCACTTCCTCTACAATCTAATTGATATATTCATTTGTTTCTATTGACATGATTTTGCGCACAATATTCAAGCAAATTTGCAAGAACATTATTTAGCGCAAGAAACTGTCTGCCGGGCATAAACAGTATCCGGTTGCCAAGACGTGGCATCCGCGGTTTCCTGTTCGCCAGTAATAATATTTTTTACTTCATCGTGAGATGACTTTGATTCAGTGCTATCAGCAGGGAACCACACATAAGGAATGCCGAGCTTGTCAGCATATTTTATTTGCTTACCAAGCTTTGCTGCGCTAGGAGCAACATCTGCTGCAATGCCTCGATCTCGTAAAGTTTTAGCAATAGCATTGCATGCAGGACGATCTTCTTCATTCCACACTGCAACAAGTACTGCAGCAGGAGAAACTCGAGAAACAGTAGCTCCTGCAGTGTGAAGCATATAAGAAAGCAGTCGAGACATGCCAATTGAAAGTCCTACGCCTGGATACTTCTTCTTGCCCTGTGAAACTAAATTATCGTAACGTCCACCAGAGCAAATTGAACCAAGAGATGCTGCATTATCAAGGAAAGTTTCGTAAACAGAACCAGTATAGTAGTCAAGTCCACGAGCAATCTTCAAATCAGCAACAACAGCGCCTGGGCGAATACGTGCTGCTTCGTCTACAATCATCGCAAGAGTTTCAACACCTTGAGAAGCTAAAACGTAAGACTCGTTATCATCACTTCGAGAAATATTATGCTTATCGCATAATTCGTCGAAACGAGACTTCAACTCATCTCCTGTTTCGGCAGTAAGTTCAGCTAATTCTAAGCATGCATCAGCTTGAGAAGCCGTAGCGCCGCATTCTTTTACCAAAAGCTTGGATACTTCTTCAGCGCCAATTTTGTCTAGCTTATCGATTTCTCGAAGAACTCCCTCGATATCGCTTAATCCAATACCGCGATAAAAACCTTCAGAAAGCTTTCGATTGTTAGCATGAACAGTTGCCTTAGGAAGACCGAACTTACGTAAACGCTCAAGAGCTTCAACCATGACAAGTGGAAGTTCAACTTCGTAGTGTGAAGGTAATTCGCCATTTCCTACGACATCGATATCTGCTTGAACAAACTCACGGAAACGACCTTCTTGTGGACGCTCCCCTCGCCAAACTTTTTGCATTTGCCAGCGCTTAAATGGGAACGTCAAATCACCAGTATGCTCAACGACGTAACGGCTGAGTGGAACTGTTAAATCGAAATGTAAACCAATGCGTTCTTCTACAGGAGTGTCGGATTCGTGACCAACTTCTTGTAAACGCGATAATAAATAAATTTCTTTACTGGTTTCGCCTTTTTTTAATAAGCTTGAACCCTGTTCTACTGCACGCGTTTCAATTCCAATAAAACCGTTGAGTTCAAACACTTCTCTTAGTGTGTCAATTACTTGCTGTTCAACAGCGCGTTCACTAGGAAGCCATTCAGGGAAACCCGATATTGATGAGCCTTGTACCATGTCCACTATAATAGGTGGTGTTGCGGAAAAATCATGGCTTACCGTCATACTTATTCGTAACAATGTTACCGTGCATCTGCTGTAAGGAGTCGTCCCGTGACCGAACAGACTAAACCTGAAGAAACTACTAAAACTACTACCGCGCCAAAGCCAGTTGCTCCATCTCCAGCAAGCTTCGCGCATAAGACTCGTGTTGTTGCTCAAGCACCAACCATTTCTTATAGTGAAGAGGATATTAAAGCCGCAAAAACTTTTGGCCGTGTTGATGAAAATGGCACTGTTTACGTTACTGAAAACGGTGCTGAGCGTGAGGTTGGTCAATACTCCACTGGCACTCCTGAAGAAGCGTTGACTTTCTATATTCACCGTTATCTTGATTTGAAGATTAAGCTTGATCTTTTTGCTAAGCGCTTAGAAGCTTCCAATGTAAAAGCAAAAGAAATTGACGAAACGCTTAATACTTTGAAAGCTGAATTGGAAAATCCTGCTGCCGTAGGCGATATTGCTGCTTTACGTGCGCGACACGCCGAATTGACTGCAAAAGGTAATGAAAAGAAGGAAGCAATCGCTAAAGCTCGAAAAGAAGCTCTGGAAAAAGCTTTGAAAGAGCGTACAAATATTGTAGAACGTGCAGAATTGTTAGTAGCGCAAATGAATGAATCTACTAATTGGCGTGAATTAAACGATAAGCTACGTGCTTTATTTGACGAATGGCAGGAGCATCAGCGTACTACTATTCACTTGAATAAGTCTGATGCCGATGCTTTGTGGCAGCGTTTTTCAAAGGCTCGTTCTGCATTCTCTCAGGCTCGCAATTCTTGGGTTAAAGAACGTGAGCACGTGCGTAATACTGCTAAGCAGCTTAAGGAAGCTATTATTGCAGAAGCTGAAAGCTTAAAAGATTCAAAAGATTGGCGTGAAACTTCTATGAAGTTCAATGCTTTGATGGATCGTTGGAAGAAAGCTGGCAATGCTGGCCGCCAGCACGATGATGCTTTGTGGGCTAAGTTCCGCGAAGCTGCTGATGCTTTCTATCATGCTCGTCAAAATGACCGTGAAAAGGTTAATGCTGGAGAACACGAAAATCTTGCTAAGAAGGAAGCTTTGCTCGTAAAAGCAGAGGCTTTGTTGCCAGTAGAAAATGAAGAAGCTGCTAAGAAAGCTCGTAAGGCTTTGTCTCAGATTCAGGAAGAATGGGATGCTATTGGTTTCGTTCCTCGTGAAGATATGCGTCGTATTGAGTCTCGCTTAAACGACGTTGATAAAAAGATTAAGGCTGTTGAAGAAGCTGCTTGGCGTGAGGCTGATCCTGAAGCTAACGCTCGTAAGTCCAGTTTTGCTTTACAGTTGGAAGCACAACTAGAAGAGCTTAACGCTGCTATTGCTAAGGAAACCGATAATAAGCGTAAAGCTAAGTTGGAAGCTGAAAAGGCTACTAAAGAGCAGTGGTTGAACGCTGTTAAATAATTAGTTTTATAACCAACTAAAAGTATGGGGTCGCTTGATTTTAAGCAACCCCATACTTATTTTTTCGGCTGTATTTTAAGCTTTATTTGCTTTAAGAGTTTTTTATTAAAGATTTAGCTAAATGAATAAAAGTATTAGCTAAATTAGAATCTGCCAATTTTCCATCTTCGGTTAGAACAGCAGGTCTCCCTGCTTCACCAGTTTCTCTAAGCACAGGATCTAAAGGAAGTTGAGCTAAAAGAGGCACATTAGTGTCAAGAGCGTTACAAAGTTGTTCGCTTACTCTCCTTCCTCCTCCTGAACCAAATAATTCTAAGCGCTCGCCGTTATTTTCAAACCAGCTCATGTTCTCAACAACTCCGCGAACTTTTACAGGAATTTGCAAAGCCATAAGACCTGACCTAACTGCTACATCTGATGCGCTAGGCTGTGGAGTTGTTACTACAACAAGCTCTACGTTTGGTAAGGATTGCGCTACAGCTAATGCCATATCTCCTGTGCCTGGAGCTAAATCAAGAAGTAAAACATCAGGGTTGCCCCACCAAACATCTGAAAGAAACTGCTCTAAAGAACGTTGTAATCGTGGTCCTCTCCACAAAATAGCACGATCAGTTCCAGCAAACATTCCAATAGAAATAAGCTTTACTCCCCAAGCAACTACAGGCATAAGCATTCCGTTTAAATTTGTTGGTTGAGAATTAACTCCAAACATTCGCGGTAAAGAAAAGCCGTAAATATCGGCGTCAATAGCTGCAGTATCGTAACCTAATGCTGCAAAAGTTGCAGCTAAATTAGCAGTTATAGAAGATTTTCCAACTCCGCCTTTCCCAGAAGCTATAGCAAAAATTCTCGTGCGAGTGCCAGCTTTATTAAATGGATTTTCTTTGCGTTCAGCTTTTAAATCTGCAACCAACTTTTCTAATTTAGTTTTACTCATTGCAGTAGCGTTAACGTGCGGTATGAGTATTGCTTGAGGATATTTAGATATAGCTTCTTGAACTCGTCCTGTAATTACTTCCGCAAGAGGGCAATTTGGCACAGTAAGTTCAAGATTTATCTCTACATCATAAGCAAACTTTGTTGTATCAATGGTTTCAGCTTTCTTTATCACATGCACTCCGGTTACCATATTTAATTCGGTAACAGAGCGACCTAATTCTGGATCAATAACGCTACCCAGCAAATCGTAAACTTGTTTTTCGAGTTCACTTGTATTCATCCGTTATGATTCCTCAGCAATGAGATTTGGAACAGTATTATTTGCAATTTGTAGTATTTCTTCTAAGTTCCCAGTTTTTAAAAGAGTATTAAACTGTTGTTCGTTAAGCATAGGGATGCCAAGTTCTTGCGCTTTAGTTGCCTTGGATCCTGCATTTTCGCCTAGAATAACGCAATATGTGTTCTTGCTTACTGATCCTGATGCTTTGCCGCCTCTTGAGACTATAGCTTCTTTTGCGCTGTCTCTTGTAAATCCTTGCAAAGATCCTGTAACAACTATTGTTTTACCTACTAATGTTTGAGCGAAAGATGATGCTTCAACTTTCCCTACTACACCTGCTTCTTGCCACGATTTTAATACTTCAAATTGCCAATTAGCAGGGTCTTTAGCTTGTTGGAACCAGTTGTATACTGCTTGCGCAATTTCAGGACCAACTCCATCAATTTGTGTAAGTTCTTCAATAGATGCTTTGGAAATATTGTCTAAAGATCCAAAATTTGCCGCTATAAGACGTGCAGTTGGTGGACCTAGTCTACGAATAGATAAAGCAACCAAAACTCGCCACAGTGCTGCATTCTTGCCTTTTTGAGCTATTTCTTCAAGCATACTACGAGTAGTTTCAGAAGGTCTTGTATACCATGGCACATTTATTGTTTCTTTAGCGTTGTCGCTAGTTTTAGCATTTCTAGTAATGCGCTTATTTTTCCAAAGTACCACTTTAGCGTCAATTGGAACTTGGAATTTAGGATATTGAGGATCCCATTGTTCGTTTGGTGAAGTAGTTTTTTCGGGAGTTCCTTCTGCTTCGTAATTTGTAGATAACTTTGCTTCGATTGTGCGAGTCCAAAATGCTCTAACTTGATGCCAAAGACCAGATCCGCCTATTTTGCGTGTACGCTTTTTAAAGCTACCGTCTTTACTAACTTCTTTCCACTCTTCAACAAGAGGAATTTCTTTCCAAACCATTACATTTTGCAAATCGTCGGCAGTAATACTAAATAATCCAGCTTCATTTCTAAGTACTGGAGTTTGTGGTTCAGGTAGCGTTAAATCTGGTGACGGTATATATGGTTGTTGAGTTGCGCCTCGCTGAATTATAATTTTATCCATATCTGGGCAGTAAACTTCTGCAGTTGTAGGTCTGCAATCCTCAGGATTTGTAAGAGCTAGCGCAGCGTTATCGCCCAAATTTTCAATATCAAAAGCTTGTCTGGAAGCCAAGTGAATTATTCGTTCTGTAAGTTGAGCTGGGCAGTTTTCTACATTTGGGCAACGAATGTCTTTATCTCCCTCTTTTGCAGGAGCTAGCTTAGTTCCACAAGATGGGCAGTATTCTGGCATAACAAACTTTCTAAGTTCATTTTCTCGCCCTTCCCTAGCTTTAAGTACCGGTCCGACTAATTCTGGAATAACATCCCCAGCTTTACGAACTACGACAGTATCGCCAATTAGCACGCCTTTATGTTCAACTTCGTAAGCATTATGAAGAGTTGTGCGAGAAATTGTCGATCCTGCTACAGTAACAGGTTCAAGAACAGCTACAGGAGTTACTCTTCCAGTTCTTCCAACCTGGACAATAATATCCTTCAAATAAGTATTAACTTCTTCAGGAGGATACTTGTATGCAATAGCCCATCGTGGAGCTCTAGAAGTAGCTCCTAGTTGATGCTGTAATGCTCTGTCATCAACTTTTACAACTATGCCGTCTAAAGCGTGCAAAATATTTGCTCTATGCTTTCCGTAATAGTCAATCATTTCTTCTATTTCAGAAAAATTTGTGACTTTTCTTGTGTACGGAGAAACAGGTATTCCCCACTGTTGATAGAGCTTATATGCGTCAGACTGATTAAATTTTGTTTCACTATTGTTATGGTTTGTATTTTCTTTCCAACGAAGCTCACCTAGTCCGTGTGCAAAAAAGCTTAATCGACGCGTGGCTGTAATTCGTGGGTCTTTTTGGCGCAAAGAGCCGGCTGCAGCGTTACGAGGGTTTGCAAAAGCAACTCGTCCAGCATTTTCTTGTTCATCATTTAATTTTCTAAAGTCTTCCCATTTCATAAAAACTTCGCCACGAATTTCCACGAACTCAGGAATATCGTCAGGATTATCAGAATGAAGCTGTGTTGGTATTGCTTCAATCGTTCTTACGTTTAATGTAATATCCTCGCCAGTTACGCCATCGCCTCTAGTAAGACCTTGTTCAAGAGTACCGTTGCGATAAATAAGATTTAAAGCAAGACCATCAATTTTTACTTCGCAAGTCATAGGAAGAGGCTTAGACTCATCCCATTGTAAATCGCGAATTACGCTGTTATACCAATCATGTAATTCTTCAATTGAAAATACGTCATCCAAACTCATCATTCGAGACGGATGCTTTACAGAAGTAAAATCGTTAGAAAAAGTTCCACCTACGCGATGTGTTGGAGATTGAGGAGTATCTAAAGTTGGGAAGGCAGCTTCTAAAGCGCTTAGCGCTCGCATTCTTGCATCATATGCTGCGTCTGAACTAGTCGGAGAATCTTCTACGTAATAAGCAATTTGATCAGATTGTGCCCAAGCTGCCAATTTTGCCCAAAGTTTCGCAGCTTGCTCTATAGTAAGCGTCGCTGGCTGCAAGTTTCCAAGAGCCAACGCATCAGTGTCTGTTGGCTGAAGTTGAGCAATCCACGTATCTGTTTTTTGCGTATTTTCATGAGTCTCATTTTGCTCGTCAAAATCGTCAAAAAGAGTCCATTGTGCGTTTTTTGACTCGATATCATCGTGAGCCATACTCATGAAACCCCCTTCAAATCAGCTGTTGCTTTATATAGATTATGTCACTTACCATTTACGCATTTAATGAACGTAAGAACTGTGATTGTACTGCACCTTCACAATCGTCATTCAGTGACATTCGAATATGCGCTACGCACAAAGTTCTTGCAATTACAAACATTCCATCGTCAACAGTTAGCTTTGCGGCTTTTCCAATAATATGATTTGCTTCAATATTAGGCCAGACAGGAATATCGTCACTCATAAAGCAATGTCTAACATCATCCATACTAGTAGGAGCTTTATAACACTGCGAGCGCATTCGTGATAATAATTCTTCTAGTTCCATTTGTAGCGGTTCTATTCTTCCTGGAGCTAAATAGTCTGCCATTCGGTAAGCGCTTGCTGCCAGAGTGAACTTGTCTTGCATCCAAGCTGCATAAGCTAATCTATAGTATGCGAATGCTGCGTCGTCTTTGTCTAATGCGACTCGAAGTGCGTTTAGACATGCTGCTACTGTTGACGTCCAATCTTCTTGTTGCGATAATGCTGCTGCAAGTCGCAAATGCGATAATGCGTATGTTGGAGCGTATGAAACCATTGTGTTTAAATGTTTTAACGCCGCATCATATTGATGTAGTTGTGAGAGCAAATCTGCTAATTCCATGTGGGCGTAGAATAATCCGTCTGGAATAAGTAGTGTTTGCTCGTCTGGTGTTGCGAATAAGCGGTTGTACACTACTCGTTCTGCATATGAATTAAAGTAACGTGGCACAGCATTATCTATTGTGAACATGGTGTCAAATTTTGCAATATTGTTCTCATAAGATTCTAATGCTTGTTTAATGTCGCCCTCTATGAGTTGTTCTTGGGCGTGTATGCGCATATCTCTTATATTTTGAGATGCTTTGAAATGAAGTTCCGGTATTGTAGTTTCGTCAATAAGTGAACGAGTTACTATATCTGCTTGGTTGTTAAGCTCTGGGTCGCCAATTTGTTCGATGATATTCATTGCTTCACGAGCTTTTTCAGCTGTTGTTAGCAATGGTTGTGAAGCAATATGATGAAAATCGGCGACTGCTTGCTGTAGCAAGTCTTCTCGTTGTATAGAAAGACCTTTAGCATGTTCTGTTCCGAGTATTTCTTCTTGTTCTTCGTTAAATAGTGTGTCTGAAAACTCTGGCTCTTCCTGTGCACCGTTAGGCGAGAAGCAAGTGTCATGCAAATCGAATGATGGTTCTACAGTGTTAAGCTTGCAATTTTCGTTTAAGCTTATACGCGCGTTAGATTTTTTGTAGAATTCTATAGGATTTCGTAATCCGTGCGAGCGAATATGTTTTACGAAATTGTCACGTTCGAAAGTGACGGTCATTAAAGTTCGCACTTCTGGCGGTTCGCTAAATGCTGCTAAAGGATTTGTGTTATTTGCGTTGTTTTCATTGTTTCCGGCTGCCATCGCGCTTGTTAAATCATCGCTATGCTCATCTACTAATGATTGCGCAGCTTCTACAACATCAGCAAACGGTAGGTGTTGCAAATCTTGCAACTTAGAAGGGTCGCCATGAATGTCTCCATCTTTTGGCTCACCTTTTTCGTGCGTCGTACTATTGTTATCAATTCTATTTAGTGCTCTTAGCGTACGATTTAGTAGATTGCTAATAGCGCTATCTTGTGCAGCAACCATTTCTTCTAAACCTATAGAGTCAAGTCTAATAGAAACTTGCTGTATTTTATCGCTAATACCAAAAGCGAGAGTTGCAAGCATAATTCCAATTCTCAAATTGTAATTTACTGAAATATTGGACTTTTCGCTATCGCTATACTCATGCCACTTATTTTTATGAGTATCGTAGATACTTCTTGGCATTAGTGATGATCCTGTTGCTGTAAAAGCTAATGCAACTTTCCCATCTCCTAAATTAGAGCGAAAATCTGCATCAAAACGGAACGGTAAATACAAGCTACGAATAAGTTCAGCTAAAGATTGGCGATACAACCACTCTCCTGCTTCAGTCTGTTTTAAATACGATGCAGACTGTTGGCACTTGCGAGCTTTGCGCCATAAATGCATTAATGGGCGAATACAGTCATCTTGCGTAGGATCTCCGAAACTTTGCATTCCTAAATCTTCGCTAGCAATAAAAGCTGGATCTTCAATAAATGAGTTATCGATAGCACAAATGCGCTCGCAAGTAATATTATCTTCTAAACTTTTACCACCTTGCGATGCGTTTGCTTGAATGCATTGATAAATTGCTTGTAGTCTGTTTAATGCACCTTCAATGCGCAACACTTTCAAAGCTGCAGAAGGCTCTAATGAATCATCCCAAATCAAGTAATGTGCTGAAGTTTTCTGTGCAGGTTGTAAGTGTAATCTTTCCGCTGCATGGACTGCTTCTAGACTGTGAGTTTGCTCTAATGCTCCAACGTCGCGCATGACGCGTTCGTAGTATTCTTCCAAACCGGAAACTCTAAAACCTTCTTTGCGCGCAGTTTTAATATCGGAAACGCTTCTTCTTATTGCGCCAAGAGGAGCTTCTGTATGCAAGCGGTGTAATACGTGAAAATATCCAAAACCAACTAATGATTGGTGTAAATCTGGCACAAAAAAAGTCGCAAAAAATACTGTAGCAATAGCGTCTTCATATGAAAGATTGCATCTAAAATCGTCACTCAACGATACGCGTGTGCCTTCGATAGTATATTTTTTATGCTTTCCATTGTTTAAGCAGATCCATGAAGCAACTTGATGTAAGCCATCATCTAAAGAAACTTGCATAACAACATCGCCATAGACAAAAGGCTTATCGTTAATGTTTTGTTTTGCGTATGAGCTTGAAGTATTCTTATTTACTTTCTTTTTTCGTAAATTTTTAAATACGTTTTGTAGTTGTTTTGTAAAGTTATGTGATGCTTGTATTTGCTTAGATCCATAGAATCTAGTTTTGTTATATAGATTAAAAGACCCTTGCTCAATAAATGACAATTGTGGTATGCGCTCAATTGCTTCTACAGGAGTTACTTTATCTCCTGTGTAAACTCTCCCATCTTTGTCTGCGATTGCAAGTTGACGAAAATGTTTTCCATCATCTTTGCATAAACCTAGCGCAATTCCAAATAGTTTCCCAGGGATTTTAAACCAAGCTAGTTGGGTATTTGCTGGAAGTCCTGGAAAATCACAAAAAATACGGTGTTTAGAAAAAGTAGGAATGGAAGTAATTTCGCCTTGTTGCCATAAGGAATCAATAGCGTCTGACATGATTGACATACGATCTTCTTTAGAGTGTGTCTGCTCGGTAGATTGCACGTCTTCAGCCATAATCCCCATTCTTTCAAGTCGTTGACATAATGCAAGTTGCGTTCGTAAGCATTCAGCATTTAATCTTGTGCGCTGACTGCACTCGTCACATCATAGTTCAGTATATAAGTAGTATATAGGAAACGCATGTTCGATGTGTGAATGTTGCAGAATTGTGGATATTTTATTTTCAAATGGAGCGGACAACGGGACTCGAACCCGCGGTCTCAACCTTGGCAAGGTTGCGCTTTACCAACTAAGCTATGTCCGCAAACAAGTGAATACCTTATATCATTTTCATAAAAAGTGCAAATTAGGTATGTCGCAAGCCTTACAAGTACTGGCTGCACTTGTAAGGCTTACTTGTTTCAGATTTTCAGTGTTTTAAGTTGAAGACTTATTTTATTTGTTTGCTTACTTGCTTTCGTCATCGCGCTTTGGAGAAGATGGTGTTGCACCCTTTTCAAGCACTCGACCAGGGCCTGCAAGATAAGCTGCGCGGCCTGCTTCAATACCAAGCTTGAATGCTTTAGCCATAAGCACAATATCGTTTGCAGTAGCAACTCCAGTATTTGCCATTACAGCTGCAGCACCCATTTCCATTGCTTCAGCAGCCTGGCTTGGAACGCCAATGCCGGCATCGACAATAACAGGAAGATCGATTTCGTCGATAATAAGCTGAATAAACTTCTTAGTTTCAAGACCCTTGTTAGAGCCAATCAAAGAGCCGAGAGGCATAATTGCGGCAGCTCCAGCGTCGCGCATTGCCTTAGCAAAGTACAAATCTGGATACATGTAAGGAAGAACAGTAAAACCTTCGTCAGCCAAAATCTTTGTTGCTTGCAAAGTAGCTTCATTGTTTGGCAACAAATACTTGCGATCAGGAATAATCTCAAGCTTGATGAAGTTTCCGCAACCCATTTCGCGAGCAATATGTGCAGTGTTAACTGCTTCCTCTACAGTTACGCATCCGCTAGTATTAGGCAAAATGGTAACGCCTTCTGGAATATGCTTTAAAATTCCTGCAGCTTTCTCGCTATAGCGAATTGCTACAGTAATCATTTCAGCTTTAGCACTATTTACTGCGGCATCAATAAGCTCCTCAGAATACTTTCCAGAACCCAAAATGTATCGAGAAGTAAACTTCTTACCACCTAATTCTAAATAATCTTCATTCTCCATAATTTCCTCCATTTTTTATCCATTTCAACGCTTCTAACGCTTCTAAACTTGCGATAATCGAAACATAAGGCAAATACAAGCCTTCTTCAGGAGAAGACTTAAAATCACCTACTAAGCACACGTTTGAAAGATGCTTAATTTTTACGTTCTTAATATCTCCTAGTCCAGATAAGCCAGAAGCGGTAATAACATATTTGTTAGGATGATTCATGAAATAGTCAAGAACCATTGCTTTCGATTCGCGATTGTCGAATGCTTCAATAAACAAGTCGGAGCGCTCAGCAATCTCATCTAACGATTCCGGCGTAACTTTTTGCACGAAAGCTTCTACTTCAACGTACGGCAAAGTTTCATTAAGCCGCGCTTTAGTAGCAGATACTTTGTGTTGTCCAATTTCGTTAATCGTATAATTTTGACGGTTTAAATTCGAATACTCGATACTGTCAAAATCGTAAATGTACAACTTTTTTACGCCGGCTCGCGCAAGCATCAACGCAATGTTTGATCCCAAACCGCCGCAGCCAAGTATTGAAACTGATTGTTGAGCAAACAAATCATTATCTTCCTTTAGCTGACGTTTAAGAACTTTTGCGCGAATATCGTCACTTTCCATTCATCCTCCTCCCATAATGCTAAATACTTCAATTTTTGCGTTATCTTTAACTATGAAAGTTTCAAAATCTTTGCGTTTTACTAATTCACCATCAACTTCTATTGCAACAAAAGTACTGTCGTAACCTTCGCGCTTAAGTAGTTCAAGTAAATTCTCGTTCTCAACATAATCCACAGTATCGTGATTAAGTTTCAGCACACTTACCTCCTTTCTGTAGAATATGCTTTAAGTTTTAAATATTACGTTTAAAGATTCTACCTAATCCTTAGCTGGATGAAGAATAAACTTGCCCTTGAAGCCTTTGCAAACGCCATTTTCTTGGCTGTAAATTTCTTCGCCGCGAAGCAAAGTTCTTACCACCTGGCAGCCAATAGTGCGACCAACGTATGGGCTGAACTTGTTTCGATACTCAAGGTCTTCAGCTTTAAGAACATAAGGAGCGTTTGGCTTAATGAATGCAAGATCTGCGTCGTAACCCAAACGTATGCTGCCTTTTCCTTTCAAATCGAAGCGTTTTGCAGAATTGCTAGAATTCAATGCCACAAATTGAGTTAATGACATTCCGCGCTTTTGCACAGCTTCATCAAAGAACACATCAACATCGTTTTGAACGCTACCAATACCACCCCAAGCTGTGAAAGCATCATCAGTTTGCTTCAAACTCAAAGGAGCTGGCGAATGGTCGGAAACAATGAAGTTAATAGAACCGTCAAAAACCTTTTCCCACAAGCCATTCTGGTTTTCCTTGTCACGAATTGGCGGAGTGCACTTAGCGATATTTCCAATTTCGTCAAGCTCAGAAGTGTCGAAATATAGGTAATGGTTGCAAGTTTCGCAGCTTACGTCTACGCCATTCTTACGAGCGTCAGCAACAGCTTGAGCACCTTCTGGTGAAGAAACATGAACAATATGAATTCTGCATCCAGTTTCTTTAGCAAAAAGACAAGCGCGTTCAATCGCTTCAACTTCAGTGAAAACAGGTCTGGTTGCTACGAACTCAGAAAGCTTTCTAGCTCCCATTTGATGAGCTTTCTTTCCAAGCTGGTCTGTAATAGGAGCATTTTCGCAATGCATAATCAAAATTTTGCCGGTTTTTGCAATCTGCTGCATACCGGTGTAGAGGGAATAATCGTCGCAATTATACAAATCAACTTGCAAATCCTTGTCGCCAGTAGTGCCGAGGAATGCTTTGTAATTAACGACACCCTGCTTATCTTGCTCGCATATTCCGCCATTGAGGTTTTGTGGTTCCAAGCCACCAGTTTGACCAACATCAACCTTGAGCTTTCCGTCGGCTTCTTTAAGCACTGCTTCAAATGATTTTCCATCAGTAGTTGCAGGAATTTGATTGCAAGGCATTTGCAGCATTGTAGTAATACCGCCTTTTGCGCCGGCAGAAGTTGCTGTTACAAAACCTTCCCAATCGTCGCGAACGCCGCCGCCTGGAGCGTTAATATGAACGTGAGAATCAACTTTTCCAGGAACAACTATTAAATCAGTTGCATCAATAGTTTTATCGGCTGTAAAGTTGCTTCCAAAAGCAGCAAACTTGCCGTCTTTAATTGCTATATCGGCTTTAGTTGCTTCATTATCGAATACAACCAAACCATTTGTGATTACTACATCGTAGTTCATATTATTTCCTTTCTTTAGCCATTGTTGGCTGAAAAACTTTTGATAGTAATATTTGACACACGAATCCTACAGCGCATCCCACAATCCATGAGATTTGAGTAAGTGGTGAAAGTAGAGGAATTATCTGCCCGGAAAGAGCAAATAAAAGCCCAAGTATCGTAGCAGTATAAGATATCCAGTTAGTTCCAGAATAAGCAGATTTTGACGAGCTATTTGTATCGTAATAAATTTGATCAAGATCAATATGTGTGCGCTTTACTACGTAATAGTCGGCAAGTAGAACACCTGCAATAGGGCCTAAAAGCATACCAATAAGATTCAAGAAGCCTGTAATATTAGCCATAAACTTCCACGGCATTAACACAGTGCTTACAAGAGCTGCAATAACTACGCCACGCTTATAATTTACAAATCGCGGAGCTAAAGCAGTTAGCTGGTATGCTGCAGGAACAATATTGCCAGTAGCATTTGTGCAAACTGTAGTAAGTAGAAGCAACCCAGTAGCTATTGCAATTGCAGGAAGATTATCCCACTTGTTTATGATAACAAGAACATCTGTAATAGTTTCATGGTAAAAAAGCGATCCGCCCACTAAAATAACTACGCTTGTAAAAGCAAAAAGCGCGTAACTTAGCAAGAAGCTGGCAATTTGACCTTTTAGTTGAGCCATAGTTGACTTTGCGTTTTGCGTAAAATCAGCAATAGAAACGGCAGGAGCAGCCCAAACGCCCAGTACAGAATTTACAACCATCATCATGAAAAGCCCAAGACCGTAATTAGTTGGCGCTTGAACAGTAGCATGATATTGCATGATTGCAGATAATCCACCAGCACAGCTAATAGCCCATACGCTCATGCAACCAAAAACAACGTAAATAAGTGGGCTTAATACTACAGTTAGCTTATTAAGAGTTTTTCCTCCGCCTAAACCAATCGCCAAATTAAGCAACCAAAATATTGCGAAGGAAATAATAATAGGTATGTGTGAACCTACAAATGGTATTTTGTTTCCAAAAGTAAGAAACTCAGGGCAAATTTTGCCAACTAGAATCTCTAAAGCTTTCGCACCTATATATGTTTGAATTCCATACCAGCATATTGCAGCAACTACTCCCCTGAGGAATCCTGGTAGTTGAGCGCCTGCTTTTCCGTATGTTGCGCGCAAATGCATAGAAAACGGTATGCCGTATTTGGAACCTACAACACCGTTAGCAACCATGACAATTGCTGTAAGAATTGCGCCAAGCATGATACCAATCATTACGTAAATTGGAGAGTATCCCATTAAAAGGAACGCGCCAACTGCAGCATAATTAGGAATATTGTGTACAGACTGCATCCACAAAGTGCAGAAATTAAGAGCGCTCATTGTGCGTTTTTCTTGCGGCTTTGGCAGTAAATCTTCGTTGGTGTAGCCGCGCTCGCGGTAACATTCCAAGTTTTTACTAGCTACTGGCTCATCTTGTAGCAGTTTACTAATTTGCATGCGCACCTCCTTACTTTTCTTGTTTGTAATTTGATTCTTTTTTGTGTTTTGAGTTTTTTGAAAGTAATAATCGCAACTTTGCTCAAAAATAAAAAAAGATACGAAAGGATTTCGTACCCGTGGTGGTGCGCCCCTTCGTATCAGCCTCTTATTCGTGAATAAGCGTTGTACTCTCATTCGATATTCACTTTTCTTCGCTGCGATTAATTAAGCAGTGAAGTTTGCATCGTATATGCCTTTTGAGTCCTTCCTAGATTTCTATTTATTTGGTTTTCGTTATCTTTTTAGTTGGTTTTTAGTTAGTCCTCATAAGCCAAACTATGCAGAGCATCTCGTAAAAGCTTTACTCCGTGAACAGCGTCTTGTGGATCTGTGTACTCTTCTGGAGCGTGACTAATACCATCTTTTGAAGGAACGAAAATCATTCCGGATTTTACAAACGGAGCAAAAATTTGCGTATCTTGACCAGCACCTGAATGCATGACTCTGTACGCATAACCTTGCTTATTAGCTTGATCTTTCAAAAGATTAATAATATCGTCGCTAAGTGGTGTAGGATCGTCAGACATCCACTTATCGATCTGCGCTGTAATGCCATAAGACTTGGCAGTTTCGTGAATATCCTCGTCGAGTTCCTGCAAGAATTTATCAAGAAAAGCTTTATCTGTATGACGGCAGTTCATTGAAAAAGTAACTTCTCCAGGAACAATATTTACTTGATTTGGAACTACGCTGATTCTACCGAAAGTAAGCACCAGTGGGTCGCCTGCTTGCTTAGCTTTGTCAAGATTTTTGGCGATTATATGAGACATGCAATCTACTGCATCGTGCCTGTAGGACATCATTGTTGTGCCAGCGTGATTTTGTACGCCTTTAAGATGAATATCCCAACGATGCTGACCAGCAATGCTAGTGATAATACCTAAATCTTCGTGATTGCTGTAAAGCGTTGGTCCCTGCTCAATGTGTAGCTCAATCCAGGCTTCAAGATTTGCGAACTTAGGTTGAGTTGTTTGATAATTGAACCCAGCTTCACGCATTGCTGTTTCGAAAGGAACACCTTCGCTGTCGCAAATATTTTCTACGTCCTCTTTTTGGGCTAGTCCGAAGAAATTCTTTGAACCCCAGAATACGTATGGGAAACGTGAGCCTTCCTCTTCTGCTAAGCAGATAATGCGAAGACTTTTCTTTGGCTTTCCATATCTAGTAAGTAAATTCTTAATTGCTAAATAGGCTGCAACTATTCCAAGTTGGCCGTCAAAACGACCTCCTCTTGAAACTGTGTCAATATGCGATCCACAAGCTATTATGCTTTCTGGTTTTTCGCATCCTTCAACAGTTGCAATTAGGTTTCCAACTTGGTCGAATTCTACAGTCATACCGAGTTTTTCAAATCGTTGACGAAGAGCAAAAAGAGCCTGTTTCCAAGATTTTGTGTAAAGAGGTCGAGTAACTCCTTGTTCTCCTGGTTTTTCTGTGAATCCTGCAAGCCAGCTTATGGCTGATTCTATAGTTTCAGCACTTATGCTGCTATCAATCATGTGCAGTATTCCTCCTCACTTGTGCAAGTTTTCCCAAAAGTGACATTCAGGCGGATATTTTTTTGGTTTTGGTGTTTGGTTTTTAGTTTTTAGTTTTTAATTGTTTTTTAAATCTTTTTTTAATTGTTTAGTTGATACTCGTGTAATTGCTACTACTTTGTGGCAACGCAAGATGTCACGAAAATCGTGACAGAAAGAAATCACTTATTGTAATTGCTCCCTACGCATGTCTTAACAAAACAGGTTCAAAGGGTGTTTCTCAACTGTTTCCAGTACCCCTGCAATTTTCACTTGTACTCGGATGAGTATAGCACGATATTAAATGAACTCAAAATGAACATTATCATGTGTGTTTCTGTGAAGAAATGATTGGTTGCTTGCTTGGCTGGTCGGTTGGTTGGTTGATTGATTGACTGACTGCTATGAGATATTGCTTCTATTTGTGGTTGCATGTGTGTTTGGCTGCGAAAAATTTTCATATGTAAGTTAGGAAATAAAAAATAGCCAGATAACAAAAAACGCAGTGCTTCTACACTGCGAACATATTGTGGGTGATATAGGAATCGAACCTATGACCCCTTCCGTGTGAAGGAAGTGCGCTAGCCGCTGCGCCAATCACCCAAAATTTTTTAATTATGCGTGAAAGGCAATCCTTTCGAGTGGGCGATACAAGGTTCGAACTTGTGACCCCTTCCGTGTCAGGGAAGTGCGCTACCACTGCGCCAACCGCCCGGTTGTGTATTAAGCTAACCCGCTTAATCGAGGTGGGTACGAGAGTCGAACTCATCTATACGGCTTTGCAGGCCGCTGCCTAACCGCTTGGCTAACCCACCGTAAGGTCGAATAACTCATCGGACCTAGAGCGGACAACGGGACTCGAACCCGCGGTCTCAACCTTGGCAAGGTTGCGCTTTACCAACTAAGCTATGTCCGCAATGCAACTTTACTGAACAATGTCAGCGCCGAAGCACGAGTAACTACTATACCCGAAATATTCTCAAATGCAAGCCCTCGCCTATTTTGGCGTGTCGCTGGTGCTCTCAAGCTGGTTGTAAGTGAGCTTGGAATTGCATAGTGCATTTCAAGCTCTTTCAAAGTGAGAGTGTATGTAGTTCTTTGTGAGAGTGTAGGTACGAGGCATGTGGCGTTGAGGCGGTGATGCATTCATGATATTTTGTGTTTACACTTAATAATATTAGCGCTTTGTGTTAATATTATTAAGACGGCTAAAAAAGAAAGGAGCTGAAAGATGGATATACTCACAATTATTACGTCACTTATAAAATATTCGCAATTGTTGGCGTCATAATTACTTCAATAGCCGCGCTATATGCCATAAAGAAAGGCAAGTAGCGGATTGCATGGAGCGTAGCTAGCATCTGCGCTCTGTGCTTTCCTTTAGTATATCATCGAAAATGTAGAAATGAAATTTTTTAATAGAAACCCTTATGGTGTTGTTAGTTTACTGTGTGCAGTATGTAGCGTTTTGCTTGCATTGCATCTTCCTTTGCTTGCGATGCTTATGAGTTTGAATGCTGGCATTTTTGGCTATATAGCGGGGCGTAGTAAGAAAGGGTAGAAAATGGGTAAAGTGTATCTGACTGCTCTTGATGTGGCTCGTTTGCTTTCTGTTGGTCGTCCTACGATTCGCCAGTATTTGGTGATTAGTAGGAAAAAGCAGAAAGCAGGCACGCTCACAATCGCGGATTTTCCGCTACCCGACGCGCTAGCTGGCATTGTGCAAGAAGCGCCATTGTGGAATTATGAGACGATCCGCGCGTATGCTGCTAACCGTTCTCGTAGTCCTATCGTTTTGCCTGATAGTGCGTCTGACGCGACGGAGCTTATCCGCTGCCGTGTGGCTGATGGCACTGCTAGGCGGTGAGCAAGAAGAGTCATGGTGTTATGTTGGGGTTATAGGTCAAAAAACGGGGGTTCCAACCAACGATACTGGCTAGAACCCCTAGCCTCAATCTTTCCACACGATTATGAGTAGAGCAAGAGTATTAGGCATTATTTCAGCTATCTGCGCTATTACCGCGGTAACAAACGTTATTTTACAAGTGCCATTCGCTGGCATCGGGTTCACTCTAGCAGCTGGCATCGCTGGCTTATCCGCTGGCTTAACAGGCAGTAGCAAAGAAAAATAAAAGGAGCTTACCATGTTAGACGAGAACGGACAAACAGTACTCGTATCACTACATGACATTGCGCGGCTTCTTGGTGTTAGCTACGAGTCTATGCGCCAGTATTTAGTGCGCTCTAGGCGCGCCGCCTTAGACGTTCAAACCGCGAGTGAGTCACGTGGTCTAATACCACTACCAACACACTCGGTTGGCGTACTAACCACAAAGCCCGCGTGGGATTATGATACGATCCGCAATTGGGCAGCACGCCGCCCACATCGCCCCGTAGAGCTGCCAACATCATGGCAAGAGTTAAAAGAGACTGTTGATAAAGCAGCTAAAACTGAGTCAAGCAAGCAATAGTAAAAAGTAAGGGGTAGGCAAGTTTTTTATTTGCCTACCCTCTTTAAAAAGATTAGCGCGCGCGGTATGATGCGCCGCGATGCGTTTTAACTGCCGCGTGTGCGGCGGCTATCATGTCCGCCACGAGACTACTACAACCACACTTGCCGCACGTGTAGGTTCTATCCCGCATATGCAGGGAAAGACTCATATGATAGAATCGAAGTAAAAGCTAGGGCTCCTCTTACCCTTTAATCTCGTAATGAGTTGGTTTGAGGGTATGACTAGCTTTCGTATATTCCAACTGTTTTATAGTCTTTAATGATTCATATGTTATAGCCAAAAGTAAAGGAGCCTGCACAACATCTAAGGTGAGTAAATCAACCGACGGCATGAAGCCGACTTTCAACGCAGGAAGACTCCTTCTTGCGATAGTATCAACTATCGCTTTATTACACAACTTTGTTGTCATATAAGATTTTATTTTGCGAGATTGTATTCATTAAGTAGTTCTGAGAGCTTAGTTAATCCTGCTTGGCGCTCGCGAACGTCAAGAGATTCGGCCAAATCTGCAGCGCACACTGCGATTGGCATAAAGGATATTGCTGATGATTCTTGTGTGCCTTCAGTAATGTGTGAAGACACATTTTGGCAAATAAAATCGAAAACCTCAGAATCTTCGATAACGCGGAGTCTAACATTAATTATTGAACTATCTGCGCCATCTTCGCTCTTTTTAAGATGAAACTTATTTATTAAATCCCCTAAATTGTTGCTGCTTACGTATCCTTCTATTTCGTCAGTTTGCGTAAGTTGGAATTGTGTGTGCATATTTCCGGTTGCAGCTGAAAGTATTAAGTGCTTTGAAAGTTCTACCAAACGCGATTTTCTACACCAATACTTCATTGTTTTTGCGCGATTTCTGGAACGATTAACTAGCTCTTGTGGAGTAATTGAGCGCAAATATGCTTCTATACGATACTTCTGCTGTCTATTTATCCACGAAACTTCACAATCGCTAAGCATAAATAATGCAGCAAAAGCTAATGACGGAGCATATGCCCTACCGCTTTTAGAGCTTTGTTGTTTATAACGATTTACGGAATCAAGTGAAATTAAAATCTTCCTACTTCCAAATGCGTATGTTGTTAGTAAACGATTAGAGCATAATGCGCTAACTCTTTGAGTGCTAACTGCTAGCTTGGCTGCAGCTTCCTCACGCGTAAGAAGAGTATCATTCACAAAAATAGACATAACGCAAGTGTATCAAAATTGTTGCGCTAAGGAAACAGTTTTGATACGTGCTGAGTAGTTTTGTAAAAATACTCAGTTTAATTATAAAAACTTAATAAAAAATAAACACACTAATTTTTAACTTAAAAATTAAAATTCAATGAAAAAATAAAATCAAACAACATAAAAGTTACCTCTAAAAAATAAGAGATTGATTGATAGTTACATTTCTTGTCTAAATTTGAAACCTTTGTAGTTGCTCTTGGAAAGATTGAAGGTTATATAAATAAAGATTGCAAAATACGTATTGCATATATTAAGTAGATAAAATGAGCTGCGCGCTGCTATATATTAATATTTCACCAATTTGACCACTTCCTATGAGATATCAAGCGATAGCGCAGGATTATAGAAATTCTAACACACACTTGTTTCTGTTAAATATGAGGGTTTTTAGAAATTTTATCTCAATTCACGTTTCTAGTAATCTCATGTGTAGAGTCAGGGTCGTCCTCATAATGCCATTGTATTTTGATAGATTCTAAATTACCCCACGCAACTCGTGTAATCGATAATTGAAAAGAATCTCCATTATTTACACATATTGGCATACTTCTGTCAATTTTAAGTAACCAGGATGCGCTTTCAGGAATTGCCTCAATTGATGTAATTATTGAATTATGCCCAGACGTATTTTTTATTAGATTTTTTGTTGGGCTACTTCGGATAATTTCACTCCAAGGTGCTGGAGCTAAACGTCTTTGTAAATCTAGGGCTTGTCGTGCTATTTTGTTTGCTTCTTCTGATTTATCATTAGCTATGTGAGCTTCGCGTGCTGATTTCCAAGCGAAGAAAATAGCAATTAAAGCAACTATTACTGAAGTAGAAGAAATGATTAATTCTGGAGACATAATATACACGCAGACCTTTCACTATAATTTTGATACTAAATCGTTTAGTACTTTGTCGAATTCAGACATTCTGTTTTCTTGATTAAAGAATGGAAGACCTATAATCTTGTATCCTCTTCCTAAAATATCGTTAATCTTGTAGTTGTTCTCAATCTGCCCTAAGAATTTTTCTTTCCACTCATCTTCAAATAAAAGTTGACTACCTTTAGGCTCAACATATGCTTGATATGTTTTTAACATCCTCATACTCTTTCTCACGAATAAAGAGTATGAAATCAGGCTCAAAACGTTCACCTGAATCAAACGAATAAATTGAAAAATCTTTGGCATGTAAACTATATTAAATGCCTAAAGCTCTTTCCAAAAGATAATATTCATAATCCAGTAATATTCTTCTTAAAACTTTAATATTTTGTTTCAGAAATGATATTACTTCTGTGTCGTCATTTATTTCATTGCATTGGTTAAAGTGATTTTCTATTTTTTTAATAGCAGATGATGGAACTCCAAAGTCTATCAAAAATCTGAATTTTTCACCTATATTTTCATTCTCTAAAAGAGCATTGAATGCACTATAGTCACCATATTCATTATTGCAATTATTCTCAAAAGTATATTTTTGAATAGACTCTACTACTGAAAGCAATTTTGGAATTTTATAGTTAGCATCATTTCTAACAAACTTCAGAACATCTTCTATAGCTTTTTCATGAGGATCTTTAATTGATTTTTTTGTCTTTAAAAAATTCTCTCTTTTAAGAATTATTTCTTTTAACGATTTGTTGACAATGTTTAATGACATTATAGCTTTGGATTGCGCAAATTTTTCATTATCCTTATTATCTAAATATTTGTATGCTAAATAAAGAGTCTTCCATAAATCATTGTACGACGGAATTCCAGTCCACTTTAAATAAGACAAATTATCAACATTTGCTTTAATATAATTATATAAATTCTTCTGTCCCTCAACAGAAATTATATTTTTTCTAATTATTTTCTGTAGATCTACTGGCATGTTTGAAGTCAATAGCTTTTTTCTATTTTTATTTTCAACGTATTCGTCAGGTATACTGAATAATATCTCATCTGATATGTTATATTGATCAACAAAAGGAACATCAATTGAAAATTCTTCATGCTGCAATTCTTCATTAAATAAATAAACATCTCCAGTGTAGTACTTTCCCATTCTACCTGCTCTACCTTTAATATTAGAAAAGTCAAAAAAATCAATACGACTATTTCCTTTATTTTGGCTATATATTAAAATATTTTTTGCAATAGTGTTCACACCTTCTATTAATGACGCGGTTGCAAACATAATTGAAAGGATTCCCTTATTAAACATTTCAATTTCGGAAGAAACTATATGTCTAGGCAAAGCTCCATTGTGAGCTCCTATTCCATTCTCCATAAGTTTTTTAAGATTCCATTCAGTAGATATATTTTCATCAATCCATTCAAATATTGGCAATCTACTATTACAAAAATTAGTAGGTTTTAAATAAGCTATGTATTCATTAGCTAATTTATAGGCTTCATTTGGTGATTTTACATACACTATACTTGGTTTTTTTAATTTTTCAAGTAATTTAAATAGTTCACGCTTTTTTTGATTACCTTTCAAAGGTCTATTATTTTTACGAACTTCCTTTATATTGGTATTAACTAATGAATAATCCGTTTTAAAAAATTCAACATTATATTTTTCAATAAATTTGTCTGAAAGCGAATTTACGCAAGGAGTCAAAAACAAAGCTTGAGGCTTGTGTTCCATAATCTTCATTATAGAAATATTTAGAGCATCTATTCTATCGTCATTTCTCAAACTGCTAACTTTATAGAATTCATCAACAACAAAAAAATCAATTTTTGGTAAACTTGTATAGTCAAGGACTCTTTCCGCAGTTAATATAAATATATTATTTTCTGCCGCTTTTTGATTTGTGCTTATAACAATGTTGTAATAGTCTCGGTATTTGCTCATGTTTTTTCTTGTTTCGTCAATTAGAGCAAGTGTAGGTTGAATTATTAAAATATTTTTATATTGTTTTCTAGCAACAAATTCTTCAATAAGAAGACTTTTGCCAAAACTTGTTGGAGCACTAACTGCAATATTTTTCTTTAAACTAACTGCTATTTCAATTTCTTTTTGCTTTTCATGAAAATATACGCCATTTAAAAAATCTGATTTGAAAAAAGCACTACGAATGCTAGATTGTAAAGATTGATTATAACTTTTAACACTTTTGATTTTATCAATGTAGTAAGGATAAAACCCAGCTCTTTCAATCAAATCCAGCCAAATAGGTTTGATGTCGTCATTGACTTGTTCCCAATTTTCTAATATATTTATCAGAAAAGTTCTTGCTTTAGACGTATCTATAACCGAGGTACAATATTTAGCACACTCCCAATTATATTCAAAATCTTTTAAAAAATTAACATTAAATTCAACATCATTATTACTCATATTTGTTGGCCTCCTTTTAATTTTTGATGAAGAGAAGATACGAATTCTCTCTTATTATCCAAAGGAAATGCTAACAAATAAACATTAAGATGTTCCTTCCATTTGTGCTTACTCAACGATTTATCCATTCTATCATATAATTTGTTAACTTCTTCTTTTAATGTTTCTTTGAAATTAACTTCATTGAAGTGAACTAAGCTGTTACTTTCAAATGCAGCAAACAGACAAATGTTAATATTTGCTAATTTTTCAAGATTTTTCGTACGATAATCCAACAGTTTTAAAATATAATCATCGCATGCAGTTTTAGAGTCACATATTCTATTTGTTATAATTTGGAATTCATCTTCTAGAAAATTAACATTACAATGACTCATTACATCTTTTACGAGTTCATCAATTGCTGTAGTTGGATTTCTATATAGCTTAGATTCTCCCAACCATATAATTTTTTTATCAGTGTCTACATGTACTGCATCAAAACCATGTGCGACACCGTTAATACTGTCTTTAAAATATATTTTAGAAATTAATGAATCTGCACCAAAATACTCATGTAAGATATGATATAGTAGTAATTCGCCAAATTCACCTCTTTTGATATATTTATCTTCTGTAGATTTAGAATCTAAATATTCTCTACTAGCTTCTTGGATTTCTTTAATAGAATATATTTTCTTCAAAGCCTCTCTTACAGTTGGAACCAATCCTATTGTATCTTTTTTCATATTCATTACGTCTGTTCCAAAGGCAAAAGCAGGTATATCGTTAAATAACTCATCATAAAATTTATCTTTTGACTGGCAATAGCCACTATCAAGTAAATCAAAACTTATATAGTAAATATGTAATTCATCATTAATTTTTATATTCTCTGAATAAATATGACTCATTTCTTCTCCTTTCTTTTAGTTTTTATTTAATATGAATTCTAATAATTTATAACTTCTCTAACGATTATATTCAACATGCTATAAATAATTATTCAAATATAATTTTGTTTCAATATTCTCATCAATAAGTTTTTTAAAATCTTGCTTACCTTTTACATTCGCCCACTGTTTGTCTAAATCTTGTGGAAGCGAGGTTTTTACTTCCCAGTATTTGTCAGCAATTCGTTTTTCAATACTTTGCTTTTCTTCCTCTGCATCTTTTAAATTGTTTTTGCAGTTTTCTAATTTTACAGATTCTTTCTTAATTTCATTCGACAATCGTTCTATTTCTTGTTTAGCAGCAACTTCTTCCTGACCAATAGTAAAAACACCAGGTATTGTTGTACCACTCAAAAAATTTTTTCTAACAAAATTGCGATTATAAACGTATACCTTGGTATTAGAACGCTCATCCCATGTTGTATCATCGGAATTCTCATCGGTTTTATCTTTAATAAACTGACTAATTGTAGTCTTCCCTGATCCATTAGATCCAAATATAAAACATATTGGCTGTATTTTGTCCAATTTCGACATTTCAGAATCTCTATTAAATGGAACATGTTGGTAAATATTTACATCTGTAATCATCTGCAGCCCTAGTGTTTAATAGTCCTTTTTCTTGTGTGCTGTGCGATAAGTGTATAGAAGACGATCTGCGCAAGCATCAAGTAAATGGATTAGTTTGCTTTTATTTTCCATGGCATACCTCGTACTATTCCATACGCTGTACTTTTTCTTCAATAAAGGCAATCTCTTCATCATTAAGACCATACTTGCGGTAAAGTTGCCGATCGATATCATCAATGGATTTTGACCAGTCTATGTCGGACGAGCTAGTGAAATCCTGTATTGGAACATTAGACCAAGTTTCCGTATGGTTATGTTGTGTAATCTTTAGCGTACCAAGCATAGTACGAGCAAACCTGCTTTTGATATATTTATACGCTGCATTAGCTTCTTCATAGCAATCAAAAGTACCAATGGTAATAAATGATTGCGTGACACCAATTAGGGGTTCACCAATTAGAGGTGTACTTAATATTTCACCAATCGCGCCTGTTCCATTTGACGCAGGTACGATAACTTTATAGTAATCAAGATTTTTGTGTTCTTCTAAATAATTACGATTAATCCATTTATATTCTCTCTTGTTTTTTATCAAACCTAAAATTTGTACATCATTTTCCGTTTGCTGACTATCAGTAAAAACGGACAGCTGTGAAAAGATTGGCGTTGTTAAACGCTTTTCTTTGCCATTACTTCCTATAATATTTTTAAATTCTGGATGATCTTGATAAAGCTTTTTTAAATTAAATTTATTCTGAAGTACAACGCTCTTATCCAACCCAACAAAGTCTTTTGATTTCTTTACTTTGTGAAGAATAATATTCAATTCAGGGAACGCGCTAAATGTATCAATTGCACCAAACGATGCTGTCTTGTTTCGCTCTGTTATAGCTAACCCACCTTTAATATCCACATCTGGAAATGTATCTGTTGATTTAGCAATATACTTGCTAACCTTAAGATGCTTATCATTAAGCATCTTAAGATTCCAGGATTTATCTGTCTTTCCAGCGTTAAATAAAAATCTTGCTGGAGTAATAAGACAAACTAAATAGGACAAGTAATGAGACAAATCCATAAACATTGGGTAAATAGGTTTATCGCTAGTATCTTTTGAATTTTCCTGATACGGCGGATTTCCTACGATTGCTCCAAATTCCACTTTTTCACCCCCTTGAATGTTATCTTGTAATGTAATCTCATCAAAATCTTTCTTCTGACTGAGAAGTTCAATTATTCGATTATAGTCCACCTCCTCGTTATTTGTTTTAATATCGAGAAGGTCGTAGCTTGTAAAGTTCTTAGCAATACAAGCAGTATTTAGTCCAAGTATTTCGTAGAAACGTCTTGTGAACTCATATGCAACGCTTGAAGTAGGAATAGCGTAGATGCTGTTTCTTATTTCTTCAAGCGTAAAGCCTAATGCCTGTAAACGTTTTGCGAGTGCTACTGTATATTCGCCTGCTTTTGATGCAATATCAAGTAATTTTTTACCTGATTTAATGATGTTGCGCAATTGGTCTTCGGAGAGCATCTCCACCATTTCATCTGCCACTTTTATGGGAGTTATGATTTCAGAAGCAGACATACGGCTAAATTTGGCAAGTGAAGTTACAGCACGCTCAAGGGGCTTTAAGTTTTCGTCAGTGGCAAGTGTAGATATATTTTGGATTTTATAATCTAATGCACTGAGCTTAAAAGCATTGAGTGAATTTCGCAAAACCTCGATATCATACGTATTGATACCTAGATTTTGAGCAATTCTATTATTTTTACCGTGATGCAATGTTTCTAAAATGTCGTCCAGTGACCTTACTGATTCTGGGCAAAGGAACGAGAAGAAGAGGATGCGCTGATAATACGTGCGTATCTTGTTTTCTAAGTCTTTGATTTCTTTATCATCTGTTATAGCTGTGAGAGGTGACTGTCTCTGTGGCTCTGCGTCATCATTATAATCATCCAGCGCGTCATCTGCGTCATCATTGACATCAAAATCCTGCCCATCTGTTTCACTTGCATGGGCTTCCAGAGTTAAGCCTGCCTTAGATCCAAATGGATTTTGTGCTTCAATTACATCCCGCATATGCTCGTTATTTAGGATTGAGAGATCTATCGGTAAATCCATTACCTCGTCGGTAATTGAACGAGAATTGTTGTAGTGGCTAACCTCTTTTAAGATATCAGTAGCTTGCACCTGTTCTAAGCGATTATGATTCATTGTAATAACTGGCGATATAAGAAGCTCGTCAGCAATACGCTTGTCAAGCAATGAATTACCATTCTTTTCAGTGTTGGCATTGTAAATTAAAGATTTTTGCTCCTGCATAGTAAAAAGACGATGTGGGTCAAAATCTACCAGCAGAGTTTGCGGTTTTAGGCACTCTTTTATAACTTTTGTGCCGTCACTTAATTCACGAACATATTGGTTTTGTAAGCGAAATATTGCTTGATCGTATTCTTGCGGACTCGCTGTATCTTTTAGATAAATCATAGTGTCCCATTGCTCAACAGTTGAGCCAGTAAGCATTCTATTTACTGTTAAAGTGAGCGTCTTTTTACCTTCTGATTCAAGTTTTGCAATACGATTTTTAATATCTGTTGGCGCGTGGAAGTAGTGTTGTGATTCTACGCCTGAAATATTTAAAATCTCATACTCGCCGAGATTCTTAAATTCTAAAGCATGATCTGAAATTAGCTTTTCCATTGCATCGCAAGAAGCACAATATGGCAAAACCATTACAATATGCCTGCACATTTGACCTTGCTTAATTTTATCGTAGTCTAAAAATCCTAAAAGTTTTGAGTCACTAGAAGTACCATCGATAATTTTTAGAAGGTCAAAAACTTCATCTTCATGTACAAATTTTTGATGCGCATTTGTTTTTGTGTCTTTTCTAATGGATTGCGGCTTAAAGAGAGCAGATAAAGCAAGACTTACACCATGCTTTTTCAGCTCATTCATTTTTTCTATAGCCCGCTTACTTGGGTGAAAAGCAAAACGAATCATTTGGGGAAAACCAAAATAAGGGTTGTCCCATTCCTCAACATCATCCTTATCTAAGTTTTCAGCATCCCAAGCTTCCTGTTCATGAGCGATATCTGTAAATTGAACAAAAGAAATAATATCTTCTGGCTCAAATTCTGAACCCATTAATATGCGATAAGGTGTTCCGGAGAGGTGCAACCGCACTTTAGCCTTTAATTCCTTGATTTGCTTATTGGCATCTTCCAGATCTATTTGGTCATCTTCCTGCTTATCAAGAAACTTAATATTGTCTTTTAGGTCTTTTTTCTCGTCTGTTTGCACATTGCGCAAAATCTCGCCATAACTTTGAGCACGGGCACCAAAATGTGTTTCATCAACAATTAATAAGTCAATTTTATTTTCAAAGACTTGTGCATGCTTTGCCTTAATCTCAGTACCTTGCAAGTCTTGTAATGTTAGGAAAATAACTGCCGTTTCATCTTTGGCATGAATATCTGAAATTGCGTTATCGTTCTCTAATAATTCTTTTGAAGTTAAAAAGTTGTAGCCTTCAAAATTGCCGGGTTGTTCTACGTTCTTCTTCCATTCTTCACGAACGTCTGCTTTAGCAGAAACAATAAGCACAGTCTTTGCATTTATGGCTTTGGCGCATGCAAGTGATGTGAATGATTTGCCAAATCGCATAACAGCATACATTAAAAGATTTGTACGCCCCAAGTTCACTGCTTTTATAAAATTATCAACCGCTTCTTGTTGATTCGGGCGTAGTGTCCACTTTGCACCTCGTTCATAGTGTACTGTAACAGCCAAGCGCTCATTGGAATCATAGTAGGCATATTTATCACTATGTTCACTATATTTTTCACAAATATCGTTTATGGCTTCATCAATGTCAGAAGGAGTAGCATCTTTAAAAAATTCACGGCTATAGTATAGATCCTTTTTTGGTAAATCTTGTGGTTTTAATCGTTCTTTGCCAAGAGATACTTCTAAGTAATGATGAACAGCGTGGTCACGAAAATAGACATCGTCAGTCACTGTTGCTGTATGTTCATATTCTTTCTTCAAATCTGGGAACTTGTGCTCCCATTCCTTTAATCGAATGCTGACAGGACGATAGGTATCTCCAACTTTTAGATAGTTGGGAATTGTGCCTGTTTGGAAAGCATAAATGTGAGGTGTAACTCTTCCAAAAATAATATTATCTAGCAATTCAAGATTGTCTACTTGCTTCATTGTTTTTCTCCTGTAAAAGTAAGTCATTAAATGTGTTGGTTTTATTAGTGCGCCAATCTTTTATTTGGCAGGATGTTGAAGTTTGAGAGTCTATATTTTTTTCAGTTTCTTCAAAATCAAATAAAGTTGGCTGAGTATTTGCATGTATCTCACTACAATAAGGCGGATATCCTGTAAGTCCATCCATTTGCCAGATGTTCCAAGAAATAATAGTTGCTATGCTTAAAAGCTCTGATTCTGTAGGTTTTCTATTAAGTGAATCACGCATATAATCAACATATGTTGCAAGAAGGTTTTCTCTTGCTAGAAGCAGGCTATCTCCTTGATATTCAAAACCATATATAGATTCAAATGCACGTTTAGACCACTTGAGCCAATCTATTTCATCACTAGTGTTCTCTTTAACTACTCTAAGCTTGCGATCCAAAAGTCCGATACGTTGCTTAAGTGGAATTATTTCGCCAGTTGTTGCATCATATCTGCTAACTAAATAAGGAGCCTCTCCGCATGTTATTTCCATTCGACGTTCATCTACATACGCCATCCAATTTTTTGAGCGATTATCTGAAAACTCAATTTTTTCTGTGGTAGAAGTCCAACTTTTGTCATTAGTACGATTAAAAACATTAGATCTACCAAACCATGCTTCATCAACAATATTATTTTGTTCATTGCAAATCCAAGATGGGGTAAATACCTCAGCCTTATTTTTAGTTCGGGATGTTTGCAATTCGCGAGATTTTGATGTTCTAGGTGCAATCAACCCTGCATATTTACCAGTAATTGAAGCAATGGTTATTTCGGAATGCGCTTGATGAATATGACCATAATTTTTATAATCGTTAGTTGCCCAGCAAATATTGCGTTTTGTTGTATGATCTAACAATAAAGCAGAGAAAACCTTAGGATATTTCTCATACAATGTTTGTTCATCAACATTTTGCTCAAAAGCATAATCAAGAATTGATTTACTCATTTACTCATTTCCTTAAAATCAACCACCGTTTCAATAAGTCTTCAATTTTTAGTCAAACGAGGCAAATAATTTTGTTGATATATTATATAATCAAGCTCTTTTCCCCTTAAACTTAGTAATCAAATTACTGCCGCAATGACTCTCTTCTTAAATTATATTTTACATACAGTTATCTTGTATCGATATAATCTGCTTATAATTCTTATTCTTCCCCCTATAAATTACATATAAATATCACATATCCCTACTCGGTATGAGAAAAATAATCAGATAAATATATTTTTATTATATTTAAAAATTATGGCTGCAACAACATAGTCATAAAATTTGTAAAAATGTCAAAATTTGTATACGCTTATATGTACGACAAGCTCACTTCACTATAGGAAGTGTTATTGATGGATTAATTAGCTTTTTAAAGACTATAAGGTACAATGAAAATGTAATTGCGGTGTGCGTTTGCGGACACACACCTGTGGGAGCTGACATAGTTTCGGCTCCCTCTTTTATTTTGAGTAGTTGAATAGTAATAGCTAATATCTAGAAATAGTGATAAACTCCCTGATGACAGCAGCCCCCTAAGCCTACTAACAGTGCTCAAATCTGGGAGTTCTTTTTTGATAAGCGTCTCTGCAATTTAAGCATTGGGTTTATAGGCCAAAAAGTGTGTAAAGCCAATCTGGTGAATATTATTGGGGGCATAAGCCAAGATCTAAACACCGTTAAATTCTCAGTCAACTATCTGAGAAAGTAACAGTGTTTGACGATTGCTACGTACTACTTTCTGAATCAACCAGCTTAAAGCCGCAGCGCGCTAAACTTTTTAGGATAGCCTTCGCTAAGTACGCAAAACCGCCTAAAGTACGCAAAACACCTAAACCAACAACGGAAAGCTATAATCTGAATAGTGATTAAACTTTTGCTTTCAATTGCTTGCGTATGCTTGCAACTATTTTGTAAAATGAGTGAAGAAAGGACGCAAACACAATGACAAATACGAATGCTGTATATGCAAGAATCGATACAAATCTTAAAGAAAACGCTGAAAGCATATTGAACCAGCTTGGAATAACACCATCTTCAGCAATCCAAATGCTTTATAGTCAAATCGTTTTACAAAAAGGCATGCCATTTGAACTTCGTCTGCCGACTAATACGCAAGAAAAACCGCTTGCTTTAGGCAGCTTAACAAGAGATGAGTTGGATAAGGAATTGCAAAAAGGCATCAACTCACTTTCGACTGGCAAATCTTATAGTGCAGATGAAGTAGACCAATTCTTCGCTAAGGAATACGGCGTATGAGCACAACCTATAGCGTCATTTATTCTCCACAAGCGTTCCTTGATCTCACTGGGCTATACGAATACATTCGCTTTAATTTACAAGTTCCTAAAACAGCTGAAAAACAAGTCAACCGCATTAAGCATGCTATACGTTCTCTTGAGACTATGCCTATGCGATATACGCTTGTAGAGTGGGAGCCGTGGCATTCTATGGGAATACGCAGGGTTCACATAGATAACTACACAGCTTTTTACCTCGTAGATGAAGATAAATGTAGCGTAATGGTTGTTCGTATCTTTTATGCAGGCAGAAACATTGAAAATATTATCAACAACAAATAATGGAAATTCGACAATATGTGACATATCTTTCTAAAAGTCCAATGTAACGTTTTATATGGTCAAAATCATGACTTGGTGCCAATGAACTTTTTTGATCCGACCTACATGCCTCAAGATTTGCGCAAAGCTCATGACGAGCTAGATAGAATAGTAGACGTTGCTTTTGGTGCTACAAAGCCTTGCTCCAATAATGACGAGCGTTTGGAAATTCTCTTCAAATCCTATATTCGCATGACTCAAGAATGAATTTAAGTTAAATAAGTAGAAAAGCCCGACGAGATTTATGCGCCGGGCTTTTAGTGTATTCAGTTAGTTATTGCGTAGATTACTTATTCTTATTGCTATCTTCTTTAGCAGTAATATCTTCTTTAGCTGCGCTATCTTCTTTTTCGCTATCTTCAGATTTATTTTCTTCAGATTTATTTTCTTCAGATTTATTTTCTTCAGATTTGTTCTCTTCAGTAGCAACAGCAGCAGTTGTGTCTATTGTCTCAAACTTTTCGCCTTTAATTGTGAACTCCCCCAGCAATCCTTCGCCTTCAGCATCCACCTTAATGTGTTCGCCGTCAGAAAGTTCACCAAGCAAAATCTTTTCAGAAATAGTATCCTCAATATCTCTCTGAATTACGCGACGCAACGGGCGCGCACCAAGCAAAGGATCGAAGCCTTTCTGTGCAAGCAAATTCTTAGCGGCATCCGTAATTTCTAGAGACATGTGACGGTCAAACAGCCTGTCGTTAAGCAACTTCACGTCCATGTCAACAATTTTACGAACTTCTGGCTCTGTAAGCTGACGGAACACAATAGTGTCGTCCAAACGGTTTAAGAACTCTGGACGGAAATGACGCTTAAGCTCAGAATTAACCTGATCTTTCATGCGCTGATACGTGGAATCAGCGTTATTTCCAAGTGTAAAGCCAGTGTTTGCAGCCTTCGCAATATCGCGAGTACCAAGATTTGTGGTAAGAATAATGATCGTATTCTTAAAGTCCACTTTTCTACCCTGACCATCTGTTAAGTGACCGTCATCGAGTACTTGCAAAAGCGTGTTGAAAATATCTGGATGAGCTTTTTCAATCTCGTCGAAAAGCACCACGGAGAATGGCTTTCTGCGAACTTTTTCAGTAAGCTCGCCACCTTCTTCATATCCAACATATCCAGGAGGAGCACCGAAAAGCCTAGACGCAGCGTACTTTTCTGCAAACTCTGACATGTCAACTCTAATTAAGGCATTATCGTCATCAAACAAGAAGTTTGCGAGTGCCTTGGCAAGCTCAGTTTTACCAACTCCAGTAGGACCAGCAAAAATAAACGAGCCAGAAGGACGTTTAGGATCCTTCAAACCAACTCGAGCACGACGAATCGAGCGAGCTAAAGCAGACACAGCTTCATCTTGACCAACAATACGCTTGTGAAGTTCAGATTCCATTTGAAGAAGCTTCTGCGATTCCGCTTGAGTAAGCTTTACTACAGGAATGCCTGTAGTGCTTGAAACAACGGAAGCGATCATGTCTTCGTCAACAACCATCTTGACGTTAGACTCGCCTTCGCGCCAAGCCTTTTCCTTCTCTGCAGCTTCATTCTCAAGCTTTTCTTGATCGTCGCGAAGATTTGCAGCTTCTTCAAAATCTTGCTGCTTGATTGCTTCATCTTTCTTTTCGGAAATCTTAGCAATCTTATGGTTTAATTCTTTGAGCTCAGGTGGCTGAGTCAATCGCTTAATACGCAAGCGCGCACCAGCTTCATCAATAAGATCAATAGCCTTATCTGGAAGGTGACGATCTTGAATGTAACGATCAGAAAGCTCAGCAGAAGACTGTAAAGCTCCATCGGTAATAGTTACATGATGGTGATTTTCGTAGCGAGAACGCAATCCCTTAAGAATCTCAATAGTTTCAGCAATTGTAGGTTCTGGAACTTGAATCGGCTGGAAACGACGCTCCAAAGCAGCATCTTTTTCAATATACTTGCGATACTCGTCAGTAGTAGTAGCACCAATTGTCTGTAGCTCTCCACGCGCAAGCATTGGTTTAAGCATATCGGATGCGCCAAGAGCTCCATCAGCAGAACCTGCTCCAACAATAGTGTGAATTTCATCAATAAAAAGCACAATATCGCCGCGTGTTTTAATTTCTTTAAGCACTTTCTTCAAGCGCTCTTCGAAATCGCCACGATAGCGAGATCCTGCAATCATTGAACCTAAGTCTAGTGAATAAACTTGCTTATTTTTTAACGTTTCAGGTACATCGCCTTCAACGATTTTCTGTGCGAGACCTTCTACAACTGCAGTCTTACCAACTCCAGGCTCGCCAATAAGCACAGGATTATTCTTCGTGCGTCGGCTAAGTACAACCATAACGCGTTCAATTTCTTCAGAACGACCTATAACAGGATCAAGCTTTCCTTCTTGAGCTTCAAATGTTAAATTGCGTCCAAATTGATCAAGAAGAGCAGAGCCGGATTGATTTCGCTTATCTTGTACACTTCCAGCATTAGCTAACTCGCCCTTCTCGCTACCGTTAGGAGCATTATCTCCACGAATTAAATCAACAGTAGTGCTTCGCAAGTCTCCAAGATCAACTTCCATCTTTATAAGTACTTGCGTGCCCACACCTTCGCCTTCGCGTATAAGCCCTAGCAAAATATGCTCAGTACCAATATAACTGTGACCAAGCTGAAGAGCTTCGCGCAAACTCAGTTCAAGCACTTGTTTAGCGTGAGGCGTAAAAGGAATATGACCAGCAGGCGAAACAGTGCCTTTGCCGATCATCTCTTCAACCTGTTTGCGAGTGCCTTCTAGGTCTACGCCTTTTGAGCTTAACGCTTTCGCGGCAATGCCCTCACCTTCGCGAATAAGCCCGAGCAAAATATGCTCAGTACCAATATAATTGTGCTGAAGTGAGCGAGCCTCTTCCTGAGCTAGCACAATCACGCGTCGTGCGCGATCAGTGAACCGTTCAAACATAACTGCCTTCCGTTCTTTTCTTTCATTCCATGGTAACGAGTCGCCATGACGCGAAGCGTCGTATATATTTACTCATTCGTACAGCATTCCATAGCATCACAATAATCATGAATGATGAATCTAAATGTTCATATTTTCGTTTCTTGCATAATTACTTATGTTGTCTGCGAGATTTTCTTTTATATAATCGCATTGATGCGGATGCTGTAGTTTTTGAAGTGTCTTCAGATTCTTGTGGCTCTTCAACTTTTTCTGTTAACGGTATTTCTTCTGTAACAGAATTTTCGTCTGGCAAGTTTACTTCTGAAGAATCAGGATAATCTGCATCGTTTTGGGATTTTTCAGATTTTTCAGATTCATTAGCTACAGTCTCTTCAATTTTTTCAGTTTGATTTTTAACTTCAATTTCACGATTTTTGTCATCATTATTTTCATATAATTTTTCGTCAATAGTTGAATTGTCAATTAAATCAGGTTCAGATAAATTATTTTGTTCATCTTTGTCTGTTGAGGCTTCTTTTTTGTTGCGCAATTTTGAATCTAATTTTCTGCGCTTACGACGATGCATCTTACTGTCTTCAATTGCTTCCTCAATAAGCTCAACGTCTGCTCGCTCATCTCGTGGAGCTTGTTGCAAAATGTCAATATGATAATCGTCGTATGCAGGCTCAGATTGAATCCAAAGCTGCGATGGCTCAGGTGGTTCAATGTCAGAATGCTCACCACAAGCATGATCAAGCGAGACAACTCGCCCATCGTCTGGGCTCCACATGTTTGCGCATACACCAAACATAGAGCCTAAACTTCCAGCTAGAGGAATGAGGAATCCGCATGATGAACATGCTTTGCCATCGGCAATTTTTGTAGATAACGACTTTGGACCATGTTGACCTGCGTACCAGCGTTTAGCTGTTTGCGAAATTGCTTCCGCAGTCATTACTCGTCTGCGAGACAGTCTTAGCGTTGAAACAGCTTCTTCAAGATCTTCGTCAAAATCATTATTTGCATCGCAAGATTCTTGATTTTGATTAATATCTTTTTTTGCGTTTGCGTTTGTGTCTGCATCTTCTTCGCTAGTATTAGCTTCAGTATTATCTTCAGCCTCAGTATTAGCTTTAGCGTCATCTTCAGTTTTAGACTCAGAATTATCATCTGAATTTGCTGATTCTATATTCTTTTCAGAATTACTATCATCAATATTATTTACTTGACGGAAGCCATCTTCTAGTCGAGAATCGTCTTCAGATGTGCCAATAGAATCCATTACAGAAAGATCACTTGGTTTCAATCGGTCTTTCCATGGAATCCATGGTGGTGGAAGCAAAGAATCTTCAGTAGGAACAAGCGTTGATTCATTCACAGTCCAACGTTGCGTTTCCTCATCATGATACAACGTAACTGACCACTGCCAGCCTTCATATCCAACTAAATTGCTTACGAAACGAAAGTCTGTAACTCCGTCACCAAGCTCTGTAGAAGATACAAAATCACCTACTGCACCAGTACGTTCTGAAGTTTCCACAGCTATACTTCTAGCTAGTTCTTGTGGATCCATCACTTCATCAGTCATAAATAATATTCCAGACACTATTCCTGAACGTCAAAATTATCTGCCACTGCACGCAACAATGTAGCAAGTTTTTTGCTTTCAGCAGTTGATGGATAATGACGTCGACGCAAACCATTACCAGCAGAATCAAGAAGTTTAATAAGATCTTCTACAATAGCCGCCATATCTTCGGCTTTAGGACGAGTAGCCTTGACAAGCGACGGTGCTGTTGCAATAACATTCAAACCCATCGCCTGTGGTCCTTTGCGACCTTCAATTACAGAAAACTCAACTCGTGTACCCTTGTGTAAAGTTTTTACAGTAACTGGCAATGCTGCTGCTGGCAGGAAAACATCCTTACCATCATCTCCAACAATAAAGCCGTACCCCTTCTGCGTATCGTACCAACGCACGCGCCCATTGGGCATAACACACCTCACTCCAAATAATTCTCATTTCGCACGCTGAAGTGCACAAGGCATAAAGCATCAGCATATGCGATAGGTCTATAGATAGTGTACCAAATATTATTATTACTTGTTTCCTTATTACATTGTAGCGCATACACGCGGGCAATAAAATTTTTTTAACCTACGCAAGTGTTACTCATGCCAATATTTTAATTGCTAACAAGTTTAGAAGGATCTTCAATTTCATTAACTGGCAGCACTACAGTAAGAGTTAAGCCATGAGGTTTAACATCTATCGGCTCAGACCCATCCATAGTGTCATCAAGATTAGTTTTAGAATCGGTCGATGCTTCTGATGGAGAAGATATAGTTGCGCAAATAAAACCATGATGTGCTTTTACTACAGATTGCGCAATTGCCATACCCAAGCCAGTTCCACCTTTTTCTCTAGCTCTTGATGGGTCAGCAATATAGAAACGCTCGAAAATTCTAGATAAAGATTCTTCTGGAACTCCAGGACCATGGTCAACAACTCGAATTACAGCATACTTATGACCAGTATCAGTAGATTGGCTAACTTCCGCTGCTTCCAAAAACTCCTTCAGTGATTCTTTTACAGAAGGTAATTTAGATAATTCATTTGGAGTTATAGATGCCTTCATAACTCCTACTGCAATTTCTACAGGAGAATCAACAGGGGTGTATCTATGAATATTTCCTACGATATTTGTCATTACTTGTCGTAATCTAGCTCCATCGCCAAGTAACATAACACTTGGAAGTTTTCCAGCATGGAATTGGAGCTTACGCTCAAAATTGCAATTTGTGCAATTCATAAGCTTCCACTCATCCGAGATAGTCAAATAGCCTTGCTGAACGGATCTAGCAGGATCAAGTGCATGTAAATCATTAGCTGCGTCAGAAAGTATTGGAGACAAGCTAACTTGCTGTGAAATATTAATTCCACGACCTTCATCAAAACGCGCCAAAGAAAGTAAATCTTCTACTAGCTCAGTCATTCTTTCGCTAGAAGCTTTAATGTGAGCAATAGAGTCATCTGCTCTCTCCTGCTCTCCTGGCATGTTGCGCCACATTGTATACAATTCAGCGTATCCATGAATTGCAGCCAATGGAGTACGTAATTCATGACTCGCATCTGAAACGAATCGCTTCATTTTTTCTGTCATATCTTCTTGCTCATTAAATCCTCTTTCAATACGAGCGAGCATAGAGTTAAGAGAAGCTGCTAAAGATCCAACCTCAGTATTTTCAGGAGCAGATGGAACTCGTTTGCTTAAATCTCCAGAAGCAATTTTTGAAGCTGTTTTTTCAATTCGTTTTAACGGTCTTAAAGCTGATTGAATAATAATTGCTGCAAATACTGCTCCAAACAAAATAACTGCAATACTTACCATTATGCAGTAACGAGTAAGTGTGCTAACGGTGTCAATTTGATCGCTAAGAGATAAAGCAATATAGACGTAACCGCTAACGCTTAACTCTGAGTTATAGTTATTCTTTTGACCCCACGTTAATACTAAAACTCTCCATGGTGATTTTGCAGCTTTTTTAGTGATTGCATCGACTTTATTGGTATTTCCCCTGACGATTGCAGGTGCTGTGTAAGGTTTGTGAGTAACAATTTTTTTACTATCAAAACCGTCTGCAGGAAGTTTAGGAACCGAAACAATCGATCCTTTAATTTTTGGTATTAACGGAGTAGAAATAATCTTATTATGCGTATCCCTAACTTGCATAAAGTAATTATTCGGACCTACTGAAGATTGATTTGAGTTTTTCATGCGCAATGAATCAACATTGTCATAAACAAATTGCGCTTGACCGGCTAATTGTGCATCAGTTTTTTCTAGCAAATAATTTCCTACGAGCTGCTGGATCGATAGTGATATGCAAAAAGCAGCTACAGTTAAAATAGCGAGAGTACATGCAACTAAGCGCGTACTCAGTGGTATTGTATTTATGCGACGACGTAGCCAACAGGTTTTACGAGGTTTTTTATCTCTTTTGTCATTTTCGCTTAGCACTATCGCAACACTTTTTCCAGCAGTGCTAACATCTGAATCATCTTTAGAGTTATTATTCGTACTGTTGCTAATAGTTGATTCAGCATTATCGTAGTTATTATTACTAGATTGCATGATCAGGCTTGACCTGCCTTAGGTTCTCGAATCATATAACCGATGCCACGTTTAGTTTCAATAAGAGGAACTACTTTTTGCGGCTTTCCTGAATCGTCAGTAATTTCAATGCCATCAATCTTCTTTCTTAAATAAGAAATATAAGATTCAACTATCGCTGCGTCTCCGCTCCAATCGTACTGCCATACATGATTCAAAATCTGGCTTTTTGACAGAACTCGACCTTCATTGTCCATAAGATAATGAAGTAGTTTGTATTCAGTTGGGCTAAGTTCGATTGGCATACCGCATCGAGTTACATCATGAGAATCTTCATTAATCTCAAGATCTGCAACTTTTATAATATGAGTTTCTTCATCAGGTTCTTGTGTTCTGCGAAGAATTGCTCGTATTCTTGCCACTACTTCTTCCAAGCTGAATGGCTTTGTAACGTAGTCATCTCCACCAACAGTTAGACCCATAATTTTATCTTGTGTATCGTCTCTTGCAGTTAGGAACAATACGGGAACTTTAATTCCATTTTGACGAATACGCCTCGTAACAGTAAAACCATCAATATCTGGGAGCATAACATCCATAACGATAAGATTCGGATTTACTCGTTCAATTACTTCAACAGCTTCTGAGCCGGATGCGGCAGTTTCTACTTCAAACCCAGCAAAATGCAAAGATGCTACCAAAAGTTCACGGATTGATGGCTCGTCATCGACCACGACAATAGATGCTTCAACGTTCTTACTCATATTGATTAGCATCACTTATCAAGCTGAATGTTTCCTGAATAATTGCTGAAAATAAAACAAGTTATCGAATATTTTTTGTCTACCTGTGACGAGCGTGCCTTCTACGAGCTTTTCTAACACCAGCAAGTATTTGACGTTGTATGCGATTCTTTCTAAACAGAATAATCGCGACTATTGAGAATAATGCCAACAATATTAATAGCATAATAATTGTAGAAATAAGACTTGCAGAAGAAGTTGTTGACGTACGTTTTGCACGCATTATTTGTTTCATCATCATTATTGCAGATTGATCCCAATGCGTTCCAGTTGTGCTTACTAATGGCTTATAAGCTGCATCGGATAACGAGTCTACAGTATTTTTATTTTTGAGCCATTCATCGGAATTAGGTGAAACAGCTACAACTAATCTTCCATCATGAGTTGCTAGTGCAAGCAGCACAGTATTTTTAGCTGGAAGCGTACTAATCAACAAATCACTAGCCCATTTTGATGGATTTTTTGTATTTCCAAAAGTAGACAAATATAAGAGCCTAACATTTACCCCTGTACGCTTTTTTGTTGTCTCAATCATGTCAGCAACTTTACTGACAGAATCCCCAAGCAAATTTTCTGTGTCTGTTATTGAGTCTGTTGCAACTATTCCAGAATTTTGCTCATTACTTTCAGCATATGCATTAATTGTATTTACTCCATTTAAAGGTGAAAATATGAGCGAATTTATTGGAAGAGTTGGAAGAATAAAAGAAAAACTAAATAAAAATGCCATTAATAAAAGCAATACGCGTTTAGCTAAAAATAGTTTTGAGTGAAGATGCTGGTAGTTAAAATTTGCAACGCGCGTGCAAGCTAAGCTTTTAACCACATTGGCGCATAAATCTTTTTCGTACTTTTTTGATGGCATATATTCATAATAGCGTGACATCACACAAGTAAAAGTACCATTATAAAAATCTTTGCTTAATTTATGTGAAATGTTTCGCAAAAATAATTTATAAAGAAGCGTTTATTTAGACGCAAAACAAATGGAGGGGAAATATGGCACAATTTCGAGTTGATTCAGAGCAAATTCAGCAGGCTGCGGCAGCCGTTGGAACCTCGGTTAGTGCAATTAGAGATGCAGTCAACGGGATGTATGCCAATTTACAGCAATTACAAAGCGTGTGGACTGGATCGGCGGCTACACGATTTGCGTCGACCGCTCAGCAATGGCGAGCAGCGCAACAACAAATGGAACAATCGCTAGAAGCAATTCAGCAAGCTATGCAACATGCATCAGGAGTGTATCTTGATGCTGAAACGCAAACTACTTCGTTATTTGGGATGAGCTGATTAATGTGATGAAAAAGTAAATGGCGACACGCTTACATTGAGCATGCCGCCATTTACTTAAACTATTGAGTTTTAGACTTTTGAGCCACTTTTATTTTTTATTTAGTAGCCCATGTCGGCACCAGCTTGTGGTGCAGCAGCTGCCTTCTCAGGCTTGTTGGCAACAACAGCTTCAGTAGTTAAGAACAAACCAGCAATAGAAGCTGCATTCTGTAGAGCAGAACGAGTTACCTTAACTGGGTCAGTAACGCCGGCAGCCATCAAATCTTCGTAAGTGTTAGTTGCAGCATTGAAGCCTTCGCCTTCTGGAAGTTCGCGTACCTTGTTGAGAACGACGTCTCCAGAAACACCAGAGTTTTGAGCGATCTGCTTAATTGGAGCTTCTACAGCACGGAACACAATCGCAGCACCTGTAGCTTCTTCACCCTTAAGCTCTGTGATAGCTGGTGTCTTTTCAATCTTCGCAGCAGCCTGAACCAAAGCTACGCCACCGCCTGGAAGCAAACCTTCCTCAATGGCAGCCTTAGCATTACGAACTGCATCTTCAATGCGATGCTTGCGTTCCTTAGCTTCGACTTCAGTAGCAGCGCCAACCTTAATAACAGCAACGCCACCAGCGAGCTTAGCAAGACGCTCTTGCAACTTTTCGCGATCGTAATCAGAATCAGTGTTCTCAATTTCGGCGCGAATCTGAGCTACGCGAGCATCAACATCTTCCTTTGAGCCAGCACCGGAAACGATAGTTGTTTCATCCTTAGAAACAATCACCTTAGCTGCATGACCGAAAACAGAAGCATCGATTGAATCAAGCTTCAAACCAAGATCGTCGGACACAACCTGTGCACCGGTCAAAATAGCCATATCCTGGAGCATAGCCTTACGACGATCGCCGAATCCTGGAGCTTTAACAGCAACAGTATTGAAAGTTCCACGAATCTTGTTCAAAACAAGCGTTGGCAATGCTTCACCATCAACATCTTCAGCAATAATAAGCAATGGCTTACCAGACTTCATAACAAGCTCAGCGATGTGGACGATATCCTGCTGGCTTGAAACCTTGCCAGAAGTGAGCAAAATGTATGGATCTTCAAGAACAGCAGTTTGATCGTCAGCGTTAGTGACGAAGTAAGGGGAAATATAACCCTTATCAAAGCGCATACCTTCAGTGAAGTCCAAGTCAAGACCAAACTTGTTGTTGTCTTCAACTGTGACAACACCATCCTGACCGACTTTATCCAAAGCTTCAGCGATCTTTTCGCCAACTTCAGGATCAGCTGCAGAAATCGTAGCAGTAGCAGCAATCTGTTCCTTGGTCTCAACATCCTTTGCAGAAGCAAGCAATTCCTTAACGATTGCTTCAGCAGCCTTTTCAATGCCGCGACGAAGAGCAATTGGGTTGCTTCCTGCAACAACGTTCTTCAAACCTTCATGCACCAAAGACTGTGCCAAAACAGTAGCAGTTGTGGTTCCGTCGCCTGCAACGTCATCAGTCTTCTTAGCTACTTCTTTAACAAGTTCGGCGCCAATACGCTCGTATGGATCTTCAAGATCAATTTCCTTAGCAATAGAAACACCATCGTTAGTAATGGTTGGAGCGCCGTAGGCTTTGTCAAGCACAACGTTTCGACCCTTTGGACCAAGTGTAACCTTAACAGTGTCTGCAAGCTTATCAAGACCTGCGAGCATACCCTGACGGGCGTCCTCTTCATAGGCAATAATCTTTGCCATTATTCCTCCACATACGTTATTTATGGACTTTTCACTGCAATCTTGAGTAATAAGCCGTCAGCTGCTTATTATCACTCTCAAGGCTTGAGTGCTAATTTGAAGATTAGCACTCTATGTACCCGAGTGCCAACTTTTTTGGCGTTTATACACAAAAACCGGTTAGAAATAATTCTAACCGGTTATTTTTATGCGAAAAATATTACTTGCAAAGCACAACTACAATCGGAGAAACGATTTCTTTTTCGTTTTCGACAGCGCTAATACCTAAAGTCTTTGCAATATCTTCAGCTGCAGCTTTTTGGGAATCGTCTTTATACCAAACAACAGATTCGCTTGGGACTTTACCAGTTGGATTTCCAGCTGTCACATTTGCGTATCCTGCTTGCTTTAACTTATCTGCACCAGCAGCAGCATGACCGCTTATCTTGGTTGCGTTAAGAACTTTCACAGCAACTGATTTGTCCAGTGAAGTTTGTGCTTTAGAATCATTTGCTGAATTATCTTTAGAGTCATCAGCATCTTTCTTATCTGATTTATTTTCTTCAGATTTATTATTATCGTCGTCATCATCTTCGTCTTCAGAAGATTTATCTTCGTCGCTTTTAGCAGACTTTTTGTTTTCAGAAGGCTTAGTAGGAGATGCTGATTGAGATGATTGTTGCTGATGGTTCCAAGGCAACGGAAGATGTGAGATTTCACCAGAAGCAATAGCCCAAACCAAAACGCCAACAACCGCCGCAATGATTAATGCAACAAAATAAGGAAGTATTACGGCATACCACGCAGGATTTCCACGATGAACTCCAACTGGTCCCTCTGGTGGCTCATCAAAAGCATCAGGCGTATACGACACGTTCTGATTATTTCGCGCCATAATTGCACTCCTTATAAAAGATCATTTAAACAACAATGAATCTATATTATCCAATGCTTAGCACAAAGCACAAATTTAGAAAATTTGATTAATTTCCTTTTATGGTATGCCTTGACAATTAATTTCCTTTTATGGTATGCCTTGACATACAGTAGCAATATGAATCCTCAAAATATTAAACCTTTAAACGAGCTAATGGATCCTGATTGGGCTGAAGCATTAAAGCCAGTTGAGCCACAAATACGCGCAATGGGAGTATTTTTGCGAGAGCAGATAGAAAGCGGACATCATATTCTTCCTGCTAGCCACAATATTTTGCGTGCTTTTTCTATTCCACTAAAAAGCATTAAAGTTTTAATTGTTGGCCAGGATCCATATCCAACGCCGGGCCATCCAGTAGGCTTAAGTTTTTGCACAGCTGCAAAAGTGCGCCCACTGCCAAAAAGTCTCATAAACATTTATAAAGAATTAGTAAACGATTTAGGCGTAGAAACTCCAAAGAGTGGAGATCTAACACCGTGGACCAGGCAGGGTGTGATGCTTCTTAACCGATGTTTAACTGTTGAGGCTGGTAAGGCAAATAGCCACCAAGGAAAAGGTTGGGAGCCTGTAACCGATGCAGCTATTCGAGCATTAAACAATAGAACTGATTGCAATGGTAATCCATTGCCGCTTGTAGCTATTTTATGGGGTCGTAATGCGCAAAGTTTGGCTCCTTTGCTGACGAATGCAACTCTTATTACATCAGCGCACCCAAGCCCTCTTTCTGCAATGCGAGGATTCTTTGGATCGCATCCATTTTCAAGAGCTAATCAGGCCTTAATTAATATGGGAGTTTCGCCGATTAATTGGTCCCTAGATTCTCAAGAAATCTAATTGTCTTAAATATTGCAAATTATCTTATAAAGACAATAAAAATGCCATTTTTGAACATGTCAGTACTGCATATCGGTTAAAATGTCTCTTATGGCATTATTTCCACCGCAACCACAGAAGAAACCGTTAACCGATAAAACTTCAATTGCTTCTAAGCTTGGCATTGGATCAGCTGTACCTCAGCCGTCTGCTGTTTCTAATACAAGTGCGCAAGTTACTGCAACTATTTCGAGTGATGACATACGTCGTTGCCAGCAAATTGCAAATATTTTGCGCGCACGTTTTGCACAAACCTTAGTCGGTCAAGACGCTTTACGAGAGTCTCTTATCCTTACTCTTATTGCAGGCGGACACATTCTTATTGAATCAGTACCAGGTCTCGCAAAAACTACTGCTGCTCAAACTCTTGCAACAGCTATGTCAGGTAGTTTCCGTCGTGTGCAGTGTACTCCGGATTTAATGCCAGCAGATTTAGTTGGTACTCAAGTTTTTGATTTTGCTTCCCAACGTTTTACTACGCAAATTGGTCCTATCCATGCAAATGTTATTTTGTTGGATGAGATTAATCGTTCAAACGCAAAAACTCAATCTGCAATGCTTGAAGCTATGGCAGAAGGAGCAACAACTATTGGAGGCGAAAGAATTCCTCTGCCTCAACCATTTATGGTTATTGCTACGCAAAATCCAATTGAGGAAGAAGGAACATTTAATCTTCCAGAAGCCCAGATGGATCGTTTTATGGTAAAAGCAGTTATGACTTACCCTAATCCTGACGAGGAAGTTCGTATGCTGCAATTACTTACTCAACGAGGATCGGATGTCGTTGATCCTTCAAAGCTAAATACTCAACGCATAAGTTTGCAAGATGTTGTTTTTATGCGTACTGCAGCGCGTCACATACACGTTTCTGAAGCAGTTATGAAGTATGTAGTTGATCTTGTTGCCACTTCTCGCGGTGAAGGTACGCATCCACTTCCTACGATTAATTCATTGGTTCGTATGGGAGCTAGCCCTCGTGCATCAATTGCACTTATTCGTATTGCTCAAGCTCACGCTTTACTTTCTGGACGCGATTATGTGATACCTGAAGATATTAAATCGTTTGCGCATGAAGTGTTAAGGCATCGCATACTTTTAACTTTTGAAGCTTTAGCTGATTCTATTACTACAGATCAAGTAATTGATGCATTAGTTAAGACGGTTCCTGTGCCATGATGCGTACGAAGCGGTTAGTATTATCTGAACCTGCTAAAGCCGTGCGTCGCAAAATTGAGCTTTTGGATCAGCGAATTGATTTGCCTATTGCGCGTAAAGCTTTAGGCTTATTAGAGGGAGACCATCCTTCGCACAGGCGTTTTGGCACAGGTGATGTTATTGACATACACGCATGGCAGCCAGGAGATGAAGCTCGCATGATGAACTGGTCTGCGAGCGCTCGAACTGGACAGCCTATGGTGTCTTCTAGAGAGCGTACTTCGTCTTCTCATACTTGGATTGCTTTAGATACAAGCATAAATATGAATGGAGCTTGTGTTTCTGGAGAATCTCTGTATGAAGTTGCGTCTAATTCTGCATGCTTTTTTGCGTCTTTGAGTTTAAAACGTCATGATGCTGTTTCGTTGTTGTGTGCAGATGGAAAAAATGCTATCAATGTTCATGCTGCCAGCAACTTTTCTGATTTTGAGCGAAATCTAGATTATACGTTGCTTAATACTCGTAAAAATACCAGAGATATTGATGCGTTGCTTACTTCGCTACTAAAAAATATTGACAATAATGGTCTGGTAGTTTTAATAACTGATGAGTATGCATTACAAGCTCATAACGCTGAATCTTTGCGCAAAATTACGCAAAACCATAAGCTTGTTGTTATTGTTATTTCTCCTATTAATCCTTTTGATTCTGCAATTGATTTGCAAATATTTGATGGAATTACTTTACGTAAAGTACCGGCGTTTTTGAAAAAAGAATCAAATAAAAATGAAGTTGAAGCTCGTAGAAATATTAGGATAAACGCTTTATACGATATGCTGCTTGGTGTTCAATCTTCAATAATTCATGGTTCTTCAAGTGAAGAAGTTTTCCATATTTCTGCGCAAAAAGTGAGCCGTACAAATTATCTTGCTGACTCATTTAGCAAGGAGGTTGAATAGAATGAGCCTGGAAGATATTCAAAAGCCTTTACATGATGAAACGCTTTTTTTAATACTACTTTCTGCATCGCTTGTTGTTATCTTTATTGCTTTTGCGGTTTTATATTTTTCTTTTAAAAAGCCAAAGAAATTAGCTGAAAGTAGCAATTCTACAGAAGCAGTTCACGTTCATAATGTAAACAAACAAGCTTGGCGTAAAGATATTGATGCGATTGTTGAGAAGTATCATAACAATGAACTTACTAAAGATCAGGCTTGTGCAAAATTGGCGGCTATTGCTAGATCTTATATTTCGAAGATGAGCGGTGAAGATATTCAAACTCACACTTTGGGAGAATTGGCTTCTTTGCGCTTGAAATGGCGCAATAAAAAAGGTGCTGATATGTTACGCCAAACAATATCTGCTTTGTATCCTCCAGAATTTGCTGATCGCAAAGCAAACGAGCAAGCGCGAAATACTACTGTTGAGCAGGCTGCTGAATGGGTTTTAGTATTGCTTGAAGGCTGGCAAACGAAGGACAAACGTTGATGAGTAATAATGTTTGGGAATACATATGGCCATGGAGATGGCAATGGCCATTGCTTTTTGTTGCAGGCGTTGTTGTTTCTGTAGCAATTTTTGCTGTCTTACTAATTTTAGATTCCATTCGTAGCAATATTTTAAAAAAGAAGTATAAGAGTCAAACTAGTAATATTACGCGAAAATTCTATACTTTTACTTTTGACAATGATCTACAAGGAACTACTACTAGTCATTCATGGTATATGTGGCGAATGTTTAGAAGGTTTGCTACGGCTGCATTGGTAGTATCTTTGTGCAGTGCGCTTGCTGTTGCTTCCAGGCCAGCACGAGTGTTTAATGCGAACGAGCAAGTTAGTTCTAGAGACATTGTTTTATGCTTAGACGTTTCAGGTTCTGCTCTACCATATGATCGCGAAGTGATTCAAGCGTATCTTAATTTTATTGAGCATTTTCAGGGTGAACGCATTGGATTGAGCATTTTTAACTCCACATCTAGGACAGTTTTTCCACTGACTGACGACTATCGATTGGCTAAAAAACAATTGCAATATGCTGCAAATTTGCTTGGCGGAGTTCAATCGCAAAGTCGCATTAATCGTTTACAACAACGTCAATATCAAGAAATTTCTGACTGGCTTGAAGGAACTCAAAATCGCAAAAACGCAACATCGCTTATTGGAGACGGTTTAGTTAGTTGCGCAGCAATGCTTCCAGGTTTTATTTATGGTTCTGCTCATAATAACCATAAAATACAAAGCCGTTTTAATAGAAGTTCTTCTATTGTTCTTGCTACAGATAATGTTGTTTCTGGAAAACAAACTTACTCATTAAAGCAAGCTTTAGATTTAACAAAGCAGGCTAAAATTACTGTCGATGGGTTATATTCTGGCGCAAAACAGAATGAGAATGATGACACTACATTAGAAATGAAACGGCTTATTGAATCTCATGGTGGAATTTTCCTGTCTCAACGCAATTCTGATTCCGTTATTAATTTAGTAAAAGAAATTGAAAAAAGACATACAGCAATTCCTCAAGGCGCTGCTCAGTCTGCATTTAGTGACGATCCTGGTCTTTGGGTTTTGTTTACTGTGTTTAGCGTTGTGATTTGGCTAGCTATTGCAAAGAGGATGAAGCGATGACAACAACACTATTTTCTGCTACTACCCTACTGTTTGCACATGCTAAAACTGAAGCTTCTGACACTTCTCAAGCAGGTCAGTTGGTTTTTTCTCCATCATATGGTTGGATTATTGCGATTATTGCAATATTGGTTTTGTTGGCAGCAATGTTTTTTGAAATTGTGCCTATACGCAGGAAACCTGAATCAAGTGATGAAACTTTTTGCATGAGATTAAGACGTATTGGCATATGTATAATGTTAATAATTTGCGTGCTATCTCCAAGTATTATGCGTTCAACTTTACAAAGAGCAGTAAATGCAACAAACGTGATTATTGCTCTAGATATAACAGGTTCAATGAGAGCAAAAGACGCTGATTATGCAAAAAATAGTAAGATTGAGCGTATTGAAGCAGCAAGGAATATTATTCATCAAATAACAAAATCCTATGCTAACTCAAGTTTTGCTGCTATTTCTTTTGGTGCTTCTACGTCTGTTGATGTCCCATTGACGCCTGATGCTAGAGCAGTTGACAATTGGATAAATACTCTACGAACTGAGCCAACTAGCGTAGCTACTGGAACTAGTCTTGACGCACCTATAGATCAAACTTTGCTTACTGCAAAAGCTATACATGATGCTCATCCAGATGACACAACAGTTTTGTATGTTATAAGCGACGGTGAGGAAACAACTCAACGGAAGCGCCGCACATTTTCATCGCTCAGAGCTTATATTACTAACGCATTTGTTATTGGAATAGGCTCATCTAAAGGAGCTAAAATACCTTTGGAAAAAACACAGCTGCAACTTGACGACTACAGCGAAAACAATACCTCTAATCAATGGGTTATTGATCCTGCTACGGGCAATCCTGGCATTTCAAAGCTTGATGAAAAGAACTTACGAAATATTGCCGATGAGCTTAGCGGCAAGTATATGCACTCATCTTTAAATGTAACATTTGGAGACGAAGCAAAACCAATTCTTTCACACCAATGGAGAATGAACGAGACAGCAAAGCCTCGTTTGAGACCTGAACCAATTATTTGGCCGTTTGCAATATTTGCGTCGATACTTTTAATTTGGGAATTAATGTCGTGGTTTATAACTTCAAGGAAATTAGTATGAAGCACATGTCTAGTCGCACAGTTATTCGCATTGTTACATTCTTGTTCTTGATTATTGCGATATTAATAGCGTATTTTGCTATCGTAAATTGGAGAGCACAATACGCATATAATGCTGCTACTGATAGCCTTATTTCTAACATAAAATCTGCCAAGAGTATCGATAGCGACAAGAATGTGCTTTTAACTCAGCAACAGCAAACTGATGCTCAATTTGATGATGCTAAATCTCAAGAAATGATGCTGCTTCCTCAACTTCGAAATAGTATTGACAAAAATGCTGAATTATCAAGAAAGTTAACAGAAAAATTAAAGCAGAATCAAAACAATACTAATAAGCAACAGAAACCGGAAAAGCATAACAATCATTTTAAAAACGATAATTCTGACAATTCTTCTAAAGATAAAAAGCAGTCAGATTCGTCTAAGCCTCAGTTGGACAATACTCAGCGCAATAAAGTTGAAAACTTGCTAAAACAGAACGATCATGTGGATTCTAAATATTCACAGGATCAAGAAGACCAGCAAGGTTTAGAAAAGACAGAAAAACGTACTAAAACTGATGAAAGCAGCAATAAGCCTTGGTAATTAAATCTTCAAGATTGGTTATAAGCGAAGCAATAAGCATTGAATAACCTTTTAACCACATTGAATATTTTTTAGTGACTTTTTATTAATGAACGTGTGTAATAACGATTATGCACACATATTACGAATGGCAATGGCTTATACAACGCACTCAAGAGTGCGCTCGCTGCGTTATAGCAGAATCCGCAGCGACTGAATTAGAAGATTGGCAAGGGCTTGCAGCCGAACATTTTCGTCATAGTATGAAAAATATTTCCGCACAAGCGTATGCGTTATATAACATTCGCGGAGGAATATAGTATGTCTTGGAAAGTTAAGTCCTCTGTTGTAGGTGGAATGACGCTTAGCGTTGCTGATAGAGAAGCGTATATTAGTTTTTCCAGAAAACTCAACAATGTTGCTAAAGAATTGCTTACGCTAAAAAATTTATGGCTTAATGCAGCGATGGTTATTGCCGGTCAAAATTATGGTATACAAAAAGAATCAGGAGCATATATTCATGATTCTTCGCAATCATTTTTAACTGAAAGCATATGTCATGAGTATGCTCATAAATGTTATTTAATGTCTCAAAATTTAGAAAATCTTGCTTTTCTTATTGTAAGAGCAAATAATTTATATGAAGATGCAGAATTTCGTGCAAAAGACGAGTTAGACAATAAAATTTCTTTCTTGGCTCTTGCAAACCCTATTTTTGCTTTACACGTTTTATTGTCCGCAAGTCTTGTTGTCAAACAAGATGATAAAAATCATTCAGGTTTCCAATATCTTGCTAAATGGTCCTACGCAACTAAGAGTATGCAACAAGGAATTATTCGAGGTTTATCGCAGCACCTTATTTTAAATCCTATTACAAGTTTGCCAATATTTATTGCCGGAAATGCGAAAGGCCCCATAAATAAAAAAGAGCGTGAAACCTCACTAAACTTTTTATCCAATGCTCAAAAATATTTATCACAAGCTATTCCATTTATTTCTAGTGCTCTTAGCTTCGTAAGCGCGCCTATTAATGATCGAAAGCAAGGTAATAATTTACTTCTCACTAAAGTAAATGAGACGTGGAGAAAACCTGGATCTGTTCTTGCTAGACCTGGACGTAATCTGCTTGAAACTTTAGAAAATTTAACGGAACTTGGAAGCGGAAATTTGGGCGTTAGGCCACCACTTGTTAATCCAGATGCTGCTACTATTGCAATTCAACGTTTTAAGCGCAGCGATGGCAGTTCGTCATGGTTAGTAATAATTCCAGGAACTGACGGTAAAGCACACTCTCCTTTTGGTTGGGCACAAAACGCAGAAGTAATGAGTCATAGTTCTTTAATGAGAAAACAAGCTGATAGCACTCGAATGGTTGTAGAAGCTATGAAACGTTCTGGAATTAAGCCTAACGAGCCTGTTGCTTTAGTAGGCCATTCTCAGGGAGGCATTGTTGCAGCAAGCATTGCAAGCGATTACTCTAAACAGTACAACATACAGCATGTTGTTACTGCTGGATCTCCTATTGCAAATCATCCAATTCCTAAGAAGACTTGGGTTACTAGTATTGAGATGGACGATGAGATTGTACCATCTTTAGATGGCAAGGAGAATCCTCGTAGAAATAATTGGGTGACTATTCATGGGCATGCAATTCATGTTAAAGAATCTAAGCGTTCTTTACCTCCTGGAGTTACGCGTTTTTCTGGCAAACAATATTCGATTAAAAAATTCGATAATGACGGAATATTCGTTAATGATGTTCCAGAAGAAGGAACTTTAACTCATGATTTGCATTACCATACTGCAGCTTATGAAGATGCTCTTCAACTCGGATCTAAAAGTGTGCGCGAGCAAGATCAACATTTTCAGAATACTATTAATGGCAAATTGCAAAGTACTACATTGTGGCAAGGAATAATGAAAAAAATAAAATAATTAAATTCTTATTGAGTAAAATTAAGCTAATTCGCAGCATGATGTAACCTTAAACTATGAAGCTTACCGATATTTCTCCTGCAATAGCTCTGACTCCTCTCGATGGACGTTATCATAATCAAACATCCGCACTCGTTGAATATTTAAGCGAACCTGCGTTAAATCGCGAGCGCATGCGTGTAGAAGTTGAGTGGATGATTCTTCTCGCAAATGGTTATGAAGCTAATCAATTCCAGCCAATTGTTAAGGGTGTTAATCCTTTAACTGATGAAGAATGCTCATATTTGCGTTCTATTCCTGAAAATTTTGATGCTGAAGGAATTGCTCGTCATGCTGCGCATGAGGCTATTACTCATCACGATGTTAAAGCTGTTGAATACTACATTGACGATGCGTTAGACGAAGCAGAGAATAAGCTTGGTCATGCTACTGAGCTTTCAAATTTAAAAACTTTAGTACATTTTTCATGCACAAGTGAAGATATTAATAATCTTTCTATTGCGCGTTGCGTAAAGCAAGCTGTTTTAAACGTTTATCGTCCGAATTTAGAAGGGATAGTTGATTATTTAGTTAAGAATGCTAACGAATATAGAGATTTATCTATGCTTTCGTTAACTCATGGTCAGCCTGCTACTCCAACTACTTTGGGTAAGGAATTGGCAGTGTTTGCATATCGTTTACGTCGTCAACTTCGTCATCTTGATAATCAAGAGTATTTAGGAAAGTTGAATGGTGCTACAGGAACTTTTGGAGCTCATTTAGCTGCTTTCCCAGAAGTTGATTGGATTAGCGTATCTCAAGAGTTTGTTGAAAATAGAATGGGTCTTCAATGGAATCCATTAACAACTCAAATTGAAAGCCACGATTGGCAAGCTGAACTTTATAGCACTGTAAGTCACATAAACCATATTTTGCATAATCTTGCAGTTGACGTATGGATGTATATTTCTAGGGGTATTTTTGTGCAAGTTCCTGTAAAGGGAGCTACAGGATCTTCTACTATGCCTCATAAGGTTAACCCTATTCGTTTTGAGAACGCTGAAGCTAATCTTGAGATTTCTTGCTCACTGTTTGACACATTATGTGCAACTCTTACTGAAAGCCGCTGGCAGCGTGATCTTACAGACTCTACTACTCAAAGGAATGTTGGCTCAGCTTTCGGTTATGCTCTTCTTGCTTTGAATAATCTTTTAGGCGGTTTGAAGTCTATTCATCCTAATAAAGAATTTATGGCAAAAGAATTAGACGAAAATTGGGAAGTTCTTGGAGAGCCAATTCAAACAGCAATGCGTGCTGAAGAAATTGCTGGCGTACCTGGTATGGAACGACCATATGAGCAAGTAAAAGAATTAATGCGCGGTCACCATATTTCACAAAGTGACGTAGAAGAATTCATTAAATCTCGTAGCTTTGATGCCAATACTGCAGCTCGTTTGCAAGCAATGACACCAGAATCTTACACTGGATTTGCTTCACGATTGGTGGACTTTATTGATTAAGTAGACGGTAAAGCGATGCAATCTAGCATAAATCCAAATCTTGTTATTGAAGATACTCAGCCTAGCTTAGTACGTAGTTGGGCTGATTTGTTGTATGCAATATCATCAGTTGTAATTGGCGTTTTTACTTTGTTGTCGTCAATGTGTTTGTCAGCAACGGCTGATGCTATGAAGATTGATGCACGAAGTGCTACTCAAATTATAGGATTATCTTTTAATAATCTTTCATTTGTTCTGATACAGCAAGGTCTTACTCTCATTGTTGTTGCAGAAGTTATTGCACACATGGTTTCTGACAGGCGTTGGATTGATACCGCTATTTCTGTTATTACACTGTTTATAAGTTATGGTTCAGTATGGCTGTTATCTATTGCGATATTTTCTACACACAATATAGCTTTGATTGAATCTTTACAAATGCGGTCCAATAACACTTGGGCTGATTTGCTTCCAGACATGTATGCTGTTCTAGTTGCTTTTCTTACAGTTAGTGGTCCTAGACGCGAATATAAGCATGTAATGTGGGGCTGGAATGCTTTATTCATTGTTACAGCAATACTTCTATTTTCATCTTGGGACTCCTACTCCGCTGTTCTTGTATCATGCTGCTTAGGAAGAGCAATTGGTACGCTTATTCGTTTCGCAAAAGGCACACGCAGTAAGGGTGCTTGGGGTGACGATATTGTTCTTGCTTTAAAAAATATTGGCATAGATAATCTTACTCAATTAACTCGTAGAACTCAGCAAGCTGATCATACTGGAGTTCTTCGTTCAAGTCTTGATGACGATTTAATTGAAAATTCAAGATTGTATGATGCAACAGACATTCACGGCATACGTTATGTAATTTCAGTATTAGATAATCAAGTTCATTTACCAGGTTATTTAAATCAATTATGGCAGTGGGTGCGTTTAGTAGATATACCGACTCGTAGAGATCGTTCTGCTAGGCATTCTGTTCATCACCATCTTTCTATGCTTCTTGTTTTACGAAATATGCATTTACCAACAGCGAATGTTTATGGAGTAAGCGACAGTGATAAATCTTCAATAATGGTTTTTCATGCTTCTAACGCTCTGCTGCCTTGTAATTTGAACACTTTAACTATTGATGATGCAGCAAAATTAATGCGTTATGTCGATGCGGCTAATACTCGCGGTATTACGCATAGACGCATCACTCCTGAAACTATTGCTAGGCTTGAAGATGGAACCCCAGTTATTGCAGGTTGGCAAAATGGCGATGTTGCCAGCGATGATACAAATATTGCACTTGATAAAGTTCAGCTTTTAACGCTTATTGCATCTTGCACAGATATTGACACTGCTCTTAAAGCTGCTATTAACACATGGGGTGTAGAAAAGTTATCTGCGCTATTGCCTTTTATGCAAAAAGCCGCTATTCCTGCTTCTACGAGATCTTTGCCATCTTGGAATAAAAAAGTTTTCCAAAATCTTTGCAATAAGCTAAGTGAAACAGTTGCTTTAAGCACAGATGAAGAAGATTATGATACTGTGCGTTTAGCTCGTTTCAATATACGTTTCTTTGTTAGCTTAGTTCTTTCAATTGTTGCTGTTGCTGTTATCGCTACACAGTGGCATCCTCAGGAAATATTTGCTGCCTTGCGTCACGCAGATAATGTAATGGTATTTATGTGCTTTGCTTGCAGCATGTTTGCTTGGATTGGATCTGCAATTACTCTCGGCTCATTCATGGATGATCAAAAACCTTCTGCACATGTTTTGTTTGCATCTCAAGCAGCTTCTGGTTTCACAGCAGTTTCTATGCCTGCTGGTGTTGGTCCTGCATTTGTAAATATGCAATTATTAAAGAAAAACGGGTACACTCCGGCTCAAGCTACAGCAATTACTAGTGCAGTATGGCTTATTCAAGCATTAATGACAACTTTAGTATTACTTTCTATAGGCGTTTTCACCGGTAAAAATGTGCTTTCTGGAATGATTCCTACTCATATGCTCATTACTTTCATTGGAATAATCACTCTTATAGTTTGTGTTTTAATGGTTATCCCGTCCGCTCGTAAAACAATTCGCAAACATTATTTGCCAATATTATCTGATTACGGTCGTCAAATTAAGGAACTTATTTCACATCCTATGCAACTTATTGCGGGCTCTTTCGGTGCTATTGTGCTTGTTTCATGCATTGGATTGGGTTATTGGATTTCTTTACTTGCATTTGGATATTACGCAAATCCTTGGGAAACAATCTTACTATTCTTACTTGCTAACGCTGCTGGATCGGCAGTGCCTACACCAGGCGGCTTGGGTGCTGTCGAAGCTTCTCTTACTTTCGCTTTTACATCTGTAGGTGTTCCTCCAACAGTTGCTTTGTCTGCCACCCTTCTGTATAGACTTATGTTCTACTGGTTAAGAATTCCGTTAGGCGCGTTTGCAATGAAGTGGCTTAGCAATAATGAGCTTATATAAGTGAGATTTACAAACATTTGTGTATTTTTATTAGCAAATATCGTATCTGATTTAATACGAGTATGTTTTAAATAAAAAATAACAAAAAATAAATAAAAATATTAAGAAAAAATGCAAAAATGGCTACATTTGTAGGGAAAATGTACTAGTATCTAGTATGAACGTGACCTTTGAAGAGAAGGTCCCCTGACACAAAGGATGCTGCATGGCATACAACAAGTCTGATCTCGTTTCTAAGATCGCACAGAAGTCCAACCTGACCAAGGCACAGGCCGAAGCCGCCGTCAACGCATTCCAGGATGTGTTCGTTGAGGCTTTACAGTCCGGTGAAGGTTTGAAGCTTACTGGTCTGTTCTCCGCAGAACGCGTAAAGCGTGCTGAGCGCACTGGCCGCAACCCGCGTACCGGTGAAACAATCAAGATTCCAGCTTCTTACGGTGTACGTATTTCTGCTGGCTCCTTGTTGAAGAAGGCTGTCACTGCCTGAAATTAAGCGTTTTTCGTATTTATTACATTAAACAAATACTATTTGCGCAAAAACGAAGATGGGCACTCCAAAGCTGGGGTGCCCATCTTTTATAAATCTCCTCGTTCCATTTTTCGCAAACGCGGCTCTGCGCTATCTTTTGCTCCCGTAATGCGGTAAACGTCAAAAACGCCTTCAATTTTACGGATAGCAGCAAGTAGAGTTGCTAAGTGCTGAGGATCTGCCATTTCAAAGGTAAATTGACTTGTTGCAACACGGTCATCGCCTGTAGCAATAGTTCCGGAAAGAATATTTACTCCATGATCTGAAAGAACGCGAGTAACATCCGAAAGAAGATGTTGTCGATCCAATGCTTCAACTTGGACCTTAACCAAGAACAAGCCTTTATCGCTAGTCCATTGAACAGGAATAACGCGCTCTGATTGAGTTTTTTGCAAATCGAGCATGTTCTGGCAGTCAGTCCTATGCACAGACACACCTTGGTTTCGTGTTATAAAACCAATAATCATATCTCCTGGAACTGGCATGCAACATTTTGCAAGCTTTACCCAAACGTCTCCAACACCCTTAACTGATACTCCCAAAGCGCCGTTAGACTTATGGCTGCGCTCAACATGACGTAAAGGCAATGCTTCTTGTTCTACTTCTTCTGCAACTTCATCAGCGCCCGCATCTTTTACTAAACGCGAAATAACATTCTGTGTAGAAACTTGGCCTTCGCCAATAGCCGCATATAAAGACTCAACATTAGTAGGCAAATTCAATTCATCAGCAACGCCAATTAATGCCTGCTGCGTCATCAAAGTAGTTAAAGGCAAGTTACGTTTACGCATAGCGCGAGTTAGCTCATCCTTGCCCTCTTCAATCGCCTCAGAGCGGCGTTCCTTGCTAAACCATTGACGTATTTTATTTCGAGCACGAGGAGATTTTACAAAACTCAGCCAATCGCGTGATGGTCCAGCTGTATCCGACTTTGAAGTAAGTACCTCTACAGTGTCACCGTTTGAAAGCTTCGTATCAAGAGGAACTAAACGTCCATTTACACGAGCACCCATCATGCGATGACCAACTTCAGTATGCACAGAATATGCAAAATCAACAGGAGTTGCATCCTGCGGAAGCGCAACAATACTCCCCTTTGGAGTAAAAACATAAACTTCAGAAGCACCAAGATCTTGCTTTAATGAACCTAAGAATTCATCTGAATCTGGAGTCTCACTAGTCCAATCAGCAAGCTGTTGAATCCACTTAAGATTATCTGCTTCGCTAAGCTCTTTTTTGTCATCAATATTATTTTCGCGTTTTAAATCATCATTATCAGGCTTACTTAAAGCGCGACCAGCCTGACCATTAGCTTTGTACTTCCAATGCGCTGCGATACCAAATTCAGCACGCCTATGCATATCCCATGTGCGTATTTGAATCTCTACTGGCTTTCCACCAGGGCCTACAACTGTAGTATGCAAGCTTTGATACATATTCAACTTTGGAGTTGCAATGTAATCCTTAAAACGTCCTGGAACAGGGCTCCATCGAGCATGCACTGCACCTAATGCTGCATAACAGTCACGAATAGAATCGACTATTATTCTCACGCCAACTAAATCGTAAATATTAGCAAAATCATGACCTCGAACGATCATCTTTTGGTAAATAGAGAAATAATCTTTTGGTCGACCTTTTACTGATGCTTTAACGTGTTGTTCTGCAAGATCTGCATTAATTTCTTCAAGAATTTGTCGTAAATAAACTTCGCGCTGACCTGCTCTACGAGCAACTAAAACAACAATTTCATTATAAATTTTTGGATACAGTACTTTAAAACTCAGCTCTTCAAGTTCAGTTTTAATTGCATTCATACCTAAACGATTAGCAAGAGGCGCATATACGTCAAGAGTTTCTCTTGCTTTTTTATGTGAACTTGATGGCTTAACATACCTCCAAGTGCGAGCATTGTGCAAACGATCCGCAAGCTTTACTACAAGCACTCGCACATCGCGGCTCATTGCAACAACCATCTTACGAATAGTTTCTGCTTGAGCACTTTCGCCATATTCCATGTTGGATATTTTTGTAACACCATCTACAAGACCTGCTACAGTATCGCCAAATTCAGCTCGACATTCTTCTAGCGTGTAATCTGTATCTTCTACAGTGTCGTGTAATAATCCTGAAGCAACAACAATTGGTCCCATTCCAAGATCTGCAAGAATTTGAGCTACAGCAAGAGGATGAATAATGTATGGCTCACCAGATTTGCGTCTTTGACCTGTATGCTGCTTTACAGCACGATCATAAGCTCTATGAAGAATGCTCATATCCTCATTAGGATGATGCCATTGGCACATGCTCAATATTGGCAATAATGGATTTCGAGAATCTTCGCTGATTTCACATCCGAGCCTATTGGATCCTTTTACATCCTCTTGAAGTTCACCCATTTGGCACCTCCTGGTACTTTTACTATCCTACCTGCAATTCGCTCAATACACTACAAAAACAAAAAATACATACAATAAATCCGACTCAGTTTTAAAAACCGGTCGGATATTTATAAAAAGATTATTGTACGCCAGTGGAGCCAAAACCTTTATCAGAGCGATCAGATTCAGGTAATTTAGATGCGGGAATAAATTGTGCTTCTACATAACGTTGTATAACCATTTGAGCGATACGATCACCTTTATGGAATTGCACTGTGTTCTCAGGATCTAAATTAATAAGAGGAACCTTAATTTCACCACGATACCCGGCATCAACTGTTCCAGGTGCATTTAGCACAGTCACACCCTGTTTTGCTGCTAAACCAGAACGAGGATGCACTAAAGCAACATAACCTGCAGGTAAAGCTATAGCAACTCCAGTAGGAACAAGCGCTCTCTGGAAAGGACGCAAGGTAAAATCTTGGGTAGTTCTTAAATCGGCACCTGCATCACCTGCATGCGCGTAGCAAAGCGGCTGTAATGTAGATGTTTCATCATCGAGATACTTAATTAATACCTCAACCTGTTCGGGGCCAGTATAGGTCTCGTCATATGCCATTTAAGCTGCGCACTCCTTGCAAATAGGCTGACCATCAGCATTAGTTTCAGCTAACTGGCTGCGATGCTTAACTAAGAAGCATTCAGAACAAATAAATTCATCGCCTTGCATAGGGATAACAGTTACGGATGCATCTTCGTTACTTAAATCAGCACCTGGCAACTCGTAGTCTTCAGCAATAGCATTTTCATCATCGTCAATATCGCTGCTTGAATTTTGAGAACCTTTACTCAAAGCTTCCAACGACTCTTCGTCCTCATCTTTGCTACGAGGAGAATCATAATCCTGTGCCATTATGGTCCTTTCGTTTTTAAAGCTACTTACGCGCATAGCATACACGAATGCTACCCCGTATATTACACATTTTTTATTTTAAATAAAATGGTAAAGAATGCAGTGTATGGACTAAAGTATATAAATAGTATTGTTAAAAGCGAAGAAAGTGGTGCATAATGCTTGAAAATCCGCCAAAAGAGGCGAGTTTCGACCATATTGACGCAGACGGTAATTTGATTTTCATTTGTGAAAACACGCCGTTACGTATTCAAGTGGACGACACGCTGGAACGCGCCATCGCTGGTTCACATAAAATTACGAGTAAAAACAGCGATGAACAGAACTCAGCAAACGCTGGCGCAAATTCTATGCAATCTAATGCAACATTGCCTATTTCGCAAATTCAGGCATTGATTCGCGCAGGAGTTGCACCTTCACATGTAGCACAAAGATACAACGTTAGTGAAGCACAAGTTAGGCGTTTTTCTGCAGGCGTTGAAACCGAAAAGCAGTATGCAATTGAGCAGTTCCTTCTAGTACCTGCTCCTAAACAAAGCAATATGCGCACTATTGCAGATTTAATTGAAAGAACGTTAGCTAAAGCACATATTGGCATGGAAACAGTGCAATGGAAAGCAACGCGCAGAGGATTAGAGCCATGGCGAATTACTGCTACTTTCAAAACTGCTACTCGCACTATTAAAGCTGAGTGGACATGGAACATGCATGACAACTCTGTTACATGCGCGAACCCTTCGTCTAGATTATTGCTTGGTGAAGATGTTAATGCAGCGGATACTTCTAAACAGTCTCCATATGGTGGAGCTTATAGAGACACTGTAAGCATTAATTTCCCATTCAACACTGAAGAGCTTCCAGGAAATTCTATTCGTTCTGCCAGAATCGAACGAGCTGTTTCTCAATGGGAACTTAGAAACAGTGACAAACTTGCAGATGCACAAGCCCAATCTTTCTTCGAAAATCAGGACAATAATTCTGACATACAGCAAGTATTAGAAAAAGGCTATTCTAAGCGTTCTACTAAAACAAATACGCAATTTATTAAAGAAGATAATTCTCAGCAGCCTTCGCTAATACAACCGGATGCTGAATTTATTAATAGAAACGAAACGAATAGCAAAATCGTCAATGAGTCTAATGAAGCACAAAAATCATTGGCTGCAAAAGTTCAAAATGCTGAAAAAGCAGATATTGTTAGTACGAATTTGCAAAAAAATGCTGCTGAAAGTAATCAAAATTCTGCTAAAAATAATCAAGAAATTAATGCTAATGGTCAAGAAAAATCATCTCCTGAGCACAATAAACGTAAAGCTGGAAGAGCAGCAGTACCAAGCTGGGATGAAATATTATTTGGTGAAAGCTAAATAAGAAGTTTAAAAATAAATTTTTCGCTTATTGACAAAATGTGTGACACTCTTAGTAAAATTTGAGTGTCACACATTTTATTTGCTAAGTTGTGATTTATAAAAACATTTTCAATACTAGAAGCAAAAACTCACTAATTACACTAAATCTATGAGGCACGGAATATCCATTTCCATGTGAGTCATTGATCCATGAACGCTAGGTAAACTCATAGCTTTATCAGATTGAATGCGAGAATCAACAATTGTGTAAGCTCCACAAGCTTGCACAATAACATCGCCAATAACAGCCTCTGCCCTGTTGTTTACTAAACCAAAAAGACCATCGTCAATGGCTTGTTTTTTACTACGTACAATTGCATTAGTTCCAAAATATTCACGCCAACGGTAAATAATATCTTCAGGATTTGCGTCACTGTTAGCATACAACATTACAGAACGAGGTTCACCGCCAACCATCGATACGCCTTTTATCAACTCATCATGCTTAGCAATATCAACTCGCTTATTGGGATCAGATTTAATCATCCCATGATCTGCAGTAATAACAATTAATGTTCCAGGAGCACAATTTGCTCGCAAAAGACGCAACTGCTCGTCAATTTGCTCAAAAACAGAAACCCACTGCTGAGAATCCCAACCATAATTATGACCGGTTTTATCAGCGTCACGTAAATACATATAAGTTAAACCTGGAGTTTTACTGCTATTAGCAGCCTTAAGAATGCGAGCTCTAGGAGTTCCAGCAGTAATATAATTTGCTCCACGAAAAGCAGCTTTGGTAAGAGGAGTATTTTCAAACTTTGGTAATCCCACGCTATCTGCACGGACTCCATTAGAAACTAAACTTTCAAATATAGTTGGCTCTTGCTGCAAAACTAGCGGATCAGGCGCATCATTAAATTGAATAAGCTGCGCAAGTTTACCAGTTTGAGAATTCTTTTGCGTGTAACCGGTCATACAAGTAAGACCCGGACATGTGCCTGTTCCAAAAGTAGCCATTGCAGCAACAGTTGTGCTTGGGACGCACGTGCTAATTGGTCTTTGATTTATTGATTCGTTAAGTAAGGATCGTAAATAAGGAGCGTGACCTTTGCGCATAAGAATATTCCAGTATCCTAAACCATCTATTAGCACTACAATTGCAGAATTAGATTTAGGGAAACCAAGGCTTTCTCGTAAAGCGTGTGGATCGTTATGAATAGCTGTTTTGACAGGAGCATCTATTGCATCACTTAAAGCTGGAAGAACCGAAGATATATGTAACGCTCCACCAAGATTTTTTTCATTAAAATCATAAGAAAAATCTTCATTAACTACGAAATTAGAAAAATCACCGTACTTAACATTACCAACGAATTGTAAAAGATCATTTTCAGACGGTATTTCAGCACTCATACTTACTATTGAACCACTTATATTGCATTGGACAAAACGCGAATAATAAATATTTATATAAATAACTAATCAAATTGCTGAAAAATTCAGCAAAAACATGCTGTTTGTGCATATAAATTGGTAAGATTGATAGCCGTAATGTCATTCAAGGAGTTCTAAATATGCCCTCACGCCATCACTCAACACAGCAAGCTTTCGATCCAAGAAAAGTTAAAGAGCATATTGTTGAAACACCATTGAACGAAGAAATGAGCAAATCCTTCCTGGAATATGCTTATTCAGTTATTTATGCTCGAGCTTTACCGGACGCACGAGACGGAATGAAACCAGTGCAGCGACGCATTGTGTATCAAATGGGCAATATGAATTTGAGTCCTGATCATGCTTATATGAAATCAGCGCGCGTTGTTGGTGAAGTAATGGGTAAACTTCATCCTCACGGTGATTCTGCAATCTATGAGGCAATGGTTCGCTTAGCTCAACCATTTTCCCTACGCTTGCCACTTGTTGACGGACACGGTAATTTTGGTTCTCTTGACGACGGTCCAGCAGCTTCTCGATACACCGAAGCGCGTTTAGCTCCTGCATCACTAGGTATGAACGCGGATATCAACGAAGACACAGTTGATTTCGTACCAAATTACGACAATAAACTAAAAGAACCTACTGTGCTTCCTGCAGCTATTCCAAATCTTTTAGTAAATGGCGCTTCTGGAATTGCTGTAGGCATGGCAACTAATATGGCAACGCATAATCTAGGCGAAGTAGTTGCTGCAGCAAAATATGTTATGAAACATCCTGACGCAACCCTAGATGATCTTATGAAACTAGTTCCAGGACCTGACTGGCCTAGCGGAGGAATTATCATCGGTCGAAGTGGCATTCGCGAAGCTTACGCAACAGGTCGCGGAGCATTCACTACAAGATCTACAACACATATAGAAAATATTACTGCTCGCAAAAAAGCTATTATTGTTACAGAACTTCCGTTTATGGTTGGACCAGAACGCGTTTTGGAAAGAATTTCTCAAGGAGTTAAATCAAGAAAATTAGACGGTATTTCAGGTGCTATTGATTTAACAGATCGACATAACGGAACTCGTATTGTTATTGAGATTAAGACAGGCTTTGATCCTAACGCTGTGCTTGCTCAACTTTTTAAGCACACTCCTTTGCAAGAGAGCTTTACTATTAACAATGTTGCACTTGTTGACGGCAGACCTCACACAATGGGATTGAGAGAGCTATTAGACGTTTGGATTTCTCACCGCAGAACAGTAGTACGCAGACGCAGCGAATTTAGGCGCAAAAAAGCTCAAGAACGCTTACACTTGGTTGATGGCTTGCTTCTTGCACTTCTTGATATTGATGAAGTAATTCAGGTTATTCGTTCATCTGAAGATGCAGATAGTGCAAAAACTAAGTTAATTAAAGTATTCGATCTTGATGAAATTCAAGCACAGTATATTCTTGACTTACGTCTTCGCAGACTTACTAAAATGAGCCGAATAGAGCTCGAAGCTGAACGCGACGATTTGCTCAAAAAAATTGAAGAGCTAAATCAAATATTAAGTTCTGAAGCGAAACTCGACAACGTCGTAATAGCAGATATGGATACTGCAGTTAAACAATGGGATACTCCACGCAGAACAATTTTGCTTGACGAAAATGAAGATGGTAGTTTTACTCCAGTAGCCTCCAGCATAAATAAAAACAGTGAGGATATTGCGATTAAAGCTGTGCAATCAGCAAATAAAATTACTTCAACTCAAGCAGATTTGGCTGCAGCAGCTAATGCAGCTCGTAAAACTGGAGAAGCTGACGCATCTTCTGTTGCAATGCAATTAAGTGACGAGCCTTGTGCAGTAGCATTAAGTACTTCAGGGTTAATTGCCAGAACAAGCATTGCAGTGTTAGAACATTGGAATTCGCACAATAACAACGTATTTAACACTCCTTGTAAAACAATGTTTGCGACAACAACGCGTTCAACTTGTGCTCTTGTTACTTCATCTGGTCGACTAGTTCTAGCTCATGTTGCAGATTTGCCACAACTTAACTATGAAGAAGGAAAACCTGCGCTGCTCAGCCATGGAGTAAAAGCACAAGAATTGCTAACTTCCACACAAAGCACGGATCCAGTAAGAGGAGAACATGTAGTTTCAGCAATAGCATTTGATGCCTCACAAAACGCTACTCCACTTGCAATCGGCACACGAAACGGTGTAGTTAAAAGATGGAATTTTGAAGCTCCAACTACCATGGATTCATGGAGCATAATTGACTTAAAAGACGACGACACCGTTATTGCTGCAGCCCCAGCGGAAGACAACGACAGACTTGTGTTCATTAGTAGTGATTCTTCATTACTTACTTTTGACGCTAAACAAGTTAGGCCACAAGGACGTACAGCAGGCGGAATGGCAGGTATTCGTTTAGCAGAAGGCGCTAAAGTTGCAACCTTCGCAGTAGTGCCAGAAAAATCAATAGAGTGGCATTACGAAGAAGGCGAAAATGGTTTATTCTCCGCTTCTGGAACAGTAGTGTTCACCGTTGCTGGAGACAGTGAAGCTCTTCCTGGAACCGAAAACGGTTCTGCAAAGATTACTCCATTTGACATGTACCCAACAAAAGGTCGCGCAACTGGTGGCGTGCGCTCGCAAAGATTCCTTAAAGGTCAAGATACGTTGATACACGCGTACGTTGGATACTATCCATTGCAAGCCGTTACAGAAGGCGGAAGCAATGTTGAGCTACCTAAACCAGATATGCGTAGGGATGCTTCTGGAACTGAGCTTGTTTCCCCAATTGCACATATTGGATAGCATTACGAACAATTTTTAGAAAATTATTAGTGATTAGTCACCAATAAGAAAATAGATAATATAAAACTAAAGCTATTAAAAATTAGGTAAATTTTTTAAAGAGAAAGGGAAAATATGTCATTTTGCACTCATTGCGGCAGTAGCATGGTAGACGATGCAAAGTTTTGCGAACAATGCGGTACGCCTAACGAAAATTACGAAGATAAAACTAAAGAACAAGAAATAAATCAAGTAGAGCAACAAACACATGCACAAGAGTTGCAAAAAGAACCTAATAAAGGTAATAAAAATCATAAGAAAAAAGGTGCATTCATATCAATTATTTGCGCAATAATCGTTCTAGCTATAGTTGCAGCCATTGGAACAATTTATTACATGACGAGAGTACAGACAAATTCAGGTATGGCTACAGTGCCAGTAATTAAAGATACAAATGCTCAAGCTGCTGCAACGAATTTACGCTCAAAAGGTTTTAAAGTACAAATTGTTAGGGAACTTAATAAACGCAAAAAAGGTTCCTTCATTTCATTAAAAGGCATTAAACCAGGTAGTAAAGTTAATCATTCCACAAAAATAACAGTTGTGGAATCTCTTGGTCCAGGTATGCCAAAAAACGTTATTGGGAAAACTGTAGACGAAATTACTGACGAAGTAAAAGCAATGGGCTTAAAAGTAGAAGTTCATAAAGTTCCTGCAACAGTAAAGCCTGGAACCATTATTTCAACTTATCCTATGCCCGGAGAAGCTTTTAATGCAGCTTACGAAGGTGACAATATGCATATTGCTATTGCTAGTAAATGCAACAAAAAAGTAGTACCTGCAGACTTGTTAGGAAAAGATATAGACAGCGCAAAACAAATACTGGAAAAAGTTGGAATAACGAAATACGAATTAAAACCACGATTTTCTTCTCGTAATCATATTGATAAAATTGTGGGCTCCTACCCTGCATTGGGTGAAGAAAATTTGAAAGAAGTAAAAAAAGTTACTCTATACTACGGTGTTGATGCAAGTGAAACAAAAGAAGTACTAACTAAAAAAGAGCATCTGGACGGAATAAATAATGCTGATGTCCGCGTAACAAAAGGCCTTTCTCCAATTGCAGGAGTTTGGTGTAATAAAGGCGGCGAATGCTTATACTTCAATGAAATGCCATCGTTTGTTGAAGGTGAATCTACAGTTGTGTTAGGGACACGCGTTGGCGATCTCATGAATGATGGAGCTAAGCCTATTATGATAAGTGATGAAAATTATCTTAGCATGAATAACTATTCGCAAGATATATCTGGATCTATTCTATACGATAAAAAATTACCTATGAATGATATGATGAAAAATCATTTACTTTCCGGCGATACTGGCGCAGTAGAATTCTACAAAGGATTAGATTTGCCATCTTGCGGAAACAATATATTTTCCCCATCACCAGGTGTAAGAGTTTGTGAACATGGTAAAGATATAAACGCAGAAAACAGCCCTGAAAAATTTGATGATCAAGGAATGTATAAAGGTTCTAACAAAGATGCTAATACAGGATTAACCTACAAAATGCATGATTTCTTTGTGCTTGTTCCTGTAAATACAAAATTTGATGAACTTGAAAAGAGCGGATACTTTAAAGGCAAAGGGAAAAATAAGCCTGATTTTAGCCGACCATTCATTATGCGAAGAGATCCAAAGCTGTACGATAAAACACAAGTAGCTATTCCTGATGGAGTTACTGGACCCGATTATCCAACTAGCCCGTTTGTGCCAACGAAAAAGAACAAGCCAGTGCCTTTCGCGCCAGCTCCAGACGACGACAATGTTTATTACAAGATTGAAGAACCTTTAAATTGGTTAAGGTTCGATATTATAAAAACCTTGTAGTTAAAATTTGACGTTGTAAAGCAAATAATATTAGCACTTAAAAAACGCTTAATCATTTGCTTATCAATAAAATTAAGCCCTTCTAGTTGTAGTATTTCAACTTTTTAAGGGCTTAATTTTATTATAAGAGATTATTATGCATAAACGCGCATCAGACGCACATGCATAAAAGTCATTACAGCGAGAAGAATAAGCAAATAAGCTGGAAGCAGCATCATGGAAACATTCTGTGCAACTATTCCAAAAATCGCAGGTATTACCATAGAGCCGATGTATGCGCTTGCCATTTGCATGCCAACAATTGCTTGAGACTTATCAGCACCAAAATAATGCGGAGTTGAATGAATGATGCATGGATAAACAGGAGCGCAACCAAGTCCAATAATAATGAATCCTGTAACAAGCTCAATATGATTCGGCAAAGGCAGCAGCAACACCAGAATGCCCATAAGCATTACGCACTGCCCAATACGAATCATGGTTGCATCGTTAAAACGCATAGTAAGAAATCCGCTTACAAAACGACCAACCGTAATACCAACATAGAACAGGCTTGCCCAACCAGCTGCAACAATGCGGCTAACTCCTCCATGCAAAACCATGTAACTACTAGCCCACAAGCCTGCAGTTTGTTCCAACGCACAATAGCAAAAGAACATAATAAGTATATTTTTAGCTCCTGGAATGCGCAAAATTCCCGCATAAGATACCTTTTCAAAAGATTTTGTTTTTGACTCAACGATCTTATTCAATTCATTCTTTTTATTGTTTTTCCACAACGGCAAACTCATGAGCAGCACAAGTGTTAAAGCAATCTGCATAACGGCAATATACTGGTATCCAGCAGTCCATCTTTGACCATGCGAAAGCGCAAAACCCATAACATAAGGACCTGCAGAAGCACCAATTCCCCACATGCAGTGAAGCCAGCTCATATGCCAACTCTCATAGTGCACTGCAACGTAGTTATTAAGAGCCGCATCCACTCCTCCAGCACCTAAACCGTAGGGTATAGCTAGAAAAATAAGCACAAGATAATTCGGAGCAAAAGAAAAACCTAGTAACGCTAAAGCTGTTAGAGCAACTGAAATAAGCGTAACTTTCCCAGGGCCAAATTTGCACGTAAGTTTGTTCGAAAGTAATGCAGAGATAATTGTTCCTGCAGAAATAACCATTGATATTCCGCCAGCCCAAGAAATTTGCGCACCAATATCGTGACTCATCGTAGGCCACGCAGCTCCTAAAAGAGCATCCGGCAAACCCAAACTAATAAAAGCAAGATAAATAACAGCAAGAAGAAGGTTAATCATAAAATTCCCAAACATTAGTACTTCATATTTCTAACGCAAACACGCCTTCATAAAGCAATATAAAGGAATATAAATATACAAGGCGACATAAAGCAACGCAAACAACATGCCGACATCAGGTATCGATTTTGGAACGATCAAAGTCATCAGCGTTATCAACAATAAACTGCTTGCGCGGAGGAACATCATCACCCATCAGCAAATCGAATACTTCGCTCGCTTGCTGAGCATCTTCCATACGAATCCTTCGAAGCATACGGGTTCTAGGGTCCATAGTAGTGTCTGCAAGCTGATCCGCATCCATCTCGCCCAAGCCCTTATAGCGCTGAATATCGCTGTTAAAATCAATGCCCTTAGCTTGCAAATCATCAAGCTTTCCAGCCAATTCGTCGTCTGAGTAAGTATAAATATACTCACCCTTTCGCTTTCCAGCGAGCGCAATTCTGTGAAGAGGCGGCACTGCAGCATAAACATGACCGTGCTCAATAAGCGGACGCATATAACGATAGAACAGCGTCAGCAGCAAAATACGAATGTGCGCGCCGTCAACATCAGCATCAGTCATCATAACAATCTTGTTATAACGCGCTTGCGAAATATCAAAACTTGCGCCCGATCCCGCTCCAACAACCTGAATAATTGCAGCACACTCTTTGTTTGAAAGCATTTGTGCAAGACTTGCCTTTTGCACGTTCAAAATCTTACCGCGAATTGGAAGAAGCGCTTGGAAAGCAGAGTTCCTAGCAGCTTTTGCAGTGCCAAGTGCAGAATCACCCTCGACGATGAAAAGTTCTGCAACATCGTCGTTTCCAGGCTGGCAATCAGAAAGTTTTGGTGGCATTGAAGCAGACTCAAGCGCATTCTTTCTGCGCGTAACTTCCTTAGTTTTACGCGCCTGAACACGAGCATGCATTTCGGAAACGATTTTTTCCAAAACCCTAGCAGACTGCTCTTTGAATCCTCGCTTAGATCCAGTAATCATCTCACCAAATTGAGCATCAGTCATTTTAGTAACAATTGGCTTAACTTGTGCGGTTCCAAGAACATCCTTAGTTTGACCTTGGAATTGAGGCTCAGCAATGCGAACAGTTACGACTGCTACCAATCCTGCTGTAATGTCGTCTCGCTCAATTTTCGTATTCGAATCTTTAAGATTTACTTTTAATTTGCGTGCGTTGTCTTCAACAGCTTTACGAATTTGCTTGGTCAATCCTTGCAAGAATCCGTCAACGTGCATACCTCCGCCAGGAGTTTCAACAACGTTTACGAAACTAATAATCGTTGAATCGTAGCCGTTTACCCAACGCATTGCAATGTCAACGCCGCACTTACGCGTTACTTGTTGAGCATGTAAATCTCCTGCAGAATCAACAGCTTGCGTTTCTTCTACATATGTATCTTCGCCAGAAATACGCCAAATATCCGATACTGCTTCACCTTTTGAAAGAAAATCAACGAAATCTTTGACGCCACCATTATGCAAAAATTCAACTACTCGAGGATGATGCTTATTTTGCATTGAGTTAGCAGACTCAGCATTTGCAACAGATTGTGCAACTGATTCTTCAGATTCAGCATCTTCATTCGCGATATTTTCAGTCTCATCTTCAGAATCATCTTCATCTTCTAATATTGTTTCAGATTCTAATTCTTCAAATTCAGGCACAGAGTCATCGCTATTATCAGACTGGTTTTCAAGAAGATTATCTTCTGCAGCATTATCTTCTATAACATTGTCTTCTGGAGAATCAATTTCTTCAATATTTGCAGATTCACCTTCAGGCACATGCTCGTCAATAACAGTAATTTTTAAGCCTGGAACCAGGAAACTTGTTTGACGCACGCGAGCAATAAGCTGCTCATAGCTGAAATGCGCAGTTGAGTTAAAAATTTCTGGATCCGCCCAGTAGCGTACACGAGTGCCGGTAGTTTTTGGCGAAACAGTGCCAATAATTTCAAGCTCAGTAGGCTTATTTTTTCGCGTGCGCTTAAACGGAGAAGCAGGAGATGGATGCTCTGGATCTGCATCACTATAAACTCCAGGATGTCCCTGATGGAACGCCATATGATGCGTTTTACCGTCTCTATCAACTTCGACATCCAAACGCAAACTCAAAGCGTTTACAACAGAAGAGCCAACGCCATGTAAACCGCCTGCAGCATTATAAGAAGCGTTGCCAAACTTTGCTCCAGCATGAAGCTTAGTTAAAACAACTTCAACGCCTGTAAGTTTTGTTTTAGGCTCAACGTCTACTGGAATACCACGACCGTTATCTGCAACTTCAATAGATCCATCGTCGTGAAGAGTAACAATAATATGATCGCAAGCTCCAGCTAAAGCTTCGTCAACTGCGTTGTCAATAATCTCCCAAAGGCAATGCATTAAACCTTGACTGTCTGTAGTGCCAATATACATGCCTGGACGCTTACGAACTGCGTCTAAGCCTTCAAGCACAGTCAAGCTATCAGCATCATATTGCTCTTTATGAGAGACCACTTCTACCCCTTGCACTTATTAAACGTACAACCGATTATTTTAAGCAATAAGTGTCGTACTATCGCAAAAGCAACAATACGACACTTTGTAATATAACTTCACACAATCACTGATCTAAGAAGTCACGCAAAGTTTGCGATCTAGAAGGATGACGCAGCTTAGACATTGTTTTAGACTCAATTTGACGAATACGTTCACGAGTAACACCATAAACGCGACCAATATCGTCTAAAGTCTTTGGTTGACCATCTTCCAAGCCATAGCGCATCTTAATAACTCCAGCCTCTCTAGGGGCCAAAGTTTCCAAAACTTGCCTAAACTGTTCTTGAAGAAGCGAGAATGCAACAGCATCAGACGGTGCGATTGCGTCAGTATCTTCAATCAAATCGCCAAACTCAGAATCGCCATCCTCACCCAAAGGAGTGTGCAAAGAAATCGGTTCACGACCGTACTTTTGTACTTCCTGAACCTTTTCTACTGGCATATCTAGTTCGCGAGCAAGCTCATCTGGTGTAGGTTCACGACCTAAATCTTGAAGCATTTGACGCTGAACCCTAGAAAGCTTATTAATAACTTCAACCATATGCACTGGAACTCGAATAGTACGAGCCTGATCTGCCATAGCACGAGTAATAGCCTGGCGAATCCACCAAGTTGCGTAAGTTGAGAACTTAAAGCCCTTCTTCCAGTCAAACTTTTCAACTGCACGAATCAAACCAAGGTTACCTTCCTGAATCAAATCAAGGAAAAGCATGCCTCTACCCGTATAACGCTTAGCAAGAGAAACAACAAGACGCAAGTTTGCTTCAAGAAGATGATCTTTAGCTTTCTTACCATCTGCTGCAGCCCACTTAAGCTCACGCTTACGCTTAAACTCCATTTGATCAATTTGAGTATCAAGCAAATGCTGAGCATACAATCCAGCTTCAATACGCTCTGACAAATCAACTTCTTGCTCAGCGTTAAGCAAGCTCACGCGACCTATCTGCTTTAAATAATCCTTAACAGGATCTGCAGTAGCGCCTGTAGCAATTACACGACGCTTAGGATTACCAGACGGAGTTAGATTATCATCATCGTCATCGTCTCGTACAACAAATGCGCCTTTTGCTTGTGGCACTTGCGGAGCATCATGCTTAATTTCGTCGTGATCATCAATTTCATCAAGATCTTCAGACTCTTCATCATCAAGATCATCTGCAACGTCAATATCGCTTAAATCGTCAACATCAGATATATCTTCTGGCTGGATATCGTCTAAATCATCAAGATTCAAATGTTCATCATCAACATCAAGATGTGGATCGTCATCTAAAGGATCGTCAATAGATAATTGATCTTGAGATTCAATATCTACGCTATCCTCAGTTTCGTCATGTTTAGCATCAGACGATACTGATTCAGTATCAATCTTGTTGTCTTCAGTTTTCTTTGAGCGAGAACTGCGTGTCTTGCTATCAGCTGACGAAGTTCGAGTACTGGTTTTACGCGCAGCGCTAGCCTTGCGAGTTTTTACAGGCTTAGTATCATCTTGCATTTCGTCGCTGTCGACCGTTGATCCAACTTCACTCGTCAAACTGTTCCTCCTGTATTATCCCCTTGTAACGCATATAGGCATAGTTCATGCAAGGGCAAGTTTTACCTTAAGTAGTAAACCATTTAAGCAAGACGATTATTCCCCAACTAATTTTTTGCGGCGTGGCGAATTATTCAATCCATGCTGGCTCAAGACCATTTTCGAATGCTCCACACACTATTTTTGCCATAGAACAATCAGGATCAATGCGCAATGCACAATCACAATAATACTTTACTTCTCCTAGCCTAAACCACCAGCTGATATAAGCTAATAAAGCGTAAACTTGCACAGATAATTTTGGAATGCTTTTAGTAATAATAGCCATAGATTTTAAAATTTTGCACGCGAAAATAGCTCTCTTTATATCAGGCTTATTATTTGTTTGAGTGAATTTTGCTTCTAAACAATGCCGCAAATTACGAGATACTTCAGAAGTGTGAGGACACCAAGCAAATTCCGACAAAGTTTTTTCGTCATACCATTCTTGATTTTCATCCAGAATAGAAATAAGCATTGCGTCACGAACATTAATATTATGCAACATTGCTATTGGCAGGTTTACTAGATCATATCCAAACATTTTTTCATCGTAAGCAAACATATTGTACCATCGCATAAGCGCTCTGCTTGCAATATCTCTAATGGCGTATTGCTTGCCATTTCGATCAACATTTTCTATAAAAGCTTCCGAAACTGCCGGAACCCAATATTCTAATCCTTTAATCCATTGCACACTATCACTACAGTTGTTGTAAATATATTCCTTAGAAAAAGTCATAAAAAAGCTGCACTCTTTGGAAGGATATATATTCCCATTAATATCTGAAATTTCTCTTCCAGCAAAACTTTCAAAATCTTCTGAACCTGCAAAATCTAAACAACCATTAAAAGAATTAGCGCTTTCACCATAAATTTGCATAAGACTTTGCATATCAAAGTCATCCATACAATTATGCGATATCTTTGTTTTCAAATCATCCTCTACAATTTCCATGCATACTCCCCCTCATTTTTTACATGATTTTTTATTTTGATAATCAAACTATGTAATAGCATTTTTTGATATATTGAAGTTTCTCAAGACATAAGTCAGCATTCAATAAAAAACTATTTCCGCGGTGAAAAGCTTATTAAACCATAATAATAACTGCGTTTTGTAATGTTCAGCCCTGTGGATAACTTTCATAATATGAGCACATTTATAGGCAACAATTACAGTCTTAACGATATTGAATCTAGAATTACTTTTTTAATTTCTCAGCAATTTAATACGGGACTAGAAGATAATCTTTCATCCACATGTGCGCAAACACTACAGCAAGTAATAAAGCAAGCTATTGTTTCAAGCGAAGGCGGAAAACGTCTTAGAGCTCTTCTTACGATTTCAGCATTTTACGCTGCATCAAAAGAAACCAATATTCAAAAAATCCATGAACAGTCTGTATTTGACATAGCTTGTGCTCTAGAAGTATTTCAAACAGCTGCATTAATTCATGATGATATTATTGACGAATCTTATTTGAGACGTGGAAAGCCTAGTGCGTATTGTGCATTAAGTAAAGCTTGCAATAATAAGCATATTGGCACAGGCTTAGGTTTAATGCTAGGAGATCTACTTGCCACAGAAAGTTTCGATATTGCAAGAAATTGTGCGAAGAATTTTACTTATGGCGAGGAATTGTTAGCAGCATTTGCGTCTATGCAAAGAAATGTTGGTATTGGTCAAGTATTGGATTTGTCTATAGAAATGATGCAACTAGATAATCCAATACAACTTGCGGAATCATCTTTGAATGTTTTTAGATGGAAAACAGCCAGTTACACTACTGTTGCTCCATTAACTCTCGGCTTTCTTGCAGCAAATATGCAACCAACTGAAGCATACAATCTTGCTAATTCTATTGGCAATTCGTTAGGCGTTGCTTTCCAGATTGCTGATGATTTGCTTGATATTGTTTCAGATAGCAAGATTACAGGTAAGCCTATTGGCGGTGATATTAGAGAAGGTAAGCGTGCAGTTCTTCTTGCAGATGCTTTGCAATACGGAAACGATAACGAAAGAGAAATACTATTAAAAGCTTATACGAGTAGTACTAGGAGTGAAGATGATGTAAATAAAATAATACAGATTTACCATACTTCTGGTGCTATTGAAAAATCAAAAAAGCGAATTGAGAATCTATGGAATGATTCACAACAAGCAATCGAATCAAGTACATTGAGCGATAGTGGAAAAACTATTTTGCATGAAATTAGCAAACGATTTATACCAGAAGCATGGCGTAATGTACAATAATATTTAGTAAATAACGCTCGAAATTAGCCTTCTTTACTATCTTGCTTGTACACTCGTAAGTAGCAAAAATGGTTTTACGCGTATAAGGATTGTGACAATGGATGAAGCTACGCAGGCGCAGCCAGGTATGCGCATTGAAAATCGCTATCGCATTGTGCGCAAAATAGCTCAGGGTGGCATGGCTACTGTGTATCAAGCAGAAGATGAACGCCTTGATAGACCTGTAGCAATTAAAATCATGCACACTCAACTTGCTCAAGGAGTGCATCGCCAGCAATTTATTGCTAGATTCCGCAGAGAAGCAACCTCTGCTGCAGCAATTGCCAATCCACATATTGTGCAAGTTTATGATACGGGCGAATATGATGGGCTTGATTATCTTGTGATGGAATATGTTCATGGCGTTAATTTGCGTTATGAAATGAATATGCAAGGCACATTCAGTGTGCGAGATACGCTGCGTTTACTTGCAGAAACTTTGGATGGTCTCGCTTCTGCACATAATGCTGGAGTTGTGCATAGAGATATTAAGCCGGAAAATATTTTAATTAACGATCGAGGTCATGTTCAGATTACTGATTTCGGTTTAGCTAGAGCAATTTCGCAAGCAACATTATCTTCTACAGGATTGCTTCTTGGCACAGCAGCTTATCTTGCTCCTGAACTTATTGAGCATAATCTTGCAACTCCTCAAGGTGATTTGTATTCAGCGGGCATGATGGCTTGGGAAATGCTTGCAGGAAGAGTGCCTTTTACTGCAGATAATCCTGTTACGCTTGTTTTCAAGCATGTGCATGAAAACACTCCTTCAATTGCTACAGCTTGCCCTGGAATTAGCGAAAAAGTTGCACAATTCATAGCAAACCTCACTGCTCGCGACATGAACGAACGACCTAAAGATGCAAGTGAAGCATTAGCAAAATTACGTGCACTTTCTACACAATTAAACCCTGAAGATTGGCAATACAAAGCAGAAGAACCACAAGAGTTTTCAGAAGAAACAGACTTTTCTCCTATTAATAATTTGCGTGTTCCCCCTGAAGCAAATTATTCGGACAAATTGAATCCTAATAATGACTCAGATGCTACACGAGCGATAAATACTTCAGGCTCTAATTTTTCTGCTAATTCCAACTCTTTATTGCAAAATGCTACAGACGAAACTGTTGCAATACCTAGAGATAATTCTGTAGGTGAACTCGATTCATGCACAAATAATGATCTACATAATCCTGAAGTCAATAATGTAGCAATAGACAATTCACTAGCAAAGTCCGACAGTGCTTTCGATGCGAATAATCTTCAAAAAACACAAGCTATGCAATGGCATGCTACTAATGCAGAAGATGTGTCATACAATTCGCAAGATAATCCTTTAGAAGAATTTGACGATAGCAATATGCCAACAATTGCTATTAGCTCTCGCAATTTTAACAACAAATTAAATGCAACAAAACCATTGGGCCTGTCATATACAGAAAAGGACTTAGGAAACAAGTCTAACCGCTCTTCTAAAAAGCGTGTTTTCATTATTGCAGGTTTAAGTACAGCTGGAGTATTAGCAATTGCTGCTATTGGTGGTTTTTGGTATTTCTTAGGTCCTGGCAGTTATTGGACGCTACCTAAGCCTGACGACCTTCAATGCAACAATTATGCATCTTGCAAAATAACTGATGTCAATTGGCAACGATATGAGCACACGCTTAAAGTTGCTGGAATTCCTTACACAGTTTCAAAAGATTATAGTGACGATGTGCCAGAAGGAAAAGTAGTTTCAACAAATCCTGATGTTGTCGGAAGCCATATTCAAAAGCACAATAATAGTGCTCTTAATGTTGTAATTTCGCGTGGAATTCGTAAGGCTACAATCCCGGACGATATTACAGATCCAAAGACTTACAATGGCAAAAATCCTTTGAAAACATTGCGTAAAGCAGGCTTTACTAACATTATTCACGATAAGTCAGGAGATACGTATTCTATAGATATACCAGCTGGCAGCTTAATTGATATTAACCCTAAACCTGGCACGCGCATGAACCATAACGAAGAAGTAAGTATTTTACTTTCTAAGGGACCTAAGCCTGTACAAATGCCAGATATTGTTGGGAAGACAAAGAGTGAAGCTGACTTAGCTTTGACTGACGCTAAGCTGGATGTAAAGTACGAAGAAGAAAATAGCGATACTGTAGCAAAGGGTAAGATTATCCGAGCTTCTGTTGAAGCTGGTTCTGACTTACATTGGGGCGATAGCGTTAAAGTTGTTGTTTCAAAAGGTCCAAAAACTGTTACATTGCCAAACGTTTGCGGAAAGAGCAGTGATGAAGCTAGAAGGATTATTGAAAGTCTAGGGCTTAAAGTTCGTGTTTCTGCTCCACTTGGTGATTTAATGCACGTAGTGCGCTTCCAATCCCCTGGAGCTGGAAGCGAAGTGCCATTGAAGGATTCTAATGGAAATCCTTCTATTATTACTCTTACAGTAATATAAGCGTGTCTTAAGTATTATGTAAGCGGCGGAAGCTCAATAACTTTCGCCGCTTACATATTTGAACATAAATAAAATTTAAATATGTAATAATGTTAATCTAATAGCATGAGAATCAGCATTATATTTTACTTATTTTCGTTACTTTCTTCACGTTTTTGACGCATACGTTCTTTTACGGTTTGAGCATATTCATCAACGTATTCTTGACCACTCATTTGCTGAATAGACTTAGTTACTTTATCTGTAATTTCGCGTAAACGCTCGTGAGTAATCTCGCTTTCGTCACAAACACGCTCTACTTGAATAGGCTCGCCATAAATCGCCTTAGTCTTGCCTTTTGCTGGAATAACTTGACCATGCACTTGTAATTCTCTAGTTCCAATAATTGCAACAGGTATAATCGGGCAACCTGTTTCAAGAGCAAGACGTGCAGCACCAGTATGACCACGATATAAACGACCGTCTGGGCTTCTTGTGCCTTCAATATGAATGCCAAAAAGCTGACCTTTTTCTAATATTTCACGAGCATGATTCAAAGCGCCAAGAGATTTTGCGCCTCCAGAACGATCTACAGGGAAAACGCCCACAGAAGTAAACCACCACTTCTTAAAACGACCCTTTAAACCTTTGCCTTCAAAATATTCTGCTTTACCCATAAAGTGGATCATACGAGGACAAGTCAATGGCAGAAGCGCGTCATCAATAACAGCAAGATGATTTGCAGCAATAATAGCTCCACCCTTTTTAGGAACATTTTTAACACCTTGCGCTGATGGATGAATCCTCATGCGGGCAATACCCCCAAGTCCCTTCACGAAGAACCAGTACAACATACCATATCCTTTCTTGCAAGTCCAATTTCGAACATTTTAAGCATAGAATCAGGAAGACTTGCTACAGTATAGTTCATGACTTCTTCTAAGAATACCAACGACCCTCGCCGTGATGACGAGTTAACGTCAGAATCGTTAAAAAATAATCAAAAACAAAACAACGGAGATTTTGATGACGAATGGTCATCTTTTGTTGCAGAACATTCTGATGACATGAACGATATTGCTAATTCACGTAGCGCAAAAAGTTTTGAAAAGCACGCTCAGAAAGAAGAAAAAAAGAAAGAGCGCAACACTATAGCAAGCGACAATAATTCTAAAAATCAAAAAAGTGTAATAAAAAATAAATTTAACTTAAAAAATCTAAGTAGTCATAAATCTTATATTATTCCTACTAGAATGCAAGATTCTCACACGATTATAACTGCTAAAGGTCCTCGTGATAATACCCGCACAAGTTGGCTCGATTTAGATAAGACTATGGAAGACTATGGCGATGATTTTGTGCCTCCAAATCCACAATTTTATAACGTATCTCTAGTTAATGTAGTTTTGTGGATTCTATTTGTTATAGGTATCTTCGGTGTTATTGTAAGTGCTTTTATTCCTACTATAGCGAACATTGTTGGTATTATATGCGGCTTATTAATGCTACTTAGTGGAGCAGGATTACTTATGAATCGCAAAAAACCTGATCCGTATAAAGAAGATTACAGCGATTATGGAGATGGTGCTCGAGTATAGCTAATAATCAATCGAATATAATAAAAGGCGGCATGATTCTGATCACACCGCCTTTTCTTTATTTTACTTTAGTAAGCTTTAATCACTCAGCTTCGTTTTCAGCTTCGTTTTGACCATGGCAAAGCTTGTACTTACGACCAGAACCACATGGGCATTCGTCATTCTTATTTGTTCCTGGGAATGTACGCCCATCAGACCATGGAGTCTTCCATTCTTCATTCTTTGGTCGCATGGTTAATGGAACATCGCCTTCAGCATGGCTCAAAGGTGCAGGACCAACAATACCAGCAGCTTGATCTTCAGCATCTACCTCAGACGAAGCTTGCGCAACATCTTCATCAAGTTCATCGTCAGAAGAAATATCTTCAGTAGAAGCAATCTGATTGACATCAATGTGGAATAGAAGCTGAATGCTTTCTTCCTTAATTGCCTCAATCATCGAATTGTACATCTGGTAGCCTTCACGCTGATATTCAACGAGCGGATCACGCTGACCCATACCACGCAGACCAATACCATCCTTCAAATAATCCATCTCATAAAGATGTTCACGCCACTTGCGATCGAGAACAGAAAGAACAACGCGACGTTCAATTTGACGAAGTGGATCAGCACCGAGACGATCTTCGACGAGAGAGTAAACCTTTACTACACTGTCGACGATCAAATCACGCAAAGCAGAAACAGCTTTTTCGCCCTTGAGATTGATAATCGTTTCACGTACCTGATCCCAATCAAGAAGTACAGGCATTACAGAGTTAAGAGCATCTTTTAAGCCGTCCAAATCCCAATTCTTTGGCTTATCAGAACCGTTCATTGCGCCACGCACATAGCTTTCTACGGTGTCACTGATGAACTTCAAGATGTCCTCGTGAATATCTTCACCCTTAAGAACCATCTGACGCTCTGCATAAATCACAGTACGCTGCTTATTCATAACATCGTCATACTTCAAAACGTTCTTACGCATTTCAAAGTTACGAGCTTCAACAGTCTTCTGTGCGGTGCGTACACCGTTAGAAACGTACTTAGACTCAATTGGTTCGCCTTCTGGCAATCCCTTAGCCATAACACGAGCAACAAGCTGAGTGTTGAACAGACGCATCAAATCATCTTCCAAGCTCAAGTAGAAGCGAGATTCGCCAGGATCGCCCTGACGACCAGATCGACCTCGAAGCTGGTTATCAATACGACGAGATTCGTGACGCTCAGTGCCAAGAACATACAAGCCACCAAGCTTCTTAACTTCTTCATGCTCGTCTTTAACTTGCTCTTTAACTTCAGCTAAAACGCCTGGCCAACGCTTCTCATATTCTTCAGGAGTATCGTCTGGAGAATAACCATCAGCCTTCAACTTTGCATCAGCCAAGAATTCAACATTGCCACCAAGCATAATATCAGTACCACGACCTGCCATGTTAGTAGCAACAGTTACAGCACCCTTACGACCAGCAACAGCAACAACAGCAGCTTCCTTAGCATTCTGCTTAGCATTCAAAACCTGGTGAGGAATGCGAGCAACGTCAAGGAGTGAAGAAAGAATCTCAGAAGATTCAACAGAAGCTGTACCAAGCAACACAGGCTGTCCTTTAGCATGGCGTTCAGCAACATCGCGCACGATAGCAGTAAGCTTTTCTTTCTTTGTGCGGAAGATCAAATCGTCCTTATCTTTACGAATTACTGGACGATTGGAAGGAATTGGAAGAACACCAAGCTTGTAAGTTCCCATGAACTCTGCAGCTTCAGTCTCAGCAGTACCAGTCATACCAGCAAGCTTGTCGTACATGCGGAAATAGTTTTGCAAAGTAATAGTAGCAAAAGTCTGATTTTCTGCCTTAACTTCCACATTTTCTTTAGCTTCAATTGCTTGATGCAAGCCCTCGCTATAACGACGACCTGGAAGAACACGACCAGTATGCTCATCGACAATCAAAACTTCGCCGTTGGTGACAACATAGTCACGATCTAGAAGGAAAAGCTCCTTAGCTTTCAAAGCGTTATTCAAATAACCAATAAGAGCTGTATTGCTTGGCTCATAAAGGTTATCGATGCCCAAGTAATCCTCAATTTTTGCAATGCCAGGATCAAGAATACCTGCGGTTTTTTTCTTTTCGTCAATCTCGTAATCAACATCGCGAGTAAGCTTCAAAACAAGTTTTGCAAATTCACGATACCAATGAGTTACATCACCTTCAGCAGGACCTGAAATAATAAGTGGCGTACGAGCTTCATCGATAAGAATGGAATCAACCTCATCGACAATTGCATAGTGATGACCGCGTTGCACAAGTTCGCTCTTTTCCCACGCCATATTATCGCGCAAGTAATCGAAGCCAAACTCATTATTTGTACCGTAAGTAATATCAGCATTGTATTGCTTACGACGCTCAGGTGGCTGCTGGTCGGTAATAATGCAGCCAACGCTCATGCCAAGGAATCTATAAATACGACCCATAAGTTCGCTTTGATAGCTAGCAAGGTAATCGTTGACTGTGACAACGTGCACGCCTTTGCCTTCCAAAGCATTCAGATAGCTTGGCAAAGTAGCGACCAACGTTTTACCTTCACCGGTTTTCATTTCTGCAATATTGCCCCAATGCAATGCAGCACCACCCATAAGCTGCACATCGAAATGACGCTGGCCAAGCGTACGCTTTGAAACCTCTCGCACAGTAGCGAAGGCTTCAGGCATCAAATCATCAAGCTTTGCACCATTGTCTAAACGCTGCTTGAATTTAGCAGTTTGACCCTTCAATTCTTCATCGGAAAGCGCGGAAATTTCATCTTCCAACGCATTCACAGCCTTGGCTACGTTCTCAAGGCGCTTCAATTGACGGCCTTCACCCATACGCAAGGCTTTATCGACGATATCTACCACGTTTTGCTCCCTTAGGTCATGTCTATGACGACGGCCTAGCCAACATAGACGTAAACTGTGCCTATATTACGCGACGGCTACGATTTTTGTAAGTTAGCGAGTCTGATTTCTACATAAAAATGCCCGCCCAACATTGTGCTAGACGGGCACGCGCACTTATTCGCGCACTTTAGACATGTTTTTAACCATTACTTTTGCTTAGCAACATTTTCAGGTGTATCAATTTCAAACACGCCATAGCTCCAACCATGTCTGCGATATACTACAGATGGTCTCATAGTTTCTTTGTTTACAAACAGGAAGAAATCATGTCCAATAAGCTCCATCTCATACAAAGCCTCATCTATGCTCATAGGCTCTGCAATATGTAGCTTACGACGAATCACAATAGGAGTGTCGCCAACACTTACTTCCACAGATTCACCAGGACCTAAATCGGAAGCAACAGCAGCATCTGCGCTATTAACCTCATTTTCTTCTGGCTCTTCAACGGTAGTTTCAATCTCAGGTTCTACAGCACCCATATCTACAGGAGTCATTTCCGTATATCCACGGCGATGATCCTTACGACGATCGCGAGTACGACGCAAACGAAGCGTCAACTTATCAAGCGCCATATCTAATGCGCTAAATTGATCAGTGCTAGAAGCTTCTGCGCGAATCACAGTGCTTCCTGCAACAACAGTGATTTCAACTCGCTTTGCTGTGTCAGCCTGCCTTGGATTGCCTTCATGAGTCAACACGATTTGCACGCGCTGCGCATCAGGCGCAATGGCGGTCACACGATTCATCTTACTTTCTACAACGTCACGGAACCTTTGATTAATCTGCGTATGACGACCAGTAATGACGATTTCCATGCGAAACCTCCCCATATAGACTCGAACCTTAAGCTCGATTTGTACAACCCGACTGCCACGATGCCGTCGGTTCTTCTATTATATCTGCTAAATCCATACAAACCTAGCAATTTATTAAATTAAAATAAAAAAATTAACGTTTATTACGGAATTTCTTATAAAATAACGAATTTTTTACGATATTAATATTATCTGCTATAATTAGGAAGGTTGAGGTTTCACGATGGCCGCGGTCACAATGTTCATTCGGAGTGACTGAGGAACTTCCGGGCTCCACAGAGCACAATGGCGGATAACGTCCGCCCAGGGCGACCTGAGAGATAGCGCAACAGAGAATAGACCGCCTGAACGTTTCGTTCGGGTAAGGGTGAAACGGCGGCGTAAGAGACCACCGGGCTTCTGGCAACAGTAAGCCGCATGGCAAGCCTCATTGGGAGCAAGGTCAAGCAGAAGACGCTTTAGAGCTGCTCGCTCAAGTCTTCGGGTAGACTGCTAGAGTTTGGCGGTAACGTCAAATCGAGATGGATGGCCATCCGCATGCACTTGTGTATGCGACAAAACCCGGGGTATGTGAAACCTCATCAACTCAACCAAATAGCATATTTTCAACTTATATCGCTGATTTTTGGAGCGAAAGAAAAATCAGAGAATACTGCTAAACACTTATTAAACGACGAATCTAAATCAATTTTTACGTTTGAATTATCAACTACTCCGCATGTTTGCATACCAGCTTGCTGAGCTGAACATAAAGCTGTAGCAGAATCTTCAAAAACTATGCATTCAGCTGGATCTGCTTTAAGCTGATTAGCAATATCGGTATAAGTTTTAGGACTATGCTTACCTTTTTCAGATAAATCTTCTCCAAAATGAAGAAAATCAAAACAATCAAAAATACCAACTCTTTTTAAAGCTGGAATACACAAGCGTTTAGAAAGAGTTGTGGCAAGAAAAAGCTTTACACCATTAGAATGCAAATAATGCACATATTCATACGCGCCTTTTCTTAGCGGAAGATGATTAGCATAAGCGTCAAAAGCCATATCTGACCACTCCTTCATCAAAGCTTCAGGAGAATCAGTGAACCCGTAATTTTTAATAACATATTCTGCAATTTGTCTAGGATTCATTGTTGCAGTTGTACTAGCAAAGATTGAGGGAACGCTCATACCACGTTTCGCAAAACTTACTCGATCAATATCATCCCAAACGCTTAAAGAATCAAGTAATGTGCCGTCAAAATCAAAAATCGCTGCAACAATAGACGAATTATTTTGTAAATCCATCAATGATCTTCCTACTTGCATTCAATAGTTCACGAGCATGTTCTAGTGAAGTTTTTGATTCACTTCCATCAAGCATCCTAGCAATCTCTTGTTCACGCATCAAATCATTAAGCTCAATAACAGAAGTATTTGCAACTTTAGCAAAAGAGCTATTCTCGCTATTATCGCCATTTTCAACAAGATTTTTTTGTACTGCAAATTGTACATCTGCAAAAGAAGCAACCTGAGCTAAATGAGTAACAACAATAACTTGAGCATGTTTAGAAAGTTGAGCCAAACGTTTACCTAGCTCTACTGCCGCAACACCACCAACACCAGAATCTACTTCGTCGAAAATAAATGTCATATTTTCTTCGTCGCAATCTGTCAACTTCGCAATAACAAGCTCAATTGCAAGCATAAGCCTACTTAATTCACCACCAGAAGCACTTTTGCTCATCGGCAAATCTGAAGAAGCAGGAAATGGTCGGAACAAAAACTCTACATCATCACATCCGTTAGCATCAAGCGGAATAGAACCAGATAAATCTTCGCAACGCTTATTTACACTGATAATTAATTGAGCACCTGGCATGGCCAAAGAGTTTAATTCTTCACTAACTAAAGTGCCAAAATCATGAGCTGCATTTAAACGAGTTTTATATAATTCTTCAGCAAGTTTAAGAGCATCATCATATCGTTGAGCACATTTAGCACGCGCTTTGGCAATAGCTTCAGGAGAATCATCTAAATCTTCAAGTTCAAACTGAGCTTTTTCGGACCAATCAAGTACATCATCTAATGTTGGGCCCCACCTACGAGTTAAATCAGTAAGATCATGAATACGAGAATTTAAATCATCTAAATCTTTTTCACTTACATCGATATCCAACTGTTGAGCAAGCTGCATTACGATATCGTCAAGTTGAGCATGAATATCGTCAAGTTGATTTGCAATAGAATTGAAAGAATCATCTACACGAATATTTCGTAATGCTTGAGAAGCTTTATCTACAAGGAAACAAGCATCTTCAGATGATTCTGAAGCACCACAATCTATTTGACTGGAATCAAGGGATGCGAGCGCAATGCTCACTGCTTTGACAATTTGAGCAGAATTCTCAATTCTTTCTCTTTTTGCGCGCAATTCTTTATCTTCATTAGGGAGAGGATTCACATCTCGTATTCGCGCTAATGATTCTCTAAGGTAATCTGCACGTTGCCGTGAAGAAGACGCTTGATTTTCTAGTCGGTTACATGTTTCTTTAGCATCTTTCCACGCTTGATACGCACATGCGTATTGCTTAAGTAATTCACTATTTTTAGATACAGTATCAAGCAATTCGCGTTGTTTTGAATTTGTTGCTATGCGTAATTGGTCACTTTGTCCATGAATCACTATCAATCGAGAACATACTTGTTCAAGAACTGTTTTTGGTACTGCGAAACCAGAAATTGTTGCTCTTGAACGACCTTCTTGTGGTACTGTTCTAGAAACATACATATCTGATTTATTTTCGTCATTTTCTGAAGGCTCTAATTCAATACCGGATTTGCCAACAGCATCTACTAATTCACTTGTTTTAGGAATACTAAATATGCCTTGGACCCACGCTTCTTTAGCATTTGGAGAAATCCTTGCAACTTCTGCTTTGGATCCAGAAATAAGCTTGATAGCACTTAAAAGCATTGACTTTCCGGCACCTGTTTCGCCCGTAATAGCTGTCATGTGAGACGAAGGAGTAATAAGCGCATGTGAAATTGGCCCAAGATTACGTATTTCTAACTCTTCAAGCACGCTGTACCTCGTTTTATAAATGCTATATTTAATATTATTTTCTACTTAAATAATTCATTTTAAAGAATTATTATTGTGCTCACGCCATCCAACTATTGGCAAATCAAATTTTGTAACTAAACGCTTCGTAAAAGGAGCGCCAGAAAGTCTAGCTAATAATAGCTCATCTTTTGATTGACGAACTTGAATCCTTGATCCCTGAGGGAGCGCACGCTGTCTTCTACCGTCGCAACAAATCCAACCTCCAGAAGACGATTCATTAAGAATGTCAATAGTAAAAGTAGAACCGGCACCAATAATTAGAGGACGCGCAAAAAGAGCATGAGCAGCTAATGGCACTAATTGCAATGCTTCTACATTTGGCCACATAATTGATCCACCTGCTGAAAATGCGTAAGCTGTAGAACCAGTAGGAGTTGAAACTATTACACCATCGCAACCAAAAGATGACATTTCAACATCGTCTACTCGTATTGAAAGTTCTACCATTCGACCTCTGTCTTCGCGATCAAGAGTTATATCGTTCAACGCCCAATCACTTAAAGGCTCGCTTTCGCCAGGAAGCCACACATCTACATGAGCTTCCATTCTCCTGTCAATAGTGTAATCCTTGTTTGCAATCCTACGAATAGCATCATTAATTTGAAAACTTTCAAATTCTGCCAAAAAACCAACATGGCCAAGATTTATGCCGATAATTGGAACAGTAGTACAATGCACTAACTCAGCAGCCTGAAGCATGGTGCCATCTCCCCCTAGCACCACAACTATTTCTGTATTTTCGTCAACTATACGAGTAGTTTTTTTAGCAAAATCAGACACAGAAGCACTGTTGAATACGTCAACAACGAATCCAGCTTTAATAAGTTGAGTCTTGACTTGATTTACCACATTACTGTGAACATCAATCCTAGCGTGAGTAACTACAAGAGCACGACGAGCCGCCGAAGCGGAATTAGTATCGAAATGTTCCTGCATATACAGCCCCTTCGTACTGTTTAAACACAACTACTACTATTGTAATTGTTAGGATACATATTGAAAAATGTTAAACATTCAATGATTAACTTATTTCTTATTTCTCGTAACGCGCATAAAGAAGATACTCCGTATTGCCATGTGTTCCTTCAATAGGAGATTCACAAGAGGAGATAACCTTTAGACCGTTTTGATTTGCACAACTTTTTATTGTTTCTAAAGCTTTAATTTTTAAAGTTTCGTCAGTTACTATTCCACCTTTTCCAAGGTTTCCTTTTCCTACTTCAAATTGCGGCTTAACTAAAAGCACAATATCTGCATGCAATTGAGCTATTCTAGAAATTACTGGAATAACAAGCGTTAGAGAAATAAAAGAAACGTCAGAAACTATAAGATTTGGCTTATATGGCAAGTTTTCTTCGTACACATTTCGAATATTTACACCGCTCATTTCAATTACATGTGAATTGTTAGCTATTTTTGGATGCAATTGACCATGACCAACATCTAAAGCTATTACAGAATGAACGCCTCTTTGCAAAAGAACGTCGCAAAAACCGCCCGTTGATGCACCTATATCTAGAGCTTTAGTTGATTTGGAAGTAGTTAAACCATTTTTAGAAAACGCTTCGAAAGCACCTTCTAACTTAAGCGCTCCGCGAGAAACGTATCTAATACAAGATTGCGTATTTTTTGATTCATCGATTGTTATTGCATGTGAATTGTTTACTAAAAATGAGGATTTTGTAATATTTCGATTGTCAACACTCACTACGCCAGCATGAATTAAACGCTGAGCAGTTGTCCTACTTTCTGCTAAACCACGACTAACCAAAGCACAATCTAAACGTTGTGAAATATTGTTATTTGAAAGTTTACTTAAATCCTCATTCACAGTCATAAGGAAAACTCCGGAAGAGTATAATTTTCCATATTTTCACCGCAATCTTGCAAACTCCATGCCAGCGCACAAGCAGCTCTCAAAGCATTGCAATCGTTGGTGTTATTAACTTCAATAATATTATTATTCACAACTCTTGCTATAGCATCTTCACAAGTAAAAGTAGTACCGTTAACGCGTTCAGGAGCATTATGAGATTCGTTTAATCCTCGCAAGTCTTTAGAAACAAAACTTGGACGCAAATGTTTTGGTGCAAGCATAAGCATGCAAGGATCTGTAACTCCAGTAAGAACAAGCAGAGAAGCATAGCCTCCTCTTGTCCCAGCCTCAATATCAGTATCTAAACGATCTCCAACTGCTAATGAATGCTCAATACTAATTACAGGATTCCCATACTCGTCTTTTTCAGTGTATTCTTCACATTCAGAATCATCATGCTTAGCATTAGCAGCAACCAAAAACCTTGCTTCATCATACATTGCAGATTCTGGTTTTCCAGCAGACGAAATAGGCTCCACACCCGTAGCATTAATAACAGCTTGAATCATGGAACCGCATCCAGGAGCAATACCATGCTCTCTTGGAATAGTTAAGTCGCGGTTAGTAACGAAATATTTTGCACCATGCTCAACAGCGAAAGAAACTTCCGCCATTTCTTGCCAAGTCATTTGAGGATACCAGCCTTGAATAACAGCTTTAGGGTTATCTTCGCACGAATCTACTAGTTGTAATCCTACGCGTTGCACTTCTTGACGCAAATGTTCAGCGCCGAGAACAAGAACTTTAGATCCTTTCTCAACATTGCGAGCTACCATTCTTGCTGCAACAACAGAAGACGTTATAATCTGCCATGGTTCTACTTTTAAGCCAAAACTTTCCAGTTGTTTTGCAACAACAGATTGGAAACGCGAAGAATTATTAGTTGTGTATTCAATTGCCATTCCATTTTTTTGCGCAAACAAAATGGAATCAGACGCATATTCAACAGCATTTCCACCACGATATACAACACCATCTAAATCAAGCAGTGCTAGACGAAATGCATCGCTTAACGGACGATTACATGAAGAAAAATTCTTTTTCGTTTCAACTTGCATACTATACCTCATTTAAGTTTGCTAAACACTGCACTTAATTTAGATTCAAATTTTATTAAGCCTATTTTATAAATATCAACTCTTAAAGCAGCAAGTGCCCGGCTTACTTAAAAGCAGCCGGGCGCAAATATTCAAATGTTACGAACTACTCTTCGTCAGCGTGAACAGCACTCATCTCGATAGTATCCGTATTATCCGCATTCTCAGAGTTACTTGTCTCTTCTGAGTCTTCTAAATCTTCAGAATCTTCAGTTACTTCAGATTCTTCATCAGATTCTTCATCAGGAGCAAATTGAGCATCATCTTCACTCATGCCAATTTCATCCATCATGTCATCATTCAAATGCTCTAAATCATAGTCGATAACAATATCATCAGGATTTATATCTTCGTCATCAACATCTGCATACTGTTGCTCAAGCTTATCAAGCAAAGACTCTAATTCAATTGCTTCGTCACTACGACCGGCTTCTTCCAAGAAGTATTGTTCTGCTTGAACTGCACGCATACGATACTCCCCAGGAAGACCCTTTGAACGACCCATTGCATGAACCAATTCAATAGCCTTATCAGCATGACCAGTATCAGCCAAAACGCCTGCATAAACGAGGAACATTTCGGCTTTTACTTCTCCTCTTAAGGTTTTTGCTTCATCTGACATGCAAATTTCTAAAGCCTTATCTAGATTTCCCATACCGCGCTCGCAATCGGCAATAAATGGCAAATAATCAAGGTAGCCATTCATTCGCATTGCAGTGCGGAATTCCTTAGAAGCAAGCTTGTAATCGCCCTGACGATAGGCCACAAAAGCTAAAGTTTCGCGAGCAAAATCAATACGAGAAGCTTGCTTAGCAGCCCACTTTGCATGTTCTAATGCAAGTTCAGGATTTTCTTCTTGCAAAGTATAGGCTGCAAGAATATGAAGACCAATATTTTCAGCATGCTCTTTTGAAAGACCGCGCAAACGCTCGCGATCTTCTTTAGAAAGCATTGCCCATTCCAAACCTTTTGGCATCTTAGGCTCACCAGGGCGGCGTGCTGTATAAGGATTTTGAGATGGATAAGAAACAGTTCCGTCAGAATTGCGGCGTGGACCATCTTCAAAGCGGAAGTTACTACGCGAATTTGTGCGACGGTCATCTATACGATTGTCACGACGATCAAAACGACGCTCATTATCTCTGCGCTCATCGCGACGATCGTCTCTGCGATCATCACGGAAGCCACCCTTAGAGCCTTTATGGAAATCTTTATGGAAATCGCCATTGCGATGGTTCTCACGACGATTATCCCTGCGATCGTCACGATGGTTAAAACGATGCTCACCATCAAACTTCTTGTAGCGTGGGTTGCCACCTTCTTCACCAGAATGTTCAAAATCTCTAGAGCGACGATCATCTATACGATCAAAATGACGGTTACGATCAAAGCGACGATCATTATCGCGATTCTCTGAGCGGAATCCGTCCTTCTTAAAACCATTCTTCTTAAAACCACCGCGACGGTCATCTTTACGATCGTCATGACGGTTAAAACGATGATCACCATCACGCTTTACGCCAGAGCGGAAGCTCTCTTCACGGTCATCATCATTACGGCGGAAACCACCCTTCTTAAAACCGCCTTTATGGAAACCATCTTTATGGAAACCGCCGCGACGCTCGCTACTTTTACTACCATTGCGATGACCAAATCCGCCACGTTCACCAAAAGATTTCTTACCACTCCGCGAGTGTTCGCGTTCTTCGCCCATTCTGGCATACCTCTCATCTATGTGCAATTTTATTACAAAATCACATTTTAATTATATTCATAAAACAACTAAACATCTGCTGTAAGCAAGCTATAGCATACATCAAGCAGCAAGCTTACAACAGATGTATTTTTTAATAAATCACAAACATTTATTAAGCGCGCTCTACGGCACCGATAGCTTTCTTGCCGCGGCGAAGCAAAGCGAAACGACCGTGCAAGAAAGAGCCCTCACTTAACACATCGTCGACACCACTTACACGTTCATTATTTAGATACAAACCGCCTGCTTCAATAGCGCGACGAGCTTCGGAAACAGTGCGGAATAGACCTGCGGCAACTGCAGCCTCAACAACACGATCTGCAACTTTAGCCTTAGCGAAATCTAAACTACCGTCTTCAGCCTTAACCTTAACGCCATCTAGAGCAGCTTCAAGAGTCTGCTCATCAATATTGCAAAGATCACCACGTCCAAACAAAGCGGAAGAAGCTTCAATAGCCTGGTTCGTTAAATCTTCACCGTGAACGAAACTTGTAACTTCCCACGCAAGCACGCGCTGAGCTTCACGACTTCCAGGATCATCCTGAATTTGCTGAGCCAAACGCTCAATTTCATCTTTTGGCAAGAAAGTGAACACTTTAAGCAACTTAACAACTTCATCATCAGGCTGATTGAACCAGAACTGGTAGAAGCGATAAGGACTAAGCATAGAAGGATCAAGCCACATGGCGTTACCTTCTGACTTACCAAACTTACGACCTTGATTATCTGTAATAATTGGGCTAGTAAACACATTTACGGATGCGCCACGAACCTTACGAATCAAATCCATGCCGGAAGTGAGATTACCCCACTGATCCGAACCACCAAGTTGCAAAGTTACGTTGTAATTATCAAACAAGTACAAGAAGTCGTTGCCTTGCAAAACTTGATAGCTAAACTCAGCAAAAGAAATACCTTCATCGGAATTTAAGCGACGAGCAACAATATCCTTAGAAAGCATTGTGCCAACACGGAAATTCTTACCAACATCACGCAAGAAGTCGATAGCAGACATCTTAGAAACCCAGTCGTAATTGCTGACAAAACGAACAGGATTTTCACCATCAAGAGGCAAAATTCTGCCAATCTGCTTACGCAAACGTTCAGCCCAGCCAGCCACAATATCTTTAGAATTAAGAGTGCGTTCTCCGCTTTGACGAGGGTCACCAATCAAACCAGTGGCACCACCAACTAAAGCAATAGGATGGTGACCTGCAGCCTGCAAGTGGCGCATATTAATGAGCTGCACAAGATTACCAATATGCAATGAAGCAGCAGTAGGATCGTAACCGCAATAATACGTTAATGGTTCTCCGTCAAGCGCTTGAGCAAGTTGCTGCTCATCAGTAGATTGTGAAATTAATCCACGCCACTTAAGCTCTTCAAACAAAGAAGCAAAACCTGCTTCCTTGTAGTTCCTGACCTGAGCCATTCGTATCTCCTTAATACAGAATACCGATAAATATCGGGCGCTTTGCGCGTCCACAAGCCTTTCAATTTTTGCAGCACATGACGACACGCATAATAAAAAGTGCCAAATATCATAACGTACGATACTTGGCACTATAACGTTACAGCTAATAATCTAATTTTAAAATTATTTTATAGACGAAATATAAGCAGAACCATCGCTTTTCGAATTTGCAAATTTATAATAATTATCCATTGCGTTTTCAGCCTCTACAATTTGCTCTTTAACTCGCACGAAGGCTGTACCGCCACGACCGCATCTGGCAGACACAGATCCAGCACTAGTCAATATTGTTCTAATATTCGCAATTTCTTCGCTATCAACAAAACCGCTTAGAATATTTGAAAAATCATCATCGCTTAAATCAGCAAGATCTCCCCCAATTTCCTCAGCTCGCTTTACACACAAACCAGACAAAGTATGAGCATTACGGAATGGAACACCCATTTTTACAAGCCATTCTGCAATATCTGTAGCAAGAGCGAAACCAGTAGAAGACTGTTCATAAAGTCTATTTAGATCAAATTTCATAGTTTCTACCATTCCAGCAAAAGCTGGAAGCATCACTTCTAAAGTGTCAATTTGATCAAAAACAGCTTCTTTATCTTCCTGCAAATCGCGAGCATAAGCAGTAGGAAGACCTTTAAGAGTTGCCATTAAACCAGTTAAATCGCCTATTAATCTACCAGCTTTACCGCGAGCAAGTTCTGCAATATCTGGATTCTTTTTTTGAGGCATAATCGATGAGCCAGTTGAATAAGCATCATCTAAACGAACAAATGCAAATTCTTGAGTATTCCAAATAATAATTTCTTCACTTAATCGTGATATATCAACGCCAACCATTGCTGCAATGAATGAAAATTCTGCAACTAAGTCTCTACTTGCAGTTGCGTCTATAGAATTAGCGCAAACTTTTGAAAAACCAAGCTCTTTAGCTACTTCTTCTGGATTAAGACCAAGAGTATTGCCTGCCAAAGCGCCTGCTCCATAAGGGCTTTCATCTGCACGCAAATCCCAATCTATGAAGCGATTTACATCTCGTAAAAGCGGCCAAACATGTGCCATTAACTGATGCGCAAGCAAAATTGGTTGAGCATGTTGCATATGAGTGCGACCCGGCATCACCGCGTCTTTTGCATTTTTTGATTGATTCAGCAACGCTTGGCAAACTGACAACAATAATGATGCAATAATGCGCGCATGCCTACGCAAAAACATACGTATTAAAGCTGCAATTTGATCATTTCTAGAGCGACCTGCACGAAGCTTTCCGCCAAGCTCATTTCCAGCAATTTCAAGTAAACCGCGCTCTAACGCTGTAGCTTCATCTTCATCTTCCTCAATGGGTGCGAAAGTTCCGTCATCTACATGCTTTTGCAATTCATCTAATGCACAAGATAAATCAGCATACTCTTTTTCGTTAAGAAGACCTGCACGATGCAACGCATGCGCATGAGCTCTAGAACCAGCAATATCATCATCCGCTAATCGCCAATCAAATTGTGTGGACTTGCTTAGTTTCGCTAGCTCTGCTGAAGGACCTGAACTAAATCGTCCACCCCACAATGCAATAGGGTGATTAGTATTATTAGTTTCATTATTTTCTAGTTCTGCGGCTGCTGCTTTTGTTGCATCGTGCATAGTTTATTACCTTTATATCTTTTTATATATCGTATTAGTTGTTGTTTGCAACGCGCATATCTCTTGCTGCTGCAACCTTGCTAGACAATCCGTAGATTTCAATGAATCCATTGGAAGCACGCTGATCAAATGTATCTGAAGAATCATATGTTGCTAAATTAAAGTCATACAATGATTCATCAGAACGGCGTCCAGTAACTACAGCTTTGCCAGCATACATAGTCATTCGAATTTCTCCAGAAACATGCTCTTGAGTTTCATTAATAAATGCGTTAAGAGAACGCACAACTGGAGAGAACCACTGACCATCATAGACAAATTCAGCCCACTTTTTATCAAGAGCACGCTTTAACCTGTGCTGCTCACGCTCCAGGCAGCAATTTTCAAGCTCTTGGTGTGCAACAATTAAAGCTTGAGCACCTGGAACTTCGTACAATTCGCGAGATTTAATTCCTACAAGACGATCTTCAATAATATCGATTCGTCCAATTCCTTGCGCTCCAGCTCTTGCATTCATTTCTTCAATTGCTTGCAAAGGCGTTACGCTATGACCGTCAATTGCGACTGGAATACCTTCTTCAAAAGTAATTGTAACTTCATCCGGTTCTTGAGATTCAAGAGGATTTTGCGTATAAGAGTAGCACTCTTCAGTCGGAGCATTCCATGGATCTTCTAGGAAACCGGTTTCAATTGCACGACCCCACACGTTTTGGTCGATCGAATATGGGCTTTTCTTGCTCTGTTCAATTGGAAGCTTATGCTTGTTAGCGAACTCTATTTCAACATCACGAGTAAGTGACAAGTCTCGAATTGGGCTAATAGCTTTTAATTCTGGATCCAAAGATTGGATTGCAACTTCAAAACGAACCTGATCGTTTCCTTTACCTGTGCAACCGTGCGCAATTGTGTCTGCATCAAATTGATGAGCTGCATTCACTAAGTGTCGAGTAATCAAAGGCCTAGAAAGAGCAGAAACCAATGGATACACGTCTTCATACATTGCGTTAGCTTTTAATGCAAGCATGCAATAGTTATCTGCGAATTCTTCGCGAGCATCGACAACATATGCTTCAACTGCACCACAAGCCAAAGCACGATTTTTAATTACTTCAAGCGCTTCACCGCCCTGACCAACGTTTAGTGACACAGCTACAACGTCTTGACCTGTTTGCTCTTTAAGGTATGGAATTGCTACAGAAGTATCGAGGCCACCTGAATACGCCAAGACAATACGTTTTTTATTAGTCATAGTGACCTCCCAGGTCATGTATTGAATAAATAAACAATAAAGAGCATATTATACATATAAAATAAAATCAACAGATGCGCTAAAAAATTATTATATTTTTATCATCTTTGAAGAGTTATTATAAAATATAAAAAATATATCAATTATAGTTATACATATAAAAACGCGCGCAGCTCAGCAATGCACTGCACGCGTATAAATTCTTTTCGTTACTGCAAATTTTTCTAATATAATATTTATTTAAATAGCCACAATATTTCTTAATAAATTGTTTAACGAGAAGCTACTGAAAGCATCCAATTTGCTCGATTTTCAGCTTCTTCATTTGAAACACAAACCATAATAACAGTATCATCTCCAGCAACTGATCCTAAAATACCTTTCAAAGGCTGACGATCTATAACACTTGCAACGTATTGTGCAGCGCCGGATGGAGTGTGAATAACAACAATATTATTTGCATGCCCAACTTCAGTGACAAGACCTGCTAAAGTGCGAGCAACTTGCTGATCAATTCGCACAGTATCCATAGCATGACGATTGCCAGTACCATCGCCAAGCACATACGCAATCCTGCCATCCGTCAATCGAATTTTAACGGCATTTAACTCATCTAAATCTCGGCTCAAAGTAGCTTGAGTAACATTAAAACCATGACGCGCCAACACTTTAGCGAGTTGAGATTGAGAAGTAATCACTTCTGCCAGTAACGCTTGTTCAATAGCGTTTAAACGCGCTGCTTTTGTTGCAGGACGTTGCTGTTTTATTGACACTTCGTTATTTGATTCTGCATCCGTTTCTGGATTCATCATAGTTTTATCAAAACCTTTCATAAACATATTTTCAATTAAATATATACGAATATGTGTATACATATCTACATGCATAAAAAATTATTTATGTGTTCTTCGTCACACATATCTATTATGCATGAAAACGCTAGATTCTCATTAAAAAATGAATGTTACTTTACATAAAAAGAAAAAAGAGTCAATAATGCAATAAATGCGATTATGCATACTATTATTAGAACGTATGCACAATCGCATTAATTAAAATATATTATATTTTACACTCGCAAAGTTGCGTGCAAGACTTCAGCAGCATCCGTAATCTTCTTACGAACTTCTTCCATCTCTTCGCCAGAAAGCGTTCTATCATTTGCTCGGAACGTTACAGAATAAGCAAGAGAACGCAAGCCTTCTCCAAGCTGTTCACCCTCATACACATCGAACAACTCAACAGATTCAAGCAAATCTCCAGCAGACTTTTCAATAGCAGACTGCAATTCATTCGCCTTCAACTCAATTGGTGCAGTGAAAGCAAAATCTTGCTTTACAGGAGGGAAAGTTGAAATTGGTTTAGCTTGAACAGGCTTCATAAGCATATTCTTAAACAATTCAGTTAGATCAAGCTCGAATGCTGCAGAATGCTTAGGCAAATCTAATGCTTCACAAACATGCGGATGCAATTCGCCAACAACACCGAGATTGACGCTTGAACCATCTTCAGCAAGAACACAAACTTGAGCACTACGACCAGGATGCCAAGAAGATGGAGCATCTTGAGCTTTAAACTGTTCGAGAATGAACTTAACACCAATTCTCTTACCAACTCGCTGGAGTGCTTCAACAGCATCACTCCAATCGACATCTCTATGAGTACCAAGCCAACCAGTTTCTTCAGCATGACCAGTTAGCAAAGCAGCAACATGCAAAGGTTGTTCCGGTAATCCAGCATCCAGCGCAGCAAGTTCAGCATTAGAAGGTCTAACAGAACCAGGTAATGCAGGAATTGCAGGAGCATTTGGATCGCTAAAGTACACATGACCAAGCTCATACATGGAAATATCTGTTAAACCACGATGAAGATTGCGTCGAACAGTGCCAGCCAAAGTCATCAAAACAGAACGACGAAGCCAAGGTCTGTCTCCAGCCAAAGGATTAGCAATACGAACACTTACTTCAGCAACTTCGTCCACATTTTGGCGGAAAGCCTTAATGTCTTCTTCACCAACAAATGGATAACTTAAAGATTCAACAAAACCAGTTTCTGCTAACTCATAAGCAATAGCTCGCCTAGTTTGCTGTTGCGTGGTTAAACCGGTTCGACCAGTAACAGGAACTGCAGGAACCTTAACAGGAATCTCATCATATCCAATAAGTCGAGCGATTTCTTCTACTAGATCGCAAGGCTCATTCAAATCAGGACGCCAAGTTGGAGGAAGAACGGAGAAGGATCCATTGCCACCACCAGCAACAGAGCAACCAATATCGGTAAGAATATCGCTAATGCGATTCAAATCAACTTCCAAACCAGCAACTCGCTGCACTTCATTAGCTTTAAACACAATCACATTTCGCGACTGAGTATTATTAACATCACACGGCGATGTAGATGGCTTAGCTCCACCAAACTGTTCCAAAAGATTCGCAGCCATTTGCGCAGCTGCTGGCTGCAATTGAGTATCAACGCCACGTTCAAAACGACGAGAAGCCTCAGAAGGAATCTTATGTCGTCTAGCAGTGCGAGCAATTGAAACAGGATCAAAGTGAGCTGCCTCAATCAAAATATTTTTCGTTTCACTCGTAACTTCGCCGTACATGCCTCCCATAACACCTGCTAAGCCAAGCACGCGTGAACCGTGGTTTCCATGAGGAGAATCGCAAATAACTAAATCCTCAACATGCAATTCATGATCTTTGCCATCCAAAGTCGTAAGATGTTCGCCCTCATGTGCACGGCGAACTACAATTGGACCTTCAATTTTGTCCAAATCATAAGCATGAAGAGGTTGACCCAAATCAAGCATGACATAATTAGTGATATCAACAGCAAGAGAGATGCTGCGCATACCTGCACGCGTTAAACGACGCTGCATCCAACGTGGGCTTGCACAAGTGGAGTCAAAACCATGTACAGCACGCGCATAATATCGATCACAACCAGGTACACCATGAATTGGATTAGTATCTTCAATGCTCACGTCAATATCTGAAGTCTTGTGACCTTCATCATTAATTTGCGATACCTGCTCATTCAACTTTGAAACAGGATCCGTATAAACAGCACCAGTTGAATGATGATATTCGCGAGCAACACCACGATAAGAGAAAGCATAACCACGATCAGGCGTTATATTAATCTCCAAAATCGGCTTATTAAGATGCAACAACTCCATTACATCATCGCCAGGCTTCAACTCATCATATTCAGCCTTAGAAAAGCCATATTCACGCAACAAAATAATGCCATTGTGGCTATCTCCCAAACCAAGCTCACGCTCTGAAGCACACATACCGTCAGAAATATGACCGTAAGTCTTGCGCGGCTCAATCTTAAAATCTCCAGGCAGAACAGCACCAGGAAGAGTTACAACAACCTTTTCACCAGCAGCCATATTAGGAGCACCGCAAATAATGCCACGAGGAACTTTTTTACCGTTTTCGTCAACATCGTTGTATTTATCTCCGACATCAACATGGCACCAATTAATAGTTTTGCCATTTTTCTGCGGTTCAGGAGTTGCGTCAACTACGTAACCGACAACAATTGGACCGGTAACTTGAGAAGTGTGAATCTCTTCTTCCTCTAAACCAACACGAACTAAATCTTTAGCAAGCTGTTCGTATGTTAAACCTTCTGGCACTTCAACATGATCTTTAAGCCAGTCAATATCTACCATTGGCATGAGTTTTACTCCCCCATCACAAACTGTTCACTGAAGCGCTTATCGCCTTCAACCAAATCATGCATATCGTTAATGTCATGTCGAAGTAGCAAAGTTCGCTCCAAACCTACTCCGAAAGCAAAACCAGTATAAACTTCTGGATCTAAACCAGCAGATTTAAGGACATTAGGATTCACCATTCCGCATCCGCCCCATTCAATCCAGCCTGGACCGCCCTTTTTATCCGGGAACCAAAGATCCAGCTCAGCACTAGGCTCAGTAAATGGGAAGTAGCTTGGTCGCAAACGGCTCTTTGCATCTGGACCAAACATAGCAACAGCCAAACGATCGAGAACACCCTTTAAATCAGCCATTGTTAAATGCTTATCCACAGCCAAAGCTTCACATTGATGGAAAACTGGAGTATGCGTTGCATCCAGTTCATCAGTGCGGAACACTCTACCAGGAGAAGCAATATACAGAGGAACTCCACGCTCAATTAACGCACGTACTTGATCAGAAGAAGTTTGCGTGCGCAAAACCATATTTGAACCAACAAAGCCTGCGGCATCCTTAGCTTGATTTCCTTGAACGTAGAAAGTATCTTGCATTTGACGCGCAGGATGATCCGGTCCAAAGTTCAATGCATCGAAATCAAACCATTCAGTTTCAACTTCTGGACCCGCAGAAATCTGCCAACCCATAGACACAAAGAAGTCTTCAAAATCTTCAATAATACGAGCAATAGGATGACGAGCACCTAAAGGCTTACGATTAATTGGAAGAGTCATATCTACAGTCTCTGCAGAAAGCATGTTAGCTTCTTCAACGGCTTTAATTCGCTCTGTAGCTTCTGCAAAAGCTCGACCAAAATCAGCTCGCAAAGTTGACATTACCTTGCCAACTTCCTTCTTTTGATCTGCAGGCAAAGAACCAATTGCTTTGCTTGCAACAGTCATCACTGACTGTGCGCCAGCATACTTAGTTTTAACAGCCTTCAGTTCTTCCATAGTTTGAGCAGCTGTAACGCTAGCAATACCTTCTTTTACTGCTTTAGTTACAGCTTTAATATCGAATGGCTTATTATCGGTCACAGCACCCTTCCTATCTGTGTTATACGTATTCATTGTTTATATACGATATTGCAAAATATTGCCCAAAGCTATATTTTTCGCTCATGACTCGACATAGCCAAGCCCATAAGCATTACTGCTGCACTTGTTGCAAGGTTCATTGATTCTGCTTTTCCATATATTGGAATTATTGAAATATCATCAACCTGTTGCAATACTTCTTTAGGTAAGCCTCTAGCTTCATTGCCAAATAAAATAGCCAAAGAACTGCTAATAACCTCGGAATTGACTAAAATTTTTGGAAATGGCACAGGTTTAATCTTGTCAGTTCCGTAAATATCAGCTGCAATAATTCGAATATTTGATTTTGCAGCGCATTCGAACCAGTCTTGAACGCTTAATTGCACTACAGGAAGATGAAATAGTGAACCTGCAGTCGAACGCACAAGCTTAGAATTCCAACGACTTACGCAATCATCAACAAAAACAACAGCATCGCATCCAGCAACATCTGCAACGCGAATAATAGCACCAGCATTGCCAGGATCTCTTACCTGCCAGCAAGCTGCAATACGAAGAGGCTTAAAATCGTTTTTTGATTTTACTTGTGCTGATTGTTGCAAATTTTTAAACTCACTAAAATAGATATCATCTAAAGATTTCGAATTAGCAACCGCAACAATTCCCTGTGAATCAGCACTAATTTTTTGCATAATACTCGGTTCAACAGGATGAACATAACAAGATCGAGATAAAGCTTCTTTAACTATTTCCCGCAAAGAAGAAAATTGTGAACTTTCCTTTTCATTACCTTCACAAGCATCTTTAGTAACATAAATATCACATAACGAATCTGTGGCATAACGTACAGCTTCGCGCACACTTTGCGGACCTTCAACTAAAAAACGCTGCAAATCATGCGACTTTGCGCGACCTAAAGAAACGAGTCTGCGCACGCGCTCACTGTGAGTATTATCAATTAGTTCTTTTAACGGCATAAATATAACTTTACTTCAAAAACGATTACGACACAGGAAATACACATTCACATATTTATGCAAACCTGCCACATTCATTGCAACAAAACTTGTAAATAAGCAAAACCTTATAAACTCTATTCATGATGCTCTGAAGCACTGGAAGTTGTATAGCCTTTAGGCTCAAGTTGAAAAGTAGTGTGAGACACAGAAACAGGAAAATGTTCGCGTAAGCAGTCCTGAAGCTGAGAAAGCACATGAGAGCATTGAGACATTGTCATATTAGGATCCACAACGACATGTGCCATAAAAATCGGCATACCAGTAGAGACAGTACTAGCGTGCAAATCATGAACTGCAAGAACATGAGGAACATGCTCTAGATGTTCACGAACTTTGTTTAAATCAAGACCTTCAGGAGTCTGCTCAAGAAGAACCTTAACAGCATTCTTAAGAAGCTTTAGCGCACGTGGAATCATAAGAAGCGCAATAATACCGCCAGCTAAAGCATCAAAACCTGCCCAACCTGTGCTCATCATTACAATAGCTGAAACTACGACTGCAACAGATCCAAGAGCATCGTTCATAACCTCAAGAAAAGCAGCACGCATATTCATATTGTCTTGCGATTGAGACATAAGAATTACAAGAGAGCCTAAATTCGCAGCTAAGCCAAGAATACCAAAGAATAGAAGCTGATTTACATCATGAATGCCTTGATGACCACTACCAAAAAGACGCATTCCAGCTTCAACAAGAGCATACACTCCTACAAGCAGTAAAATAAGAGCTCCCGCAGCAGCTGTAATAACCTCAAGACGCGCCCAGCCCCACGTACGCTTACTATTTGGACGACGACGCATAAGAATTGCAGTAACTGTTGAAGCTGCAAGAACTGAAATGTCTGTAAGCATATGACCTGCGTCTATAAGCAGCGACAAAGAATTAGTTAGAAAAGAACCAATTACCTCAGCAAAAAACACAGTTGCAGTAAGAGAAAGCGTAAGAAGCAAACGATGCTGATGTGCATGACTTGCGTGAATTGCGGCTGCTTGGGAAGCTGCGTTGGCGTTATTGTAATGAGTATCGAAAGAGTTGACATTTGCATTCACACTGCTTGAGCGTGAACCAGTGCCGTTAGTTTGAATTACATCGTTATGATTATGCACTTTCCAGCCTCCTAAAATATTAAAATATTTGGGCGATATCGTTTCTCAATATCATTCGCATTTTGCCGTATACGCAATGAACCCCAGCCTAAGCCGGGGTTCACTATTATCAATTACTTTGTCTATGACTATGTAATCACAAGCTGTCAACATGCATAAACATTGTACAAAACATGTTACAAAGTAATGCTATTTCTCTGCTTTTAGCACTCTTTCACACAGGTAGTACAATACAGAGGATCCAAGCAAAGCAAGTGCAGAGAGAATGAATAAGTAGAAACCAATGCCATAACTTACAGATCCAAGCATCGAGAATCCGCCAAACTGCGATTTGAGGGAAGATATCTTGCCATTAATATGGAAAAACTCAAAAATCATAAATACGGCAGCAACACCGCCAACAATCATCATTATTTTTGACTTATTCATAAAAGCAAAAACTAAAGCAACAATAGCAATAATTATATAGAAAATTCCATCGCCAGGAGTGTTATTATTGTTTACAAAATTAAACGACTTGGAGAGACCAAAGCAATTTACAGTGATAAGTGGCAAGAATGGAGCAATAATTGCAACAACAGAAGCTGCCATATAAGCAATCAAGGAGTACTTATGTAAAAGCTCAGGATCTGAATCTTCAATTACTGAATCTATTGTCTCATTAAAATTCTTAAAGCCATCTTTAACAGAATTTAAAGTATCGTTTGCTGGCTGCTGAGTATTTTGAACAGTCTGCTGCACATTTGGGTTTCCTAAGCGATTTCCGCAATTAGCACATACTTGACTATTTGCGTCGTTCTCTTTACCGCAAAAATTACAAAGCATAATTCACCTTCTACTTCAGTTGTTAAGCAATACAACTATTGCATTGCAAATTCGCAACAATTATAACAATCGAACTGACTATAAGACAAATACGGGATTGTCAATCGCAAATATGCTAAGTAAAGTGCAAATGTGGGTTATAGGTCAAAAAGAATCGCCACCCCCAATTGTTATCTCAGGGTGGCGATTGCAAATAGATTGGGCAGCGCTCACGCGTCAACACTCTATCCGTTATCATAATGACTTGGCTAAATTGTAAACGCGATAAAATTTATAAAACAACGGATTCTGGAAACTAGTAGTACCCAAAATCTATCATCGATTCTTTCATAATATTACGAATAAATCAAGAGAATTAATCATTATTAAACATTGTATTCCGCTACAATATGACAAAACATGACTAACAAGCACATGTAGGAAAACACTCTTGTTTTATTACTTATAATCGTACAGGAAGAAATTCACTCACGCTTATTAGAGGATTTACTGCTGCATAGTCCAGCTGATAAGCCAGCTATGCCAGCAGCTAAAGTAAATCCAATGCCAGCAAACGGCACTTGTAAAATAACATTTGTTGCCGCAGTGATGGCGCATATTGCCGAAATAATACCTAATACTCTTGCTCTACTCATAATAGTGGGGAAAATTGAGGAACTAGGGGTTTCAACCAGTACCTTTGGCTGGAATCCACATGATTGTACATTCATCAAAAACGCCACACAGCAAACAGCTGTGCAGCGTTTCGTTTGTGCCTCCGGTGGGACTCGGACCCACAAGCCCGTAAGGGCGTCAGATTTTAAGTCTGATGCGTATGCCAATTCCGCCACAGAGGCAGCAATCAATTATTATGCCATACATCTAAGCAAAGAACAAGCTCAGCGTGTGGCGAGTAACTTTCTTCCCAAATCAATCGTGATTCCGTCAAGCAAACCATGCTCACTTGCAACAAACGTATCTAAAACCCCACCGTGATCCTCATACGCAGCTTTTGCTAATCTCTCCAACACTCGGCTCCAAATCACTGCTCCACCGCCAACAACATCCACACGCCCTGGGTGAATCGTCGCATACGTGCGCCTGCAGTCCTTAGGCATACGCAAAAATCGATTATTAACAGCATAAGCCTGCTCTAATCCAATACGCACACCATCGACAGCAGTATGATCATAATGCTGCAATCCCATAGTCAAAGCAGCCATAGTTGTCACAGTTCCAGAAACGCCAATAATAGTGCGAGCTCGTCCTGCAGGAACGACTTTGAAAGCATCATCAATATGCTTGTCAATATCTTCAATCGCAGCTTGAATTTCCTCTTCAGTCGGAGGATCAGTATGCAAATGCCTTTCCGTCATTCTAACGGAACCAACATTCATGGAGTATGCTGCAGAAACCTTGTGCGCTGGCAAGCAGTCACCATCCCCTCCAAGCACTAACTCAGTAGAGCCTCCACCTAAATCAACTACGAGATACGGTGGCTGCAACTCATCGCGAGACACAACGCTTGTTGCTCCAAGGAAGCTAAGAGCCGCTTCTTCGGTACCACTAATAACTTCAGGGCGAACACCAAGCTCATCAATCATCATTTGTTCAAAAATCTCACGATTTTCAGCATCTCGTGTAGCTGAGGTTGCCACAAAACGAATCGCATCAACTGGATGTTCTTTCAAAACTTGCGCAAATTCGTGCGCAGCCTCCCTCACTCGCTTCAAAGCGTCATCTGCGAAACGATGAGTTTCGTCAATTCCCTGACCGAGTCTAACGACGCGAAGCATACGAGGAACAATATCTTTCATTCCATGCTCAGAAACTTGCGCAATTTTTAGTCGAATAGAATTTGTACCGCAGTCAATTGCAGCAACCTGTACTGTTTTTTCTGCGCAAGTAGTCGTTTCACTTTTTACAGCTTCACCCTCTGCAGTTTTAGCCGTTTCGTCTTCCACAACAACTTCCGTTTCAGTAGCATATGCATCATCGCTCCACGGAGTAGTACAACGGCACACGTTAGGATCAAACTCATCTTTAATGCGCTCTAACACCATGTCACCAATCGGATTTACACCTTTGCCCATTACCAATGTTTGCGCAAGCAAAGCATGCAAGCATTTAACACGAACTGGCATTCCACCAGCGCTCATCTGACTAATATGCTCCTCACTATCCCCCAAAGACACAGCTAATTCATGACGGAATTCCAAATAATACTTATGTGCACGCTCATATTGTTTCTTTAGATCTTCGTCCGATTGTAATAGCTCGTTATATTCTCGCATAATACCGTCTGCTTCTACGCGAGACACCGCTTTTACAGCTTCAGGACTGGTAAGGTAGCATGTAGTTGGGAATGGAGTGCCATCTTCTAAGCACGGTCTAGTAATAACAGCAAGAGGCCTACCACAAACGCAACGCGCACCAACGGCTACCATTCCTCTAGGGAATCTTCCAAGTTGCTTTTCAACAATTGCACGCTCAGCATCACTCGCAGGTGTAGTAAATAAAGGTTTTACAGCTTCTTTTGGAATATAATTCTTATTACTGTTCTGCATTTTATCTGAACTTTCTTGGCTGTTAGCCATGCGTTTCTACTCCTGTTAAAGCTGTTTTACAAATAAATAATTCTTTACTTTATCAGTTTATATGTTATAAGGATGGCACGGTATCTGGTTTGTCTGCTTTATGTATTGCATACATTAAGTCACTATACCAAGGCAAGACTGAATGAGTCTTAGTTTCGCTATTTTCTTGAGCAAATTCATTCGGAACTTTTCCAGTTACTGCCTCAGGATGCTCTACACGAACAGCCTGCTCACCAGGAAAAATAAAGCCGAGGCGATCTCTAGCTTGAGCGGTAACGTATGCTTTGTCTTTCCATCGGTCAATATTATTATCCAACGTACGCTTTTGTTCACGTAAATCACTTTCTTCACGCTGAAGTGCATGAAGCTCCGACAAGCTTAACGCATAATTTCTAACTGTTGAAATGCATTCAATTGAACCAACGGTAACTACAAAAACCATAAATAAAAACACGAGCGGTCCTGAAAGTAGTCGACGCTGTTGCAATGGTGATACTACATCCTCACCTAATGCCGTTTTACGACGCTTTTTCATAACCATACTCTCTAAATTACTTGATGTATTCGACGTGAAAACATCATGTATTCCGCTAATATCTTACGTGCTTTAGATGCAAAATGCTGTTGTACCACATTTACAGTCACGCTACATTTACAGTCACTCTACATTTATTCGTTATTAAAATTAAAAAACTGACGAACAAAACTGCAAAAAAATATTCAAATTTTTCTACTTAAACCAGTAATTTCTATTAATAACATCGATCATTTCAACTAATTGCTTTGTTTCTGCAATATCATGAGCACGTATTACACGTCCACCAGCCATAAACATCGCTGTTTCTGCAACTAAAGTAACTGGCAAACGATCTTCTTTATCTAAATTAAAAAGCTTCTTACCAAAGCCTTTTCTAGAAATCGCAACCAATATTGGTCTACCAAAACGATGCAATTGATTAATATTGCGCATCATTGCATAATCTTGTTCACCATCAGCAACCTTTGCATAGCCAATTCCTTGATCAAGAATGATCCTATTTAAGTCAACTCCTCCATCAACAAGCATTTTTAAATTATCACTAAAGAATTGACACATAACCTTTGTTAAATTGTCATATTCTGTATCTCTATTGCTATGCATTGTTACTAATCCAACGTTAGAATCTGCCATAAGCTTTACTTTTTCTGGAGAATCAAACGCACGAACATCATTTATAATATCTACGCCAGCTTCAATTGCAGCTTCCATTACAGGTAACTTGTAAGTGTCTACTGCTACAGCAATTTGAGGATAATTTTTGTGAATATACTTAATAGCAGGTATAACGCGACTTATTTCCTCTTCTGGAGTAATTTCTAAATAACCGCCAGGTTTTGTAGTTTGACCGCCTACTTCTATAACATCAGCACCGGCTTCAACTATTTCTTTAATATGGCTATTTACTTCGTCCTCACTTTGGTACTTGCCGCCGTCATAGAATGAGTCAGGAGTAATATTCAAAATCGCGTAAACTATCGGCTTGTCAAGTGTATCAAAGCAGAATCGCCCTGCATTCCACACAATTGCTTTTTGCTTTAATAGCGAGCGCAAACTTGCAAGTAATTCTCGATCTTCGTACCATGCTTTTTCGCATTCTTGCATAAAAGGTTTAAGAGCAATAAGCGGCAAAATGAAGTCAATAGAAGACTCGGAAACTTTGATAGCTGTATCAAAATGATCGAGAAAATCAGCTACTTTGCTTAAATCGTTTTCGCTAATATTTTCCCACGTGCATAAAATTTTTTGATTTACACAAAGATCCTGCAGTAACGCTATATCTGCAATATTTTTAGAAGATGCATTCTCCAAATTGCTTTCAATAATTCGCATTTGTATTCTTTCTTTCTAAAACCTCATATTTAAAAAACTAAATTTATATTCCAAACTAATTAAAAACTTCGCTACTTTCAATAATATTAATCCAATTAGTGTCGCTAGTTTTATTAAGCTTATCTTGGATGAGCTCATGATAATTTGCATCGTCTGCGCTTATTTCGAGCAAAGGAACTAATACAAATCTGCGATTATCTCTTTCTTTGTGCGGAATCGTAAGATTTTCACTTTTTATAGTTTGACCACCAAAATCAATAATATCTAAATCGATTGTTCGAGGACCCCAACGAACTATGCGCTTTCTATGAAGACGCTGTTCAATATCATGAATAAAATCAAGCAATTCAAAAGCTGTTAAATCAGTGTCCAAACGTAAAGCAATGTTATAAAAACTGTCTTGCACTACGTCACCAACTGGTTCAGTTTCATACACTGAAGAAACGATAATATTGCTTATATGCGAATTTTGCTTCAATAGCGAAACAGCTTGGCGCAAATTAAGTAATCTATCACCTATATTGCTTCCAACACTTATGTATGCACTAGAAATCATATTTCCACCCCCCAAAAAAAATAATTCAATTTATAGTTAAAAGTATATATCATAAACAATTAGGACTAGCCAACTTTATAAATTCAAATAATAAATAAGCTAATATCAAAAATTTTTATAACAAAAATGTCGCTGTAAATTCAACACTCTTTAGGAGCAATTAAATCTACAACGACATTTTTCAATACGCTTTTGTCTAAAGTCTGTAAAAATATTTTAGATTCAAAAGTAGTATTTTTTAGTTATTTTATTTTTGACTCATCTACTTTGCTTGAGCTTTACTCAAAATTGTATCTGCAGAATGCTGCAACTTTTGCAACTCTTCTTCAGTCAAGTCAAGTTGGCACTGCTTCACAATACCTTCGCGACCAACGATTGCTGGGTAAGAAAGATAAGAATGGTATTCCTCTCGATAGTTCGAAACAGGCATTTGCTCCTTCGAATCCGAAAGAACAGCATGGACCAGACGAACTGCAGCAGCAGCAATACCGTAATTTGTATACTTCTTTCCGTAGAACACAGTGAAGCCGCCTTGACGAGTTTCTTCATCGACAGCATCTAAATCAATGTTCTTTTCTTTTGCAAACTCAACAATCGGCTGCTCAAGAACCTTAACTGTGGACCATGCAACGAACTGTGAATCACCATGTTCACCCAAGCTATAGCCCTTCACGGCTTTTGGATGCACTCCGAAGAATTTACCAACAGCGCGATGAAGACGTGCAGAATCAAGCAATGTTCCAGTGCCAATAACTTTTTCATAAGGGAGACCGGTTGTTTCTTTATAAAGCTGGCAAATAGCGTCGCAAGGATTCGTAATATCAATTAGAACACCATGGAAGCCAGAAGCTTTAATCTTTGCGCCAACTTCTTCAACTTGAACACGATTATGTTTAAGTTCTGCGAAACGATCAGGATTTGGGACGTCTAAAAGCTTAATATTGCCCATAGCGCTTACGATAACTTCAACATCTTTCAAAGCATCGTAATCATTGACAGTAATGTTTACATTAAAAGGCAAATTGTCCATTGAATCCTCAAAATCCAATGCATCAGCCTTAACCTTAGCTTCATTCTTGTCATATAAGTACAGCTCGTCGGCGTAACCACCAACAACAAGCTGATGAGCAACAGCTGCGCCAACATTTCCCATACCAATAACTGCTACTTTTCGCATAATGAAACATCTCCTTCTGTTTCGATTTTCTCACAAAAATATCACCATTATGCGGAGAATGAAAGTAAATTTAAGAAAAATTTTTTGCGTGTTGTGATTTTTTCAAAAATATTTAATAAAAAACGGTCAGCCGTAAACACGACTGACCGTTAAAACTCAAAGACTCAAGAAGCCACTAAGTTACTTAAAACTAAAAGTTACTTCATATACTTCTTGCAAGCCTTGAATGCGCTGTAACCAGCATACTGAGCGGTAGAACCAAGCTCTTCCTCAATCTCAAGCAAGCGGTTGTACTTAGCAATACGCTCGCCACGAGCAGGAGCACCAGTCTTGATTTGGCCGGTGTTCTTAGCAACAGCAAGATCAGAAATGGTGGTATCTGGGGTTTCACCAGAACGATGGGAAACCATAGAAGTGAAGCCGTTCTTAGTTGCAAGCTCAATAGCGTCGAGGGTCTCGGTAACGGAACCAATCTGGTTCAACTTCACGAGCAAGGAGTTAGCTGCACCAAGCTCAATACCCTTAGCCAAACGCTTTGGATTGGTGACGAGCAAGTCATCGCCAACGAACTGCAAACGATCACCAAGACGCTTGGTGATTTCTGCCCAATCATCCCAGCCTTCTTCCTGGAATGGATCTTCGATGGAAACGATTGGATACTCGTTAATGAGCTTCTCGTAGTAATCGAGCATGTAAGCAGATTCGCGCTCTTCGCCATCGAAACGATACTTACCAGTTTCCTTGTTGTAGAACTCAGAAGAAGCAACGTCAAGAGAAATACCAATCTGCTTGCCTGGCTCATAGCCAGCGGCTTCGATTGCATCCATGATGTACTTCAAGGAATCCTCGTTGGACTTCATCTTTGGAGCGAAGCCACCTTCGTCACCAAGACCAGTAGCCAAGCCTTCCTTCTTCAAAACATTCTTCAAGGTGTGATAAACCTCAACACCAGCGCGCAAAGCATCGCTGTAGGTCGCGAAACCATAAGGAGAAATCATGTACTCCTGAATATCGGTTGCGAAATCAGCGTGAGCACCACCGTTCATGATGTTCATGTTTGGAACTGGAAGAATGTGACCATTGGTGCCGCCAATGTAGCGGTACAACGGAAGCTGAGCAGACTCAGCAGCAGCGTAGAGAGCAGCGAGGGAAACGCCGAGAATTGCGTTAGCACCAAGCTTGCCCTTGTTTGGCGTGCCATCAAGCTCAATCATCGTCTCATCAAGAGCGCGCTGATCGGTGGCATCCATGCCAATAACCTTGGGTGCGATTACCTCGTTGACAGCCTTAACAGCTTCCAACGTGCCCTTGCCTTGATAACGGGACTTGTCGCCATCGCGACGTTCCCAAGCTTCAGCCTCACCAGTAGAAGCACCAGAAGGCACTAAACCAATACCCTGAGCGCCATCTTCGGTCTCCAAATAAACCTGAACAGTAGGATTTCCACGAGAATCCAAAATTTCGCGTGCATATACGCTTTCAATAGCTGCCACAACTACTCCTTTATACCTATGGGTTGTGATGACTCTTCCAAGATTAGTGCGTTTTATGGACGTTATATTGAGTACCAGCGTATTTATGCCGTGAACGTTCACAATATTTTGATTTAATTCGAGTCATATGAGCCAATTGTATATTTTTAAGCAATATCGTTTATAAATATCGATTTCAAATATACATGTCCATACCCTTGGGAGATAATGACCACAGACACGGGGTGCGCAACTACATCGTGCCAAACAACAATACATACAGTGTTGCGCTGAGAATACACTCGTTGAACCTGATATAGCTAAAACTATCGAAGGGATTGTCGCATGACTTACAGTTCGCCTAATAAAGCGAAAAACATATTGAAGATTGCATTTAAAGCGGTATCTTCTTTCAAAGTGTGGATTTCAACTATCCTCATTTTGGTTTTGTGGTTTTTTACAACTCTTTCTCCAATCGAAGACCGTTCTTTGCCGTCCCCATATGAAGTAATACAAGCTTTTATTGATTTAAACAACGAAGGCATATTGTTAAAATCCTTAGGAATAAGTATTTTACGAGTTCTTTTAGGACTTTTGTTAGGAATTATTTTTGCTGTTCCTGCAGGCATACTTGCGGGAGGCAGTAAGCTTGGCAATATTGTAGTTGATAAACCAAGCCACATGTTGAGGTCAATTCCATTCCCGGCTTTAGCTCCAATATTAATAATTTTCCTCGGAATAGATGAAACGATGAAAATAGCGCTTATAGCTGTTGGCGTTTTTGGACCTATGTACGTTAATATTCGCGACGGAGTGCGTAATATTGATCCGAAACTTCTCGAATTAGCGCAGGTTTATCACGTTAAAGAATCTACTATTTTTATATCTATTTTGCTTCGCGGTACACTTCCAAGTTTTATGACAGGTTTGCGATTTGCAATATCTGTAGCATGGGTTGCATTAGTGACTTGCGAAACAGTTAATTCTTCTATTGGAATTGGATACATTCTTTCAAGAGCGCAAGAATTCTTTAGGCCAGATCAAATGATGGCATGCGTTATTATGTACGCAATTGCAGGTCTTGGATCTGAGCTTACTGCAAACATATTAGAATATCTTCTTATACCTGAACGCAGATTAGATAGAAAATCACGCCAATAATCTAGTAATATCAACATTTTTCTAAAGTTAACTACTTTTTAAAATGCATTAAATTGCTTTTCAAGAATTAGTCAATATTTAGAATCAACAACCAAATAATAACAACCAAACAAACAACAGATAAATAAAACAACAAACAAAAGGAACTATATATCATGACTAATTTAAAAATGCAATTTTCTAAAAAGAGCATTATTGCATTAATCTGCGCTGTTTGCGCAACAGTATCTCTCGCAGCTTGCGGAAGCTCACAAAAATCATCAAGCGCTTCTTCAAAAGAAGACGCTGGAACTATGAGAGTCGCTTATCTTTCTACAGCAAATTATTTAACTACTTTGAAAAATGAGAAATTCCTTCAAGACGAATTTGGCAAATCTAAAGTAGATTACACTGGTCCTTACACTCCAGTTGATGGTCTTACTGCTGTTATGAGCGGAAATGCAGATGCTACAACTACTGGAACCGGACGCTTCATTGATTTGATTGCTGAAGGACAACCATGGGTAGCTTTTGCGCTCGAATATTACAATGGTGATTCTCAAGGAATCGTTGTATCCGCAAAAAGCGGCGTGAAAACACTAAAAGACTTATACGGAAAGAAAGTTGCTATTATTCACAACGGTGATACTGGCGATTACATGCTTCACCGCGCATTCGATAAAAGTGGTTTAGACGTTTCTAAAGTTAACAAAGTTGAGATGAGCCCTAAGAACTTCCAGGCAGCATTTACTTCTGGACAGATTGATGCAATTTCCTCATTCGATCAGAATCTTGCTGCAGCAATGACAACTCCAGGCGCAAAATTGCTTGTAAATGCTAAAAAGTACGGCAATATGAATGTTACTATTCACATTGTTTCTAAGAGCTTTGCCCAAAAGCATCCGGATCTTGTTAAGAAGATGTACAAGGCTCTTGTTCGCGAAGCAAAAAAGTCTCATAAAGAAAACAATGTTATTGGAAACGCTTACAAGCAGCTCGGAGCAAACGAAACTATTATTAAGCAAATTGAAAAGTTTGACAATCCAACTATTCGCCCAATCGATGAAAAAGGTTTGAAAATGATGGAAACTCAGGCTAAAGAATACGTGAAATATGGTTTAATTAAGCAAGCTCCAAAGAATTTGAAAGATTCTGTAATGGATTGCACGAAGTAAATTAATCCATATATCTATAAAACACATATCAGTAAAAACAAAAAATTAAATATCAAAATAAAATAATATATAACTGATTAATCAAAATTAAAACAAAGTTATATTACATGCTTGTATAACAAAGTTATATAAATATTATATAAACATGATTTAGAGCAACGCAGTAGGAGTAAATATGAACACTCAAATAGAAGAAAACTATGAGACTAAAGATAACTCTTACTGCGTTACTCTAGAACATATTGGCGTGACTTTTAAAAATAACGCTAAAATATTGCGAGATATAAATCTAAATATTAAAAAAGGTGAATTTGTATCTCTAATCGGACGCTCAGGATGCGGAAAAACCACTCTTCTTAAAGTTATTTCAGGATTAATCAAACCTGATTCTGGAACAATAAACGTCACACAACATCAAGCAATAGGTTTCCAAGACGCAAGATTAATACCATGGATAACAGTAAGTAAGAACGTAGTTTTCGGCATGCAAGGAAACAAATCAGAACTAAAATCTATTGCAGAAAAAGCTCTTAACGATATGCAACTTAATAATTGCGGGTCAAAATGGCCATCAGAACTTTCAGGTGGTCAAGCACAACGAGTCTCATTAGCTAGAGCTTTAGTTCATAATCCTGAATTACTACTTTTAGACGAGCCTTTCGGCGCATTAGATGCTTTAACTCGTTTAGACATGCAAGATTTGCTTGATAATCTAAGACAGAAACATGGCTGGACCACAATAATGGTCACGCATGATATTTCTGAAGCAGTAAGACTTTCTGACAGAATTCTTATGATTAAAGACGGAATCATTGAGAAAAACTGGAATATTGATCGAAGCCAACTTGATGCACAAAAGCGTCCAAATAATCACGTTGAAATAGAAGACGAGCTTAGAGAAGCGTTACAGTAAGAACGCGAAAAAAAATAATTGATAAAGGCGACTGCAAAATAGCGGCCGCCTTTATTTATAAAATAAACACAAGAAAATTTACCAAGCGACGTCATCAAGAAGCTGACGCACCCAGGAGAGTATTTCATGCTCATTCATTGAACCAGACCCGAGTGAAGATTCAAAAGGAGCTGGAACAATAAGCATATGAGTAAGAGGACGATACTGCAATCCTCTATAAATACGCTTCAAACGCATCATCACAGACTCTTTTGGATCGACGCCAACAACTCGCACTGATTTTCCTTGAGAGCTGATTTGCGTAATACCAATCTCGCGTGCTTTAAAACGCAAACGAGCAACATCACACAAAGACTCAAATTCTTCAGGCGGATTACCAAAGCGATCAAGAAGCTCATCGTGAAGTTCTCGCAAATCACTATTATCCTTAGCAGCAGCAAGCTTCCGGTACGCTTCCAAACGAAGCTTGTCAGAAGCAATATAATCAACTGGAAGAGAAGCCTCAACAGGAAGATCAATAGTTACACAAACAGGCTCAACTCTTTCAGGTTCCTTATATTTTTCAACAGCTTCAGAAACCATACGAACATACAAATCAAATCCAACACCCTCAATGTGGCCACTTTGCTCATCTCCAAGCAAATTTCCAGTTCCGCGCAATTCCAAATCTTTCATCGCAACATCAAAACCAGAACCAAGTGCAGTATGCTGAGCAATTGTTGAGAGTCTATCGTGAGATTGTTGCGTCATAGGCTTTGAAGGATCATACAAGAAGTAAGCGTAAGCACGCTCATGACCTCTACCTACTCGACCGCGCAACTGATGCAACTGGCTTAAACCGAATCTATCTGCGTGGTCGACAATAAGTGTATTCGCATTAGAAATATCAAGACCTGTTTCAATAATCGTTGTACAAACAAGCACATCAATATCTCTATGCCAAAAATCACGAATAACAGCATCGAGCTGCTTCTCACCCATTTTTCCATGAGCAATAGCAACACGGACATCTGGCACAAGCTCCTGAATCTTACTTGCAACAGAACTAATATCTTCAACACGATTATGGACGTAAAAAACTTGACCCCCACGCAACAATTCGCGCTTAATGCATGCAGCAACTTGAGAATTATCATACGCACCAACGTATGTAAGCACTGGAAGCCTATCTTCTGGAGGAGTTGCGAGAGTAGACATTTCACGAATACCAGTTACAGCCATTTCAAGAGTTCTAGGAATTGGCGTTGCCGAAAGACTTAATACGTCAACGTTTGTGCGCAAAGCTTTGAGCGTTTCCTTATGTTCCACACCAAAACGCTGCTCTTCATCAATAATAACCAAACCTAAATCTTTGAACTTTATACTAGGATTCAAAAGCTTATGCGTTCCAATAACAACGTCAATGCTCCCATCTTGCAATCCAGCTAAAGTTTCTTCAATTTCTTTAGATGTTTGGAATCTACTCATTGCAGCAACTTTTACTGGGAATCCTTCAAATCGATTTGTAAAAGTCTCGTAATGCTGTTGAACAAGCAAGGTTGTTGGAACTAAAACAACAACTTGCTTAGAATCTTGCACTGCTTTGAAAGCTGCACGTAACGCAATTTCAGTTTTACCAAAACCAACATCTCCACAAATTAAGCGATCCATTGGGATTGGCTTTTCCATATCTGCTTTTACTTCGTCAATAGTTGTAAGCTGATCAGCAGTTTCTTGATAAGGAAATGCGTCTTCCAACTCTTTTTGCCAAGGAGTATCTTTACTAAATGCAAATCCGCGAGATTGCTGCCTTGCTGAATAAAGTTTAATAAGATTTTCAGCAATTTCATGAACATGCTTTTTAGCTTTTGCTTTAGTTTGAGCCCAGTCGGAACCGCCGAGCTTGTTAAGCTTTGGTATTTCGGCACCAATATATTTACTAACTAAATCAAGCTGATCTGTTGGAATAAACAGCTTATCGTTAGGAGCATTACGTTTGCTAGGAGCATATTCAATTACTAAATATTCGCGAGTTGCACTACCACCCGAAACAGCAATATTACGTTGTTTCATCCCAACAAAACGTCCAATACCATGCTGTTCGTGCACAACGAAATCACCAGGCTTTAACTCCATTATGTTAATAGCTTTGCGCCTGCGTTTTGGAGTTTTTAGTTGAGCTGATGCAGAAGATTTACCTGTCAGATCACGCTCTGTAAGAAGCGCGATACGCGCAACATTATCAATGAAGCCATCCGAAATACTTGAGCGCACTGTAGTAAATTCATGTACACCAGTCACATATATAGCGCGTCTCAAGCGTGCAAGAGTACCAGAAGCCGCAGCTGTAATAGTTACAGCAAAACCATTGTCAACAAGAGAAGTGATACCACCAGAAACTTTCGATTCATCTCCTCGAAACTCTTGTGGCGCCGATGCTGGCAAAGCAATATTTCCATAAATTTGATTGTCAACACCAAAAGATGTTAATTTCCATACATCATGATTAGACAATTCTAACGATGAAATCGTTTCATCAAAATCCAAGAAATTAGCTTGATCGAATGTTATTGGAGCTCCAGAACCGTGTCCAGAAGCAGCAACATGCCAACTAGCTGCTAAGAATTCGTTAGCTGTAGCAGTTACGTCATCTGCAGCTCTACGGCATTTTTCAGGATCAGATAGAATAATAACAGATTCCTTTGGAAGCATATTTTGCACTGATTCCATGCGATCAACTAGTGCAGGCAACAAAGACTCCATACCTTCTACAGGTATAGAATTTGCGATTGATTCAAGCATATCGTCAGCATTTGGAATTGCGCCAATAAGAGAACGCGCACGCTTGCAAATTTTTTCCGTAATCTGAAGCTCACGACAAGGCGTAGCCCAAATACTTGCAATATTATTGCCATAAGTGCGCTGATCAGAAGCATGAAATTGCTTTATAGTATCAATTTCATCACCAAAAAATTCAATTCTCACAGGATGTGTCATCGTTGGCGCAAAAACGTCAATAATTCCACCGCGAACAGCAAACTCTCCGCGTTCCATCACCAAATCAACACGAGTATATGCGTTTTCTACCAAACGTTTCACAGCATATTCAAGAGTTAATTCTTTTCCGCACTCAAATAACAGAGGATCTATATCACCAATGCCTTCAACTACAGGCTGAATAAGCGATCGCACAGGCATAACCAACACGCGAATCGGACCAAAAAGTGATGTGTTATTTTCAGGATGGCAAAGCCTACGAAACACTGCAATCCTGCTAGCAACAGTATCTGCTCTAGGCGAAAGCCTTTCATGAGGTAACGTTTCCCACGCTTCTAATTTAGCAACGTCTTGAGCATCACCATCGTACCAATCACGTACAGATGCAATAAAATCTTCAGCATCTCTACTCGATGGAACAATAACAACAACCGGCTTTTTCTTAGCTAATGCAGCAACAATAGCAGAACGAATGCCAATAGGAGAAGAAATTGTTAAATCTCCACTTATTGAATCTAAATCTTTACGATTTTTATTTGCACTTTCGCAACAATAATCAGATATCGCATCAAGATTATATTCAGATAAAGCTTTAAAAAGTGAATCCTTAGTTGATAAATCATTAAGAATATCTCTCAAGCTTATTACTGAAATATCATCAGTCTTATCATTCTTGTTGTTTTTGATATTAGACCTGCTATCAGCGGCCATTAAACTTCTCCTGCGTTGCTGCTAATCCATGGAAAATAATACTTTCTGCAGCATCAGCACCATCTGCTAAAAAGTTTGGAAGATCAGATTTTTGAGCTGCAGCAAAACCTCCAAGAACCCAATTGACAGTATTATCGTGCGCGTGAGCACCACGCTGTGCATGACCAACACCCATTCTCACTCGAGAATATTGAGGAGTACCAAGAGAGCGGTCTATAGAACGAATACCGTTATGTCCTCCAGCAGAACCTCCTGCTTTTACTTTAATGCGCCCAAAATCTAAATCCATATCATCGTGAATTATCACAATATGATCCGGTTCTATTTGATAATAGGAGCTTATAGAAGATACTGCAGCACCAGAATCGTTCATAAAAGTCAACGGTTTAGCAAGGAAAAACTTTGCTACGCGACCATCAAGATTCATAACACCTTTGCCAAGTTTAGCTAAACCTTTGTGATCCGAAAGAGATACTGACCAACGTTGTGCCAAAACGTCTGCAACCATAAAACCCATGTTGTGTCTAGTACCCTCATATTTTGTACCAGGATTTCCCAAGCCAGCAATAAGCCAAAAATCCGATGCCATGGCAGACCACTCCCCATTCAAATATTTAGCAAAACAACAAAACGGGCGCATCGATTGTAGCTGAACGTAAAATTACAACTACTCGATACGCCCTTATATACTTCAGCCTATTCTATCAAGACTCAAGTCATTATGTTATTTATTTCAAAAATTCGTCAGTAGACAATTCTTTTGCTTGCGGAGTTTTATGAGTTACTTTGCCTTTAGAATCAGTGTAAGCACCTTCCTTACTTAAGAAGTTAAAGTAAGCTTGAGCGCCTTTAACATCAGTGGTTCCGAACACAAATTTTCCGCTCTTAATATCCGCGCGATTGCCCCAATATTGACCGTCAACAATCATCTTCATGCTACGCTTAACAAACTTTATGTCAAGATTAGCATCTTTTGCTTCTTTCACAAGAATTTCAGAAGCCTCATCAGGATGTTCATAAGCATATTCATATCCGCGCTTTGCAGCTTTAACAAACGCTCGAACAAGCTTAGGATCTTTAGCTACAGTACGCTTATTTGCAATTATTCCAATAGTATCTGGCTGACCTGGCACACCGTAGTCGCCCTCCATGAAGCAGCGAAGCTTTGGTCCAAACATTTCAGACTGTACACCTTCCCAAGTGCCGTAGAAGCCACCAAAATCAGCTTTGCCAGATTCAAGAGTTCTAAAAGTTGAAGTTCCAACAGTAACTTTGTCGAACTTACCTTGACCGCCATCGTGTTGAATCATCCTACGAATTACAGCATCACCTTCAGCTGAACCAAAAGTTGCAAAAGTACGACCATCAAAATCTTTTGGAGAATGAATCTTATTGTTCGAAGCAAGTGAACACCAAATAGCACTTGGCTTTTGCTGAACTTGCATAACTTGCTCAAGATTTGCTCCCTTTGTTGAAAAATCAGCAGCATTTGTCAAAGTACTAAGAGCAAAATCAGCAACACCACTATCAACTGCGTGTTCCGAACCAGTCTGAGCAACAGCAAGTATATTGACATCTAATCCGGCATCTTTAAACCATCCTTTATGCTTAGCAACATAAATACCAATATGATTAGTATCCGGTGCCCAAAATAGCATAAACGACACTTTACGAAGATTTGCATTCTTACTACTACTTGCAGATCCACATGCCGAGAAAGAAAATACGCAGCACGCAGAAAGAATAAACGCAAGAGTACGCTTTACAATACGCATATTCATGAGTTCCCTACTTTGTTTCTTGTACCGTTCTTCTGGGAAAGTGACACGAACTCGGCAGAAAACGGTAACAAAGGGCCTAGCCCGCGCCGTTCAATGCCCCTGAGCAGATTCAATCTGCTACAGTTTGCCACACATTGACTCACGAAACATTTAGATTATGCATGATTAAATAGACAAATAAAAAATCTCGTACACTATTAAACTCACAGAAGTTGTGCGCTTCTAATAGAATGTACGTGCTATTTGTAGTTTTAAATAATTCGATTGGGGCAGCAATCGAAGTCATTTAAAGAAAGGAATCGAGTTTTCATGACGCAATCGCGTTTTAAACGTATGCTAATTAAATATCTGCCAACTGTATTTTCTGTAATAGTTTTACTTGTTTTTTGGCAGTATGCATGCGAATATTATAAAATTTCGGAAAATTTGATTCCAACACCATCTTCAATTGTTCAATCAACAGCTGACGCTTTGCCAACTCTATTACCTGCAGCATTAATTACAACACAAGAAACAGTTATCGGTTTTTCTATTGCAATAGTAGTTGGAATTCTTTTAGGTGTTATTTTCCATATTTGTAAGCTTGTTAAATCTGCTTTATTCCCGCTTTTATGCGCAGCGCAAACTATGCCATTAATTTCTATTGCGCCAATTTTTTTGATTTGGTTTGGTTTTGAAATATCGGGGAAAATTGTAATAGTAATGGTTTTCAGCATGTTCCCTATTGCTGTGCAAACTATACGAGGTCTTGACGCCGTTCCAAGTTTTTATACAGATGTTGCTTTAACTTGTGGAGCAAATAGAACTTGGACTTTGTGGCATGTTAAATTAAGGGTTGCAGCTCGCCAAATTTTTGGTGGCATACGCATTAGTGCAGCTTATGTTTTTGGAACTGCTTCAACTGCAGAATATTTGGGAGCCAAAGATGGGCTAGGAATTTGGCTTCAATTCGCTTATAACTCATTTAGAACACCACTTATTTTTTCTGCAACAATAGTAATAATAATTCTTACTGCGCTTCTTATGTGCATTGTTAACGTTTGTGAAAGAATTATGATTGGTTCAGCAGACGAAGATGATGATCCAGATAACCAATTGTGAATTGCATTAAAACAGCACATGTGAGTTACAAAAGTGACGAAAATAACGCAACATTCGCTACTTTTGTAACTCACAAACTGAGATATTAATGAAAACTTACTACTTACCTGATTCTTCTTTCATTGCTTCATTAATAGCATCGCTCAGCTCTTTTTGCGCCTTTCCGTAAGCTTCCCAGTTTCCGGATCGCATAGCAGAATCAGAATCTTTTAACGCTTGAGCTGCACGTTTAAGTGCTTCTTTAGCTTTTTGGCTCATAGAATGAGATTTTTCTGAATTCTTAGACTCACTTTCCTTAGAGCTACCTTCTTTAGAATCAGCATCCTTAGATTCATTACTTTCAGCAGCATTGTTTGAAGAAGAATTATTAGAAGCATCACCAGCCAAAGCACCCGAGTTTCCGCCAAATACTTGATTAAGTGCTTCATCTAACGTATCTGCAAATCCAACTTGATCTCCAAACGCAACTAACACCTTCTTAAGCAAAGGATAGCTAGTAGAACCGCTAGATTGCACATAAACAGGCTCTACATAAACCAGTCCTCCACCAAGAGGTAATGTAATCAAATTGCCACGTTTAACTTTAGTAGAACCGGATTCAAGCAAATTCAATTCTTTAGAAACATTTGCATTAGCGTTGAAATTATTCTGAGCTTGACCAGGTCCTGGAACATTAGATATCTTAGGTAATTCTTGCAAACGAATCTTACCGTAATTTGGACCAATCTTGCCAGGAGTATCCCCCGCATCTGAATCAACAGACAAGAAACCAGTTAATATTTCACGAGTACTTTTACCTGCTGGAATATAAGTAGAAACAAGCGAAAATACTGGTTTCTTTGCGTCTCCAGTTTGCAAAGTCAAATAGTATGGAGGTTGCAAAATATCTTCTTTTTGTGCTTTTTGAGATTCAGTTGGATCAACAGGAATCTGCCAGAAGTCTTCTCCAGAGAAGAATTGACTTGCTGTATCCACATGGTACTTTGCTAATAAGTGACGTTGAACTTTAAACAAGCTTTCTGGGTAACGCAAATGCTTCATCAAATCACCAGAAATCTTAGAAATGTCACGATAGTGACCTGGGAAAATTGATCTCCAAGCTTTGATTACAGGATCTTTCGTATCCCACACATACAAATCAACAGAACCATCATAAGCGTCAACTGTAGCTTTCACAGAATTACGGATGTAGTTTGCTCGTTGATTAGTCAATCCTTTAATAGAATGAGAAGTTGTTGTTGTGGAATCTTGAGTTACCTTACCAAAATCAGTCATCTGAGAATAAGGGTAAGAATCAGAAGTAGTATAGCCATCAACAATCCACTTAACGCGACCATCTACTACTGCAGGATAAACTCGACCATCCAAAGTTAAGTAAGGAGCAACCTTAGACACGCGTGTCTTAGGATCACGATCATACAAAATTTGAGATTCAGAAGTCACACGATCAGAGAAAAGAATCTGATCAGACCCAAACCTAATTGCATGCAAAAGTTTAGAGAAGAAATTGCCTAAACTTGGACCACCATTGCCATTAAAAGTAGTTAATGCACCTTGAGAACCAGTCGGATAATCAAACTCCCATGGAGCTGTCCCCTTTGGAGATCCAACGATAGAATACTCAGGAGCATTCGGAGAGAAATAAATACGTGGTTCATACTTTTGTGACTTAGTAAGTTTGCCTTGAGCAGGAATACCGTACTCCATGAATTGCGGCTGACCATCTGTAGTTACTTTATTTCCGTAGGCTGCAACAATTCCGTAGCCATGCGTATAAACTGTATGATCATTAACCCAGTTTCGATTATCGTTTCCAGCTAAATCGAGTTCACGTGCAGCGATAACTGTATCTTGACTTACACCGTCAATATCGTATTTATCAACTGAAAGCGTATCTGCGAAAGTGTAGTATTGCTTCGATTGCTGCAATTGACGGAAAGTTGGAGACGTAACTTGTGGATCTAACAAACGAATTTGCGCAGTTGACTCTGCTTCTTTTGATAATGCACCTGATTTACCTTTAGAAGTAGCGTTATACGATTCTTTCTTTACATTATTTAGCCCATAAGCAAACTTTGTAGCATCGATATTACGCTGAATATAAGTAGCTTCCAATTCTTGAGCATTAGGAGCAACTTTAAATCGCTGCACAAGTGCCGGCCAGGCAAAAGATATAACAATTGAGCAAACAATCATAAAAGCTAAAGCAATAGTCGGAGTTTTCCAAGCTTTTACAGCAGTTTTAAAACGAACTGAAATTGGTGCTTCTACAGATAAAGCGTGAGATTTCATAAACCAAAATGCAATAACAGACCCAACTAACACTGTGATTACTGCCATTGCTATGCTTCCAGGAACACCAGCATTCATGTCAGTGTATGAACCGCCTGTAATTCTAGGGCCATCAAGCGTTACTAAAGCGAACATATCTAAAATCTGTTGAAGTGCCCACGTCAAAATCACAAGCATAAACCATATAGAGATTTGTCTACGTGCTCGTTTTGTAATGCTTAATATGCCTTTACCGTCGATAGGCATACTAAAACGAATTGCTCCCATAAGAAGATGCGTAATAATAGAGAAAACAAAGGATATTACCAATAAGAGCACAAATGCACTTATAAATAACCTTAATCCTGGTAGTACGAATACATAAAACCCATTGTCAATTCCAAATTGCGGATCCTTAATGCCAAAAGGTTGGGCGTTAAACATTAACAAAATTTGCGCCCAATGATTGTAGAATTTAAATCCAAATACCGCGCCTACAATCAATGAAAAAATTCCTGCAACATGCAAAGCAAGCTTTGAACTAATTCCCTGCTTTAAATCAATAACATTGCCTTTAATTCGAATATAAGTTCCATCTGCATTGCTTGGACGCGCTTTTATTGCCAAAGCTGCAGACAAGTAGCCAAAAGCAGACATTAATATTGCATAAAGCACCCAAACGCCTACTTTTGCTGCAAGTTGAATCCAAATAACGCTTTCAAAGCCTAGCTGTGAATACCACATGCAATCAGTTATGAACCTTGCGAGAGCAAATATTACAGCTATAGCAAGCACAACGATTAACACTACTATCGCAAGAATCCACCGCCATCTTCTTGAGCCGCCAATAAATTTACCTACATTAAACTCTAATCTCATAGAACGCTTATGCTCCTTATTTTCAGTGCTCTTATAATCGCTTTTATTGATATTATTACTTTCGCTATTTTTTGGAAAATCGCCTTTGTTCTCTAGTTTTTTCTTAGCTTCTAATAAATCACTAAAGAGGTCACCAAGGTCACCAAGGTCACCATCATCACTATAATAGTCTGCCCAATCTTCTATTTTTTTTGTAAACTTTGAAAAAGTCTTACCTTTGTTTTCACTATTAGAATCGTCTTTAGCATCCTCTTTAGAATCGTCTTTAGCAACAACATCATCACTTTTATTATCTTCATCAATGCTTTCTACAATTACATCTTGCTCAATAGAATCAGTAGAATCGTTATCTTGTTGGCGCTTTTTCTTTCCGTCGCTTGTATAATCGGCACGCTTATGCGTCTTAGTATTTTTAGGTTTTTTAGCCATATACACGCCAAAAGCAGCCCATGCAACGCCAATAATTATTTCTATGATGAGTTTCAACATAAAGTTAATAGTACTATATTAATTATTCCCACTCTACATATTATGTAATCAAAACTAATTACAAAAAGCGCGCCCGCAAATTAATGCAAGCGCGCTTAAAGCGATTAAATTAAATCAAATTGGAGCATTTAAGCTAGGCAACATCAGGATCATCTTTAGCGATCGTACCAGTAAGCTTTCCAATAGCCTTCAATAAGTGATATACAACCAACACCACAACGGTTCCGATTGCAATACCGTTGAACTGAATGCCAGAAATAGCAAACTGGAAGTTAGCAATACCAATAATCATAACGATTGCAGCAATCATAATATTCACTGGCTTATCGAAGTTCACTTTGTTTTCTACCCAGATTCTTACGCCAATCATGCCAATCATGCCGTAAAGCAAAGTGGTCACGCCACCGAGAACACCAGCTGGAATTGAGTTTACAACAGCACCAAACTTTGGGCAAAGGCTCAGGATGAATGCAAAAGCTGCAGCACACCAATAAGCTGCAGTAGAATAGACCTTTGTTGCGGCCATAACACCGATATTTTCGCCGTACGTAGTAGTACCACAGCCACCGAATAAACCAGCAATAGCTGTACCAAAACCATCTGCAAATAATGCAGTTCCAATCTTAGAGTCATAGTCGCGACCAGTCATTTGAGCTACAGACTTTACGTGACCAACATTTTCTGCGATAAGAACAAGTACTACCGGCAAGAACATAAGTAGAACAGAGAAATCAACTTGTGGAGTGTGGAATTTAGGAAAACCAATCCAAGAAGCTTCTTCAATCTTTTTAAAATCGACTTGACCTTGGAAGCATGCATAAGCGTAACCAACGAGAACACCTAAAAGAATATTTAAACGACCAAGAAGACCGCGAAATACTACAGCAATAAGCATTACAGCAACTAATGTCACAAGAGCCGTATCTGGAGCTTTCTGGAAATTAGTCCAAACTGCAGGTCCTAAATTAAAACCAATAATTGCAACGATTGCACCGTTTACAACAGGCGGCATAATAATGTCAATCCACTTAGCTCCTGCAAAATGTACAAGCACACCTATAAGAGCAAGAAGTAAACCTGTGCACATAATGCCAAAGCTTGCAACTGCAATACCTTTATGAGCTGTTGTTACAGCCATAACAGGTGCTATAAGACCAAAAGAGCTTCCCAGATAACTAGGAAGCTTATTTGCGTTAATAAGTAAGAACAGTGCTGTAGAAATAGCAGTGAACATCAATGTTGTTGATGGATCAAAGCCTGTAAGAATAGGCACCAAGAACGTAGCACCAAACATTGCAATAACATGCTGAGCACCAATTCCAGCAGTACGAGTCCAAGTCAAACGCTCGTCTGGCTCTACAACTTCACCAGGCTTTAACGTTTTGCCATTACCGTGAAGCTGCCACGTGAATAATGAATTCATTTCTTCTCCTTGCAAAAACAAGCTATGCAAAATGTTGTGTAAACAAGTGTCGCTAAAAAACAAGCACTCATTGAGCGCTGGGATGGCAGCTTCTGGGAGGTCCATTGCACCACCGACCCATATGCCAAAGGGACATTCTAATGTTGCAAAACGAAAGTGTCGAGCATAAGAAAAAAATTACAGTTTTGTTTTTTATTTTTGTTGGAATATCAAGCAAAGTCGGCGTGTTGAAAAGAATGCAATGAACACCAACTAAAGTTGATACTTACTAACTTATGTTTATAAAATAATTAAAGTTAGGCAAAGTTAAACAATCGCAAAATTAGTAAACACATATTCAAGCAAGTAATTTTTGTAAATATTCTTGCAAAACTAATGCGTGATTTACTTTTGGATTTTTTGCAGCATACAACAAAGTTATAGTTTGATACTTACTAAACAAATCCATAATCACACCAACAGCTTCATGATTTGAATCAAGTTCTTCAACATAACGATGTGAAAATTCTTCAAAATGCTCCGGATCATGATTAAACCACTTGCGTAACTGCGAAGTAGGAGCAATATCTTTAAGCCATTTATCAATATGAGCATATTCTTTGCTTATACCACGCGGCCAAAGTCTATCAACCAAGACTCTCACACCATCATCTTCACTAACCGTTTCATACACACGCTTAATCTTCACAGTGCACTTGTTCATAAAATCTCCTTTATACGTTTACTATAATCGCAGCTTTATTTATTTTTTCAAGGAATTATTTACTAGCAAAAGATATATGCGATATAAATTGAGTTATTATGTTCGATTATGTGATTTTCTGTCGGCGTGTCGCGTTTATTTGCAGCAAAATTATATAAAATTTGCTTAATTTTTTAATTTATGTTCGTTTTTGTCCGATTATGGGAGAATACTTGGCTAAATGGTTAATTTCTTTGATACATGGAAAAAGAAAATCTGCACCATCGATATGGCTCTTATTGCTGTATTGACACTTCTAGCTTCCTTCATTGGTAGCTGGCTTAAGCAGTACCCAGGTTTCCAATTACTTGGTGCTCTTATTATTGCGTTGCTTGTTGGCATGGCTCTGCAGCTGCCATTGCACGTGTACAAAATGAATAATGATTCAAGGCGAGCAGGCGTTAAAAGCGCTGCTGGTTTGATTGCAAACAAACTTCTTCGCCTAGGTATTATTCTCCTCGGATTTAAGCTGAATTTGCATGATTTGTTTACCAAGGGCATTAAATGCTTGCCTATTGCAGCTGTGTTAGTTGCAATAATGGTTTGCGTAACTTATAACATTGCTAAACTCTTGAAGGTAAATCCTCAGCTTGCAATGCTTACAGCAGGAGGCACAAGTATTTGTGGAGCTGCTGCAGTTATGGGTCTTTCTGGCTCAATGCCAGTTCTTCCAGAAGAGGAAGATGAGAAAGAACAGAACGAAGTTATGGCTGTTGCAACAGTTGCAATTATGGGCACTATTTACGCTCTTGCTGAAATCTTCATCCTGCCTAACTTTGGCATGACTAAGCAGCAGCTTGGCATTACAGCAGGTGCATCACTTCACGAAATCGCACATGCCGTTGCAGCTGGCGGAGCATTCGATAGTATCGATGTTGCAACAATCATGAAGCTTTCACGAGTTCTTATGCTCGTTCCAGCCTCCATCTTTATTGCAATTTGGTGGAATGCTCGTCATAGCAAAGTTGAAAATGGCGGAAAGCATAAGATTAGCTTCCCATGGTTTATGCTTGGCTTTATTGCAGCATCCGTTATTGGAACTTATGTTCCTTTCATAACAGCTCACGCATCAACTCTTGTAGAAGCAGGATACGTTTTCCTTGGCATGGCTATGGCTGCACTTGGAATTAACGTAAACTTCCGAGCTATTTTTAAGCAAGGTCGCGCAGCATTTGCAGCAAGCTTCCTAGCTTCTATTGTTTTAGTTGCTTTGGCTTATGCAGCTGCAGTACTGTTCTTCTAAATAAAACATTACAAAAATAGTTTTGCTTAACAAATGAGGGTCTTCGTTTGAAGATCCTCATTTTATATTCTCGATAATTTATTTTCGTGTATTCTTGAAAAATCTATCCAATATGCACAGCCGTTCCATCAGGAATATTTTTATAAAACCATTTGGCATCCGCAACGCTTAAACGCACACAACCATGCGATGCAGGCTTTCCAAGCTTCATGCCTTCTGACGGAATATATTCTCCAAAATTATAATTCGTCGGCACAGAATGGAATAAATATTGCGATCCAATAAAAGCAACCCAGTAATCCGCTCCAACTTTTTCATCTTGATTAAAGAAATGATCACCACGACCATTAATTTGATAATTACCATGAGGAGTCGAGTCTTTTATTCCAGAACTCATAACCATTGAATACACAGTTTTCCCATGAGCAATAATATAAACACGCTGTTTTTTCAAATTTACATTCACATGCAAATCCGAAACCTTTATTCCTGTAAGATTAGGATAGGCTCCACCAGTAGGATATTTCCAAAAATTAGGTTTAAGTAAAGACTTATTTTCTAGATAATTTTTGCAATATTTTTTAATAAAAGATTTATCATTACCGTTCAGTTTGCTTATTTTGCAATCAATTTTTTCACGCTCACTCAAATTAATTTTTTTTAACTGAGCACTATGCCTTAAAGAAGCAGAAACAACATTAGAAGTTTCAAAACCAACAAAGCAGAAGAACGGAATCAATAATGTAGCCAATAAAGCTGATGCAACACAACGAGCAAAATTAGAACTACGCTTCCACCATTTGCAAAATCTTGCAACAATGCGAACACACTTGCGTATATCGCTCACAAAGTTACGAATAAATTGCATAACATCTCCATTGTAAAAGCAAAAACGTCGCTCCCCCTAGTTTAACAGCAAACCGAGGAGAGCAACGCTTAAAAAAAAAATAAATCTTTTATTTATTATGATATTAAAATCACTCGTAACATAAAAATCATAAATTTTTTTGAACGAACATGAAAATAATCATACATTAAATTTGAATTCGACAATATCACCGTCTTGCATCACATAGTCGCGACCTTCAAGACGAAGCTTTCCTTCTTCCTTAATTTTTGCCATAGAACCGTCAGCAGCAACGAAATCATCATAAGATACGATTTCTGCCTTAATAAATCCACGCTCAAAATCAGTGTGAATCACACCAGCAGCTTGTGGAGCAGTCCAACCTTTATGAATCTGCCAAGCGTGAACTTCCTTAACACCAGCAGTCAAATAGGTTTGAAGACCTAAAATATCGAATCCCACACGCGCAAGTTGATCCAAACCAGATTCCTTCAAACCAGCATCTTCAAGCATTTCACGAGCATCAGCTTCGTCAAGTTCAGTAAGCTCGGACTCAAACTGAGCATTAAGGAATATTGCTTTTGCAGGAGCGACAGATGCAGAAAGTTTAGACTTCAAATCTTCATCAGCCAACTCCGAATCATCCACGTTAAACACGTAAATAAATGGCTTAGCAGTGAGCAAGTGTAAATCATACACATCGTTTTTATCAATAAGCTTTTCGTTATGAGCCTGGTCAATAGTCTTTCCAGATTCAAGAATTTCCTTAGCTTTATTTACAGCGTCTACGTATTCCTGCGTAACTTTCTTACCGCGCAAATCCTTTTCCAACTTTGGAAGAGCATTGTCAATAGTTTGCATATCGGCGAGAATTAGCTCAGTATTAATCGTGTCAATATCGTCAGCAGGATCTACTCTGCCGTTAACATGCACAATATCATCATCATTAAATGCGCGCACAACTTCGCAAATAGCGTCTGCTTCGCGAATATTAGCAAGGAACTTATTGCCCAAACCTTCACCCTCGGAAGCACCCTTAACAATGCCTGCAATATCAACGAAAGTAACTGTTGCTGGAACAATCTTTTCAGTATTAACTAATTTAGCTAAAACTGGAAGACGATGATCCGGAAGCGGAACAATACCAGTATTAGGCTCAATAGTTGCAAACGGATAATTCTCCGCCAAAACGTTGTTGCGGGTTAAAGCATTAAACATAGTGGACTTACCAACGTTTGGCAATCCAACGATTCCAATAGTTAAAGACATATTTACCTAGTTTAGACCAGCGCCGGGAAAGCCGACACAACTTGATTTTATTTACTATTTATTTTCAATAGCATCAACTGCAGCAATCACATCTCCCCTAAATCCGCGAGATTCTAGCTCAGCAACGCCACGAATAGTGGTTCCTCCAGGAGAGCACACTGCATCTTTCATAGCACCAGGATGCGTGCGCGAATCCATGTATAACGCACCTACTCCTTCAATCATTTTTGCAGCCAAACGGTAAGCACAATCACGTTGCAAACCATACTTCACACCAGCATCACTCAATGCTTCCATGTACATTGCTGTAAAAGCTGGAGCGCAGCTAGAAATACACATTGCAATATTCATATGATCACTAGTCACTCGCTCTACCAAAGAAATTGGCTCAAATAAAGCATTAAACATTGAAAGTTGACTATCAGTAAGCGTATGAGTAGTTTCAGCTAAAGTCACACCTTGGCCTACAGAAATAGGAGTATTAGGAATAATGCACTGAACATGAGCTTCCTTGCCAAGTAGTTCCATGTAACGCTCAAGCGTCCAACCGGCTGCAACGGAAATAACAGCAATACCTCGTTCATTAATAATTTCACAAATTGGCTTAAGTACTTCAGCAACCTGATATGGCTTTACAGCAATAATAATCGCATCACTTGCTTCACATACTTCTTGAGCAGTGTGCATAGCGCGAGCGCCAATCAGCGAAGTATTACGCTCGAGTTTTTCAAAATTATGCGCGCAAGCAACAATATTTTCACCTTGTAATACGCCAGCATTCAGTGCACCTTTAGCGATTGCTTGTGCCATGTTGCCATAACCTATAAAACCAACAGTTTCAGATACACAAGTACTCATACACGACCCCCTTTAGCGCATTGATAAAACAATAGCGCACTCATTACTAAGCAAACAGATGTATAGCATAGCAAAGAGTGCACTATAATCATTGCGCATATTAAAATTATTACCTTTATATATGGCTTATCTCTTATAAATTCCCTCTAAATCACCACGATTCAGCGCCTCATCAAACAAATGACGGAAAACAATGTCTCCATGCAAACCATCATGCTCAAACTCGTTCGTTGTCCAATAGTGGGAGTTGGCAATACGAGAAAGAGTGTCAAGCTGAAGACCAGAATCGACATACATGTCATCAAAATACACTGCTGATTGCAATGGAACTTCGTTATTAGCAAGTTGATCTTGATCGTAAATTTTGCCAAACTGCTTATCTTTCATCAAGCAGTCAACAGCTGGAAGGAATGGTTGCAAAGCTTTCTCTTGATCGTACATCCAAGGAAACATTGCTTCGCCTGTAAACATAATAGGGCGAGCAGAACCAGAAAACTCTGGCATAGTTTCTCGAACCTGCTGAGCAGCCCACAAAATTGGGTGTTCCAATTCACCATCAGCATAAATAAATTCTTGTAATGGCCAATAAAGTGGACTAGAAGCTGTAGAATCCATGACACCATACACAAAATCGTCACTTAAACTACCTGCAGAAGCTCCTCCGCCGTGCTTAAATGCTTTCAAGGAACCATCACCATCTGCAAACGCAGAGTCAATTAACCAATGCACTCGTTCAAAACTTGGTTTCATTCCAAATGAAGAACCCAACATTTGGAATCGCTCAACCGTAAGTTTTTCACCGTTCGGAAGCACAACATCACCCTGTGCAATACGATCTGCAATAGCTGCAGCACGAGCAACATCTTGCGGATAGCGCTCATAGAATTGCTCAGTTTTACGCGCCATACGAGGAAAAGTATGCTCATAGACTTCACGCGCATTTGCTGGAACGTGAGGAATACCTCCTGTTGTAAAGCTTGCAATTAATCCTTGAGGGAATAGTGATAGATATGTAAGAGTCAAGAAGCCACCATAGCTTTGACCAAGTGAAACCCATGGCTTAGCATCGAATTCAGTAAGTCGCAGATATTCAAAATCGCGAATAATAGAGTCAGCCAAGAAACGCTTTAAATACCAGGCTTGTCGCTCAACGCTTACACCGTCATCTGCCATGCGCTTCATAGTTGAAGCGTCTACTCTTGAAGAACGCCCAACACCACGCTGATCCGGCAAGACTACGCGAAAATGTTTAATAGCTTCTTGAATCCAGCCATCACTAGAAGGCGAAAGTGGTCGTGGACACTGCCCACCAGGACCTCCTTGCAAAAATACTAATAAAGGCAAATTATCATGTACATGCTCAGGAGCACAAACTACTCTACAGAACAATCGGATTGTTTCGCCTTTAATAGCTCCACCAGGAGTGTTTCCTTCCCAATCAAGCGGCACGTCAATTGCACGTTCTTCGATATGCAATCCCGGAACATAATAGCTTGTAAGTAACGCCATTTCGCACTCCCTTTCTGTACTCTTGCATGCTACATGCAATGTCAATTACACATTCTTATATAAATCATACTCAAGTTCGATTGTTCTATAAAGTGCTATGCACTAGCCTAGTAATTATGAAAGTACCTAATATGTTTCAAAGTGTTATACAGCCCTTACGAAAAGAGCTCACATTAAACGACATATTATGGGGTATTATTCCACTTATTCTTTTTATACTTTCAAACAATAGATATAGTATAAGCTATGTTGACGGTTTACTGACTCAGGGTTCGCTGGTTACAGTAGCGCTTACAAATATCGTTGTTGCACTACTACTTTCAGTAAGAAAGATATGGCCTGAACAGGCGGCTATTATTTTTATTGTTATTTGCATTGTGCAAGTAATATTTGGTCCAGCTCAACTTTTCGCTGATTTCTTTGGTTTCGTGCTGCTTGTTAACGCTATTGCGCGCGGAAACCCAACGCATACGAAAGTTTTTGTTATTACAGCTTACATAACAACCATATTATCTTGCGCATTAATATCGTGGAATGTTGTAATGGGACCAATATATGGCAATAATCATTCGGAATCTAGTTATACCTGCAGTGTACGAAATATAAATAGCAGTAATATAAAAAATTGCGTTTCAAATATACTTAATTTTGCGATTCCTTCCATAATTTTTGCGATTATTATTACCACTATTACGGTTATTATTGGCTACTGGCAGCGCACTCATGTGCATACTATTCAACTTTTGCAAGAACACAATAACGCTATTCGCGCGTACCGCCGAAAAGCTCAACACATTGCTGTTACTGCAGAGCGAGCAAGAATCGCTAGAGATATGCACGATATTGTTGCTCATACGCTTTCTATTATTATTGTGCAAGCAGATGGCGGCCGTTATGCCGCAACACAAAATATTTCGCTCGCTAAAAAAACAATGCATATTATTAAAAATGAAGCTGAGCGCGCCGTTCACGACATGCGTAGGCTGCTAGAAGCTTTAACTGATGCACCTTCTAACGACACAAATTTGAATCACGTGCCATCACTTATTGAGCAAGCGCGAATTGCTTCACCAAATAATATTTTTTGGCATACTGTTGATGGCATAAATTCTTCTCATAAACTCAACAAAGCTGCACAAACTGTAGCATATAGAATTATTCAAGAAGCACTTACTAATATTCGAAAGCATGCAGGCGAATGCGTTAAAGTAAACATTCATGAAGAATGGAACAACCAAGGTTTAAAACTAAAAATTACAAATGAAATACACAAAATCGAAGTTAACCAAACGCAAAATAGCAATGCGCAGCATAAAAACGGTTATGGCTTAATTGGCATGAAAGAACGCATTGAAAATCTTCACGGAACGCTTAATTACGGGAAACTAAACGATGGAACGTTTAGTATTGTTGCTTTTATTCCATATTCTTACAGCACAGACCCGTCAAATACTACTGCTTCTGTATTAAATAGTATTCCTAACGTTACTTATAAGAATGCAAAAATTAATAATCAATCAGTAGCGCAAACAAAACCGGCAAATGCAAATGTTCCAACCTCATCAAAAGTTTTTCCAGAAGTAAATGCTTCACAAAATAAGATTGAGAAAGTATCACAATGGTTTGAACAACATTGGCTTATTGGAGACATTATTTATGCAGCGCCTTGGATTGTTCTGATGCTTTTTGTGCCAACTTATGATTTTATTCTTGGAGATGGAATGTCTTCACAATATTTCGACTCACTTTCGTTAGAAATATTTTATAGAGTATTTACTCTTGCAACCATGGTGCCGTTTATGTTCCGTAGAAAATCTCCAACAACATGCGCAATTGTTGCCGCAATATTTTCTGCAATACAGCTAATATTCTTACCTAATATTTTGTTTGCTAACTTATTCATTCCAAGCATTATTTATGCTGCGGTTCTATACGGCAAAAAGCGCGCATGGCAATGGATTAGCGCAATAGTACTTTTAGAATCTGCTATTTTTGCACTAAAAATTGGCATCGCATCAAGAAATATTCCAAAAAATGCAACTCCAATACAATTCTTTACATCGAATATAGACACGACTAATTTTTATATCATTATGCAAATGGCATCCGTAGGATTAGTTTTTGGTTTCGCAGTTGCGTTAATTTGTTTTACAGTTATTGCGTTTGCTTATTACCGAAGAAACGATGACAATAATTTATTGCTTCTAAAAACACGCAGAACAGAACTCGAGCAAGAACAAAAACAGCTAGAAGTACTTGCAGCAAACGCAGAAAGGCAGCGACTTAGCTCAAATATTCAGCAAAAAGTTGCTGTTACACTGCATAAAGTAATCGATGCCGCAAATAACGGAATTGATATGCTAAATAAATACGAAAAAGCAAATAACAATACAGAAAATCGAAAGTCATCAGACCCAGAGCAATCACAGGGACAAAGTGAAGAAATTAGTAAAGCTTTCAAAAATATTGGAGATGAAGGTCGCTCAGCACTAAAATATATGCGAAAATTGCTTGGAATTTTGCGAAAAACAGGATCAAGCGTTAATTCAGCAAATAATGGTGCGAATGTAACTGAAATTGCAGTTCGCCCTGCTCCTTCGCTCGATGAGCAAATTCAACACAGTGCATTAAATAAGCAAGAATAAGTTGATACTATAGAAAATATGGAAAACAATGGAGTAATTCGCGTTGCAATAGCAGACGATCAGGAGCTTGTTCGTGCAGGATTTGCTATGGTAATTAACTCGCAGCAAGATATGCAAGTTGTTGCTCAAGCAGCGAATGGAAAACAAATAGTAGAGATTACAGAAAGAGATCATCCAGACATTATTCTTATGGACGTTCGCATGCCTGTAATGGACGGATTGGAAGCAACTCGCAAGATTCTGCAGCAAAAAACTAACGAAAATACTAAAATTATTATTCTGACAACTTTTGATTTAGACGAATATGTTATGGCTGCAATTCATGCTGGCGCTTCCGGGTTCCTTTTGAAAGATACTGAACCTGAAACTTTGCTTAATTCAATACGAACAGTGTATCAAGGAAACGCAATTATTGCTCCGACTGCTACGAAGCGTTTGATTGAAACTATGATTCAGCAAAGCAAAGTAGCAACAAATACTACAGAAAACAGTGCTGCGAATTATACCGCACAAGCAAGTTACGATGTACAAGCAAGTTCGACTGCGCAAACAAATCCGGATGTACAAGAAACACAAAGCTGCACATACGAAAATTCTGCTATTCCAGAACTTACTGATAGAGAACGCGAAGTTCTTGTTGAAATTGCTCACGGACTTTCAAATCAGGAAATTGCTGACAAACTATTTATTAGCTTGCCCACAGTAAAAACGCATGTTGCGCATATTTTAGGAAAAATCGATGCTAGAGACCGCGTTCAAGCTGTAGTTTTCGCTTACGAAAATGGCTTAGTTAAGCCGTAAAAATATAAAATTGCGGCTGTTTATGCATAGACACAAATAGCCGCAATTTAGATTATCAACGTACCTAGTAGCCTTTTAATTTATGCTCTTGGAAGGCGACGGTGACGCATAACAGTCACGCCGGCAGCAGCAGCTCCAGAAATAGTTAATGCACCCAAAACGCCTAGCATTATAGTGCTAAGCATATTACCAGAAGACTTGTTTTCGCCTGCAACTTTAGCTTGAGCTTGTGGCTTATTGCTTTCAACAGGAGTCTTTTCTTCAACTTCCTCAACATCACCCTTGTTATTTTCAGGCTTCGTAGAGTTTTCTTCTGAAACCTGTGATTCGGTTGACTTGTTTGTTTTTGAAGTATTGTCTGTCGGAGTCACAGGCGAAGAAGAAGTATTAGCAGCAGCTGGAGCATGAGATTCGGCTGCAGAAGAAACCTTTTTAACTATTTCAACAACCGGAACTACTACTTTCTGAGTATTTGCATCAGAAGGCTTGGAGCTTGGCACTGCTGGAACCGCAGAAGCTGCAGGAACAACATGAGTTGAATTATTTTCAACTTGAACTGCTGGAACCGCAGGGGTTGCAGGAGCAGCAGGTGCCGACGGAACAGTAGGAACAGTAGGAACTGGTACTGTTGGAGCCGCAGAAGCTGGCGGCACAACCGGAGAATTAACAGATGGCACTGGAACCTTAGCTTTAGGAACCTCAGAAGCAGCATTTGATTGTGTATCGGATTCGGCAGGAGCAGCTACTTTCGGAGCAGATGCTACTGGAGGTGCAGGGACTGGAGCAGCATGCTCTTGAGATTCATTATCTTTTTTAGAATCAGAAGGTGCTGGAGCAGTAGGACCAGTCTGTTTTCCTGATTCTTTTGCCTCATTATTACCAGCAGAACTGTTACCACTTTGCTGATCTTTTTGATCTTTTTCCTTCTTCAATTGAGCTTTAAGAATAGTAACTTTAGCTTTAGCTTCCTCAAGATTCTTTTCTGCGTCCTTTAAAGAATCCTCAGCTTGCTTCTTTAAATCACTTTTCGCAGTTCTCTCCTGAATCTGATTGTTCTTAAATGTTTTAGCGCCTTCAAAGCCATTTCTTAATGACTTAATTTTTTCATCTAGTTTCTTTTTGTCGTCAACTAACTTATAGTTCTCAATAATATTATTAAGAAGCTTTGTTTCAGACTCTGCTTTCTTTACTTCAGAATCTTTACTGTTGGAAGCTTCAAGCTTACTAGCTACATCTTTTTTAGACTCATCAATTTGATCTTTAATTTTTTGAAGATCTTCACTTACTTTTTCAAATTCTTGCTTTGCATTCTGGAAAAGAACTTCTAATTCTTTCACAGTTTTTTCTTTAGCAGCAACAAGTTTCTTATTTTCTTCAACTTTTTTGCTAAGTGAAGTTTGATCATTAGAGACTTTTCTAAACTGCTCCGCTATAGAATAAATATTATCACCATCGTTTGGATCAACTTTTTCTAATGCGGATTCCAATTCACCGATTTTTGTATCATACTCTTTAATTTGAGCAGAATCACTTGCAATAGATTCATTAAGATTATCTACTTCTTTGTGAAGATCTGAAATCTGTGATTCATATTGTTTTATATTAGCTGCAGCTCTTTCTTTTGTTTGACTTTTTTCTTCTTCGTCACTTTGCAAAGCATCAAGAGCTAATTTTGCATGATCATATTGCTCTTTTAAAAGTTCATATGCGGCTTTTAATCCAATAAGCTCGTTATCCTTTTCTTCTTTGGATTTTTCAAATTCTGCAATTTTTACTTTTGCGGCTTCGGAATCCATTTTCAATGCATTTTCAGCTTCTAAAAGTTCCTTTTCCTTATCTTTCTCAACGTTTTCAAATCCTTTTTCAGTTTCAGAGATTTTACTTAAAAGATCGTCAAATTCTGCAACTTTTTTCTTATACTCTTCAATTTGAGCTTCTAATTGCTGAACCTGCTCTTCAGCTTTTTCAATTGCTTCTTCAGTAGATGCTTTTGCAGTCACCTCTGTTTGAGCTTGCGTATTTTGTACATCCTCAACAGCTTCTTGCGCCCATGCTGGCATTGGGCCTTGCAGGAACAAAACAAATCCTGCGATTGCTGCGGCAGATTTTTTCTTGACCGTTACCATATTTGTTACTCCTTGCTCGTAGCGGCCTTCATGTCTAACTTATGTCAGCAGTCATCCTTGAGCATAACAAAGGAATAAATACATTTTCAACGCTATTTATTCGGAATATTTCCGATAAAACTTGTCATAATGAATAATAATCGTATTATTTTTGAAGACCATTAATAAAAAATGCCAATTATGCACATAATATTATATAATTCGAATAGTTATACACAATAATTTTTAAAAAATAATAACAATATTACAAATTTTTTCAGAGTGTCGAAAAAGCCTAAGAAAAAGATAATGCCGATAAGTAAAATTTACATACCGGCATTATCTCTATTTTTTCTGCAACTTAACTTCTACAGACTATCTTTTCACATATGTTCTTACGAAATTTAGTCCTCCGCGAGCGCAACTACTGGCGAAGACTTTACTGCTCTACGAGCTGGAAGAACGCTGGAAAGAAGCGCTGCAAGCAAAGCGATTAGAGCAAGAACCGCGTAAATAGTCCAATCAATTACAAACGGAACTTTGCCAATTGCGCTAAACACCATGTAGGATCCAATCCACCCAAACGCTGTTCCAACAATCAAGCCAGAAACGGTGCTTGTTAAGGAAATCAACGTTGCTTCCAACGCAAGAGATCTTCTAACCTGTCCTCTTGTCATGCCGATTGCTCGCAAAGTTGCAGATTCTTTGGTTCGCTCAATAACAGACAAGCTTAATGTGTTTGCAACACCTATTAAAGCAATCACAACAGCTACTGCTATTAAGCCAACAAGCAACATCATCATTACGTCGATAGCACTTTCCCACTGCGCTCGCTGGAACACGCTTCCACCAGCCATAACCTCCGCATAGCTAGATGTAATATTTCTAATATTCTTAACAATATCTACAAGATTAGCTTTGCTAGAGTCTACCGAAATAAGCAGAATATGCGTTGTAGGCTTAAGGTAGTTATTGAAGTAAGATTTGCTCACAAAAGCAGTATTCCTTGAATATATATTGACATTCCTATACTTCTTAAACTGAACTTGCTTTACAGTAATGCTCTTATCGTTATTACTCGGGTCTGTATTCATTCCGGTAAATGGCGTAATATCATCACTGTCTGTTTCACCAGAACTGTACTTTTCTACATAAGCTTGTAGATTAAGGTTTCCTTTTTTAAGTTCAAAGGGTTCTCCCCCTTCTTCGTTAAACTTAGGCAAAAGCACAGAATCTTTGTTTATATTAACGCCATCAAGATCAGTGTGCATTACATTTTTAAGTTGATTTACATTATCAACTCCAGCTGCCATAGCATACTCAGTTTTGCCCTTAGCGTTCTTAAAAGTCATAGGAACTGCAGGAAGCAACTCAGTATGCTTTATTCCACTAATCTTTGAAATGTCGGCAGCTAAAGATTCATCAACATTCTTGCCTTGAATAATAATGTCAACACTGTAATGGTCATCAACAACACCTTTAAGAGTTGCTTTACCACAAATTGCGCCCGTTACTACTGTAGAAACAAGCGTTACTCCAATAAGCAAAGCTGTTCCAGTTGCTGCAACTCTTCTAGGATTTCTTTGCACGTTTGCATTAGCAACTTTAGACGCGGGCCCACAAAGCGCCATAATTGCTCCAGTTGCCTTCATAGCAAACGGCATCCAGAATGTTGCTGTAATAATAATGCCAATAAAAACAAGCGCACAACCAAACATTGCTCCAAGCAAAGTCATCCAAGAGTCAGAACCAGCAGTAGGCGACTTACCCGCAATCATGCTTGCCAAAGAAGTAGCACTTAAAGCCGTAGCTAAAATACCTACAACAATAAACAGAACGCCAAAAACAGCGCGAATAATGCTTGCACGCTTATCTTTAATCAAATCCATTGGTCGCAGCGCTTCCATAGGCGTTACTTTTGTAGCAGATCGAGCAGCACTCATAGATGCAAGAACTGTTACAATCGTGCCAATTGCTATTGGCCACACAATTGCCGGAAGTGAAACAATCAAAGGAATCTTAGATAACGGTCCAGAATTAATATTCACATTACTAATTGCGCCCATAAATCCGATTGCGCAAAGCACACCAACACCTGCAGAAATAACTCCAAGTATTGCAGCTTCAAGCAAAACTGCCGCATAAAGCTGGTGTGACTGTGCGCCGATTACGCGCAAAAGCGCAAGAGTTCGTCTACGCTGTGCAACTAATACTTGGAATGTGTTTGCTATAACAAGCGAAGAAATAAGCAACGCTAGGATACCAAAAGATAGCAAGAACATGGTTACAAAATTAGTGCCGTTAGACACATTTCGAACAGCTCTTACGCCAACTTCATGCCTAGACATAAGAGAGAATCTCGAAGGAAGCAAAGAGTTAATCTTAGGAGATAAATCGTTTATTTTAGATTCATCAATACTCATGTACACTTTGCTTTGCACAACTTCATTGTCAAAATTCTTAAGATTGTTGAGTTTTGCACAAAAATCATTCGTTACTCCACCAAGATACGTGCCGCGATTTGAAACTGGTATTTGAGAATGTTCTCCATCGTCTACAAGACCAACCACACGAACATCGTACGATTTTTCTTTATCTCCGCCAGTGTCATCTACTTTAACCAAAGTTATAGTATCGCCAATGTTTGCATGTATTGATTTTGCAATACTTTTAATAAGCGTAATTTCGCCTATTTTTTGCGGATCTCTACCTTCTGTTGATTTATAAACAGGAAGATTTCCATACAAACCACTAGACCAAGCAATACTTGTAACTGATTTATCACCTTTTTCCACTCTTACAAGCGCAGTCGCATCGTCACTACGAATACCGTTGATACCAGGCATCTTCGATATTTTGTCTAAATGAAGGTCTTTGTAATGAATTTCACTACTCGGAGAGCTGTTAGGATTTTTAAATGAGATTGCATAATTTGCGCTACCGAATTCATTTGTTGCGTTACGAACCATCAAGTCATCAACGCTGTTTGCAAAAAGCAAAGTAGCGCTCATAAACATGCTGCCTATAAGAATTGCAATTCCAGAGGCGATTAGCATGCGCACGCTTTTACGCATAAGTTTTAGTGCGATTTTCCACATTCTAACTTCACCACCTTTTATTGCAATTGAGCAGGCTGATTATTAACGCCAGCCTCGCTGCGTTCCATAAGCATCTTGCTCATTCCTTCTGCAGTAGGATTTTGCACGTCTTCAACGATTTGACCATCTGCAAACACGATTGCTCGATCCGCATAAGACGCTGCAACAGCGTCGTGAGTAACCATAATCACAGTTTGACCAAGTTCCGTTACAGACTTCTTCAAAAAATGCAAAACTTCTGAGCTGGAAGCAGAGTCAAGATTACCGGTAGGCTCATCCGCAAAAACTACGGAAGGCTTAGAGATTAAAGCTCGAGCAATTGCAACGCGTTGTCGCTGACCGCCAGAAAGCTCAGCAGGCCTATGCTTTAAGCGATCTTGCAAGCCAAGAGTTAAAACCAAAGTATTAAACCATTGCTTATCTGGCTTTTTGCCTGCCAAAGTAAGAGGCATAAGAATATTTTGCTCAGCACTAAACATTGGAAGAAGATTAAAACTTTGGAAAATGAACCCAACCATTTCGCGTCGCATAAGCGTAAGCTGTTTATCGCTCATTCCTGTAATATCTAGGCCATCTACCAAAACTTTTCCAGAATTAACGCTGTCAAGACCAGCCAAAGAATGCATTAAAGTTGACTTTCCAGAGCCAGACGGGCCCATAATCGCAGTGAACTTGCCGCGCTCAAAGCTAACACTAACGTCTCGCAAAGCGTGAACAATGCCTGCACCCTTGCCAAAATCTTTAACAACATGCAAAGCTGCAACTGCCGTCTCACCAATCAAGTTTTGGTTAAAATCTGCTCTAAAATCTAAAGCATTTTCTTGCTCGTATGAGCTTGTTTCGTACGGACTGTTCATAACTGCTCCTTTTCTTAAAAAGTAGTAATCGCATAGTTATCTACTGCTAATACTTAAATTTACGTGAAAAGACTGCTGGTTACTATCGTGCGTAAGGCGGAAATTATTGAGAAAAAATCAGTATCTCATCCTAAAGTATGATGCGTAAATTTACATAATGTATAAAAAATCGGAGCACATACAAATACGAATGCGCTCCGAATAAAATGGTAATGGATCTTCAGGAATATTTTTAATTAATAATTTTTTACTTTGCTTTCTCTTTTCTATTTAAGCAAGTCCTGCTTTACGAACAGCGTCAAATCCGCGCTGCAAATCGGCAAGAATATCGTCAATATGTTCAGTTCCAATAGACAAACGAATAGTACCTTCATGAATGCCCTGATCTTCCAACTCTTCAGAAGTTTCCTGAGAGTGCGTAGTAGATGCAGGATGGATAACCAATGACTTTACGTCAGCAACATTTGCAAGCAATGAGAAAAGCTGTAAATTGTCAATAAATATGCGAGCTGCATCCCTTCCACCTTTAATATCAAACGTGAAAATAGAGCCTCCACCATTCGGGAAGTAGCGCTTATAAAGCTCGTGATCAGAACGACCTTCAATAGAAGGATGACTTACAGATTCAACCTCTGGCACAGTTTGCAAATATTGAACAACCTTCAACGCATTCTCAACGTGACGCTCAACACGCAAACTCAAAGTTTCCGTGCCTTGCAAAAGCAAGAATGCAGCAAACGGGCTAATGCAAGCGCCAGTATCGCGCAAAATAATCGCACGAATACGAGTCACAAAAGCCACAGATCCTAAAGCATCATAGAAGTTCAAACCATGATAGCTAGGGTCAGCTTCAGTAAGAGTTGGGAATTTTCCAGGGACTTTAGCCCAATCAAAATTGCCGCCTTCAACAATAATGCCACCAAGAGTTGTGCCATGGCCGCCAATAAACTTCGTAGCAGACTCAACTACAATATCTGCACCATGCTCAAGAGGGCGGAACAGGTACGCAGTTGCAAAAGTGTTGTCAACAAAAACAGGAAGATTGTGGCGATGCGCAATCTCGGAAATAGCCTCAAAATCAGGCAAATCAGCATTAGGATTACCAAAAGTTTCAAAGTACACGAGCTTCGTATTCGGCTGAATTGCATCCTCGAAGTTCTGAGGATTCTTAGGATCCACAAAAGTAGTTGTTACACCATCTCGAGGAAGAGTATGACGAAGAAGGTTATAAGTTCCACCATACACATTCTTTGAAGACACAATGTGATCGCCCTGCTGAGTGATGTTACGAATAGCATAGTCTACAGCTGCCGCACCAGAAGCAACAGCCAAAGCTGCAGTTCCACCTTCAAGAGCTGCAATTCTACGCTCAAAAACATCTTGAGTAGAATTCGTCAAACGGCCATAAATATTTCCAGCGTCACGCAAATCAAAACGAGCAGCGGCATGATCAAAATCGTGGAACACGTAGCTCGTCGTTTGATAAATAGGAACTGCACGAGAATCAGTTGCCGGATCCGCCTGCTCTTGACCAACATGCAACTGCAAGGTTTCAAAATGATACTTTCCTTGCGTTTCTTCAATATCGCTCATAATACCCCTCCAGTTTTGCGACTTTTCAAACAGTAGATTAGTTTGCTTCAGCTCACTTTGCGCATCCACTTACTTTTCCGTTTTCTGTTTACATATTTATTTAAGTGATAACGACAATATGCCACTATGGTTCATTCGTACATACCTGCGGTTATCAAAATTAGCTATAACGAATTAACAGTTTGCAAAAAATAGCGAAATCTGTTTTAGAAAAATACAGAAAATATACTGAATTTCTAATACAACACGCCGTATGCAGCTTTTATCCACAATGCTTAAAAAATCTGGATTACTGCTCAATAAGCACAGAAAATAGCAGCATGATTACACAAAAACACATTATTGACGATGAAATTATCTCGCTTGACGAGATTGACGACGCTGAGACTGCTCAAGTATTTTTGCAAGAAAAACTTGAACAAGTGTCCAACGAGCTTCAAGATGATTCTCTTGAAAGTAAAGAGTTGGGAAAACTGGGAGAAACATACGCAGCTTTGCGACTCATACAAAAAGGGTGGCACATTATTGACCGAAACTGGCATTGCCGTAATGGAGAGCTAGATTTGGTGATGATTACTCCAGAACAAAAATTGGTATTCGTGGAAGTAAAAACTCGAAGAAGCGTACGTTGTGGCACTCCACTTGAAGCAATTACTCAAGAAAAATGTAGCAAATTACGTACAACTGGTATGAAATGGCTGGAAGAATTCGGAAGCGACATACCTCATTACCGTATTCGATTTGACGCTGTATCTATTCTTATTATTAACAAATACACTTATCCAGATTCTGCATATGAATTGCAATCTTTGGAAGAAATTGAAGATAATTCATCAATCCAATTCAAGCATGTTCAAGGAGCATTCTAATGCATATTGGAAACGCAACATCAATAGGACTTATTGGTCTTAAAGCTTTTACTATTCAGCTGCAAGCTTTTATATCTGGAAATATGCCAAACTTTTCTATTATCGGCTTACCTGACACTTCATTAAGCGAAGCAAGAGAGCGCGTTAAATCAGCTCATTTTGCGTTGCATTGCAAATGGCCTGAAGGAAGGGTAACAGTAAACTTATCACCTGCTTCAATGCCAAAAAGCGGAGCATCATACGATTTAGCTATCGCAGCAAGCATACTAAGCGCAGAAAAGTATATTCCACTTACAGAATTAGAAAATACAGTTATTTTAGGAGAACTAAATCTTGACGGGACAGTATTACCTATTCAAGGCATTCTTCCTATTGCACTTTACGCAAAAAAGATGCATTTTAAACGAATGCTTATTCCGCAAGAAAATCTTGCCGAAGCGCAACTTGTAGATGGAATTGAATCTATTGGAATACACCATATTTTAGATTTAGTGACGCAATTGCATGGCAGTTTGAGCGAAGAATCACTCAAGCTTATTGAAGAAGACCCTGCGTATAAACATATGCAAGTTCTTGAACGAAATGGAAATTATAACAATGGAGAAGAAGATTATAATTCGTCAATTCACGAAGAAAGCACTTCTCCACTACAAATTGAACCAAAATATGAAATTGGAGATATGTCTGAAGTAATAGGGCAAGAACACACAAAGTGGGCTCTTCAAGTTGCTGCAGCTGGAGGACATCACGTGATGATGATTGGACCTCCAGGATCCGGAAAAACCATGCTCGCATCTCGAATACCAAGCATTATGTGTCCTCTTAATGAACAAGAACAGCTTGAAGTCGCATCTATTCGTTCACTTTGCGGCACGCTACCCTACTACGGAATTAGCAATATTCCACCATTTGAAGCACCTCACCATACTGCTTCAGCAGCTTCTCTTATTGGAGGAGGAACAGGAGTTGCAAAACCTGGGATTATTACTAGAGCACATTGCGGAGTGCTGTTTATGGATGAGGCTCCAGAGTTTTCTCCTAGAGTATTGCAAACCCTAAGAGAACCATTGGAATCAGGGCATATTGCTATTTCTCGTTCAAAAGGGACAACTCTTTATCCAGCTAAATTCCAGCTTGTTGTTGCTGCAAATCCTTGTCCTTGCGGATACGCATACGGAAATGGAGAACGATGTACTTGCAAAGAGCGCGAAAGAGCACGATATTTTTCACGCCTTTCAGGTCCAATTCTTGACCGTATTGATATTCAAATGGATGTGCCTCCGGTAGAACGAATTATTATTTCAAACCATCATCACGACAATGCACAAAACTCAGTTAAAAACACGTATCTGAATAGCAAAACAATGCGAGATAACGTAATAGAAGCTCGTAAAATTGCTCGCGACCGTTTTATAAAACAAGGCTGGGATTGCAACGCACAAGCATCTGGAACATGGCTTAGAAAATACACTTCACAGCAAGCTGTAGGACTTATCAACCGTGCATTAGAAAAGCATCAACTGAGTTTGCGCGGAGCAGATAGAGCATTGCGACTCGCGTGGACGCTTGCTGATCTTTCTGGACACACTTCACCAGACATGACAGACATTGCACAAGCTATCAGTTTAAGGACACGAATATGAATACTAAGAACATAAACAACACGGATAACACTGAAGAAACCATTAGTGCATCTAGCGATTTTTCTTCACCAGACGAAGAAACAATATCTCGTGCAATACTTACATTCTGCCTTGAAGGAGCGGATGCAATTATGTACACGCTACTATTGGGATCTAAAAGCGCTAAAGAAATTGTTTCAATATTAAAAACAATTGTGAAAAATTATACGAAACAACAATCAACAGGCTCAGCTCAACAAATGCAACTTCCAATTATTAGTGAAGTAGCAGATCAAGAAAACGATGCCAATTCTAAAACTTTTAGTTCAAGAAAACGTAACAAAAATCAAGAATTAGTATCTACAATGTTAAGTTTCATAAAAAACCATAAAGAACTTGCGCTATTAGAAAATTATTTCAAGAAGGGCTTAACAGCGTGGGGTTATCACAACAATAATGCGCCTAAGTCTTTAGAAGTGTTACACAATTCTATTTCAAAATGGTGCGTTCGATTATTGCATTTACCAACATGGAATAATGAATCACTATGTCAATGGTTCACTTCTGGCGGAAAGCAATGGATTATTGCACCACACAGCAAATATTGGCCGAAACAATTACAAGATTTGGCTTTTCAGAGTCATTTCTCACCACCTTTATGCTTGTGGGGTGTAGGGAATCCACAAGCATTAACACAATGTCATAATCCACTTGCTATTGTTGGCTCACGCTCTTGCACAGACTACGGAAGAGAACTTGCATATCAATTTGCTTATGATTGCGCTTCGAAAGGCCATACTGTTATTTCTGGTGGAGCGTACGGAATTGATGCAGCAGCACATTGGGGCGCATTAGATGCACAAGATGTAGATGAAAATAAGCCTACAGGAAAAACCATTGCTGTATTTGCTGGAGGATTAAATCATATGGGACCCAGATGCAATTATCAGCTTTTTGAACAAATTATTGCAAAAGGCGGAGCGTGTATTAGCGAACTATGCCCAGATACAACACCTGTAGGCCACAGATTTTTATTACGAAATAGAATTATTGCAGCTCTAGCATCAAAAATTATAGTTGCTCAAGCAAGATTACAATCCGGAGCGCTAAATACTGCAACATGGGCAACTGATTTAAATCGCGAACTATACGCTATACCAGGAGATATCAATCAGCCTAATAACGCAGGATGCAACAAGCTAATACACGATTCACAAGCTATAATATTGTGTTCAACTCAAGATATAGATATTCTGTTTCCTCAATCTCATCATTACTTTGCTTATTCTCAACCTAAACCAGAAAAATTAAGTATAGACTATAAAAATTATGACAATACGCAAAAACTAATTATCGACGCAATTACAACATGCAAACGCAAACGTGAACTTGCAAATGTTGACAGAATATACGAAATAATAAAAGCTTCTTACAAAGAAAAACAATTAGATTACATACCATCTATTGCTGAAATTTCTGGGAAAATTGCATTGCTAGAATTGGAAGGAATTATTGTACAAAATAAAGAAAATTTAACATTATCACAGCAAAAAGTAGCGTAAAATAACGCGCCCAATACAAGATATGTGAGAAAATAAAAGTATGCAATCAAGCGAATACTACGATGTTATTATTGTTGGCACTGGAGCTGCAGGATTATCTGCAGCACTAGGATTAATTAAATCCGAAGAATACGCATGTATGAGAAAAGGAGGAAAAACACCATCAATTTTAGTGATTTCTAAAGTGCCAGCATTGCGTTCACACACGGGTTCTGCTGAAGGAGGTATAGCAGCAAGCCTTGGAAATGTTGAACAAGACAAATGGCAATGGCATTATTATGACACAGTTCATGGCGGAGATTGGCTAAGCGATCAAGATGCAGCAAAGCTACTTGCAAAAGAAGCGCCGAAAACAGTTATTCAGCTTGAACATGATGGCGTAGCATTTTCTCGAACGCAAAATGGGTATATTAATCAACGCCGTTTTGGTGGGCATACTGCTAATTTTGGAAAGAATCCAATTGAACGTGCGGCTTTTGCTGCAGATCGTATTGGTCACCAAATTTTGCATAGCTTATGGCAACAATGTGTTTCCGAGAATATTGTATTTGCTGAAGATTGTTACGTAACAGATGTTGCTATAAACGATCAAACTATGAGCGTTGAAGGAATTGTTGCATTTGATTTATCTGCAGGAAACTTGCGAGCAATAAGGTCTAGATTCTTACTTTTAGCTACAGGCGGATCGGGAAGATTATTTGCAACAACATCTAATTCGTGGGATTTAACAGGCGATGGCATGGCTTTAGCTCTAAAAGCAGGATTACAACTTGAAGACTGCGAGTTCATTCAATTCCACCCTACTGGACTAGCTCATACTGGCATTCTGCTTTCAGAAGCAGCAAGAGCTGAAGGCGGCGTGCTTAGGAACTCAAATGGCGAAGCTTTTATGAAAAAATACGATGAAGTACATGCAGATTTAGCTCCAAGAGATGTTGTTTCTCGTGCAATTGCCAAAGAAATTCGCGAAGGAAGAGGTGTAAACGATTCAACAACTACGCAACAAAGCAATTCGCATAACGATTGTGTTTGGCTAGATATGACACATATCAGCCGAGAAAATATGTTAGAATACTTGCCACAAGTTACAGAAACTATTGAAAAATATGCTCATCTTGACCCAACTTGCGATTTAGTCCCAATTCGCCCTACAGCTCACTACACAATGGGCGGAATACCGATAACTTTGAATGGAAAAGTATATAGATGGCAAAATAACAACCAAAATATTGTTTATGGTTTATACGCTGCCGGAGAATGCTCATGTGTAGGAGTGCACGGAGCTAATCGATTAGGAGGAAACTCCTTGCTTGACGCATGCCTTTTTGGAAATCGCGCAGGAGCAACAATAGCAAAAGAATTGAAAAACTTAAACAAGGATGATGAAACTAACAGTAACGAAATCAATGAAACGAACGAAACCAATAAAACTATCTCAAGTAATGTTGCACTACAAGTCTTATATAAACAAAGAAATAATGAACTTAATCAGCTTATGGAAACGAGTGCGAAGCAAGTTACAGATTTTACAGACAACAGTTATAACGACGAATCTTCACAAATAGAAGAAGATAATCCTTATAAATTATTTGCAGATTTAGGAAAAATCATGGAAAACGCTGTTGCAATATCATGCGACGAACAATCAATTAAGAAAGCACTCAATGACATACAAGAATTTATAGATCCTAAAATTCAGTCATTACACATTCATAGCGATAATTTAGTTTTTAACCAAGAAATTACTGCAATATGGGAAATAAAGAACATGTCACTACTTGCAAAAGCAGTATTACAATCTTCACTTGCTAGACATGAATCTAGAGGTGCTTTCTTTAGAAGAGACTATCCAAAACATGATATTTCTTCATTGCCACAACACTCGTTCATTGACTTTGATGGAAACTTGGCAAAAAAGCCAGTGAATGTTATTGATTTTAAACAAGATAGTAAAGGAGATTTTTATACTGAAAATAGCATAATTTAAAACTATTATTACTATTTTCATATATAAATATTTTGAAAATTCGTAATTTTTTCAACACGCCGAAGCGAAGAAGAAAAAAAGATGTTATAGTCTTATCTGTTGTCTAAAACACCTGTCCGGGTGGCGGAATGGTAGACGCGCTAGCTTGAGGTGCTAGTGCCTATTTGTTACAGGCGTGCGGGTTCAACTCCCGCTCCGGACACGAAAAAACCTTGCTGGAAAGCCAGCAAGGTTTTATTGTTTTCTAACGCAAAAAAGGTGTTAGCTAAGAAGATCATCTTAGCTAGCCCTAAAAAATTTAATTAAGCAGCATTTGAATGCAAATGGAAACGAATCTCGCCAGAATTTGGCGTATAAACAGCTGCACCAAAAGCAATAATCGTGCCAAACTTATCTTTTACAGTAGAATAAGCTGCAATTACAGAAGTTCCAACTTCAACATTCAGTACTGCCGCAAGCCGGTCACACAGCTCTTCTACATGCACAGACACCTCATTTTCTACAAGCTGAACAGCGTACGCTTTGAACAAAAAATCAGCTAACGAATCATCTGAAAAATCATGCGTCAAAATTTTAGGAAAACGCGAAGCAGACAAATAAATCACACTATAACGCGATAAAACATCGTCAACATAGCGCAAGTGTTTCAAACATATCAACTCATCTTCTGGATCAAGACCTAAACGAGCAGCAGCATCTTCATCGTGAATAACATCTTTTTCAATAACTTTTATTCTAACTTTTGCATCATTAGAATAAGCCTGCTCATAAAATCCTTGCGCGCGATCAGAAATCACTTCCTGATTATAAGTATGAATAATTGAAGAAGCTCGAAATGTTCCCCTACCCTGCTCACGAACAAGTAATCCTTCAGTAATAAGATTATCAACTGCATGCAAAGTGATACGACTCACATTGTACTGTTTGCACAATTCAATTTCAGGAGGTAATTGTTCGTTAGCTTCCATAGAATCAATACGAGCGCGTAGATTATCTCGCACAGCAATATATTTAGGCACACCGTCGACCATTATCACTCTCCCCTAACTAAGCGCTAGCATGAAAAAGCCGCTGATACTAGTTTGTGTAAAACACAGCATAGTAACAACGGCTCATGCAAAACTAATAACTCTGTTATCCTATCAGCCCTAACATAAAATGTACAAACAAATAGGAAAATGAGTAAAAAGAATTTAATCTATGTCTACACAATTATTTAATTGTATTTTTATTTTCTTTACTTATTTTATTTCTTCAACTTTTTCAAAATTATTAGAATCGCGTTTATTCATCAATATCGAAACAGAATAGAACAATATTAGTGCAATAAGTATTACAGAAATTAGAACAGTACGACCACCGACAATATTTACGTGACCAAGTATTACACCAAATACGCCATAATCTGCATCAGAATATGTAGAATTTGCACTTCCTAAATTGCCAAGCACTGGCAAAAGGAACAACGGAAGGAAAGTAATGAAAAGGCCATTAATAAATGATGCAGTCAAGCAACCACGTATTCCACCTTGACCATTACCAAATACTCCTGCAGCACCACCAGCCATAAAATGCGCAACAATTCCAGGAATAATAATTGTCGTTCCCAAAATCGCCATAAACGTCATTCCAAGCAAACCGCCAAAGAAACTAGCCAAGAAGCCAATAAGAACAGCATTAGGAGCAAAGCCAAAAGTCATTGGTGCATCTAAAGCAGGACGAGCATTTTTAACAAGCTTTTCCGATATTCCCTTAAAAGCTGGAACAATTTCGTCAAGAACAATCTGCACGCCTGCAAGAATAATATAAACACCTGCAGCAAAAGTTGCAGCCTTCAACATAACGAAAACAATGGAGTTTTGACCATTAGATAAATGTGTTTCAACATACGAAGATCCAGCAAAAAGTGCCACTACAATATAAATAACAGCCATAGAAAGCGTGATAAGAACTGTTGTATCACGCAAGAATCCCAATGCGGCTGGGAATTTAATATCCTCAGTTGACTTAGAAGGACGCTTTTTTGAAGCAGTAATTTTTGCAATTAACGCACCTAAAGCAACACCAGTACCAGCAGGATGTCCTAAAGCAACATCATCTTTGCCTGAAGCTTTTTTCATAAATGGTTGCACTAGTGCAGGAGAAATTGTCGTAAACAATCCTTGAGCAATTGAACCCCATAAAAGGACTTCCCACATGCTAAAACCAGCAACATTAAATATAACAGCAAGCATACTTGCCATATAGAAAGCTACGTGACCCGTTAAATAGATAAATTTAAAACGAGAAGTAATAGAAAGAATAATATTAACAATCATTCCAAAGAAGAAAATAAGCGCAGATTCAGAGCCATACTTCAATAAAACAGTTCCAATAATTGCTTCATTATTCGGCACTACGCCTTGCACATGAAATGCGTATTGAAACATTTTGCCAAATGGATTCAACGCTTCAGTAATAACTCCAGAACCAGCTGCTAAAACAAGAAAACCAACAAGGGTACGGATTGATCCTTGCAAAATATCCGAGAATTTCTTTCTTTGCACTGCAAGCCCAATAAAGGAAATAAGCGCAACTATAACAGATGGCTGTCTGAAAATATCGAGCAGTACTGACAGAATGCCGTCCACGTAACTCTCCTTACCATATTAATCGATATAGTTTGAGCGGCTTACGCAATTATTGGCGGCAAAAAATATCTTACAAACTTCGCAAACGATACCGTAGGCGAAACTATTCGAAATACACGATTAGTTTCGTAGCACAGTAAAACTACACATACAAAATTCACGGTTCCGCAATGAAGCAAAGTAGTAAGAGCTACTACGAGCAGCAGTTTTTACACCCAGCCAACAACTACTGTTACAGCTCATACTGTTGTTTCATGTAAAATTCATTATATCGTTTAAACATTATAAACAATTAAAAACAACAGTATTTACTACTAAAATATTCATTAAATATCGATAAAATTCGAAAATTTACCTGTTTTTAGAAAATTCGACACACCAATATACAGAAAAAAGCACTCCATTTTCATGAAGTGCTTTATAAAAATCAGTAATTATTACAGTTTTTAATGAAAATAAACATATGTTTTACTGTATAAACATATGTTTATATTTCGGTCAATAATTCTCATCAAAAACTGTCACTCCCACTCAATCGTGGCAGGCGGCTTAGACGTTACATCAAGCACTACACGATTAATTTGACGGCATTCATTCGTGATTCGAGTAGAAATATTTGCCAACACATCGTAAGGCACACGAGACCAATCAGCTGTCATAGCATCCTCAGAGCTCACAGGACGCAAAACAATTGGAGAACCATATGTACGCTCATCACCTTGAACACCAACAGAATGAACATCAGCAAGCAAAACGACTGGGCATTGCCAAATGTCGCGATCCAATCCAGCTTTAGAAAGCTCTTCGCGCGCAATAGCATCTGCTTCACGAAGAACAGCTAAGCGTTCGCGTGTAATCTCGCCCACGATACGAATACCTAAACCAGGTCCTGGGAATGGCTGACGCCAAACAATTTCATCTGGAAGTCCAAGCTCAGTTCCAATAGCACGAACTTCATCCTTAAACAAAGTACGCAAAGGTTCAATAAGCTTAAACTTCAAATCTTTTGGCAAACCTCCAACATTGTGATGAGATTTGATGTTTGCAGCACCATCACCGCCACCGGATTCAACTACATCCGGGTAAAGCGTGCCTTGCACAAGGAACTTAACTTCTGCTCCAGATTTTCCAGCTTCTTCGATAACTTGACGCTGAGCTTTTTCAAAAGTGCGTATAAACTTCTCGCCAATAATCTTACGCTTGCGCTCCGGCTCACTCACGCCTTTAAGTGCGTTCAAAAAGTCATCTTCTGCATCAACTGCAATAAGTTTAATGCCTGTTGCTTCAACAAAATCATGCTTAACCTGCTCAACTTCGCCTTTACGAAGCAAACCGTGGTCAACAAAAACGCAAGTAAGCTGATTGCCAATTGCTTTATGTACCAATGCTGCAGCAACAGCAGAATCTACGCCGCCAGAAAGACCACAAATAACTTGCGCGTCGCCAACTTCTTCACGAATCTTAGCAACTTGATCCTCAATAATATTAGAAGGATTCCAATTATTATCCAGCCCTGCACACTTATGTAAGAATGTAGATATAAGTTCCTGACCCAATGGAGTGTGTTTAACTTCTGGATGCCATTGCACACCGTAGAGTTTGCGACTTTCGTCTTGCATTGCTGCAACTGGAGCACCTTCTGTGTGAGCCAAAACCGTAAAACCTTCTGGAGCACGCTTAACAGCAACACCGTGACTCATCCAAGTATTCTGCGCAGATGGGGATCCGGAAAGTAAACCTTCAGAATCATCAATAGTTGCAGCAGTCTTGCCATACTCACCAAGTGCAGCTTTATCGACATCGCCACCAAGCTCATGAGCCATTACCTGGAAGCCATAGCAAATACCAAGAACCGGTACACCTGCTTCAAAAATCTTTGGATCAATGTCAGGAGCACCTGGTTCATAAACAGAAGCAGGACCACCTGAAAGAATAATAGCTTGAGGATCCTTAGCAAGCATTTCGTCAACTGGCATAGAGTGAGGAACAAGTTCTGAATACACATTTGCTTCGCGCACTCGACGAGCAATAAGCTGAGCATATTGAGCGCCAAAATCAACGACAAGCACTGGTCCTTTTGCCATGATTCTCCTTATATATATGTTCTAACACGATTCAACTTATAATAGTGAAACTTTGCGACGTTATATAATTACAAAACGCCGAAAATTAAACACAAAAGTTACACGTACAGTCTAACACTGCAAATAACGTTGGTAGATTTTTGTGCGAAACGCTTAACTATAAAGTATAAAATGAACATTAAATATAACATAATCTATACAAATGGCTCATTTTTTACGCACATAATCACACATTTTTTCAACACAAATGCACGAAGAAGTAACCAAACGAACAAAAGTCAGACGCTGGCACTATACTGAAACGGATGGAAAAAGAGCTGTAATACATTTGTTTTCCAGTCTCTATAACCAAATGGTAATGATCAAATTGCACTGAAAAGTGCTTGAGTACAGGAGTACACATGACGAGTCCTGTTATTGGCACACCTTGGAAGAAGCTAAACGCTCCAGTTTCCGAGGCAGCTATCGAAGGCGTAGACAAGTACTGGCGCGTTGCCAACTATCTTGCAATCGGCCAAATTTATCTTCGCAGCAACCCTCTAATGAAGGAGCCGTTCACTCGCGAAGACGTTAAGCATCGTCTGGTGGGCCACTGGGGCACCACTCCAGGTCTTAACTTCCTTATCGGCCACATTAATCGTTTTATCGCTGATCACCAGCAGAACACCGTGATTATCATGGGTCCAGGCCACGGCGGCCCAGCTGGTACTGCTCAGTCTTACCTCGACGGTACTTACACTGAGTACTATCCAAAGATTACTAAGGACGAAGCTGGTTTGCAGAAGTTCTTCCGTCAGTTCTCTTACCCAGGCGGTATTCCTTCTCACTTCGCTCCTGAAACCCCAGGTTCCATCCATGAAGGTGGCGAGCTCGGTTACGCACTTTCTCACGCTTACGGCGCTGTTATGAACAACCCAAGCTTGTTCGTTCCAGCAATCGTTGGCGATGGTGAAGCTGAGACCGGTCCTTTGGCTACCGGTTGGCAGTCCAACAAGCTTGTGAACCCACGTACCGATGGTATCGTGCTTCCAATCTTGCACTTGAACGGCTATAAGATTGCTAACCCAACAATTCTTTCCCGTATTTCCGATGAAGAGCTTCATGAGTTCTTCCACGGCATGGGTTATGAACCATACGAGTTCGTTGCTGGCTTCGACGATGAGGATCATATGTCCATCCACCGTCGCTTTGCTGACATGTTCGAAACTATCTTCGATGAAATTTGCGATATTAAGGCTGAGGCTCAGACTAACGATGTAACTCGTCCTTACTACCCAATGATTATCTTCCGCACTCCAAAGGGTTGGACCTGCCCGAAGTTCATCGATGGCAAGAAGACCGAAGGTTCTTGGCGTGCACACCAGGTGCCACTGGCATCTGCTCGCGATACCGAAGCTCACTTCGAGGTTTTGAAGAACTGGATGAAGTCCTACAAGCCTGAAGAGCTCTTCGATGAAAAGGGCGCTGTGAAGGAAGACGTTCTTTCCTTCATGCCAAAGGGCGAACTCCGCATTGGTGAAAATCCAAACGCCAACGGTGGTCGCATTCGTGAAGACTTGAAGCTTCCAAAGCTTGAAGATTACGAAGTCAAGGAAGTTAAGGAATTCGGTCACGGCTGGGGCCAGCTCGAAGCTACCCGTCGTCTTGGTGTTTACACTCGTGACATCATCAAGAACAACCCAGATTCCTTCCGTATCTTCGGACCAGATGAGACTGCTTCCAACCGTTTGCAGGCTGCTTACGAAGTAACCAACAAGCAGTGGGATGCTGGCTATCTCTCCGGCTTAGTCGATGAGCACATGGCTGTTACCGGCCAAGTCACCGAGCAGCTTTCCGAGCATCAGATGGAAGGCTTCCTCGAAGGTTACTTGCTCACCGGTCGTCACGGCATCTGGAGCTCCTACGAGTCCTTCGTACACGTTATCGACTCCATGTTGAACCAGCACGCAAAGTGGCTTGAGGCTACCGTTCGTGAGATCCCATGGCGTAAGCCAATCTCCTCTGTGAACTTGTTGGTATCCTCTCACGTATGGCGTCAGGATCACAACGGCTTCTCGCACCAGGATCCAGGCGTAACCTCCGTGCTCTTGAACAAGACCTTCAACAACGATCACGTAATCGGCATTTACTTCCCAGTAGATTCCAACATGTTGCTTGCTGTTGCTGAAAAGGCTTACAAGTCCACCAACATGATTAATGCTATCTTCGCTGGTAAGCAGCCAGCTGCTACTTGGTTGACTCTCGACGAAGCTCGCGAAGAGCTCGAGAAGGGTGCTGCTGAGTGGAAGTGGGCTTCCAACGCTAAGAACAATGACGAAGTTCAGGTTGTTCTCGCTGGTGTTGGCGATGTTCCACAGCAGGAATTGATGGCAGCTGCCGACAAGTTGAACAAGCTTGGCGTTAAGTTCAAGGTTGTTAACGTTGTTGACTTGCTCAAGTTGCAGTCCGCTAAGGAAAACAACGAAGCTTTGACTGACGAAGAGTTCACTGAGCTCTTCACTGCTGACAAGCCAGTCCTCTTCGCTTATCACTCCTATGCACATGACGTTCGCGGCTTGATTTACGATCGTCCAAACCACGATAACTTCAACGTTCATGGCTACAAGGAGCAGGGCTCCACCACAACGCCATACGATATGGTTCGTGTGAACGACATGGATCGTTACGAGCTTACCGCTGAAGCATTGCGCATGGTTGACGCCGCTAAGTATGCCGACGAAATCAAGAAGCTCGAGGACTTCCGCCTCGAAGCCTTCCAGTATGCAGTCGACAAGGGTCTTGATCACCCAGACTACACCGATTGGGTATGGCCAGGCGTTAAGACCGATAAGCCAGGCGCTGTCACCGCTACCGCTGCAACCGCAGGCGATAACGAGTAGTTTTAAGCTGATAAAGCTAAAATTGGTTAGCTAAAACATTTCGGGAGTCAATCGAAAGATTGGCTCCCGTTTTGTGTATTAAAACAAACAATGCAATAAAACTAGTTATATGCAAAATAAATTACATTTATAATTACTATTTTGTGCGTGTACAACATAGATAAGCCGTACAATAGAAAAAGTTTGTTTATATTGCAAAATGCAAAACTTACATTAACAATATAAACCTAGCAGTAACACGAAGTATCAAAGGAGAACGCATCGTGTCGCATATTAATGTAACAATTATCGGCAACGAAGATATGTACGGCAGAAATGCTGTTGCATTCGGAATAACACATATTCTGTCTAATAACTACAGCACTACTGTTTTTCGTCCATGCGCTCAACCAAATGACACTTTTACTAAACAACTTTTGGGTATCACAAATACTTCAGCGAAATTAGAGCAAGTTATTGCAACAACTCCAGAAATAGTTAGAACAAATAAAGACACAGTGCGAGGAGATATCGTTGCGCGCTATAACGAATTGTTGCAATCCACCTCTGCTCAAGCTTCTATTATTGTTTCTAGTGACGCAAACCCAGCATATGATCCAGAACTGTTTTCTTTCGACGCAACTGTTGCAGCTGACTTGGCATCACCTGTTTTTCTCACAGTTTCAGCTCAAGGCAGAAACTCACAACAAATTTTACAAACTATAGATTCTGCAAATGCTTGCGTTCTTAAATCATGCACACAAGTTTTAGGAGTATTTGTTACAAACTGCGATCCAGAACTTGGAGCTGAGTTAATGCGTGACTATAGCTCTAGGAATTATGCAAACTCAAACGACGAAGCATCCCGAGTAAGCCAAACTCCATTATGGGTTTTGCCACCAATAGATGAAGAAACTAAAAATTCTTCATTAGAAACATTCGTAAATTGCGTTCGAGAAAATGATGTTCTTAATGCTCTCCACCAACCATTTAAAGTTCCAACTACACCTTATGCTTTCCAATACAGTTTATTAGGGAAAGCAAAAGAAAATAAGAAAACTATAGTTCTTCCGGAAGGAGAAGAAGATCGTATTCTTAAAGCAGCAAACTATTTGCTAGAACGTGATATTGTAAATCTAATTATCATTGGAGAACGCGAATCTATTCTTGCTCGAGCAGAAGAACTAAATCTCAATTCTCTTTGCAAAGCTAGTTTCCAATCTATGCACGATGAAGCAATGCTAAGCCATATGATTACAAAACTTTGCGAATTAAGAGCAAAGAAAGGAATGACAGAAAAGCAAGCGCGTGAACAATTAACAGATGCAAGCTACTTCGGCACCATGCTAGTAGTACTAGGTCAAGCAGACGGTCTTGTTTCTGGTTCAGTTAATTCAACCGCTAACACTGTACGTCCTGCTCTTCAAGTTATCAAAACTAAGCCTGGTTCTAAGCTGGTTTCTGGAGCATTCCTTATGTGCTTCAAAGATCACGTATCTGTATTTGCAGATTGTGCAATCAACCCAAATCCTAGTGCAGAACAGCTTGCTGATATTGCTATTCAGTCTGCACACACTGCTGAGACTTTCGGACTCAACCCTAAAGTTGGAATGCTATCCTATTCAACGCTTGGTTCAGGAAAAGGGCCAGATGTTGATACTGTAGAGGAAGCAACACGCATTGCGAAAGAAAAAGCACCTGATTTAGCAATTGTTGGATCTATACAGTTTGATGCAGCATGGTCTCCTACAGTTGCTGCAGCAAAAGCAAAAAATAATAGTATTGCTGGTCATGTGAATGTATTTGTATTCCCTGATTTATGCGCAGGAAATATCGCTTATAAAGCCGTGCAACGCTCTAGCGGAGCACTGGCTGTTGGTCCAATTTTGCAAGGATTAAATAAGCCTGTAAATGATTTGTCTAGAGGAGCTTTAGTACAAGATATTATTAATACCGTTGCTTTAACCGCGTTAGAAGCACAATCAGAATAAACATAATAAAGCTCCTAAAACAGCATCACAGTGCGTACGTAACCTTGAGGTATTGCATTGCACTCAATATCTTTAAGTTTGTAGGAACTTAACGCTAAACTAGAGCGTGGCAATTTATAAGCCTTATCAATACTTATGGAGGATGCCCACATGGCAAAAACCGTTCTTGTTATCAATTCTGGTTCCAGTTCGATTAAGTATCAACTCGTTGACTTGGAAAGCGGTGAAGGTATCGCTTCCGGCATCGTTGAGAAGATTGGCGAGCCAGTTGACGGCCACTACAAGCACGTATTCAATGGCGAAAAGCATGAGTTCAATGAGCCAGTTCACGACCACGAGCAGGGCTTGAAGCGCGTACTTGGATTCTTCGAAGAATATGGTCCAAAGCTTTCAGAGTCTGGCATTGTTGCTGTCGGTCACCGCGTTGTTCAGGGTGGCTTAACATTCCCTAAGCCTGCATTAGTCAATGAAAAGACAATCAATAAGGTTAAGGATTTGGCAGTTTTGGCTCCACTTCACAACGGTCCAGAAGCTGTTGGCGCTGAAGTCATGACTGAACTTTTGCCAGATGTTCCACAAATTATGGTATTCGATTCTTCATTCTTCCATGATTTGCCACAGGTTGCAGCAACTTATGCTTTGAACAAGGAAATCGCAGATCGCTATCATATTCGTCGTTATGGTGCTCACGGCACTTCTCACGAATACATTGGCTCTGTTGTTCCAAGCGTTGTCGGTAAGCCTGCAGAAGGTTTGAAGCAGATTGTTTTGCACATTGGTAACGGTGCTTCTGCTTCTGCTCAGATTTCTGGGAAACCAGTCGAAACTTCTATGGGCTTAACCCCACTCGAAGGCTTGATGATGGGCGGTCGCACTGGCGATATTGACCCAGCTGTAGTATTCCACCTTATTCGCAACGCTCACATGAACGTGGACGAACTTGACACTCTCTTCAACAAGCGTTCAGGCATGATGGGTATGACTGGTCATGGCGATTTGCGTGATATTCACAAGCTCATCGCAGAAGGCGATGAAAACGCTAAGCTCGCTCTCGGCGTATACGTGCACCGCATTGTTGGTTATATTGGCAACTATACTGCTCAAATGGGCGGCGTTGATGTCATTACCTTCACAGCTGGTGTCGGCGAAAACGACGAAATTGTGCGCGCTCGCGTATGCGAAAAGCTTGAGCCATTCGGCGTTAAGCTCGATAAGGAAAAGAATTTGGTTCGTTCTAAGGAGCCACGCGTTATTTCCACTCCAGACAGCTCTGTGATTATTGCTGTGATTCCAACGAACGAAGAGTTGGCTATTGCGCGCAAGGCTGCAACCATTGCTGAAGCTGGTGAAGATAGCTACGGCAACAAGTTTGAGCACTAAATTGTTTGCGCTTAACGGCGTAGAACAAAATAAATAAATATGAATAATCCCGGGTCAAAAAGGCTCGGGATTATTTATTATTCAAGCATTCTATGCCACATTCCTGGAAAATCAGGAATCGTTTTGCGAGTAGTAGAAATATTTTTGATTCTTATATTTTCTATGCGTAATCCAAGCATTGCAGCAAAAGTTGCCATTCTGTGATCCGCATAAGTTTCCATTACTTCCCCATGCATATGATTACTTGGCTCAATACGAATGCCATCTTCGAGCTCTTTAGCACCAATCCCAACTCGATTCAATTCATTAACTAAAGCTTGCAAACGATTCGTTTCATGCCCTCTCAAATGCGCGATACCATGAAGTTCACTTGGACCGTCCGCAAAAGCAAGAATAGCTGCAATACTAGGAGCAATCTCCCCTGCTGCACTCAAATCAAGATACGGAATTGCTTTAATCGAACCATCGCTTTCCACATGCATTATTCCAGCGTCATCGCTTGTTTTTTCAAAACTAACTTTTGCGCACATTTTCTCTAATATTCCAGGAAGCAATCCTCCAGGTTGAGTTGAAGAAAACGGCCAATTAGGTATACTGACACTTCCTCCAGCAATCAATGATGCTCCTAAAAATGGCGCAGCATTAGAAAGATCAGGCTCTATAGTAACAGTATCAGATAAAGCTATTTTGCTCTCTTTAACATGCCACATTGCGTTGCTAGTCATATTTACAACCCCACCCGCTTTGCAAATATCGTCCATAGTCATGCGAATATGCGGCATACTTGGTAATGTATCACCAATATGTTTAAGCTCTAATCCACCAGGAATACGTGAACCAATCAGAAGCAGCGCAGAAATAAATTGTGATGATGAAGAAGAATCAATTTGCACAATTTTTTCAGAAAAATCATTTATTCTAGATTCAATCGCAGGCGGCGTAATAGTAAAAGGTAAGAAACCCTCTTCTTCGTGATATTTTACGCGAGCACCAAGCTGCTCTAAACCGTCAAGAACTGGCTTCATAGGACGCGCATAAGCTTGCTTATCGCCATCAAATCGCACAGCTTTATTTGCAAATAAAGCTAAAGCTGCAACGAAACGCATTACAGTTCCAGCTAAACCACAATACACTTCAGCATTATCTGGAATCCTAAAAACTCCGTCTTCTGGAGGAATTACACGAAGCTTAGTTCCATCTTCATTTAATGACTCACATCTAACGCCAAATGTAGATAAAGCGCTAATCATAAGCTCCGTGTCGCGCGAGCGCAATAATCCTTGTAAAACTACTGGTTTTGTGCCCAAAGCTGCCAAAATTAAATAACGATTCGACAAAGATTTACTTCCAGGAACCTCAATATAAGCTTTTAATTGATGATTAGCATACGGCGCTTTCCAAAAAGTAGTGCAATCTGCAATATCGTTAATACCACTCATACTATGAATACTATCGATTGACATGTACTGCTAAATAAGAATAAAAAGCAAAAAAATAAGCATATTTCATTAGATATAAAAAGTCGGGGTGACAGGATTCGAACCTGCGACATCCTGCTCCCAAAGCAGGCGCGCTACCAAACTGCGCTACACCCCGAGGCTTTTGAACTGATCACCAGTTCCAAGCACAATCAATTACAATAGCGCACTTTGCAGACAAATGCAAATTACGACACACGTATTATGAAAATTTTTTCTTCATTACAAAATTCGACTAACAAAACTCATTACTAGCCACCAAACGATACAATAGAATTAGTTTAAAGAAAAAGGGGCTAAGTATGGGACGCTTCCAGCGAACAGAGGCAATGGGGTTAATATCATTCATAGTTTGCGCAGCTTGTGGAATGATTATTATGAGAATGTATATGGCAACAATGCCAGCGTTTTGGCAAATTAGCCAGCGACTATTCCTTACAGCTTCAACTATTGTGTCTTTGTGCAGCGTAGGCGCTTTTATTGTTGGATACTTGCGTACAAATAAAAAAGTTATCAGCCATCACTTAATTCGAGTAGCTAAGCACGCGTTTGAAATAACAGCGCTTTCTACGATTTACGGCGCAACGATGTTTCTTATGTCTTTTGCTTTGCTATCTATTATTAATAGCATTATTGGCAGAGCGGCAATGAACAGCTATTTACCAGTATTATGCTCAGCTTTATCTGGAATAGTTGGATACGCAACTCTTATTCAAGCTGAACTTCTTGAAGCTAAAACTGTGGCTTCCCTCCTGCCATTATTCGTTATTTCTGGAGCTGCAACTGCAGGTCTTACGACAGATGATCCGTACTGGTATAACAATAATTTCTCTCAACTTGGAGACCGCACAACATTTGCAGCTAGTATGTTTAATGCAACACTTGTTTTGTCAGGAATTTGCATTATCATAACGAGCTACTTTGCTATTACTGAATTCGTTGCAACACAGCACGAAATGCTACAACACAATAACCAAAAACTGATTAAACACTTCAAGATGCGCACAACTGTTATGGCAGCTTTGCTGATTCTTGGAGGAATATCGTTTATTGGAATAGGAACTTTTAGATACACGCCACATCCTTTCTTACATGATTTATGTGCTCGAGGAGTGACAGGATTAATTTGCACAATGCTTGTTTGCCTTCCATGGCTTGCTCCTAGGCTTTCTCGCACATTCTATATTGCTTCCGATTTAGCGGTTATTCTTACTGCGTGGGCAGGAAATCAGTGGGTACATGGAAATAATACTCTTACAAATGTTGAAGCATTATCATGTCTGCTATTTCTTGGATGGATTATTGTATTTTCACGACAAGTTGCGGCTATGCAAAGCGATCGTCTTCAATCAAAAATAAATCAAGCTTTAATATTAAATAGAAGCTCAAAAGCACAAATAGAATAAGAACAAAAGATAAATTAAACTAACAAAAGCAGCGTAGAAACTTAAATTTCTGCGCTGCTTTTAGTTTTTACAAGTCACGAACTTCTTTACGAATAAAGCATAATACTCAACATTCTGGCTTATGCTCGCTCATAAGAAGCAAGAAACTACGAGATTGTGCGACAATATTAAATCCTGCTTCATATAACAATTCCGGACCCTTTGGATTATATGTGTCCACAATCAACTTCCACTTCTCACCATAACGTTTATCTGGCAAAGTAAAAGTAATAGGTTCATAATGCGCATTAAAAATAAGAATAAAGTCATTATCAACCATTCTCGTTCCATACCAGTCAGTTTCTGGAATATCCGAACCATTCAAATAAATCATCACAGATAAAGCATGAGTATTTGACCAGTCCTCCATATCCATAACAGTACCGTTATGGTCAAGCCATTCAACTTGTGGAATATCGCTTACATCATCTCCAGCAGAACGACCCGTAAAGAAACGACGACGATGCAACACAGGGTGCTTCAAACGCAGGTGAATAAGCTTAGAAACGAAATCGAACATATCTCGCTGAGTTTCGTTATAATCCCAGCTTATCCACGAAATAGCATTATCTTGGCAATAAGCATTGTTATTACCATTCTGCGTGCGCATGACTTCATCACCAGCGCATATCATAGGAATGCCCTGGCTCATCAAAAGAGTTGAGAACAAATTACGTATTTGACGTTCACGCAATTCGTTAACATCGTGAATATTAGTAGGTCCTTCAACACCGCAATTCCACGAACGATTGTCGTTCGCACCATCGCAATTGCCTTCTTTATTAGCTTCATTATGCTTTTCGTTATAGCTAACTAAATCGTTCATAGTGAAGCCATCGTGAGCTGTAATAAAGTTCACGGAAGCTACAGGCTTTCGTCCATTTTGCTCATACAAATCTGAGCTACCCATAAGCCTGCTAGCAAATTCAGGTAATGTAGATGGTTGTGAGCGCCAAAAGTCGCGAACACAATCGCGATATCTTCCATTCCACTCAGACCAACTTGGAGGGAATCCACCAACCTGATATCCACCAACACCAATATCCCAAGGTTCAGCAATAAGCTTCACACTTGAAATAATGGGATCCTGCTCAATAATGTCAAAGAATGCAGAAAGTTTATCTACTTCTTGGAACTGACGAGCAAGAGTTGCTGCTAAATCGAAACGGAAGCCATCGACATGCATTTCAGTTACCCAATAACGCAAACTATCTGTGATTAACCGCAACGCTTTTGGAGAACGCATAAGTAAGGAATTACCAGTACCAGTAGTGTCAAAATAATGACGCTGATCATTATCTACAAGACGATAATATGCACGATTATCAATACCACGGAAACTCAAAGTAGGACCACGGTCATTGCCCTCAGCAGTGTGATTGTAGACAACGTCTAGAATCACTTCCATGCCTGCAGCATGATACGCCTTAACCATTGACTTAAATTCGTTAACTTGCTCTCCGCGCTGACCAGAGCTGGAATAAGAATTTTGAGGAGCGAAGAAACCAATAGTGTTGTATCCCCAGTAGTTACTTAATCCTTTATTTTGCAAGAAAGAATCGTTTACAAACTGATGGATAGGCATCAATTCTATTGCAGTAACACCAAGCTTCCTTAAATAAGAAATAACGCTTGGATGTGCAAGTCCAGCATAAGTGCCTCTAATATCTGGAGGAACACGTTTATCAAGATTAGTCATTCCACGAACATGAGCTTCGTAAATAACAGAATCATGATACGGAATCATAGGGTGCTGATCATTACCCCAATCAAAATACGGGTTAATAACTGCAGCCTTCATCGTATGATCCGCAGAATCCAAAGTATTCATTGCTGAAATATCATCTGGATTATCAAACCAATACGAGAAAAGACTCTCATCACCGTCTATATTTCCTTCAATCGCCTTGGCATATGGGTCAAGCAACAACTTATGAGGATTGCACCATAAACCATGAGAAGGATCATAGGGTCCGTGAACACGATAACCATAACGCTGACCAGGCTGTATGCCTGAAACATAGTTATGCCACACGTATGAGTTCTGCTCAGTCATATCAATACGTGTTTCATTATCATGCTCATCAAATAAACATAATTCAACGCGCTTTGCAACTTCGGAAAACAGCGCAAAATTCACGCCAGCGCCATCATAGTTTGCGCCAAGCGGATACATGGAACCTGGTCGTATATGCATAATATAAGTATCTCATATATTCGAGTAGTTTTCACGTCATGTTGACGTTATTTAAAAAAGCTTGAATTTTAAATGAAAGCCTCAATTAATAACGTAATTCCATGGATCGCAAGCTTCACCTAACCAAGCAACTTCTGGACGCTCTCCATACATTTCTTCTATGCAGTCAGCAATATCATTAATCGCATAAGTAAACCACAATGATTCAATAGCACTATGAGAAGTGTTAATAATCATAGGATATGTGTGTTGAATGTAATCTTCACCAGAAGAAAGACGCAGTTTCGATTCATATTTAGCTCGCTCAATTGCGTCAAGTGCAGGATGATGACGCAAATCGCTTGTAACATATACGTCAACTTTTTCCTTGCGAACTTCATCTAACAAGCTTTCCCCAGAACCAGGCAAAACAGCTACTGTACTAACTTTCGCATCAAGATTTCCAGCAACTTGAACACCAACTTTTGTATGAGGAAGAACGTTAAAAACATTTTGCGCAAAATCACGCAATGATATTGGCACATCCAAAACACCAATTCTGCCTAAGCCAATGTTACGTCCAGCAGAATCGATCTGTTTAGAAACAACAATTGGACGCAAATTATGAAGACCAAAATACTCTGCCGCAGCATGAGCAACTCCACGCCACGCGACATCCGCATTAGTGTGGCCAACCCATAGCGCACAATTATTACTAATTAAACGCTGTACAATTTCGCCACGAACAGTTTCGTTTGAAACTCCATGCACAGCTTTGAAAAATAGCGGATGATGAGTCACTAATAGGTTGGCACCCATTGATAACGCTCGATCAACTGCGCTAATCGTAGGATCACTGACACATACGATTCGCTGAATTTGGGAATTCAAGTCTCCAACAATAAGACCAGGCTCATCCCACTCTTCAGCAAAGCTTAATGGGTACAATGTTTCTATAGCTTCAATTACTTTGCTTAATCTAATCATTTCTTCTACCTTTAAGTAGTGTTAATGCGCTGCTAGTTGCCAATCTACACCAACTCCAGTAGAAACATTAAGAGGAACATCTAAATGCACAGCATTTTCCATAGCTTTACGCACAATATTTTCTACCTGCTCTTGCTCACCATGTGAAATTTCTAAAATCAATTCATCATGTATTTGCAATATTACTCGGCTACGAACTTTTGCTTCACGCAATCCCAAATCAACACGAAGCATAGCAAGTTTCATAATATCTGCGGCAGTACCTTGTATTGGAGCGTTAAGAGCTCCGCGCTCAGCAGCTTCACGAGATGCACGATTATTGGAAGAAAGCTGCGGGAAGTACCTACGTCGACCAAACATAGTTTCTGTATATCCAAGTTCTTTTGCCTTTGACACAAGAGATTCCAGATAGTCATGAACATTGCCAAAAGTATCAAAATACTTATTCTTCAACATTTCAGCTTCAGCCGGACTAATAGAAAGCTGTTTGGCTAGTCCATAAGTACTCAATCCATATGCTAATCCATAGCTCATAGCTTTTACATGAGAACGTTGATCCGGCGTTACTTGTTCAACAGGAATCTTATAAACTAAGCTCGCAACATATTTATGAAAATCTGCGCCGGAACGGAATGCTTCAATAAGAGTTTTATCATGAGATGCATGAGCCATAATACGAAGCTCAACTTGTGAATAATCACAACTCATTAAATATTCAAATTCTTCTCCTGGAATAAAAGCAGCACGAATCTCACGACCAGCAGCATTCCTATTAGGAATATTCTGGAGATTAGGATCAGCAGAACTTAAACGACCAGTTGCCGCAATAGTCTGCTCAAAAGTTGTATGGATGCGCCTATCATCATAATGAGCCGCATCAATTAAACTTTGCACAATCTGCTTCAATTTATTAGTTTCGCGATGTTTAAGTAAGGCGCCCAAGAATTGACTTGCAGGCTCTTCGGGATCGAGTTTAACGTACATAGCTTGCAAAGCTTCGGCATTAGTCGTGTACGAGCCATTCTTTGTGCGACGAGTAGGTTTAAGACCAAAATGCTCAAAAAGTATTTGCTGCAACTGCTTAGGACTTTGTAAATTAACAGAACTACCTGCAACTTTCCAAGCCATATTTTGCGCGAACTCAGCATCTGCAGAAAATTGCTTAAGCATACCACTTAAACGTTGCATATCAACTGCAGCACCGACGTCTTCCATGCCACGCAAAACTCGCGAAATAGGCATTTCCAAATCAGTCATCAAACCAGTTTGTTTTCTATCATCAAGTGTTGAAGCAAAATGAAGAGCCAAAAGACGAATAAGAAGCGCAGTTCTTAAGAATTTAGCTTCACGCGCTTGAGTTTGCTTTTCATTATTTTCTTCTTCACTGGCTGGCGTTTCATCGTCAATAAGAAGATCGAGCTCACCCTGCTTAGCTTCATTTTCACCCAAATTATCTTCATCTGACTGAATATCTAAATAATGTTCAGCCATATTTTCTAAAGTTTCAGCTCGAAAATCAGGCTCCAATAAATATGATGCCAATCGAGTATCAAGAAGTGGAGTGCCAAATGAATTATTCGAATCGAATAATTTTAGCGATTTTAGCAATCCCAAATGCTTTTTATAATCATGCAATACTGTTATTGAAGAATTTTTTTGCAAGAACTTTCGCAACATCTCGAGCAAAGCTCGATCTGCCGATTGCAAATCAGACGCGTACAATAACACAGCTTTATGAGCAACAAGAATTATTAAAGAATCTGCAGTCAACTCAAAATGATGTTTTGAATTCTTCTTGCACTCATGAGCGTATATTACAACTTCTTGATTTTTCAGTATAGGTTCGGCACATTTACGAGAATTATTTATAATTTTTTCGGAACTTAATTCTTCAAAATTCTCTTCTTCGGAACTTAGTTGGTCGAAAGTATCTTCAGTATTTTTTGAATCTTTCTTTATTTCTGTATAAAGTAAAGAAGAAACGGAATTCTCCCAATTAATAAAGTCTTCTACAGTTTTAACATGATGCAAGTCAATGCTTGCTAGCATTTCTTGAAAATTTTCTGCGTCAATATTTGATTGATCACCTTGAACTAGCTCATCGTTATTAGCATTACCTTCATACGTAGACGAAAACATTATACGCATATTATTTTCAATAGATTGTTGCGTACCGTTGCTAAAAGTTTTGAGAATCTTTCTCTTTTTTAATTCGCCAAATTCAAGTTGAGACAGCAAGATTCCTAATTTTGCAGCATCAACATCACCAAAGCACAAATCATCTACAGTTACGCCTAAATCCAAATCGCAAACTAAAGCATTAACTTTACGGTTTAAACGAACTTGATCAATATTTTCTCTTAAAGCTTCTCCCTTTTTACCGCTAATCTCATTCGAATGTTCAATAATATTTTCTAGGCTGCCGAATTGATTAATCCATTTAGCAGCGTACCCATCTCCAACACCTGGAACTCCTGGGATATTATCTGCAGTTTCTCCTCTTAACGCTGCTAGATCAGGATATTGCTTAGGCGTAACATGATATTTTTCAAAAACAGCATCCTTATCCATTTCTTTTAAATCTTTAAAATGCTGTCCTGGATACAAAACAGTAATATTGTCATCTATAAGTTGGAATGCATCACGATCGCCAGAAAGTACCAAAGTTCTATAACCGGCATTCGCTCCCATTGTTGCAAGGGTGCCGATAACATCATCACCTTCATAACCTGGTTTCTCAATATAAGTGATACCAAGAGCTTTAAGCATCTGTTGAATAATAGGAAGCTGCGAAAGAAGCTCCTGCGGAGCAGCATCACGAGTACCTTTATATTGAGGAAGCATAGTATTTCTAAAAGTTCCACCTTTAACGTCAAAAGCAATAGCTAAGCGGTCAGGCTTCTCTTTTTTTACAACCTGCGAAAGCATAGTAATAAATCCCCAAATGGAATTTGTTGCTTGCCCAGAGCGAGTAGAAAAATTATCTGCAGATATTGCAAAAAAAGCACGGAACGCAAGAGAATGGCCATCGACAACCAACAACGTTCCTTTCTCATTCTTAAGTTCCGAAGAATGTTCTTCAACGATGTCGGTATTCACTGTTGACTACTCACCCACGTTCCGTAATTACTAATAAATAACTATGCAGTTATATAAAAATGAATAAATATAACCCTACTAATTTTCAGATGAAGATTCTGCTTTATCATCGCTATACTTTGCAATAATAGCCATTGCAAGACGCTTCTTAGGGATACGCTGATCCATAGAAGTTTTTTGAATCCAGCGGAAAGCACCCTGTTCAGAGAATCCAGCCTTATCCATAAGAAGACCTTTAGCACGATCTACAAGCTTACGTTCTTCTAAAGTATCTTCAGCTTTCTTCAACTTTTCTTCTGTTTTCTTCAACTGATCTTCAGCATCGTGTAACTTGTTTTCTGCACGTTCAACACTATCTAATAAATCGTTGATTTCACTAAAGCGACCCATAGCAACTTCCAAAGCAGGAAGAAGTTTAGATTCTTCATACGGTTTAGTAACGTACGCCATCGCTCCAGCACCAGTTGCTTGTTTTACTAAATCTGACTGTGAAAAAGCAGTGAGCATTACTACAGGAGCAATATTCTCATCACAGATTGTTGCAGCGGCGGTAATGCCATCCATAACAGGCATCTTAACATCCATGCATACAACATCTGGATGATTTTCACGCGTCAACTCAATAGCTTCTTGACCGTTAGCAGCCTGACCTACAACTTGATATCCGTTATCTTCAAGCATTGCCACTAAATCCATACGATTAACTGATTCATCTTCTGCAACTACCACAGTACGAATATGATTGTTTTTCTTTTCTTTAGATTCTCGCTGAGCAGCTTCATCATCTGCAGCTTTGCGCAGCTCATCATCAGTAAGTACCTCAGGCATCGCTGGCTCTGTCCCTTCATTTTCATCCATACCTGGCATATTCAAAACCTCACTTCATTGCCACACATTCACAGGGCAACATCGCCATGCATCTTTAACATGGCGCTCACGCAACGGCACACTCACAAACACTAGTGGAAATTGCGCATCATAACACAATTTGCAAGTCATTAAAATACCGCACGCGCACCATGTTCGTGTCAATTAATAATATCATAAGAATTGCAAGACGCGCGAACAAGCACATACAATTAGCACTATTTTGCTTATTTTATATAATCGCAGATAATAATACAGCCAGCGCACCAAGTATTGCCTGAGCAACGCACATAGGAAAAGCGTTCTTGTAATCACCTATAAGCACACATTTAGTAAACTTATAAGCTTTAATTGCAATGACTAACAATAAGAGCCACTGAAAAGCAGCAAAAAATAAATGCCATGAAGTATTGCATACAATCGCACTAAAACTGAGGAAAACTTCAACACTATAAAAGCGCCATATTGATGGCACTGCAGAAGGTAACACAATAATCAAAATAGAATATGCGATCAATAGAACAGCAGAAACAATGCTCATAGCAGCGCATAAACGCCTACCATTGCGCTCACCAATTCTAACCATAGCAGTTATTTTTCCATGCTCTTTATCGCTTTTAATATCTCGAAGATTGTTTACCATCATTAAGCAAGCCGAATAAGCACCAGGAATGCAAGATATTAGCAAACAAGCCAAAATCCTTTGCCCGTTATTGATAAATATGCTAGTTTCTGGAATACCAATTCCGTATGTAATTGCGCATAACGAACCAATAAAAGGAACAGGACCGAAAAATACAAACGCACTTACTTCTCCCCAACCCTTATAACCGTAAGGATGTTTACCCCCGGCATAAAACCAGGCTGCAGCAAAGCACGCAATTCCAAGTAAAATAAACCAATATATTCCAGTTCGCAAAACAATAATCAAACCAAAAATACAAGAAATAAAAGCAGAAATTATTACAGCTTTAAGCACAGATTTCGGGGAAATTCCAGCATTTGCAAGGCGCCAAGATACATCGCATAAAGGCTTTGAATTATTGCTACTTAAAGCACGCAAACTACGATTCTCATCCAAGCCATTCAATCCGTCACAATAATCATTGGCATAATTGACGGCGATTTGCATAAACGCAGCAACCATGCAGCACAAGAAAAATTGTATAAAACATTGCTCTAGATGCATAATTGGTTCTTCAAAATACGAAAATCGCATCATTCTAAATGAAACCGCAAACGCCATAACAACAGGAACTAAGCCTATTGGAAGCGTGTAAATTCTTGCACCCTTAAGCCAAATTTTTACACTTTTCATCAAAAGCCTCATAAATTATTTATGATTTATTTATTTATGATTTACACAAATATTTTACACTAAATTTGGCAAAAAGATTGAAGTGCATATTGGTAAAGCAATAATAAGTGCAGAAATAACTAAAGACAAGAATCCACGCCATCCGAATGGGTATTTGTAATACGAAGACTTGCGTGTACGCAAATAAAAGCCGCGCTCTTCCGCTGCTAGCGCAGAACTATCTGCTTTACGCACTGAAGAAACCAAAAGAGGCACAATAAGAGGCATCATAAGTTTTAATTTTTTAAATGGATTTTTACTATCGTATTCAACTCCGCGAGCCATTTGAGCTTCTGTGATTTGAGACATTTCTTGCGCAAAAATAGGCACAAAACGAACCGCAGTAGTTATAGTAAAAGCATAACAATATGGAATATGCAAATATTGGACTACAGCATTTGCAAGATCGTTTAATTTAGTTACTGTTAGCACTGTAACAAGAGGAAAAGCAAAACAGAACAAACGCAAAGAAGCTTTCGCTCCAATATCAATACCTCTTAACGTAAACCATAGAAAAATATAGTTCCCACTTTGAGCAATAACAGTTTGTAGCAAAAACATTACGCAAGAAATTATTAGCATAGCTTTAATAAGGCCAAATAATGTTTTAACAACATGAGTAAAAGCCATGCCAACAAAAATAATAACAGCTAGCGCAATAAGTACAGAATACTGTTTAGCAATAAATACGCTTATTACAATACTCGCAGCAAGAATTAGCTTCGCAATAGGGTTTGTGCGGTGAAGGAATGTGTTGCCTGATTGATATGTTAATAGTCTCGTTTTCATAAATATCAGATGCCTTTATTTTACTTCTAACTATTCTGCTGATTATGCTGCTTATTCTGACTAAGTTTTGCGATTTTACCAAAACGCAACGCTTCAACTAATTCTTTTCGCGTATACAATCCATAGCATTGCTTAAAACCGTTAGAAACCAAACCTTGGCAAACAGCACACAATAATGGTGGATATAAAGAAGCAGCTGAACAGACGTCTGGTTTTTCAAAAACATCATGCGCTGAACCATCAATAATAAGCTTTCCATCATTAATCGTTATAAGTCTAGTTGCATAATCAAGCACAACTTCCATATCATGACAAACCATAATCACGCAACAACCGTGAGCTCGCAACTCCTCAACTACTTGCATAATTCTCACGCATTCATGGTAATCAAGCCCACAAGTTGGTTCATCGAGAACAAGTATTTTAGGACGCGTTACGACAGTTGCAGCCAATGCCACCATTTGTCTCTGCCCTCTAGAAAGCATGAATGGACTGTCAGTAGGATTTAAGTCAAGTTTCTCAATAATTTCCATTGCATGCGTTTTCGCTTGACTAGAATCTTCACCAATTAAAATACAGCTCAACTCTACTTCTTCAAGAACAGTCTCTTTACATAATTGATGATCAGGATTTTGGAATAATGTCGCAACATATTTTGCTATTTGACTAATTCGCAATGGCTTGGTGTCGATACCGTCAATTGTTACACTACCTTCAGTAGGTCTTAGTAGACCGTTAATAATTTTTGTAATAGTAGTTTTTCCGGCACCGTTTTTGCCAATTAATGCGATCAATTCACCAGCATAAGCATCAAATGAAATATCTTTTAGAGCCTTGACATCATTTGCATAAGCAAAACTCACATGATCTATTGAAAGGCATGGCTTATCAGTATTATTAACTGCATTGTTAGCTCTTTTAGAATCTTCTTTATTAAGTTCTAAATCAGCTTCTACATCATACGCATCATCGCGATTAGAAAGTTTAGAATAATCAGAACGCAAAGTTTTAACAATAGTATTTACAGTTTCATCAACGCCAACACTAAGAGGTGATGGATCGCAAATTTGTTCATCTTGCAATTGTTTAAGCAATCGCGTAGTACGTGGATAATTAATACCTACTTTACGAAGTAACTCTATATCTTTAAGAGCTTCGCAAACAGGAGCATCGAGAACAAGCTCACCTTTAGAAAGCACTATAAGACGCTTGCAATATTCACTTAATAAAGCTACTTTTTGCTCAATCACTACAATAGTAATACCAAAGTTTTTATTCAAATCACTTAAAACGTCGAAAATCATACGTGAAGAAACTGGATCCAGCGCACAAGTAGGCTCATCTAAAACCATCACTTTAGGCCTTAAAGCCAAAATAGCAGCTATTGCGACCTTCTGCTTTTGACCTCCAGATAGCGTGTCTAAATCACGATTCCGCAAATTGCTAATACCAACAGTTTCTAGTGCATTTGCTATACGCTCAGGAATTTCATCGTGCGAAACTCCGAAGTTTTCTAAACCAAAAAGCAACTCATCTTCAACGTTTGCAGCAACCATTTGCGCATCAATATCTTGAATAACAGAGCCAATTAAACAAGCAATATTAGTGAGCTCAAGAGTAGTAGTGTCATGACCAGCAATTCTGACAGTTCCGAAAAACTTTCCCGAATAATGGTGAGGAATTGCTCCAGAAAAAAGTGAAGCAAGAGTTGTTTTACCAGACCCAGAAGGTCCAATAATTCCAACGAATTCACCTTGATGAATACTAAGGTTTACTTTATGAAGAGCATAGTTGCAATTATCTTCATTGTCTTTTTTATCTTTATTTGCAACACTTTCATCACTATGAGTATCGTAACGAAAAGATACATTGCTTAATTCAAGCAATGGCACTTCTTTTACTGATTCATCACTTTTTTTCATAGGCTCTTTACACGGTTCGGCAGAATCAACTAAATGATTATCTGCAACATATTTTTCTTGCTGAGACATAACATTCCTAACTCTAACACACCGAGCAAACGCTAAAAAATTAATAACACAAAAACACAAGTTGACATCAATCATATTAGACTGATGCCAACTTGCTTTTATACCTTTATATTTATACTTCTATGACTTTATACATTTATACGCATTAAACACATTCGTTAATAATGATGTATAACGTGCAATTAAACATGCAATCATAAGAATTTCTTAGTTACATTATTTATTATTTGTGCAATACAAGTCGCAATGGAGTATAAAGAATTTCAACAATAATCGCATTAAATGCAGCAGTACCAAAAATAATTGGCATCATTACGATTACCATGTTTGGAGAATGAAGAATAAAGTAAGCAGCAATAGAAGCGAAAATGCAACCAGAAATTACTGTTGTAACAAAAGTTGCAATAAATGGGAAAACACTTACTTTACGAGCAGCATCCTTTGGGAAGAGATGGACATATCCAATTAAAATAGCTGTCATAATAATTGCAGCAGGAATGTCACACGCATATTCAAGGAATGGAATCGAAGTATTAAGTTGGATTAATGTTGCAGCAAGAGCTCCAATAATAGCTCCTTGATAAATCTTTGGACGAACCAACAAAATCGCCAAGCAGAATGAAGCAATAACAAACTCAGGCTGGATATTTCCAATAGAAAGAGGCTTGGCAACAGTAAAATCAAGAATGCATCCTGCTGCAAATAGAACTGCAACCAGCACTAACGAAGTAATATTTAGTGCATGATTCTTAACTTTCGCATTTTTCATCATTACCGACGCAACATCAGCAGTTGCATCTGCGACGCCGCTAGTAGCTTCCATAACTTTTTCATTAGTTTCATTAGCCATGATTTCTCTCCTTGTTTAAGCTTCATATTATTTAAATACAAAGCTATCGAATATTTTGTTGTGATTTGTGATTTGTGATTTGTGATTTTTGAAATTTAAGGCTTGTATACAAAAAGACCCCCGGAGCTTACCCGGAGGTCTTTTACAAGCTTTTATACGCAGCTTCTAAAACTTCAGAGTAAACTCACGCCAAAGAGAAGACTGCCACCACCACATACGTGCAGCATTAAGAGTATCGAAAGATTCAGCATTCATGTTCATGTTAAGCATGATGTCTGCCTCCTTAACTCATTAATACTAACTGTGGTTCACACACAAACCTCAACCGAAGTATTCGATATTTGTTTGTGTTGGAAATGATGCTAACACCATAAAAGTACAAATGCAAACATTTTTTCAAAAATATTCTCCTAATGAAATAATTATTACAAAAATATTTATAAATTTATTATTCGTAAATCCTTATTTTGCAAAGAAAATCTCGTTTTAAATAAAGAAACTCCCGAAATAATGTAAAAGAAAAAATTTACTTAAATAAATGCAACACGCTGATTCATTTAGTTATTTTAGAATTTTTTACATTTTGACTCTTTAATTGCTGAGCAATTTGCAATTTTACTGCAATAATTCGCTTTACAGACTCATCAATTCGAGACTCAGGTATATCACCTTGACGAACTGCATTAACAACAGAATAATACGCTTGACGCAAATTTGCAGGAGAAAGTAATATATCGATGCCTGCTTTAATTCCTGTAATTGCAGCAACTCCAGGAGAATAGCGCAACGATATTGCGCCCATTCCTAAAGAGTCAGAAATAAGAATACCTTTATAACCAAGCTTTTTACGAGCTAAACCAGTAACAATTTTCTCAGACATGCTAGCAGGAATATCATCACCTGTAATCTTCGGATACGACACGTGACTGACCATAATAAACTTAACACCAGTATCTACAGCATCTTTGAATGGTACTAAATCTATTTTTCTTAACGCAAGTGAAGTTTGGTTCGAAACAGTAACGCCTTTGTGAGAATCCTCAAAAGTTGAGCCGTGACCAGGAAAATGCTTATACGTGGCAAAAACGTGATGCTCTTGCAAACCATCTGTGAACGCATCTGTCATATTTGCAACTAGCGAAGCATTAGAGCCGAATGAACGCTTGATCATCAGGTTATTATCCGGATTAGTAATCACATCAGCAACTGGAGCAAAATCAACATTAAAACCTAAATTCGAAAGATAATTACCAATGTAAGCACCAGTTTTATAAGCTTTGCGAGTTTTCTTAGTCGCTCCAATATCCCTCATATTAGGCGAGGAATTAACACCCATTTGAGGATTTGAGCTAACTCGCGCAACAGTGCCACCTTCTTCATCAACAGCTACTAAAGCAGGCAGTGACACTCTAGATTCGCTTATTGATTGCAACCCAGAAATCATTTGCTGAGTTTGATTAGGGTTCTGAATATTCTCCCTGCTATACATTATTCCGCCAACAGGTATGGAATTAAACGACTGCTGCATTTGCGAGCCAGAAGATACCACAGTTCCGTATGTTCCAGCTAATTCTTCAGGCTTAACTATGAACATTTGAGCAACTTTATCTTCAAGAGACATCTTTGATAGCACATTTTTAACAACACTGCTATTAGGGTCAATCCCCCGTCTTGCTTGCCTTTTACGTGCTTGCTTTAGTGCTTCAAGTTTTTTAGTAGCCACATCCGCAGGGTTAACTGTTTTCTTACTAACATAAGTTTTAGAAGAAACATTAAAAAAATGCGAGCGCATAACAGATACTGCAGCAAACATAGATATTGTAAGTAAAACAATAGCTATAATAGCCACTAAAATAGCAGCAAAACGCTTTCTTGGAACAACACTTGCAATTTGATTATGATGCTGAGCACTACGATATTGCATAGTGCGACCATCTACATAATGCGGACTGCTTTGTAGTTTACGTGTCCTTTGCTTTCGCATAACGAGTTTCCTCTAATTCGCTAAAAATGAACCAAAAAGTAGTAGCGTAATACTAATGCCTATTTATCTCACAAACATAGCCAATTTTACCGCTAAAGGTTTTACGCAATGTAGGAGTCGTAAATAAATCATCGCGCTGATCATTCCAAGACCACTCATCATTTAAACGCCAAAGCATAAGATAGAACTCAGGCTCTCCATCTTTATCGTTTCGACTTGGTTCTCCTGGCAACCAGTTTTCATACTTTACTTTTTCACCAGTAACCCAGTGCGCAAATACGTCACCATTCTCACGTTGCGAAGTATAACCGCCAATCCACACATACTTAACGCCTTCCTTTTTCGCCATATTGATTACCTTTTTCTCTTTACTCTTACTGGTAAGAGTTACTAAGTAACCACCATCTTGCATGCATGCACTATTAGCTTCAGTCCACTTCACATCGCCCTTATGTAGCACGAAGCGAGTTGCACCCTTCTTATAATTCTTCTTCTTAATTGGCTTAAACGACAAATCATCACCAATACCACCAGACTGATGATTCTTGGAATCTGCAACCAATGCAGAAACCACTCGATCAGCATACGCATTCGAAGAAGAATCAGAATCATATTCTAAACAATAAACATTATCTTGATTGACTCGAATTCTATTCATTACCTCTTGCATATCTGAAATTGAATTCATATCCCAGAAGTAACCATTCGTTTCATTCGCAATATTTTGCAGAGTACTTGAATCAGCTTCACTAGTACCAATCAAATATACAGGAATACCTTTTTCTTTAGCTAAAGAAATAACCTCATCAGCAGTATGAGTACTCTCATTATCTTGACCATCAGTAAACGCAATTACGCAATTAAAGCCAGGATGATTAGAAGCATTAGTAATTCCGGTATAAAGTGCGTCATACAAAGCTGTCATGCCGTAAGGAGTCATATTATCAATGCCTGTAAGCAATCGATCTTTATCGTTAGTATACGTTGCCATATACATTAAGTAACTATCGAAAGATATAAGCTCTCCTGTATCGCCAACCTTATAATTAAGATTGCGCACAAAATCACTCATAGTACGTTTCATCGTATCTATAGAATCTTCCATAGATCCAGATTTATCAAGCAGAATTTCGTAATTAACACCTTGTTTATCTTTAATGCGCTCAACTTTATGGATAAGTCTTTCAGCTTCTCTGCCACCACCAATCTTCTCACGAATTGCAGCAGTAGGAGAATCAATTTCCAAAGCTTTTCCACTACTATCAGTAAGCGAAAAGTACAGTTTTACATGAGGATATTTAGATACGTCAGAGTCAACAATTTTCAACTTATAATCCGCGTATTTATTGGATTTCATAATTTCTTTTCGCAAAGTTTCGTAAGGAATTTGTTTTGGTCTCATATAATCCCAAATGCAATACCCAAAAATACTTGAAAGAATAACAGCAATCATAACAATAATAGCTATAATAATATTCCTTCGCTTCGCATCATTTTCAGCAGCAACTTGCGCATACCCGTATTGTTGTTGATACGGGTATTGTGTATTTGTTTCAGGGCGATAATACTGATTAGGAATGTTGCTGGTATAAAATACTTGCGTTTGCGCTTCAGGATGAGGCTGCTCTGCTTGCTGAGACTGAGTATTATTTGCTGGAGAAGTAATTTCTGTACCACACTGCGTGCAGAACCTTGTATTATCTTTTAAAATAGCTCCACAATTAACGCAGTACATGATTTTCTTCTTTCTCTTCCTTATTAGTAAAACATTCGCATACAGTTACAAAAAACAAACTATTTATTGATTCTATACCCTGCTTCAAACACAAAGCCGAGGATATCGCAACAAATGCAATTATCCTCGGCTTTTATAATGAGCGAACTTATTAGTTTATTTATTTACTAATAAAACCTCACGAATTCCTATAGCGCTTGTGACTCTTAATACGAAGTAGCAATACGCTCGCAGCAGCAATAAGTATTGAGCATACAGCAGTAACTACGAATATATTACTGCCTGTCGCACTTAAACTATGAAGCTGTTGCGAAACTGCATTGTTTGTTACTGTGATATCTGTCCAAGCAACTTGATTACCTTTCTCGTCAACCAAAACAACCGTATGCTTTCCGGTGTATCCAGCTGGGAATTGAGCATCAAACTGAGGCTTGCCATTAACCATGCGAACAGTCACAAACTTTGAACCATCAGCACCCTTAAGCAAACGAGGAGACGAGTAAATGTACGCGTATGCATAAACTACTCCATCGCGCTGCAAACGCTCGATGAACTCGCTGTTTACAAGATTAATTCTTACACTGTTAACAACACCTGCAGTTGCAACGTTATTGTTACCAACGCTAAGAGTTCCCTTTAATTCTGGATTAAGCTGCTGAACAGTTTTCGGAGCAACAGGTACAGGAGTGGATTCTGCTGGTTTAGTTGGCGCAGAATGCTCAGACTTTGCCGGTGCAGACTGTTCAGACTTAGCACGCGCTGACTGTTCAGACTTAGCAGGTGCGGACTGTTCAGATTGCTCAGCTGGAGTTTCAGTCTTAGACTGATCCGGCTTAGTCTGATCTGGCTTAGTCTGATCCGGCTTAGCTGGAGTTTCATGCTCAGATGGCTGAGGCTGAGGAGCCGGTGCCGGAGACGGTGTTGGTGCAGGCTGAGGCGTTGGCACCGGAGCCGGAGCAGGTGATGGCGAAGGCTGTGGACCAGGCTGAGGAGCCGGAGCAGGATTCACAGGACCAGGAGTTGGAGCTGGAACTGGCGCTGGTTGCGGACCAGGCTGCGGCTGAGGTCCAGGAGCTGGTGTTGGAACTACAGGAGCAGGAGCAGGTGGCTGAGGCGTTGGCGTCACAGGACCAGGACCAGGCTGAGGCTGAGGTTGAGGACCAGGCTGAGGATTTACAGGACCAGGTGCCGGCGATGGCTCAGGCGCAGGATTCACAGTACCATTAACTAGTTCGCTTACGTCAGCAGGATGCAATTTATATTCAGCGACCTTTTCAAGATCAATAGAATTCTTATTATTCTTCTTTTCAGCAACCTTCACAAGCACTGCAGTAGAAAGAGCAGAAACCTTGTAATTTCCACTATCGTCTACAGATGCTTCAGGGAACTTTGATGCATCATCACCATTAGCTTTTCCATCAGCAATGTGCACGTGATACTTTCCTTTGCCAATATTCACAGTAGATTCACTACTATTAGCGTTGAAAATAAACACATACGTTTTATCTTTGGCATCAACACTAAACGCATTAATACCATCGCTGCTCTTAATCCAATGCATATTCTTATTAACATCAGAATATGTAGAATCGCGTAAAGCTGGAATTTCGTTTCTTAACTTTATCAATGCCTTGAAGTATTCAACAGCATCAGAATTCTTATTAACCAAATCCCACTTAACAGAATTGTCACTATCACCAGCATTGTAGCTATTCTTATTGCCGTTCTTGCTTCGTAAGAACTCTTGACCAAGCTCAAAGAATGGCATGCCATGAGCAAACATTACAAGCGAATTAGCAAGCATTACTCGCTTCTTAAGATTCTCTTCTGACTCATGAGGCAAAGATTTCTTCAACTTATCGTAAAGATTAAGATTGTCGTGAGCTTCAACATATTGCACAGTCTGACCTGCATTCGCATAATGTCTATCAGTGCAACTTGAGTTTCCAGGCTGGCAACCGTAAAGATTTTGCATTACCAGATTGTCACTGCCTCTATTTCCAGACACGAATCCAGCAACATCATCATCTCCTTTGCCTTTTACAGCATCACGGAAGGAATCGTTAAAGAATGCAACGCCATTATTGTCTGCAAGCTTATACGCATTAGGCTGAATAGTGCGGTTTCCATAAGGCAATTGGCTCATATCCCAGCCTTCGCCAAGAATAATAGAGTTTTTATCAATGTCATAAACAGCCTTACGCACTTCCTTCATGGTTTCAAGATCAATCAATCCCATCAAATCAAATCGGAAGCCGTCAATACCGTACTCTTTAGCCCAATACTTTACAGAGTCAACAATATACTTTCGCATCATTTTGCGCTCAGAAGCAGTATCGTTTCCGCAACCAGATCCATTAGTAAAGCTGCCGTCATCGTTGTAACGGAAGTAGTAACCTGGCACAGTTTGGCCAAAAGCGTTCTTTTGAGCGTTATAAACGTGGTTATAAACAACATCCATAATCACGCGCAAGCCAGCCTTATGCAAACCGTCAACCATTTGCTTTAGTTCCGCAATACGCGTAGCAGGGTTTGCTGAATCAGACGCATACGAACCTTCTGGAACGTTGTAATTGATTGGATCGTAGCCCCAGTTTTGAGCACCTGACTTGCCGTAACTCAAATCTCCTGCTTCATTCACAGAACCAAAATCATACATTGGCATGATTTGCACGTGAGTGATGCCGAGGGACTTCAAATAATCCAAACCAGTTGGCTTGCTTCCATTCTTAGTGTCAGATTCAATTACACCGAGATATTTGCCGCGCTTTGCAACATCTACGCCAGAACTTTCATGAATCGAAAAGTCGCGAATATTCATTTCTGCAATAGTCGCATCAGTTGGGCGCTTACCAAACGATGCCATGCGAGTTACAGGTGTTGCCATACTGCCACCGAATACAACAGATCTCATTCCATTTCGCACAGCAGCTTTTGCATAAGGGTCTGGAGAATTATTAACAGCACCATCTGCAAAATGAACCTTGTACGTGTAAGCAGTGCCAACTTTTGCATCGCTTGTAGTAATACTCCACACACTATTATTGCTTTCAAGCTTCATCTCTTGCGTTTTAGCTTCTGGAGCATTCTCAGCATCAGACTGATAAGTTACCAGCTCAACTTTCGTAGCAGTTGGTGCCCAAAGCTTGAAAGTCGTAGAATTACCATTTACAACAGCACCCAAGTCGTCGCCAGCATAAGCGTATTTCTTATCGAACTCATCAGTGCGAACAATCTTAGAGCCTTTAACAGTTGACATAGACACTGTTTTAGGCATTCCACCAACACCCTTAATGCTGATTTCATACATTTTCTTAAGATCTAATTCGTTCTTTGCGGTGATTACGATCTTATTATCTACAACAGCAACTTGCGAAATATCTACTGCCGTATGATTCTCTTTCTTTGAATCTGTAACATCAGTTATAGTTACGTCATTCTTCTTAATCTCTGAAGGGTCACCGCTCGCATTTACAGTAAATTCCTTCAAAGACGTAATATCAGCATTAATAGCATTAGCCTTCGTGTTGATTACGTTTGGACTTAAGTAAACTCTACTATCGCCCTGCATAAGCCAGATTTCAGCATTACCAGTTTTACCATCTTGGCTTAAAGTGATTGCCTTTGCAGGAATTGCACGATCGCCTTCACCAGGATCTTTAGCAACCCAATCGTTGCCTTGCATAGAATATCGCACAATAAACTTCGGATCTTTTACGCCATTACTATCCGTAAACGTATATTCTGCAATCTTGCCGAAATCATCATGAGCCGTGAAATCTTGCTTTACGCCTTCTTGCTTACCATACCACGTCCAGAGATTCCAACCAGCGTAATCCTTGTTTGTTCTACGGTAGTGAACAGTAACGTTTAACGTTTGAATCTTATTAAGTTTGTCCGCAACTTCAACTGGTGGTTCAGCAAAAGTATCTTCATTCCCGCTTATAACCCAAGCTTGACCTACTCCATCTTCGATATTATAAATAAAACGGTTTTTTGTTCCGTCCTTATGCCAATTTTTATTATCAGTTCCTGGATCAGTAGTAATAATAAATCCGACTTTTCCACTCTCGTAAGTGCCATCAGCTTCAATTGTGTAAGTCTTACCAAAAGCATCTTGACCATTAAATGCATGCCAGGTACCTTTTATCTCTTTACCATCTGCATCTTTAAGACCCCAGATATAAACACCTTTATTCGTGTTTTTTTGATTGTAGTGAATAACAATCTTCGTCTTTAATGCAGAAGGTTTTGAAGATTCAACCTTGCAAGGAACATCAGAAACATCAGCATTCCCGACAAGATTTTTGTTTACTACATAATTCTTTGCACCAGCAGGAATAGTGAAATCGCCACTCTTCTGACCATTTACGTGATACCAATTACTTCCACCGTCGTTAAATACAGCTTTAAACTCACCACGATTAGTAATAGTCTTTGCAAACCAATCATTGCAAACTTTGCGCATTGGCAATCCAGGAACTGCAGTCCAATTATCACCACTTATTTGATAATGAATATTTACAGAACTTGGATTACCTGCTTTACCTTTAGCATTGAAATATACAGTTGTTGACTGGTCTTGAACATCGTCGACATTGTATTTTGGATCAGATTCATTGCGCGCTGCAATCTTTTTAACGTTATCCTTAGTTGCATCCACATGCAAAGCAATTGCAGAATAAGGAGCGATAGTCGCAGCAACCTTGCTATCTTCAACTTTAACAGTCTTAGAGCAGTCACCTGCAGCATAAACGTTGCAGTACTCACCATTTGGCAAATCAGTTTTATACAAAACTCTCTTTGCGTTTGGCGTATTGTTGATTGCTAAGAAACCCTTCTTCTCGCGGCTAAATGCAATGTTATTATTGTCACTCTCCTGCCAATTAGTGACTTGAGCACCATTCACAGCATTAAAGAAGCCAATCATTCCACGAATAGAAGTCCAACGCTGAGTGCACTGCCAGCCAGTTTTTGGAGAACAATTTACATCTGGAACAGACGTATCGGTCGCATTAGGCGCACCATCATCCTTATGTCCATCCGCAAACCTGTACCCTGAATAAATGTTTGGGTTTCCATACGGGTAGCCAAGCATAAACGCGTTTGCAAGCTCGTAGCGAGGACCATCCTTATAAGTAAGAGTGCGCACATAATTTTCGCGAGGAGTATCCCAATTTGTTACAAAAATCGAAGCTTTATCGCTTTGAACAAGCCCATTAGTAATACTCTTTAGATTCGAAATTGATCCATAAAAATCGTTCTTTAAACGGTAGGAATACTGGAATTCGTTGACTTCGCCTTCGTTTAAATGCTTAGCTGGCTGGATTTCTGGAGCTTCAGAAGGATCGCCAATCGTCTCCTGCATCCACCAAATCTTGTCAGGAGTAGTATTTGCCTGCTTTGCAGCTTCAGCTTTAATGGCTTTCATATCCGCTGGCGAAATATGCTTAACGGCATCCACACGGAAACCAACAACACCCATCTTAAGCAAATCTGCAAAATACTTGCCTAAAACTTGCTGAACATGCGGCTTTGAAGTATCCAAATCAAGCAAACCTACAAGCCTGTGAGTCCAAACTTCTTCAGCATTCTTGTAATTTTTAATATTTTCAGCACTCTGATGGAAATCATCCTTAGTATATCCAGCTGTTTTGAAAGTTTGCGTAGCAGCATCGTATTCACTTCCACCAACGCCAACTTTATCTTTATTACCAGCACCAGTCATGTGATTAATAACAGCATCAGCAATGATTCCAACACCAGCAGCCTTGCAAGTCTGAATCATCTGCTTAAACTCAACTTCAGTACCGAGCTTAGAATCAAGCTTATAGCTCACAGGCTGGTAAGAAGTCCACCACTGAGAACCCTTTACATGATCATTCGGAGGAGACACTTGCACATACTTCACACCCTCAGGTTCGTAAGTTTTAGTGCACTCTTGAGCAATACTCTTCCAATTCTGCTGGAATGCAGTAACAATAACGCCCTTACGGTTAAGAGTTAGATTTTCTTTATTTGAACTATCGCTAACAGCGTTTGCACTACCCGTAACAGCAAAACCAGTTACAAGCATTGCAACAGACGTAGCAACAGCAACCATCTTCGATGCAAAGTGTCGACGATGACTCATCAGTATCCTTTCCTCCATTGGTATCAACACGCTTCTTCCTTGGGCGCATTAATAGCCTCAATGCACAAACGATGGCTAGCACTACTATGTTGCCAGCCATCGTTATAAACGTGCATTATCAGCGGAGAAAATTATAACATCTACATATTGACAATATTGCAATAACTATACAAAAACTGTAATAATGTCAATACAAATTTACTTCCAGATCGTCCTTTACTTCGCAATTTACTTATTAGAACCTGCCTTATTTTTTGCACAGAATCAGAGCTAACTCAATCAATAGCACAGCGAAAACAATTACAATCATCGCCACAGTACTAAACGTGGAAGTACTTCCAAAATGCTCTACAGCCTTAACATGCAAAGCAATAGCAGAATTAGCTGGAATAGTTATCTCTACTTTCCCACCATTTACAGTAACTGTGCTAGAGCATTTACGTGAAGCATATACGTTACAATACTCACCATCAGGCAAATCAGTTTTATAACTCACATTTTTAGGCTTATCAGTATTGTTAATCGCCAAGAATCCCTTGTTTCCGCGACTAAAAGCAATGTTATTATCGTTGTCATCCTGCCATTGAGTCACCTTCGTGCCCTTAACAGCATTGTAGAATCCAATCATTCCACGAATCGAAGTCCAACGCTGAGTGCACTGCCACTGAGAATTCTTTCCGCACTTTACATCTGGAATGTTCGTATCAGTTGCACCAGGAGCACCGTCATCGCGCTGAGTGAACTTATATCCAGAATAAATATTTGGTGTTCCATACGGATAAGCAAGCATAAAAGCATTAGCTAACTCGTACTTTGCCCCATCCTTATAAGTGAGAACTCGAGTCGAATTGTCACGCTCAGTATCCCAGTTAGTCACAAAAATAGCTGCTTTCTTATTAGGAATAAGCTGATCTGTAATATGAGACAAATTCTCAATTGAGCCATAGAAATAATTACGCAAGCGATACGAGTATTCAAACTCATCTACTTCACCTGTACCAACATATTGATCTGGCTGAATTTTAGGATCTTGTTCAGGAAAACCAATTGTTTCTTGCATCCACCAAATATTTTCAGGCTTCATTCCAGCAGCTTTAGCAGCAGCTTCTTTTATGCCTTTCACATCTTCAGGACACATATGTTTTGTGGCATCAACTCTAAAGCCCGCAACACCCATTTTCAGCAATTTTGCAAAATAGTTACCAAGAATTTTTTGTACATGAGGCTTAGAAGTATCCAAATCAAGCAAACCAACTAAACGATAATTCCAAACGACTTGCGCATCTTTATATGTGTAAATATCTTTATCTATTTGGTGAAAATCATCTTTTGTGTAACCAGCATCCGGATAGCTTTGATTTGCCGCATCATACTTACTACCGCCAACACCTACAGTATCTTTATTACTATCACCGGTTGTGTGATTAATTACAGCATCAACAACAATTCCAACACCAGCTGCCCTGCAAGTAGTAATCATATTTTTAAACTCGTCTTCAGTGCCAAGCTTTGAATTTAGATTGTAACTAACTGGCTGATAAGAAGTCCACCACGCTTTACCTTTAATATGATCCTGCGGCGGCGAAACCTGTACATAACTCACACCCTCAGGACCATAAGTTCGCTTACACTCTTTTGCAATACTTTTCCAATTTTGCTGAAAAGCAGTAACAATCACACCTTTTGACGGAAGACCGTCTGTTGATTTAGTTGAAGCAAATGCCGAAGAGTTTGGAACAATAGCAAAAATACACATTAATACTGTTGCTACAGCAGCAATTGCAGCAATTGCAGTAAAAGAGCACATTACATTGCGCTTGTAATTATTGATTAATTCGCAAGCATAATTACTTCTTTTACGCTCACTTACTTGCAATCGTGCACTGTGGATCATCGTTGTTCCTTTCACATCACGTACAGCACTTTCATTGTGCGAGAATACTTTTATTATTATACGCTTATTGTTTATGTACGAGACATTAAAATATAAAATAAAAACGTCGCCTAGCAAGCTAAGCGACGTCGTGCACGTGCCCCCGGTGAGACTCGAACTCACACTGCACAGATTTTGAGGCTGTTTCCTCTACCAATTGGGATACAGGGGCATTTTTAATTTTCCGCATTTTTTTGCGACTTGTTGACTATAGCACACTTTAAGCCACATGCAAATAGTTAAAGCGTTTTGCGCGTGTCGCAAATCAACAATATTGATCATACATAACATAATGCGCGCAAACTGCAAAACAGCTAGCGCGCATTATGCAAACTATACTACTGCGCAAATGCACTTAAACTAGAAGAACTAGCGTATTAGTACAAGAACGCAGAATCAAGCAATTAGTCGCAAGCACCGACGGTGTGAACGTAGATGGAGTCAGTGCGACCAGCCTGGCGTTCACCCTGAGCAGTGCTCAAGATAACAATCTGATCACCATCGGAAACCTTACCGGCTTCGCGAAGAACCTTGTCAGTGAAGATCATCAAATCGTGACGATTCATGTCATGGTAATCTTCATCAATCAAGAAGCCTTCAGTACCCCAGCTCAAAGCCAACCAACGATAAGTGTGCTCATTGTTAGTCAAGCCGTAGATTGGAGCGGTTGGGCGTTCACGAGAAATGCGATGAACTGTGCGACCAGTCTGAGTGTAGGCAACAATAGCCTTAGCATTAAGCTTATCTGCCAAATCAACAGCTGCAGAAGAAACTGCACCGGTGCTAGACATGTCAAGCTCAACAGCAGGAATGCGATCATAGCCGTGCTCAGTAGCATACTGAGAAATACGAGACATAGTCTTAACGGTAACATCTGGATACTTGCCAACAGCAGTTTCGTTAGAAGTCATTGTTGCGTCAGCACCGTCGAGAACAGCGTTAGCACAGTCAGAAGCTTCTGCACGGGTTGGAACTGGAGAGTTAACCATTGTGCCAAGAACTTCAGTAGCAACGATAACTGGCTTTGCATAGCGACGAGAAAGCTCAATGCAGCGCTTGGTGACAAGTGGAACCTCTTCGAGAGGCATTTCCACAGCCATATCACCACGTGCAACCATAATGCCATCGAAGGTCTTAACAATCTCTTCCAAGTTTTCAACAGCCTGTGGCTTTTCAATCTTGGCGACGATTGGAATGCGACGACCTTCTTCGTCCATGATTTCGTGAGCGCGATCAATATCGGTAGCGAAACGCACGAAGGACATAGCAATAATGTCAGCACCAGTGCGAATAGCCCAACGAAGATCAGCCTCATCCTTTTCAGTCAAAGCTGGGAGGGAAACTGCAACGCCTGGGAGGTTAATGCCCTTGTGGCTGGAAACTGGACCAGCAACAATAACCTTAGTGTGAACGTCGTTGCCTTCTACCTTAGTTACCTCAAGGCGAACCTTACCATCATCGATAAGAATTGGGTCGCCTGCGTGGCAATCTCCTGGCAAGCCCTTAAAGGTTGTAGAAGTGCGGTGCTCGTCACCTTCAACATCATCAGTAGTGATGATGAACTCCTGACCTTCTTCCAAATAAACCTTATCTTCGCCTTCAGCGTTCTTCTTGAACCATCCACAGCGAATCTTTGGACCTTGCAAATCAACAAGAGCAGCAACATTGCGGCCAGTGGACTTGGAAGCTGCACGAACGTTGTTGTAAACGCGCAAATGATCTTCAGGAGTGCCGTGAGAACGGTTCAAACGAGCAACATCCATACCAGCTTCAACAAGCTTGGTAATACCTTCCAAGGATTCGGTAGCTGGACCAATAGTATCAACGATTTTGGCTTTACGCATAATGCCTACCTATTTTCTATTTCTGTTTATTTTTTTATGAGCGATTTAATGATAAAACCATAAAACGCCCAATTCCGCTTTCTAGTGTATCAACGTATTGTGACCGCTTATTGTATTTATTCGGCGTTTTGTGAACGCTCACAAAAAATACTCAAGGAATACCTATTTACTACGATTAAACACGACTAGATACGCTCTCTTATTAATCGCGTTTAGCTTGCGATTAGCCTCGATTAGCGCACTATATAGCTAACACTAGCTAGCGCAAATGCCTAGCATGCTTACGATTTACACCAGCCAGACTACTTTGCAACCTGCTTATTCTGCACAAGCTCAGCCTAAAGCAGCCACACACTAAACCTTTTATCAACAAAAGCTGTAGATTTAAAATGTGTTATTTTATTCCTTAAATAATTCTGAATGCGTACCAAGCCTGTATAACATCAAAACAAGAATTTCATTTTTAATTTCATAAACTAAAAGCCAATCGGGTTCAATATGACATTCTCTTGTTCCGCTATATTTTCCAGTCAGACCGTGATCACAATATTTAGCTTCTAGTACACCACCGTTAGCTAAAACATCAATTACTTTTAAAAGATTATCCGTATTTTTATTTTGCTTCTTAGCTAATTTAAGGTTTTTTTGAATTGATTCGTGAATTTTACTTCATATTTCATAAATCAAGAGCCACCTTAAGATCTCCCATATTCCGATAACCCTTTACACTAGGATCAGACACAATCCGTCTACCTTCCTCAATAGCAGCAATCGTTGTATCATTTGGAACCTCTAATTTAAGAGAAAATGGAATCCCGTTCTCACGAATAGTTGTTCGCAAAAATATGTTAATCGCTGTTGTCATATTGAGCCCGAGTTCTGAAAAAATCTTATCAGCTTGTTCTTTAATTCCCTTATCTGTTCTAATATTTAAATTCGTAGTAGTCATATACGACACCTCCATCTTCTTTTACTATACGCAAACATTCGTTTACATTCAACATATTGTCATTGCATTGTATATAACTTAAACTAACTAAAGTAATCCAATAATCTTTAATTCACATGATTGAATAAATTAAACTCTCTTACTAATTAAGTAGTTTTAAGCCCAAAATTACAGCATGTTAGAAAAATCAATAAATATTTTGACATACGCGTCAAATATTTTCAGTAGATAAAAGTAATCAATTGCACGAACATTTTTGATTTGCAACGCTCATCAATTTGCAATGCTCATTTATTAGCATCACTTATCAGCCGCATCTATTTGCCGCAACTCTTTCTTTAGATCGCGTATTTCGTCGCGCAATCGCGCTGCAAGCTCGAATTGCAACTGCTCAGCAGCAACATGCATTTGATCGCTCAAATTTTTAATCAGCGACATAATATCGTCTTGCGGCAGCTCAGAAATATTCGCCATACGCTTTTCTTTGCTTTGCCGCCCAAGATTTGGCTCTTTTGGCACTCCATAATGCGAGTTCCCAGCCTTATTAGCATTTCTGTAACCGCCTGCTAGCAAAGTTTGCGTATCAACATCCTCTTTAGCGAGCATGTCGTTAACATCGCTAATCTTCTTTCGCAAAGGCTTAGGATCAATTCCATGAGCCTTGTTATATGCGATTTGCTTTTCACGGCGGCGCTCTGTCTCGCTAATCGCCTTACTCATAGCATCCGTAACAGTATCCGCATACATAAGAACAGTTCCAGAAACGTTACGAGCAGCACGACCAATCGTCTGAATAAGCGAACGGTAAGATCTTAAGAAACCTTCCTTATCTGCATCCAAAATCGCTACAAGCGAAACTTCCGGCAAATCCAAACCCTCACGAAGCAAATTAATGCCAACAATCACATCAATTTTGCCTTCGCGAAGCTCACGCAAAAGCTCCACTCTGCGCAAAGTATCAACATCAGAATGCAAGTACTCAACTTTAATACCAAGCTCCAAAAAGTAATCAGTTAAGTCTTCCGCCATTTTCTTTGTAAGCGTAGTAACAAGCACGCGCTCATCTTTTGCTACTCGCTCCTTGATTTCCGCAAGCAAATCGTCAACCTGGCCTTCAACAGGGCGAACCTCAATCTTAGGATCAAGTAACCCAGTTGGGCGAATAATTTGCTCAACTACGCCATCTGAAAGCCCCAGCTCATAATCTCCAGGCGTTGCAGAAAGATACACAGTTTGACCAATGTGCTCCAAAAATTCTTTCCACTTTAACGGGCGGTTATCCATTGCAGAAGGAAGCCTAAAACCATGCTCCACAAGCGTTCTTTTGCGCGAAGCATCACCTTCATACATAGCTCCAATTTGCGGCACTGTTACATGCGACTCGTCTAAAACTAGCAAAAAGTCATCTGGGAAAAAGTCAAGCAAAGTATGCGGAGGTGTGCCTGCATCGCGTCCGTCAAAATGCCTAGAATAATTTTCCACTCCTGGGCACACACCAACCTGACGCAGCATCTCCAAATCGTACGTAGTTCGCATTTCCAAACGCTGAGCTTCCAGCAATTTATTCTGCTTTTTAAGCTGCGCTACTCTATCGTCACGCTCTTTTTCAATCGCCTCTAACGCGCGTTCCATGCGCTCCGGTCCTGCAATGTAGTGAGATGCTGGGAAAATATGAACACTACTCTCCTGGCGAATTACTTCTCCTGTAAGAGGATGTAACATGGTAATTCTGTCGATTTCGTCACCAAAGAACTCAATTCGCACAGCTAATTCTTCGTACACTGGAATAATCTCAACTGTGTCACCACGCACTCTAAAAGTTCCGCGCGTAAAGGCAATGTCATTGCGTTTGTATTGCATACTCACAAATTGACGCAATAAATCATCTCTCTCAAGTTGCTCGCCAACGCTTAGCATAAGCATTCGCTCGGCATACTCCTCTGGAGTACCGAGTCCATAAATGCAAGAAACAGTAGCCACAACAACGCAATCGCGTCTAGTAAGCAAATTCGCTGTAGCAGCATGACGAAGCCGCTCAACATCGTCGTTAATATTCGAATCTTTTTCAATATACGTGTCTGTTTGCGGAATATACGCTTCCGGCTGATAGTAATCGTAATAAGACACAAAATAGCTCACGGCATTATCTGGCATAAGCTCGCGAAATTCCGCGCAAAGCTGAGCTGCCAAAGTTTTATTCGGCTCAATAATAAGTGTCGGTCGTTGCAAACGCTCAATAAGCCAAGCGGTTGTAGCAGTTTTACCAGTTCCAGTAGCACCCATTAAAACAACGTCGTTTTCTCCGTTTTCAATGCGATTCGCTAACTCTTCGATTGCTTGCGGCTGGTCACCCGAAGGCGCATACGGCGCTTTTACTACAAAAGGCTTGTTTGTGCGCTGAATTTTATTCGACATAATCTTTTACTTCCCCAGTTTCGCAATTTCAGCACTTTTATTGTTTATTTCGCGCAACCATGATTTCAACGTATCGTCAACACTGTTAAGCATAGATTCCATTGGTTTAGTGGAATCAACTACAAAATCCGCCATATCTTTTCGAACTTTACTTGGAAGTTGACTATTTATGCGCGCTAAAGCCTGACTCTCAGTCATGTTCCGCTCGCTTATCATTCGCTTAACGCGAATTTCTTGAGGCGCTTCAACAGTAATAATATGATCAAAACTAAATGGAATGCTGTCGATTACTTGCGCAAGAAGTGGAATGTCGTGCACAATAACCGAGCTTACGCTGCTTACCTCATTGCGATTTTCTTTAGCATTGCAATTTTCCTTAGAAATTTTACTAATATACTCGCTTTCTAAAAGCTTTGCGCAATCATAAATAGCAGGATGAATTATAGACTCAATCTTACTTAATGCTTGCTTACGTTCATAGCCATCTCCAAAAATATGCTCTGCAATAAACGCACGATTTAAAGAACCATCATTCTTAACAGCATTTTCCCCAAAAATACCTACTATTTGTTGCAATACTGCGCTTCCCGGTTCCACTACTTTACGCGCTAAAACATCGTAATCAATAACAAACGCACCAAGCAAACGCAAATGGTTTACTACAGTAGATTTTCCGGCTGCAATTCCGCCTGTTACCGCAATCCGCATTATTGTCATATATAAATTATAAGTAATGCCCCAGTAAATAATTACCAGGGCATTGTTATTAAAAGAAAACAAATGGTTAATCTTGTAATTCTGCACCATCAGCATCTTTATGCCACTTAGTCCCAGGCTTTGAGCAAAGAATGCAAATTCCTTCAACACATGACCATATAATCGAAATACCTGCAAGCAAACCAATAGAAAGAACAGAAATCAACAATTGGGCAATAGCCTTGCCTTTAAAACCAAGGTAGAAATTGTGAATCCCTAAACCACCTACAAAAATCGCTAAAAGACCGGCAGCAAGCTTATGTCGAGAACTTACTAAAGTAGCATTATTCGCTGAATTATTCCCATCGTATGAAGGGAACTGAGCATTCTTCTGATTGTTATCAAATGTACTCATAATTTTCACCAATCCTTTTAATAACTTAATTAATGCTTTAACAAAATCATATAATCGTGCTTCTTAAAAGAAAATTTGTTGTACTCACATTTAATTACAGAATATAAATTATAAAATCAGAGTATTTAGAGCACATTGTGATAATCGCAATGAACAAAATGCCCTGATGATTACTCACCAGGGCATTTCGTTCATACGCTTTTAGTAGAAAACTACTTCTTTTCGCTTAAAAGCTGTTCGCGCAAAGCTGCGAGCTGATCAGAATCAGCTAAAGCACCTTCACTAGTTGTTTCAGAAGAATAGTTGGAAGCAACTTCTTCCTTCTTTTCTTCCTTAGCTGGCTTCTTTTCAGCTTCTTCTTGCTGACCGTCAGCAGCAGCAGATTCTGCTGCAGCTGCAAGTTCCTTAGCAGCGAAAGCCTTGTGCTCTTCCCAAAGCTCGTGAGCTGCAGCATACTGAGCTTCCCACTCTTCGCGCTGCTGCTCGTAACCAGCCATCCACTCGTTAGTGTTTGGATCGAAGCCTTCTGGGTACTTGTAGTTGCCTTCAGCATCGTACTCAGCTGGCATACCGTAAAGAGCTGGATCGAAATCTTCAGAATTTGGATCAACAGCCTCATTAGCCTGCTTCAAGGAGAGGGAAATACGACGGCGATCAAGATCAACATCAATAACCTTGACGAATACGTCTTCATTTGCCTTAACAACAGTTTCTGGATTCTCTACGTGACGGTTTGCAAGCTCAGAAATGTGAACCAAGCCCTCAATGCCATCTTCAACGGAGATAAACACGCCGAACTGAACGATCTTGGTGACCTTACCCTTAACAACCTGTCCAGGAACATGAGTGCGAGCGAAGCGCTGCCATGGATCTTCCTGAGTTGCCTTAAGGGAAAGGGAAATACGTTCGCGATCGAGATCAACGTCGAGAACCTCAACGGTAACCTTATCGCCAACCTTAACAACCTCAGATGGGTGATCGATATGCTTCCAAGAAAGCTCAGAAACGTGAATGAGACCGTCAACACCGCCGAGATCAACGAATGCACCGAAGTTTACGATAGAAGACACAACGCCTTCACGAATCTGACCCTTCTTAAGCTGCGAGAGGAAGGTCTCACGAACTTCAGACTGAGTTTCCTCGAGGAACTGACGACGAGAAAGCACAACATTGTTGCGGTTCTTATCGAGCTCAAGAATCTTAGCCTTAATCTTCTGACCAATGTATGGAGAAAGATCGCGAACGCGACGCATTTCAACCAAGGATGCTGGTAAGAAGCCACGCAAACCGATATCTACGATCAAGCCGCCCTTAACAGCCTCAATAACGGTACCTTCAACGATGCCGTCTGCATCCTTAATCTTCTCGATGTCACCCCAAGCACGCTCATACTGTGCACGCTTCTTGGAGAGAATAAGACGTCCTTCCTTGTCTTCCTTAGTGACAACAAGGGCTTCAATGGTGTCGCCAACCTCGACAACATCATCTGGATCAACGTCTTTTTTGATGGAAAGTTCACGGGAAGGAATTACACCTTCAGTCTTGTAGCCGATGTCCAGCAATACTTCGTCGTGATCAATCTTTACGACGGTACCTTCAACTAAATCACCATCATCAAAATTCTTGATGGTTGAATCGACTGCCTTGATGAAGTCTTCTTCGGTGCCAATATCATTAATCGCAACCTTGGCGACTTCGTTATTATTCTCTGCCATTAGTTATTAGTGGTTTCTTCTTGGGGTGGATATTACTCGATATTTAATTATGTATTTACGTTACGCATGTATGCCATGCACACGCTTTGTCGATTTTATATACAGGCATAGCCAAAATTTACGTTTTACTTCGGGCGTGTCGCATTTTATTTGCAATTAACTGCTCGCTCAGCCATATCTACAACATTCGCCAGCAACATAGCTCGAGTCATCGGACCTACTCCACCAGGATTCGGAGAATACGCTCCAGCAATTTCGCGACAAGCTGAATCAACATCACCTTTTACGCGGTATCTACCAGCTTCTTCATCAAAAACACGAGATACGCCTACATCAACAAGAACAGCACCAGGTTTAATATCTTCTGGCTTAACAAAACCAGCACAACCCATTGCGGCAATTATTACATCAGAACGACGCATAATCTCCTGCACATTCCGAGTATGTGTATGGCACAACGTAACAGTTGCATCTACTCCCCTGCGGGTTAAAAGAAGGCCAATAGTACGTCCAACCGTAATGCCACGACCAAGCACACAAACTTCCTTACCAGAAAGTTCAATACCGTACTCATCAAGCAAAGCTAAAATTCCACGCGGCGTGCACGGCAAAGGTGTTGTAATATTACCGGAAATATGCGTAACAAGTTCACCCAAATTATACGGATGCATTCCATCACAATCTTTTGCAGGATTAATAGAAGAAATAACTTTTTGAACATCAATTCCTTTTGGCAATGGCAGTTGCACAATAAATCCAGTACAAAGAGGGTCATTATTTAATTTCTGTAAAGCAGCAAGAATCTCATCTTCACTAGCATCTTCTGGCAGATCGCAACGAATAGAATTAATCCCCACTTCTTCGCAATCACGATGCTTACCAGCAACATATTTCAACGAACCAGGATCACTACCTACAAGCAACGTACCCAAACCTGGATTAATGCCTTTTTTATGTAAAATAGCAACGCGCGCTGCCAAATCTTTTTTAATTTTACTAGCTAAAGCTTTACCATCTAACACAATAGCCATAAAAAATTTCCTCCCAACTCGCACAATTCGTAAGGATAGGCTATCGTGAAGTATAGAAGATATGGGTCGACTAACAATTTTGCGTGCGCCGACGCACCATTATCACGGGAGGAGTCACAGTGATGCGTACCGTTCTTTGTGCAGTAAAGAAGTTTGGAAAAACTGCCATAACATGCCTTATTGCTTCTGCAGTAATACTTGGATTTGCAGCTTGTGGAAAAACTGAGGAAAAACCAAAAGAAAAACCAAAAGCTGCAACAAATATTTCTGTTGTATCCACTGTTGACACCTGGGGTAGCTTAGCTCAAGAGATCGGTGGCTCTGACGTCAAAGTTGAATCAGTTATGACTGGCTCAGATACAGACATATCGTCGTTTAAACCTAGCTCAAAAGATTTAAAAAATATGCAGAATGCACAAGTATTAGTTACAAATGGTGCAGGCTACGATGATTGGGCAAACAAAGTACACCCAGCTAAAGCTGAAGTGCTTAGTGCAGCAGGTACTGTAGGAGCACTTAACGGAGACAATCCATATCTTTGGTTTTCTCACGATGCTAGGGACGCAATGGCATCTGCCATGGCTGACACCTTCTCCAAAGTTTTGCCATCAAAAAAACAAGCTTTTTCTAAGCGACTAGCACAATGGCAGGAAAAGGAAAAGAAATTAACCACCTACTTAAGTGATTTCTCTAAAGAAAATGGTAACGCAAAGTATGCTTCTACATCTCCTATTCTTTTCTGGCTAATGTCTGATGCCAATTTGAAAGATAGCTCACCTAAAGAATATGCTGACGCACTAAATAACAATAATGAACCAGAACATTCAAGCGTTGAGGAGTTTCAGAAGCTTATTGAAGGTCGCAAAATCGATGTGTTGATTAGCGATAGCCAACAAGGAAACGATGTTCTAAACTTGCTAAACGGAATCGCAGGACGCAGCTATACGTCCACAGTGCGAGTAAGCGAACTTATGCCAAAATACGCAGATCAGCTTGATAAATGGATTATGAAGATTTGTGACGACCTACATAATGCTGTAAAAGCAACAAAGGATATGCGTAAAGACATTGATGACAAAGAGCCTCAGAAAAAGCCAATCACTGAGAAGCCACACGTAGCAAAGAATACCGATCCTAAAAATTCTAACCAAGGTCAACAAGATCCAGGTAAGTAAATTTAGGTGAATCTGTTAAAATAAAAAATCCTTGCATTTTGTAAATGCAAGGATTTTTTATTATCTGTTTTAAGCAAGAACAAAAGCAAAACATACAATAAATACGTAAGCAAATATATAAGCAAAAGCCCTTCTAACTCGCCAATATACCAACGTTTAGAAGGGCTTAAAATAATATGAACAATTAATATCTATTTATTTTGCATAACGCAAATCACTTTTTCTTAGATTTCTTATTACGCTCTTCTAACAGCGCTAAAGTTCGCGATGCAGGCTCTTCTGGAGCTACAGTATGGTGATTTTCATCGCCTTTTTGAGGCTCCTTGTATCCAAGATTCACATCTAAAAGTCGCTCCGCCTCAATCTCATCAATCTTTTCAGACAAAGCAATTTCGGAAATTAAAATACTGCGAGCGCGAGCAAGCATTCGCTTTTCTCCTGCAGACAAACCATGCTCATCAACATCTCGCTGAGATAAATCACGAACTACTTCAGCAATATTGTTAACATCGCCAGTAGCAATCTTCTCTACATTAAGCTTGTAGCGTCTAGACCAATTCATTTCTTTTTCAACTATTGGAGTACGCAAAATCTCAAAAACTTTTGCAACTTCTTGCGCTCCAACAATGTCTCGCACGCCAACTTTTTTAACATTATCGACAGGTACGTTAATTTCTAAACCATCAGATGATAACACTACCAATCGTAAATATTGACGAGTTACACCTTTTACGGTGCGCTCACTAATTTCTTCAACACGAGCCGCACCATGACGAGGATAGACGACCATATCGCCGACTTGATATTCCACAGAACCCTCCGTATGCACAGAAAAACTCATAACAGTTTCCCATAAGGTCACGACTTGAAAAAATTTTCATATTTTTTTCACAATAGCGCGAAACACACGCGACTTACAGCAATAAAGCATGTATGATAGTCAGCATGAGTACAGTTACTAACATCAATGAAGATGCAGTCGCAGTCCCAGTCCGACAGGACGTATTAGCTGCGGTGAGCAATGCAGAATATTACAATCCACATGAGGTTCTCGGAGGTCACCTTGGAACTGGCAAAGGTGCCGACACTGTAACCGTCCGCGTATTGCGCCCTATGGCAAAGAGAGTTGTTATTCTTACTAAGAACGGTGAATACGAAGCTAAACACGAATATAACGGCATCTTTACAGCTGTTATTCCTGCAGTAAAGCACACAAAAACAAAGTCTTGGTCTGTTCCTAGTTATCGCGTTTACACTGTGGAAATAGACGGTTCTGAATCCACAGATGACGATCCTTATCGTTATTTGCCTCAAGTTGGCGAACTTGACATGTACTTATTTGGAGAAGGTCGTCATGAACGTCTTTGGGAAGCATTAGGCGCACATGTCAAAACAATAACAGATTCATGGGGGCTTATATCTCCTGAAACTGGAAAGATGGTAAAGAAAGTTACTGGTACTGCTTTCTCAGTGTGGGCACCAAATGCTCGTGCAGTACGCGTAGTTGGTAACTTTAATTACTGGAATGGTCGTCGCCACGCTATGCGCTCGCTCGGCTCTTCTGGCATTTGGGAACTTTTTATTCCAGGAGTTACAGCGGGCGAAGTATATAAATACGAAATTCTTACGCAATCTGGTAATTGGATTATGAAAGCCGATCCGATGGAGCGCTCTCATGAAGTTCCACCAAACACAGGATCTGTTGTTGTTGATTCTGAGTTTAAGTGGCACGATACCGATTGGATGAATAAGCGCGCAAAAACAGACGCTCACAACGGTCCAATAAGCATTTACGAAGTGCAAGCTAACAGCTGGAATCGCGATCTGGGTAATTATCGCGAACTTGCTGATCATTTAGTTGATTATGTGCAAAGAGAAGGCTTTACTCACGTCGAGTTCATGCCGCTGACGCAATATCCATTCTCTGGGTCTTGGGGATATCAGGTAACAGGTTATTATGCAGTCGATTCTCGCCTTGGCTCCCCTGATGACTTTAAGTACTTGATAGATAAACTCCATAAAGCAGGTATTGGCGTCGTTATGGATTGGGTTCCAGCTCACTTCCCTAAGGATGACTTTGCACTCGGTCGTTTTGATGGCACAGCATTGTATGAGGATCCTGATCCTATGCGAGGCGAGCATCCTGATTGGGGTACTTACATCTTCAACTTTGGTCGTCATGAAGTTCGTAACTTCTTGGTTGCTAATGCTTGCTTCTGGCTTGACGAATACCATGTTGACGCGTTGCGCGTTGACGCAGTTTCTTCAATGCTTTACTTGGATTACAGCCGTGAAGCAGGACAGTGGAGACCAAACATCTACGGCGGACGCGAAAATCTTGAAGCAATTGACTTCATTAAGGAAGCAAACGCAACTGCATACAAGAATAATCCTGGCATCATGATGATTGCTGAGGAATCCACTGCTTACCAAGGCGTAACTGCACCAACCGATATGGGCGGCTTAGGATTCGGTTTGAAGTGGAATATGGGCTGGATGCACGACACTTTGCAATACCTTAAAGAAGAACCAATTAACCGTCGTTGGCATCATAACGAAATTACATTCTCAATGGTTTATGCATACTCTGAGCATTATGTGTTGCCATTAAGCCACGATGAAGTTGTGTACGGTAAGGGTTCGTTACTTGGAAAGATGCCAGGCGACGAATGGCAACAATTCGCAGGATTACGCGCATTGCTTGCATACCAGTGGTCTCATCCAGGAAAGAATCTTCTGTTCATGGGTGGAGAAATTGGACAATCCAGCGAATGGAATTTCAATACTTCGCTTAACTGGAATGAGCTGCAATGGCCGTTCCATCAAGGTGTGCAAAAGCTTGTTGCAGATTTGAATACTCTGTATAAGAGCTCTCGTGCATTCTGGAGTCAAGACTTTACTCCTGATGGTTTCCAGTGGCTTACAAGCGACGATTCCGATCACAATACTTTAAGCTACATGCGTATTGGCGACGACGGAGAAGAAATCGTTGTAGTAGTAAACTTCTCAGGTCAAGCTTGGCAAGACTATCAGGTTGCGCTACCAAAAGGTGGACAGTGGGAAGAGATACTCACAACTGATGATGCAAAGTATTGCGGATCTAATATTCACAACGGCACATTCACTGCTGCTGCTGAAGAGTATCATTCTCGACCATACTCTGCAAGAATCACTGTTCCAGCGTTAGGTGCGGTATTCTTGAAACCAGTACAACACTGAAAGGTCTTTTTAAAATATGCTAAACGCTCCATCAGCTAGCGTAAATGCTCGTACGATTCTCGTTGTTGAGGATGAGCCAGATCTTGCTACAGCAATTGCACAACGCATTACTGCACAAGGCTGGAGAGCAAGAGTCGCTGCAGATGGAGCGTCTGCTGTTAGAGCTGCTGAACAACTAAAACCCGATCTCATAATTATGGATGTTATGCTTCCTATTATGGATGGGATTGAAGCAACTCGACGAATTATCTCCAAAATGCCTGTTCCTATCCTCATGTTAACAGCACGCGATGCAGAAGCCGATAAAATTGTTGGCTTAAGCGCAGGCGCAGATGATTACATGACTAAACCATTTTCGCCACGTGAGTTAATTGCTCGTTGCGCAGCATTGCTGAGACGCGTAGAACGCGCATCGCAAATAGCAAAGACAATGGAACATGAACGAACAATTAATTTTGGGTCACTTATTATTAGACCTCGTCAAAGACTTGTAACTTTAAACGACAAAGAGGTACATTTTACACCAACTGAGTTTGACTTGCTCGCTACTCTAGCTCGTCATCCTCATACCGTATTTAAGCGTGAAGAGTTACTTGAAGAGGTGTGGGATTGGCCAGATGCCTCTGGAACTCGCACAGTGGACTCGCACATTAAGTCTTTAAGGCATAAAATTGGATCGGAATGGATTCGTACTGTACACGGAATAGGATACGCATTCGAGCCACCTATTAGTGATTACGACAAAGTTCTGCAATCACAAGTTTCATAAATAGTTATAACTTTCATAAATAGTAAATAGTTACAACACTTTAGCTTCGGAAAATTCGTAAATGGTATTAAAAAATAAAATAGATACTGCTAATTCTGAACAATATAAAAATACTAAGCAACGTAATTTATTAAATAAAAACTCAAATCCTCAACTTAGAAATAAGTCAAAAACTCGATTTACGAATTCTTCTATAAAGCATAATTATCCAAATAGACCTGTCGGATTTTTTTCATCTCTAAAAATTGAACTTTCGGCAATTATTGTTTTTGCAACAGCAATTGCTTTTGTAATGGCATGGTTTTTACTTAAAACTGGTCTAAATGGCTGGATTGCAATGCCATTAACGCTTATTGTTGCTCTAGGAATTACATACATTTTTTCTAGAGGACTTACAGCACCACTTCGTCAAATGAAAAATGCTGCAGAAGCCATGGCTGATGGCGACTACTCTGTACGAGTTGCTGTAGAAAATCGTCGTGACGAAGTAGGTAAATTAACTCTTGCATTTAATGAAATGGCAGAAGAACTTGAACATGCAGATCAGATGCGTAGAGAGCTTATAGCAAACGTAAGTCACGAATTACGCACTCCTGTTTCTGCTTTACAAGCAATGCTTGAAAATCTTGCAGACGGAGTTGTTGATCCTACTCCATCTAATATGGAAGCTATATTAAACCAAACTCATAGACTCGCTGATCTTATTACTTTCCTTCTTGATTTATCTAGAGTTGAAGCAGGTGCGGAAAGCCTTAATATAACTTCATTTAATTTCACAGACTTTATTGACGAAATTATTGAGCCACTAGAAATAGCTGATTCAGGTCATAATCATAATATTGAAGTTCAAATTAATGATGAGATTGAATTAACAGGAGATCAAGCTCGCCTTTCGCAACTTTTTACTAATATTATTTCCAACGCTCTAAAACATTCAGATGATGGAACTCGTGTCCTTATAAGTGCTCATATTAATCACAACCAAAACTCTGTAATATGTAATGTTGTGAATTTTGGAGAACAAATTCCTCAAGAAGATCGCGCCGATATTTTCAGAAGATTTGTTAAAGGAAATCAGCGAATTGGCACAGAATCAGGAGGAACAGGATTAGGATTGTCAATTGCTCGTTGGGCTGCACAATTGCACCATGGAACTGTAAAAGTAGTAGACGATAAGCGTGGTCCAAACTTTGAGATTACGCTTCCGCTAAACTATAGCAATACAATAGTAAACTAACATTCGTAATCTGCTGTACGATCATCCTTATTGCATACACACGCTAAAGAAAAGCATGCCAAAACAGTAATTCCACTACTCTGTAGAGTTGAAACGCAGCTATTCATAGTTGAGCCAGTAGTTACAATATCATCCAATACAATAGCTTTGTACTCGCGTTGATTTTCAGACTTTTGCTTTCTCAATTCTTTGAAATCGATGCTAAACGCTTTAGAAATTCTGTTAGACCTTCCACGAAAACCGGAAGTTTGCACTGATTTCGCAGTAATTCTAGCATTCATACTTACAATATCTAAAACGTATGCCCTAATGCCACTATTACACAATCGTTTAGCAACACAATTTGCAACAGGCAACATATGTTTACGCCCACGATGTCTTGATGAATACTTAGATGACGGAACTGGTATAACAAATATAGGATTTTCACTTATATAACAAGAATGCGAGCGCAAAAATTTAGATATAACTTCTACTACTAAATCGCCAATAAGTTCACCAAATATTTTGTCACATGCAATATCGAAATGATCCTTCCATAACAATATTGCGCGACGAACAACCGTAGAATACAAGCCGCAAGCGTAGCGATATCCACATAGTGTTCTGGTAAATGGTACACGTTTCCAGCATTGCAACGCTTTCTTGCAGTTGTCACACAATATATAGTCTGGAGTATCACAGCCTGCACATGCGCGAGGCAAAAATAAATTAAATAAAGCAATCGCTACATTCTTCCAAGTAGCAAAACGCCAATTTACAGAATCAACATCCTTGTTTTCACATACACCACAAGGTACAGATGCGTGACATGCTAATCCCCCATGAGATGTCACGCTTCTATACTTCTTTTTGTTTTGGTGGTTTATAACCTTGCGTCTCCCAACCATAATGACAGCATATGCGATCGCTTATTAACTATGCAAATAAAAAATGTTATTGTGGATAAAAGGTATTTTAAAATGAAAAATTAATAAAATTCTATATTTCTAAAATATTAAGTACCTTATTACAAAGCTCTAAGGTATCCGAAGGATTACTTACTTTAACAACTAACGCTCCTGTAAAGGCAGTAGGATAATCGTTTCCTCCAGGATACATACGATCGCCAATAAAAGTAATTTTTTCAATATTAAAATCACAATATTGAGATAGCATTCGCAAAGCTTGAGCTTTATCGTCACCGCGCCTGTATATATCGATGCTAGTATCTCCTCCAGCGCGTACAGCAAAATTAGGTAAAGCTTGAGAAATGCTTTGTGCAAGTTGAGCTTTCAAACAACCGCTAGGATCCCAAGTTTTTTTATATTCAATAGGAGCTAGTTGTCCTAGTGCCGAAAAAGTAATTTGACTACCGCGGTTCTCTATCTGTTCTCCCCACAGCATTGGATCGCCGGGTTCTTTCCAAACGCCCATATTTTTTGCACACTTGTGTATTGCATCAATAACGCATTGCGCTTGCTTAAAATCGATACTATGCTCATAAACACATTGCAATGACATGTCATTATTCACACGATAATAACTAGTTCCATTAGTAGGCATTATGTGAATATTTTTAAGATTAGTGCCAGTAGTTAGCATATCTAAAATTTGCTTCTTAACTAACTCTAAGCAGCCACCTGTTATTACAGCAACAGGAATTATATCAATCAGCTTACTTAATGATTCAGCCATCGATTTAAGCATAGGTTTTTTAGAACATGCCAGTGTGTTATCTAAATCAAAAGCAATAAGAGACGATTCAGCAATGCTCAAGTCAAGATTAAACTCATTCCAATCATGCACTATTGGTTTGAGCATTACAAATCCTCCTGACTTTTAAAACCATATATACAGTATTCTATAGTGTGAGCGTATTTCACACACCGCATATTAATTATTTACATATTATTGCCCTAGCCTTCTCGTAAAGTGGAAGCATGACAGGTCTAATTTGGGAAGAACGTCACTATAGAAATAGGCATGGTAGAGGTCTTAGGGCACCAATATTTGGTACTCGCCTGCCACAATATAGAACCGCTAGCGGAATGTTCGATGCTATGGTAGCGGCTCAAATTAGACGTCTTAACAGTGCTTGGAGAGCATTAACTAAAGACGTTCAATTTGCAGTAGAAGATGTGCCACCTTCACAACCACTGTTATGGGAACAAAACCGCAGAATACTTTCACAAGCGTTTCCAGCTAGCCGTGGTATGCAATCTAGAATTGTATTGTATAGGCTTCCGCTATGCACTCATGTAAGCAGCAGAAGTGAACTTCAATATGCTATCAGAGATGAGCTTGTGCAACGCTTAGCAGAACTATACGGTCGCAGACCAGAAGAAATTGATCCAGATTGGGGTCTGTAAACAATTTTTAAATTAATTAAAATTATCAAGTATTTTAATTAATTTATAGTCGCTTATAGCAATATTTTTATTCGTATTATTGCACAATATGATTGTCAGTTTTAACGTATACCTTCATTTCTTGCGGCTCCAAAGATTGCGCAGAAAGCCAAGAAATACCTGCTATACCAGCCTTATCGATTTCATCTTTATGAATACGGGCAGACAAAGAAACTTTGCTATGCGATTTCGCAATAAACATAACTACATCGTGCGAAATGTCTGAAACAGGAATTCTTAAAGATGCATTCGCAGGAATCGTTACGTTTTTTGTAGCAGCTAATACACCATTTAAATCAAATCCTTGCAAACGCACAGAAGTATCTTTATCGCTTGAAGAAGAAAGGTATAGAGCTGTTTCATTAGCAGAAACAGGTGAAACAATTGCGCCACTACCTTGCACGTTAGATGGTGTAATAAAAGCTACATCTGACTGATTATCTTTGCCATCTTTAGTAATAGACATCATTACTTGAGTAGGAACATCTCCACTTACGCTCAAAGCATTAACATGCTCTGGAACTTTTCCAAGATCGACAACTTGCAAATGGTGTGCTTTTAACGTCAAATTCTTTACTTCTTTAGAACCTGTATCATTCATCCATGAAAGTGTTACATTACCATCTTTATTTGGCCATACATATAACTTAGATTGATCGCCTTCACTAATACCTGAAAGAATATTTGTGTTAGATTGAGTGCTTAATTCATGAACAATATCTACACCTTTTACAGATAAGCCACTCATATGAACGACTTTTACAAATGATGCTATAGGTGTCTGCTCGCTTTCAACTTGCACGTATAATCCAGAAGTCTTAGGAGAAGCAGCAGCAAGATCAAAATATGCGTGAGAACGAGCAGGAACAGTAAAAGCACTTCCTGTAGAAAGATTTAACTGATTGTTGCCATGTTCTGCAGACCAAGCTTTAACACGAACAACAGTAGATTTTGAAGCAGCATTAAATGCTTCTAAACGAATAGAAATTCCATCAGCAGATTCTGGAACTAGGAATGTCTGTTTCATAGACGGCATGGAACAGGTAGTTGCAGATAAACCTTTTACGTCACCTTTAGTAGCCCATGAAACCATGGAAGCAGATATTCCAGTGCCAGATCCAACTCGTGATAAATGTCCTTCTAGAACTTGAGCGTCATGATTTACATTATTGTTAGCAATAAAAGCTGACGTATCATCATCAGTTGATTTTGAATTCAACGTAATAGATTGATCATTGTTATCTCGTATGTTACGCAAGCTAGAACTATACACATCTCCAAAAGCACCATAACGAGCAGAAGATTGTAAATCGCCTTCTGATTCGTTATATTCGCTATCACCATATTGAGTCAAATCTGGAAGAGACAATCGAATAGGACAAATAGTTTGCAAACGAGTAGAACCAACACTACTTATAACGCCACTAGATGGAGTATTAGGATTATCTACAAAGTGAGGCATTGGTAGGCATAATGCAACAACACATGCAGAAGCAATAAGTATTATTGCACTAAAAATAGCAAGTGAGACAATACTGACTATTTTGTTCTTGCGATTAATATCTACATCTGCATTTACTTCACCATGCTTAGAGCCCTCATGAGGATTTTTATGCCAGTTCATCTAATTCCTCCTCATGCCTGTCATCTGAACGTTCTATCATTGCATGTCTGCCAAATCGAGGCACGGCAACAATACAGTACAGCAGTAATACCATAGAAGAAACAATAATCCAAGGAACTCTCCACGCAAGAGGCCTAGATCGATAATACGGAGATGTAGAAGACAACGACTTAGAATCAGGCACACCATCAAATCTGCAATAAGTTCCTTGCCGTGATGAAACAACCAATTGTGTACCGTCAGAAGCGTTAACGTGTGCAATTAATTGTTCAGTAGCTTCTTTGTTAACATTACTTACAGTTTGCACAGAAGGATGTAACAATTGTTGTATTGACATAGAAGTTTTATGGGAAACCTGCTTATTTTCTGAACTATTAACAATATAAATACCGCCAATTCCAAGTTGCTTTAACGTTGAAATTGCGCCATTATCTGCATGAGATAACAATTGTGCTGAGGCGCGATATATTGCTTTATTACTTGATGAATCACCAAACATTACTTGTCTAACACGAAGTGCTGGAGATTCGTCTATTGCATCTCCCTTAGATGTTCGCATAATAGAGATTGACAAATCATGGATACTTTGAGCTCTTAAAGCAAGTATTCGCCGAGTATCGTCTTTTCGCAAATAATCAGAAACAACCATAGGGAGCTCATTGTTATTTGCGCAAATAGATGTAGCAGGTCCGCTCAATACAGCAAAAAGACCCAAAAGAACCGCCATAGTCAACATGCCACTTGCAAGAACAGCGCGTGCTACGCGAATTATGTGCTGCAACAATTGTGCCGCAGAACGACGCATTGCAGCACGTCTACTTGCACGAGTTTTATAGTTATCAAAAATTTGGGACTCAGATTCCTTCGAAGTACGTAGTGGCTCAAAGCGTCGAACAGCTTGACCGGCAACCATGCACATACAAGATAAAATGCCGACAGTAGATAATGCGACTCCAGGCAAAACGCTTGCAGCAACAGGTCCCGAAATATCGGATGCAACTACAACACGAGCAGCAATAAGAGATAACAGCATTCCGGAAATAATCACAACCCACATCATTCGAGAAACTCGCAAAGCAAAAGGCAAAGTTAATGACGTAACAGCCATAACAACAGCTAGAATTGCAAAAATTACCATTATTATTGTTCTTAAGCTCATCAATGGCATATTAATTTCAACATTAGGAGAAGCCATATTAAAAGCGTGCAACAAAACATCAGCGTAATCGCTTACGCGTGGAGCACCTTGCACACTTCTCAATGGCAAAGCCATACTAGAGAACAATTGACGCCACATTCCAGATCCGCCATATCTAATAGCACTTCCTATTGTAGGAAGCAGAACAATTATCGATGGTATAGGCATAAGCGCAAACATAATACGATGAGAGCGTACCATAATAAACGCTGCAATAAAAATAACAATAAGAGGCAAAACAAGCTGCGGTTCTGCAGCTACTGGAACCATAAAGCATAATGCTGCGCATGCTGCACATTGAGTGGATTTAACAGGACGCACAGGATCTTCTGTTACGTACATTCCAACAGCATGGAACGCAAAAGCAAATGCTGCAGGCAAAAATGCCATAGTCATTAACATTGGCAAATCACCGCGTGCAAACAAACCAAAAGCAATAGCAATCATAGTCCAGCAAATACCAGCGCATACACGTACAGTATCCGAGCGCGTAAATACGCCAGCAAGAGCCCAAAAACTTAAACACATAGCTGGAGCAGCTAAGAAGAACATTAATGTGACAGCCAATAACGGGTTAGCGCCAACCACAGTTGATGCGATTGCCCAAATACTTAGCCATGGTGCTGGAGGAATTGCAGGTCCAAAACCATCATCAGGAACCCATGCACCAATAGCAGAATTCCATAGTTGATTGAAATCTGCACCCGTTGGTAACCATTGCTGCGCATTCCAAGAAGCGCCACTTAAAATTTCACGCCATGGAGAGCCATATAAATTCAATATGACTGCAAAAAGAAGAAGAGACGCAAGAATAACAGCACTCCACCTACGCAACACTCGAATATGCAAATGCCGTTTCGCTAGAGGACTTAACAGCACGAAATGCTGTTGAGCTTGGAAAGCAGAACTACGATCACGCCAACGTGCAACTTGATGACGATCTGCGATAAGAGGAACAAGTCGCTTTAATGGAACACGAGTATTCCTTGCAATCCTTCTGCGAGCAAAAACTGCTCTAGGTAATTGCATGATAGCAAGCCATGGCAAAAGCAGACGGATCCACGCTATATAAGGATGTTTAGCAAACAGCGAATGCAAAGCGCCAACGAAACAAGCAGGCAAACTAAGAATCCATATAAGAGGCCACAAAAAAATACTAATATCAGTGTATTTGTAACGCTGCTTAGCTACGAGAGAAGCTGCTACACCATATTTAGATCCTGAATTATTATGATTTCTAGCATCACCGTTACGAGTACGGATACCTTCTAACCTTGCACGCCTGTGTGCGATACGAGCTGAAGGAACTACAACAACACGACCTCCAGATAGACATACTCTACGACAAAAATCTCTTGATTCGCCAAAAGTTGTCATCCATGGTTGCGTACCGCGTAAAGTTTGCCATGCAGTTAATGTGACTAAAGCACCTGCTAGCGATACTGCATACACATCTCCACGCCCATCATACTGTTCTTGATCTGGCTCGCCGTCAACAGTAAGAGTATGAACACCGTGACGCCAAGCATACATTCCAACGTTGTGCAAGATATTTCCTTGCCAATCAACTTGTTTAGCTCCCAATACTGATGCAGTCGGAGTATTGCGCCAAGTTTCACGCAAATATTCTAAGCAATGGAAGTCTGCAGGACGAGAATCATCGTGCAAAAGCCATAATGCAGAAACTCCTGCACAAGGCAAAATCTTGCGCAAAGATTTTTCTATTGCATCTCCAAAAGAATGAGCATAAGAAATGGGAATAATAATTATGCGTACAGATTTATTTTCACTATTGTTTACGCGAGCATTATTTACGCGATTAGTATTTGGTCTATATTTTGAATCGCTATCAATTGTATTATTGGAATCGATATTATTAGCATTCTGCAATAATGATTTTCTAGTATTAATTGCTCCCGCAAGCATAGATGAATTAATTTTTATTTGTAAATTCGTTTGCATAGTCTGCTTTACTCGACTAGCACAATCGACTATTACCAAAGTTCCAGGAAGAATTGATTGGCTTAGTACTGCATGTAACGTATCAGCATAAAAACGAGTATCTCGCTCCACACACATCATTGCCATAATGGACGAATCCACATCATGAGGATGCGCATCTTTCGCAGATGACAGCACCTGTAAAACTTCGTCTTCAAATGTAAGATTATGAGCGGTTATCGAATCCATACTTACCAGTTTACGCAGGGGGTATGTATCCACCAAAACACAAGTCGTAATTCTAAATAAATTTATACATATTTTATTAATATTTTTGTTCATATTAACCAGTGCATTCCATATAAATTTAATTAGAATATTTGCTTAAACTTATTAAAATTTTCATTAAAAGATCAAATAATATTCAACACAACCAGGTGTCATAAATCTCATTGCCATGTACTATAATGGCGCGTTATATGTGTCCATTGAATATTGATTTATTCGATGGCAAAAGAAATGATATTGCCACAACCTAAAAGGTTCCTCATTATTGAGAAAGAAGGTACGATGACAACTTCACGGTATCATGAAGGCATGCGGTACCAACCAGGCGAAGATTGGAATTCAACTCCTCATCATAGTCTTGGTTATAGAATGATTAACCGCACGCGCAAGATACTGTGTATGCTTGTTATTTCAGTACTTACATTCTTTTCAACAATCATAGCTGCAGTGTGGTTAGATTTTTCTTCTGCTGTAAGTAACAGAGTTGTAAACGTCATATCTAAAGATCCAGAAGCTAATCAGACACTTGATATTAACGCAGGCAAACCAGTAACTTTTCTTGTTTTAGGTCAAGATTCTCGAGATGGGAACAATCAAAGCTTCACACACGACGGTGAAACTGGTGATCATCAGTCAGATACTACTATGGTAGTTCAAATTAGCGCAGATAGATCATACATGAATATCGTTTCTATTCCACGAGATTCTATGGTAAACGCACCAGCATGCGACACTACAAAAGGACATATTCCTGCAAGAAAACATGTGATGTTTAATTCAATTTTCGCCTTAGGATATGCACAAGGCGGAGATTTAGCCTCAGCAGCATCATGCTCGTTAAAAGCTGTTAATTCACTTACTGGTTTAAATATACATCATTTTATAGTCGCTGATTTCAGTGGATTAAGCAATATGATTGATGCAGTTGGTGGAGTATCCGTATGCATCCCAACAGCAACTCGCGATGCCTATACGGGTGTAAATTTCAAACAAGGAATGCAGCATCTTAATGGTCGACTTGCTACTCAATACGCTAGAATGCGCCACGATACAGCAAGCGATGGCTCTGACATAATGCGAACAACAAGACAGCAATACTTGATTAAACAGCTTTTACATCAAGCACTGTCTAAAAACTTATTTACTCAGACAAGTGAGCTTTACCAGCTTGCAAAAGCATCGTTGGGAGCATTAAATATAAGTGAAGGCTTGGCCAATCCTACCACTTTGGTCGGTTTGGCATTAAGCATGCGTAAATTAGATTCTTCACATATTTATGCTCGTACTACTCCTGTTATTCCAGATCCTTATGATCCAAATCGTGTTGTATGGTCTGACGAAGCAGACAATATTTGGGATTTAATGCGTGAAAATAAACCGCTATCGCTAAATCATAAAACTAACGGCACTAACAAAAAGAATGCCAATAATTCGCCTAAGGATACGAACGATCAAGACAATGAAGATACGGATGACAATAGCAATATAAGCGAAAACGACAAACTTAATAAAACTACAAATCCAAAGAAGATGGGACATGTTGATCCAAAAACAGGATTAATAAAAAATTCTCAAGGACAACTTATTGATCCAAATACTGGAGGAATTGTAAATCCTGAAAATGGAACTATTCACGATCCACAAACAGGACAATACGTTGGCTTTGCAGACAAGTATGCAAACAATGTACTTTGCGCTGTGCCTAGAAAAAAGTAAACAATTAAGCAAGATGTAATCTATGAATATTAATGTACGAGCATAACTTGTATATTATATACTCATAGTCATTGAAGATATATGGCGCATATGCTTATTTTGGAGGATGCATGAATTCGAGATTGTATGAGGACCCTTCTGAAGATAATATAAACCCACCTATCTTCACTCCTTCTCATAATAACGATTCATCTAACTCAAACGTGCCTCCTAGTTTCACTCCAAAACGCGTAAAAAGAGGCAAAATAGAGTCTAATGCGCTTCCATCACAAGCGCCGTCTTTTGCGCCTACAACTCAAAGAACAAGAATCTTAAAAAGTCCAGAACAATGTTCTTCTAGACCTGTTTCTTACACATCGCAATTGCAACCAAGACCAGCACCGCGCACAAGTTCTATTTCACAAATGCGTATTCCAACAACTATAAATAAAGCAGTTGGAAGTGCAGCAAAAATACTACCGCACAAACCGCACAGAATTTTACATGCATTTATTGCATTTTTTGTTGTTCTGGCAGTAGGTGTAACTGGTTTTGGGGTATATTCATGGAACTGGGTTGACTCAAGAATTAACCGCACTACTTGGCTTACTAATACTCCTAGCACTCAAGGCAAAGCATGGCTTATTCTTGGTTCTGATCAAAGAGAAGGCGAAGAAGCTAAAGAGATAACAGGATTTAGAACAGATACTATTCTTGTATTGACAAAGCCGAGCAATGGTCACAGCTCTCTAATTTCTATTCCTCGAGATTCTCTTGTTTCTTTAAATGGCGAACAAGTAAAAATTAATAGCGTTGCGCAAGCAGCTGGAAATAAAGCATTAACAGCAGCAATAGAAAAAATTACAGGTCATCGCATTGACCATGTTGCAGAAATACGTTTTGGCGGTCTTACTAATGTTGTTAACGCTATAGACGGCATTGATTTATGCTACAACCGTACCGTAAGCGATAAGTTTAGCGGGTTAAATTGGACTTCTGGATGCCATCACGTTGATGGGAATACAGCGTTAGCATTTTCGCGAATGCGATACGCAGATCCAGAATCTGATTTTGGACGAGCTGCACGTCAACGAATGGTTATTGCAGCTATTATGAAAAAAGCTTTAGATCACAATACATTATTGAATTTTGGAAAAGTAAAAAAGCTTGCTGAAACGGGACTTGCTTCAGTTATTTTTGACGAGAAAACCAATCCAGGAACATTATGGGAAATGGCTCAAGCATTCAAAGAAGCAACTGGACCGTCAGGCATATCTGGAACAGTATATTGGACGAATCCTGACTATCAAGTTCCAGGAGTTGGTTCATCTGTGCTTCTCGATGATGCTAAAAACTTAGATTTATTCAACCAACTTGCATCAGGCACTCATAAACCTGGATCAGTTGGAACTCTTGCGGAGCAACAATAATTTCGAAGTATTGTTGTATAAGCAACACTTCAATTAGATACCATAACTTAGAAAGCACTAAACTCATATCTTTTAACCACAATCTTGCATAAGTATTGCACAAAAATCAAAAATATTGTCTCATACATTTATGAGTAACAAATCTAATACAGGAATGTCTACAACTAAAGTACTTATGCATGTACAGATGGCAGCGAGTATAGTTCCCATATTCGCTCACATAGCATTGGCTATAATGGCATGGATGCAAAATAATTGGATGATGCTAACCATGATTATTCCAAGCATTATGATGTACATAGCAAGTCTTATTCCACAAATTTTTCAATACATATCTGAGAAAAATTCTATTCAAAGTGTTCAACAAAATCAGCAAATTCAATTATTAAACACTACGCAATCGTCAAATAACTTAACTTATAATCAACAAACTGTAGAAAGTTTGCCAGATACTATTACACCAGTAAGTTTAGAAACATTACTTATGAGAAGAAATGCAATTTCTAATACGCAACATCACTGGAAAGAAGTATTGCAAATATGGTTAAAAAATGCAGGAACATACGACACAAAAAACCAATCTAATAGTATGAAGGAAAATCTAAATACAAATATTTATAACTACTTACCTAATTCAAAAACTAAACACCTTATAGCTCCACTTGGAATAAGCAATAATGGATACTGCTATTTAGATTTAATTAACAATGGACCACATGCTTTAGTTGCTGGAACAACTGGTTCTGGTAAATCAGTACTTCTTACGACTTGGTGTTTAGCTTTGGCTTTTCAATACGGCCCACAGCAGCTACGGTTTGTTTTTATGGATTTTAAAGGAGGAGCAACTTTTGACATACTATCTAAACTCCCACATGCTATGGGAAACGTAGGAGATTTAAATCTTAAACACGCAATACGCGCTCTAAAAGGTCTCGAACTAGAACTAGATAGACGAGAAAGACTAGTAGCTCATCATGGGTGTAATAATATTGCACAAGTAACTCCAGCTGAGCCTTCATTGCTTATTGTTATTGACGAATTTCATGCTTTAAAAGATCAACTTCCCGACTACATGCCTCGTCTTATACGAATTGCATCAGTAGGCAGATCTTTGGGAATGCATATTATTGCTGGAACTCAAAATCCACTCGTACAAGTAAGCGCAGATATGAAAGCTAATATTTCTATTAATATTTGCTTGAGAGTTAGAGACGGAATGCAATCGCAAGAATTATTAGGAACAGCGCATGCAGCTAGAATAAGCCCAAATACACCAGGAGCCGCATATTACAATATTGGAGAAGGAGTAGCTGCTTTGCGATGTGCTCAAAGCAGCAATCCTGCACATTTAGTACGAGCAATACAGTTAGCTGGTAGATTCTGCCATCATGATCATTCTCCAGAATTATTTAGCAAACCATTGCCGTCGATTCTTTCATCAAAACAACTTGCAGAGTATTCAAATAATTACAAATACAAAAATTCGGAGCAAAAAATATCTCAAAGTTTACGTACTCAAGAATTTCATACGAAGCATATTATTATTGGTTTGCAAGACGATACCATACACTTATATCCTGCTCTATTACCAATTCACCTTGGAAATATCGCTGTTATTGGAAGTAGAAAACAAGGCAAAACAACAATATTAAAAATAATTTCTAAAACTTTAAACCTGCCAATATATTCAGGAAAATCACTATACGAACAAAACATTAATAACATTTACAACGAAAATACGCCAATCATTATTGACGATGCGGATGAATTGCTTGATCCGCTAAATACGAGACAAACTGCTATTGCTTTTCAAAAAAGATTAAATAGTAAACAATACCCAGTTATTATGAGCACTAGCACTTCTCGCTACTTACGTTTACCTGAGCAAGCAACAGTGAGGATAATATTTCCAACAGGAGATATTGGCACAGATACAATGCTTGGAATACCTTCTGCTTTATCTAAAAGTTTTGATATTGAAGACTATCAACTTCCAGGACGATGTGTTTTAATCACTCCAGGATCAGCAAGTTTAACTCAAATAGTGCACCTAGAATAAAATTTATTCATAGTGACGCATCTTGACTTTTACGTGCGCGCATTGCTCTACGCTTTAGAGTTCTACGCTCATCCTCGCTTAATCCTCCCCACACACCGTAATCTTGGTTAGTTTCTAATGCGCATTTTAAGCACTCTGTTGCAACATCACATGAGCGACATACTGCTTTTGCTTCTTCAAGCTGTTGAACTGCTGTACCAGCACTGCCAAGAGGAAAGAACAGTTCAGGATCTTTGTCACTACATGCTGCTGTTGTGCGCCAATCAAACGAGTTGCTCATGAATTATTATCCTCATTTCTTACCTACAACGGTGAGCTTTAGAAGTTCCCCTGAATGTAAGGAAATCATGAAAAGAAAGTTTTTTCAAGGTATTTTGCATCTTTATTAGCAATTTTAATTGTTCCTATACTTTTTACACTAAATGTATAACATTTAATGCACGTTGGAAAACAATTTTTACTAAAGCTACTCAATACCAGATACGCGCAATTTAATGTCTAACACTACCCTAGTTCCGCCTTCTCTTCGAGGAGACCAACGAACTGTACCACCAAAATCGTTAGTGACAAATGTGTTTATGATCTGCGTTCCAAGGCCAGAGCCAGATGGTTTAGCCATTCCATGAGAAGACTCGCTATCTATACCATCTCCATCATCTTCAACGACAATATTAAGATTGTCTCCGCCCCTACCAACTGCAATACGAATATGACCTTTTTCACGACCTTCAAAACCATGTTCAACTGCATTCGTCACTAACTCAGTTAAAACAAGAGATAATGGTGTAGCATCCTGAGCTGCTAATCTGCCAAATTTTCCAACAAAATCAATATCAATATTTTGATTCTGAGACGCCAACTCAATTGACATTTTCAACAAACTCGAAATAACTTTGTCAAAATCAACAATTTCGTCAGCAGTTTGACTCAAGCCTTCATGAACTAGTGCTATAGTTTGCACACGACGTTGAGCTTCCTCAAGTTCTTTTCTAACTTCAATAGATTTTGTTTTACGGGCTTGCAAACGCAAAAGAGCAGAAACAGCCTGTAAATTGTTTTTTACGCGATGATGTATTTCAGAAATAGTGGCATTCTTAGTGCGCAATTCTTGCTCACGTCGCAAAACTTCAGTAACATCACGACATAACACTACAGCTCCAACACGATTATTTGGACCCCACAGAGGCAAGGAGCGCATGGAAACTATAGAATGGTTCGCTTCAAGTTCACAATCTACATCAGCTTTTCCAGTTAATACAAGAGGTAAACTTTCGGGAACATTATCGTTTGTATGCAACAACCTAGTGCCAAATTCGCTTAAATATTCACCTTGCATAGTATTTAATCCACCGAGTCTGCGGAAACAACTAATGGCATTAGGGGAAGCATAACGAACTATTCCATCGTCTTCTAGCACAATAAAACCATCGGATACTCGAGCATTATGTCGCTGATTTAATACAGATTCATGATATGGGAATTGTTCACGAGGAATCATGTCAAATAAAGTTTTACCAGCATTGATACTTTCGGTTTCATAACGACCGTTAGATTCACGCGTTGCCAAATTAGTTTCGCGCATAACTAATCCGATGGTTTTACCCCTATGACGAACTGGAGCGTAAACGTAGCATACAGTAGCTCTACCAATAGAACGTAAGGTTGAAGAGTGGAAACTTGTCTCAGATTTCATCGCCTCATTAAGCTCAGGTACTAAAGAATCATCTAATTTTTTACCTAACAAATCATCAGTACGCAAAGTAATAGCTGTTGAAGGACGACATTGTTCAGCAACAACATAATCACCGTCACCATTTTGAATAATCAGCAGCAAATCTGCAAAACTCAAATCTGCAATAACCTGCCAATCGGCCACCAAATGATGAAGCCACTCACGATCACTGTCATTAAAATCAGGACGAGTAGCAAGAATGTTAGAAAAATCAGCCATAATGTAATAATATATCGAACTCACAGAAAATTCTGTGAGGCATGTTGTTGTTTTGAACAAGAAAACCGCTCCTCCTCAATTAAGAGAAGAAGCGGTTTAATAATTTATAAATTATTCTTTAAAACTAGAAGCCAAACTTAGCAGCAGTTTCGCGCAAAGTTTCAGCAGAACGCTTCAAAGCAGCCAACTCACGATCAGAAACTGGAGTGTTTAGACGAGAGTTTACACCATTGCGATTAAGCAATGTTGGCACAGACATGCACACATCAGAAATGCCGTGGAAGTCATCGAGCAAAGAAGACACTGGAAGAATGCGGTTAGTGTCGCGAAGAACAGCCTCAACAATATCTACACCAGACATAGCAATAGCGTAGTTTGTTGCACCCTTACCGTTGATAATCTTGTAAGCAGCGTTAACAACTTCCTGATGGATTTCTTCGCGCTTAGCAGCATCAAGTGGCTCATGACCTGGAAGAGCGTTCCAATCGCACATTGGAACACCACCAATGGTTGCAGAAGCCCACAGAGGAACTTCAGAATCACCGTGTTCGCCAGCAATGTATGCGTGAACGTTCTTAACATTAACGCCAGTGTGCTGAGCGATCAAGAAACGAAGACGAGCGGAATCAAGGTTGGTACCAGAACCAAACATTTGGTTTGCTGGAAGACCAGAAAGCTTCATAGAAACGTGCGTAACAACATCAACAGGATTAGTAATCAACATGTAAATTGCGTTAGGAGCAACCTTCACAACGTTCGGAATGATTGACTTCATGATGTTGATAGTGGCTCCTGCAAGCTCCAAACGAGTCTGACCTGGCTTCTGGCGAGCACCAGCAGTAATCACGACCATGTCAGCATCACGGCAAATTTCCACATCGTCAGAACCGGCAATAGAAACTGCAGGATAGAAGCTAGAACCATGCTGCATATCCAAAACTTCAGCTTCAACACGTTCCTTAGCAATATCTTCAAGCACAATCTCACGCGCAACACCACGCTGAGCAGCAGCGAAAGCGAGAGTAGATCCGACTGCGCCGGCACCAATAATTGCAAGCTTAGTTGGCTTAACCTGCGAACTCACCATGAGCAAAAACCTCTTTTCAACAACCTATCACACCCTTATAAGCACACAAAATACCACGATTTATGCATTACTAAGGGCTGCTCTCACATTAAGAGCTTTTGGTATGAACACCTTTACTCTAATCGCACCACCGGAATTTATTATTACAATGCTACTTTCATAAGTTTTGCAGCTAACGATGGTCCGACCCAAGCAATAAGTTCAACCCCAGAATCTACATATTCTGCCTTTTCAACTACACCATTTTCACGAACTTTTGATAATAATCCACCAAACTCGTACGGCAAAGTTACATCTACACGAACACGAGGAGACGGTAACAATTCTTCTAAACGATTGCGCAATATTTGTAAATTTTCGCCACTGAATGCAGAAACAATAACAGCATCAGGATAAAGAGAAGAAAAACGTTCTCGCGCAGCATCACTCATCATGTCTGATTTATTCAATGCCATAATTTGAGGTATATCTTCTACACCAGAAATATTAGCAAGAACTTCGTTTACTGCATTAATTTGCGAAATAGGATCTGGATGCGAACCGTCAACTACGTGCAAAATAACGTCTGCTTGTCCAACTTCTTCCAAAGTGGATTTAAATGCTTCAACTAATTGAGTTGGAAGTCTGCGAACAAAACCAACAGTATCTACCAAAGTATAGCTTCTACCATCTTGAGTTTGAGAACGACGTACTGCAGTATCAAGAGTTGCAAACAGTGCATTTTCTACTAATTCTTGTGAACCAGTAAGACGATTTATAATAGACGACTTGCCAGCATTCGTATATCCAACAACAGCTACAGTTGGAATATCTTGTCGTCTACGAGAACCGCGTTTTACATCGCGCGCAGGTGCCATATTTGCAATATCGTGGCGAAGTTTAGAAATACGATTTCGAATAGCTCGACGATCCATTTCGATTTTAGTTTCGCCAGGACCTCTAGAACCAATACCAGCATCTCCTGCAGCTCTACCACCAGCCTGCCTGGAAAGAGCAGCACCCCAGCCTCTTAACCTAGGTAGCATATATTGCAATTGAGCAAGCTCAACTTGAGCTTTACCTTCACGGCTTGTAGCATGCTGAGCAAAAATATCCAAAATAACAGCAGTGCGATCTACAACCTTAACTTTGGTTGCATCTTCTAAAGCTCTACGCTGGCTAGGTGGTAAATCATCATCAACAATAATCGTATCTGCATCATGTTGAGCAACTATTGCTGCAAGCTCACGCGCTTTACCTGAACCAACATAAGTTGCAGCATCTGGCCTATATCTTTGTTGCAACATGCCATCGCAAACAACAGCACCAGCAGTCTGTGCCAACGCTGCAAGCTCACGCAACGATTCTTCAGCTTGAGCAAGAGTTCCTTTTGCACTAGACCACACTCCTACTAGCACAACGCGCTCAAGACGAAGCTTTCTATACTCAACCTCGGTAACATCTTGTAATTCACCAAGACCAGCTACACGCTTTAAAGCATTACGAGATTCACGCTCCTGCCAAGCTTCATCATGCTTTTCACTGTCAGAAGTAGTGTCTAAAAGCACATCCGAATGAGCATAAAGCACTGCATTATTGGTGAGATGATGCTCATTCATATTATTAGAATCATTTTCGAGGGAGGAAAGATCGTTTGAATTAAGCACATCATCTCGCCCGGATGCCACATTACTATCCGCCAACTGTCCCTCCTCTATTTCATTGTAAATAGCGTTTTACAACGTTTGTCTTATTATGGTGACTTGAGACGACAATATATGAACACAACCTATATGTATGATATGTAAATAAAGATACAATAGTAAAAAGTATATTAATAAATTTAAATTTATAGGCGAAATACGGTATTTTTGAGCGAGATCATGGAAAGTCATCAACAATTTAAACAATACGATAAAACCAAATCACCAAAATCAGAAAAAACGCAAAAAATCAGTGGCGAACAATACTTTTCTGCAACACCATCATCTTGCGATGAGCGAAGAACGTTACATGTAACTTTGAGAAATCATGAAACTGTTATACAAGTCTCAAACGGAGTATTCAGCGCTTCTAAGCTTGATCTAGGCACGTCTGTGCTACTAAAACATGCTCCAAAACCACCAGAAAATGGCAAATTCCTTGATATTGGATGCGGATGGGGTCCTATAAGCATTGCAATGGGCTTAGAATCTCCAGAAGCTGAAATTGTAGCTGTAGATGTAAATGAGCGAGCGCTAGAGCTTACTGAACTAAACGCAAAAAACGCTGGCTTAAAGCATATTCGCATTTCTTTAGTAGATGACGCTTTAAAAGAAAATAATACTTTGGAATTTAATAATTTTGATCTCATATGGTCCAATCCACCAATTCGCGTTGGAAAAGAAATGTTGCACGACATTTTGATGACTTGGATTCCGCGTTTAAAAGTGGGAGGAGCAGCTTACTTAGTTGTGCAAAAAAATCTTGGCTCAGACTCACTTATTCCTTGGCTTGCTGAAAATCTTGGCGAAAACTACAACGTTGAAAAATATGCAAGCTCTAAAGGATACCGAATTATAGAAGTACTAAAAAGTAAGCACTAAAGAAATACTAAAAGCACTAAAGAAGTACCAAAAAAGTAAAAAATTTACGAAAAGAAATATACACTATGAAATTCGACTACCCTGTTGAGCTTCCTATTTGCGCAGCACACGACGAAATAATAGAAGCAATTAAGTCTTCACAAGTCGTGATTGTTTCCGGACAAACCGGCTCCGGCAAAACTACGCAAATCCCAAAAATGGCGCTTGAACTTGGAAGAGGCGGAAGAGGTAAGCAAATCGTACACACTCAGCCTCGCCGTTTAGCTGCACGCACTGTTGCTGAGCGAATCGCAAGCGAAATGGAAGTAAAACTGGGTGAAGAAATCGGCTACCAAGTGCGATTTACCGACGAAAGTTCACCTAAAACAAAGCTTCGAATTGTTACTGACGGTATTTTACTTGCGCAAATTCAGCGAGATCCTCTTCTTACTAAATACGACACGATTATTATTGACGAAGCTCACGAACGCAGTCTTAACATTGACTTTTTGCTAGGGTATTTAACAACTTTACTTCCGCAAAGACGCGATTTGAAGCTGATTATTACTTCGGCAACAATAGATTCTGCAAAATTCCGTGAACATTTCGAACAAGCTTTACGCATAAAAGTTCCTGTTATTGAAGTTTCTGGACGCACGTACCCTGTTCGAGTGCTTTATGAGCCACTTGGCTCCGCGCCTTCACTTATGCGACATGTCCCCGGCTTTGCAGACATAACAATGGATGAGGAAACTGTCGCAGAAAGCCAATCTAACGAAAGCAATCGAGACGATATTACAGATGAAGATATGACATCTGCAGTAACTCGCGCATGCGCTCAATTAGTTATTCATTCAAGCCACGAGCAAGGCGCGCGCGACATTATGGTTTTCGCTTCCGGCGAGCGCGATATTCGAGAGTTTGAAGCAGGATTACGCTCATATTTTGGCACTCGAGCAAGTGATATGAAACGAGCGGATGCTATTGAAATAGTGCCGCTTTTTGCGCGTCTTTCTGCAAAAGATCAGCATCGCGTATTTGAACATCACTCTCATCAACGCATTGTTATTGCTACGAACGTTGCTGAAACTTCGCTTACTGTTCCTGGGATTCGATACGTTGTCGATCCTGGTTTTGCGAGAATTAGCAGATATTCTAAGTCTGCAAAAGTGCAAAGGCTTCCTATAGAGCCGATTTCTCAAGCGAGCGCAGATCAGCGTTCTGGACGATGCGGACGAATCGCGGACGGAATTGCTATTAGACTTTACTCGCGCGAAGATTACGAAACTCGACCTCGTTTTACCGATCCTGAGATTCTGCGCACTTCGCTTGGAGCAGTAGTATTACACATGCTTTCAGTAGGCGTTGCTAAAACTGGCGAAGATATTACGAATTTCGGTTTTATTGACCCTCCTGATATGAAAGCAGTAAGCGACGGCTTTAATGAGCTTAACGAGCTTGGCGCAATAAGCAGAAAATCAGGTTTCATTACTTTAACTCATATTGGACGCGAGCTTTCGAAATTGCCTATTGACATTCGTTTAGGACGCATGATTGTTGAAGCAGCTCGTAAAACCACTCCGAATACTCTTGCTGCTGTGCTGGTAATTGTTGCGTTTTTGAGTTTGCAAGATCCTCGCGAGCGCCCTGAAGAACAGCGTGAAGAAGCAGATAAACTTCATAATCGTTATGCCGATGAAACAAGCGATTTCTTAACTGCTTTAAATATTTGGGATTATATTTTCCAAGCAGACGGAAATATGAGCAATAATGCTCTTCGCAAACTTTGCAAAGCGGAATTCTTCCACTTTTTGCGTTTAAAACAGTGGAAAGATTTAGTTAATCAACTTCAAGACTTGTGTAAAGAATTACATTATAAAGTTGGCGAGCCTATTCCATCTAAAAGGCCATCTTTGGAAATTCGTCAACTTCCTAATAATCAGCAGGCTGCTCATAGCTTGTGCTGCTCTTGGGATTCGCAAGGAATACACTCGTCGATGCTTGCAGGATTACTTTCTATGTTGGGAATGCAAGTAGTGCGTGAACCGAAAGCTTCAGATTTTGCTAATTTGCATGGATCAGCAAAAATTCGCGCTATGAAACGCGCTCAAAAAATGGCTAAAAACGACTATCAAGGCGCGCGCGGAGGAAGATTCGCAATATTCCCGGCTTCATCTGTTTCTAAAACAACTCCTTCATGGGTTATGTGTACGCAATTAGTTGAAACATCTAGACTTTGGGCAAGATATTGCGCACAAATCGATCCTGCTTGGGCTGAGCCTCTTGCTAAAAATCTTACTAGAATCACGTATTCAGACGCTCATTGGAGCGCTTCTAAAGGTGCTGCTGTAGCAAAATCTAAGGTATTACTATACGGATTGCCTATTGTTCAAGATCGCACAGTTCAATGGGCTAGAGTTAATCCTTACGAAGCTCGAATGATTATGATTCGTCAAGGCTTAGTTGAGGCAGATGTGCAACAGCGTTTTGCACACGATGAGTTTATTTTAAATAATCACAATGTGCTTGAAGATGCAGATAATCAAGCAAATCGCACTCGCCAAATAAGCGAAACTGTAAACGACGAAGATTTATTTACTTTTTACGACACTCACATTCCTCAAGAAGCAACTACTATTGCAGCTCTTGCAAAATGGTGGAAAGATAACCGCGAAGAAGATCCGCACAAGTTAGACTTTAATCCCGATGAAGTTGAACGTTTACAAACTACGCAAAGCACTGATTTAGCTGATTATCCTGACCATTGGAATACAGTTGGTACAGACGGTCAGATTATAAGGTTGCGTTTAAGTTATGTGTATGATCCGGCTAATCCTTTGGACGGCGTAACAGTGCATGTGCCGCTTTACGTACTTTCGCGTTTAACTCCTGAAGAATTTACTTGGAATGTTCCAGGTTTGCTTGATGAGCTTATTATTGGCATGATTAAATCTTTGCCTAAAGCTCTACGAGTACAGTTTGTTCCAGCTCCTGACACTGCTCAAAAAATTCGCGCTTGGATTGACGAACATTACGACGAGCTTCCTGGGACTGGAGAAACAGAAAGCAATATAAAAAGCGAATGGCAAGATTTTAGAGAAGTTTTCACTAAAGCTGCAATTTGTGTAGTTGGCGCGCAAATACATCCTGAAGTTTTCGATGACGAGCAAATAAGCAGACTTTCGCCATACTTGCGCATGACGTTTAGTGTTGAAGAGAGAAAAGCTAACGAAAGTCGCAATAAACTTGCAGGTCGCAACAAGTACTCTAATCACGTAAAACCTACTCTTCTTGGAACAGACAAATCATTAATTGCATTGCAACAGCGTTTTGCGAAAGAAGCACAAGAATCTGCACGAGAAGTTGTAAATATCAAAGCAAATAAAGCAGCACAAGCTGGTCATGTAATTGAACGAGCAGATTTATTACACAAATCTGGTGCTACAAACCTTTCACGCGCACAAATGGTTTGGCAAAGCGCATTGAATATGCTGCATTTAGACAATAAGCGTATTACTTCTCGCTGGCTTGGTTCTGAAGCTTTAATGCTCGCAGCTGCACCTTATTCAACTTCTAATGCTTTAGCAGAAGACTTGCAAATGGCTGCAGTAAAACGACTAATTGCGAACACGGATAATATTACTGACGACAATTTATTACGCGAAACTGTTGCAAACGTATCTGAAGTATATGAAGACACTGTTTATGCTGTTGCACACGATGTGATCGCAATATTGAAGCGTCAAGCAGAATCAAGTAAAGCTGTTTCCGGCAAGGCTGATTTACCGTTGCTTTCAGTGTTGCAATCAATCCGAGAACACACTGCAAGTCTTGTATACGAAGGATTTATTGCCAAAACTCCATCTGATTCTCTACCTCGTATTGAACGCTACTTGCATGCAGACGTGATTCGTCTTACTAAAGCTAAAGCAGATAAAAACCGTGACGTACGTTGGGCTTGGCAAGCAGATGAAGCACATAAGCTTGTAATAAAAACTCAAGAAGACACTCAGAAAATCCCAGCGGGACCCGCTCATGACGAGTCGCAAATGATCGCTGAGAAATTACGTTGGATGTGCGAAGAATTCTATGTGTCTCTTTGGGCGCAAGAATTGGGAACTGCATATCCGATTAGCATACAACGCATGCGAAAGATGATTGACGGAAGGTGAAAACTGTTTCGCATATATGCATATATTTTTCTTAGCGCTTGCAATGTTGTAAACAATATTGCTCATAACGTTGCAAACAAACTTTATTTGCACAGTTGCTAAGTTATTGCCAATTATAATTCTATTGCTTTTGCTTTCACTATTATTTTTGGTCTTGTTCTTGATCTTCGTCTACTTCGATTGCATTGCTTTCTTTAGTGATAAAGTTTCTGAATGTAAATACGATAATTCCTAATAATGCAACAGCAGCACACATAAGAGATATGTTTGCAAATCCAGACGAAATACCAGAAGCACCGGTTATAGAATCCCCACTCAACATGTTTTTATCTAATATTCCGTCAAAAATTACTACACCAACAGACGCAGAAACACTAATAGCTAAATCATTCATTCCGCACCCTCTGCCAGATTCTTCAACTGGAAGAGATGAAAGAATTGTTGAGGCCAGTGGAGAATACACCATTCCACAACCTGCATAATAAATGCATGCACACAAAGCTATAGCCAAGAATCCAGAATTTATTAATACTGCAATACCAATCCATCCGCAAAGTATAAACAATATTGCTAATAATAAACCTGTTTTTCTTCCTATACGACTAATTATTAAGCCTGAGCATGAACCGAATATTGCAGCAACAATAAAAGCCCAAACTAAATAAGAAGCTACTTGTGAAGTAGTCATATTATACAAAGTTTTTCCAACTCTATTGAACAGTGGACTTATGCAATAATTCGTGAAGTATATTATGCCCATCAAAATTATGCCAGAAAGCCAACGAATATTCTTGAAGAAAGCTGGCGTAACGAATGGCTCTTTAGCTTTACTAATGTAAATACCAAAAATTATAAACAATATAATTGCTGAAATAAGCATCAACAAGTTTCTGTATGAAATGAACAATGTAAGAGATGCAACAGCAAATCCAAAGACTGTAAAACCAACAACATCAATTTTTTTACCATTGCCGTTTTTTGTTGGTAAATAATGCAATAATGCCGGCAATATTAGAATAGTTAATGCTGGAATTAAGAATAAATATTGCCAAGCAATAGAGCTTAACAATCCTGCTGAAAACACTCCAATACATGCAGAAAGCTGGTACGATGCTGTAAATAATCCGAAGAAGATAACTTTCAAATCATTTCGCAAATATTTTGTTGCAATTACTAAGAATGATGAACCTGCTACTTGTTCACCAGTTGTTTGCATAATACGAGCAGCAATAACTGTCCACAAATTTGGCTCAAAACAAGAATTAGCTACAAATCCAAAAACTGAGCCTATAAACAAAGATGTTAATCCAATGGTTACTAGCTTTTTTAATGACACAAAGTCGCCTAAAGAACCGTAAATAAAGCATACGATTCCTAAAATAATGCCAGGTAAACCTGTTATAAGAGGCGCTTGATCAACAGCTTTCACATCTATACCAACTTGTTTATAAACAAGGTTGAAACCTTGCAAGCACAACGTGCTAATAATAAATGTAATAAGCAGTAGTATTAACGCACGAACAGCAACCTTATTGCGCATTTCTGGGTCATCATAAGGATCCATAGAAGAACAATCAATTCGTTTAGTTCCAATCATCATTATCTTACTCTCCTGCCACATCCTAATAATTCCAACATTTGTGCAGAAAACTACTGCAAATAAATCAATCTGCCCTAACAATCTAAAGTTAATCGCAACAAATTCTTCGCGCGTAGCTACTCAATCGGATAATTCTACAGTTTGATAGTTACAATCAACAATAAAAATTGGGAACAATTTTAAAAAATAATCACAATAATAAAATGATTCGCATATCACTTATAATGTAACAAGCTAAGTAGGAGGAAACATGGTGCAGAGAAGAAAGAAACATGATTCTATTCATGTCAACCTAAATAGTGAACATAATAGTGGTGCTCATCACAATAAAAACAACAGTTCTTTAAAGCATAAGTTTTACTCCAATAAAATTTTACGAAACATTATTATTGCTGTCATAGGCATTGCTATTATCATTCCTGTTGTTCAGTGGATACGTTGGGAACAGACTGTTTCTGATCTTCGCAACAAACAAGAACAACTTGTGTCACGCTTTGATTTTAATCCAGGCAATATTATTTCTGATTCTCAATTTTTTGACGATAACGCAATGAGTAAAGATGAAGTACGCAATTTTATACGCAAAAAAGGAGCAAAATGCACTGGTAAAAATTGCTTAAAAAATGCGTACTTTAATACTCACACTATTCCTGCCGATTCACTATGTTCAAAGTATCAAGGTGTAAGCAAAGAATCTTCTGCAGACATAATATACAAATCAGCAAAAGCATGTCATATCAGTCAACAAGTATTACTTACAATGCTGCAAAAAGAACAACATCTTGTAACAGACACTGATCCTAGCGATTTCCAATACAAATCAGCTATGGGATTAGATTGTCCAGATGATTCTCATTGCAACCCACGTTTTGCAGGATTCTTTAAACAAGTAATTGGTTCCGCAAGAAGATATAGATATTATCTTCTTCATAACGATCAATATAACTACCACCCTAACACGATTAACACAATTCAATATTCGCCAAATAAATCATGCGGATCTAGCAATGTTTATATCGAAAATAAGGCTACTGCATTGCTTTATATCTATACTCCTTATCAGCCAAATATAGAATCGTTAAAAGCTGGATACGGCGAAGGAAATTCGTGCTCAGCATATGGAAATCGCAATTTTTCATTGATTTACTCTGCATGGTTCGGAGATCCTCGCAAATAATATTCGTTAGATCAACATAGAAATACAATTTTGGTGTATAAGCGTCGAGATATACTTAGATGCCTAATTTTTGGCACAATTGGTTGCGGTATTTTACGAAGAATGGATGCGTATGTCTACCTATTCCTCACAACTTGGTGAAGAACAACAAGCTGTTGACCGAGCTTATAGCCGTCTAGACGATTTGCGTAATACTATTCGCGCACGCTTAGACGCTGTGCGCGCGTCAGGTTCGCACGGTTCACCAACACAGCGCACAGAGCGCGACTCATTCGCAACCATGTACGAAGATCGTCTTACACAATTACGAGCTGTTGAGGATCGTCTTGTTTTTGGAAGGCTTGATAACACAGAAGGCATTAGGCGATACATTGGTCGCATTGGTTTGCTTAGCGAAAACCATGATCCTATTCTTACAGATTGGCGCGCTGAAGCTGCACGACCTTTTTATGAGGCAACCCCTTCGCATCATGGCGATATTGTTATGCGTCGTCACATTACACTCCGTTTCAGAGACGTTATTGGTGTTGAAGATGAAGTACTTGACATACATTCTGATGAAATAGGAAAAGCTTCACAACAAGGTACTCTTACTGGCGAAGGAGCACTGCTCGCATCTTTAGGTTCTCGCAGAACCGGCAAAATGACTGATATTGTTGCCACTATTCAAGCAGAACAAGATCGAATTATTCGCGCTCCTCTTGATCACACTATTGTTGTACAGGGAGGTCCTGGCACAGGAAAAACAGCTGTTGCTTTGCACAGAGCAGCCTATTTGTTATACACTCACAGGCGCAAACTTGAGCGTTCAGGAGTTCTTATTGTTGGTCCAAGTTCGGCATTCTTGCGTTATATTGATCAAGTACTCCCTTCTCTTGGTGAAACAGGTGTAGTAAGTAGAACTATTTCCGACTTAATTCCTGGAATTTGTGCTACAGCTGAAGATTCTCCATATGCAGCAAAATTAAAGGGAATGTATCGTATGCGAACAGTTATTGCGAATGCAATTGCCGCTCGTATTCGCGTTCCTAAAAATCTTCCAACAATTCATGTTGGAGGATTTAGTATTCCTCTTCTAAAAGAAGATATTGAGATAGCTCAATCAGATGCTCAACGGACTCACCAGCCGCATAACCAGGCGCGAAATACTTTTATAAAAACTGTGCTCAGCATATTGAAAAATCGTTATTTGGAAAAGCTTGATTATGTTCCAGATCAAGTTGAATTAAACGATATAACTTCTCAACTTCGTCTTGACGATAAACTGCGCATTACTTTAAATCTTGCATGGTTACCTATGACTGGAGAATGGCTTATTGACCAACTTTTTGCTAAACCTGACAAATTACGCACATACGCACCTTGGTTAAGCAACGAAGATATCAACTCACTTACTAGACCAAAAGGCAGCCCGCTTACTCGTTCTGATATTCCATTACTTGATGAAGCTATGGAATTGCTTGGTCCTGATCCAAAACTTGACGCTCAAAGATCTGCAGCACAAGCAAAAAAACTTGAAGAACAGCAATTTGCAGCTGACACTCTAGCACAAGCTGGTATTGGAAATGGCATAGTAACCGCCGATATGCTTCTTGATAATCTGCAAGGCGACGATGCAGGAATGCTTGCCCGTAAAGCAGCTTCTGACCGCGAGTGGACATATGGTCACGTAGTTGTCGATGAAGCTCAAGAGCTCACAGCAATGGATTGGAGAATGCTTATTCGTCGTTGTCCTTCACGCTCCTTTACTATTGTTGGCGATGTTGCACAGACTTCTGCGCTCGGAGGAACTCACAGATGGCAGAAGAATATGAATTCTCTATTTGGAGAACCAAATTGGGATCTTTACGAGTTAACAATTAATTATCGAAATCCTAGTGAAGTTTCTGAAGCAGCAAGCAAGGTTGCAACAGATTCAGGATTATACATTTCTACTGTTCATGCAGTTCGCTCAGTACCTGATTCACTTGTATCACAAACGGTTGAATCACAAGATGAACTCGATACTGCACTTGCAGAATCTTGTACAAAACTATTCGAAAAATTTGTCTCTGATGATGGTAGTGGTCGTATTGCAATCATTACTCCTAACAGCATGGTTAGCCATGCTAAAAAGGTTGTAAACCAAGCATTAGAACATGCATTACCTGAAAAATTATGGAATCAGTTAAACAAACAAAATGCCGATGATTGCCAATGCAGCGTTTGCACAGCTGAGGAAGTAAAAGGTCTTGAATATGACGCTGTCATAGTGTTGCAACCTTCTCAAATTGAACAGGAAGCAGCATCTAGACTAGCTGCTGCAGCCAATCTATATGTTGCAATGACTAGACCAACTCAAAAATTGCATATAATACGCACTAAAGATGACGCAAATTTTGAGAAATAGAACTCAAAATAATGCAAAAGCGCAGGGAATAGATATTCTGTAACAATAATCGATAAAATTATTATTCTTCTGTTTTACTGCGCTTCAAATCTTCAATGGCATGTTCAAAATCTTCAAGACCCGTGAAGTTTTGGTACACACTTGCAAAACGAAGATATGCAACTTCATCTAATTCACGCAATGGCTTAAGAATAGCTTTGCCAACTTCTTCAGATGTAACTTGCGCTAAACCTCGTGCTCGCAAATCAGCTTCTACTCGCATACCAATCGTCTTTAATGCCTCAGCATTAATAGGGCGTCCTTGACATGCTTTGCTAACACCGGCAACAACTTTTGCTCGATCAAAAGGTTCAATAGAGCCTGAACGCTTCATTACAAGCAACTGAGTTGTTTCTACTGTAGTAAATCGATTACCACAAACTTGGCATTCACGTCTACGGCGAATAGAGTAACCATCTTCGCTGATACGAGTATCTATAACTTTCGTATCAGAATTTTTACAAAAAGGACAATGCATATATTCAGCATACTAAAAAATAGCGAAAAACTACATAATATTATTCACTTTATTCAAATATTTCCGAATATTATACGATTTTATTGTCCATAATCCGAAATACTCCATAAAACACACTGAATATTACATCATCATTTTCAGTAAAACTTATCTCATCAGTTTCAATTTCAAATATAGTAATATTTTCCCTTCTCATATTCCCCCCAATTTCATACTATTTGCACTCAATCAACTATTGAGCATCATTTAATGGAACATTAATAGACTGTCCGATTACCAAATCTTCAGAAGAAAGATGATTTAAAGCCATTAAACGCTCTACATTATCTGATATATCACCGTTTTTAGGAGTAATAGTAGCAGCATAATTCCATAACGTATCTCCAGGACGAACTGTATATGTAACAACTCTTTCAGGTATCGCAGAAACAGCAGTCTTTGGCATAAACAATGTACAGAATGTTATTGCTGTCATCAAAAGTACAGCTACACGAAAAACTCTAGTTTTGCGCGCATGCTTATTAGAAACGCAGCGTTTACGAATCAAATAAGTATTTTCTTGTATACCTACTCTAGCTTCCCTGCCACTTCTAATTAATGATGTACTCATAACTATCCTTTCTCCTTCCTTAATCGACTGAACATTTGTTCTATCGAACAGGTGTATTAATAATGACACATTTGTTCGATAGTTGCAACGGCGTGTCGAACAGATGTTTGATTTTTCTAAGAAAGTGCGTTAAAATAGTAAAAGCGAAAGGAGCACCATGAATAACGATGGCACAAATAATGATAACAACGGCATTAATGCTAGCGATATTAACGCAATGTCACTTACTGACCGCCAACGCAATATTATCAATGCCATCCAAAACAATATAAAAATTCATGGATTCCCTCCTTCTTTCCGCGAAATCGGAGAAGCAGTTGGACTTAGAAGCCCATCTTCTGTGAAACATCAATTGCGAACACTTGAAGATAAAGGGATTTTGCGAATTAATGCAAATAAAGGTCGCGCTATTGAAATTCTTGATAATTCAATTGTTGAAAACAATTCAAATAACAAAATTAATAAAAATTCTTCAAGAGTTGCCAATATTAGCGCATACGAATCTGATTCTGTTATAAATTCTAGAGATGTTCCTCTAGTGGGAAGAATCGCAGCAGGAGCTCCAATAACAGCAGAACAGCATATTGAAGATGTAATGCGATTGCCAGAACGTCTTACAGGTACAGGAAATCTTTTTATGCTTGAAGTACACGGCGATTCGATGATTGACGCCGCTATTTGCGATGGCGATTATGTAGTAGTTAGAGAGCAGCATGAGGCTGTAAATGGAGACATTGTTGCAGCACTGCTAGATAACGAAGCAACTGTTAAAACTTTCAGAAATGACCATGGTCACGTATGGCTTATTCCACATAATCCGGCGTACTCTCCTATTGACGGATCACACGCAACTATTATGGGAAAAGTTGTTACAGTATTGCGAAAAATCTAACAAATATAACTACTGAACAAACAATAGAATTTAACACAATAAGTTGTAAGTTGTCATTAGCTCATAGAGCTAAAGCAGCAGAGAACATAAATTGCAAACCATAAAAAACAAGTTATAAAATGCAAAACGCAAAACTTGAAACTTAAAACCCTAAAACTTAAAACCCAAACCCTAAAAAAATCTCCCCACCTATTCACAAACGAACTAGGTGGGGAGATTAATACTTACTTACGCAAGTGGATGTGAATCCTTAATTGTCACTGAAATTTCACGTCCATTTGGAGCCGCATAGCTAACAGTATCACCAGTATGAGCACCCATAATAGCCGCTCCAATTGGAGATTCCGGGCTAATAACGTCATAATCTGTAGCTACAGCAATATCGCGAGAACCAAGAACATAAGTCATTTCTCGACCTGCTAGCTCAAGAGTAACCAAAGAACCATTGCCAACAGTGCCATCCTTCGGAGCTTCAAGAATCTTCGCATTACGAAGCTTCACAATAAGCTCATTAATGCGACCTTCATTCTTTCCTTGCTCCTCGCGAGCAGCCTGATAACCACCATTTTCAGACAAATCACCTTCAGCACGAGCTGCAGCAATACGCTCAGTGATTTCTTCTCGATACTCACCTTCACGATGCGCTAACTCTTCTTTTAGTTTGTCATACGCTTCCTGCGTAAGTAAAATAGTTTTTTCTTCAGCCATTGCTACCTCCTTATCCAACAATCTCTAAAAATAAAAACTATTCGCGCGAAAATAAAATTCACGCTCTTCTATCAACGAGTTGAAATAATATCAACAACAAATACCAAAGTGTCTCCGCCACCAATACCGGCTTGCGGTATGCCACGAGAGCCATAACCATACTCTGGAGGGATAGAAATCAACAAACGAGATCCAACATTATGACCTGGAACAGTGCGATCCCAGCCCTGAATCACTTGACCGACACCAATACCGAAACTAGCTGGAGTATGACGAGCAAAGCTTGAATCAAATGGCTTTTCGCTACCCCAAACCACACCATGATAATTCACAGTTACAGTGTCACCGGCACGAACTACAGGACCATTACCTTCAACTAATTCAACAACTTTAAGACCTGCTGGCGGTTCAGATTCAGGGAACGTCACCGTTGGCGTAGTGCCAAATTCTGCAATCACTTCTGGCATATCTTGTGCCATATTTCCTCCTTTACAAACTCCAAACAGTATAATCTGAACAGTATAACATCTACACAGACAGCTTTTAACCATCCTGCATTACTAAAGCAGCGCATTTTAAATAGTACATTTAAGTAAATGCACATTCGAATAAATGCAGTTTAGACTAACACTTCCTAGATTAACCTGTCCTAGATTAGCACTGAAACGTTACGTATGTACATGAAATATACGCATTGTGTATAACTTAGCAAAAATTAATCTCAAAATATCAGCGAATTAATGCAAAATATTAGCAAATTAGCACTCAACAACGTTTACAGCTAGCCCGCCTTTTGAGGTTTCGCGATATTTAGACATCATGTCATGACCAGTTTCTTTCATAGTCTTAATCGCTTTGTCAAGGCTTACCATGTGCGAGCCATCTCCAAGCATTGCCATTCGAACGGCATTAATTGCAGTATTTGCAGCCATAGCATTGCGTTCAATACAAGGAATTTGTACCAAACCGCCTACAGGATCGCAAGTTAATCCCAAATGGTGTTCTATACCGATTTCTGCAGCATTTTCAACCTGTTCCGGGGTTCCTCCCAACACTTCGCACAATCCTGCAGCAGCCATTGAACAGGCAGAACCAACCTCTCCTTGGCAACCAACTTCAGCTCCAGAAATTGAAGCATTTCGCTTAAATAAGTAACCAACAGCACCTGCAGCAAGCAAGAATCGCACAACTCCGTCTTCATCAGCAGAATCAACAAATCGCCAATAATACTGCAATACTGCAGGAATAATTCCTGCAGAACCATTCGTTGGAGCAGTAACAATACGCCCACCACCAGCATTCTCTTCACTAACAGCGAGCGCAAAAAGATTAACCCACGCAGAATCTGAACTTTCTAAAGCAGCATCCGAACGACGACGATTGTTGCGAAGCATGTCTGAATTTGCAGCTAAGCGCTCATACATGTGAGGAGCTCTACGAGGCACATCAAGACCTCCTGGCAAAATCGGTTGCTTTGAGTTGCATCCGTTTTCTACACATTTACTCATAACTTTCCAAACATGCAGCAAATAGTTGCGCACGTAGTCGGCATCACCTTCATGCAATGCAAGCTCGTTTTGCCACACAACATCGCTTATTGACATATGCTTTTCTCGGCAAATATTTATAAGCTCGTCGCATGAAGTAAAAGGATAAGGTACAGTGGAATCTTTTGTTTGATTTGAGGAGTTTGCAGCATTATCGCTACTATTTCCGTTATTACTTTCGTTATTATTTCCGTTATTACTTTCGTTATTATTTCCGTTATTACTTTCGTTATTATTCTCGTTCTTACTTTCGTTATTACTTTCGCTATTATTCTCGCTTACACCATTCTTATTGGCATTATTTTCATCTTGCTCAGTAACACGCTCATGCAAGCCAACCATTGCATCATCTGCACACCCTTGACGAATAAATCCGCCGCCAATTGAATACCAAACTTGCTCATCGATTTTATTTCCGTCAGAATCAGTTGCAACAAAACGCATTCCATTAGGATGAACAACCATTCGCATCCATTTTTCAAAAATTACGTCCTTATCGTAATCAAAAGCAATAGTATGTTCACCTGCGAGCGTTAAAGTGCCAGTTTTTTTGCATTCCTGACGAATAGTAAGCATATGATCAGTGTCTACATTATCTGGAAGATTTCCTTCAAGACCTGCAACGCAAGCACGATCAGTACCATGACCAAGACCTGTCAAAGACAACGATCCGTAAAGAGTCACACTTACATGTGCAACGTTTGCAAGACTACCACTTTTTTTAAGCGATGAAACAAACGAGCATGCAGCTCGCATAGGACCTACTGTATGTGAAGAACTAGGACCAACTCCAACTGAAAACATCTCTAAAATACTAAACACGTATCTATTGTAAGCATTATTAAGCTCACGTCGACACACTAATTACATGAGAAATATGTTAGATTGTTCACTTCTTACTTTGTTTAGATAACAAGTTTGCTAAACTCACACACGCAAACCATAAGATTACAGCTAACACAACAGCTATAAGCATTACCGTAAACGCACTTCCTGCAGTCGGCACGTGAATTTCGAAGAACTTTGCAGTAAACGGTATAAAAGCTCCAGCAACTCCAGCTGCAGCAAATAGCGCAACCATAATTCCTCTCCACGAGCACAAAGGCTTGGCGACGCTTGCAAGCACGAGTATGCCGAGAACAAATACGATTACGGAACAAATACTGCGAGTAGTTGCCAAAGCTTGCACGTTTGAAACAATAAAACGAGATGCTATCAAATTATTTGCAACAACATCGTCAAGATTTAATCCCAAAACTCGCGGAGCTATAACAGCAGTAGCGAGCACAGAAGCAGCTATAGCAAATCCGCTAGGAACAGCAAAACGAACAACTCGCTTCAAGAATCCTGGAATATATCGACGAGTATTAGGCGCCAGAGCGAGCAAAAATGCTGGAATACCAATAGTTAAAGAACCAATATAAGTAATGTGACGAGGCAAATACGGGAAGTGTAACGCTAGAAGCACAACTCCTGCAGAAATAAGCGCAGAATAAACAGTTTTTACAAGGAACAAGCCAGCCACACGTTCCATATTTGCCATCACTTGCCTACCGCGAGCAACAACATCAGGCAAATGCGAGAATCGTGAATCGACAAGAACCACTTGGGCTACAGCTTTTGCAGCAGGAGCAGCATTGCCCATAGCAACGCCCAAATCAGCTTCTTTAAGAGCCAAAGTATCGTTCACGCCGTCACCAGTCATAGCGACCACATGACCTTGAGTGTGAAGCGCCTGAACAATCGCTTTCTTTTGATGAGGAAGCACACGTCCAAGCACATCCACATTTTCAAGCACTTTAGCCAATTCGTTAATATCTTCTGGCAGTTTTCTAGCGTCCATTGTAACAGGCTTGCGATCTCCTGTTAAGCCAACTTTTGCAGCAACAGCCGCAACAGTTCTAGGATTATCTCCTGAAATTACTCGGCAGCGCACACCCTGCTCACGGAACCACGAAAGAGTTTTACGAGCGTCTTCACGAATACGCTCAGAGCAGCGAACTAAAGCAACAGGCTGAGCATTTGCGCAAATAGTGGGAGAATCGCCAAAAGTTTTATCTGTTTCTGTTACGCTACTTAAGCTGCTACTATCGACGCTACTTACAGTACTACTTTCGCTACTTACTTTTGCAAGAAGCAGCACGCGCTCGCCTTGCTCAGCATAAGAATTAACTTTCGCTAAAAGTTCATTAGAATTTGCATAATTAATCGCACTTAGCAACACTTCCGGAGCACCCATATACCAAGTTGCACGCTCTCCACTACTTTGCACATATTGCACAGCGCTCCATTTTCTAGCAGACGAGAATGGAAGACGATTAGATACATGCGCGCTAGCTGCAACTCCTTGAGCATCAAGCCCTTGCATAATTGCAACGCCTGTTGCGTTAGGATTTTCTTCATTGGATAAATCAAATAAAGCTTGATTAGTTTGCAAGCTGGTCTGTAAAGATATTTCTACACTACTATTATCTAGATTTTCTACACCAACGAATGCAATACCACCATCGGTTATAGTGCCAGTTTTGTCTAGGTTCAAGCAGTCTACGCGCGCTAAAGTTTCTACAGATTCCAACTCCTGAACTAACGTTTGCTTACGCGCAAGTCGCATAGCAGCCACCGCAAAATTAAGCGAAGTAAGAAGAACCAATCCTTCTGGAATCATGCCAACAACGCCTGCAACAGCAGAGACAACAGCTCCCCTCCAAGCACCAGTCTGCCAAGCTTCAACAAATCCGCCAACCTTGTGCATTTGCGACCACACAAGCAGCACACACAAAGGCACCACAACCATCGTCATATACTTCAAAATCGTATTAATTCCACGACTTAAGTCGGAAATTGTTTTGGTATAAACCTTCGCTTGCGCAGCCAATTTTGCAGCATAACTGTGCTCACCTACGGCAGTAACACGCGTTAAAGCCATTCCAGAAACTGCAGTAGATCCGGAATAAACGTCGTCACCTTGGGCTTTTCGAACTGTAGCAGATTCGCCTGTGAGCATGGACTCGTCCATTTCCAATCCCCACGATTCCAGCACTTCTACGTCTGCTGGAACCTGCTCGCCGGCTCTGAGCCACAAAACATCCCCAAGCACAATATCTTTGTGCGCAATCTCAATATTTTCTCCGCCTCTACGCACCATTGCGCGAGCGGCAATCAATATAGAAAGCCTATCCAAAGTGTGCTTTGCTTTTAACTCAGTCACAATGCCAATTCCAGTGTTTACCAGAATTACTACACCAAAAACAGCATCCTTCCACGAACCCGTGGCAAGCACGACAACCATTGCTGTGAAAATAATCGCGTTAAACAATGTAAACACGTTCGCGCGCACAATATCCATTAAAGAACGAGAAGTCTGCTTAGAAGTAATATTCACATCTCCGCGAGAAACTGCCTCCGCAACCTCTTCGTCACTCAAACCAGAAATTTCTACTTTAGGAAGCACCGCAATAGCGTTATTTTTGCTGCTTTCTGTAGACGCTATTGCATTTTGTTCGTTATTTGTCATTTATAATCACTTCCCTGCTGTGTGGCGTATTGTCAATTATTGCTCGAACAATGCTTAGCAAAGACGAACGCTCAAATTTTGATCCCTTGCTTTTATTGTTTAAAGATTCGCTATTTTTTGATAAATCAGATTCATGAATATTTTTGCCGATTTCACTTCCATCGCCATCAAAATACAAAGTAGCGGCGTATAAAGTTGCGTCTTTTGGCGCTTTTACAGGATTTATTAACGCAACTGGCACTCCAGCATAACGCGCGTATTGCAGCGCAGAAATCCATGCTTTGCTTTCGTTTTGTTTATTGCGAGTGCTGTTATTAAGCTTGTTATTCTCTTTTATATTAGGTTGATTATTAGCATTATGCAGGTCGTCAACGCCTGTTACGTCGAGCGCGTCTATAAGTATTAATGAAACAGGCTGCTCGCTTGCAGCGCGAATAGCTTGCTGAGCAGCTTCGTTAGGATTAGCAACATTGGATAGCGGCACATAAGAGGCACTCAATTTTGACGTTTTACAATGCTTCATAACTTCGTCATCAAGCGCAGCTAATTTTGAACCAATTACAAGTAGATGAATATCGTCAATATCCACACCGTCGTGAATTATGTCTCCAACGCGACCAGTATTCCCCACAGCTTTACCCTGCGGCTCGCAAGCACTCAACGCACCCAGCGCTAAAGCAGTTACGACAGTAGTCGCAAAAATGGTAATAGCGCGTTTAGAAAACATAAGACTTTTATACCACACCTTCAACATAAGTGGTGGTTTTGGGGTATTTCATGCAATTCTACAAATTGTAATACATTAACACATTGACACCACATATAACACCACTTATACTTTTATAAAACTTTTAAAAATCAGCATAATATGAAATCAAATATGACTAAAACAAATAAAGCTAGCAAAAATATCACTCATAAAAACAACGCCAAAACACTAACAAATAAAACACTCAGCTACTACATGTCACTACCGTATAAGTTGGAAATTGTAAAGGATCCAGACGAAGGCGGATTTGTGTCCTACTACCCTGATTTGCCCGGATGCATAAGTTCAGGAGACTCCGAACAAGAAGCAGCAGCAAATGCGCAGGACGCTAAGCACGCTTGGATTGAAGCAGCACTTGAAAGCAAAATCAACATAAAAGAGCCGTCTCGCACTGAATTAGATGACTATTCCGGACAATTCAAGTTACGTCTTCCTAAAGAATTACACAGGCAGTTGGCTGAGCAATCTCAAGCCGAAGGCATAAGCATGAACCAGTATTGCGTGTATCTTCTTTCGCAAAATAACGCTATTGAACGCGTGCTTGAGCGAGCATAGAAAATAAATACTCCATATTATTTATTAGCAATTACTTACAAATTAAAGATTTGCTGGCGATTTATCTGCAATCACTTGCAATCATCCGCAATTACTTGCAGCGCAACTTCAATACCTCGAAGCATATCAGCTAAACTCATAGAACTCGTACTCGGCTTATCAAGAACTTGCTCAGGCAAATACGGAACGTGAATAAAACCGCTCTTAATCGGCAATTTCCTAGTCTGGCAATAATAACAAACACTGTAAAGTACGTCATTGCACACGTACGCGCCCGCAGAAAAAGACACAGACGCCGGCAATTTCGCCTTATTCAAAGCCTCAACTATATTCACAACTGGCAAAGTCGCTTTATACGCCACGTCACCATCCTGCTCAACAGGCTCATACCAAGGCTTATACCCACTATTATCTGGTATGCGAGCAGCTCTACAGTTAATTCCAACATACTCAACGTTAAAACAAGCAGAACCACCAAATTGTCCTAATGAAAGCACAGCATCCGGCTGAACTTCCTCTATTTTCTCAATAACTTTTCGCGCGCCCTTGTTAAATTCCGTAGGAATCTGCAAACGAACAAGTTCCACACCCTCAGGCGCATGCACTGATTGTGCAATCTCCCACGACGGATTTATAGACTCATTATTAAACGGCGTAAAACCAGTAATCAAAATACGCATCACAATACCCCTTCACACGAATATCACTTTATTAAAACATTAAAACGCATCACAAAAAACTGTACATATGTGAATGCTACTGTATACAAACTTCAGGATTCTACTATGTAATTCATGTTCGCGAAAAGATTAGTGATAGTCAGATTGTGAAATAACCACACAACTCCCCCCACAACACGCACAAAATCAAAATTGGTAAGACTCGCATTCGTGTAATAGTATTATGCATTGGATGTGCATTCGCGCAGCAGCGTGAATTAAACAAAGCAGTTGAAGCACATACAATAATTTCAACAGAATTCAACGACGAAAAGAGATTACCGATGACGAAGATCATTCAGATTGGCGCAAATCACGCCGGTACTGCCTGCGCTAACACCATTTTGAGCTACCCAGGAAACGAGCTTACAATCTACGATCAGAATAGCAATATTTCCTTCCTTGGTTGTGGCATGGCTTTGTGGATTGGCAAGCAAATTCAAAGCAGCGACGGACTGTTCTACCAGAAGCCAGAAGATTTCGTTAAAAAAGGCGCTAAAGTAAATCTTGAAAGTAAAGTTCTCGACATTGATTACGCAAAGAAAGAAGTAACAGTAGAGCTTAAAGACGGCACTGTTATTCACGATTCTTACGACAAGCTGGTTCTTGCTACCGGCAGCCTTCCAAACAAGCCTCGCATTAAGGGCATTGACTTGGAAAACGTGCAAATGGTAAAGCTTTTCCAGAATGCTCAAACTGTTATCGCTAAGCTTCAAGAGCGCGATTTCCGTAACGTCGTGGTTCTTGGCGGAGGCTACATTGGCGTGGAACTTGCGGAAGCTTTTAAGCGCCTTGGCAAGAACGTAACTCTTATTGACATGGAAGACCATATTCTTAATGGATACTTTGACCCAGAGTTTTCCGATAATTTGAAGCAAATTATGGAAGATAAAGGCATTAAGTTTGAACTTGGTCAAACTGTTGAAGAAATTGTTGGAGACACTGAAGTCAAGGCTGTTAAAACAAGCAAAGGCACTTACGATGCAGACATGGTGATTTGCGCTATTGGCTTCCACCCAAACGTTGCGCTCGGAAAAGATCACTTAAAGCAGTATGCTAACGGCGCTTTCCTCGTTGACAAGAAGCAGCAAACTTCCGATCCAGACGTGTACGCAATTGGCGACTGCGCTACAATCTACGACAACGCTCGAGACCGCGTAAACTACATTGCGCTCGCTACTAACGCAGTTCGAAGCGGCTTGATTGCAGGTCACAACGTTTGCGGAACTCCTGTAGAAACCGAGGGCGTGCAAGGTTCTAGCGCAATGATGATCTACGACTACAAGCTTGTTTGCACCGGCTTGAGCTTAACTGCCGCTCAAAAAGAGGGCATGGATGTTGATTACGTTGATTTCGAAGATACTCAAAAGCCTGCGTTTATGGAAGTTGAGAATCCAGAGGTGAAGATTCGCATCGTTTACAAGAAGGATACGAAGGTTATTGTTGGTTGCCAATTGGCTTCTAACTACGATATGTCTGCCGCAATTCACCTGTTCTCGCTGGCTATTCAGAAGAAAGTCACGATTAAGGAACTTGCTTTGTGCGACATCTTCTTCATGCCTCACTTCAACCAGCCATACAACTACATTACGATGGCTGCTTACACGGCTTTGTTGAAGGGATGATTAATATCTGTAATCTTTGATGATTAATCTCTGCGATTAGCTTCTGCTATTAGCTTAAATCGCATTTATTAAACCAAGCAATCTGTTCTATAATGGAGCAGTTGCTTGGTTTTTTAATCATCCGCGCACAAAAGCGCGCACACGACGCGCATATTAGCGTAAGACATGCAGATTAAAACAAAGGAGTCTAGGATGAAGCAGCTTTCTATTAAACCAACTATTCATAAGTTCGAGCAAGCACGCGACTTTGCGCAAGAATTCAAGCTCGGCAAGGGTGATTTGGTTATTACAAACCAGTACATTTGGGAGCCTTATTTTGGCGATTTGAATCTTGATTGCGACGTGATTTTCCAAGAGAAATACGGCAAGGGTGAGCCGAGCGACGCAATGGTTGATGCAATCGTTAGCGACATTCACACAACTCCAAAGCGCGTGATTGGAATTGGCGGCGGCACTGTTTTGGATATTTCGAAGGTTTGCGCGTTAAAGCAAACAAGCCCGCTTGAAGATTTGGTCGACGGCAAGATTCCTGCACAAAAAGGTGCGGATCTTATTCTTGTTCCAACTACTTGCGGCACTGGCTCCGAAGTTACGAACGTTGCCGTGTTCTCGCTTACTAAGCGCAATACCAAGAAGGGTTTGGCGAACGATGCTTGCTACGCTACTGACGCGGTTCTTATTCCGGAATTGTTAAAGAGCCTACCGGATTACGTTTTTGCAACCAGCTCTATTGACGCTCTTACACATTCGATTGAGTCCGCACTTTCTCCTATTGCAACCGAGCTTACAAAAATGTTTAGTTACAAGGCTTGCGGACTTATTTTGCAAAGTTATATGCGAGTTGTGAAGGAAGGCAGCAGCGCAAAAAGCCAAGTTGTAAGCGATTTGGTTTCGGCAAGCCTTTACGCTGGAATTGCGTTTGGTAACGCTGGTTGCGGTTGCGTTCACGCGATGGCTTATCCGCTTGGTGGCACTTTCCACGTGGCTCACGGCGAAACAAATGCTGCGCTTCTTACAAGCGTTTTGCGATACTATGCTAAGCACGACGCAAACGAGAATAACACAGAAAACACTGAGCTTTCTAAGCTTTTCGGCTTCATGGCAAATATTCTTGAATGCCAAAAAGCGGACGTATTAGACAAGCTTGACGAAGTGCTTAACACGATTCTTCCTAAGCACAAGCTTCACGAGTATGGCATGACCGAGGATATGATTCAAAGTTGGGCTTCAAGCGTTGTTAAAGAGCAGCAGCGACTTTTGAAGAACTCCTATATGCATATGAACGAATCTGCAATTGCCGAAGTATACGCATCTACTTTCTAAAAACAAATTTCTAGCAAACTTACTTTCTGGAATTTGTTGACTTTAATTACGTTTTACTAGTTTTTCAGAGTAAAACAAAAGCAAAATAACAAAAGACCCCACAAATAAATGTGGGGTCTTTATTTTATTTGTAGCAACTATTGCAACTATTCATAATTGAACAATAACTATCCAATAGCTATTCAATAACTTTAAGACTAAACAAACGAGGCTCGCCTAAAGGCAATCCAGTATCCGAAGGGAAAACTCCATCGTTTACTGTAAAGCTTATATACACTTTCTTATTAACGTACTTCTCCATGATTTGTTTAGCCTGACTGCCATCATCAATCGCCATCATGGTTGCATCGCTAGGATGAGGTGGATTGCCCATATCGCCGCCGTGATGCAAAGTAACGCTGGTTTTATTATCCAGAATAAGAATCATGAAAGTTTGATTAGTATCTGATCCAGGATTAGGATCTTGAATATTTTGCGCTTCAAGAACCTGGTTGTATGACAAAAATCGCACAGTTCCAGAAACTACTTGCCTTCCGCTTGCTTTTTCAGCTTTAATCTTGCTATCTAAAGATTCGCCACTAGCAGCTTTCTTAGAATCGGTTTTCTTACTAGACTTCTTAGAATCCTTATCCTCTGAATCAGAGTCGCCGCCTTTATTGCTTACAGACTTCTTATAAGTATTATCTTCAGTTTTTGCCAAATTATCGAGAAGTGTAGTGTCATCTGTACTGACAAAATTAATATCTTTTACATTCTGTTTAGGAAGATCAGTGATTATTCCAGACCAGTATTTTTCTTTTTTAAGAGGATTACTATCAGCAATATTCATAGTAACCTTGTAAACCTCAGTATCCCCTGTTCCAGAAGACCACTCAACATAGCTTAATGAATTGCTGTCTGCGTATTGCGATAACGAAGCCCTAAAACCGCCAATGTCTCCAACGCCATCGCAAATTAAATCATTTGAAGAAACAACGTCACTGTAATCTTTATTTGCAGCAAAAACCTTCGAACGTGACACATATTTATAATTTTTCCGAAGAATAAGCTCCGGAATATCCCTATCGCTCATATTGGCTAACGCGTAAGAATACTTACTTTTGCTAGTATCAATTTCTGAATCAGCTTCATTAAGGTTATATTTATCAGCGTTTGCTAAAACTTTTTTATATAAAGCTGCTACTTTTGCATTAATAACATTAACTTTTTTTGCACTATTAACAGCTTCTGTATTTGCGCCATTTTGATTTGAGCATCCTGAACATAATGGCATAAAAAGAAACAGCGAAAGTGCTAATGCAATAAATTTTTTTAGCTTCACCGCAATTCCATTAGGCATAACTACCCCTTCTCAAACTTTAACTAATTGTAAGCAAGCAAGTTAAATATTCTAATACTACGTTGTAATGTTTGGAAACTGCATAAATTTAGGTTACTTAAATATAAAAAGCCTGCGCAAAAGCTATTCACTCTTACGCAGGTTAGTATTAGATAAGCGACGCTTACGCCTCAAGCGTTATCACAGGATGCAAATCAAACATCGTTACAGTACGCTTCATGCGCGCAACGATGCTTGTTATAGCAATCGCAATCACGCCGAAAAGCACAAGCATTTCAATGCCGAAAACTATTTCGCCACTGTTCTTTCCAGCCATTGCTTGACGCAACCCCATAATCGAGTACGTCATTGGCAAGTATGGGTGAACAGCTCTAAAGAATGCCGGCGTCATTTGAACTGGGAATGTTCCTGCAGAGCTTGTGATTTGCAACATAAGCAGCACAATTGCAACTATTCGCCCTGGTATGTGGAAAATCACCATAATCATTTGCATTATTGCCATAAACATTATGGATGCAATAATTCCAAGACCATAGAACGCAAGAACGTTGTCAATTTGCAACTTTAACACAACGTGCACTACGCCCATAAGAATTACAGCTTGTACAACGCCCATAATCACAAACGGCGTTAAGCTAATAAGCGCACTCTTAAGCGGATTCATGCCATTTAGTATCGCTCGCCTATCCATAACTCTCAAAACAAAGGTTGCCATAAGAGCACCGACCCAAAGTCCGATGGAAATAAAGTAAGGAGCGAAACCTGTTCCGTAATTTTCAACGTGAGAATACTCGTGTTCTTCCAAGGAAACCGGCGCGCTCATTATCTTACTTTTTTGCACGATATTGTTGATTTTTCCAGACTTTTGAGAATTCTTAAGCCCGTCATGCAACTTTTTTGCGCCTTCAACCAGCTTTGGAGTATTATCCGATAGCTTCTTAGCTCCGGAATTAAGCTGATCAGAACCGTTCACTATTTTCGCTGAACCTTGTGCAGCTGCATTCACACCATTATTTAGTTTCTCGCTACCGTTACTTACTTGAGCCAAGCCTTCAGCAAGACTATTCACTCCAGCAGCAAGCTTATTTGAGCCAGTATTAACAGCTTCAAAACCTTGAGATATTGCGTCAGCTCCGCCCTTTATTTGCAAACTTCCAGCAGAAAGCTTGTCTGCTCCAGCGCTTAAAGCAGAAAGATTTGTTTCTAGAAGATCAGAATTCTCACTTAATCCTCCAGCCAAACCTTGCAAACTAGCAAGCACGTCTTCCTTAGTAACTCTAGGATCTTGCGCTTTCATAAGAAGACCCATAATTTGTGCTTTTGTTTCAGCATTTCCAGCCTTAACGCGTTCCTCTAATTCACTGCTAGAAGCAGAAAGCTTTTGCGCACCATCGTAAAATTCGCTTGTTGCTGCCGATAGTTTTTGAGTTCCTTTGCTTAATTGTTGAGCTCCGTTTGCTAAATCTTGCGTTTTTTGAGCAAGATATTGCGCGCCTGCTTTACTTCTAGCGTTTGCTTTAGAAAGAGTATTCGCTCCTTTTTGAAGCTCACTTAATCCGCCTTGAAGTTTTCGCAAAGATTGTGAAAGTTGATTAGATCCATCCGCAAGCTTATTTACTCCATTTTGCAAAGATTTTGAGCCTTCATGCAAAGCACCAGCACCATTTACTGCGTCACCAAGAGAATCAGAAGCAGAATTAACTTTCGCAAACATGTTCTCCCAATACTCTTGAGCAATCGCCTCGCTGATTTCGCTACGCATAGTATGGAAAGCAGTTTTGCCAATCTGAGATGCCAGCATATTACTTGCCTGATCGTACTTTACATGAAGTTTTGCTTTAGTAGGAGTTTCATATTGCGCAGAAGCAATGCACTTACTGAAGGAAGCTGGAATGGTTGCTACCATAAAATAGTTGCCATTTTTAAGACCTTTGTTTGCTTCATCACTATTAACAAAATTCCATTGGAAGCCCTCACTACCATCTTTTTGATTCTTTAAACGAGTTTTAATTTCGTTTCCAACGTTACGCATTTTGCCATTAATCACAGCGCCATTGTCTTCAACAACAACAGCTACAGGCACAGTATTCAAAGTCTTATAAGGATTAGTAAATGCCCACAAATAAAGCGATCCGTATAAAAGTGGAATCAAAGCTACGGTTCCAATAACAAGCTTTCGAGCTTTTCCTTTCAACGTATTGTTAAGCTCTCGAAATGCAAGAGCAAGAGTATTAACGCGCATTGTTTTCACCACCATTTGCTTCACTTGTACCAAGCTGTGAATCAATATGAGAATTTTCTGATTCCCCATGATTTGGGCTTAGTCTTAAGACTTGATCAGCTTGCTTTTCTAACTCACTTTGCAAAACTCCAACAAGGCAAGAGCAGTAATTTTTACTAACATACGCGCGAATATCGGAAAATAGGCATTCGCTTTGCTCGCTAGTAAGCTCCGTTTCAATTCCATCAACAAATAGCAGCCACGGCTTTTTTAACAAAGCAAGCGCAATTGCCAAACGCATGCGCTCGCACGGAGTCAACTCTCCTATTGCTGTTTCGTGAGGAGAAAATACTTTCCATTGAGCTAACACGTTGTAAGCGTACTGCTGTAAAGCTTCACGGTTTTTAACATCATTTTTGTATTGCTTCAAAAATAGAGGCGAGCGCGCTGCTAGTTTCAACTCGCTCATAAGAACTTCTTCTATTGTTTGCGTTTTATAAAATTCGTTAATTCCGCTAAATAATCCCAAACCAACGTATTGTCGAGATTCTTGGAAATCATTAGGAAGAGTTACGTCCGCAATAGTAAGAATTCCATTAGTGAATTTCATATAACCAGATAATGCAAGCAGCAAAGCTGATTTTCCAGAACCATGTTCGCCTGAAATTGCAACGATTTGATGAGGTGCAACTTTTAGCGACACATCCCAAAATGGCGATCTTCTAAATCTTTTTAACCCTAATTCTTTAGCTTCTAAAAACGTTTGTTCCTCTTGCATAATTTGTATGTTTGACGCTTATTGCTTAGACACAACGCAGTATCTAAATTTCGCTTAGAGCGCCAGGCATTCCTCCTTACTCTAAATAACCAATTTTCAATTTTCAATTTTTAATTTTGTTGTTTGTGTTTGTTGTTTATTTTTAGATTTTCGCAATTAGCAAAACAATTTTTACTTTTCACATTGCTTTATCGCTATTTTTAGCGATAAACTCACGTTGCAATGCTGCATAAAACGGTGCAAAACCGGACATTTGGTGATTATTCTTAATTCTTCACCACTGATACCTTAGGGTACTCTTTTGGGTAAACAATTGTTAAGCTACTTCAATCTTTCTGTTGAATTGTTTATATTTCATCTTTAATTAAGAAACATGTTGTAAACACTTCCATGCTATATTGTCCTTAATTACTAAATGTAAGAAATACATATGTGAGAATACATATGCAAAAATACAAGCGTAAGCAATACGAAATAAAACGTATTGCTTCAAACAATATATTAAAATTCAAGCATTTAAAGGGGTGAACGGCATGCTAGGTTTGCAAATTTTAAATATTATATTTAATCCGGTTATTGTGTCGGTTGTAGTGCTATGCGCGCTTAGTCTTGCAAAACTTAATGTTTTACTATCAATGATAGTAGCTTGCATTGCAGGTGGCATTGCCGGTCATCTTCCTCTTTTCGGTGACGGAAATCACACAATTATGGCTTTGCTTTGCGACGGTTTCTCCACCAACGCACAAACTGCACTCGCCTACATTTTGCTTGGTACTTTTGCGGAAGCAATTACTGCAACAGGCTTAGCTCAAATTATTTCTAAAAAAATTAGCTCAATTATTGGCATGAAAAAGTACGCTCTACTTGCGGTACTAACTATTATTGCATGCATGTCTCAAAATATTGTGCCGGTTCATATTGCTTATATTCCTATTCTTATTCCGCCTATTTTGAGAGTTATGAATAAGATGAAGCTTGACCGCCGAGCTGCAGCATGCTGCACTGCTTTTGGTCTTGAAGTTCCGTATATTGCCATTCCATTTGGCTTTGGTCTTATTTTTCAAACTGTTATTGCTACGAATCTTTCTAAAAATGGCATGAAGGTTAGTGTTGCAGACGTTAGTGCTGTGAACTGGTATTTAGGTCTTGCGATGTTTGCATCACTACTTTTTGCAGTGTTTGTGCTCTACAGAAAACCTCGCGAATACAAAACTACAGAAACTGACACTCGTGCCGCCGACGCCGTTGTCGGACCTCTTAATTTACGCCATTATGTGACTATTCTCGCAATTATTGTTGTTGTAGTAGTGCAAGTTATTAGTAAGGATCTTTCGCTTTCGTCTATTGCAGGTCTTGCAACTATGATTATTTTTGGAGCAATAAAGTGGAATGACATTGACAATCAGCTTACTGGCGGCGTAAAACTCATGGGTCTTATTGCGTTTGTGATGCTCATTGCGGGCGGATATGCTAACGTGATCCAAGCGACAGGCGGAGTTGAGGAGCTTGTAAACTTTGGTGTAGCTTCTATGGGACAAAACAAACTTGTTGCTGCATTTGTTATTACGCTTATTGGTTTGCTTGTGACTATGGGCATTGGTACTTCGTTTGGCACGGTTCCTATTCTTGCGGTTTTGTTCGTGCCACTGTGCCAGAGCATTGGTTTCAGCACTCCTGCAACGATTCTTCTTATGTCTTCTGCTGCAGCTCTTGGAGACGCAGGCTCCCCTGCTTCCGATACCACACTTGGACCTACTTCCGGCTTAAACGCAGACGGTCAGCACAGTCATATTTGGGATACTTGCGTTCCAACATTCCTTATTTTCAATATTCCGCTTATGGCTGCCGGCATTGTAATATCACAGTTTATTTAGCAGATTATTTTGGCAAACACAGCAAGTAAAAACGCAACTAGCGAATAACACAAATGACTAATAAACGCCAGTCGAGTTGAATAAACTCCCTGGCGTTTATTTTTAAATACCAATCAACCAATCGCAAAGTAGCCAATCGCTGCAAATTCGCAACGATTGGCCACTATCGCACGTCTCCCGATGATTTAATAAAAGCCATTCAGATAATAAAATAACTTAAGCTACAACCTCATTATGAAAGAACATCAAAAAGAAATTCATATCTTGCATTATTTCTTCCCAAGAAAGACTTTTAGCCCAAGGTGCTTTCCTTTGGTAATCCTTCCACTTTATTCTCATCACTTCACTATCTTTAATCCTATCGAAAATTTCATTCACGTTACTCAGTAAATAAAGGGTGTTTCTCGTTTGAGAAGTAGCGTAAAAAGCTTTAGCAATCTCTTCTTTCTTAAAGACATTATCTCCTTGAGACACTCTAAGAGCATGCAAATCATAAAAATCTCGCATTCTCGTGTTAAATTCTTCCCTCACAAGAATTGTTTGCAACTTTTCTGCTAAAATCGTTGCAATTGGATAAGTCAATAAAGAGATAGATTATGAGAACATTAAAGGCAATTCTGCTTCCATAGCAGATGGAGTAATAGCATGTCCAGTTGAAATATCGATTTTAACAGGAGTTTTTGTACCATCAAAATCTGCAATTAGGCTAGCTCGAACCCCTGGATAGTCAGATTCTTGCATAATAGAATCAAGCGTTTGTAGCGTAAATTTAACACCATCATCGATATTGATAGATATTACATCTGATATAAAAATACGCACATCATCTTCACTAAGAGAAATATTTTGCATAGTTGTATCAATATCCATTGTTGTACGAAGATTTACGCCAACAAGATAAGAAATCAGCATTCCACCTTTTAGAACAAAATTGTCTTTATACCGCGAGCGAGAAACACGATCTAAAAAACGCTCCATCATATATACGCGCATTAGCACGCGAGGATCTACACCCTTTTGGAGTGCAACATTCTTTATTTTTGCTTTAAGCTGATTAGCATCCTTCATTCTCATAACAACACCCCCAAATATTGTGAAATCAACTTTGAAATCCTAAATTTTTTAGCGTAATCGCTTAGTATATCAAGTCGCTTATCCTTTCTTTTAACATAAGCTTTTAACGCACCAAATACCACCTGTGCATCTATTTGAGAACGAGAACGCAAAATATCGCAAATTGTGCGCTCTAAATCATAAGAAGGCACAAGATTACCTTCAAGCGACATAAGATTCGTCTTACCAATTCCTAAAAAATCTGGTTTTATATAAAACACCCTAACACCAGTCTTAATTAGACTACTTGCATTATAAGTTGACGGAACAGTCACTGTTAAAGAAGAAGGTTCTCTATCAGTCAAATTATGTAGAAGAAGGGCAGATTCATGTGAAAAAACAGCAACAGATGTGCGCTTTGACAATAAATTCATTTCATCATTCCACAAATTGCTCTTAACGTAAACACCTTTTGATACGCGTTCTAAGCTCTCATCTTTAATAAATCGATAAACACTAGACGGGCTAATTCCAAGTTCTTTGATGACACTATCAATGCTTAAAACTTGCTTTTTCTCTATGTAATTGCACAATTGATCCTTTAACATTTGCCCACCTACTTAATGATACGTTTACACTGATTTCATATATTATATCAGCATAAACGTATCAAATGCGCAAGCAAATCGTAAAGTGTAAATAGTCAAACCACATTTAACCAATCACAAAGTAGCCAAACAACGCAATTTTGCACCTAATGGCCACTAGTGCCAAACAGAGACATCGCGCAGTACGCAATCTGCACCAGTGTCTCTACTGAGCTTAAAATTGCTCAGCGCAAGCCAAACGAAAGCCAAGCCCAAGCCAGATCAACATCCTCACATAGACACAGTGTAAAGCGAGTAGAAGTAAGCCTTTTGATTCATAAGCTCCTCAAAGCTTCCGCGCTCAATAAGCTCGCCGCTTTTCATCACAAGAATCTCATCATATTGCTTAAGCGAATTGGCATCCAAGCGGTGAGTTACCACGAGTCGAAGAATTCCTTGCAAATTCAAAATAGACTGCGTTACGTTCGCACTTGTCTCGTTATCTAACGCGCTCGTAGCCTCATCAACCAGCAGAATCTCGGACCTTTTAAGCAGGCTTCGCGCAATAGCAATACGCTGCTTTTCGCCGCCAGAAAGATGACTACCATTCTCGCCGCACTGATAATCCTTGCCTTTAGCAGCAATCAAATCATCCAAACCAGCCAAGTGAATCACACGATCCACTTCCACATCAGGGAATGGCTTAAAAAGCGTAATATTATCTAAAATCGAAGCATCAAACATAAACACAGACTGCTGCATAAGAGTCGTCTTATCGTAAAGCGAACTCTTGCTCACATCACTAAGCTCGTGATTATCCAGCTTCACACTACCTTCATAATCCTTGTAGTAGCCCATAAGCAGATTAATCAAACTACTCTTACCAGCACCAGAAGGTCCTACTATCGCGTAAGATTTTCCAGTTTGCAAAGTTAGATTTACATTTTTCAAGACTTTATGATCCGCATCATAAGCGTACGAAACATTGCGCAAAACAACGTTTTTAACAGAATCGTCAATGATCTCGCCAGAATCTTCCTTAACGTTACTCATATAATCAGCCATCTTGCTAATCAGCTTCTTAGCGCCCTTCATCTCGCCGAGCATTTGCGGAAGACTTGCAATAGGCTGAAGTACACCATTCATCAAATTGGTGAAAGCTAACACCATTCCAGCAGTAATAACACCAACATGAGCATTAACCATCCAAGCGCCAACAAGCATCACGCCAAGCTGAGTTGCAAGGCTCGAAATCGTTCCAAGAGCAGAAACAGTAGTCATCGTTTTTTCGCGAAGATTCTTCGTATGCTCAAGCTCCATCGACTGATTCTGATAACGGTTAATCACCTCCTGCTCCGCCTTAAAACTCTTAATAACCGAAACTCCATTCAAAACATCCTTCGTCAAAGCTGTGTAAGACTCATTCGACTTAGAAACCTGCTCCTCTCGAGTGGCAATTCCGCTAGCTGTAAGGATCGAGCACGCCATAGGAAGCACGGAAATAATAAGAGCAATAACAGTGAGCAGTGGACTATAGTAAATCATAAGAGCTAGCGAACTTACCAGCATAAGAACGTCTTGAACAAAGTCAAAAATCTTCTTCAAATACTTTTCTTGAATACGCTCGCAATCATTAGTAAGTACAGAAAGATACGTGCCGGAATTCGCGAGCGAAAAATCACTATAACTCTTCTGTAAAAGCTTCTTGATAACAGACTCTTTATACTGATTCATTGCTTTTTCAAGAAAGCGAGGGTACGAACTGCGCTTCAACGCGAAAATCAGGGAGATTGCCAGCATAAAGGAAACGACAAGCAGCAAAATAGTAGTTAAAGAGTAGGATCCTTTACCTGCCATATAGTCGAAAATAATTTGCAAAATCCAAGAAATAGCAGTGTAAATCATAGACAAGGAAATAAAAACTATCATCGAAAGAAAAGCTACAAGCTTGTTTTCTTTGAAAAATAGTTTTACGTAATTTTTTACGTCGGGATGCAGTTTGGATGATTGCTGATTCGCGGACGATTGCTGATTTGCTGTATTGTCAGTTTTGTTCATTCTCGCTACCTCTCACTTCCTTTATAGCTATTTTCGATATTTCTACTATTTCCTATCTAATAGCATTTTCGTAGCTAGCATTTTCGCTTCTGTTTTGCCGATTCGCCCGCTACAAAACGTTGAAAGCTACACTATCATACTTATCCTGATTGTTCATGCTTATCTACTTGACAACACCTATAAATGGTTAAACACACTTACATGTAATGCTTGTTAGAAATAATAAGCATAGAGTTAAAAAAAAAATCAAATTAGAACGATGGTTTTATACGTGATATCAGCGTAAACGTGTCAAATGCGCAACACTGCTTCAATACAAAGCTCAAGAGCATACGCTTTAGAATCCCCACCCCAATTGCGCTCATCATAATTTTCAACATCATGCAAAGTATCTGCAGTATAAAGAATCTCACCCCAAACAATCTCGCGCATTTGCGCACAAGCTGCTAAAGCAGAACACTCCATTTCAACAACCGCGCATCCCTCCTGCTTACGGTTAGCAACTTTCGTCTTAGTTTCACGGAAAAATCCATCCGTAGTCCACGTCTTAACTTCATGATAAGGCAAATTATGCGCCTGCAAAGTTTGCAAAATAGCATGCCTCGAACGCTCTGAAACATCAACATAACGACTTGGAGGCAAATAATGATAAGAAGTCCCCTCATCCCTTAAAGCTTTATACGGAACCAGAAAAACGTTTTCCGCATAATCAACTAGCGATCCGCAAGAACCAGCACTAACAACTTCACTAACACCGTAAGAAATCAACCAATCTAAGATCTGAACAGCGGCCGGAGCGCCAACCGGGGCCTGTACTAAGCAGATTTTTTGCGTTTCTTCTTCTACTGCGCTGTTTGTATTTTCTCTTACTGTATCTCCTACTTTTTCTTCCAAAACATATATCGGATATTTTTTAGTTGCAGATTCAAAATTTGCTATAATTGTAGCTTTCCTACTTAAAGCATACTGATCAATTTCATCGCCTAAGAAAGCAAAAACCGCTTTAGATGGAAGCTGAACAGAAATATTATCGTGTTTTGGCATTAAAACTGCACTTTTATCGGAATCATACTCTAAAATTGGTAAATTATATTCTGTCATATAATCAACTCCATCCTACAAACCATTCAATCCTATATACAAATACACACATTAATACGCAAAGATCACAAAATGGTCAATTGCTGCAAATTCGCACTTAATGGCCACTAGAGAATCATATTTTCTGCATCATGTCCTGTCTTTTATAAAACCGCAGCAATCGATTTCTGCTAACTCAATAAAGCCAGCTGACTTATAAAAAGCAATAGTTTTTTCAGTACAATCCGTAGTCAATTGAATTTGACGAACATTAGGATAACAATCCACAATCGCCTTTAACAAAGCAGACCCTATCCCCTGCCTTTGATGCTTAGGCAAAACAAGGATATCCTGGATAAGAACAACCGTATATCCGTCGCCAACAGCTCTAACAATGCCAACTAGCTCATCACTTTTATATGCAGCTAAAACCTTGAGCGAATTGTTAAAACCATTTTCCAAAGCAACTAAATCATCTGTGTACGCAGACCAACCAACGGAATCATACAACCTTAAAATATCTTTGCTATTATACTTTTCATACTCTTTTATTTGAACATCTGCTAAATTCATTGACAATAACACCCCCGAATACTGTGCAATCAACGTTGAAACCCTAAATTTTCTAGCGTAATCGCTCAGTATATCAAGTCACCTATCTCTTCTTTTAACATAGGACTTTAATGCACCAAAGACAACCCGTGCATTCGTGTACTACTATAGCGCTTTGACCGAGATTGAAATCATTGGGATTTCAATTCCCTTCAATACAAAAACTCACTTGGATTGGAAGTACTGTGAACCTCCAACGTGAGTTTCGTAAGAGATCTAACTAGCGAGCTTCTCACCGAATTTGTTTATTTAGAGGGTACACAAGTAAATAAAAACAAGAGCACTTCCCCGAATTTGTTTACTTATCAGCTATATAAGTAAACAAAAACAAGCGTCAGTAAACAAAACGGCCTTAACTATCAACTAGTCAAGGCCGCCTCATTTACTTTATAAGACTTTACGAAGCCTTATAAAAGCGCGTAAAACTTCAACTTACGCAAGTAAACACTAGTTATCTTACGAATTTTGCTTCAAACACTCTCCTCAATCGCACAACAGCGAAACCAGCAATAGCAAAACCTAAAGCAGAAATCAACGCAACAACTGAAGCTGACTCACCAGTCTTAGGCATATCTGGAACATGCTTTTCAGTCTTATGCTCAACAACAGGAGATTTCACATATTCATGCGCTGTATTATGTTCATGCTCCGACTTAGGCGCATGAGATAGCTCTTGTTTAGTCTCCGGAGTTTGAGATTCAGGAACTGACAATGGATTCTCCATCCCTGATTCAGGCTCAAAAGGTGCAGGCAAAATTGGATCTGGAGTAGGTGCTGGTTTCAGATTCTTCGTAAAGATGGCATACACAGTCGTATCACTATTTACTATGGTTTTACCAGTAAACGCAGTACCTTTACCATCCGCCTTAGTATTCCACTCTTTAAACGTGTAGCCATCTTTAGTTGGATTCTTAGGCATTGACTGATCTTTTAACGCATCCATATCAATAGCCTTACCAGTTTCCACCTTTACCGTTTGAGTCTTATCGCCATCCTTAAATGTAACCGTGCTTCGAATCTGCTTCCACTGAGCAGTAAACGCAGTATTAGCATTCAACGTATACATATCACCAGGCTTGTAGGCTTTACCAGCAGCATCCACCCAGTTTAAGAACTGATAATCTTCGCGCGTAGGAGCAGCTAATATTTTAATCTTCAAACCTTGCCGTCTTAAAGCACTTATTTTTTGTTTTGCATTGCTAAACGCTCCGCCGTTTGCATCAAACGAAACTTTTGCATTCCACTGTGCGCGAAGTAAAAATACTCCGTCATACAATGGGTCTGTATTAGTGTCGTTATAACTCATCCAGTCGCAACTATAATCAGAAAACAGCGATTTGCTATTCCAGTAGTAGCGTTTGCCTACAATCCCAAGTTTCTTATAAGATTCAGTATTAGGTAACTCGGTAAACCAGCCGCCAAACACCAAATCATCTTTTGTTGGATCAGATGGGAAATCAACACCGTTATTCTTATTGACAAATTTCACAATACTCTTGGTATTACCATTGATATTGCCTCCCTGTAGGTCAAATTTCACCTTCATTTTAGCTAAAGAAATACGTACAGGCATACTACTATCAACAACTACTTGGAACTGAGAATAATTTTTAATTGGTTTAGGATACGTGTAATCAGACTCCCAGGAAAGATGATAGTCATCAGGAAGCTTTGAAGTATCAACTTTAATTGTTACTTTTTCGCCGTTTGCAAAATTGCCAACAGTACGTTCACAGTGACCATTTAATTCTTTCTTAACTTCAAGTTCATGCCCTTGCCCATCGATAACTGTTATAGGAAGTTCTTTCCACATACGTTCCATGTCAGAGCTAAGCTGTCCAAGTGCTCCAGGTGTTGTATGACCTTTTCCTAATTTTTCTGCATAGTTTATAGATATTTGTAGCGGTTGCTTATTCTTATTACTAACTTCAACCGCCTGAGCTGTCACTGTTCCAGCAAAAAGTCCAATCGTAGCTACAAAAGCAACTACCAAATTAATAACTTTTTTTATTATTTTATTATTCATTTTTATTTCCAACCAAACTAATGATTATCGTAATAATAATTTTTATTAATTTTGAAAATTGATATAGCGCAAACGCAAAACCAAAAATGCGTGTAAATATGCAGAACCACTAACCTATTTCAATACAAAATAAACAATGTATAGAGTGGTGAGACGATAAAAATTATGTTACGAAAAAGACAGCATCACGCTGTCTGTCTGTCTGTCTGTCTGTCTGTCTGTCTGTCTGTCTGTCTGTCTGTCTGTCTGTCTGTCTGTCTGTCGAGGATTATATTTTTCATGATCTCAGTTTGTCAACTTCCGTACCGAACTAACATGCCAATTATAACAAACAAACTTAGCAAATTCCAGTATAAGATAACTCACAAATAAACTATCAAATCTGCTAAACAACCAACTCTCAAAAGCAGCAATAACGAAGATACATGAAAGTAACATATAATTTCTTAAAATTAAGTTTGGCAAACATAAAATAGGATCATAAAGCACAAATTAAGATTAGCGAACTTAAATTAAGTTTGACAAACGCAAATCCATTCGCTATAGTTTCCACTTATCACCATTTCGACGAGTAAAGGAGTGCACATGTATCATACAAATATGATGACAAATTGTTGTTGTAACGTATGCTGTTGCGCATTTCTTAATCGAAATGATGTTTTCAAGCACTAACTGTGCATAACATCTAGCCTGTGTTAAAAGCATTTACGTTAGAACACAGCAAATTACGATTTAAGAAACAGCGCGCTGTTTCTTTTTTTATGCCAAAATTCGAATATAAAACGTTGAAAAGATAACAATTTAATACGGATTAGATATTAAACAGATAAATGGCATTTTTTAGAAACAACTAATAAACAACAATCTCTTTATTAATAAAAAATTATTTTTTAAAAATTAAAAATAAACAAAATTAAACAAATTAAATTAAACAAAACAAACAAGTAAGGGGAAATATTATGTCTAACATCTACAAGTCCGTGCAAGAACTCGTAGGTCACACTCCGCTTCTGGAGCTTGCTCACATTGAAAAAGAGTACAATCTAGCAGCAAAAATCCTCGTAAAACTCGAATACTTCAACCCAGCAGGTTCCGTAAAAGACCGCATCGCAAAGCAGATGATTGAAGAAGCAGAAACCACAGGCACAATTAAGCCAGGCTCAGTAATTGTTGAGCCAACTTCTGGAAACACTGGCATTGGTCTTGCAATGATTGCACAAACAAAAGGATACAAAAGCATTATTGTGATGCCAGAAAGCATGTCTATTGAACGCCGAAAACTTATGAAAGCATACGGGGCAGAACTCGTGCTCACACCTGCTGCAGAAGGAATGAAAGGCGCAATTGCCAAAGCGAAGGAAATCGTTGAAAACACGCCAAACGCGTGGACTCCAGGACAGTTTACCAATCAAGCAAATGTGCACGCGCACTACAACACAACCGGCCCAGAAATTTGGCAAGACACTGACGAAAACGTGGATATGCTTATCGCTGGCGTTGGAACAGGCGGCACAATTACTGGTACAGGAACATATTTAAAAGAGCAAAATCCGCAGCTTGAAGTAATTGCAGTAGAACCAGCCGACTCCCCTGTGCTCGCAGGCGGCAAGCCAGGAGCGCACAAGATTCAAGGAATCGGTGCAGGATTCGTGCCAGATGTGCTCAACCAAAACATTTACGATCGTATTGTTCATGTAACAAATGAAAACGCAATTGAAAGCGGCAAGCTTATAAGCAAAAAAGAAGGCGTTCTCGTAGGCATTTCTTCCGGAGCTGCGGTTTGGACAGCAATCCAAGAAGCAAAAAGAGAAGAAAATGCAGGCAAAACCATAGTTGCAATACTTCCAGATTCAGGAGATAGATACTTGTCTACTGCATTATTTGAAAACTAACTGTATTTAGTAGCACTACTATAAACACGCAAGTTTTGATTAAATAATATATGCAAATATTAATTAGTAATTAAAACGAGAAAATAAAGAAAACAAAAAAATACTGGAGATTAATGTATGAATGAGCATCTTGACCTTATAAACAAACTCAATTCAATTCATGATTCTGACATAAGGCAAGCTACATTCATACCTAACTATCACAATATTATTGCGCTCATACATGCAACTCAGGTGTTACTTTTGCCTGAGTTGTATGCACGCAATGTAAGTAACGATACTGCGCAACTCACTGCTACTTTGAATACCGTTACTTCAAACGCGTTAGACACTATAGAACGCATTATATTCCACGAACTTCAATCCTATACAAGCAACTCAATTAAAATTCAAGAAACTTGCAATCAATTCATACATAAACTTCCTACAATTAAAAAGTTACTTTTAACAGATATTCAAGCAATATACGAAGGCGATCCTGCTTGTACAAGCAAAGTGGAAGTAACGCTCGCATACCCTGGTTTTTATGCAATGCTTATTCACCGCACAGCGCACACACTCTACGAACTTAACGTACCGCTAATTCCTAGACTTATGAGCGAATATGCTCACAGAAAAACCGGAATTGACATTCATCCAGGAGCAAAAATTGGTGCATATTTTTGCATTGATCACGGAACTGGCATTGTAATCGGCGAAACAACTGTAATCGGCGAACATGTTAAGCTTTATCAAGGAGTAACGCTTGGTGCGAAAAGTTTTGCGCTAGACGAGAACGGAAATCCTATAAAAGGTGGAAAGCGACATCCAAATATTGGGAATAATGTTGTAATTTACGCAAACGCAACAATCTTAGGCGGAGAAACCACAATAGGAAGCGGAAGTATAATCGCAGCAAACGCGTGGATCAACCGCAGCATTCCTGCAAACACAACCTACCACTTCCCTAAAGTCTAATGCGCGCTAAAATACTGATTCCACTTCTACTATTTTATTTGAACATCTGTTAGATTCATTTACAATAAACATCCAAATATAATAAAAGTGCGCGCTCATAAAAACGTAAAAACGTAAGAACGCGCACTAGCAAGAATACTTAGCAAAAACTAGTAACAGCTAGAACAGCTACTTTTTAAGCTGCACTGGCTCATGATCCCTGCCCATTTTAAACTTAATACCTGCACGCTGCCACATGCGATATTCGCCAACCGCAGTAAAGAGAACATCCGTGGAAGAGTTAAGTGCAGTTTCGCAAGAATCCTGAATAACGCCAATAATAAGACCAATAGCAACTACTTGCATAGCGATATCGTTTGAAATGCCAAATGACGAGCATGCGAGAGGTATAAGCAAAAGCGAACCACCAGCTACACCAGATGCGCCTGCAGCAGAAACTGCAGAAAGCACAGAAAGAATCACAGCCGTTGGAATATCAACGCGAATACCAAGCGTGTGAGCAGCGCACAAAGACATGATAGAAATAGTTATAGCAGCTCCGCTCATATTAATAGTTGAACCAAGCGGTATTGAAACAGAATAATTGTCTTTGTTAAATCCAAGCTTTTCGCACAAATTCATATTTACAGGAATGTTCGCAGCAGAAGAACGCATGAAGAACGCTGTAACACCAGAATCACGCAAAGTCCTAAAAACAAGAGGATACGGATTCTTACGCGTAAGTACGAAAACCAAAATAGGATTAATAATCAAAGCAGTAACAGCCATAGTGCCTACTAACAAAGCAATAACGAAACCATACTCGCTAAAAATACGAAGACCGTTACTTGCAACTGTTGTATAAACAAGACCCATAATGCCAAAAGGTGCTGCGTTAATAATCCAGTGAACAATTTTTCCAATAGCAGATGAAACGTTATCGAAAAATGCTTTTGTAGAAGGCTCGGCTAATCGCAGAGCAACGCCGAAAGCAATCGCCCAGAAGAGGATACCAATAAAGTTACCTTTAACGAGAGCGTCTACAGGATTAACAACAATATTTAGCACAAGTGAATTAAGCACCTCACCAATTCCTTGAGGAGACGGCGAAGAGGCTGCTGCAACATGAGCAAAAGTAAAATCAACAGGGAAAATCATAGCAGCACATACGGCTACAAGGCTTGCAGTAAACGTAGATAGCGCGTACAGCCCTATTACCAATTTCATATTGCCAACACTTTTTGCTTGCGCAAGCGCACCAATAACTAGGCAAAATACTAAAATTGGCGCAACAGATTTAAGCGCACTGACGAAAAGTTTTCCCATAAGATCTAGCACATAGACGTGAGCTGGCACAAAAATACCAAGCGCAGCACCGAGAAAAAGACCAATTACAATGCGTAAAATAAGGTCAATGTTATTCCATTTTTGAACAATCTTGTGCATGAGAGTCTCCTGTATAGTAATTTGTGCAGAATGTTTTATACTCTTTTACGTGTATTAGCACTTGCAAGATTTTATTTTTTAAAGATTATACATAAGGATGCATATATATGCAAATCGTTAAGGTTTAATGTTTCAATGTTTCAATAACTTAGCAACTCAGTGACTAAACACTTCAATAAGTGCTTTGTAAGCAAGATAACTCTTAAAATATAGTAAGCAACAATAACTTCCCGTGTAATCGCAAACTAAAATAGCAAAATGCCTCACTTTGCGTAGTAAAGAAAGACGCAAAGTGAGGCACATTTTACATTAACTTCATTATGCTAATTAACCCAATACTCAGCAAACTTACTGAATACAATTAAGCAAACATTAAGCAGCTCTAAAACTAGCTGATCTGCAATAACCAGACCAGCTAGCAAATATCCTACTTATTACTATGACGAGAAGTACCACGACGCTTAGCCGAGAAAAGCGCAGCACCAGCAGCACTAAGAGTTGCAGCAAACAAGCCAAACACAGACACGTCACTACCAGTCTTACTAAGCTGAGCAACACTACCACTCTTCAACACCTGAGCACGCACAGAAGCACGAACATCAGCCGCATGAGCCTTAGCAGCAGCCAAAGCCTTACGAGCAGCAGAAAGATTCTGAACCGCAGCATCAACCTGAGCCTGAGTAGCGTTAGGATCAGCAGCAACCTTCTTAGCCTCAGCCAAAGCAGCATCAAGAGCAGCCTGAGCCTTAGCAACTTGAGCATCCGCCTGCTTCACAGCCGGATTATTCTCAACAGCTGCATTCATAGCAGCAGAATTTGCGCCATTAGCATTATTAGCGTTAGCGTTGGCAGCATTGGTGTTAGCAGCGTTACCTGCATTACCAGAGTTTGCGCCAGCACCAGCTTTACCAGCTACGTTGGCAGAATTACCAGTATTAGCACCAGCACCAGCGTTACCGTTACCAGCATTTCCAGGCTGCGAATCAGACTCAGCACCCTGAATCTGAATGTTCAGCTCGCCCTTATCCACAGTAGTAGGCGCATTATCATTCACACCATAACCAGCTTCAGAACCAGAACCAGTATCACCAGTTCCTGTATTGCCGGTTCCAGCATTACCAGTTCCAGCATTACCTGTTCCGGCATTGCCTGTTCCAGAACCAGAACCAATATTGCCGGTTCCAGCACCGTTATACTTATTCGCAATACTGTTCTTTGCAGCCTGAAGATCCTTCAACGCAGCATCAACTTGAGCCTGGGTAGCATTAGGATCAGCAAGCACACGTTTAGCCTCAGCCAACGCCTTCTTATATACATCCAAATCAGGAGCTTCACCAAGCAAGTAGGCAAATGACTTGCTAAAGTGAGAATCATCATCAACTTCAGCTTGCAATACCGTCTTATTAACACCATTCAAAGCATCTTTAGCATTCTTAAGATTCTTTAACGCAGTATTAACAAGAGCTTGACGATCTGATTGAGACTTAGCAGCAAGATCCACACCCTTACCAGCAGGATCAGCTAGCTTAGATATAAGCTCCTTCGCATCTTGCAAAGCCTTATTATATGTTTGCTGCTTTTCAGCAGTATCATACGCGTATTTTACAGATTCTTTCACACTGTTCTCAAGAGCAATCTCAGCTTGCAAATCAGTAATATCAACACCATTTAGTGCAGCAGCTGCGGTTTGAAGTCGAAGCAGCGCAACATTAACAGCAGTCTGCTTCTGATCAGGAGTATTCGCTGATTGAGCATTCTCCGCATCAGCAAGAGCAGACTCAGCATTCGTAAGAGCAGTATCATACGCAGATTTCTTATCCTGAACAGCATTCGTATACTGTACGGACTTCTTCAAAGAATCAGCTTTGTCAACTTCAGCCTGCAACTTAGACGTATCTACAGTTCCATTAAGAGCATTAGAAGCATTCTTAAGAGCAGTAGTAGCATCAGAAATTTCTTTCTCTGTTGCACCCTTCTTAGCAAGAATAGTCTGAGCAGTTTGCAAAGCCTGATCAAACGCAGTCTTCTTAGTATCAGAAGCATTCGTGTAAGCAACAGTCTTCTTCTTCGACTCAGCATCAGTCACAGCCGCCTGCAAACCAGAAGCATCATGACCATCTAAACCAGTAACAGCATTCTTAAGAGCAGTGATAGCGCGAGTAATCTCATCTGCTGTTGCACCAGCTTTCTTTACAATGCCTTCTGCAGAAGCTATAGCATCGTCAAGAGCAGCTTGCTTCTCAGTAGAAGCATTCTTATAAGAAACATCATTCTTCTTATCTTTTGCTTCTGTGAGCTTTGTTACCAATTGAGTCTTGTCGTTACCGTCAAGAGCGTTAATGGCATTAGTAAGTTGAGTTAATGCATCATTAACAGCTTTCTGCTTCTCCTCAGGAGTCTTAGCAGCCTCACCAGGTTTTTGAGTTGCTGTAGATTTAGCATTAGCAAGAGCAGACTCAGCCTGTTGCAAAGCCGAATCAATAGCTTGCTTCTTTGCTTCAGAAGCATTCTCATACTTATATGCGTCCTGAGACTTAGGAGTAGTAACACCGGTCAACTTCTTAGCATTATCAACAGCCGTCTGAAGCTCAGCTGTATTAACCGTTCCATCAAGACCGTTTATCGCAGTATTCAAGTTATTCAAAGCTGTGCTGATTTCAGGATCAGTGTGACCGTGAGGAGTCTTAACAAGATCTTCGGCAGTCTTCAAAGCATCATCAAGAGCCTTTTTCTTAGCAGAAGTACCATTCTTGTAAACAACTTCTTGCTGCTTAGCTTTTGCATTGGTGATAGCAGTCTGCAACTCACTCACGTCATTACCGTCAAGATTTTGAACAGCTTGCTTGAGTGCAGTCAATGCATCATTAACAGCTTTCTGCTTCTGCTCACGAGTCTTAGTGGACTGAGTTTTACGAGTCGCTTCATTAAGAGCAGCTTGCGCGTTGCCAAGAGCAGTATTGAACGCAGACTTCTTTGTTTCAGAAGCATTCTTACACTTCGCATTATTCTTCAGAGCATTGTCCTTAGTAACTTCATCTTGAAGCGCCTGAGTATCAACACCATCAAGTTCGTTAATGGCATTAGTAAGTTGAGTTAATGCATCATTAACAGCTTTCTGCTTCTGCTCAGGAGTCTTAGCAGCCTCACCAGGTTTTTGAGTTGCTGTAGATTTAGCATCAGCAAGAGCAGACTCAGCCTGTTGCAAAGCTGTATCAACAGCTTGCTTCTTTGCTTCAGAAGCATTCTCATACTTAGCATCGCCAGCAGATTGAGGGTTAGTCGACTTCTTCAGCTTCTTAGCCTCAGCAACTTTCTGCTCAAGTCCAGTTATATTGACTTTGCCATCAAGAGCAGCTTTAGCAGAATTGATAGCATCAACAGCTTGAGCTACTTTCTCAGCAGTTGCATTAGCATCAGTAAGCACTGCATTACCATCAGCAATAGCTTCATTGTAAGTAATTTTCTTAGTCTGATCTGCATTAATATAAGCAATCGTCTTCTTGAAATCAGCATCATTGTTAATAAGTGTTTGCAGCGCAGACTTATCAACAGTTTTGCCACCGAGATCCTGAACAGCCTTTTCTAATGCCTTCTTAATCTCATCAACCTTGGCACCATCAGCATTCGTACCATTAGTTAGATCAACAAGAGTAGATGCATTTGTTAATGCAGTGTCAAAAGCAGTCTTCTTATCATCTTTATAATCAGGCTTTGCTATAAGAGTAGACTTCTGACCATTAACAAGAGTCACAAGATCCTTGAGCGACTTCATCTTGCCATCAAGCTCTTTAGCCTTAGTAACAACAGCAGTGATAGCGGTTTTCACTTTTTCGATAGTGTCTAAATTACTCTGAGGGTTAGTTTCAGGATTTGCAACTTCTTCCTTAAGAGCCTTCTTCTGTGCATTATTAAGATTCTTAAGACTATCTATTGCAGCATTCGCATCTTTTCTAGTCTTTGCAAGCTCAACTTCCTGAAGAATAGAATCAATGTCTTGTATAGAGTCGGTATTTTTATCATCCAACTTCGTATTGAAGTTCATAGCTTCTTGATCAGTAAGATCACCATTCTGCTTCAACTCAGCAATCTTCTTCTTAGCAGCAGCTTTAGCATCCTCAAACTCAGCATTGTTGAGAATCTCTGCAACTTTATCAAGATTTCCAGCGTTACCAATTTCACCCTGATACTTCTGCTTATCCTGTTCGCTGAGATTATTCAGCTTACTAATCTTGTCTTTAGCAGCAGCCTTAGCAGCATCAAGACCATTGTTATTATTGCTATCAGCAGCAGCCTGATTCTGATTGCCCTTTAGTGTAGCATCATCTTTGGCTTTTTTTACATCTTCAGCATTCTGAGCTTCACTAACTTGCTTAATAAACTGCTCTTTCTCCTCAGGCTTGAGTTTGTCATTCCCGTTAATTTCATTAATAGCAGCCTGCTTTTGCTTCTCAAGTTCAGCTGTCTTCTTAGCTTCTTCAGCCTTGCCTGCGTCTTGATGTTCTTGCTGATTCTGAGTTTGTATATCAGTATCAACCTTCGCATCATCTTTCTGCTGCTGCTGTTGCTTCTCCTGCTCAGCCTGCTGATCAGCTTGTTGCTGCTGCTTATTATGCTCTTCCTGCTTCTTTTGATCCTGATCCTTTTGGAACTCGTTTATCTTTTCGCGAATCTTTTCGGGATCAGTCTCATTACCAATCTTCTTATCAAGTTCAGTCTTTTGCTCAGGAGTCAAACCAAGATTATTCTTAGCATCATTAATCTGCTGTTGAGCATCTTTCTTTTTCTTCTCATCTTTACCATGCTTATCAGCAGACTTAATAATCTTGTCTACATCTTCTGGCTTAGTAATATTGTTGATTTCACCTTGATGATCTTCCTTGAACTTCTTAATCTCTTGATCATTCAAGCCATTTTTCTTAAGAATCTTGTCAATAAGATCATTAGCTTCCTTTTTAAGCTCTTTAGGATTAGGAGCGGCAGAATCTGAAACGAAGCAATCATCTGCAGAAAGCATAAAAGCAGTTTCCTGACCAAAGTTGCCATTCTTCTTAATCTCTATAGAATTACCTTGATATATTGAAACAATACCATTCTGACCAAAATTTCCATTGGATAACGTTAGATTTGAGCCGCTTTTGGTATGCCACTTATCCTTATATTTATATAGCTGCATACCATTTCCTATGTTATCGCCAGTAGTATTCAGCTTATCTAATAAACCGCTAGTGCCATTAATAAATCTATCAGTTATTGCGGTTTGTCCTTGATTAGCTTCCCAGTTATCTTGTACAAACTTGCGAACAAACTTATGCCAATCATCTGAAGTAAGCTTACTTTTATCTTTAACAGCAATCTTAGTGATGTTATATTTGTAACCATTCCTGCTAGCATTTTGCATCGTTGGATTTTCTGGATTCCCCTTGGTGTATACCAATTCAGAGTAGTCGAAGGTAGAAGTTGAATCATCATTAAACTTAACAGTCATAGTATGCGTATTATCATCAAATGTGATAGCACTATTTTCATTCTTACCTTTTAGCTTGCTTTGAAGCTCATTATTGGCTGTTAAGATAGCTTGCCTAATAGTTGACTGTTCTTTTTCTTGAATCTTCTTAGCATCTTGTACAGGTGTACGAGCTGGAAGCGTAATGTAAGTAGTCTCATTAAGCTTCTTCGCTTGATACACCAGCTTGCCGCCATCGAGCTTATCAGTAGACTTATCAGTATAAGTGATAGTCACGTTGCCTTTATTATCTACTGTAATAGATTTCTTAGCTTCTTCTAGATTGTTAGGCTTACCAATTGCATCTATGAAGTCAGCTTTAGTTTTATTGGCTTCATAAACTTTCTTCACAAGTTCTGTTTGCTCACCTTGAGTCAACCCTTGTGGGTTTCCAACAGCCATTGGAACTGGATAGTACGGTGTAAACTTATCCGCAAGTGAACGCTGCTTCTTTACAAGATATTTGCCTTCAATTGTCTTAGTGGAAGGAGTGCCAATTTTATCATCAAACGTGATAGTCGCTTTGCCGTTAGCATCAACAGTTACACTCTTGATATTCTTATCTTTATTAGCATTCTTAATAGCATCTTCAACTTGCTTCTTCTCTGACTGATCAAGAGCAGTTGGATTCTTCACAGAAGTCAAAGCTGGATACGTAATTTTTGTGCGCTCTGACAATGGCACGTAGCGTTTAGTCAGATTCTCCTTAAAAATAGTATCCGTAGAGTTATCTTTGTACGTTACCGTTGCGCTACCATCGTTATTGACTTTTACAGCCTTCTTGAAAGCCTCTTCAGTAGGAACTTCCGGCATATCTTTAAGCTTTTTCAGTACATCAGCATTATTCTTATTAGCTTCCCACAACTTTGTAAGAACATTATTCTTTTCGTCTTGTGCAAGGTTCTTGCCATATTTCGAAGAATCAACCTCTACTTTATCTTTAGGATAAGTAAGCTCTAATTCCTTGGAATACTCTGGCAATGTCGGCGCAAGCGCAACCTTACCAACAGTGTAATGCCAGTTACCCAGTACCTGATACACACCTGCAGCAAACTTCAAAGGCTCCGTTTTATTATTCAGTTTAATAACGAAGCTAATCTTAGATCTTCTATTGCCTCTACTCTCCCAGTTAATAATCAAAGCGCTAGTAGCATTCTTATACTCCCTAGAAGTACCGAGAGTATTACCAGATTTATCATAACCGCCGGCTTCACCGGTCATTCTTTCCCAGTTACTCTTAAATTCAGCACCTTGCTCTTTATTATTATCAAACCAGAAACGGCTTACAGACCGATCCCAAGTAGCCTTTGTATATTGTGTACCTGTTTTTTGAGAAGCCGAACCACCAGTCAACTCTTCGTCCTTATACAAAGTAATGCTATCGTCTACAATCGTGACGTCCTTAGGCACGCTCGCCCACCAGAATGGTCGACCGCCCCACCATTCACCATGAGAATTAAACTGGTACTCAACCTTATAGTACTGACCGAATGTTGCCCTATCAGCCTTGTCTTTATCAGTTTCCTTATTCTTATCACAAGGAACTGCGTTAATATCTACGTATTTCTGCACCTTCGCAGAAGAATCACGATTCGCATACCTATAGCTACCATCAGGAAGATTAAAACCATTAGCCCAAGCTTGATGAGTTGGCAAACCAGCACCACAAGCAAGCAAGCTTGCCAATGTTGCAGTCACAGCAATTTTCGGTAAACGTGAAACCGCATACGACTTACATGCTTCTAAACGAGTTCCACTTATCTCTTTCGCCATTGAACGAAGTGTACTCGGCTTCAAATACGCGTAATTCTTAGACACATGTAAAGCGTTTTTAGCAGCTTGTGTTTTCTTAACCATTAGCAGTCCTCACTTGTATATTTTCTCTTCAACTCGCTCTGCAGACATAAACTCACATCTTGTAAAAGAGCTTGTTAACAGAGCAAAGGATACCCCCCCCCCCGCGTAATAATTCAAGTAATATAGGCAAAAACTACCATGTGATTAAGGTCATAACTATATTCAATATTAAATATTACAAATAATCATGCGAGCGCCGCATAGCTGGTATTCGGCAACTGTGGTAAAACAGCCAGCAAACCGGCAGTAAAAATCAGCGCAAGTATAGGCAACAGATGCCATTGGAACGTAGACGAGAATGCAAATCCAATCCAAGATCCAGTAGTAGCACCAATCGCAAACGCAAGGCGCGCCCAACCAGAAAACTTAGCGAGCGCACTTCCTTTGAACAGAATCTGACGCGCAACAATAATCGGCTCCACCAACAACATTCCACCAATCGATTCAAGGAAGAATGCAACCCACATTATTGGCAAAAGACTACTAAACATAAAGCAATAAGCAAGCAAGCTCACAACAATTCCTAAAACCGCTATTTTTCTTAAACCGAGTTTTTGAGACGAATGCGCATATAAAACGGACGCAAGCACGCTTCCTACGCCACTGAAAATATACAGTATTGTTAAGGATTTAGAGCCATATTGCTTACCAAGACCAAGAAGAATATAAGAAACAGAGCATGCAGGAATAAAAGCAACCAAAAGAGATCCGGCAAGAAGCATGATTTTACTCTTGAACGATGGATTCGCAGATTTCTTAATAGTAGATTGATTATCTGCAGATTTGGAATCTGCTTTATTTTCCAGTTCCGTCTGCTTTTCTTGATTTTCTTGCGATTCTGACGATTCATTCTCTACATCTTGCAACGCTTCCTCTTCTGCACAAGACGCTTGCGAAATATCTTGTTTCATAATAAATCGCGTAGCACAAGCCGCAAAAGAAGTCACGGACGAGAAAATCAAAACCGCAGGAATCGACCAGCTTGCAATCCAAGATCCAAGCGGAGAGCCGAGCAAGGTTCCTGTAACACTCGCCAAAACGCTCACAATGCCGCTGTAGTTTATAATCATGCCGTCATCGCCGCCGGCAGCATCAACCTCGAAAACTTCGCTAGCAATATCAATAACTTGCCCAGTAATCAACAACGCGCAAGAAAGAGCCACAAGCGACCACTTCCACGCAGGAGAGCCAAGCATAAGAAGCGGTAGCAAACTTAGCACGCCTTCTACGCCTTCAGTCATAGCAAGAGCGCGAAAACCGCCAAGCTTATCAACTATCCAACCAGAGCATGGCGAAAGAAAATCGGCAACCGTCATAAAAGTCTTACGAAAACCAATCACCCAAGCCGGCAAGCCAACAATAATAATCGAAGGCAAAACCGAGCCTTCATACGCCTGATTGCCGAGCATAGAAAAACAAAAGCCAACAAGCGCCCATCGCAATGCCGGACTAATAGATCTCATACGAATAAAAATATTATCTTTGCTAAAAATCGTCTTCACAGCAACTAACTCTCCCCTAAAAACTTTTTCAAAATAATGCAAACTTACATAACTACTCGCATGATTACTTGCAAATTGCTATCCAACTTAAATAATTCACTACAAACTACACAAATCCAATAGCTTATTTGACAAATTTGATAACACTATACTCTCGTTTAAAAAAAAAGCAAAATTTGCATCTAAAGCCCTGAGAAACCATCCTAAAACTACTACGAGTTTCTCCACTAGCAATCACAAATAAGAGACTTGATAATGCTCAATCTCACCTTGCCTAGTAGGCGTCCAAGACAATTGTAAACAGAGAGTTGTTAATTTTTTTGTTCAATAATTTTATCGGTAAATGCCTTTAAAAATTCTCTAGAATTACTCCAGCCTACGCCATTGTTTAATCCCGAGAAATCAAAACCAGATATTTCATCTAACGCTTTACTACAAACCCATTCATACATCCCAGCCTCTTTGCTTTTATATATTATTAGGAATAATGGTTTCATTGCTTTTTTACCCAACGACACAACACTCTTGTATTGTTTAGAATATATTACATCGTTATACCATTGTCCTGTCAGCCAATGGTATTTATCTTTGATCCCCTTTTCACCGATCTCGTCGCATAGATTTTGTAATTGTTTAGCCACATATGTGAGAACCTTTTCATCTATGTTTTTTATGAGCAAGGTTTCATCAACACCATTTTTACTTACCTCTTTCCAGTCAACATCTTCATTATTTTCTGAGTGTTTTTCATTCCTTGCAGACTTTTTATTTTCTGTTTTTACTTCTCTATTATTATCGCTAAAACTATTTTGATTCTTACAACCTGAAATAAGTGACATAATGCAAACTACCACAGTCAAAAAAGCATAATACTTGATATGCTTCATTTATGCCTCCTCTACAACTTAATCTTTACCTAATTGCAGCTACGATTATCATGTTCAATTTTCACTCTGTTATTCACTATCATCTGCCCAATATTCATTCATCTCGTAGTACAAATCATCTTTGAGTCTAATAAAACTGACGGGATGTAAATTATGGACAAAGAATGCATATATGCAATCTACAAAATAATTGTAGCTAAAAATCATCCGATAATCCACAGGATCTTATTTCCATACATAAACAGATGTATAGGCAAAATAAGTGCACTTTTTAACGATAGGAAAGGCTATCGTTAAAAGGTTTAAGATTGGCTTGATAACTTGATTTTTGAGCATAAAAACATCCTAGAAGCACCCCTAGGCTGGATTTTCAACATTCCAAATGCTCACATTCTTTCGACTTTTACGGAGCCGAAGCTTAAATCAAAAAGACTTGAATACTATCTTATTAAGAATGAGAGAATCCCTGAGCTTGCCATTTATTCTTTTGATTCAGGTGAACGTTTTGAGCCTGATTTCATACTCTTTATTCGTGAGAAAGAGTATGAGGATGTTAAAAACATATCAAGCATATGTTGAGCCTAAAGGTAGTCAACTTTTATTTGAAGATGAGTGGAAAGAAAAATTCTTAGGGCAGATTGAGAACAACTACAAGATTAACGATATTTTAGGAAGAGGATACAAGATTATAGGTCTTCCATTCTTTAATCAAGAAAACAGAATGTCTGAATTCGATAAAGCACTAAACGATTTAGTATCAAAATTATAGTGAGGTAATGAACTACAACATTTGTTCAGCGATTACCCAATCACAAATCTGCAACACACCATAAGACGTATTACAGATTACGAAAATAATAAAAAATTTTCGAAAAATATATGTTGTTATAACATTTCGCAAAAAATTTTCTTTTAGAGCACCCCCCCCCCCGTAGGAAATTTTACAGTTTAAACTAATTTAAAACTGAAAAATATCATGAAAAATAACAAAAAATGATAGAATTTTAAGTAGACCCATTTAAATAGAGAGTTTTATTACTAGCATTGGAGAGATTTGTCATAGAATTCGTTCTATTTATTTGTTTAAAAATTCATTAAAGATTAGGGAAAATTAAGGAGATTGTTATGACAACCGCTAAACCTTCAAAACATACATCATCAAAATCTTCTAGAAAGCATTCTGCTCACAAAATACATACGCTTCCGTTAGCAACAATGGCTGCTTTGTTGACAGCAGCAACCTGCTTAGGCAGCCAGCCTGCCATGGCTGTTACAGCAACCACAATTACTACACCAACGTACACTTCAACAGCTAAAAAGCTTACGAATAGCACAGGTTCTGTGTATCAAGATCGTGAAGCTGATGTAGTTGTTAACAATCCAGACTGGCTTAAAACTCCTAGTATTCTTGAGTTCCAGCGTTATCGTTCTACTAATGATGAAAATAAAGATAAAACGACAATGAATTCCGACGAGTATGGTAGCGATGAGCACAATACTCTGATTAAAAAAACGGATATGTATGCACATATCGAAACAATAAATGGTGCTAAATATCTCGTATTCGACGTGTTCTTCAACAATGATGCTCAGTCGATGGTAAAGCTCTCAAACAGGCAGTGGTATATATGGCAAGTACCGTACCAAATTGCTAAGTTAAATCCCGATGGTTTTTTCGAAAACGACACAATTCGCGACTTACGTTTTGACGCTTACAAACTTAAAGATGCATCACAAAATGACAAAATAAAACGCAAGATGAACTTTACTCTTTCGCGCGATTTTGACAAGTTTGAAAAAGTAGACAACCAATCAACATCTATAAGCTTCCCTAACGATAACGAGAAGAACTTCGGTGCTTCAATGTTCCAGTATAGTTTAGGACCGAATCTAACAAGCGATTCACAATATGAAGCAAATATGAAGAATCTATTCCATGAGAATCACGATGATTACGCTCTTGGTAAAGCAACGTACCCAGCGTACCCATATAGTAGTAAGAATTATGGAATAGGTATTCAAACTACAGAAGTAAATCTTGCATTCCATATGCATGCCGCAGTAAAGCTTAACGATACAGCAATTAACGAAAAAGCTACGACGTATGATGAAAAGTACGCTAATATACATAATGCTTGGACTTGGGCAGATTCTGCAACATATGGAAGAACAACAAGCTCATCCTACGCGTGGGTTTCTGGACGAGATCCACAATCTGACGAAGATAAAAAATTACAACGCCACAAGGATGACAGTGAAGCGCCAAAAATTTATTACAAAGGCACTGAAGTAACTGACAATCAGACCATTCAACTTAATATAGGCGATAAACTAAGCTTCACTACCACCGATAACAAGGGTTATATTGAGAAGTTTAGTATTTCTGGTTTAACAAAAAATCCTACAGTCACGCAAGGCGATGGAAGCGAAGAGAAACCGCTTCCATCAGTCGACATCAAAGTTACTAAAAAAATGAACGGCAAGGAAGTAACTATTACTTCCGAGGATGGCTCTGGCAACGTTACCACACGCAAAGTTAAAGTCGAAGTTACTACACTTGCTGACGAACATCCTATTACCGGTAAAACCATTGATGTTACCGTTGGTGATAAATTACCGGAATTGACAAAACTTGTTGAGATTAAAGACGGCAACAAGCTTGAAAAGCAGCCAGACTTAAGGTGGAACGGCACTGCTCCAAAAACTGATACAGTTGGCGTATTCACCTATGAAAGAAAGATTAAGGGAGAATACTCCGATAAGTCCAAGAATTTTGCAGATGTAACCATCAATGTTAAACCACAGAAGCCAGTTATCGACACTAATCTGACTAATCTTGCTGGAAAGAAAGGGCAGAAAGTAACAGTATCTGTTGGAAGCGGCATTCCTACTGACGCTAAAGTTACTACAACAGTTAAACTGTTTGATAAAAATGGCAAGGAAATCGGCTCTACTACAACGATTAACGGTGGTAAAGCGGAGATTACTGTTGATGGTGAAATTCCTGCAGGCGACGTATATGCAACAACGACTGTAAAGAAGCCTGATGAAAAGACTCCTAAAGTAACAATTCAAGGATTTGAACTAACTTCAGAAAACAGTGACAAAAAACAAGCTACTGCGCCTAAGGATACTCAAAACCCAACAATTACTGCTACTGCCGATTCATTGTCTGTAGCAGTTGGGCAAGATCTGAAGATTCACATTGTTGCTAAAGATGATGTGAAGGTTGAAGAAGTACCTAATGCAAATGCTTTGATGCAAGGTTTAGGTCTTGAACTTAACGAACTCTCATCTCGAATAAAATCAAGTCAAACAACTAATACTGATAAAGAAAAGGATTTTGATCTTACAGTTAAGAATATGCAGCCGAAGGAAGTTGGCACACATACTATAACCTTCACGGTAAAAGACTCGGCAGGAAAAACCGGCACCGCAAAGCTAACCATAACCGTGAAACCAACTGTCAGCAATCCGAAAGCTGAAAACAAGACTGGTAACAACAAGACAACCGTGAGTGGTAAAACCACTCCAGGCGCAACAGTCACTATCAGCAAGAACGGTAAAGAAGTTGGTAAGGTAACCGCTGGAAACGACGGAAACTTCACTGTCGATATTGATAAGCAAGACCCGAACACCACCCTCACACTCACTCCAAGCAAGGATGGCGTAACCGGAGACCCAGTCAACACGACCGTAACCGGTGAAACACCAGCAGCAAAACCAACTGTCAGCAATCCGAAAGCTGAAAACAAGACTGGTAACAACAAGACAACCGTGAGTGGTAAAACCACTCCAGGCGCAACAGTCACTATCAGCAAGAACGGTAAAGAAGTTGGTAAGGTAACCGCTGGAAACGACGGAAACTTCACTGTCGATATTGATAAGCAAGACCCGAACACCACCCTCACACTCACTCCAAGCAAGGATGGCGTAACCGGAGACCCAGTCAACACGACCGTAACCGGTGAAACACCAGCAGCAAAACCAACTGTCAGCAATCCGAAAGCTGAAAACAAGACTGGTAACAACAAGACAACCGTGAGTGGTAAAACCACTCCAGGCGCAACAGTCACTATCAGCAAGAACGGTAAAGAAGTTGGTAAGGTAACCGCTGGAAACGACGGAAACTTCACTGTCGATATTGATAAGCAAGACCCGAACACCACCCTCACACTCACTCCAAGCAAGGATGGCGTAACCGGAGACCCAGTCAACACGACCGTAACCGGTGAAACACCAGCAGCAAAACCAACTGTCAGCAATCCGAAAGCTGAAAACAAGACTGGTAACAACAAGACAACCGTGAGTGGTAAAACCACTCCAGGCGCAACAGTCACTATCAGCAAGAACGGTAAAGAAGTTGGTAAGGTAACCGCTGGAAACGACGGAAACTTCACTGTCGATATTGATAAGCAAGACCCGAACACCACCCTCACACTCACTCCAAGCAAGGATGGCGTAACCGGAGACCCAGTCAACACGACCGTAACCGGTGAAACACCAGCAGCAAAACCAACTGTCAGCAATCCGAAAGCTGAAAACAAGACTGGTAACAACAAGACAACCGTGAGTGGTAAAACCACTCCAGGCGCAACAGTCACTATCAGCAAGAACGGTAAAGAAGTTGGTAAGGTAACCGCTGGAAACGACGGAAACTTCACTGTCGATATTGATAAGCAAGACCCGAACACCACCCTCACACTCACTCCAAGCAAGGATGGCGTAACCGGAGACCCAGTCAACACGACCGTAACCGGTGAAACACCAGCAGCAAAACCAACTGTCAGCAATCCGAAAGCTGAAAACAAGACTGGTAACAACAAGACAACCGTGAGTGGTAAAACCACTCCAGGCGCAACAGTCACTATCAGCAAGAACGGTAAAGAAGTTGGTAAGGTAACCGCTGGAAACGACGGAAACTTCACTGTCGATATTGATAAGCAAGACCCGAACACCACCCTCACACTCACTCCAAGCAAGGATGGCGTAACCGGAGACCCAGTCAACACGACCGTAACCGGTGAAACACCAGCAGCAAAACCAACTGTCAGCAATCCGAAAGCTGAAAACAAGACTGGTAACAACAAGACAACCGTGAGTGGTAAAACCACTCCAGGCGCAACAGTCACTATCAGCAAGAACGGTAAAGAAGTTGGTAAGGTAACCGCTGGAAACGACGGAAACTTCACTGTCGATATTGATAAGCAAGACCCGAACACCACCCTCACACTCACTCCAAGCAAGGATGGCGTAACCGGAGACCCAGTCAACACGACCGTAACCGGTGAAACACCAGCAGCAAAACCAACTGTCAGCAATCCGAAAGCTGAAAACAAGACTGGTAACAACAAGACAACCGTGAGTGGTAAAACCACTCCAGGCGCAACAGTCACTATCAGCAAGAACGGTAAAGAAGTTGGTAAGGTAACCGCTGGAAACGACGGAAACTTCACTGTCGATATTGATAAGCAAGACCCGAACACCACCCTCACACTCACTCCAAGCAAGGATGGCGTAACCGGAGACCCAGTCAACACGACCGTAACCGGTGAAACACCAGCAGCAAAACCAACTGTCAGCAATCCGAAAGCTGAAAACAAGACTGGTAACAACAAGACAACCGTGAGTGGTAAAACCACTCCAGGCGCAACAGTCACTATCAGCAAGAACGGTAAAGAAGTTGGTAAGGTAACCGCTGGAAACGACGGAAACTTCACTGTCGATATTGATAAGCAAGACCCGAACACCACCCTCACACTCACTCCAAGCAAGGATGGCGTAACCGGAGACCCAGTCAACACGACCGTAACCGGTGAAACACCAGCAGCAAAACCAACTGTCAGCAATCCGAAAGCTGAAAACAAGACTGGTAACAACAAGACAACCGTGAGTGGTAAAACCACTCCAGGCGCAACAGTCACTATCAGCAAGAACGGTAAAGAAGTTGGTAAGGTAACCGCTGGAAACGACGGAAACTTCACTGTCGATATTGATAAGCAAGACCCGAACACCACCCTCACACTCACTCCAAGCAAGGATGGCGTAACCGGAGACCCAGTCAACACGACCGTAACCGGTGAAACACCAGCAGCAAAACCAACTGTCAGCAATCCGAAAGCTGAAAACAAGACTGGTAACAACAAGACAACCGTGAGTGGTAAAACCACTCCAGGCGCAACAGTCACTATCAGCAAGAACGGTAAAGAAGTTGGTAAGGTAACCGCTGGAAACGACGGAAACTTCACTGTCGATATTGATAAGCAAGACCCGAACACCACCCTCACACTCACTCCAAGCAAGGATGGCGTAACCGGAGACCCAGTCAACACGACCGTAACCGGTGAAACACCAGCAGCAAAACCAACTGTCAGCAATCCGAAAGCTGAAAACAAGACTGGTAACAACAAGACAACCGTGAGTGGTAAAACCACTCCAGGCGCAACAGTCACTATCAGCAAGAACGGTAAAGAAGTTGGTAAGGTAACCGCTGGAAACGACGGAAACTTCACTGTCGATATTGATAAGCAAGACCCGAACACCACCCTCACACTCACTCCAAGCAAGGATGGCGTAACCGGAGACCCAGTCAACACGACCGTAACCGGTGAAACACCAGCAGCAAAACCAACTGTCAGCAATCCGAAAGCTGAAAACAAGACTGGTAACAACAAGACAACCGTGAGTGGTAAAACCACTCCAGGCGCAACAGTCACTATCAGCAAGAACGGTAAAGAAGTTGGTAAGGTAACCGCTGGAAACGACGGAAACTTCACTGTCGATATTGATAAGCAAGACCCGAACACCACCCTCACACTCACTCCAAGCAAGGATGGCGTAACCGGAGACCCAGTCAACACGACCGTAACCGGTGAAACACCAGCAGCAAAACCAACTGTCAGCAATCCGAAAGCTGAAAACAAGACTGGTAACAACAAGACAACCGTGAGTGGTAAAACCACTCCAGGCGCAACAGTCACTATCAGCAAGAACGGTAAAGAAGTTGGTAAGGTAACCGCTGGAAACGACGGAAACTTCACTGTCGATATTGATAAGCAAGACCCGAACACCACCCTCACACTCACTCCAAGCAAGGATGGCGTAACCGGAGACCCAGTCAACACGACCGTAACCGGTGAAACACCAGCAGCAAAACCAACTGTCAGCAATCCGAAAGCTGAAAACAAGACTGGTAACAACAAGACAACCGTGAGTGGTAAAACCACTCCAGGCGCAACAGTCACTATCAGCAAGAACGGTAAAGAAGTTGGTAAGGTAACCGCTGGAAACGACGGAAACTTCACTGTCGATATTGATAAGCAAGACCCGAACACCACCCTCACACTCACTCCAAGCAAGGATGGCGTAACCGGAGACCCAGTCAACACGACCGTAACCGGTGAAACACCAGCAGCAAAACCAACTGTCAGCAATCCGAAAGCTGAAAACAAGACTGGTAACAACAAGACAACCGTGAGTGGTAAAACCACTCCAGGCGCAACAGTCACTATCAGCAAGAACGGTAAAGAAGTTGGTAAGGTAACCGCTGGAAACGACGGAAACTTCACTGTCGATATTGATAAGCAAGACCCGAACACCACCCTCACACTCACTCCAAGCAAGGATGGCGTAACCGGAGACCCAGTCAACACGACCGTAACCGGTGAAACACCAGCAGCAAAACCAACTGCTCCAACCGTCAAGCCTCAAAACGATGGTTCTGTTGACGTAACACCAGCAGCCGGTACTGATAGTCTGGAAATCACTTATACGCCAGAAGGTGAAAACACCACCCCAACCAACTTCACTGTCAAGAAAGAAAACGGTAAGTGGAAGAAGGGTGAAAACACTCCAGAAGGCGTAACCGTTGACGAAAACACTGGTAAAGTCACTATTCCAGCAAACAAAGTCAAAGACGGCAGTGAGGTAAAAGCTAAAGATAAGAAGGGTAACACCGCTTCCGACGAAACCACTGGTAAAGCCGGAAACAACAACGGAAATTCTGGTTCTGATTCCGGTTCTGGTTCTGATTCAGGTAACGATTCCACGTCTAATAATGGCGGTTCAGATAGCGGATCTACTACTGGTGGTAGCATCTCTACAGATTCCGGCGCTCAAAATAGCACCAATGAATCAAGTAGCGCTGATAATGCTAACAACGCTGGTAACGCTGAAACCGGTAATGCTGGCAACGGCAAAGCTGGTAATGCATCCACTGGTGCTTCAGGTTCCAACGTATCTACTAAGTCTGGCAACAAGGTTCCTGCAAAGCATTCGTCCCAATTAGTAAAGACTGGTGCTGAAGTGGAACGAGTAGGATTGATCAGCGCAATGATTGGTGTACTGGGAGCTGCAGCAGCATTCTTCTCTCGCAAGAAGAATCGCGAGTAAAAAAGTTCACCTACAAAATTAAACAAAAGTAAACTAATAATTGAAAATAATTAAGAAAAAGGAGCTGAGCCACAAACCCAGCTCCTTTTTCTATATCGCTGCTCACTTACACATATAAACTCTTGTATTGTGATTCAAAACATATCTTATTTAAGAAGAACCATCTTTGAATATATTCAAATAAGCGATAATAAAATCAATAAAAAACAATTTTTGACAGAATTGCAATATAAAAATTTCTTAAACAACATTTCCGCACATAAACAGATGGGTGCAAAGTGTGTGCACTTTTTAACGATAGGAAAAGCTATCGTTAAAAGGTTTAAGATTGGCTTAATAGTTTGCTGAACAATCTTACGCAATAATCAATATGCTTTTAGTATCACCCACACCTACCCGCTAATAAAATCCTTATTTAATTAACTAAATCCCATATTTATCAGCTAAAACCCTATATTTGTTAAAGTACCTTTACGTCGTTGAACCGCCACACCAACATTCCATATGATCACACCAACAATTGCCCATAACACACCAACAATAAGAATCACAAGTAGCGATACGCCAACATTTACAGAACCATCAATTATACTACGAGATGCTTGAGTAACATGAGTTACTGGAATCACATATAACACGTATTGCATCATCTTAGGAAATACGCTAATTGGAGCAATCACACCACAAACAATAGGAAGTATTGCACTAAGCGCGTTAGAAATAGTATAAACATCATTCATCATCATGCTTATAGCAGCTATAGCGATACCAAATCCCGTAGAAGCAACAGGAACAATAAGGAACAACAGCATCAACACACTCATATTAATCACAAAGAAAGCACTTGGGCTTACTACAAGCATTGTTATAAACAAAGTCACAGCATCACTCACTAAAGAAATAGTCACGAGCGCAATAATACGACCGAACCATAATGGTAATGCAACTTTCGCGCTTGTAAGCACGAATGGTGTTGTGCCTTCAAAACGATCCCATGCTAGTGCTTCTGACACAGTCATACTTGTGGAAATAGAACACGCACCCATCACAGCAGCAAGAGTTGAAGCAATCAAACTATGATTAAAACCAGCGCTAGTCGCTACACTAGCTGCTCCATTGAATCCTCCGCTTACAGCTCCAGCTAGAAAAACGTATAAGAACGTGGATAAAAGAGGCTCAATAATCATACGAATAACAGCAGTATTCCAACTATTTAAGCTAGGTATACTCTGTATACTCACTCTTGCACCAGTTCGTATACTAGATAACACGCTCACGTGACCATACTGTGAATATTGATTATATTGATGCAATCTAGCGCACTTACTATTTTGAATAATTTTATTTCGCATAGTTTCAACCTGATTATTATTTCGTATCATATTATGTTCAAACTTCCATTAAGCGTTGCAAGTCGAATAGCATGACGTAACATAAAACCTGCAATAACAAGCAAAACGCTAGATAATACAACACATAACACAATCGCTAACACAGTAGTAGCATTAAACGATTGCGCATGAGCCACCCACACTGCAGACGTAAGCGGATGAATAAACGCAATAACGCGAACTGGCAATGACATTGATTCTACAGGAATCACTATTCCACAAAGCATCCATACAGGAATTAAAATCAAACCTTCATAAACTGTAGCTTTACGGCATAATACAAAAATTCCAGATAATAATGCAGCAGAAGCTACGCAAGCAAGCATAGAAAGTAAGTATCCAACTAACTGCGTGAATGTTATCATAAAGAACCCATGGCAGAAAACAGCAACGGCAATAATCGCAAGCGGCATACCAATACACCCAAGTAAAGCTGCGGATCCTACAATAGGAAGAAACACTGCAGAAGGTGAGATAACACTTAAAATTAAATATTGTAATGTTCCTAAATAACGCTGGTATCCAATAATTCCAACAGCAGTAGTTGTAGCAGACCATAATCCAGCTATAGAAGAATCAACCCAAATATTATTAAGGCAGTTGGTACAATCATGAGAAAAACCATAGTAGGCAACAATTTTCATCAACGCAAAACATACTGGAGCAAGTATCGCATTTTGCAAGAAAAACGTTGTTTTCGCTAAACTTTTAAGCTGAAACCACATGCCACGAATCACAGAAGCGTATGAACGAGTAGAAGTATTCATATTATTAAGCCTCCTACTTACTTAATGGGAGTGAGGACGGCGAAGAAGACGGCGTAGCAGCAGAAGAAGAAGTAGAAGTATTTGATGCAGAAATATTATCATTTTGCACAATAGCAAGATACGTTTCTTCCAAACTTGCAGCGCGATCACCTAAACGTGTAATCCCATCAACAGGAATTTTAATATTTCGTTCTTGAGATACTGTTTTGCTCCACGCGATAGTGATATTTAACACTCCGTGTGATTCAAAAATATCACACCACAACACTCCGTCAAGTTTTTGCAATTCTTCCTTAACACTAGGAGTTCCGCTTGATAGTTCACCGTCATACGCGTACATTGTTACATGATCAATATGCTGCAAAGAAGCCAACTGCTGAACATTTCCCTGAGCGATAATATTACCGTGATTTATTACAGCAACAGTATCAGCTAATTTTTCAGCCTCACTCATCTCATGCGTAGTTAGCAAAATCGCTATTCCTTGATCTCGTAAAGCATGAATAATTTCACGTACTTTCCTAGCATTTTCAGGATCCAAACCAGTGGTAGGCTCATCTAAAAGCATAAGATCCGTTCTAGCAACCAGCGATCGAGCAATATGCAATCGCTGCCACATTCCCCTTGAAAAAGTTTGAACAGCATCATGAGCTTTATCAAGTAAATCAACTTGCTCAAGAGCATCATGAATACGCTTACCTTGCTCCCTATATGGAACAGCGGAAAGATCCGCAAAATAACGAAGATTATCTAATGCACTTAGCCTTTGATAAAATCCTCGCTCACCTCCAAGAAGTAACGACACGTGCTTACGTGCTTCTCGAGGATTACTCACAGCATCAATACTGGCAATACGAACACTACCACTATCAGGAGCTAACAACGTACCAACAATTTTCACAGTAGTTGTTTTACCTGCACCATTCGGACCAAGCAAGCAAAATATTTCACCAGAATGAATATCAAAAGATACGTTATGTAAAACTTGGCGAGTTGTTTTCTTATGACCGAATCCACGAGAATAAGATCTTGTTACATTATCAATACGCAATATTAAGTTGCTAGTTGACTGCTTATTATTGTTATCGCGACTATCAGTTGCGTTTTCTATATTATTATTCATTATTATTGCTTCGTTCTTACTTGTTATTAAAGCTTAATTCTTACTGTTATTGAATAAATTTCAACAATGAAAATCAGTTAGATAAAAAGATAACGCTTGCTTACAAGAAACGATAAGAACGCGCAAAAACATGCAAAAAACGTGTAAAAACCAGCGCGCACGTGCAAACATAATGACAAACATCATGTGCAATGCGTGTTTAATACTGCTAAAGAATATGTATCTTAAGCTGTTTTATGTGCTTTTATATGCCTTTCAAACCGTTCTTAAGACTAGCGATCATTTGGGCAGTCATAGCGCAACACCTCATAAACTTAAATGTGCTTTACGTGGAAAATTATATGAGCATTACGTCAAAAACTCAAATATAAGCAACCACAAAACATTTGTTTAACATTTGCAATACATTATAAGTAGTTGGAAGTAATAATATGTCTAAAACTGCAAACATCAACATACGTATTGAACCAAGTGTAAAACAAAGTGCTGAAGACTTATTTGGCAGCTTCGGAATTTCCGTCACTGATGCTATCAATATTTTCTTACGAACTTCCATAATGGAAGGCGGTTTCCCATTCATAATTAAGCAGTCACAATATAACACTGAATCACTGGCTGCTATGGAAGAAGCTAGAAGAATTTCCAGAGACCCTAACGTACCATCGTATTCCTCTATGGAAGACCTTAAGAAAGCGTTGTTGCAAGACTGATGTACAACGTTAAGTTCACGAATGCCACATCAAGCCAGACTGGTTACTTGTTTATTTACTAGAGGATGATATTCTCACACTCACATTCGCACTTTTAGTAACTGCCATATCAACCAACCTCCATACACACACCATAAAATACTGTATCGCATATTGCAACACAATTGCACGAATGGGATTTTTCGACTGTCATACACGATTTTTATGTTCGCATTACTACATCAGATAATACGATCAAGCACCGTGATGGTAGGAAGCCCCGCTTATTTTCTCGTTTGAGTTTGAACATAAAAATAGCAGATAAAGGGAAGGAAATGAATTTACACCAAAGTGAGGGCTTAATCGCTAACAGCATGCTCGCAATATAAAAATTGCAAATAACGTTCTCATTGCATAACTTTTTCGCAATTTGTTATCTAAGTCGCAGTAGCTGGGATAGTACAGAAGAATTACGTCAAGCTATTCATACTTATATTGATTTTTACAACAATCACAGAATTAAAATGGGGCTTAAAAGACAATTATGGAACATCGTGCTATGGTTGCACAAAATGTCTAAAAATTGTCCTAAGCCCCTTTTGTTTTCAATGTCAAGTAATGCTGAATGTTAAGCTTTTTTAGCTTAATAACAGCGAGTTTTCCGTGGTATTTCAACGATAACTCGGGTTTTTAGACACACTTTTTTGCCGCTTATCCTCAAAAATGGTTCCTTCATTAGGCAACGACATCGTTGTCATCAAAGCAAGCATGAACATAAGCGGACCGAGCGCATTCCCATACGTTTTGAACATCACACCAAAATCATGGCCGAATACCACCATCGACAAGTAAAGGAACATAAAATTCACAGCTGTAAACAGAACCAACTTCAGCACGAACATAAGAACCTTGTACATAAGAATATTCTCCTCACTTACTCCACGGAGTCGCACACCAAATAGGTTTAATACTCATTCTATCCAATAATTTTTTGCCATACAATTGTTGTTGTTATTTTTGATAACACATAAAATGTATAAGGTGTTCTAAGTTTTACTTGTAACAAATAGAAATAGGGTTATTCCCCCAAATACTAAATTATGCAAATAGACTACAATTAGAATACTCTAATGAAACTAACCTAATCTACTGTTGTAATTAAATGATGAACTCTTGCAATAATCCCATTGGTAGTGTATGTAGCAACAAGATGGTTAAGAATGGTAAAACCAGTGCAAATAAAACACGATGGAGATATGCGAAACATGCGGCTCTTTTTTAATACAACATTGCCAAGATATAACACGTAAAAAACTGTTACATTTGTTTATGAAATGGCTGTTAAGTTTTTTAAACAAAAACTATAAATACTAATAGCAAGGAAAAAGGAAAGATATAACGGGTTACGTAGAGCCTTTTGCTTAAAGAAGAAGAAAACAGTCTTACAGAATCTTACGCAGCTACTGCGGTTCTTCTCCGTGGGTGCCACTTGATAACGAGAACAATATTGGTAAGCACAATACCAACAACTACGCTCACCCATGCCAAACCCGGTGTAAGAAGCCAAGCGAGAACACCGAAAATCAGCAGTCGAAGCAATACAACAATAACTAAGAAAGGCCAACTTTTTGTTAGGCATTTCTGTTGATCAGCCTTCAATGCGCCCATCAGAACCATAATCGCAGCCGCCGCGCAAGAAAATAGCATATTGCCAAAGAATATGACGAGTAGCGTGCTCCAGCCAGCGATAGTACAAAGCATCCACCATTGCAGCATCAATGCAAGCAAAAATGTAACAACAGCATATACTGCTTCCATCAGCATATTCGCAACGATTAACGATGAGAATGTTAGAGACGTACCTCTAGGAGTGTCTGTTTTACCTGCGCTCGCATGCTGTAATGCAATCATGTTTCTCGCCTCGGCGCGCTTTACGCGTTCTTCTTCAAGCATTTGAACGCCAAGCTCAACCGATTTCTTTGAAGCTTCCTGTAATTGCGCATCCGTCATACCTGGCTGCCAAGGCTTTTCAAAAACAAACATCAACACACTAGTAATCGCTGCGCCAATAATAATGCTTAGCAACGTGATATCGGAAACAAGCAATAAAGCAATACCAGAAGTCACCAACAGCCTGAGCACAAAATCGATAATTCCAATAAGCAAATACCCGTCATCCGGTCTACGATGCCTATACCACTGCAGACACGCTGCACTTAGCAGCGAAAACACCACAACACTCAACGCGAGTATGACCACAGTTTCCCAACCTAGTACTCGGTGCCCTACGAACTGCTGTACAAGCAGCGAAATAATAAGCGTGCAAATGCCAGCAACAGTTTCTATAATCACATTATCCCAAAAAGCATGCTTGAAAAGCACTGGCCTTACATTCGTCTCACTCATCATCTAACCCTAGGAAAGGCAATTACGAGTAATTGGCTCGATACCGAGAATCATTTCCAAAAACTTAGCTCCATCAGGACCAAGATGAGCTTCAAGCTCTCCTCGCGCTTTCCAGATAGCCGACACAGTTCTATATATTTGCTTCGCTCGCTTCAGCCAACCAAGTGCCTTAGCAATAGGCACACTATATTGAAATACAAATGAAGCTATCGCTAATGCACACCCGACCCAATTAACCATCGGTGCGTAATGTCCAATAGAAACCCTATTCCTACGCATCAGTGACTTAAACGTTAAGCCATGCAATGCTGCATTTAAGCGTGCTTCATAATTTGAAGTTGTACGTGGATTAGCATACTGCAAATCAGCAGGCACTGATTCAAATGCACGGATCAACGCATCCAAGTCTGCATCTGTCATAGTTGTAGTAGAAGATAGGCTACCAGCAGCATATGTGAAGTTACCGCGCTCTGTCAATGTGTTAGCGGAAGACACTTCAGCTGAACACAATACTAGTGAGATACTAACAATCGGTACAGATAACATTTTCATTGTTTTACGCATCATTCTCTCTCCTTAAAAATCAGAAAACCCGAATTGATCCGCATTGTTAAGATGCGCGTCGGGTACTGTTATTTACGTATGCTACACCAATGAGCGTATTTTATTAAATCTTTCAAACTAGCACAAATTTTTTCTTTCTAACAAGATTATTTAGTCTTATACTCACCTTCATGAACACAAACAAATGTCAGAACGAAAACACTACAACTAGAATGCACGCATAGTAGGTATCAGAAAAAACGCTATTCCAATTCAGCGCGATTTGTAAAGGAGCGCCACTGATTTTCTGTATGACTCGACTGCTTCATCTTGGTGTCGAGTGTGTAGCCAGATTCGTGCTCATTAGCTGGAATTGGTCAAAGCGCATTTTTTGAGGAAAACACACCGATTTTTGCCCTCATACGTTCTCGGAAAAGTTCAAAGGACATGTTCCCGCCTATGATATGCAAATCCGTAGATTTGACCTTCGTTTCAAGACTTCGCTCTGAGGAAATAAGTCCGAAATCCCATCATCTCGACATACCTATTGGTGAAACCAAAACTATACATTGAATGTCAGTTTTCCTCTATTCGATATATGGTTTATGTCTCCAATGGTCGCTTTTTAATCTTCAATGTTCACTTTTTTATATTTCTGGTTCCTGCTGTTTGGCTTATCTGGTATCGTCATTTCTATTTTTCCTGCACTAAGCAAAGGAACAAGATACCTTTCTCTGAAATTCTTGCTATCCGTAAGGCCAAGGTAATCCATCATCTCACGCTTACTTCGCGGTGTACTGCAAAAATCAATTAATCTCAATAACCTTTGTTCCAGATCTTGGGGGGTGACTTGATGGGTATCTTGAGGGACGACTTGTGGGGTACCTTGGGTAATCGGCCCGACCGTGGCAGTTGCAGCCTCAGAAAGAGGAATCACTGTCGTAAAAACATCTGCCTCTGTAAAGACAGGCTCTCCACCAGAATACATTTTCGTGTATTTATAGCTGTTGCGCATACCACTTCCAAGCTCGTCAGCAAGACCGATCTCACGGAACACTTTTGCTATCGGCGGATTCTTTGCGAATGGCTTGAATGTGTTCAGATTCAGGTTGCCGTGTCCATGCGCAAGGTTCGCATTCTCTGTTGTAATCTTATTCCGTTCAATGACAAGCTTCGGTACATATCCACTGGAAAAATCACGGTGCATCAACAAATTGGAAATAATCTCACGCAGGATTTTATCTCTGGCGCTTATCCGCTGGACACCATACAATGTAAAAACATCATTCAGATGCTTCTTTCCAAATTCCATCAAACGATCGTAGCTTTCAATCAGGTTTGTGATCACCACATCCCTGTCATCATAACGATCAACATTGAACACTCTGAAAATAGCGTCTGTCTTATGCTGCGGTAACACGGACATGATACGGTTATCCGTACCAAAGAGTAAGACTGCCGCAAGTGTGATACCTTCTTTGTTCGTTTCCGGATCCTCAAGTATAAGCCCACAGCTTCTGAGCATCTCCTCATCCGTCATGTCAATCCACGGATGGTGCTCAGTATTCACTCTCGTCATTCTCCTTGCTCGATCCATAAGATCATGGCGAAGGCTTGAAACCGGGATGGCAGGGTAAACCTTATTCACAAAATAGGTACTTTGCTTACGGGCATAAAGGTTGAAAACCATATCCGCATTATCTGTAATATCGATGTCAGACTCATTATTGCGATCAAATATTCTGCCCGCATTGCGATAAACGGTTTTTCCAACCGGGACATAGACATAAAGAACAATACGCCCATCGATCTCATATTCCTCTGTAGTCAAATAGAGTGGAGGATACATTTTTCTCTCATTGTTGATCGTAGTAACAAAATTTTTCTTCATCTGTTCAACGCAGTCTTTATCAACACCGAGAATCGTACCGTTATCCTTCACGCCAAAGAAAATATGACCGCCATCCCGATTAGAAAAAGAGCAAACAGTATCGTAGACATCCTTCGTAATATCTTTTGTTGATTTTTTGAATTCGACTGTCAGCCCCTCGCCCTGACGAATCAAGTTCATCAAATTTTCAGGGAGTATCATATAACTCACCCCTTTCATATCTTTGATGCGTATAACTTGTGCTGGCTACAGCATAAGCTCATAGGACTAATCCTCGTCCTTTGGTACTGGAATATAAACCATCCTCAGCGTGATCTTAGTTTCATTATGTGTTGGATACAATGAAACCTTGCCCTTGAACTCTGAAACTTTGACTTTCCATTCTGAGTTTTAACCTAACACTTTTAAATCTAATGCTTGGTATTCCTTTTACTATTTACGGCTTATATCTGAGACTATACTTCCAGCAAATCATAGAAAGTACGCTCATCAATAATTTCTATATCTTGCCCCTCAAGCTTGAGCTTTTCTGCTTTCTTATGCTTTGATGACTTCTCACCTTTAAGAATTGCATTATAATCATTATCCCCAAGTATTAGATAGTTAGTTTGCTTAGTCACACTATTATCTAAGACGCCGCCGAGATTCACTACAATCTGCATCGCATCCTTGCGAACCATTTTCTCAAGCTTACCAGTAAAAACCACGTGCCGATTATAGAAAAACCCATCTTTATCAACAACCACTTCATCAGGCTTAATGGCTTTGATATCTATCCCTTTACCACCGTGACTTCCGCTAACAGGCCATAAATCTTCAATGACTAGATTCTTCTCAGCCATGCGTGTTTTAACAGCATCATATAATTCTTTCGTCGCAATACAATCAGCTAAAGCACGGTGTTCATTATTATGCAAACCCAAATAATCAGTTAAATCGGAGAGTCTGTGATGCTTCAACTCAGGATACAGTTTACGAGCAAATTGCATCGTATCCATATACTGATTAGACAATTGAGTCTTAAAACCCTCATTCAAAAAACGCATATCAAAAGAAGTATTGTGCCCAAGAATAATATCCTCACCAATAAATGAAAGCACAGCCGTTTTCACATCAGCGATAGACGGCATACTCTCCAACATGTCATTAGTTATTCCTGTTAATGCTGTAATAAAACCATCTACTTCTACACTCGGTTTAACCAGCTGATCATAACGGTCTACTATTTCATTGTTCCTGACCCTTAAAATACCAATTTCAATAATTTCATCGTAATACGCAGATAAGCCGGTCGTTTCGGTATCTAGCACACAGTAATCATCAATAATCTGCCTAGTATAATTAGTATTCCTACTATACATAAAATACCCCCAACCCCAAAAACCGATTATTATAATCCAATTATAAAGAAGAACTTTACGCTAGCAACTCATATCACAATTTTTCTTGAAACAATATTATCGATATTCCCAAATCACTTAAAACTACAATTTTTCAAAAAATATTCAACCCACCCTATACCAAAATCGCTAACATACTACAAGCAAACCGCACATAAACAGGTGGGTGCAGGGTGGGTGCAAAGTGGGTGCACTTTTTAACGTTAACATCCTGTGCACTCGACCCTAAAGCGTCGACATGTTCCCTCATACAGCAAAATCACGCTCAAAAACCGCGAGAACCCAGCTTAAAGCCGCTTCGCATTAAACCTTTTAACGATAGCCCTCGCTAACCCCTGCTACACAAGGGCAAACTTGCACCCACCTAATCAGCCTTTGACATCAATACGACACTCTCGACGTGGATTGAGAGAACGGGTAGTATAGCTACACTTTTTGAGTGCACACTATTGATAGTGGGTGCACTTTTTAACGATAGAAAAAGCTATCGTTAAAAGGTTTAAGATTGGCTTAATAACTTGATTTTAGCATAAAAACAAAAAAACAGCCTAGAGAGGATTACCCCTAGGCTGACTTTTGTAACATTTCAAACGCTCACATTCTTTTGGCTTTTACGATGCCCTTTCAATATCCACACTAATCTCTGATTTAAAAGTTATACTGAACCTGTCCTCGTAAACTTTTATTTTCCTGATGTACTTTCTTACCAGCTTCTCGTCATACTCACTAATATCGCGACTCTCACTTTTCAGAAAATCTTCCATTTCTCTGATTCGTCTTTTAGCATCTTCTTGACCTGCTTTTTCTATAAGAAGCTGCTGTTTCTTAACTTTAAGCTCATCAATCTCGTTGGCAGTTTTCGTGTAGTCTTTTTTAGCTTTAAGCAAGGTTAATAGTATCGCTTGTTTATCTGCAATTCTTTTATCAACCGTTTCAATCTCACTTAAGTTGTTGCCCGCGATAATTTCTCTAATATTGTTATTCAACGTATCCAATACTTCATCCGATATACTAAACACCTTGTTTATGGCTTTCACTGTAGCAGACTGCAGTTCGTTCTCTTGTACTGTCGGAGCATCGCAAGCACTAGGACCATTTTCCCATCTGGTACAACAACGCCAAACAACAGAATGCACTCCTCGGTTGTTCCAAGCAATTCTTCTGTAAACATCCCCGCATTTAGCACAAACACACAGGCTGGATAAAGCGTACTTACTGGAATAAACTCTCCTTTTTTTATTCTCCTCACCGCTAAACATGTTGGCTCGTCTTAACATTTCTTCTTGAACTTTAAAGAAAATATCTCTTGGAATAATAGACGCGTGACTATCTTTGACATAATACTGTGGTTCTGTTCCATCATTTTTTATACGAACATGGTTAATAAAATCTGTCGTGATGGTTTTTTGTAAAAGAGCATCACCAATATATTTTTCGTTTTGCAAGATGCCTTTAATATTAGATAAATTCCATTTTAAATGCCCGGCACCGTTTTTAATGCCGTCTTTTTCAAGGCCCTCCGCTATATCTCTAAGGCTTGCTCCTTCTAAATATTCTCTATAAATCCTTCTTACGACTTTTGCTTCCTTTTCAAGAATTACAAGATTCCCTTCATCGTCTTTTGTGTATCCTAAAAACCAGTTATGGTTGATTTGCACTTTGCCTTCCTGGTAGCGAAACTTAAGTCCAAGCTTCACATTCTGAGAAAGCGACGCTGATTCCTGTTGAGCTAAAGAAGCCATGATAGTAAGCAATAGTTCTCCACTTGCTTCCATGGTGTTGATGTTTTCTTTTTCAAAAATGATCGGAATGTTTTTGTCTTTCAACTGTCTAACAAACTTTAAACAGTCTATAGTGTTTCTCGCAAAACGGCTAATCGACTTAGTGATAACCATGTCTACCTTGCCACTCATGCAATCGTGGATCATGTCATTGAAACCGACACGTTTTTTCGTGCTAGTTCCTGAAATACCGTCATCAGCATAAATGCCAGCAAACTCCCAGAGAGGATTTCTTGAAATATAATCCGTATAATGCTGAACTTGCGTGTCATAACTTGTTGCCTGTTCTTCACTGTCAGTACTGACACGACAATACGCTACTACTCTTAACTTCGGCTTATCTTCATGCTTATCTACCGTATTCCCCGCTATTTTTCTTGGTGGAATAATTATAACGTTGGCACTCATTTTACACCTCCTTGATTTGACTGTAAGCGTATACTGCTTGCCGATAAGGATCATCGTATTTCTTTTCTACCTTTTCTAACTGGTAGCTTGTAATAAACCGAATTTCCTTTATTGGCTTAGGCTCTTTATAACGATGATTCCTGATAGCATTCTCATGCCTTATTTGTTGTACTTGTCTAAACATATCCTCATCGATAATCTGAGGATAAAACTCTGTTCCTAAATACAATTTCTTGCTAAGAATTTTGCCCGTGACTGGCCAATCCCTTTTTATACCTGATTTTTTAGCAGCTTGAGAAATATTTTTAAATTCAAGATAGAAACAAAAAAACTCTCTTACTTCTTGAGCTTTTACTTCATCTATAACCGCTTTACCGTCTACTATTCTGTAACCATATGGGATGCGTGCCATGTTTCTTTCACCTCTTCTTCTAATTCCAATCCACATTTCAAAATAAAAAGAAATCTTGTTCTGCTTTTAACTACGACATCGTCTACAAAATCCAGAAAATCCTCATCCTTAAACTCGCTAAATACTTCTGTGACACTTACGAACCGTTGAAGTTTTTGCGCCTCGTTTAAGTGCGTTAAGTTACCGTTTAAACTGTTGGAAAGCTGAAGTTTTTCCTTAAGACAAGTATCTATTTCCGTTTTAAGCTGATTGCTTTCCAGATAGTAGGAATCCATCTCAATGTAGCCACCGGCTAAAAGCTTACTGAGTACTTGCTCTTGTTCTTGCAGCTTAAGCTTTTTTTCTTCGAGTTCGATAACCTTGTTCAAACCGTCTTTATTATTCACGTTTCTTAAGCTTTTTATGAAAGGCGTTAATATTTGAACGTATCCTGCTTTTAACTTGTTTAACATTTGCAGGAAGGAAATTTTAAGATAACTTTCCATAACAGACTTTTGTGAACAAGCATGAATATCTTCAAGATGCGTTATACAAACCCATATGCCATACGCCTTATTATGTTGATAAATTATTCGTCTTTTACACTTGCTTCCACACTCACCACAACGAATTTTACCTGAAAACGCATAAAGCTTATTGTACTTACCACTACCACATACTATGTTATTTTCACTTCTTCTCCACGCGATAATCTCTTTTACAAGATTAAAAGTTTCATGACTGATGATAGCCTCGTGATGGTTTTCAATAACATACTGTTGTTTCTCGCCACAGTTTTTATGACGGTTAAAACTATCATCCGTAAATGTTTTCTGAAAAATCACATCCCCTGTGTATGTTTTATTGTTCAAAATAGCATTCACGGTACTTGAAGTCCAACTTCCGCCCTTTTTAGTTGGAATCTTTTTATCGGTCAATACTCGTGCTATTGCTTCTCCACCCATGCCGGAAAGAGCCATGTTGAAAATTTCTTTTACTACCCTGGCTTGCTCTGGAACTATAATCATTTTCTTATTCTCGTTTTTATACCCATACGCAGGGCAGGGAATGACGAAGGTTCCGTTTTCGAACCTTTTTTGAATTGACCACGTGTTGTTTTCCGAGATGGATTTTGACTCGCTTTGCGCAATAGAACTCAGGATAGAAAGCATAAGCTCCGAACTCATATGCTCGGTATCAATGTTTTCTTTCTCAAAATACAAATAAATACCGAGACCGGTAAGTTTTCTAACTATTTCAAGACAGTCAACCGTGTTTCTTGCAAGCCTACTAATAGACTTTGTAACAATCCTGTCTATCTGACCGCTCTGACAGTCTTTAAGCAGTTGTTTAAGACTTTCACGCTTACCGATTTTCGTGCCGCTAATACCCTCGTCAAAGTAAAGCCCCGCATACTCCCAGCAGGGATTAGACTTAATATAGTTTTCGTAATGCTCCTTTTGCACTTCTAGACTGAGAAGCTGCTCATCACTATCACTAGAAACTCTCGCATACGCTGCAACCCGCGTCTTTTTCTCAAAACCAGTTTTTCGTATTGTAGAGTCTATTTTTATTATTTCTTTCACTATTTCCCTCACTTTCAGCTAATACTATTCATCACTCTAAAAGCAGTGTTTATCAAGCTTTTAACCCAATAATTCCTTGTAAAACGGGTGAAATTTTTCCCTGTTAAGACGGCTTATTTTTTCTTTTTCTTGCTCGCTGATAAGCCCTTTTTTAAAGAGTGAAACGGTAAGTTTTTCGGCTATTTCAAAACGAAAATCCGCCTGCATACTCTCTTTTGTCCAAGCTCTCGCTTTAACATCCTTTAGCCCGTGAGCATCATTACTTATTTGCATGACGTCCACCTTCAAAACGATGTTCTATATAGCAGGCGTGGCAGCAGTATTTTCTTGCCTTGTTACCGTAAGAGATAAAAGAATTTTTGCAGTTAAGACAAGCACACTCATAGTTTGCCTGTCTTTTTACCAACTGTGTATGCTTGTTCCACCAAGTGTTTCTACACGCGTCAGAGCAGAAACGTTTAACTTTTCTTCCTTTGTTTTGCTTGATTGGTTTTGAACAAGATTCACATAATGCCGTCTGTATTTTCATAGACTGGATTACGCCTAGACTATTACGTTTGCAGTAGCTTTTAATCGTATTAACGGAAACATCCATACGGTTTGCAATCTGCGTATAGCTAAGACCTTCATCTCTTAGTAATTTGACTTTCTGTTTTTCTTCCACATTCATTTGCCTGTGCCTCCTTACATCACAGGCAAAGAAAAAACAGTGTTTTTTAACCTCTTGGCTTGATAATTTAACCTTAAAAATAAAAAAAGCCCGAGGATTGCTCCAATGTAGGAACAAGCCTCGGGCTTTACATGTTTCAAACTGTTTTATAAGAGTTCGTTTACTCGTTTTTGTACCGTATCATAATCGTATCCGGCTTGAGTTAGACGCTGTTTACGCTCATTTCCGTTACCCCACGTGCCTCGGATTACTTCACGTGCAAGCTCATCAACTGACTTTCTACAGGCTTTAACACCAAGAAGCTTATTAACTTTATTTTGCACGCTCGCATAATCGTATCCGGCAGAAGTTAAACGCTGTTTACGCGTGCTGCCGTTACCCCAAGCGCCGTTAATAACTTCTCGCGCCACATCATCAATGCTTGATGTTTGAGGAGCAGTGTAAGAGCCGCCGTTTTTATATCCGTTTAGACCGGCGTTTTTTATCACGCTTGGATAATCTACGTAAGCATAATCCATGTCAACTCTGCCGGCTACTCCATCCACGCTGCCGCTTGACGAGTATTGCCAAAGACCATATGAGCCTTGATAATCACAGTGCGTGTTCCACTGTGCGATCCACAAAGCGTAACGGTCTCTAATATGAGCGGACACAAGGTTATTAGCTACTGAAAGCGAGGTGTAAAAACCTGCATAATACCCGTAAGTTTCAAGCTTATTACAAAAACTTGTAATCAGCGAATCGCAGAAAGCTCGCCCACGGTTAAGCTGGCTTTTTTCTTCTAAATCAAAGTAAATAGGATACTCAAAACTCTTACCTGAGAGTATGTTCACGCAGCTTTGAGCTTCCTCAGCCGCCTCACCTGCAGAGCTTGCGTACGAATACCAGTAAGCTCCAACATCAAGACCGGCTGTTTTTGCTTTACGATAGTTTTCCTCAAACCACTTGTCTTTGTGTCCGATACCGTATCCTACTCGAATGATCACAAACTCAACACCGGATGCTTTCACCGCGTTGAAATCAATGTCACCCTGCCATACTGATACGTCTATTCCTTTTTTACTCATGAGTATTGTCCTTTCTGTCTTTGTCGTGTAATTGTTCTAAAACGTTTTTTAATTTCTCAGGCACGGGAAGCCCCAGGTGAGCCGCGTTTTCAATGAGTGAAAGTCCTTCGTTAGATAGGTAGAAGAAAATTACCGCGGTTCTAATCACGCTTCCTTGCTTAATAACCTGAAAATCTATAATGTTTGCTATGCCAACAAGCATAAAAATGAGCACCTTTCTAAAGATGCCCTTAAAACCCACGCTACTTGAGAGCTTTTTATCAATCGCCGCACACATCACGCCTGTGATGTAATCGGTTACCACAAATAAAAGAAGTGCGAGGATTAAACCATCGCACCCGCCTAAAAAGTATCCCAGCCAGCCGCCTACTACTGTGAAAGCCAGCTGTAGTGTATTCCAAAATTCTTTCATTCTACCGCCTCCTTAATAAGATCAGTTACATCTTCTACCTGCATAAATGTAATAATTACCGGTATTTCGTTTGAAGGTTTATCCCCATAACAGTAAATCCTCCAATCACTGCCGATTGCCATAGTTAGTTTGCAAACCTCCTTAATATCTCCCGTGCCATAAAACCTCATAGACGGAAGTCTTTCAAAGTCGATTTTTATATCAAGTGCTACATTCTGTTCCTGTGCATTGTTGGGGTACTGTTCTTTATGTGGCTTGTAATATTTTTCGTAAAAAAAGCCATACACATAACCATCTAGTACTTCCTGCCAAGAATCAGGTGTAATAACCCATTTGAACTGCTTAGGGAGCTTAGGCATGTCCTGATGTATCAACAGCTTTGTTACAAAATCCACGTATTCACGGTTAACGATTTCTTTTCCTCTGGTGTCCGGTATATAGGTTGGTGTTTGAACAGTCGGTTTTCCCGTAAAAGCAGGACTGTCCAGTGTGGCAAATTTTCCTTTCAGTTTTTCTATCAGCCTAAACAAACCTTCTTTGCCTAAAAACTTATCTGCCATAAGCTTCACCTACACAAACAGTGCATCAATTTCTTCATTGCTGATACTTTTAACATCTTCTTTTTTCACATAGTCGCTTAAATCAACTGATGTTGTACCGATTTTTTCAAACCTGTCGTTTACATAAATGTATTCATCATACGCATCGTTTTCGCCCTTGTTATCGCTTATAAGATAGATTGTTGCCTTATCACCTGTCTGAGGCAGGCTATCAACCACCTTAAAATCAATTGATTGAATGTTGCCGACAAGATGCTTTACCTCTTCAGTAAGGTCTGTCTTTTTCACATAATTCGCTGCGTCTTCCAGCTGTTCTACTTTTGTCGGTAATGCGCTTGTTTTCGCATACGCGTCAATGCCTTGAAGATTTTCTACGTTTGTCACAATGTCGGTTTTCTTCGCGTATTCTGACGCATCCAGCAGGTTTTCCACCTTGGTTGGCAGTGAAGATACTTGTGCATAGTTTGCCGCATCGCTTAAATCCGTGACTTTCTTCGGCACGGTTTCCAAGGCTTTTGTCAGCTCTTCTTTTTTCACAAAGCTTTCCTTGATTTTCTTCCAAACGTATAAAAGTCCGTTGTTGTCTAAAAATTTGGTTTGCATAATAATTTCCTTCCTTATTTAAGTAGTTCTTCGAGTTCGATATTGCTGATAGAGCAAAGTCCCAGCTCTAAAAGCGTTTTATTGCCTATAAGCTTTACTTGGTTAATTTTCGGCAGGTTAGTAAGCCTGTTGTAATCCGTTGTTTCTTCGCCTGTTACTTTTATGATGCTTTCAAAAGATGCGCTCATATCTGTATTGTGTTTAAAACTTGCCTGTAGTTCTGCCATTAAATCTCACCGTCCTTTACTATTTCTTCAGCTGTTGTTCGTATCAGATTTGAAGCGATAGCCGTATTGTCGGGAAACTTGGCTCTGATTTGAATCGTGACAATACCGTCTTGAAACAAAAGTGTTTCTTTCTGCGTGAGATTGACTGTTACAAGCGTCTTTTTAACACTCACATCCTCTAAGCTTTTTTCTAAAACAACTTTTCCGTTTTGCTTATAGCTAACAAAAAGGACAGATGCGTTTTCTAAATCCACATCTGTCCTGAACACGTTTGTAGGTGTTGTTCCTCTATACATAAGGCTTTCCTCCTTATGGTTTTTCTTCTTTTTCTGCTTTAAGTTTTAGGATTTCCTCGTTTAGTTTTTCTAACTGTTCTTCGTAATACTTTGTGTTTTCCTCACTAAAAGCAACATGTTCCATCGTGTTTTCAGCTATCAGAGCTGAGCGGATGTCAGCTAAAATTGACGCGATGATGCCTTCAACCATGTAGGTCGGGATAGGGATGCTTTTTTGCAAAGACACTATCTCATCGCTTAACTTCGCTCTAAACTTTTGTGTAGCTATCGCATAGTTAATGGTCGGCTTTTCCATCTTCCACCTCCTTTTCCTCGATTAGAATATCCAGTTTGCGATTGATGTCTTCTATCATCTTTGCGTACTTACTGTTGCTGATAAACTGCTCTATTTCCATACTCTCATCACCAGTTTTAGCGACTTTTATGTCACTGTTTTTAGTACCTTCGTTTATCACAACCTCGTTTGTGTTAATAATAAGTTCTGCCATATTCATCTCCTTAGTTGTAGAAAGTCAAGTCCATGAGGATACCGTTTTTAAATACCATGCGCCCGTTTTCACCCCATCTTCTTACTTTGCCGTACTCATCCACATCAAGCACCTGCACATAATGAATGGTTGCCGTAGTTCCAAATCCTTCTTCCCACTGCGGTTTTATAACCTTGAAACCGTGGGCATAAAAGTTGCAGCCTAAATGCAAGCCATACTCGTCATACATACCGTTTGAGCGTGAAAAACAAAGCATCGTATTAAGCTCATCATGATTTGATGATTTTTGTTGTGCGAAAGCCATATATTGACCCTCGTAACTCAAATCGAACTCAAGACCCTTACACTCTTCAACGTAACGTTTATGATTCGTGCCGATCATGCCGACATATGAGCCTTCACGATAGAAACGGTTACCGCTTTCATCAAAGACCGCACGCTTGTGATACTGGTCAATCGACCCATTGTAAAGACCTATTTGCCCTGCAGTGATTTGAACATAGTTGCTTGACTCGTTAAATCCAATCAGAAAACTGTTGTAGTTTTGCCGCATAAACGAACCGAACTCACCCTTTTTCACCATGGAAGTAATCGAGTCTTCAACAATAGAAACTTTAGATATAGCTCTGTCAGCTGTTTCTTTAGCCGCCTGAATGTCTTTATCACTGACTCTAACCCAATCAAACTCCAGGTAGCTGTCAAGACTCTCATTTGACGTATACCGCCAGAGTTTTCTCGTATTATCCTGATACGGATCATGCTCCGACTCAGGATAGTTGCTGCCTGACAGTTCTATTATGTTTCCGGCATCATTAGGTAAAACCGCTAAACTATCTTCAACTTCTTGCCTTGAACTGCTTTTTCTTATCGCATCAATCTTAAAACCGTAATAATCATGGCTTGAGCCATCGCTTCTAAAATAAAGCCAAAACGTATTGCTTGGCACAAAGATGCTTTTATCTGCTATGTTCGCACCGCCGAGTTTCGGTAAAACGCGAATCTTACCCTCAGACTCATAGAAAACTTCCACCCAATCATAGTTTGCGCTTTCCGTACGGCAATTACTGTTAAACTTAATCTCTAAGCAGTCTCTTTTAACCCGATACCTGTAGGCGTAGCCTGTTTGAGTGTCGAAGAAAAAATCTCCCACGTGGTTTAACTTCTCACTTCTGCTTGTCCAAGAGTTAGCCGGAGCATTAGAAGAGTAGGGAGTATACGTGCCGTAATAGTTACCGTTTTTCTGCTCCAGTTTTTGATTAACTGTTTCAACACTTGACTCAATCTTTCGATCCGTTACAGAAAACTTGGTGTTAACCTCGTTTATCGTATAGTAGCTTTTAAGCTTCTCATCACTATCAGAAATAGCTTCCTGTTTTGCGTCCGCGATCTGCTTTTCCACCTGCGAAGTGTAAGAAACTGAAAGTTTCTCAGCATCAATCGAATGCCCGATAATCCTATCTCCGTAAACACGCCCGTCTAAAGTAATCGCCGTATTATAAGGTCCTGCAAAACCGTTATGGCTTCCGCCAATCCCGTTCATATTAACCTGTAATACTTTTGTAGCAGTATTCTTATCAGGCGTATCCATGTAAAGGTCTCTTAGCCACCTGCCTGAATCATCATATTCTGTTACCTTGTAGCCGCCTGAGGTGATGTTCATCTGTGCTTTAATATTGTTGATTTCACTTTGCACGCGCTCGTTGTCTATTTTTCTTGTTGCAAGATTTTCTTCACGCAGGCTTTGCACAGAGTCATGCGAGCTTTGCACGTAGCTTCGTCTGGTTTGACTGCCCAGGACGATTTTCATCTCACCGGGTTTTTGCAATGGAATAGACTGTCTCATCACGGGAAATACACGGTCCATGCCAAAAGGCGATGCTATGCACCTAACTCTGTCTCCACACTCAATAGTTTCAAAATCAAGGTCAAACTCGGATAAGTCAACCGCGCTTAAGTTAAGCTCTGTCTGTTCGAACTGATTATCTTTAAGCCAAAGAGAGGCTTTACGTAACAGGTTTTCAGGAACAGCAACATCATCCCATCTAACGACTTTACAAACCCAACCAAACGCGCTCTTGGCCTGAGTGGAAACAAGATAATTTTTCCCGTTATTAACGCTTGTAATATCAGTGTATTTTTTAAGAACCTCGTTTTTACTGTTTTCACTTTCCAGTTCTTTACCTAAAGGGATAATCGCTGTAGTAACATCTTCTGCCGATAAGTTTTCAGTATAATCAAGCAGGTTCAAACCGAACTCAACCGGCTGTTTTGCCATTTTACCCATTTCTTCCAAGCGAAGATAATCAAGGTACAGCCCGTCTTTTTCTCGTCTTAGTTTTAAGTATCCGCCCAGCTTATCAACCATTTTTCCCATAATCGCTTCAAGCGTTGTTTCAAAATTAGTGAACCTGTACAAGGAATTATTGGGATCTGTCACGCTGACTTTTCCGATATGAATCTTCTTCCTGTCATCCACCTGCTCGTTATGAATGTTTAGGAATTTTTCCAACAGTTGGTAAGGTGTATGATCATGATATTCTTTCTGCGGCTGAATACTGTCTGCCAGATACGTTAAAAGACCTGCGCACACTACTTTCTTGTTTTGGTTTAAGTCTTTCTCCTGTTCTCTTACCTCTCCGATAAAAATTTCTTTCTCACCGCGATACACGCTCACTACTGATTTTCTGTTCAAAAACTTCTCATAGCAGGGATTTCCTTTCGGACACGTAAACACAAGCGTGCCTGCAGTGTTAAGCTCCACGTTAAGCGTCGCGTCAAGAAGAACATTCTTAGTGTCGCCCGGATAATACAAGGCTGTTTCATCAAGAGTTATTCTGTACAATTTATAACCACCCCCTTAGGTAGGAAATATCAAGTGTGCCTGTGCCTTGAAACGTAAGCGTCATATTATTTTCGCGTGTTCTAAGTTCAGGAAAACGAGATACCCCTTGTTTTAGACTGTAGGTTTTTCCTTTAAAATCAACGCTTATTGTGTTTAGTGTTTTATTAGTAAATTCAGGTATAAGCGTCATATCAAAATCACGGGTAAGCCTGATTTCTTTCCCGTCTTTAACCTGCACGTTTTTTAACGTGTACACGCCACCTGTTTTAATGTCTAAAACACTGTGCTTATAAGGGTTTAGCCTGTAGTTAAGCGTAATCGTTTCATAGTTTTTATCTGATTTAAAATCACTTACCCACACTCGACCCTGATAGTAAAAGGGAGATTCACTGTCCAATACAAGGGTTGTTTTAAGCCCGTGAACATCACGTTTAAGCCTCTCGTAAGCTTTCTGCCACACGCCTTTATCCGCGACAATGAACTCAAAACTGCCTTCACGCATTTCGTATAAAACTTCACCTGCTAAACTTTCTGTAAGATCAAAACTTCCCAATCTTCCGGGCACTTCCAGATAGCTAAACCTTGGGGAGGGTAGATTAACATGTGGCTTAAGTGTTGGAACTAAGCCTAAATCTTTAAAACTATGCAACCCGTTTATTGTCATGCCATACACTTTTACCACCCCCTTGTTTTTCTTGTTTGAAGTTTGAAAAGCTCACTGTCCATCTTGTGTGCAATACCGCCCACAAGCTCGCCTGAGTCAAGCACAATACTCTGGTTGGAAAACTGTGGGAAATACGAGTCCATAATCGCTAGAATCTGGTTCATAACACTAAGCATTTGCGTGTTTGCTCCCGCGCTCATATTCTGCAAAGCATCAAGTCCCATAATCACCTCAGGGCCTTTTTCACCGCCGCCAAGCAAATGCCCGTTTTTCTCGCCGAAGATAGTAGCCCCGTTTAACAGCATCGGCTTATCCATTGCCTTCTTATACCAGTCGATAGCAAGATACGGTACAGACGGTGGTGCGAGTGAGAAGTGTCCTTTAATACTAAAATGAGGCAGTTTAATATGAGGAAGACTAAGTCTAATACCTGCAAAAAAGCCTGTTATAGCGTCAACTACTGCCTTAACCTTGTTTTTCGCCGCTTCAATCGGAGTGATGATAGCGTTTTTAATACCGTTCCAAATTGATACGGCTGTGTTTTTAATACCGTTAAAAACGTTGCCTACAACGCCTGCTACCGCGTTAAACACTGTAGAAACCGTATTTTTAACCGTGTTTACCACGTTGGTTATAACACTGCAAATTCCATTCCATATCGTTTCAGCCACCGATTTTATACTGTTAAAAACAGACGTTACAACACTTAAAATCGCATTGAACACGCTCGTAAACACACTGCTTATAGTGTTTAGCACGCTTGTTATAAACGACATAATCGTGTTCATAACACTTGTTATTACACTGTTTATGGCTTCAAGCACGCTACTTACCGTGGTTTTAATCGCATCCCATGCGCCTATAATCACGTCTTTACAGTTTTCCCAAATAAACCTAAATGGTAGTGTGATAAGCGAAAAATAGCCTTTTATAAGCTCTACGATAAACATGAGAGCTACCGTGAGCACGTTTTTAATCGTATCCCACACGCCGGTAAAAACCTGAACTAAGCCTTGCCACACGTTTTGGAAAAACTCCGAGATGTTTTGCCAAATACTGCTCACGCTCTGGCAAACACCCTGCCACAGGTTTTTAAACCATTCGCTTATAGCACCCCAGTTTTTAATAATCGCAATAATCGCCACAACCGCGGCAATAATCGCCGCAATAATACCGATAATAGGAAGAAGTGAAACGTTTAACGCACCAAACCCAACAGCCGCTGTTCCGGCTGCTGTCCCTGCCGCCGCTGTTCCTGCAGCACTTGCTCCTCCTGCCACACCTACCGCAGTAGTGGCTGTGGCTGTTCCTCCAAGAAGTCCGATAAGACCTCCCAGAGCAGAAGTGATTGTTCCAACAGCACTAATAATTTTCCCGATCACAATGAGCACAGGCCCGACTGTTGCAGCAATAAGCGTGATTTTTACTATCGCATCCTTCATTCCCGGAAACAGCCCGTTCCAAGCTTCACTTAAAGATTTCATACAGGAAGCGAACTTTTCAAGCATAGGCTGTAAAACCGTTGCAAGAGAACTGCCAAGATCTGCTCCCACGATTTTCAGACTATTCATTGAAGTCTTAAACTTATCTATCGGATCAAGCGTTTCGTTAAACGTTTTCTCCACGCTGCCGGCATTATCTTTAAGGGAAGTACCAAGCTCAGCAAAAGACAGTGAACCGTTTTTACACGCCTGATAAATAGCCGCGCCCGCACGCTTACCAAACAGCTCATAAGCTACTTTTAAACCTTCAGTGTCGCTTTTCGCATTCACCATACTGTTTTGAATATTCTCTAAAGCCTGTTTCATAGGCGTGCCTTTAGCAGTAGCAGCAGCTAGTGCTTTAGTTAGAGCTGTCATAACCTGTGACGTGTCAGCACCGGACATTTCAACATTGCCTAAGAAATTAGCAGCATCCGATGCACTAAACCCAAGCTGCTGTAAGGAGGCACTGTTAGTAACCATGGTTTTAGCAAGCGTATCCATGCTGACACCGGTACGCTGACCGACTGCGTTCATCGTATCAAGTAAAGCTCCGGCGTCCTGTGCTTTAAGCCCAAAAGCAGCCACAACTTTCTGCGTGTTATCAACAGCCGTGGAAACGTCCATGTTGTTAATTTGAGCAAATTTAATAAACCTGCCTGACAGGTCTTCAAGGCTTTTACCTGTTAAACCGAATCTTGTGTTCACCTCGCCGATAGCAGCACCTGCGGTTTGAAAATCAGTAGGAATACTGGTAGCAAGATTTTTCATGCTATCTTGCATACCTTCCAGTGCTTTTCCTGTTGCGCCTGTTTTAGTAACAATTGTGTCCATGCCTGCATCAACTTCGTTAAACGCGGCTAACGATGCGGCTCCAAGCCCCACAATCGGTGCGGTAACATGCGTGGATAAGCTTGTGCCGACTTGGGCTGTTTTCTCACCGACACTTTTAATTTTATCCCCGGTTTCTTTCATAGAAACTGCTAACGCTGATGGGACTTTCTTGGCCTGCTGTTCTAAATTTTTAAGATTCTGCTCGGTTTCAATAATCTCACGCTGCAGCGCATCATACTTGTCTTTACCGAGATCCCCGTTTTCAAGCTGTACTTTAGCCTGCTTATCCGCCTGTTTTAAAGCGTTAAGTTTCTCGGAAGTGTTTGCTATTTCCTGCTGCAACAACTGCTGTTTTTGTGCTAAAAGTTTAGCGTTGGACGGATCGAGTTTTAACAGCCTGTTTACGTCACGAAGCTGAGCTTGCGTGGATCGGATAGTCGTATTCACGTCTTTTAACGCTTTATCCAAGCCTGTCGTATCTCCACCGATTTCAACGGTAATACCTTTAATCCTGTTTGCCATAACTTCACCTCCTTTTACTCTTAATTTAGGAATGAAAAAAATCAGATGTTTTAACGTTAGGTATAAGAATGTTTGGTTTTCGTCTAGAACCTGTCGAATTCTGCCTGGCTTGCGAGCTTATCGTATTTCACGTTATCGTTTGCTTTCTCCGTCCACATGTCTAAAATCATGCCGATGGTTAAAAGATCCAGCTCGCAAATACTTATCCCGATTTCTGTGCATCTAAGAAGAAATAACGCGGTTGTCATTTCTCTTGTAGTTGACGTAACTTTTTTTTAGATTGAACCTGTGTTTGTAAATTTGCACCCCAAAGCTCTAAAATTTCAGGCAGCACCTCGTAGATAGAAAACATTTCAAACTCATCGAGCCATTTTTCAATCGTTTCAGGAATCGTGTTATCCGCATGGTAGGCCATGATGTAGGCTACGTTTTCAAAAATCTCCAGATCGTCAATCTCAAACCCAGTGCTTTTAGTCTTATACGATTTTTCAAGTTTGGAAAGATCCTGAAAAATATCACGCTTGAATTTGATGCGATACAGTCTTGGAATAGTGGCGGAAGAGCGAAACTTCACGTCTTTGCCGCCGATTTTTACTGTTTTTTCAATCATGTTCACCACCCCTTTTTACTTAGGTTTAACCTCTGTCGTGTTTTGAGGAACGTACACGCTCTTATACCAGTTAGCGTAAGTTTCATCAGATGTCGTATCTCCGCTACGGGATTTCACAAGCCCATCTTCTCTAGGATCAGCTGTGAGCGAGAGTGTTTCAGTACCCGGTTCTATCGTGTCTTCCTTAGTTTCCGAGGCAATAGACGGCCTTGAAGCCGAGCAGTTATAAAGCACGTGGCGGATTGCTTTAACGTCACCGTCAAACTCAAAAAGGAGTGCGAACTTTTCTGCTTCACCGGTAGTTGCTTTTTCTACCAGCACACCGTTTTTATCAAGTTTTTCTTTTAATATTTCTGTTCTAAACCATTCAGGTATAAGAGCCATTTCCAAGTCGCCACTGTAACCGTTGTTAGCAGTCGACCTGAAGTAGACAATCCCGTCAGCGTAAAACGGTGAGGATTCACCTTCCGCATCAAGGCTTATGCTCACAGCTCCCGGAATAGGTTTAGGCGTATCATAGTTAAAACTTCCGCCTGCGTCTTTTTTAAGTTTTGCCGCGTACACGTTTTTCAGATTGTATTTAACCTTGTTACCCATTTTCTGTTACCTCCATTTCAAAAATGTAGAGTGTTTCATAAAGTTTTTCCGACTCTATGAACGCTTCTGTTTTGTTATAAAAAATGCCGTGCCTATCAAGCACGGCTTCAACTTTTTCTTCCACACTAGGATTCTTATAATCTGTGTATAGTTCGATATGAACTTCGTTTGCTTTAAAATACGCTTTCCCGTCTGCTGCAAAATTACTGCTTGCAGGCGTTAGAAACAGAAGAAACGGTGGAGAAGGGGACTCTCCTTCAGCAAAATGGTGATAAGCAAAAGGAAAACCTATCTCTTTCATAATGCTTAAAAGTCTAGTCATGTTCTATCGCCTCCCTTATTTTTTCTTCGAAACTTTTAACCGCTTTTTCTTCCGCAAGCTTAATGTGTGCTCTTGCTTCCACGCGTCCGCCACCTCGTTTAGCATGCCCATACTCTAACAAGTGTGTAAGCTGATACTTGTTTTTTGAATGAACTACCAGTGTGAGAGCGTTTTCTGATTCTTTAACAGTTTTAACCGCCCAACTTTTCGCATACTTACCCGTGTGTTTCGGAGCAGTGTTTTCTATATCTTCTTTAACGGTTTTACTCACATTTTTAACTGCTTCTTTTACTTTCTCACTCGTAGTATCCGCGTAAGTTTTAAGCTCTTTTATTATCCTGTTTGAAAGATTGTCTACTCCTGTTTTGCTCACTTTTTACACCTCTTACAGTGAAGTTTCAGGCTTTTCTTCTTATAATTCATGTGGTCAACACCTAAAATCTCATAAACCGTATCATGGAAAATAATCCTGTAACCAAGAGATGAGACTACGGCTGTTTCTTTCGAATAGCGGATAGTAAAATCTATTTTTGACTCATCCCACACGTTTCCTGCCGAAGTCTGCTCAGATGGGCTTTCAGCACTCACCGTCGCGTAGCACTCGTAATATTTACTCCACTTAATCTTATGGTTACCAATATCATCAATTTCAACACTGTTTTTAAGCAGCATAATACGCTCGTTTAATAAACTTATTCTCATTTAAAACCCCGTTTTTCTAACAGTAAAAAGCATCGAACGTAAAGTGAGCATAAGCGCGTGGTGGTCTGCTTCTTCCCGATGCTCATACAAGTAGCCTGTAGCGTATAAGACTGCGAGCCTATACTCGTCAAAGTTTTCACTAATCAAACTAGTATCGTTTTTACGAGCTACTCCCTGGCAGAGTTTTTCAGCAGAATGAATAAGGGTGTTGATAAGCTCATCATCTTCTTGACTATCCACCCTAAGATAGTTTTTTGCTTCCTCAATCGTAACTATCATCAACACCCCTCCTTAACTTTTAAGCTGCTACGCTTGTTTTAACAGGCAGAATCTGTACTGCTTCTTTAAGCACGAGTTTGCCGTCTACACGCTCTTTAGCAACGAAACCTATCATGCCGTTTCCAGCGAAAAGTTCGGTAAGCTCTTTAAACGAGCGTGAACCACGGTCGCCAATGTTGTAGTACGAGTAGTCGCCAAAAGCCACCATGTTTTCAGGCGCGTAAGCAGACGTGTATACCGGGTATCCGAGAATCCTGTTCGGCTCATCATCTTGGTATGAAGGCTGCCAAACGTACGCGCCATTATTGTCTTTAAGTTTTCGTATGCTCGCGACTGTTTTATCGTTCATAATAAAACTCGCGTTTTTACGGTATGGTCGCCTCAAAGCGTGAACAAGATCAATCAGATCATCAGTTTTAATACCGGCAGTTTCTTTAAGGAACGTACCACCGTCTTTCTTGTTGAAAATACCAGTTGGTTTTCCAACACCATCCCCGTTAAGAAAAGCGTCTTCCTCAGCGTTAGCTAACGCCATGCCGAAGGATGTGAGAATATGATTCTCGAGATTAAATGCATTATCATGCAAGAGTTCTTCAGTAACTTTTACCGCAACGTGAAGCTTATGAGCGTCAAGCAGGATTTGTGCGAACTTGGAATCACCAAAGTTAAGGCTTGCGCCTTCTTCAATCCAAGCCGCCGCAGGATCGCTCATCGCAATATTAATCTTATGCTCTCCGCTAGTAGTAATTGTGGTGGCAAGAACACGCATAATGTTTTCTTCTTTTAACGTTTCAATCAGACGATTATCGTATTCTTCCGGCACAAGATACCCGCCGTCAGCGTCCACGCCTTCCTGCAACACGTTATCGACTCGTTTAAAATTACTTCTAAGAGCTGTAAGCATTGCCTGCTTATACTCGTCACGCGCACGAACTTGTTTTTCAGGCTTCACACCTGTTTTCATAGGTTTTGCAACAATCGCCTCTGATGTTGGTTTTGAAAGCTCTTTATCCATTTTTTCCATCTGCTCCAAGCGCTCAATTTCCATACTATAAGCTTTCACTTTCGCTTCCATCTCATCGTAAGTTTTCGCGTCTTCTTCTGAAATAAGCCCGTCCTTGTCACGTTTAGACTCAAGGAAAGCTTTCGCACCCTGCCAAGCCTTATTACGTTTCTCAACCATGTTTGAAATAGTGTTCATCATGTTTACCTCCAATTTTTGATTAAAAAAAGACGATCCATAAGATCGTCTGCACTAATATTGTTTGTTTCCTTACCGCTTATCCGGCAGGCTTTAGATATTTTTTCCAATAACGTGTTTTGCACGCTTGCTTTCGAATACAATGTTGAAACCTGTGGTATGCCAATATCAGTGGTTTCACCTCTAGTTAAAACACCGTCAGCGAACCCGAGTTCTACCGCCTTGTTAGCATCCATCCACGTTTCCGAATCCATTAAATGCGACAGTTTCACACGGTTAAGCCCTGTTTTAATCTCGTAAGCGTTAATAATGGACTCTTTGACCTCATCAAGCATTGATATTGCTTTTTCCATTTCGTTTCTGTTGCCAAAAGCAACAGTCATAGGATTATGAATCATAAGCATTGACACCGGGCTCATATAAACCTTTGTGCCAGCCATCGCAATAACCGAGGCCGCCGAAGCCGCAATACCATCAATCTTTACCGTCACACAACCCTTGTAATCCATGAGCATGTTATAAATTTGTGCCGCAGCCACACAATCGCCGCCAGGCGAGTTAATCCACACGGTAATATTTCCACTACCAGCGTTTAACTCGTCTTTAAAAAGTTGTGGTGTAATATCATCATCAAACCATGATTCTTCAGCAATCGTACCGTTAAGAAACAGTGTCCTCTCCAAAATCTCATTATTCTCACTGTTTTCCTTCTGGTTTTTCCACTGCCAAAACTTCCTCATTACCTTGTTCCTCCTTTCCGCTACTGTTTGCGAACGCTCCCGCACGGTTAAGTGGGAGCATGTTACCGTTAATCAAATACAAGTCACCACCCTCACAGGCGGGAATCTTATCCAAGTTTTCTAACTGTCTAATATCGTTTGCGCTCATCCAACCGTTTTGACGAGCGGTAGCATAACCATTCATACGACTCTGATAGTCTCCTCGAAGAAGACCATCCACGTTAAACTTTACATAATAGGTTTCTTTCTCCTTATCAGTAAAAAGCCGCCTCGTAATAGACTGTTCAAAACGCGTCACCCAAGGATCCAGCGTGTATTTCACAAACTCCAGCGACTGCTGCTCAATATTAGAAAAACTTGATTTTTCCAAATCACCAACCATGTGTGGTGGGACTCTAAAAATACGAGCGATCTCGTTAATCTGAAACTTACGAGTTTCAAGAAACTGTGCTTCGTTAGGCGAAATAGAAATAGGCGTATACTTCATGCCTTCCTCTAAAATCGCTATCTTATGCGAGTTAGAACCCGAGAACCCCTTATTCCAACTATCCCTCATAGCAGACGGATCTTTCACTGTACCGGGGTATTCCAAGATTCCGCTTGGTGTAGCACCGTTAGCGAAAAACGATGCACCATACTCTTCCGTAGCTATCGCCATACCGATAGCGTTTTTTGCCATCGCAATAGGCGAATAGCCAACAAGACCGTCAAAACCAAGACCGGGAATATGAAGCACGTCAAAAGGTTTAAGTTTCACACTCGTTTCTTTACCCGCTAAAACATCACTATCATTTACCGTATACTCGTAAAAAATTTGACCACTCTCATCACGGTCAACTCTCATACGATCAGGCATTAAAGGGTATAAGCCTAAAACCTCGCCTTTACCATTTCGAATAATCTGCGCGTAAGCATTACCCCATAACAGTAGATGCGTCATCAAGGTTTCTCTAAACACGAAGCTTGTCATTTCAAGATTCGGCTCATCATGAAGCACCTTATACAAAGGATGTTTAACCGCTTTAGCCGTACCCGTACTCGTCCGCTCATACACGTGAAGCGGCAGACTCGCCACAGCCTCAGAAAGGATACGCACACACGAGTAAACCGCCGTCATCTGCATCGCTGAACGCTCATTCACCCTCTTACCGGATGAGGACGTACCCATTAAGAAACGATAACCGCCGCCTAACATCTTGTTTTCAGGCTTATCTCTGCTCTTAAAAATCTTACTGAAAATGTTCATACGCACCTCCTTACATGAATAGGATTCCTCGAGCGTCATACACGCTTTGAGTGTTCGTATTACCGCATCTGATAGCACGGTCAAGCGCCATGATGGTTGCGATAGCACCGTCTATTTTCTCGGTTGATTTTTCCTTATCTGCCTTAATGTTTCCTGCAGGATCTGTCCTAATAAATATGTTGTCCATGTTCCAGCGAAGCACCGGATGCCCAGAGTGTGCGATTTTCTGTTCGAGTGTAAGCTTCATAAGCTCCTTGGTAGGCGGACTCATATCCTTGAATCCTTGTCCGAACGGAACCACGGTAAACCCCATGTTTTCAAGGTTTTGCACCATTTGCACTGCGCCCCAACGGTCGAAAGCAATCTCACGAATATTGAAACGTTCACCTAATGTTTCGATGAATCTTTCAATAAACCCATAGTGAACAACGTTTCCTTCCGTAGTTTTAATAAACCCTTGTTTTTCCCACACGTCATACGGCACGTGATCTCGTTTCACACGTAAACTCAAGGTTTCTTCAGGCACCCAAAAATATGGTAGGATACGAAACTTATCCGACTCATCTAAAGGCGGAAACACAAGCGAAAAAGCCGTAAGATCGGTAGTGCTTGAAAGGTCAAGACCCCCGTAGCAAACCCTGCCCTCGAGTTCTTCCTCGTTCACCTGAAAACCGCAAGCATCCCATTTTTCCATCGGCATCCAACGAATAGACTGTTTCACCCACTGGTTAAGACGAAGCTGACGGAAAGCATTCTCTTCACCAGGATTTTGCCGAGCTGACTCGAAAGCAGCTTTAACTTTCTCCATTTGAACCGTAACCCCAAGAGAAGGATTAGCTTTCTTCCACACCTTCGGATCAGTCCAATCATCCGAATCTTTTGCACCATAAATCACGGGGTAAAAAGTTGGATCAATTTTCCTACCCTCGAGAATATCCACTGCTTTCTGATGCGTCTCATAGCAGATTGAATGCGTATCCGTACCGGCTGTGGTAATCAGAAAATACAGTGGCTGCATGCGAGCATCCCCGGAGCCTTTAGTCATCACGTCAAAAAGTTTACGGTTTGGCTGCGTGTGAAGCTCATCAAACACGACACCGTGAATGTTAAACCCGTGTTTAGAGTACGCTTCAGCCGACAACACTTGGTAGAAACTGTTAGTTGGTAGGAAAATAATACGTTTTTGCGAAGCTAAAATTTTAACCCTACGATTAAGAGCCGGGCACATTCTAACCATGTCCGCCGCCACATCAAACACGATTGTTGCCTGCTGACGGTCCGCCGCACAACCATAAACCTCGGCTCGCTCCTCATTATCCCCACAGCATAAAAGCAATGCTACTGCAGCGGCAAGCTCACTTTTACCCATTTTCTTAGGTATTTCAATATACGCGGTATTAAACTGACGGTAACCATTCGGTTTCACCACGCCAAACAAGTCTCTAATAATCTGCTCCTGCCAGGCTAGGAGCTTAAAAGGCTTACCAGCCCACGTTCCCTTCGTGTGTGTTAAACATTCGATAAAACTTACAGCATAATCCGCAAGCTCTTTACTATAGGTTGAATCTTCTTTTTTAAACTTAGTAACCTCGTATGCTTGCAACTTAAGCTCCTCCTTTCTTTAGGCATAAAAAAAGACGCTTACTTGCGCCCTTTCAAAGAAAAAGCAGTAAACCTTCCGATTTACCGCTTTAAACTATCAAGATAAATTTTCGAATGATATTTCATCCTAAGTTCTTTATTTTGAATTTTTCGTCCTCACTATTCCTTCTATGAAGCCAATCTTCGATATAAAAGCCTACCAAAACGACAGCCTGCAATAACGAAGAAAAAGCGCCAAAATTCACTGAAAATGGGATGGATACAGCAATCGTAATAATCCAAACTGCACCAGGTATAATCCATTTATTTGCTTTTCTGCTTTTAACAACGTAAATTTCAAGTCCGGCTAAAACAATGCCCATCACTAAATATAGAAGCAATAACTCTCTATTCATTTGCTTGTCTCCTTTCATTGTATTTATCAATCAGTTTCTTCGTAGTTTCATAATCATATTTATCTTGCAAAGCTAAAGACTTAATGAACTTCACGTACGGGTCTTCATCCACCTCCATAAGCTTTACCTTTTCAATTAACTGATTAAGATTACTTCTGATTATGTGGTAGGAGCTATCATAATAGTCAGCCATGCTCTTCAATGATCCAGACGATAAAATGAACTGCTTAATAAATGCTATTTCATTATCATCGAGATTAAAGATCCAATCATTCTTCATAAGCACGCTCCTTTCTCCCTTACATTAACACAATTTCTAATAATATTCAATAATAAGCTTTTATTTTCAACTTTATTCAACTATCAATTTAATTTTATTTTGAAAAGCGTACAACAATAACCCAAACATAAAAAAAGACGCCTTCAGCGTCCACATCATTTCTTAGTTTTTCTTAACGAGAAACAGGGCCTTAAAAGCCCTGCTGCTTTTAATAAAACTTCAGTTTTTAGTTTCTAGCATCGAGGATCATTTCTAAAGCCTCATTTGCAAGCTTGCTTGTTGGCATAATATCCCAGCCTCTATCGTAGTTTGCGATAACCTTGTTATTGTTTTTCAAAGTAAGCTTGGAAATTCTTCCCTGGTTAATCCCATATTCGCTTGGCTCTTCAAAAACCTTCATGCTGTAGCTTACAACCTGATCTTCTACTTTAAGCGTATCTTGTTCCCACATGGTTTTTCTCCTTTGTTTCTGTGCTTTTTGCTAGTACTATATATCACTCTAAAAGCACATAATAGCAAGTCATAAATGAGAAAAAATCGCAGGTAATTCCACGATTTTTCTTTGTTTTTCGCCAATTCTTCTTTTAGTTTCTTGCCTGTTTAATCACTTGGTAGGCTTTTTGAATATCCTTGTCCAAGGTTTCAGCATCCGCAAACAGTTCAAACTCCGTATCGTTTAGTTTTCCTTCGCTTACCTTCCAAAGCTCCTCGTGAGCTTGCATGGCACAGGTTTTTGATGTTTGCGCGATATCGAGCATGCTGATAGCCGAGCTAATTTTTCCTTCTTCAGCTTTTTTGATTGCGTTTAAAGCGTAGCGTCTGCAGGCTTTAACTTCGCTTGTAAGTCTTTGTAAGGTTTCTTTTTTCATAGGTTTTCTCCTTTGCTTCTTTGCTTTTGCTGATACTATATATCACTCTAAAAGCACATATTATCAAGCAATAAATGGGATAAAACCGCTGGTATTTCCACTAATTATTGTTCTTACAAGTCGCTAATCTTTCGGCATTTATCCACGCCATAAACAACGCTTAGCCCACTTCCTGTTTCCCAAGAAACCATGATTGAACCCATATCATCAACACCTCGTACTCTGCCTTTAGTGCCGATAGGAGGTGCCTGAACATCATCCATTAAGATAAGCTCTACCACACAACCTATCGGATAAGTTTTTCTAAGCTTTTCAACCTGTTCTCTACTTAATGTTCTCATCATTCACATCTTTCGATTCTAAAAGCACATGAGCCTGCTAAACGGGAAAGCAAAATCTTTCTATCCTTTTTAAACTCATCTCCGATAAACCCGAGTCTAAGAAGAAAACATCTGAAAGCATACTTATCATTAACCGGCTTATGCTTAGTTTCATTCACATGTTTTACTTCCAAACTCATTTTGCAAAGAGCCAAAATAAGCTTCATGTAAGTATCCATACGGTCTTGGCTTACATCTTTAAACCAGGGAAAACTAACCGTTTCATCGTTTTCTTCTATTTCAAGGCTTGTCACATCGAGTGCTTTTTTAATTAAATCACCCTTGTTTTTGATGATTTTTCTAAGCTTTACCACATCCAGCTTATCTTTTGGAAACTCGAGTGTAAGCATGCGTGTGCTTTCATCTTGTGTTTTAGGAAGGCTTATACCATAGTCACCCTCAAGTATTTGTTTTAGATCCTTTAGGTCTTCATCATCCGTAGATGTTACTGTCCCAGTTTTACCAACGGTGAAAGGGCCTATCTTGTAAGCCATGCTGGGAGTTTTCAGATACGTGGCTTTAAGACCTGTTAAATCTTCTATTGCTTGTATGAGTGGTTTTCTTTTAGAACCTTTTAAACCATATTCTAAGCTCATTTTAATACCTCCTTTAGGTCTTTCCTTGTGTATATACATCACTCTAAAGAAGGTATTTAGCAAGTCTTATGTGCTTTCTTTTCCCTGAAAATAAGCGATATTTTCAAGAACGAAATACACGCAGGGAAGTGCCACGCCGTTGCCCCACATCTTGTATTCTGCCGAATCAGTGTGGGGATTTTTAAGCCATTTGATTATCTGATTTTTACTTTTCGACTTACAGGCGTTTGTGACTAGTTTTCGATGTGTTTCAAACACATCCTGCCAAAAGATAAGCTCTTCATCGCTTGGATTTTCTGTTTGAAGATTATCACACCAACAGTCAGGAAAGCCCTGCAGTCTTGCACATTCTTTCGGTGTTAAACGTCTAACCACATAGTGTTTATCCTCATTCATATCGTTTACGACAGGAGGATCTTTATAGTCACTTGCCACAAGCGTGTCTGTCATTTCCGCACGAGCGTTTGTGTGATGCGAGTTTTTACTCGTAGAGTACACTATTGCAAGACCACCTTGATTAGCTTCAGGGGAATTTAGCCCTGTGTTAATTGTTCTTGCCAGTTTCGTTTCATACACTTTAGCACGCTTGTTTTTCGTGTTGAGCGATGTTAGACGAACATCAAAACAGGTTTTATCACAAACCACAAAAGGCTGATTATTCCCACCAGTTCCAAACGTTGAAAGCACGGTTTGAGACACGCTAAGAGGTCCTTTATACCTTGAGTCCTGCCCGTGATTTTCAAACACGAGCGGTGGATGGTTTCCCACGCTTGCTGTAAGCGTGCCGCTTTTGTTTTCAAACACGTCCATTCTGCTTCCGCCCTGATCGTTTAAACAGTATCTTTCGATTGCATCACCAGTGCCTGTTTTAGAATATCCGGCAGTTTCTTGCCACGGCTTTCTGCTCGCCGTAAAATCCCCAGACAGGCTTTCTTGCTCAAATAATATTTTTCCGGCACTTTGTCCATCAAAATCTGCGACAAGAAAGATACGTTTTCTTCTCTGGGGTACTCCGAAGTATGAAGCATCAAGTACCCGCCATGCGAGTGAGAAATCTTCTGCCATGACAAGTCCTGCACTGCTCCATTTTTCAGGTCTAAGAGCATTAAACGTATGTCCTTTGACAGCACAGATTTCTTTGATAACTTTCTCGAAGTCTTCTCCTTTATTTGAGGAAAACGCTCCCGGAACGTTCTCCCAAACGATATATCTTGGTTTTTGTCCACCTGTTTTCCTCCTCATCTCTTTAATAATCCGAACCGCTTCAAAAAACAGGTTCGAGCGAGAACCGCTAAGACCTGCCCGTTTACCCGCAATCGACATATCCTGACATGGGCTTCCAAACGTGATAATATCAACCGCTTCCACAGCATCGCCTTTAATCTTTGACACATCACCTAAATGCTTAACATAAGGTAATCTTTTAGTGGTAACTCTTATAGGAAACGGCTCGATTTCACTTGCCCATAAAGGTTTAATCCCTGTAAGCGTAGCTGCTAAAGGAAAACCGCCCGAGCCATCAAAAAGGCTGGCGAGTGTAAGTGTTTTACTCATCGCCAGCCTCTTTCATCATTGCAATTGCCTGCTCGTAGCTATACTGTTTCCCATCTCGTATAAGAAGCACGTCCTTGGTTTTATCATCGTGAAACTTCATATACCGTTTAACCGCAACATCAATGAATTTAGGTTCAAGCTCCACTCCAAAACAAACTCTGCCAATCTGCTCGCAGGCTATAAGCGTGGACGCTGAGCCTAAAAACCCGTCTAACACAAGACTGTTTGTTTGCGTGCTTTGTTTAATAAGATAAGCAATCAGCGGCACAGGCTTACTGGAAGGATGCCCACAGCCTTCTTCCTTCGAGTTTTTAATCCCGTCGAATTCAAACACGGCTGTCTGTTTCTGATCGCCATACCACTTATGTTTACCGTCTTTACGCCAACCGTAAATAATCGGCTCCATATTAAACTTCCAGTCCGTTCGCATAAGTGGAGCTCTCGGCTTTTTCCAAATTAAACCAGCCGCCACTTTAAACCCCGCGTCCTCAAAAGCATCATAGAAAACACGCGCTTTCATGGTCGCGTAAAACTCGTAAATAGACGCGTCAGCTGCCATAGAGTTTTTGAAGTTGGTAAAAACTTTCATTAAAAACTCGTAGCCTTCTTTATCACTTAAATCATCATTTTTAATTTTCCCTGACGCGTTTTCAAGGTTCACGAAATAAGGTGCGTCCGTGCAAACAAGATTTACTTTCGTTTCACCCAGCAGTTTTTCAAACGTGGAAGAATCGGTTGAGTCCCCGCAAATAACACGATGCTTACCAAGCATCCATATGTCACCCGTTTTAGAAAAACACGGTTCTTCCAGCTCTTTTTCAACATCAAAATCATCATCACTCACGTCTTTATCAGCATCAAAAATACCGGACAGCTCCGCCTCGTCAAACCCGAGAAGATCAAGATTAAAATCAGCCCCTTCAAGCTCCGATAACTCGACTGCTAAAAGCTCACTATCCCAGCCGGCGTTAAGTGAAAGCTTATTATCCGCAATAATATACGCACGCTTTTGTGTTTCAGTTAAATGATTTTCTTTCACGCACGGAACTTTTTTAAGACCCAGTTTTAATGCCGCGGCAAGCCTGCCATGCCCTGCGAGAATCGTATTATCCTCAGCCACTAGAATTGGGGATAGAAAACCAAACTCGCGAATACTTGCCGCTATCTGAGCTACTTGCGCCTCAGAGTGCGTGCGAGCGTTTCTCACATACGGGATAAGCTCACTTACGTCAGCCAAATAATACTGCATTTCTTTTTCCATAAGCTTTCCTCCCGTTAGAAAAGACCCCAGCAAGCGAACTTTTCAAAACCACCCACCGAGTCAATGTAATCTTTCGCAATTTTCACAATCTGCGCATACGGTTTACCATCAACCATTTCATCCCCGATAGCACAAGAAAACTCAACCACCCGACCGGTTTCCTGTGCTTTCAAAAACGCGTAAATGTTAACCGACACGTCAGCTTTCGTAAGATCCTTACCATGAAGACCGCCGCCCGTGACAGAATCAGCCATGTCTGAGCCGAGTTTTCGGTTAACCGCTCCCGTATCCACGTTGATACCGCCCGTCCAATCACCTAAAGGATTAACAAACGCACTCGGATAGTCTTTCAATAAGTCTTCTCGTTTAGCGTGAGACTGGCAGATGATAAGCTTTTCACCATCAAGAACATACTTGCCGTCATACGGATACTTTTCATAAACCTTTCGAGCAATAGTAGAAAGTTTCTTCTGCTCAGCTGTTAATGGCACGCCTTTAAAAATCCCGTTATCGCCACAGCGAACCATACCGTTTTGGTTTTGGCTTAAATGCTTATCCTGCGGCACAACCGTAATATCAATCTTTACTTTCCCAGGACTTAAACGGTGGATAATATTTTTAATATCCTTAAACTTAAACATCACCGTGCTTTCAATAAACACGGCACACTTACCATGCCCGAGCATCACTTCAACAGCAATCTTAGGATTCTCATCAATCTTGTAAGCAAGATCAACAATTGCCCCGGCAATACGATCCGCAATCTTGTCCGGGTGACTTGGATTTACTTTTTCTATCATAATTTTTCTCCTTATATGTTTTTACGTGTTAAAAGCAGGCGTTCCATTAAATCGTTTTGAGGTGAAACACCATCAAACTCAGTCGAACAGTTTTCTTTCACAATCTGGAAAATCTCATTCCAAAGCCTGACTGCCTGATTCATGTAGTTAATACCAATGTTGATAAAAGGCGATGGTATCGGTTTTCCAGTGGTTGGATGCTTGGAAAGAAACCCGAGTTTACTGGTTACTTCCTCGCATTGAATCCAACGAGCACAGCTCATCGCATACCGTTCAATAAGAGGAGACGGCACTTTACTGCTAACACCAATGTCTTTTAGCCACTTCCATGTTTCTTCAAAAATTTCTCTAGCCTGAAGCTGAGTACCGTCTTTTTGCGTAGCGGATAAAAACTCGTGAGGCTGAGGCATTTCAGCACCTTCAAGCTCCGGAATATCAAGAACGCTTAAAGGCCTGCCACCGGGGTTTCCGTCATTCGCTTTTTCAACAACTGCTTTCTTCTTTCGCCCGGCACCTACGCGTCTGCCGCCACGACCGCCGATATTATTTGATTTTGTAGGCAAACTTTCCGCCTCCTTCCCGCATGAGTTTTAACTATTAAAAAATTTTTGTGTCTGATTTTGCCTATTACCCTTTTGAATATGCTGTTTTTGCACGCGAGACCCTGCGCCCGTTCCCCGGGGCATAGGTTTTTAGAGATTTTGACCGCCCCTGGGCATCATTTTGATTGCATTTGTTTCACTTTTGAAGTACAATATAGGCAGTAGGAGGTGCAAAACCATGGCTAAAACTGCAAACATTAACGTTCGTATTGAACCCGAAGTTAAACAAAACGCTGAAGATCTTTTTGGTAGCTTTGGTATCTCTGTAACAGATGCCATCAATATTTTCTTGCGTACATCCATTATGGAAGGTGGTTTCCCTTTCACAATCAAGCAACCAAGATTTAATGCTGAAACGCTAGCTGCAATGCAAGAAGCACGTGACATCATGTCCGGTAAGATTCAAACCAAATCCTATAAAACCACAGATGAGCTTCTTAAAGCACTCAATGCAGAGGATTAGGTTATATGCTTCAAATTCAAACAACATCCAAGTTCCGTAAGGACTATAAACGCATCAAAAAGCGAGGTCTTGATACCCATTTACTCAAAGAGGTCCTTGACAAACTCTGTGCTAGAGAAACATTAGACTTAAAATACAAAGACCACGCTCTTAGCGGATCCTACCAAGGATTTAGAGAATGTCACATCCTACCAGATTGGCTTTTAATCTACGCTGTCAACGAAGATGAGCTTATTCTCGTTGCTTCCCGCACAGGAAGCCACGCTGACTTATTTAACATGTAAATGACCATCTAACTTGAGATGGTCATTTTTGTTATGCCAGCGGTCTCCACGCTTAGCGTGAATTTTAGAGTGACAGCTTTTACAAAGAGAAATAAGATTCTCTCTAGCGTGCGTTCCGCCTTCAGCAATCGGTTTAATATGATGAACCTGCTCAACAGGCACAAGCATATGGTTCTTAAAGCAAAGCTCACAGAAAGGATGCTCTTTCACATAAGAATCTCTGACTTTCTGCCATGCTCTGCCGTAACGCTTGTGAGCATCATAAGGACGCTCGTATTTTTCGTAGCGTCTGTTCTCTTGTTTTAAGTGTTCCTCGCAAAACCTGCCGTCAGTTAGGTTCGGACAGCCTTGATAAGAACATGGTCTTTTAGGTTTTCTTGGCAAGACTCATCCTCCCTCGGGCATGAAAAAAGCCCTGAAAGATTAGTCTTTCAAGGCTTAGTATTTATAATTTTTGCTAAGTTTATAATACCATATAGAAGGCAGTGCCATCTCATGCCAAACCATGCCAAAGCATGCCAACTTTTCTCAATTTTTAGATTCGAATAGGGTTTTCAGGAAAAACAAGATGCTCTAACGCATTACCATGCCATCTGATAACTGTTCTGACACCTGCATGGAGTTCTTTACCAATATCCTCCCACGTCATGTTACTCATGTAACGGTAGCGTAAAATCATCTGCTCATCCATACTTTCAAGTTTAGAAATCACATCCAAAATCTGCTCTTTCAAACTGATAAGCAGCGTGATCTCCATGTTAATCTTTGCTTCTAAATCCATAACCCTTATAAGAGCTTTCACAAACGGAGCTTCTATACTTCGAGTCGTTTGCACATACTCTCGGTCGTATCTTAATGAAGAAACACTTGTAGCAAGCTCACGCAGTCTTACTACTTCATCCATGTCAGCCTTAATCCGCTTATCAAGAAGATAGGCTTGCCGTAAGTATTCTTTTTTGTTCATTCTTACCTCCATTTTGAGGTAAGTTCTCTCTAGAACCCCTTTCCCTCACTTCGTTAATTGATAGTCTTGCTTTAACCGACTCGATTAAAGCATCCTGCACTTTAGCCTTCATGCTTAAAGCCCTCATCACGTCTTCATCAATCGTGTCCTTAGTGATGATGTGATGGATTACAACCGTGTCGGTTTGACCCTGACGGTTAAGCCTGGCGTTTGTTTGTTGGTAAAGTTCCAAACTCCAAGTCAGGGAAAACCAGATAAGTGTAGAGCCGCCAGCCTGTAGGTTAAGACCATGACCTGCAGAAGCCGGATGAATCAACGCTACAGGAATCATGCCGGCATTCCAGTCAGCAATATCAGCACTCGTTTTAATCTCACGCACGTTAAAACGATTCTTAATCCGCTCAAGATCATGCTTAAACCAGTAAGCTACAAGCACCGGTTTACCGTTAGCAGCCTCGATTAAATCCTCTAAAGCATCAAGCTTACGATCATGAATATGAACGCTTTCTTTACACTCGTTATAAACCGCGCCGCCTGCCATTTGAAGAAGCTTATTTGAAAGAGACGCTGCGTTAATCGCATCAATCTCTTTACCCTCCAACGACACCACCATATCTGCTTTAAGCTCATCGTAAAGTTTTCGCTCCTTACCGGATAACTCTACTTTCACCTCGTTTATCACACACGCAGGCATTTTCAAATAGTCTTTCGACTTCATCGAAATCGTAATATCAGCTATCTGCTTATAGATTAAACTCTCAGCACCATCTTTAGGCTTATAAGAAAAAATCATGTGCTGGTTACGCTTATCAGGATTAAAAAAGTTCTGCCGATAATACGTAATATAGCGGCCTAGCCTTTGACCCATATCAAGCAGCCTAAACTCAGCCCACAAATCCATTAGCCCGTTAGAAGAAGGAGTTCCTGTAAGACCAACAATCCTTTTAACTTTCGGCCTAGCCTTCAGTAATGCTTTAAAACGTTTCGCCTGATACGATTTAAAACTTGAAAGCTCATCTATCACAACCATGTCAAAATTAAACGGCAGGCCACTTTTCATTATCAGCCACTCCACGTTTTCACGGTTAATAATATAAACGTGAGCAGGCGTTTTTAGTGCTTGAATCCGCTCCTTCTCACTACCCGTTACCACAGAATAAGTCAAGTGTTTTAAATGCTCCCACTTTTCTAACTCTAAAGGCCACGTAGTGTTTGCAACCCTAAGAGGAGCGATAACAAGAGTTCTGGAAACATCAAACGAGTCAAGCATCAGGTCGTTAATCGCTGTAAGACTTATCACACTCTTACCAAGTCCCATTTCAAGCAAAACCGCTGAAACCGGGTGTGTAATAATAAAATCAGTCGCATACTTTTGATACTCATGTGGCTCGTATCGCATCAATCACACCTCCAATCTGACTCTTCTCATCAACCACGAAAACCTTAAAACCTAAAGCCTGTAAATCCTTCATCCGTTTCACCTGTAAAACTCTAGGCTTTTTACCTGGTGCTTTAAGCTCGACAAAACCAATCTTGCCGCCATGAAGTAAAACTAGCCTGTCAGGAAGCCCGTCAACGGAAGGACTGGTAAGCTTTAAACAAAGTCCTCCCGCAGCTTTGACTTCACGGACGAGTTTTCGCTCAGTTTCCTTTTCTCGTAAAAAGCCCATCAGATACCTCTTTTGCCATCTCAATGATTTTCTTATCAACTTCGTTTCTTGGCTCATCGGAAACATCGCCGTAAAACACGTCAATATAGTGATTGTTTAATTGTGGGTGATCTTTGAACATGTTGTCCTCAGCGTGTGAGGATACTTCATCAATCATGTTCATGGCTTTTAGCAGTCTGTCTTGGTCTTTCGCTAAAAGCACCGGGCTGATATCGACCACTAATTGGCTAATCAGACTCTTAGTCAGTCGCATTGTTGCTCCTGCTTGCTTGTAGGTTTCTACTGTTCTCTCTTGTTTGTTAATCATGGTTTATTCCACCTTTCTCAAATCTTATTTTTTATCTATTGAATAGAGTTGTTTCATTCGTTTATTTTGCCCCGTTTACATCAGGCGAATGTTCTTTGTGTAGCCATGTATGCTTTAGACCCATCTTTTACTTTTCTCTATATACACTTATATTTCTTTTATTTTTTTCTCTTATATAAAAAGTAAAGAAAAAGGGTACACTATAATACAAAAACCTTATTTATCAGGCTTTTCTTTCTTGAAAGCGTGCATGGTAGCGTGTAGGCAACGCCTATTTTCGTGTATGAAAAAATCTCATAGAACTTTTCTCTTTGAACCCGGTTTTTACCATACGAAACGTTTGCCTACACGCCTATACATTTTTCAGGAAGTATCTTTCAGTTTTACCGTGCTTTACATCAAAGAAAATCCTCCTGTGCCTGCAAATTCGGATTAATGGAAAGCCCACACCACTGGTAGCCTTTACCCGTCCGTTTTTTGCTATAACCCGCTAACAGTAAAGCCTTAGAAAAATCCCTATCGTTTCTAACATATTCACCGTTAAGGTTTGCCCACTGACGGTAAGACAAGTAAAGACTCCTACTCATCTCCGTTTCATTCACACCCTTAATGCAATAATCAGTAATGAAATGGCCTATCCAGTCGTTTTCAGCCCGATAAGCGTCCTTAGCCTGCTCTACCACCTTACAAGTAGGGAATTTATAACTGTTTTGGATATAAAGCTTGGCTCCTTCAATCATCCATTGAAGTATTGCACCACCTGCTTTTCGCAAAAGTTCATCAACATAGTCTGTTTTCGGATTCTTGATTTCTTTCGTAAACGGTGCAACAAAGATTCTCCGCCACGTTCCCTTATCGTTTGAACCGACCTTCGGAAGATGGTTCGTGTAGAGAATAGTTGAGTGGCTTGGTGTAAACGTAAAAGGAGCATAATATTTCCTCTCAGCTGAAATATCATCCACGCTTGCTATCTGTTTCAGCATGGAAATAGAAAGCCTTTGTCCTTCCTCGGTTTCCGAGGCAAGAATAAACCTTTTACCGCAAAGCTCCGCTAAATCCACCTTCACGTTTTTAGCCCGAGTAGTTAAAGACTCTGCAGGTATTTTCCCCGCATAATCTCCAAGCACATGTGCTTCCGCGTTAAACACGGTCGACTTACCGTTGCCGCCTGACCCGTACACTAGCAAAAGCGATTCTTCAAACACTTGACCTATAAGCGTACTACCCGCATGGCTTTGAAGAAATGTCTGAAACTCTTTATCGCCTGCGGTAACCATATCAAGTGTTGTCTGCCACAATCCCATGTTCTCCTGTGAAGGACAAACAGCGGTCATTTTCGTACAGTACGAACACGGATCATGTGCTTTTAGCATGCCTGTCTTTAAATCCACGATTCCGCAAGGCGTGTTTAGAATGAAAGCATCACGGTCCAGTTCTTCGTTTGCAACTTCCAGCATGGATTTAGCAAGCTTCAATATCCCGGACACTTTGCTGTGATCATTCATCTTCTTAGCAAACGAAAGATACTGTTTTGCCTGATTCACTTCACTCTTTGCTTTATCCGCCTGCTCTTTATCACCTGATGATTCGGCTTGAATGAACTGTTCGTAAGCTGTCTTAAACTCAACACCGGCATTTTTCAAAACCTTTTTAGCAATAAGCATGTAAAGTTTCATAACTTTAAGCTCAGACGCTTCCCACTTCTTTCCCGTCCAGTAAAGCCAGCCGGCAGACATCGTATAAACAGCCTTATTCTTGTTATGTTTGGCAAAAACCTCAGCCATCGCAATATCCGTTAAATCATCCGGCTTATACTCCTCATAGCTTTTGCCATACTCGCTAGGCGGAATATAACCTTCCTGACTTGCTACTTTAAGCCCGAACTTTTTAGCCGAATACCAGATTTTAGATAATTCTGCGTCAGGCAAAGGAGGATTACACCTCTCAGCTTCACTCAAAAACTTCTCATGCGCTTCATCTGTCGCCCCATAACGTTTGATGAGTTTTCCGGCAATATGACTAAGCCTAGAGTTTCTCTGCCCTGATGGTATTTCTTCTGTTCCTGCATCAAATTCACCAAAAGCTTCTTCCGAGAGAAAATCAGTGATTGTTTTTTCACCCTCATAAAGTTCTACCAGCGGAGTTTTAACACCGTAGAGGAAACGTGCCGCATCAAGAGCGTTGCTGTCAAAATACGGGAATACTGATTGAATCCTTGTTTTAAGCTCCACATAAGCTTTAGCATCGCTTACTTCTTCAATTGGAAAATAAACGTGAAAACGTGGTCTTGCACACTTCCCATGCTTGTCTTTCATGTGGTTTCTACTATAAGACGCGTAAAAGCACACGTTCGGAAACGCTAAAGCAATATCAAAAGGCGTCACCCAGTCTTTACCAACATCAGAATGATCGTTATCACAGTCCATCGGAATACAGGTAGATGAAATGAAATTATCTTTAGACCGATAACTGTTAGTAAACTGTGCTGTGACATGGTCAAAAGAGATAGCCTTATTAAAACTATCTCGATCACAGACTTTTATTTCGTCAGGATACAAGCAGTTACTACTGTTTCCCACACAGGAAGCTGTATAAATTTTGCATTCAAGCATCAATATTCACCCCCTAAATCCTTATCCGTGAAATACTTAATCGGCTGTTTTCGTTTTTCTGCCAGATTGATTTCTACTTGCATGCCGCCTGTGATTTTTTCTCCGAACACCCATAGTTCGTTGCACTTGCCTAAGAGGATAATGTCCATAAACATCGCATCCCCTCTATGCTTTTGATTCTCATCATCCATGAACGGGAAAAGCAGGTGTGGAGTGATGGGGATTGCTCCGCGTGAATACGCGTAAGCCGCACACCGAATAGCGTGACTCACGTTTCTTTCCTTATCTCCACGGTAGGGAGCACAAATGTAGACGATAGGCTTAAAATTCGGTGTCGTTTCTAAATGCTTTTTATAAGACTTACTCATCTTTAGCCTCCTTATCTATCTTGGTTAAATACCATTCAAGCTGGCGTTTTCTAGCTTGGAAATCTGGTGTTGAGATAAGAAGACCTGCATCAATTTTCTGCAAACGATCAATTAGATACATTTGCCCTGATGTGAGGTAAGGACGTATGCTTTGCCCTTTCTCAAGGCCGTTTGTTTCTCTTACTTGTTTTGCAGGCATCCCTAAAACAAGACGGTTGATCATGTCGCACTCGTTGCTGTAGTGATAAGCTTTCGGGTGGTCATAAACAAGACTTATATTTTCTGTAAGAACCGGAAACATCTCTCTTGCAGACACAAGGGTTGTTATGAAATCTTCCATCTTATTGAACTGCTTAATATAGAGCTCCTTGAACTTCATTGCTTTAGGACCTGTATAGCCCATTGCTAAAATGGTGAATCCATCTCTGGTTAGCAAGTAACACGGGAGCTTTCTGCCTGTTGAATCCTTATAACTACTGAGCTCAAAGTTGAGTTCAGTAAATTCTTCACTGAGCCCAGATTTGGGCTCAGTTATTGCCTGGATATCACGAATCACATGAGAATGCCTTTTTTCAAAGAACTGTGCGATAAATCGGCTGTCTACTCTGGCGGTGTTGTTCTTGTCAGCCATAATGCCGTAATTATTCATTGGAATCATTGCTTGCATGGTGAACACCTCCCTTTAATCTCTGCGATAGCTCGCTAACTGAATATTGAAGTTCTTTGATTTGCTGATTTTGAATCTTGGCCATCAGCTCTAACTGTTCAATTCTTTTCTTGATTGTCATCTACATGACCTCCTTCGGATTATTGGAGGAATTGGTTCCTCCTATGAAGTAGCCACGGCGGATGCCAAAATCTGACGCTTTTTTGAAATTCTTTACTAACTTTTTCTCAGCGCGCTTCAGCTTATGTGTAATGTTGTTAGCCAAGCGATCCACGGCTTTTTTGTAATCAGCCTCTGTTTCAAACGCATCATGGCTAAGCATGGATGCAGCTTTTTCGTTAATCGCCATATTCCTAATACGGACAGCCATAAAAAGATCCGCCACATCCGGCTTTAAAATCGAGTAAACAAACGACTCTACTGCCCTATATTCTTCTGAAGCTTTAATCTGATTTACTGTTTTGAAAAAGATGCCAGAGTCTCTAACATCACTCATGCAAGACTCATAATCATCGGTTTCCTCACCGTCGTCACCGCTGTAAGGCTTAATAAAACCTTTATGCCTCTCATATTTATGCAGAGAGTTATACTCGGGACGGTTAAACTCAACATCTACCTTTTCTTGTGCTCTTTTCTCAAACTCTTCTTCGCTTTCATCGGGAAGAAGGTCGATATTAAGCCACCCTTTAACCTCATCAAGCTTGAGGTCGAATGTTGTAAAATGCTTGTCACAACGAACTCGAATTTTCATAAAAAATCCTCCATCTGATTTCCGATGAAGGAATTTCTTGAATTCAGCTCAAATAAGGCATGACAAAACACCACAAGCTAGAATGAAGAATTCCTTCATCTTGACTTGCAGCTGCCTTATTCGGTAAGACTGCTGTACTTATTTAGTTGTTCTATGCGGACTCCGAATAATCCTTAGCTAAGGGATATTTCCGCATAGAGGTTGAGGCATATGCCTCGGCTGGTGCATTCTGATTGAATAATCAGACCTGCAATTACTTAGATTTTTTAGAGTGGTTACTTTCCACTTTTCTTTGTCTGTGCGAGAGCACTGCCAGCTACAGACTTAGCTGTCTTGCTATAGCGTCCGTCACGCATCACTTTGCTAGCCTTGGAAGCTACTCGCTTCGAGGTCTGCTTAGTATTCTTTTGCATTTTCATCACCTCCTTTTCGCATCGTCTTTTTACGAAACGAAAGGTTCTCTTTTAAGAGCCATTCGTGTATAATAAAGACGTGCTTTATGCACGAATACAGCTCTCCGTTTCGTTAATTAAATTATCTAAAATCTGATTTCAATTGGCTTTAGCGGAGACTTGTTGGAGTCTTGTTGCAGACTTTCAAATTTTGCGTACGGAAGGAGGAAAGATATGACTCAGCTTTGTTTTGGAACATTTGCAGCTACGATGCAACGTGCTCTTAAAGAACAGCATTCTTGGTGGAATAACCATGTTGGCACTACATTAACACCTACAAATAAAACGATTCCTACGCAAAGTATGGCTGGACAGCATTACACAGTACTAAGATTGTTATCCTGGTTAATTGATAGAGATGATATTACTGATCGCAAAGGTAATGTTCTCTTCATCGATGATAGTGTTGCCAGTAAGCTTATAAATCAATCAGTCGAAATGAATGCAGCAATAGTGCAGCGAATCCAAGCTGGCGATTTAGACGATGATGCACTTGCTGAATTTAAAGATATAGAAAAAGAACTCATAAAATATAAAGTCAATGACCTCCTCCGAGAGATGTATGACCTTATTCAAGATGATCCCGAGGTTTCTGCTGCACAAAAGAATGAATTGCTTTTACTGTGCAAAAAAGAAACCTTAGCTCGATTCCTTTCAAACACGTTTCTTTATGCGTGCTGTTTGAAAAATAAGCTAAGGTCTATTGATTTAGACGCAAACGACGGATGGCTCATCCATATATCAGATAACACTTGTCCCATCTGCCATGTCAATAGTTTAACGATTAGTTACGGAACAAGTACTACTGTTCTCTATGATCCTGTTGAATTTTCTGATGCTCCCGATTCTGATGAAATGAAACGAATACTGATTTGTGTTACATGCTATCGCAAGGGAAACTACAAAAAAAGTAAAGATGGCTCTGAACCATCGAGTTGGGAAACGCTGAGAAAAATTTACAAAGACTATATGTTAAAACAAGAAATCGAACAGGTTTTTGAAAACAATAATCTTGACTATCAAATAAAAGGTGTTCTTAATGAACTCGTAGAAAAACCTACGGATGAAGCATTAAAGAAAAATAGGCCTGAAAATTGGAATCCCAAAAAAGTTACACAAAAAATCAAAAAAGAGGAATGGATGCTGGCTAAGTCGATTAAGACATTGGCTGACACATATTATTTTTATGTGCAGTCTATTTTTGAAAGCCTTGATAATGGCTCGACTAAACGGTTTAGCAGAATTTGTGATCAAGTAGGTTCTTGTTACAAAGAAGTGGCTGAAAAAACAGATGACCAGCGCCAAATTTTCTACGATATTAGAAACTGGATTGCAAGGCATGCCGGAGTATCTGAGAATTCGCAGGAAGCATTAGTTATTGCAGCATTTTTCGTACAGAATTGTGAGGTGTTCGATGAAATATCCGAGTAAGGCAGTGCCTTTTGAAAAATCTACTTTTTCATATTTTATACCGATACTGCAGGCTTTAAACGGGCATCAATACACGCCTCTAAACCTTTATACAAAAATTCCTATAAATAAACGTCCAACAACTGATGAATACATAGACGCACTTATCTGCTTGTACGTCTTAGGTAAAATTGCTTTAAATGAAGAATTGGGGGTGTTATGCCGTGTTAACTGAATTGTATTGTGACGAATTTAAAGATAGTACCCCTTGTCCAATTACATTTAGCAACGGACTGAATATAGTGCTTGGCACAGAAGGTGCTACAAACTCTATCGGGAAAAGTACCTTTCTAATGATCTTAGATTTTGTCTTTGGTGGAGGAGATTATTTAACACTTTCAAAAGATGTAAAGACTCATATCGGTGACCACAATTTTCGTTACGCCTTTAACTTTAATGGACACAAACACTGTTACATTCGTGGAACTGAAAAGCCTAATGAGGTTCTTGTCTGCGATAATAACTATCACCCTATTAGCTCTATGCCCATAAAAGACTATCGTGAAATGCTTGCTCACGCATATGGAATGGACACTATTGGTATTACGTGGAGAGATGCTGTAAGTCCTACTTTTAGAATCTGGCAAAGAGATAACGACAAACCAACTCTTCCGCTCTCAAGACATAGGACAGATACACATCGTAGCGGTATTGTCAGGCTACTTGCTCTTTTCGATATGCTAAAACCTGTACAAAATGTTCTCACCGCTGAAGAAGAAGCAAAGAGTGCTATTGATGCGGCAAAAACAGCTCCAACAATTTACTGCCTAAATATGGCTTCAAATAAAAAGGAATTCGAAGAGAACATTAAGAGAATTCAAGAATTAGAAGATGAACTACAAGCCGTGCAGGAATCTTTCGGTGAGAAACTACCATCAGAATTAACCAAGGAACAAGCTAAAACGGTTGCTGAATTAAAGCATGCTCAAACGCCTTTACTCAGGCAACGAACAATGTTAAACAATCAATTAAATGCATTAGTTAATAATCATTCGCTCGCAAGTAAACGTCTTAGCAAAGCCGATTTTGAACAACTTAAAGAGTTTGTACCAGAACTTGATGCCGATTATCTTTCTAAAATTGAAGGATTTCACACCGGTATTAAGAAATTACTCACCAAACAAGTAAATGAGGAAATTAAGACTACCGAAGAAAAACTAGAAGTTGTAGATAGTAAGCTTAGGATACTTGATGAGCAAATCACTCATATTACTACTGCTCCGAACATTACTGCGGCAAGTGCTCAAACGTATCATGAGTTAAAAACTGAAATTTCAAATCTTCAGCGTGCCAACCAAAACTTCCAGACAAAGGAAAAGAATAGAGAGACACTTAAACAAGCTCAAGTAGTTATAGAAAAAAGCACAAAAGATATTCTGCATGAGATAGAAAAATCAATTAACGACTATTTGAAAAAAGTCGACGGTAGCTTTACTGACGAGAAAAGAAATCCACCAAAGCTTAACTTAAAGAAGATTGATTCATACAGTTATGCGATTGCTGATGATACAGGCACAGGTTCAGGTTATAGAAGTCTTTTAAGTTTTGATCTTGCATTATTAGAGCATTCAAAACTGCCTGTTATAATGGAGGACTCTTTCCTGTTTAAGCAAATAGAAACAGAAGCAGTAAATCGAATACTCGCACACTATAACACGATTAAGAATAAGCAAATCTTCATCGCACTTGACGAAGCTGATAAATACGACAATAAGGCTAAAGAGATCATAAAGAACAATACTCGCTTGCATCTTGACCATGACTCCGAAGCATTATTTGGAAAGGAATGGGGAAAAAAGAAAAATGCCTAACAACAATACACAATTGCATATCAAACTCGATTTCACAAATCTATGGAAATTGCTGATTGATAAGCAAAAGAAAAAAGAAGACTTAAAACGTGATGCTGGAATATCAGCCGCTTCAGTAGCAAGGCTTAATAAAGGCGAAAACGTTAACACAGAAACACTACTACGCATCTGCCAATATCTTGAATGTGGTATTGCCGATATTTGCGAAGTGAAACAAATAAATAACAATGAGGTAAAATAATGGATAATCAAACGCATAATGCTATTGTTAGTTTTATTTGGGGTATTGCTGATGACTGCTTAAGAGATGTCTACGTTCGTGGTAAATATCGTGATGTTATTCTGCCAATGACGGTTATTCGCCGCCTTGATGCCGTTCTTGAACCTACAAAAGAAGCTGTCCTTAAACTGAAAGAACAGCTTGATAGTGCTGGAATTGACAACCAATGGCCAGTGCTTTGCGCAACAGCAGGACAAGCTTTCTGTAATTCCTCACCTTTTTCTCTACGTGATTTAACTTCACGTGGAAAAATGCAAACTTTACAAACCGATTTTGAGACTTACTTAGACGGATTTTCACCAAACGTTCAAGAAATTTTAGCGAAGTTTAAATTCAGAGAACAAATCAAAACGATGGTTGATGCTGGTATCCTTGGTGCTGTAATTGAAAAATTCGTCTCACCAGACATTAATCTTTCGCCAAATCCGATTTACAAAGACGGAAAACAAACAATCCTTAAACACCCTGCACTTGATAATCACGGCATGGGAACTATCTTTGAAGAACTTTTGCGCCGTTTCAACGAAGAAAACAATGAAGAAGCTGGCGAACACTGGACACCCCGTGATGTCGTTGAGCTTATGAGCGACTTAATCTTTATTCCTGTTGCAGACAAAATCAAAGACGCCACTTACTCCTGCTACGATGGAGCGTGCGGAACGGGAGGAATGCTCACTGTTGCTCAGGAGCGCCTAGAAACTCTTGCTCAAAGACGTGGCAAGCAAGTATCAATTCATCTTTTTGGTCAAGAAATTAACCCAGAGACCTACGCAATAGCAAAGGCAGACATGCTCCTAAAGGGTGATGGCGAACAGGCTGAGCATATTGCCTATGGTTCTACGCTTTCTCTTGATGCCAATCCTTCACTACAATTTGATTTCATGCTTTCCAATCCACCATATGGCAAAAACTGGAAAACAGATGCTGACAAGATGGGCGGAAAGAAAGAAATTCTTGATACGCGCTTTAATGCATACTTGGAAGGCGGCGAAGAACTCAACATGATTCCTCGTGTGAGCGACGGTCAGCTTTTGTTCTTACTTAACAATGTATCGAAGATGAAAAACGATACCGAACTTGGTAGCAGAATTGCTGAAGTTCACAATGGCTCTTCTATTTTCACAGGTGATGCTGGAAGCGGCGAAAGCAATGCACGCCGCTATCTTATCGAAAACGACCTGGTAGAAGCTATTATTGCTGTGCCAGACAATATGTTTTATAACACAGGTATTGCCACCTATATTTGGATTCTTTCTAACCGCAAAGAAGAGCGTCGCAAAGGTAAGATTCAACTCATTGATGCCACTGCTATGAAGTCGGCTTTGCGCAAGAATATGGGTAAGAAAAACTGCGAATTTACGCCTGAACTCCGCAAAGAAATTGTACGTATATTCATGGGAATGGAAGAAAGCGAAGTCAGCAAAATCTTTAGGAACGAAGACTTTGGCTACTGGTCAATTACTGTAGAGCGACCGTTACGTTTGCGTATCTATCCTAAGCGGGAAATACCAGCAGATACCTTCAAAAAAGATGAGGATTTACAAACTGTACGAGCTGCGTTAGAGAATTTACCTGCTTATACTCCGCTTGATGACTGGACGACGTTTGCGAAAGCTACAAAGCTCAAAGCTGCCCAGCTTAAAAAAATCCGTCCATTCATCACTGAAAGAGACGAAACAGCCAAAGCCGTCAAAGATGAAGCAGACCCCGATTTACGCGACACGGAAATTGTGCCCTTTACGTACGAAGGCGGTATTGACGCTTTTATGCAAAAAGAAGTGTTGCCGTATGCTCCCAATGCGTATGAAGACAGCAGCAAACGCCAGATTGGATATGAGATTAGCTTTACGAAATACTTCTACAAGCCTGTTAAGCTTAGGAACATGGATGACATTTTAATCAACCTCACCTGCCTCGAAAGAGAAACAAAAACTTTGGTAGATAGCATCATGGAGGGGTTGAAATGAGAAAAGCATACGAGGAATATAAGGCAACCGGCATTCAGTGGTTGCCAAAAATACCGAAGCATTGGGAATATAAGAAGATTAACAGTTTGTTTTTAGAGCGAAAGACAAAAGTTTCAGATAAAGATTATCAGCCCCTTTCTGTGACAAAAAGCGGTATTCTACACCAGTTGACGGATGCAGCAAAATCAAGTGATAGCGATAATCGAAAACTTGTTCTAGCTGGTGACTTTGTAATTAATAGCCGCTCAGATAGAAAGGGGTCCTGCGGTGTTTCAGCTTTAGATGGCTCTGTATCATTGATTAATATTGTTTTAGAGCCAAAAAGGAAACTTGAGCAATTATTTGTTCATTATTTATTACGTTGTCAGCCATTTTCTGAAGAATATTATCGTTATGGTCGAGGTATAGTTGCCGATTTATGGACCACAAGATACAGCGAAATGAAATCTATATTTCTACCCATACCACCACGCGAGGAGCAAGAGCAAATTGTGCGTTTTCTCGATTGGAAAATATCGAGCATCAATAAGCTCATCAACCTCAAGCAACAAGAAATAACGGAACTGAAGGAACTTAAAAAAGCAACCATTAGCGACGCTGTTACGCATGGTCTGGATAAAACCGTTCCCATGAAAGACGGCGGCATCTCTTGGCTAGGAAAAATTCCCCAACATTGGGAAATACTTTCGTTGAAACATGTATCTCGCATCAATGCTTCTATTGCTAATGAAATAGCTAAGCTAAAAGATCTAGATTTAGTTACATTTTTACCTATGGAAAATATTAGTGAAACTGGGAATATTGATTGTTCTATTAAGCGTCCCCTAAAGGAAGTACGTTCAGGATTTTCTTCTTTTTCAAAAAGCGATGTAGTAATTGCTAAGATAACCCCTTGCTTTGAAAATGGTAAAGGTGCTTGTCTTGATGAGTTAGATACCACAATAGGATTTGGAACAACAGAGCTTATCAACCTAAGAGCTAATAGTAGAATACTGCCTAAGTTTCTCTACCTAATCACCGTGTTGCAAGAATTTAGAAAATTAGGTGAAAGAGCAATGACTGGATCAGCAGGGCAAAAACGTGTTCCATTAACTTATATAAAAAATTTTACTATTGGTATACCACCTATTGAAGAGCAAAAACATATATTACTGGAAGTTGATAAAAGGTCAAAGAGTATAGATAAATGCATTTTAAGTAAACATGAAGAACTAAAAACATTGCACGACCTAAAATCAAGCCTTATTGCCGACGTGGTTACCGGTAAGATAGATGTGCGAGATGTTGAGATACCAGACTATGAACAGGTTGAAGAAACTCTCTATAAATCAGATGATAACGACACATTACAGAGCGAAGATGAAATACCAGAGGAGGTGTAATTATGCCTGAAGACAAAAAAATATCTAGTGCCGATAATCAAGGCGACCTTGTCATTTATCAAAGCGATGATGGTGAAACAAAAATTGACGTGCGTTTCGTGGATGAAACAGTTTGGCTGACGCAACAACAAATGGCTGAGCTATTTCAATCATCTCGTACAAACATAACTGAACATATTAGACACATCTATGAAGAAGATGAACTTGATGAAGTTTCAACCTGTCGGAATTTCCGACAGGTTCGAACAGAGGGTACAAGGCAGGTTACACGAGATATTCCACACTACAATCTCGACATGATTATCTCCCTTGGTTACCGCATTAAATCCAAAATTGCGACTAATTTTCGTCGTTGGGCAACTGAACGTTTGAAAGAGTACATGATCAAGGGTTTTACCATGGACGACGAACGCTTAAAACAGCTCGGAGGTGGCAATTATTGGCATGAACTCTTAGATCGTATTCGTGATATTCGTTCTTCAGAAAAAGTCATGTATCGTCAAGTGTTGGATTTATATGCCACAAGCGTGGACTATAACCCAAAAAGCAGAGAATCCCTTGCATTCTTCAAGATGGTGCAAAATAAGCTTCACTATGCTGCTCATGGACACACCGCAGCTGAAGTGATTTTTGAGCGAGCGGATGCGAATAAACCTTTTATGGGCCTTACTACTTTTTCCGGCGATTTTCCAACAGCAAAAGACACGCATATTGCTAAAAATTATTTATCAGAAGATGAGCTGAAGATATTGAATAGTATTGTTTCAGGATATTTCGATTTTGCTGAAGTGCAAGCTATGCGTCACAATCCTATGCATATGAGTGATTATGTGGAACACTTAGATCACATTCTTTCTGCTACCGGAGAAAAGCTTTTAAATGGTGCAGGCAAAGTCAGCCATAAGCAGGCAATAGAAAAAGCAGATAAAGAATATCAGCGTTTTATTGTCAATAATCTTTCTCCCGTTGAAAAATCTTACCTTGACACAATAAAAAGCCTTGAGAAAACAGCAAAGAAAAAAGCGGAGGAATAAGTGCGATGACGACGTTTACCAACACAAAAGAAAACGGCCTAGAAACACTCATTGTCAATTGGCTTGTTGAACATAATGGTTATGAAGAAGGCACCAACGCTGATTACAACAAGGAATATGCCATTGACGAAACGCAACTTTTCCGCTTTCTTAAAACAACGCAGCCTGAACAATTTGATTTGTTAGGCATAGGACAATCTGAACAAAAAAGACACTCGTTCCTGAACCGCCTACAATCAGAGCTGGCTAAACGCGGTATTATCGATGTTTTGCGTAATGGAATCAAAGTTTACCCTGCAGACATTATTCTGTTTTATCTCACACCGAGTGAAAATAATATAAAAGCACAAGAACATTTTGAGCAAAATATTTTTAGCGTAACAAGGCAACTTCGTTATTCTTCTGATGCAACCAAACTAGCACTGGATCTTTGTGTGTTCATTAATGGGCTTCCTGTAATCACCTTTGAATTAAAAAACCAGCTCACCAAACAAAATACAGATGATGCTGTAGAACAATACAAGATGGATCGAGATCCACGAGAGCTTCTATTCTCTTTTAAGCGTTGTATGGTTCATTTTGCTGTTGATGATGAACAAATTAAGTTCTGTACAAAACTAGCTGGTAAAGATAGTTGGTTCTTGCCGTTCAATAAAGGTTACAACGATGGTGCTGGAAATCCGCCGAACCCGAATGGCATTATGACAGATTACCTGTGGAAAGATATCTTAACAAAGGAAAAGTTAGCTCTCATCATAGAAAACTATGCTCAGGTTGTTATCGATATTGACCCAGAGACCAAGAAGAAGACAGAAAAACAAATCTTTCCACGCTACCATCAGCTAGATGTTGTGACCAAACTTTTAGCCGATGTCAAAGCACATGGTGCTGGAAAGAGATATCTTATTCAACATAGTGCCGGCAGTGGTAAATCAAACTCCATTGCATGGCTCGCTCATCAGCTCATAGAGCTTGAACATGACGGGCACCCGATTCTTGACTCCGTAATCGTTGTCACCGATCGAAAAATTCTAGATAAGCAAATTCGTGATACGATCAAACAGTTTATGCAGGTAAACAGTACAGTCATATGGGCAGACCATTCAGGCGAGTTAAGAAAAGCAATTACTGATGGTAAGCGTATTATCATTACTACCGTTGAAAAGTTCCCCTATATAGTTTCAGAAATTGGGCCGGAGCATAAAAACAACCATTTCGCCATTATTATCGATGAAGCCCACTCAGGTCAAAGCGGCAGAAACGCCGCTCAGATGAACTTAGCTCTATCTGGTCGTGCTTCAGATGATGTTAACGACAACGAAGATAAAATTAACATCATGATGGAAGGCAGAAAGTTACTTAGTAATGCCAGCTATTTTGCTTTTACTGCTACACCAAAGAATAAAACCTTAGAGTCTTTTGGTGTACCTTACGAGGAAGCAGGAGAAATAAAGCACAAGCCATTCCACGTTTACACAATGAAACAGGCTATTCAAGAAGGCTTTATTCTAGACGTTTTGAAAAACTACACAGCTATTGATAGCTATTATAAGCTTATAAAAACCGTGGAAGATGACCCAATGTTTGATAAAAAGCGCGCACAGAAGAAGCTTCGTAGTTTTGTAGAGGGCAATAGCTTTACCATAGCTAAAAAAGCTGCCATGATGGTAGAGCATTTCCACGAACAGGTTATAGCAAAAGGAAAAATTGGTGGTCAAGCACGCGCAATGGTTGTAACAGCAAGTATCCCACGCTGTATTGAATACTACTTTGCGATTAATAAATGCTTAGCTGATCGCCATAGTCCATATAAAGCTATTATCGCTTTTTCCGGTGAACATGCGTATAACGGTCAAGAACCACCTTTAACTTCAGCAGGATTAAACGGTTTTCCAGATGCTAACATTCCGAAAGAATTTAAGAAAGACCCGTATCGTCTGCTTATTGTGGCTGATATGTTCCAGACAGGCTTTGACGAACCACTATTGCATACAATGTATGTCGATAAGCTCTTGTATGACATTAAGGCTGTACAAACGCTATCAAGATTGAATCGTTCTCACCCACAAAAACATGATACTTTTGTGCTTGATTTTGCAAATAAGCCTGAAGATATTGCTAAGTCTTTTTTGACATACTATAAGACAACAATTCTCTCCGGTGAAACTGATCCCAATAAGTTGTATGACCTTGTAACAACAATGGAAAATTATCAGATTTATACTAAAAATAATGTAGACCTGCTTGTTAATAACTATTTAAACGGTGCAGAACGTGAACAACTCGACCCTCATTTAGACGCATGCGCAGCACTCTACAAGCAATTGGATACAGATGATCAGATTACCTTCAAAAGTGCGGCTAAATCCTTTGTAAGGACCTATGGATTCTTAGGTGCCATTCTGCCATACGGTAATGCTGAATGGGAAAAACTATCTATATTCCTAAATCTTCTTATTCCAAAGCTTCCTTCACCACAGGAAGAAGACTTATCTCAAGGAATTCTTGACTCAATTGACTTGGAAAGCTATCGAAATGAAGCAAGAGATAGTCTATCCATAAAATTAGAAGATGTAGATAATGAAGTGGCTCCCGTTCCATCAGCAAGTGTGCCACACATCTTAAATCCTGAGATGGATTTGCTGTCTACCATCCTTTCTAATTTCAATGATATTTTCGGAAATATCGATTGGAAAGATGCCGATAACGTTAAAAGGCAAATTCTGGAAATTCCGGCAATGGTTTCAAGGGACAAAAAATATCAAAATGCCATGCGTAATTCTGATGAGCAAAGTGCACGGTTAGAAAGCGAACGAGCTTTACAACAAGTAATTATTGCCATCATGTCCGATAACATGGAATTATTCAAACAATTCCAAGATAACCCTTCATTCAAGAAGTGGTTATCTAATATGGTATTTAATCTCACCTACAACAAAGAAGGTAAGCCATACACGCCACCAAAAGAAGAAAAATAACACGTAAAAGTACAGGGGGTGACTTTTAAATTTTAGAAGTTACCTCTTTTTTGTTAGAAAAAGTGTAGGATATTCCTCATGTCTTAAACCTAAGAACACCCCCTTGTCTAAATAGCACACACCCTTAAAAGCAAAAAAGACACCCCCCAAAAAAAGAAAAAGTCTAGCGTCAATTCACGCCAGACTTTCATTCACGTTCTTCTGTTTCATCAACCTACAATAAGTCCTTATTTACAGTGTTCTTCTAAGCAGCATCCACCAAACTTTGTATCATTTCCTGTAGTATCTCTAGTTTCATTACGTGTTGTATACAATGAAACCTTGCCCTTGAACTCTGAAACTATTTATAGGAATCCTGAAACTTTGACTTGGAGCATCATATTATTTCTTATTGAAAATAAGAAATAATATATCTCAAATAACAATCAAAAGATAATATACAAAAAGATGGCTCTAACATATCGCTAGAGCCATCTTCTAATAACCAATGCTCGTTACTTAAAACAAGCAGTGCCTACTTACTTGTTTTCTTCCATCATTTTCTTCTTACGAAGAATTGCAAGTCCTGCAATCGAGAACCCTATAGCTGCGAGCAATCCTGCAAATGATGCTGATTCACCCGTCTTAGGAATCATGCCAATATGCTTTTCAGGCTGCGGCTGAGGAGCTGGTGTCTGAGGATTTGGCTTAAGTTCCGGAGTCGGTGGATTAGGCACTGGATCCGGTGTAGGTGTAGGTGGGTTTGGAGTTGGATCCGGATTTGGTGCCGGAGGATTCGGAGTCGGATCCGGTGTCGGCACAGAATCTTTTGTATAAATGGCATATACAGTCATATCACCATTTACTACGCTTGCTCCCGTAAACGCAGTACCTTTACCGTCTTCCTTTGTATTCCATTCCTTGAAGGTATAACCAGCCTTCATTGGATCAGCAGGCATAGACTCATTAGTCAACGCATCAGTATCAATAGCCTTACCAGTTTCTACCTTTACTGTTGCATGCGTATTATCGCCATCCTTGAAAGTAACCGTGCTTTGAGCAGGCTTCTTCACTTGGAAGGAATAAGAGATTTGTTTAGACTTATTTTCTTCTCCGTTCGCATCTAACCCTTTAGAATCCTGTTCAGCTGCAAAAAAGAAATAATTGCGATTAGCACAGTTATTATCTCTTGCAGTGGTTGCTTTCACAAAATTCTCTGTGGAAGAATTGGCGAAATCATAGAAACCGGATACCGTTCCACGAATTCTATATTTTGTACCTTCAGTAGCTGTCTTTTTCACAGATAGACCAGTTACTGAAATCACGATATTGCTGGTATCTACATTTTTAACTTCTTTAATAATGTCTTGCCATTTCTGAGTTGTTCCAGGATTATCTTTCTTCAATGTAACAATGAGTGTTTTACCATTAGTTGTCTTGGTTACATTAGCTGAAAACCCCTGAAGCCCACTAACTTTAGCAGACACATCCTTAGCTACTTCTACACCATCTGGAATATCTAACGTAAAAGCAAATCCTGCATCAACCTTACCGTAGCTATTGTGGAATTTCTCAACATCAGAGTCATTCATACCACCAAGTCTTGTATAGTTTAGCGTCCAACCATTGAGATAACGCTTAAACCATGGGATACTAACTGAAAAATCAAGATTCAGTTGATCCCCAGGCTGTAGTTCACCAACCGCTTTGGAATCCGTTGCATCCTTGAGCTTTAGATCACCGTATACTTTAAGTTTATCAACTGGATTTTTAATTTCATCTTGAGTTAATAAATCATTTTTCCCAAAGCCAAATGGGTTGACACGCTTTTCGATAGGGCTTGTAGGATGTTGTCCTGGTTTTGTATCTCCTTCTGCCGTATCTTGCCCTGCGAGATAACCATATCTTTCTTCAAAATTCATCCCAGGCAAGAACCAATACGTATTAGAGCTATTCACTATCCCCGCATTTGGAGTACTAGTCATGCCGTCTAAAGAGTTAAATGGAAAATCAGCAATCGCTGTTTTACTTGGAGAGGTTAAATACTTAGGGAATACCCCATAATAAGTTTTCCCTGTAAAACCATCGGTTATCTCTTTCTTTTCCACATCAACCCAATACGTATTCTTTAGTGCACTATCGGTCAAATATTCAGACGGAGCAGCCAACAAATCCTTAATTAAATATGGAAGCGGTTCGCTCTTATCCGCAGCAAACACTGGTGACACAAATGCTGTTGATGCAATCAATGTGGCTGATACTATCGTTACAGCCATATTTTTTAGTAATTTCATACAAAGCCTCCTACGGTCTCTTGATTTCAAGTGACTTTAATGGGGAGGTGATGTTAACGATTGGATCACTAACTGGGTGATTGCCAAATTTGTATAATTGGCAAATTCCTGAACCAGTTATAGTTCCAAGTAATTCTTCTTTTCCTTCTACGGTATATGGGATATTTACGTTAATTTCATGCCCAGTTTGATTACGTTCACTTTCTACAAGCTTAAAGAATTCTTGATAATCATTCCAATTTCCTAATTGAATAGTGATAACAACTGAATTATCCTTTTCTACATATTCAGCCTCAATACCACTGATAGCAGATGAATTTTCCGTAGCTTTAATTCCCGTCTTATCAACGTGGAAGTTAGAAGGGAATTTTACCGTATACTGAGCAATAGGGAACTTTTCGCCTTCTCTGGACATGATTATATTTTCAAATTTCCAAGGTCCAAAACCTTGTCCTTTTATTTCTTTCTCATATACTTTGTAGGCTCCTTCAAAAAGGTCAGCAGCTTCCACGCTTGCGCTTATAGTACCTGCATAAGAGTCTTTTTGCCCTTCAATTGGAGTGACTGGAGATGCAGTTACAGTCTTACTCACATCAACGGTTCCTGTAATTTTCTTTAAGAAAAAGGATCCGCTTACATTTAATTGACTATCAACTTTATATACAAGTTGTCCTTCAGCCGCAAATGCCTGTGTAGTTCCAGCCATTACACCAAATGCTACTAATGTAGCCATCAATAAACCCATTGTCTTTTTTACTAATGTTTTCATATTTTCCTCCTTATTAATCCAATAATGTTCTTTTTATTGTTTTGAAAAATTGCATAAAAATAGGCAGAAACACATACCTATCCATCAGGTATATATTTCTGCCAATTAAAAAATTCTATGTGAAAAGAGACAGAACTACACTGTCTGTCTGTCTGTCTGTCTGTCTGTCTGTCTGTCTGTCTGTCTGTCTGTCTGTCAAGGATTTTGTCAGTCTTTTCATGGCTTGTCAACCTTTTATGCTAATTTTTCTTGTGCTAATTATACAAGAAAAAATCTATATTGACTAGCCTTTATATATTGTATATCCGTTATTTACTTGTCTATTTTCATTACGATCCCATCAAGGAAGGTAAACTCGACCTTTCCTATTGGGCAATTTAATGTAACTTTGATATTTGCAACTGCCATAAAATCCTCCTAAGTAAACTTATTTATACTTTTCTATCTATAGAACTAATTTCTTCCATTTCCTAATCTTAGTCCTAAATGTTCCAAATGGCGCTACTGTATTTACATGAATAAATTTATATACTTCCCAAGTAGCAGTTTTGGTTGCTTCATCTGCCCATTTTCTCATATGTGGTTTAAATAATTCTTCATCTGTTAATTCATCTATCATAAGATAAATTTTTTTTACATTTTCTGTTAGTTGTTCTTTTAGTTCATATAGAGATTTATGGGCATAGGTATCTGTAAACCATTGATATAATTCTCCAAGTTGATTCCACTTGAATTTATCTGATGGTGTTTTAACATCTATACCTTTTTTCTCATCTTCTTCCCATTTTAATACTAAAGTCGTCCAGCCTACTTGATAGGCAAGATTTTCTGCTGGTGTCCTATCAACTTCTTCTAGTCTTTTATCTTTTAGTTCTTCTGGTATATTGTCAAACTCTGAAATATATTTTTCAAAAGTTTTCTTTATCTCATTCTTTAATTCTTCCTTACTTTCATAAGACCTCATATGCCTACCTCCATGGTTTATATATAGATATTATCCTACCATTCTTTATATTGACCCTATTTTCTAATTGATACCTTGCAAGAAAAGAATAATAGTTGTTCCTATACCAAGTAGGAATGTAATAAATGCAGAAAGTCGTATGCTGTCATTCTTTTCTATTCAATCATTTTGAAGTGTCTCAAGGCATTCATAATGGCTTCTTCTTTTTCAGGTGTACACTGTGGAATAATTTGTTTCTCCTTTTTAGACTTGTTGTAATGTTCTCGTAATTCTATTCCACATTTCCTTTTTATCTGTGCAATATATAATGTCGAAACTTTTAATTCAAATTTATTCCAAACATATTCTTTGATTTGAGCATATGTTGCCTTACTCTCAGCACTTGTCAAATCAAACTCATCCAGCTCAATTTCAATATTTATATGCTTATCGACATCAAGTTTGGACAAAAGTGCTACCGTCTCGATGTGAGATTGTTAGGCTATTTTCAGAAATTGGTCTAACCCTTTAGTTTTTCCTGTATTACTACGGTTATCACTGCTTTGCTTTTTCAGTTATTTCAATTCTCGATTAGGTAATTTTCCAGTTCTCAAAGCGACAGTAACAAACTCAACCTCTTGCAAACACTTCTCGCAAAGTTCATAACCCTCATTGAAGTTGACTCTTGACCTAAATGTGCTAGCAATGAATTCGCATGGTGAGGTGATCCTTTCAACTACACCGCACCGTTCGCACTCAGCATACACATTCCCATCCTTAATTGGAATAAACATGCCATGGTCTTTCTCATTTCCCCGACGCTAACATCTTCGAAATCATCAAATTTTACATAGAGCATATACGGCTTCCTCCTTTATCGGTATGTCTATATACGCTCTAATTCCAACTTATATCAAGTTTTATTGCTTCTTTTTTGATCTATATGTCTGCTACTTCGCAATAGCTTTCCCATTAAGACAGTGCACCATGTAATGCGCAAATCCATCGTTTTTACAATTTACCTTCTTCTTATCTGAAACCTCGGTGACACCATTCTCACAATCTACTTCAAGGCTTGCATCCTTGGTGATTGTTCCTTCTAAAATACTCATGCCATTTAACGTATCAAGCGTACAAACATGAGTTACTTCTACGTTTGTTGCTGAAGCCAACCCATTATAACATTTAAGAAAGACATCATCCGCCTTCAAATTAACAACTTCTACCTTGCCATTGTTCACTTCTACATCAAGCTTACCAATCTCAATATCTGTGATGAGCACTTGATTAGAATCAGATTCAACCTCACAAACTTCCACATCATGTGGCAAACTCACAACAATTTCAGGCATACCCTGAGTAAGCCACCTCACCCAATTCGAAGCTGAGACTTTTTTAGTTTGAATAAGCCTTATAACATTTTTCGCTTCCTCAACCCTCAATATATCTTGTTCACAGTTAACAAAGCTCACGCCAAATGTATCAGCACGTTTCACCGTTAAACGAACATCTTTCGTCTCTGCGATAAACTTCTTATTATCCATTCCTTAAGCACCTCCTCGTGCACATACTAATAATCAGGTTTCATTTTACCTTTTGAGCTATATTTTCCCACTTCACAGGGTGGGTGCAAAGTGGGTGCACTTTTTAACGTTAACATCCTGTGCACTCGACCCCAGAGCGTTGATATCTTCCCTCATACAGCAAAATCACTCTCAAAGACCGCGAGAACCCAGCCTAAAGCCACCACTCATTAAACCTTTTAACGATAGCCCTCGCAAACCCCTGCTACATAAGGGCAAAAATGCACCCACCTAATCAGCCTTTGACATCAATACAACGCTCTCAACGTGGATTGAGAGAACTCCAAGTATAGCTACACTTTTTTGAGTGCACACTATGGATAGTGGGTGCACTTTTTAACGATAGGAAAAGCTATCGTTAAAAGGTTTAAGATTGGCTTAATAGCTTGGTTTTTGAGTGCAAAATATTACTATTTCTTCTTATAACTTACAGCAACATTACCTGTTTTATTAATCCCTGGTACTTTAAGAATATCAGAACTTGACTTGTCTTTTAAATCAAATTTCCCAACTAAAAATAAAGTTTTAAGTCCTGAACTAGACAAATTAAACTGTGAGTCAACTAACTTGATACGCTTATCTCCAAGAGTAACTTTAGACAAATCATAATGAGAATCCAGAATATCTCGCGACACAAAGAGATACAACTCATCTTTGTTCATATAGTTTTATGGCATATGAAACTCTTCCCGAGACACCGCTACTGTTTCCCAATGATACGACGCAACTTATTGCAATTTTTTAATTGATTCACTTTCAGATAGTATCCTCATTTGTTCAATAGCTATTGCATTTAATTTCTCCAATCTTTCAGATTGACTCATACCTTCATTTATAAATACAGCATTAAGATTCTCAAGATTAGAAAGGCAAACAAACTGAGATATATCTGCATAATCTCTAATATTGCCTTTTAAATCCGGATTTTCATCACGCCACTCTTTAGCTGTTATTCCAAATAAAGAAACGTTAAGAATATCCGCTTCATTTGCATAAATAAAATTGATTTTTTCTTTTGAAAGTTTATCTGGTACAAGTTTGTTCTTAATGGCATTTGTGTGAATTCTATAATTTATTTTTGCCAAATTTCTTTTAATATCCCATCCTAACTTCTTCTGTTCTTCTTCCTTTAAACGTTCAAATTCTTTGATTAAATATAATTTAAATTATGGCGATACCCAAGAAGCAAACTCAAACGCTATATCTTTATGAGCATAAGTTCCACCATATCTTCCCGCTCTAGCAACGATACCGATAGAATTGGTTTTCTCCACCCATTGCTTAACAGATAATATAAAACGGTTAAGTCCTGCTTCATTTTTAATTCCCTCGAATTCGGTGGAATTAAAATTCGTGTTATACATTTCTTCCCAAATACCTAAAAACTCTATCGTATTCTTATTCCTAAGCCACTTTTCAATCAAAGCAGAACCGTTATCAATATTTCTAACCATATCCGTTAAAGAAATATAATCTCTATTGTCAATGGCAATAATACTGATTTCTGAACCTTCAACATTTATTTTAGACACGTAATCACCTCTCAATCATCCAATTTCACACATTTAGCAAATCATAGAAAGTACGCTCATCAATAATTTCTATATCTTGCCCCTCAAGCTTGAGCTTTTCCGCTTTCTTATGCTTTGAAGACTTCTCACCTTTAAGAATTGCATTGTAATCATTGTCACCAAGGATCAGACAGTTCGTCTGCTTAGTCACACTATTATCTAAAACACCGCCGAGATTCACTACAATCTGCTTAGCATCTTTTCGAAGCATTTTCTCAAGCTTACCGGTGAAAACCACGTGCCGATTATAGAAAAATCCATCTTTATCAACAACCACTTCATCAGGCTTAATTGCTTTGATATCTATCCCTTTACCACCGTGACTTCCGCTAACAGGCCATAAATCTTCAATTACTAGATTCTTCTCAGCCATGCGTGTTTTAACAGCATCATATAATTCTTTCGTTGATGTGCAGTCTGATAAAGCACGGTGTTCATTATTGTGTAATCCTAAGTAGTCAGTTAAATCGGAGAGTCTGTGATGTTTCAGCTCAGGATACAGTTTTCTTGCAAATTGCATCGTATCCATATACCGGTTAGTCAGTTGTTCCTTAAAGCCTTCATTCAAAAAGCGCATATCAAAAGAAGTCCTATGACCAAGGATAATGTCATCACCTATGAACGAAAGCACAGACGTTTTCACACTGTCTATAGATGGCATACCTTCCAGCATGTCATTAGTTATTCCTGTTAATGCTGTAATAAAACCGTCTACTTCTATACTCGGTTTAATCAGCTGATCATAACGGTCTACTATCTCATTATTTCTAACTTTTAAGATACCAATCTCAATAATCTCATTATAATACGCAGAAAAGCCGGTCGTTTCGGTATCTAGCACACAGTAATCATCAATGAGTTGCTTAGTGTAATTTGAGTTTGAATTGGACATGAAAGCACCTCCTTCATCTATTGAAATGAGCTTTTACAAATTTATCTTCTAATACTCATTATATCTTGAAAGCTAAGTGCCTTAAACATAAAAACAGGTCGATTTTAATCCTCGACCTGCTGTTTTAACTATTATCCCACCCTCATATAAAAGTAACTCTCATTTAAATCTCATCATATTTCTTTTTTAATTTATCCATATTATCAAGGTCAATCCACTCCTCGCTAAAACCACAGGCAGTGCAAATATACCTATCAATAGGTACTGCCGACATAATTGTATGGCCAGTCATAATATTATTTCCAGTCCCATAAACCCCAGCAGATCCAGGCACAAATATAATTTCACTTCCCCCACACTTTGGGCATTTTTTCGTATTTTTCATAAATCCTCCTTTTTAATCTAATAATGTTCTTTTATTGTTTTGAAAAATTTCATAAAGATAGGAAGGAACGCATACCTATACATCAGGTATATATTTCTGCCAATTAAAAATTCTACGTGAAAAGAGACAGAACTACGCTGTCTGTCTGTCAAGGATTTTGTCAGTTTTTTCATGGCTTGCCAACCTTTTATGCTAACTTTTCTTGAGTTAATCATACAAGAAAAAATCTATATTGACTTGCCTTCATATATTGTATATTTGTTATTTACTCGTCTACTTTCATTACACTCCCATCAAGGAAGATAATATCAACCTTTCCATCTTGATGCACGATTAGATAGTAAACCATACTAAGCCAGACGTTTTCATCGAACACTGTTAACAAGTCCTGTTTTTTCAAGTCCTCGATAAAATATTCAACTTCATCATGCCTCATTTGCTTGTCAACAATGCGAGCTTTTACTTCCTTAAGCCTTGATTCTACAGTATTAAACCTGTTCACTAGACTCGTATATTTTTTCTCATACTCATCCTGGTTCTGCAATTTCCGTGCATTTTCATTGATACAGTTGTTAATCTTTTAACGATTACCCTAACTAATCACCGGCTAAACAGGACGGACATTGAGCCTGACTTTAAGATTCATAAAAAGAAGTGACTATTACTGACAGAGATCAGTAATAGTCACCCAACGTGAGATATTCAACTATTGACTTGAACCAAACAAAATTCAATCAGTCTTTCGAAGGACAGTCTTAAGCGAGATCACTGTGACACCAATAGCAAAAGAGGTAAAACCAATTCTAATAGCAAGTGTGCCATCCCATATTAAGGCAACCAGCATCGCGATTAAGGCAACCGTCAAGCCGAATGTCGCTACTTCACGGCAAAAACGAACGAGCTTGTCCATTCCTTAAATACCTCCTCGTTCACATACTAATAATCAGGTTTCATTTTAACTTTTGAGCTATATTTTACCACTCAACAAAGTGGGTGCAGGGTGGGTGCAAAGTGGGTGCACCTTTTAACGTTAACATCCTGTGCACTCGACCCTAGAGCGTCGATATCTTACCTCATACAGAAAAATAGCACTCAAAAATCACGCCAAGCCAGCCTAAAGCAGCCACACGCTAAACCTTTTAACAATAGCCCTCACTAAGCCTTGCTGCACAAGGGCAAAAATGCACCCACCTATTAAGCCCTTGACATCAATACGACAGTCTCACGTGTATCAAGACTACCCTTATGATAACCATGCATCAATAAAAGAGCCTTAACGTTCGTTGCAGGAGAGAAGCTGACAAGGGGAATGTCGTATGATGATAAAAGTCTAAGGCACTACAAACTGGGATTTGGATTTTACTTAAAATTGTATTATTTTATTAGCGATATCTTCTACAAATCGCTTATCGTGTTCCACAAATATGAGTGTAGGTTTTGCTTCTTTTATAATTTCCTCAATCTGTATTCTTGATATTACATCTATATAATTCAGTGGTTCGTCCCAAACAAATATATGAGCTGGCTTTGATAAACTTACAGCAATTAAAACTTTCTTTTTTTGTCCATCACTATAGTTCTTCATATCCATTTCAAATAATTCTCTTGAAAAATCTAATTTTCTTAGAATTGTTTTACACAATGTTTCATCAACATCTTGCTTGTGAATATATTCATTTAGGCTACCTGTTAAATTAGATGTGTCTTGAGGAATATACGAGATTTTTAAATTACCTGCTAATTTTATCTCACCTGTATACTCGTGATTTATACCTAATAAAATTTTAATCAAGGTTGATTTTCCGCTACCATTACCCCCATATATAGCCACTATATCGCCTTGCTTTATCTCAAAACTTACATTGCTTAATATCTGTCTCTCTCCATAGCATGATGATAAATTGCTAACCGATATTAGAGGATTTTTATGATGATGTAGCGGATGCAGTAATAGGCTTTCCTTTATTTCGATATCTTTTAGTAAACTCTGTTTTTCTTCTATTGCCTTGTTTTGTCTATTCTCCAAATTCTTAGATTTTTTCATCATCTTGGCTGATTGATGACCTATATGTCCTTTGTCTGGTTTTACACCTGATACTTTCACACCATTTTTAGTATTTTCAATTTTATCAGACCAAATTTGACTTTGTCTTGCAGACTCTTTTAATCGTTTAATATCTTTTCTTAATCTCTCATTTTGACTAATTTCAAATTGGTCTTTCATCACTTTGTTTTCATACCATGATGTAAAATTTCCCGATTGGACATCAATAGAATTCCTGTTAATAGAAATAACATGATTGATACAACCATCTAAAAAATCTCTATCATGAGATATAAGCAAAAATCCTTTTTTACTTTTCAGATATTCACTTACAATTTTTCTTCCGTCCATATCTAAATGGTTTGTTGGTTCATCAATAAGTAAAAAGCCATCTTCTCTTGTAAACAAAATAGCTAAAAGGATTTTTGTTTGTTCCCCTTTAGAAAGCGTTTCAAACTCTCTGTAAACAAGGTTCTCATCTACATTTAGCAAACTGAGTTCTCTAAATAACTTCCATTCTTCATCATCTGATATTAGTTCTTTATATAACTCAATTCCTAATTTTGAAGTATCGCTTATATTTGGTGGAAATTTAATAAATTCAACATCCTTGCTTATTTTACCTTGATAAGTTTCTTGATTTAAAAGTAACTTAAATAGAGTTGATTTACCGATTCCATTTCTTCCTATCAATCCCGTTTTCCAGTTTGTATCAAAGGAAAACGATACATTTTTAAATATGGGTTTTACATATCCATAATATGAGAAAGTGAGGTTTTCAATTTTAATTACTGACATAAAACGCCTCCCTAAATTATCATTTACCGCCCGGGTGCAAAGTGTGTGCACCTTTTAACGTTTAGTTTTTCATGTATTACTACGGTTATCACTGCTTTGCTTTTCAGTCATTTCAATTCTCGATTAGGTAATTTTCCAGTTCTCAAAGCGACAGTAACAAACTCAACCTCTTGCAAGCACTTCTCGCAAAGTTCATAACCTTCATTGAAGTTCACTCTTGACCTAAATGTGCTAGCAATGAATTCGCATGGTGAGGTGATCCTTTCAACTACACCGCACCGTTCGCACTCAGCATACACATTCCCATCCTTAATCGGAATAAACATTCCATGATCTTTCTCATTTCCCATGACGCTAACATCTTCGAAATCATCAAATTTTACATAGAGCATATACGGCTTCCTCCTTTATCGGTATGTCTATATACGCTCTAATTCCAACTTATATCAAGTTTTATTGCTTCTTTTTTGATCTATATGTCTGCTACTTCGCAATAGCTTTCCCATTAAGACAGTGCACCATGTAATGCGCAAATCCATCGTTTTTACAATTTACCTTCTTCTTATCTGAAACCTCGGTGACACCATTCTCACAATCTACTTCAAGGCTTGCATCCTTGGTGATTGTTCCTTCTAAAATACTCATGCCATTTAACGTATCAAGCGTACAAACATGAGTTACTTCTACGTTTGTTGCTGAAGCCAACCCATTATAACATTTAAGAAAGACATCATCCGCCTTCAAATTAACAACTTCTACCTTGCCATTGTTCACTTCTACATAAAGCTTACCAATCTCAATATCCGTGATGAGCACTTGATTAGAATCAGATTCAACCTCACAAACTTCCACATCATGTGGCAAACTCACAACAATTTCAGGCATACCCTGAGTAAACCACCTCAGCCAATTCGAAGCTGAAACTTTTTTAGTTTGAATAAGCCTTATAACATTTTGCGCTTCCTCAACCCTCAATATATCTTGTTCACAGTTAACAAAGCTCACACCAAAAGTATCAGCACGTTTCACCGTTAAACGAACATCTTTCGTCTCTGCGATAAACTTCTTATTATCCATTCCTTAAGCACCTCCTCGTGCACATACTAATAATCAGGTTTCATTTTACCTTTTGAGCTATATTTTCCCACTTCACAGGGTGGGTGCAAAGTGTGTGCACCTTTTAACGTTAACATCCTGTGCACTCAACCCTAGAGCGTCGACATCTTCCCTCAAACAGCCAAACTGCACTCAAAAATCACGAGAACCCAGCTTAAAGCCGCCGCACATTAAACCTTTTAACGATAGCCCTCGCTAAGCCTTGCTACACAAGGGCAAATTTGCACCCACCTAATCAGCCTTTGACATCAATACGACACTCTCGACGTGGTGAGTGTTGGGATATAAGTCGAACGCGCGCAAAGACTGAACACTGTAACCAAGCTCCTTAAATGTGCCAACATCGCGAGCAAGACTGGTCGGATCGCAAGCAACATACACAACGCTTCTTGCTCCAGACTTCGCAATCTGCTTACAAACTTGAGCTTTAGCACCAGCGCGCGGAGGATCCAACACAACAACATCCGGATGCGCAAATCGGCGCACAATCTTAGATGACTTACTCGCCTTAAACACCTGCGATTCAAGCGTTTGCGCAACATCGCCTTCAAGCGCTTCAACAACATCTCTGCTAAGACCTGCGCGCCCAATGTTTCGCCTTGCATTCTTTACAGCAATCGGCGCACCCTCAATACTAAGCACACGGGCTGGCTCTGCAGAACCAAAAGCGCCAGCAGCGCAAGAAGAATCTCCGCCAATATTAGCCAAAGTCGCAAGCGGAATCGTAAACAAACCAGATCCAGAATACAAATCCCACAAAACCGTATTCTTAGTACGCCCACCAAGCGCAGAACGGACTAATCCCAAAACGTAGTTCACCAAATGCTCTGGAGCTGCGCGATGAATCTGCCAAAAACCACGCGCATCAACATCGTAATCAAAAGTACGCGCACGCGATGAATCATCATCAACCGCAACGCGCACGCGCTCTCGCAACAAAGCAGATCCTGCAACCAACTCATCATTTACTATAAGCGCATAATTTTCGCCAATCGCACTAAGGAGCGCAGACTTATCACCAGAAACACCAAAGTCCAAGCCCTCAACTCGAGGCTCTGGAACAGCAAGGCGAATTTGCGAATTTGGCTCAAATTCTCGATTCCACAAATCCAAAGAATCCGCAACAGCTAAAACAGCGCGCGATGCAAGCGGCATAGTATCAATCGCAATGCGATCATGCGACTCACGCTTTCGCATAGACAATCGCCCTTCATCATCAGCAACCAACTCCATGCGCGTACGCCAATTAAATCCGTTAAGCTCCTCATCACCTGGCATTCGCTCAACTCTAACATCGTTATCCGCAACATCCATATGCGCTAAACGCTGGAATTGATTGGCAATTACGGAAGCCTTCCAACGAATCTGCCCAGGCAAAGAAACGTGAATTAAATCTGCGCCACCAACTCCGCCGCCTTGAGCCAAAGGACCAGCGAGCTTCCATTGCGGCTCCACACGATTCGCACTAGGCTCCAAAACTTCCACAACTTCACCGGTAAAAAAGTGCGCTTTTGCACGCATCGGCTCATCCATACGCACAATAACCAGCTCACCAGGCAGCGCAAATCGCACGAATACAACGCGTCCGTCAAGATGACCTACACATCTGCCTTGATCCGCATATCGCTCGATTCGCATCGTCACTTGCATAAGCTACCCCCTAGTTTTGCGTTTTGTTAGGCTGATTTTAGTTAAGCTGATTTTCTTCGCTCTGCTTCTCTTCATGATTTTTATGATGAAGTCGCATAAACGGCGTTGCAATAATCAAGTAAGAAACCCAAATTGCGAGCGCCCAGAACGGCAATCCCATAATCAAGCGAACGGTACCAAGCCACACAACGTGATTCGTCAAATATAATGGCACTTGCAAAACGAGCCTCAGCACAAAAACAGCAATCCACAATCCTGTCACATACATATACGCTCGCTTAAGCGGCTTATAATCGAGCCATTCGTGAAGCCACGCACCAAAGTTTTCTGTAGGCATTTTGCGAATTGACTCAATCACAATCCCTAAAGCAGGCACGCGCACAATCAGCGAAATAGCAAGAAGAGCACCATAAACAGCATTCGTAATAAAGCCCATCATATAGTAGTCGCGCGCTTGGTGACTCGTCCACACCCAAACAAGGCAGATTCCAATGGAAATAAGTCCACTAATTGCTCCCATAAGCGATTGCCTCTGAATAAGACGAATCACAACTTGCAAAACAGCAATCACAGCTGCAACAATAACCGTTGTTTGCACATTTCGTGTTACAACGAAGCAAATAACAAACAGCAAGCCTGGAAGCATGGATTCGATTACGCCTCGAACGCCACCCATTGAATCAATTACAGAAAATGTAGATCCTTCGGCTCCGATTGAAGCCAATGTCGCTAGTCCTGAGCGTTTTTTGGTTCGCGCAGAATCGTTGGTTTGCGCAGAATCGTTGAGTTTTACTTCATTTGAAAACTCTTGCGAAGAAAACTCTTCTTCGGATTTCTGTAAAGATTCTTGTGAATCCATTCAATTAACTTTCTACTACTTGCATTATCTAATTTCAGCAAACATTGGACCGCGTGTAAGCGTAGTTTTTACTTCTACTTGTTGGTCGTAACCTAATGGTTTATCGTCTTTTTTTAGTGCATTATTAGCATCTTCATCAGACGTATTATTTTCCCCATCTTTACCGCTATTTTCTGCATTTAAAGCAGCTTCTTTTTCTTCTCTAGTTATTGGATCATGCATAGGAATAAAATCGCGAGGCGCAAGCGGCTCTTCACCACGATTTACAACAATCCCCTTAAACCATTCATCTAATTGTTTTGTTTCGTTATTATTATCTGCAAGCTCTGTTGCTGCAGGCCCAGAGAATACTCCGCGAAGCATCCACCTAGGACCATCAACGCCAACAATACGCGTTGTAATGGTTTTTTCTCCAACTTTTACAGGTAACAGTAGCTCAGTACCAAATTCGCCTTGTACTGTACACGCTTGACTATTTCCATCAAGCAAATCTTTGCACACTTCTAGCCAGATACCAGATGTTTTAGGCGCAGCAAAAGCTTCAACTTCTACGCTTGAAGAACCATAAGTTACTGTCATACCAAGAACTTGCGATGTTTCATGCTGCTTTTTTACTCGCAACTCAATGCCTTGAAAGTATGGAATATAGATTGAACCAAAATCTAGATAATCGCTAAAATCAGGAGCATCTTCATCATTGAAATCCCATGGACCAGTTTTTACCTCTACGATTTTGTCTTCAACTTTTGAAGATTTTTCTTCTTCATGTCGGCCAAATAACCAACCCATTATTCCTCATTTCTTAAAACAACAAATCTACAAAAATATATTTATTACTTATTATTGTAAATTGCCTAACTTCACCAGAATAGCACAAGCAAAGCACTGAAAAATTTGCGTATATAGTACATTCATATACACATGCGATTACTTAGTTATTTCACATTATGCAAATTAATACTTACGCATCACACGTCATACTTTATACTTAACGGCGCATGATCAGACCATCGCGCATCATAGCTTTCAGCACGATCGATCACAAATCCGCGAGCGCTTTCCGCAATTTCAGGAGTTGCGAACTGGTAGTCTAATCTCCAACCAACGTTATTGTCGAAAGCTTTACCGCGCTGGCTCCACCAAGTGTATGGTCCTTGAATATCTCCTGCAAGCATGCGCATAACGTCCACAAATTCATATTCGTTAATCCAGCGATCAATATACGCACGTTCCTCTGGCAAGAATCCTGCACTTTTTTCATTAGCCTTAGCGTTTTTAATATCAAGTGAAGTATGCGCAATATTAAAGTCACCGCACAAAATCGCTTGATTTCCGCCACTTGCTGCTGCATCTCGAAGCTCCCCTAAACGAGTAAGCATTGTGTCTAAAAAGCGGAATTTTTGTTTCATTTTTTGCGGATCGTCCACATTTCCAGCGTGAACATACACAGAAGCAATAGTGATTTCATACCCTTCAGGGGTACGCACGTCAGTTTCAACCCATCGCCCAGAATCAACATCCTCACTTAAACCAGGCAAACCGTAGCATTTGTTTACTACAGGAAGAGACGTAACTAGAGCTACTCCAGCTCGACCTTTTACACGACAAACTTCATTCGTATAAGTAAAATTATCGTTTTTTATAGAATTTACGATATTTTCAGACGTACGATATCCCATTTCAATTTTTGTCATAATTGGGTCGATTGCATCCTGCGGAGCGCGCACTTCTTGCATACACCACACGTCTGGAGTATGCGCGTCAGACCAGTTAAGCATACCTTTGCGCTCAGCTGCACGAATACCATTCAAATTCGAAGTCGTAATTGTAATCATGTAATCAACTCTAATATGCACACAACACAAACAGCTCCATCACTAAACAACGGACATAAATCACGCAACCAACACAGATTACAAGTTATGGATTGCTCAACCAATAAACACGGAATTAATAGAAAAATAAAAAGGTGCAGATTCTATAAAACCTGCACCTTTTTATCAGCTTGTACTATTTAGTCTAAACCAAGCTCCAAATTTCCTCCTGGAATTGCATCGAGCAAATCGCGAGTGTATTCCATCTGTGGATGATCGAATACCTCATCTGTAGTTGCATGCTCAACAAGCTTTCCATGCTGCATAACAACAACTTCGTCTGCAATCTGACGAACGACAGCCAAATCGTGTGTGATGAACAAATAGCTCAAACCACGCTCTGCCTGCAAATCGTTAAGCAAGTGCAAAACCTGATCTTGCACAAGCACATCCAAAGCAGATACAGCTTCATCGCAAACTATAACATCTGGGTCCAAAGCCATAGCACGAGCAATTGCAATTCGTTGACGCTGTCCTCCAGAAAGTTCGTTCGGGAATCGAGTCATAACTGAAGCAGGCATACGAACCATGTCTAGAAGCTCTACCACACGGTTTTTACGACTCTTTTTATCACCAATCTTATGAATACGCAGAGGTTCTTCAATTGAACGATAAATTGAGTACATAGGATCCAAAGAACCATACGGATTCTGGAAAACTGGCTGCACATGGCGACGGAAGTCAAGCAAATCCGCACCCTTTAAATCGGAAATATTCTTACCTTCGTAAGTAACAGTTCCACTTGTTGGCTTAAGAAGTCGCAAAACCATATTCGCAACGGTAGATTTACCTGAACCAGATTCACCAACGATAGCTAACGTTGTACCACGCTTAATAGAGAATGAAACGTCGTCAACAGCCTTAAAAAGCTCTTTCTTGCGAGGAAGCTTAAACTCACGAGTTAAGTGATCCACAGTAATAATATGCTCACTTTTTTCAAGAGTTTGCTCACCTACTACGTGATGCTCAAGCAAGTTATCAGCGTTACCACCGTGTTCTTTAACAGAAATAATGCGCTGAGAAGCTAAGCTTGGAGCGGCAGCAACAAGTCTCTTTGTATACGGATGCTGAGGATGCTGCAAAACTTCCAACGATGGGCCAGATTCAACAACACGACCCTTATACATAACAACAACATGCTGCGCGCGAGAGGCAGCCAAGCCTAAATCGTGTGTAATGAAGAGAACAGAAGTTCCGAGCGAATCAGTTAGTGTATGCAAATGGTCAAGAATACGCTTTTGCACAGTAACATCCAAAGCGGAAGTTGGCTCATCTGCAATAAGCAAATCCGGTCGGCAAGCCAAACCAATAGCAATCAAAGCGCGCTGACGCATACCACCGGAAAACTCATGTGGGAACTGACGTGCACGAGTTGCAGCATCTGGCAAACCAGCTTCGTCAAGCAAACCAGCAATACGATCTTCAACGCTTGCACCTACAACATACTTTTTGGCGATTTCCCAAGCTTTGTCGTCATTCACACCATATTTGATTAAATCGTCTGCTACGCGCCAACGAGTTTCAGAGCCTGGAACCCACTCTTTCTTGTAGTAATCAATAGCTTCATTGAACTTTTCAGCATTATTATGCTCATCAAGCCCAACTTCTTTCAAAGCTTTCTTAGCGACTTCAATCAAATCTGGTAATTCTTTAGAGCCAAGGAATGTTTCATCCTCATTGCTTTTGACTTGAACAGAATCGCCTGCAAGAGCCTCAGCTAATGAAGAACGCTTCTCGTGATCAACGTCAACACCATTTGCGATTAATGCTTCTTTAACTTGTTCGCCAATACGCCACACAGGGTTCAAGTTGCTCATAGGATCCTGCGGAACTAGACCCATTGCAGTACCTCGCAAAGCAGCAATCTCTTTTGGCTTCAAACTGCTAATTTCTTTACCCTTGAGCTTAATAGATCCACCTGTAACATGACCGGTTCCAGGAAGAAGACCAAGAACAGCCATTGCAGAAGTGGACTTTCCTGAACCAGATTCACCTACAATTGCAACCCACTGACCAGGATAAACACAGAAGCTAGCATCTCTAACAGCATGAACAGCTTTTTTTGAGTCTGTTGTGAAATCAACCTGGAGATTTTTTACTTCCAACAATGGCCCTTGCTCTAGCTGCATGGCGCGAATGTCTATATCTTTACGTGTTGTATTCATAAGTTTTATTCCTCCACGCTAAATTCACGCCTTACGGCTCTTCGGATCTAATGCATCCTTTACAGCATCACCCATCATAATAAAGGCGAGCACAGTAATTGCGAGTGCAATAGACGGATAGAACAAGACTTCTGGGTTCGTAGTAAGAACATTTCTAGCGGTAGAAATATCTCCACCCCAGCTGACGGTAGTACTTGGTAAACCAATTCCAAGGAAGCTTAATGTTGCCTCCAACACAATATAAGTTCCAAGCGAAGTTGTTCCAACAACAATGATTGGAGCCAAAGAGTTCGGGATAATGTGTTTGAAAAGATTACGTATTGGAGTAGATCCTAAAGCAGTAGATGCGGTATTGAATTCAAGATTTTTTGATTCCATAACAGCGCTTCGTGCAATACGAGCAACGCTAACCCATCCAAAAAGCACCATAACAAGCACAATTTTCCAAATTGATTTAGATGTACGGAACATTTGTAAAACTACGATTGCACCAAGAAGCATTGGTAAGGCCAAGAAGATATCAGTTATTCGGCTGAGAATAGTATCAACCCAGCCTCCGAAGAATCCTGCTAACGCACCAATCAAAGAACCAACAAGTACAACCAAAATAGTTGCAAGCAAACCAACACTTAGCGATGTACGAGTACCATAAACAACTCGAGCATAAATATCGCAACCTTGCATATCAAAACCAAATGGATGCGCGGCTGAAGCTGGCTCAAGAGAGTGTTCCAAAACGCAATAATTAGGATTGTGCTTTGTAAGAATGCTTGGGAAGAATGCAACAAAAATAATTGCAATAATCAAAACTGCAGAAACAATAAACAATGGATTCCTGCGCAAAGTTCTCCAGGTATCTGCCCACATACTCGTTGCAGCAGCGGATTCGTCTACGGAATCCACTTCTTGAATAGGCGTATCGTCTAATGGTGCAACGTAGCGTTCTTGCCCCGGTAATATATTGCAATTTGAAGCATTATTTGCAATCAAATCATTTTTCATCAAATTATCTTCCATAGTGTACTCCCCTCACGCGTAACGAATGCGCGGATCAAGAGCCGCGTACAACATATCAACAAGAAAATTGCTAAATACAAATATCAATGTCAAAAGCGTGACAATGGAAACAACAAGGTTTCCTTCTCCCTTTAGAATCCCTTGATATGTGAGGAATCCAACGCCATGAATGTTGAAGATTGTTTCCGAAATCATTGCACCGCCCATAAGAGCACCCAAATCCTGGCCTAAGAAGGTGACGACAGGTATAAGCGAGTTGCGCAAAACGTGGCGAACAATAACAGAGCCTTCTTTTAAGCCCTTTGCACGAGCTGTACGCACATAATCAAGCGAAATATTTGAAGAGATTTCAGATCTTGTAAGTCGAATGATGTACGCCATAGACACAGAACCAAGAACCATTGCAGGAAGAAGCAAATCGAAGAATCCAGGATCGTTACTAGCTGTAACTGGTAATATACGCCATTTAACACCAAATAAGTATTGTCCTACGAAACCTGTCACAAATGTTGGAACAGAAATAAGAAGAAGTGATACAACCAGGATCACACTGTCATACCACTTGCCTTTCTTCAAACCTGAAATTATGCCAAATATGACACCAAATATTGCTTCGAAAGCGAATGCCATAATTGCTAGTTGAACAGTAACTGGGAATGCACGACCAATTTCATCGATAACTGGTTGACCTGCAAAAGTATGACCAAAATCGAGGGTAAGAGCATTCTTTAAGAATAGTAAATATTGAATAATAAATGGTTTATCTAAGTTATACTCGGCTCGTATTTGTGCAGCCACTGCAGGATTAACAGGTTTTTCTCCAAACATTGCTTTTACTGGATCTCCAGGCAAAGCAAATACTAAAGCATAAACTAATAATGTTGTGCCGAGAACAACAGGAATCATCTGCAAAATACGACGCAGAATGTACTTACCCATCGAATTCTCCTTGAATTGTTAAAACTTACTCAAAAAACAACAAAGTGCCGCTCCAGCTCAATAGTTTTATTTAACTAGTTTAGCTGGAGCAGCAATTTCGCAATAAGCGATATCAAATTATTGAGAGGAACCAACTAGTGTTACTTACTAACTTTCTAAAAAGTATGTAACACTATGCTGTTTTCTTAATTAGCTACCAGCTTATTTGTGAAGCTGATAGTACAGCGGCATATTCTGCCAATCCATTGTGAAGCCCTTCAAAGTTGGAACCATCACAGCCTTAGCGTTCGAGTAGAACAATGGGACAGATGGAAGATCCTCAAGAAGGATTTCGTTTGCTTGCTGATAGAGCTTAATAGCCTCTTCTGGCTTAGAAGATGCAGCTTTCTTAAGTAAATCGTCGAACTTTGGATTCTTATAATCACCTTCGTTGGAGCCATTGCCATCAGCTGCAACGGAAGCAAATTCCTGAGTCAAGTAATTTTCTGCACTTGGATAATCTGGCATCCAACCTGCACGCCATGCACCCTTAATCTGACGCTTAGCGCAAGCATTACGGAATTCCTGGAATGTAGGAATTGGAGTGGTTTCAGCCTTGATTCCGAGATTATTCTTGAGGGAATTCACAACAGCATCGAACACAGACTTTGCATTTCCATCGGCATTGTAGGAGAAAGTAAGAGATCCATCATACTTAGAAATCTTATCTGCCTTAGCCCAAAGTTCCTTAGCTTTCTTTGCATTAAATTCTACGTTCTCGTGACCCTTAAGATCAGCCTTATAGCCTGGAGTCAATGGAGAAGTAAATTCGTTTGCAGGAGAAGCAGTGCCATTGAGAATCTTGTCGATAATCACCTTACGATCTATAGCCATAGAAATAGCTTGACGACGAAGCTTACCTTCTTCAGTCTTTACATCGAAGTGTGGGAGGCTTGAAGGAATAGTGAACTGCTGGATTACAGAACCTGGACGGTTGTAAGCCTTAACAGTTGTATCCTTCTGGAAAGTCTTAGTTTGGGTATCTGGAATATTATCAGTCATATCGAGGTTTCCAGCCTGCACATCGCGGTATGCAGCGTTACCATCTGTATAAACCTTGAAAGTTACGCCATCATTCTGAGCTTTGCGCGGACCATTGTAATCAGGATTCTTTACAACTTCGATCTGCTTGTTGTGATCCCAAGACTTGAACAAGTATGGACCAGAAGAAACAGGCTTTTCGCCATAAGCCTTTGGATCCTTGTAGAAGGATTCCGGAAGTGGAGCAAATGCCAAGTAGCCAACCTTAATTGGGAATACAGAATCTGGCTGTTCCAGATCAACGGTAAAAGTATTTTCATCAACAACCTTCAAACCAGAAAGCTGTTCGTCACCCTTAGTACCATCCTTCTGCAAATCAGCATAACCCTTAATGGTTTGGAAGAAGGAAGCACACTTCTGAGCATTCTTAGCGTTAGCGACGAAGCTCCAAGCCTTCACAAAGCTTTCGGCTGTAATAGGAGTGCCATCGCTGAACTTCTTTCCTTTCTTAACCTTCACGGTGTACTGGGTAGCATCAGCATTTGGAGTGATGCTTTCAGCATCCTCATTTACAGGATTACCCTTTTCATCGAAAGTTACCAACGTGGAATTAACCAACATGGCAGGACGAGCGCCAGCATTTTCGTTAATGTTTCCAGGGACTAATTCGTTTTGTGGCTCAGAGTTTGAAACGGTAATAATAACCTTGCCACCGTTTGTTTGTGCATTCTTAGCGGAAGAGCCACAGCCACCAAGTAACATTGCCAGCGAGCAGGCAGCAGCAGCGAAAGCCAAAGCCCTATTCTTCATATATTTTCTCCTAACGTCTGGTAGGCAGGATTGTCATATCACAAAAAAGCCAAGCATCAGCTAAAACATAAAAATCCATCCGGTTTTTATTGCCAGATGGATTCTCGCAAGCCAATGACGAGGCCTCTTCGTTGATTAAAATTCAATGATACGTATTTTTACAAACAATGCAATAGTAAAAGAAAATTGAAAAAAATATTGTATATTAGTAATAATTAATTATTTAAGTCTAGATTTAATTATAAATACCGAAAATTTTATTATTTATATAGTAAAATTTATTGTTTTTTACAGGTATATGTATATTACAAAAATGTAAATTAACATATTTATTATGTAAAAAACATGTTAAATATGAATAATTGAATACTTAAAGCATTTAATATCATGCACGCGGAAAAGCTTGAGAATACTTACGTTTTAAAGATTCAATAGAAACATGAGTGTAACGCTGAGTAGTATTAAGCGATGAATGACCCAATAATTCCTGCACTTCGCGTAAATCTGCTCCACCATTCAACATATGCGTCGCAGCACTATGCCGCAAAGCATGAGGAGAAATATCCGGAACATGCGCACTCTTAGCCTCATCATGCACAATCCGCCTTACCAAACGCTGATCGATACGCTTTCCGCGAGTACCAAGAAATACTGCCTCTTCAACAGAATTCCGCAATAAAATTTCTCGTCCATCTTTAGAAATCCAAGCAGATAAAGCTTTATAAGCAGGAACCCCAAAAGGCACAACACGCTGCTTATTTCCCTTACCAGTAACTTTTATAGTGTGCGAGGAAAAATTAATATCCTGAATATTTAAACTAGTAAGCTCACCAACACGAATACCAGTCGCATATAAAAGCTCCAGAATTGCAGCATTGCGAAGTCCTACAGCTTTCTGATTTTTGGTACACGAAGATGAAACATTAGCTTTAGAATCAACATTATTCATTAATGATTCTGCTTGATATTCATCCAAAACAGATGGTAGCATGTTTTTAATTTTTGGCGTCATTAAAATTTCTGCAGGATTACTACTTATGTATTCAACATGCTGACACCACGCAAAAAAACCACGCACCGCGACTACTTTGCGAGCCAAACTTGAACGCGCATGACTTCGCGACTCATCAGCCATCCACGAACGCAAATCATCCGTAGTAAGCTCCGAAATATTATTAAATCCGTGCCGATTACACCATGCCAAACATTGCAAAATATCACTGGCATAAGCTTTCTGTGTGCGCTCCCCCAATCCTTTATTAGCACGAACATAATCAATATAATCATCTATTAAACTCATATATTTAGAAGGTAAGCCTAAGAAATTTTCAGAAACAAATTTATTGTTGCTCATACTTAACTCACCCTTCCATAAAAGTTTAAAACAAAACGTTTGCCATATACTTCAGTCACATGCATAATACAACAAGGAGCATGTTATGAACACACAAACACGGAATTTAACTACACTACCACAGCAAATACCTGCAGGCTCGCGCATAGTAGTAAGAACTTACAAAATTATAGAAGACAATAACAATGGAACACAAAAAACCGAGTATCATGATGCGATTGGGCACGTACTCGAGTGGGACGGTGTAATGCTTCATTTGCTTCGAGATCCTGCAGCAAACGGCACTAGAGCTGCCGAAGAAATGTTCATTGATGCCAAAACTATTTACCGATTAAAGCCAATCCCAGAACGCAAATTCCAAAAGCCGCTTAGTGTGTAGAATTGTCTGATGAGGAGCAAGTTTTACACATTTCTCAAGGAAGCATCTGAGCGCAATAGCAGTTGCGAAGATTCGTTGGTATTAAATCCGTAAAATTCAATAATGGATTCACCTGAGCGCGCGGATTCTAGTAATTCCTGCTGCCAATTGATTTGAGAATCATACTTCCACAATCTGCTATTTGCATCATCATTTTGCTTAGCATCGTCGCTTTGTTGCGTACTAGTTTTAGATGAGTTGCGCTGCTGGTATTTATATTCTCTCCAAGATTGAGCTTTAGCAAAAAACTCTTGCTCTAAAGCATCCGCGGTTTCAACATCATTATCTAACATATTTGCAGCAAAAGTTAGCTCAGAAATTACGGAACGCAATAATTTCGCAGTATTATGCCGATTTTCACTTACCATAGCACGAGTGCGTTGAGGATCAGTAAGAGCAACTCGTGTCATATCTCGCCAGGAACCTGCAGATAGTTGTAAAGCAATAGCACGATTAGATTGTTCACATAATACGTTTGCAAGAGCTGTTGCAATAACATGAGGCATGTGAGAAATAAGAGCTGCAGAATTATCGTGCGTTGCATCATCCAAAACTATTGCGCGATTCTTGCATAGCGAAACAATCATTTGCAAAACATTGCAAACTCGCCAAAACTCAGTAGAATCATCAACAGTTAAAGCCCACAAAGCACCATTTAAAAGCTCATCACTAGAAGCTTTCCAACCAGTAAATTCACTACCAGCCATCGGATGCGCACCAACGTAGCAATCTTGCAAACCTGCGTCTTTTACTTGCTCTCGAACTAAAGTTTTTACGCTGCCAACATCGCTAATAGTTGTGCAAGATTTGTCAATATAAGGTGCAATTTCATGCAAAATACTTGACATAGCAGCTAAAGCATTGCATAAAATCAAAACATTTGGACGAAGTTTTGCTAAATCCTGCACTTTTTCTACGCAAGTAATTCCTAAACTTTTAGCTTCGTCATAAGGCTCATTATGACGATTCCATGCATATACGTTGCAATTTGCCAGTTTAGCAAGTCGTTTTGCAAGAGATCCACCAATAAGACCAAGACCTACAATGCCAACAGAAAATTTTTGCGAAAATTCAGCATCTTCTACCATAATAATTCTCTTTCTGCACGCATTACGTTCAAATTACGTAAAGCATCAACTGAAGGTTCAACGCACACTCCACCATGAGGTAGCATCCAATCATTCATCACCGGATTCTTGCGTTTATCAGAAGAATACACTGCTAAAACTCGAACCCAATCACCATGTTCAACAACCTCTTGAATCATAGCTTTACACGTAGAATCCCAAGGAGCAGCATCAACAGTGGCAATAAAACTGTATAAACCATCCTGCCCTTTAATCGGTCTAGACATAAAAGAAGTCATGTTAAGACCGTGATCACGCACAACATCAAGCAAATTTGCTAACACTCCAGCACCTGTGCAACGCGGAATAAACGCAATAATTGAGGAAAATGATGAAAAGTTTTCTCGCTGCACATTAACAAAATCTAAAGCCTGATCTCGAGGAGCTAGCACTAAAAACTCAGTTCGCGCGCCAGAAAAATCTTCAACTGCTTCGCTCACAATCTGCCTATTGTATAAATCAACACAAATTTTAGGACATAAAGCAACTTCGCCAGGAACTAAATCCCTACAAGCGGCAGCGTTTGAAGACGCAGTTTTTTCTTGTAAACCGCGCTCTTGAGAAAACTTACGACATTGCGCCAACGCGTGAGGGTGAGCAACAATAGTAGAGCAGTTATCGATTGAATCTGATTTGCAAACAACAGCATCAAAACTAATATCAACACCTACGCGAGCAATACCAACCATATTTTTTGCATCAATGAGTAAATCTAAATTAGGTATTACAACGCCTTCAATATTGTTTTCCCACGCAATAACACCCCAATGGTGATGCTCTTCAATTTCACTAGCAATACTAAGAACATTCTCGCAAGCAGTTGGAATAAGTCGCAAATTATCAAATGATTGTAACTGCTGCTGAACTTTTAAAGCTGCTTGATACGTAAAAGAACCTTCCGGCCCTAAATAGCATAATTTACGAGCACTCTGACTGTTCTTATTACCATTCATAACTATTCCTTAAAAACTGTTGCAGTTAAGAATATTGTAATCAAGACTACTGTAAAAAATACTGCTTAATACTGCTTTTATGCAAAACTTAACTCTAAGTCACACTTAGATTATTGCAAATTCTTTACTTATTTTACTATTCAATAACAAACCAACGCTGAGGCATACAAAGCAAAACTAAGTGAGCAACAAGAATGCCGAAAAGCCAAAAATATCCAACATATTGCGAACACCATGGCAACGGTATTGTGAAACCAACAGGTACAAGAATTGCGCTACCAACAAAATCTAAAGCAATAAGCCAAGCTACAAATGAAAAAACTATTGCGTGAATAAATAATCCACTCCAACCACTACGAGATCTTGCACACCAAGCAGACAAAAATAGCAAAAGCATAGATAATGCAAATCCGTAAGGAATATTATCCACTGCACCGCAGCGATGAGCAAACGTACCAATCAACGCGCATATTAGCGCAGAAACACACGTGGTCGCATACCTGCCCCACGAAGGCAAGCGATGCGACCACGGTTTCGACGACATAATAAGCCTAACGTTCCATCACTAATTGGTATATTGCGATTATCATGCAGCGTTGTTGTTTTGACGACGCTGCTTAGCACGCCACTTGTACCACTCATCGCGGCTCAAAATAATCTTGCGCACGCGAATTGCTTCAGGCGTAACTTCCACGCACTCGTCTTCGTTAGCGAAGTCAAGAGACTCTTCCAAGCTCATCTTAATTGGTGGAGTTAAAGTTTCAAGCACGTCAGCAGTTGAAGAACGCATGTTAGTCATGTGCTTAGCAAGCGTAATATTTACATCCAGCTCATCTGGCTTATTGTTAATACCAACGATTTGTCCTTCGTAAACTGGGCTTTGTGGATCAACGAAGAAGATACCACGAGCTTGCAAACGCTGCATAGCATAAGGAGTTGCAACACCCTTGCGATCGCAAACCATGGAACCATTCTGACGAGTCACAATCTGACCAGCCCATGGAGCATAACCAGCGGAAATAGAGCTTGCAATACCAGTTCCGCGAGTAGCAGAAAGCAAAGCAGTGCGGAAACCGATAAGACCGCGAGAAGGAACAGTAAATTGCAAACGAACCCAACCAGAACCGTGGTTGCTCATAGAATCCATACGACCCTTACGATCAGCCATAAGCTGAGTGACGGTACCCATGTATTCTTCTGGGACATCAATCGTAGTGCTTTCCATAGGCTCATTAATTTGACCATCAATAGTCTTGGTAACGACCTGAGGACGACCAACTGTAAGCTCGTAGCCCTCGCGACGCATCTGCTCAGCTAACACAGCCAAAGCAAGCTCGCCACGACCTTGAACTTCCCAAGCATCTGGGCGCTCAGTTGGAATAACCTTAATAGAAACGTTACCAATAAGCTCGCGATCCAAACGATCCTTAATCATACGAGCAGTAAGCTTATGATCTTTGCCTTCAGTTCCAGCAAGAGGAGAATCGTTCACGCCGAAAGTCATAGAAATTGCAGGATCGTCGACATGAATCAATGGAAGCGGCTTTGGATCATTCTGGTCAACGATAGTTTCACCAATCATAATGTCGTTCACGCCTGCAACAGCCACAATATCGCCAGGACCTGCAGAAGCTACAGGAGTGCGCTCCAAACCTTGAGTGCGAAGAAGCTCAGAAACACGGAAGTTTTCAATGGAACCATCGACACGAGAAAGACCGTAAGTCTTGCCCTTTTCCAAAGTACCATTGTAAATTCGCACTAAACCAAGACGACCCAAGAAGTCAGAGGAATCAATGTTTGCAACATGAGCTTGAAGAGGAGCGCCTTCTTCGTATTCAGGAGCTGGAATGTTCGAAATAATAGAATCAAACAATGGCTCCAAATTATCGTTATCCGGAAGAGCACCATTCGCAGGCTGATTAACAGAAGCATAACCAGCTTTAGCAGCGCAATAAATTACTGGCAAATCAAGCAAAGCGTCGAGATCGAGGTCAATACCTTCCTCAACAACATCCTGAGCCAAGCCAAGAAGCAAATCTGTAGATTCGCCAACAACTTCTTCAATACGAGCATCTGGACGATCTACCTTATTTACGCACAAAATAACAGGAAGCTTAGCTTCCAAAGCTTTACGAAGCACAAAGCGAGTCTGTGGAAGAGGACCTTCAGAAGCGTCAACCAACAAAACAACGCCGTCAACCATAGAGATACCACGCTCGACCTCACCACCGAAATCAGCGTGACCTGGAGTATCAATAACGTTAATAGTGATACCTTCTGGATGACCATACTTTTCAGCTAATGGACCTGTGTACTGAACAGCAGTGTTCTTAGCAAGAATAGTAATGCCCTTTTCGCGTTCCAAATCATTGGAATCCATAACGCGATCTGGAACTTCTTCACGCTCAGAAAATACGTGCGACTGCTGAAGCATGGCGTTTACCAGAGTGGTCTTACCGTGGTCTACGTGCGCCACAATTGCCACATTTCGAATATCACCGCGAACAGTCATCACAAACCTCTTCCATTCTTCGCGTTTAAGTAATTATTAACATGCAACCATTTAAGCTATAAACATCAGCTAAAACAGTAGCCATATACCTTATTGACGAGCGCCCAAATAGGTAAGCTGCCAAACCGCACCGATTTTACTAGCGAGCTAAGACAGCTTTACAAAACATACTAACGCAGAATCACAAGAACTTAAGCAACAACACCTTTAGCAATAAGCTCACGCGCAACTTCGCGGTACTCTTTTGCAGTCTTGTGCTCAGGAGCAAAAATAGTGATAGGAACTGCAGCAACTGTAGAATCTGGCAGCTTAATAGAACGCGAAATCACGGAATGCAAAACTTTATCTTGGAAAGCTTCATAAATGCGCTGCAACACTTCCTCACTATGAAGCGTGCGAGTATACATAGTGACAAGAACTCCAAATACTTTAAGATTTGGATTAATACGAGATTGTACCTTCTCAATTGATTGCATAAGAAGAGCCACGCCTCGAAGAGCAAAGAACTCTGCAGCAAGTGGAATAATCACGCCATCAGCTGCTGTTAACGCATTTACAGTAAGCAAGCCGAGAGAAGGCTGGCAATCAACTATAATAACGTCGTATTCGTCACGCACTTTGCGTAATACACCTGCTAATATTTGCTCTCGTCCTACTTCGGTTACTAACTGAACTTCAGCTGCAGATAAATCAATATTTGCAGGAATAATATCAATATTTTCTGTTTCAGTATGACGAATTACGTCGTGAACGTCCACAGACGAATCAAATAATGCCGTATAAACTGTATTATCAAGCGCATTTGCGTTAATTCCAAGTCCAACTGTTGCCGCACCTTGCGGATCGAAATCAACAATCAAAACGCGACGACCATACTGACTTAGTGCGCCAGCAATATTAATGGAACTTGTAGTTTTACCAACTCCACCTTTCTGGTTGCACATTGCAATAATGCGAGCAGGACCGTGTGAAGTTAACGGCTCTGGTGCATGAAAAGTTTCGTATTCGCGTCCAAGTAAATCAGTAGGCATGCTCCCCACTTTATCAACAGGTATACTCACGAAACTCTGAGCATAAAATTATTTAGCTCGAGGATGACTCATTACGTAAGCTTCAACTAATGCGTCAGGACTAATATGCGTATAAATTTGAGTTGTTGTAACTGAAGCATGTCCAAGTAACTCTTGAACTGTGCGCACATCAGCACCACCTGCAATAAGATGCGTGGCAAGAGAATGGCGCAGCGTATGCGGATGCAATGGTTTGTCAAGTTTTGCACGCTCGCCAGCTTGCGTTACTATTGCCCATGCTGATTGGCGAGAAAGTACATTACCTCTCTTATTTAAGAAAATTGTGTGCAATTCACGTTTGCCCTTGGACGCTAATTCTGGGCGAGATTTCTCCATATAGTTACGAAGAGCACGAACAGCACACCCACCAATCGGAACTAAACGCTGCTTAGAGCCTTTACCTGTAAGTTTTACAACGGACTCATTTAAATCAATATCTTCGAATTTTACGCCAACTGCTTCCGAAATTCGCGCTCCAGTAGCGTATAAAAACTCGAGAAGCGCAGTATCTCTAATCGAAATAGCATCGGAACTTCCAAAATTCCCTGCAGCTTCAATAACTCTATTTACTTCTTCAATACTTAAAACATCCGGTAAGTAGTCTGCTTGTTTTGGAGCTTTTACTTGCGCTGAAACGTCAGCTTGTATGTCACCATGAGCAAGCATAAAGCGATGCCACTCGTGAATACTTGCAAGTCGACGCGCAACTGTCCTAGTCCCCAACCCTAATTCATTCAAAGTTCGAATATATGATTCAATATCTAATTGAGAAATAGTAGTAATATCTTTTATTTTTCGTTCGTCGTAAAGCCAGCATGTGTAATCTTGCAAATCTGAAGCGTATGCAGATACTGTTTTTTTAGAAAGACCACGCTCAATATCAATATGCGCAATAAAGCGTTGAATATGAAGTGCAAACTCTTCAGGAATATTATTTTTCCTATTGTCAGAATCAAGATTTGAGCGCATAAAAATAATTATAGCTAATAAGTAAATTTGTTGATTTAAAAGAAAAAGCCCACCTAAATTGGTGGGCTTAAAATAGAACTCTATTAAAGCAAAATCAGGCTTCAACTGGAGCGTTTACATCAGCTGGCAACGCAGCCTTAGCAGCTTCAACAACAGCCTTGAAAGCTTCAATATCGGAAACTGCGAGCTCAGCAAGAGCACGACGATCCAATTCGATGCCTGCCAAGTGCAAGCCCTGAATGAAGCGATTGTAGGTGATGCCTTCAGCGCGAACTGCTGCGTTAATGCGCTGAATCCACAACTTGCGGAAATCACCCTTGCGAGCCTTGCGGTCGCGGAAGTTATAAGTGAATGAGTGGAGCAGCTGTTCCTTTGCCTTGCGATAAAGACGGGAGCGCTGACCGCGGTAGCCAGAAGCCCTCTCAAGAACAACGCGACGCTTCTTGTGAGCGTTTACTGCGCGCTTTACTCGTGCCATAAGTATTCCTCAGCTTTCTTAAAAATTTTCGATTGCGTATTCGTTTACAAGCAATTCTTACTTGTTACTTACTTAACGAGCAAGCCCTTAAGCTTCTTGCTCTGCGCAGTAGCCAATACTTTATCTTCAGAAAGAGCACGACGCTTACGAGCCGACTTGTGCTCCAAGTTGTGGCGCATGGCGCTACCATCGTGCATCACCTTACCGGTACCGGTAAGACGAACGCGCTTGGACGCTGCGGAATTAGTTTTCATCTTCGGCATTGCTGCCCTCCTTGTGATGTTGATCGGATTGCATAGCATTTACTGCAGCTGCAGCTTGTGACTGAACCTCTTGCTTAGCTGCAAGACGAGCAGCCTGACGAGCTTGACGCTCAGCGCGAGATTCAGCGCCACGACGACGTTGCTCAGACTGTGTATGAATTTTCTTGCCTTTTGGAGCAAGAGTCATAATAATATTTCGACCTTCTTGCTTTGGCGCAAACTCTACTGTGCCACTTTCAGAGACCTCATCTGCAAGTCGGCGCAACAATTCAACGCCACCAACCGGACGAGATTGCTCACGGCCACGCAACATAATAGTTACTTTTACCTTGTCTCCGCCGTTCAAGAAACGAAGCACATGACCTTTCTTCACATCGAAATCGTGATCGTCGATCTTAAGGCGGAAACGAATTTCCTTAACCTCTGCGACGGTTTGATTACGACGTGCTTCACGAGCCTTAATCTTTTCGTTGTACTTGTACTTACCGTAGTCAATAAGCTTGGCTACTGGAGGCTTAGCAGTAGGCGCAACTTCGACAAGATCGAGGTTAGCTTCCCTTGCAAGGTTTAACGCGACAGAGGTTGCGATAACTCCCACTTGCTCGCCCTTTGGACCAATAAGGCGCACCTGAGGGACTCGAATTTCCTCGTTAATGCGTGGTTCGTCGCTAATGATGACTCCAATCCTTCTAAATACTTGTAAGATGTAATACACCAAGAAGTCCAAGAGCTTAAGATTCACTACTTCATATCAATAAAACGCTATATAACAGCGCAGCAAGCAGCACAAGAAGCTAACTTGCGTGACCGAAGTCATGAACCCGAAACCACAGTAGGCTTCCAGGTGGGGACATCCCACTTTCTTGATTACTCAAGCCGAATATCTATTCTACTAGAAGCCTTGACAAAAAGGCAGTCAACACACGAAACGTGTTTTGACTGCCACAAATCAAAGCTAGAACTATGCGATTTCTACGCTAACTGCATTGGCTCAGGCTTCAATCCATCGTGATTAAAGTACACATCATACCAAGTCAGGAATGTGTAAACTGTCCAAATCTTACGGCGATCGTCATTTTTCTTTGCATAATTATCGTCAATCATACGAAGTAAAGCATCTCTATCGAAGAATTTAGCAGCATCGTCACTTTCAAACGTCTTACGAACAATCTTATAAAAACGTTCCTCACGCAACCAATCCTTAACTGGCACAGGGAAACCAAGCTTTTCTCTGTCATACCAAGCTTTTGGCAAATGACGGGACGCAGCTTGTCGGAAAGCAAACTTCGTATTTTCATCAGTAATTAAATATTTAGTAGGAACTTTTTCTGCAACATCCATAAGAACACGATCAAGCAAAGGCACGCGAAGCTCCAAAGAATGTGCCATAGTCATTTTATCTGCCTTAAGCAAAATATCTCCTGGCATCCATTGATGCATATCGAGATATTGCTTTTTCTTCACTTCAGAAAGTCCCTTACCAGCAATTCTATTGTAAATAGCATCGACAATGCTGCGAACGCTAGGACCTTTGCGATACTCAGGTTTCAAAAGTTTTACAGCATCTTCCTCATTGAAAACCTTTGACTGACCGATAAAATGCTCCTCAGCTGGAGCCAAATTAGCGTACAAATGCCACGCTCCGTGGAAATGCTTACCCTTTGCAGCTCGACCAATCGCGTAACGCAACTTTTTTGGCAACTTTGCAAGCATGCGAGTCACAACTTTAATAAGTTTAGAACGCGTATGAACACCATAATCAATGTATCCTGCAAATAATTCATCTGCTCCCTCACCGCTTAGCACAACGCGTAAATCTTGCGAAGCTAATTTTGCAAGGAAGAATAATGGGACGCAAGAGAAATTAGAATCAGGTTCGTCCAAATACCACTGAATTTGTGGGAAATAACGGAATGCGTCAGCAGCGTCAATAATTTCAGATTTATTGTTTAAGCCAATAATTTTTGCCAATTCGCTTGCTTGTTTGGATTCATTGTATCTTCCACCAGCAAAACCAATAGAATATGTGTGTTCAGGGCGTGCAACAGCTGCAACATAACTTGAATCAACTCCAGAAGAAAGGAACGAACCAACTTCAACATCCGCAATTTGGTGAGCTTGAACAGAATCACAAACTGTTTTATCGATAGAATCAACTAATTCATTCAAGCGTTGCTTTGTTTCTTTGAAATTAGGATCGTAATATTGCTCAATCTTCATTTCGCCATTCTTATACGTAAAGCAATTACCTTCACGCAGCTTAAAAACGCCCTTGAAGAAAGTTTCGTTAATTGCAGGATATTGGAATGTCATAAACGGCTTAAGCGCATTTTCGTTAAGCTCCTTCTTAAAATCTGGATGGCGCAGTAAAGATTTAATTTCGGATCCGTACATAAAAGTACCATTCATTTGCGCATAATAAAAAGGCTTAATACCGAAATGGTCGCGAGCGCCGAACAATTCTTGAGTACTTTTGTTCCAAATAACGAATGCAAACATTCCGCGTAAACGATTAAGTAAGCCTTTACCCCACTCTTCGTAGCCGTGCACTAATACTTCTGTGTCGCAATCAGTGTGGAAAGTGTGACCAGCTTTAATAAGTTCTTCGCGAAGTGGCTTGTAGTTATAAATCTCACCATTGAAAGTAACTGCAAGATTCCCATCCTCGTTGTACATAGGTTGGGATCCACCGTGAAGATCTATAATGCTAAGTCGACGAAAACCGAGTGCTGCATGTTCGTCAATCATAGTTCCATATTCGTCAGGACCACGATGCGCAATCACATCTGTCATATCTTTTACAATTTGGCTTTTGACGTTAATTGGGGTGTCATTAATGAACCCTGCAATTCCGCACATTTATTTCTCCTCGTAGAATATACAACACAGCATTACGTTAGTCTACTAGCAAATAATTAACGAAAATCCATAATAACTTGGAAAATCTAACTTGCCATGCAATACTACACCAAGCACTTTATGTTAAGCGAGTATTAGTCTAAAAATTCCTGTATTTGCCGGAATAAAAACAATCAAATGCGCTAATATCAAATCCGAAAAATGGCATAAAACGTAGTCAAATGTTGATTGACACTACGCTTATAAACTCTTGTTATAAATGTATGTCATCAGTACAAATGCAGCGTTATTATGTTGTTATGGAACCTTTGCAACGCTGCGTAGTATTAGCAGCAGGAGATTATTACGATCATACGCGTGAACATGTGCCAGATCGCGCTTTAACAATTGCAGCTGATGGAGGCTGGGATCATGCATGTAAATTAGGTTTGCATGTGGATGCGCTCATCGGCGATTTTGACTCTGTTAGATTAAAACTTCCTACTGATGCAGTTATTACTAGATTGCCTGCAGAAAAAGATGATCCTGACTTACTTTCTGCGTTGAAAGTCGGTTGGGCTAAAGGCGCTCGAGAATTTCATATTTTTGGAGGATTAGGTGGTCGAGTTGACCATACTATTTCTAATATTCAACTTATGGTTCGTTTAGCGCGCCGCGGCGGAATTGGATTCTTGTACGGCGACGGTCAAATTGTTACAGCAATACATGATGGATCTCTTGATTTTCCAGCATCATCTGGAGATGATTTGCGCATAGTTTCCGTTTTTTCTCATACTCCAGTTTCTAATGATGTAAATGAAGTTGGATTAAAGTATCAGCTTAAACACGCAACCATGCATGGAGATGCAGTACAAGGTTTAAGTAACGAATTATTAAATGATACGCCTGCTCATATTGACGTTCATGAAGGAACACTTATTGTAACATTCCCTATTAATGCTCCATTACCACAGGTGAGCTGGTTTAAAAGACCAATTGGAGATTTAGGCGAAGTCGATACTTCTATATCTGAGGCATTAGCAGTTCCTCTTGAAAGCGAGACTACTCCAACATATTCGACTACTGCAGCTGCTGAAGCAATGACGTATAACGAATAGGCGCAAACTTTAGTTTATGCAAATGGCTGACGAGGTTCTTTTACTTGAAAAACTCGTCAGCCTTTTTCTTTTTAAAATTACACTCGTTGTTCAATTGAACAATATTGATTCGTAAAATGTTATGCAAAAACGCAACTGGAAACTATCAAAAAATTCACAAAAACACTCATAAAACACAGCATGTTAACGCTCACTGTTCTCATAGTGCATGATTGCAATAAAAGTGAGCTATATTACAACTCTTCGTACATACCGCACACTAAAATGAACACCGTTAATTCAAATAACGATGACCTAAATGCGTGAGTTTTCATCGCGAAAATAGCGCGACTTAAAACGTTGCGCACGAGGTCTCACTCAAGGGAGAACCACATGACAGTCAAGATTGGTATTAATGGTTTCGGTCGTATCGGTCGTCTCGCATTCCGTCGTATTTTTGAGCTTCAGGCTCGCGGCGGTCAAGCAGGTGACATCGAAGTCGCAGCCATCAACGATCTGACCACCCCTTCGATGCTCGCCTACTTGCTCAAGTATGACAGCACCCACGGCACATTCCGCCACGATGACGGCACCCCAGTTGAGGTAACCTCCACCGAAGACGCAATCGTTGTAGATGGCAAGACTTACAAGGTTTACGCCGAAAAAGACGCAAATAACATTCCATGGGTTAAGAACGATGGCGTTGAATTCGTTCTCGAATGCACCGGTTTCTACACTTCTGCAGAAAAGTCCCAGGCTCACTTGAACGCGGGTGCTAAGAAGGTTCTTATTTCTGCCCCTGCTAAGGATGAAACCACTCCAACAGTTGTGTTCGGCGTTAATCACGAAATCTTGAAGGCTTCTGACAACATTGTTTCCGCTGGTTCTTGCACCACCAACTCCATGGCTGCAATGGTGAAGTTGCTTCAAGACAACTGGGGAATCAAGTCCGGCTTCATGACCACAATTCACGCCTACACCGGCACTCAGATGATTCTCGACGGTCCACGCGGCTCTAAGCCACGCAATAACCGTTCCGCAGCTTGCAACACCATTGAGCACTCCACCGGCGCTGCTAAGGCAATCGGCAAGGTTGTGCCAGAAGTTAACGGCAAGCTCCAGGGTCACGCACAGCGCATTCAGGTTCCAGACGGCTCTGTTACCGAGTTGACCACTGTTCTTGAGAAGCCAGCAACCACTGAAGAAATTAACGACGCTTTCAAGAAGGCTTTCGAAAACTGCGAGTACTTCGGTTACAATGCAGACAGCATCGTGTCTTCTGACATCATCGGCGACACCCACGGTGGCGTTTTCGATCCAACTCAGACCGACGTGAACACTGTTGACGGTGTAACTTTGGCTCGTACCGTTACCTTCTACGACAACGAGTACGGCTTCACTTCCAACATGATTCGCACTCTTCTTTACTTCGCTGAAATCTCCGAGTGATTTCGCTAAGCATCAATCAGCAATAGCTGGTTGTGCGAATATTTAATATATAAACCCCTTGTGCTGCTTTCTAAGCTCCACAAGGGGTTTATATGTTTAATATACACTAAGTCAACAGTCGGTATAGCATATCATGTAACACAATTTGACAGTTGAGTATAAGGCACGGTAACAAAATGAGTAAAAAACATGCAGAAACCGGAAAAGCAACTCCAGCTATTGCGCAACTCGAAAACGCAGGCATCACCTTCCGCATAGCGCAATACGAGCATGACGCTGATCACATGGACGACGGCTATGGAATTGAGGCTGCTGAGAAGCTAGGCGTAAGCGCAGCTCAAGTTTGCAAAACTCTTATGGTTGACACTGGTGAAAAGCGAGTAGTTGGAATTGTTCCAGTAAACGGACGTCTCAATATGAAAGCAATTGCAGGAGCAGTACACGCAAAGAAAGCAAGTATGACAAGCCCAGAAGTTGCGCAACGAGAAAGCGGCTACGTAGTTGGCGGAATCTCACCATTCGGACAAAAAACGCACCATGAAACAGTACTAGATAGTAGCGTAATGCAATTTGATGAGATTCTTGTTTCTGGAGGAAAACGAGGATTGGACGTAGTTCTTAATCCTCAAGATATCGTAACATTATTAAACGCAACTGTAGCTGATATAGCAGCATAAGCAACATAAGCTTTATTACTGCAAATATTGTTACTAACAAGTGATTACTCGCACGAGATTAGTACGTTGACAAATATAACGTCTTGGCAACGTGCGATAATCCCTAAGGTTGTTCATTAATCGTTAAGGAGTGCATTATGGGTATGCGTGGCCGCAAGCGCAAGGCGCGTCGTAAAAAAGCAGCGAATCATGGCAAAAGGCCAAATGCTTAAGCTATAAATTCGCTTATACATACTGTAAAGCCCACGTCAATCGTGGGCTTTTTCGTTTTAGCATACTTTTATTCACCACAATAATCAGAAAGCTCACGTTTAAGTTGCATGCGAGCGCGGTTAAGTCTGCTCATAACAGTTCCTATTTTTACGCCTTCTTCTTGGGCAATTTGTTTATAAGATTTACCTCGAATAGCGACTTCAATAAAAACTTTTCTACGCTCAGGCGGCAACTTACTAAGCGCAGCAATAATCTCTTGTGGAGCAAACCCTTCTAAATATTCTTGTTCAGCAGAAAGCATCCCTTTTGCGCAATGATTAGAAGCCTCATAGATATCCCAATCATTGTAGTCGCCAGTTTCATCGTTAGCACGTTTAGGGCTTCGTTTTGCTTTCGCGTACTGATTAAAATACAAATTTCGTTCAATCCTGTTAATCCAGGCAGCAAAATTTGTGCCAGGCTGAAAAGTTTCAAAAGATTTAAGAGCACGCTCAAAAGTATCTTGCACTAAATCTTGCGCATCCTGCGCATTTTGCGTAAGACGCATAGCTTGAGTGTACAAAGGATCAACGCAAGTAGATACAAGTTGTTCAAATCTTTTGCGTCGACTTTCCATTGCAGAACTTTGCTTAGTATCTACTAAACGATCACTAAATAAGCGAGCATTACATTTTTTTGCACTTTGTTTTTTAGCTCTTACGCTTTTAGAGCACATAACATTTGTCTTCTCGATTTGCTCACTCATATAGTCAATAATACTTTTACTTTGCACATATAGCTACTAATTTGTCGTGTTGCATAGTGTAGCGCAGCGCGAGATGATAACACATCGCAGCACAATAATGCAGCGCGGCATAGTGTGACATTGCGTGACATTGCGGTAGTATTGTGACTATGCCAACTCATATTCAAGAATTGTTAAATGCTTTAGATTTAGCACCTAAGCAAGATGAGAATACATTACTTGCTGAATCATGGTTACTTGGTTTCGACACTGAAACTACAGGTGCAAATATTGGTAAAGATGCCATTGTTTCTGCAACTCTAGTATTACGCAATCCTGAACTAGCTCACGATGGAGATGTGGTATCAACTTGGTTAATTAACCCTCATCAGCCTATGAATCCTAAGGCAAGCGAAGTAAATGGTTTCACAGACGAATACCTTCAAGAACACGGCGGAGAGCCTGAAGAAGAACTTGAATTCCTTGCACGCGCAGTAAGCATGGCTCAAGCTAAGAATATTCCACTACTTGCTTATAACGCTCCATTTGATATTGCAATGTTACGTCACGACTTGAAGCGTTGGCATCTTACTGCGCTAGAAGAACGCGCAACTTGTTCAATACATGCACTAAACGCTAATGACATTCTTACTGTTGATCCTCTTGTTATCGATAGAGCTGTTTCTAGAAGATCCGGCAAGCGTACTCTCACTATTACATCTCAATTTTATGGAGTTGAACCAATCGGAGATTTCCACGATGCTACAGCAGACACAGTTGCAGCTCTTGATTTGATTGCTCCAATGAGCAAACTATATGAGTCAGTAAGTTGCATGAGGCTGAATACTATGATGGATTGGCAGCGCGAAGCTTATATTAATTGGCGAGATAGCTTCAATCAATGGCTGCAATCTCACGGACGTGAGCCTATTACTGGAACATGGCTATAAAACATTTGGCGAAAAGAAGTAAATTATGATCATGCATAACACGTTGTCACTAGCAAACGCAAGTGAAATTTTGCAACACTATGGTTTGTTACGCGAAATGATTCAATATTGTAACGCAGAAGATACTAATAGTGCTAATACTAAAGAAAAAACTGTAGACTCTACTCATTCTCGCAATGAAATATGGTCTTTAAATCCGTATTATTTCCCAAATATTGATGCAGATGAGTGCTTTACTAACGCAACTTACGATACTCGCGATATTACACCTGGGACACTTCTGTTTATTAAAGGCAATTTTCAGTCGGAATATCTTTTAAATGCAGACAACAAAGGACTTGCTGCATATGTTGCTGAACAAAACTACGCACAATACACAAAAGCTGTTGGTTTAATTGTTACGGATGCTAAAAAAGCAATGAGCGTGCTTGCAGCAGCATTCTTTGGAAATCCACAAGAAAAACTCACTATTGTTGGAATTACTGGAACTAAAGGCAAAACAACTACAGCCTACTTTACTCACGCTATTCTAAACTCCCATTCGCACGGTAAAGCAGCACTGTTTTCTTCAGTAGATAATTGCGTAGACGGAAAAAATTACGTTGAATCTAATTTAACTACTCCTGAAAGTTTTGATGCTTTCAAAATGATGCGCGAAGCTGTAGATAACGGCATGAAGTATCTTGTTATGGAAGTTTCTTCACAAGCTTATAAGGTGAATCGCGTATATGGTCTTAAATTCGATGTTGCAGCATTCTTAAACATTAGCCCAGACCACATTAGCCCTATTGAACACCCAACTTTTGAAGATTACTTGTATTGCAAACGACAAATTATTGCAAATACTAAGCGTTTAGTATTAAATTCTGATACAGATCACGCAGATCTTCTTTTACAAGATGCAGAACGCAACAATGTGCTCGTAACAACTTTTGCTCGCATTAAAAAAGATGAAATAGAAAGCGACGCTTGCGAAAATGACAATTTCGATGATATTGACGACGATCGCATAAATTATTGCGCTCCTGCTAACGATGATGACTACACAGAATTACTTACTCCTGACTACATTGCAATGCCAGTAGAAAATAGTGAATCACACTGCATCGCTATGCGAGACTCAAGCGAAGACGACGACTATGAAGATAACGACTACGAAGAAGACGTGCACTACTGCCCTATTGACGAATTCGCATTGTCTATTGCAGGAGATTTTAACTACGAAAATGCTTTAGCTGCGATCGCTATTGCAGGAGAATTGGGAATTAATCAGGATACTGATTTACACGCACTACACGCTATTGAGAACGTGAAAATTTCTGGACGCATGGAAGTTTTCAAAGACACGCACTCAAACATGATTGCAGTTGTCGACTATGCGCATAACTACATTTCTACAAAATCAGTTCTTGACTTTGTAGAAGAACGCTACGGCAAATTTAATCCTCGAATCACACTAATAACTGGTTCCACAGGAGATAAAGCTGTCGACCGCCGTAAAGAAATTGTTGAAGCCGCGCAAAACCGCATAGAACAGTTTATTTTCACTACTGAAGATACTGATACTGAAGACGTAATGCATATTTGCGAGGATATGCAAAGTTATGTTACGGACCCAAATGTTTCTTCACGCATTATTATCGACAGAGCTGAAGCAATAGAATACGCTTACAACGATGCTGCAAACAGCGAACAAAAAAATGGAAAATTAAACATTCTTCTTGCTATTGGTAAGGGCGATGAACGTTGGATTAAAAACAAACGAAAGCATGTGCCATATGAGGGTGATTCATTCGTAATAAAGCGTCTTTTTGGTCTGTAATACGCTTATGCGAAAGTATGAAAATATACGAATAAAATAAACGCAATTACTACATAAACTAAATAACAAGCTAGCTAACAAACTAAATAACAAACAAACTAAAAACAAATGAAGAAGATACAAATGAATAATCAACGATTTCAACCTGTGTTACTCGGTAGCGATATAAACGCATATGGCATGGCTCGAGCATTCCATGAAGAATATGGCATTACTTCAATTGCTTTTGCGCACTTCCAACTTTCACCTACGAAATTTAGCAAAATTGTCGATGTGAGAATTGTTCCAGGCTTTGGAGAACTTCCTACATTCCGCAATACAATGCTTAATTTTGCTAAATCATGGCATGAGGATCATCCTAATACCAAGCTTCTGCTTATTCCTTGCGGCGACGTATATGCGAACCTTTTAAGCCAATGCGGTGATGAATTGCACGAATATTTTGCTTTCCACACATTGCCAAATTCGCTCAATCGCCAGCTTAGCCTTAAAAGCTCATTCTATAAAACTTGTGAAAAATACAATCTTCCTCATCCAAAAACTAAAGTTGTAAACGCTCAAGAAGTAGCAGCGCACGCTTATGAAGATTTGCCATTCAGCTTCCCTATTGCTATGAAACCAGCGAATAGCACTAAATGGCTTGACATTGATTTTGAGGGACGCAAAAAAGCTTTTATTATCAATACTCCGCAAGAACTTGATACTCTTATTCAACGCTCGTACAAAGCTGGCTACGATGACGAAATGATTTTGCAAGACTTTATTCCTGGAGACGACAGCCGCATGCGTGTGCTAAATGCTTACGTTGATAGCAATCATCATGTGCGCATGATGTTTCTAGGACACCCTCTACTAGAGGATCCAACTCCAGAAGCAATCGGAAATTATGCAGCTATTATTCCAGACTACAATGAAGAAGTTTTCCAAAATATTAAAGCATTTTTGGAAGATATACATTACGTTGGCGTAGCTAATTTTGATATGAAATACGATGAGAGAGACGGAAAATATAAGCTTTTTGAAATCAATTTACGTCAAGGACGTTCAAGCTATTTCGTCACTTTAAACGGATTTAATATTGCTAAATATTTTGTTGAAGATTTAATTGACCATAAGCCTTTTGACGGGAATACTGTGTTCGGCCGTGGAGAAAAGCTGTGGATGGAGATTCCGCGATCGATATTTTGCAATTATGTAGCAGAAGGCGATGAAAAGAAGCGCGGTCTTAATATGATTCGTCGTGGCGATTGGGGCACTACGCTAGAATATAAAAAAGATATGAATCTGCTACGCTGGTTGATGATTCGTCATATGTTTTCAATTTACACAAGACGTTATGCAGAATTTTTCCGCAATAAAGCGTGAAAATTATTACGTAACTTTGAAGGGAATATGAGACAATGAAACGTCCGTTTTTTGCTGTACTTGGCGGCATGGGCACACTTGCAACAGAAAGCTATATTCGTTTACTTAACAAAGAAACGCATGCGCATAATGATCAAGAGTTTTTAGATTATGTGGTGTTCAATGATGCTTCTGTGCCAGATAGAACAGCATATATTGTTGGCGAATCATCCGAAAGCCCATTCCCTACTCTTGCAGACGACATAGCTAAAGCAACTGCGATGGGTGCTTCATTTATTGTGCTCACGTGCAATACTGCGCATTACTTTTACGATAAGTTCCAAGCACTTACCGACGTGCCAATTATGCATATGCCACGTGGTGCTGTAGCTGAAGTTTCTAAACGTTACCCAAAGTCTAAATGTAACCGTATTGGATTCTTAGGTACTGCAGGGTCGCGTAAAGCTGAAGTGTATCAGCGCGCTATAGAAGAAGCAGGATACACATTCGTAGCACCCGACGACGATTTACAAAAACGCATTACATCGCTTATTTATGATGATGTAAAAGGCACAGGCGATCTTAATTTACGCCGTTACGAGTCCGTTTTAAGCGACATGCTCGATCCTGCAGGAGCGTGCCGTTGCGACGCACTTATTTTGGGTTGCACAGAATTAAGCGTGCTTAATGAAGCTTTCCCTCTCCCGCAAATACCGTTAGTTGACGCTCAAGCAGTACTCGTAAAAAATACTGTAGAAAAAGCTAAATCTTTGCGAATTAAGTAGCAAAAGATGGCTTAATTTTCAGGACTCGTCAATATTTGGGTGGATTGCTACGCGCTGATCCTTTGGCTTTTTTAGATCCGGATTCACGTGCTCAACAAGCATTGTGCGCGCGTCTCCTGCAGTGACGAAACTACCGCAAATAAGCACTCCGTGACCATAGCCCACACCAAGCTCATCGTCTTCATCAACTAAATCAACGGCAGTTTGAATAGCATCCGGCAACTCGTCAACACGAATTACGCGATCCTCGCCAAATACGCCTACAGCAATCTTTTCGAGCTCTTCTGGATCCATTACACGGTCGCGCCAAGAATTACGCGTAACAACAATCTTCGTCAAAATAGGCTCAAGAACACCCAAGTATTCTTCAACTTGCTTATCTGCCATCATTGCCACAACGCCAATAAGCTGCTCAAAATGATAGTTTTCTTCAATAGTTTCGCGAAGAGACTCAGCAGCATTCACGTTATGTCCACCGTCAATAATGATCGTAGGCGAAGTACGAACCTGCTCAATACGACCAGGAACCTTAACCTGGCTTAAAGCCTCTGCAACTAAATCGCCATCCAAAGCACCATTTACAGGCAGCACAACCTCTGCAGCGGCAAGAGCTGCCAAAGCATTATGAGCCTGATGTTTGCCAAACTTGTCAACCGGAACATCCTCATAAGTGCCAAGAGGCGTACGCAAAGTAACAACCTGTCCACCAACTGCAGGAGTACGAGACACAACTTCAAGTTCGCCATCTCCATAAGAAGAATCGCGCAATAATGTAGCATGATTGCGCTCCGCAACTTCCTTAATAATTGGCAAAACCTTAGCTTCATGCGGCTGAGGACCCAAAATAACAGTGCAATTTGGCTTAATAATACCAGCCTTCGTGCGAGCAATCTCTTCAACAGTGTTTCCAAGCCATTGCATGTGATCCATATCAACCGGCCCAATAATTGCAGCATCAGCATTCATAACATTGGTGGCATCCCATTCACCACCCATGCCAACTTCCATAACAGCAACATCAACAGGAGCATCCGCAAAAGCCCAAATTGCCATGGCTGTAAGCACTTCAAAAAAGCTCATTTTTGGCTTACCGTCAGCCTCCATGCGAGCGTCAACCATGTCGATAATGTCTTTCATTTGATCCCACACATCAACGAACTGATCGTCACTAATTTCCTGTCCGTCAATCATAATGCGCTCGTTTACGCGCTCCAAATGTGGAGAAGTATATAATCCGGTTCGCAAACCGTATGCTCGACAAATCGACTCAGCCATTCGAGCAGTAGAACCTTTGCCGTTCGTACCAGTTATGTGAATAACACGCATAGACTGCTCTGGATGACCTAAAATATCGAGAATAAGACGCATGCGGTCCAAGTCGAGATTAGTTTTATTATGTTCTGGAGCTCGGCTCATAATATTGCGTTCAATATCAACAATTCGCTCATTATTGCGATTTGGATTTTCAATAGACATAACTACTCCCCCTAATTTTTACGCTCGCTCACTCATTTTCCAACTATCTAGATTAGTTGATACCAACAACACACGCATATAAATATGTTGTGACAATATTCACATGACAAAAGCGTTTTAAACGCACTTTGTAAATTGCGTATAAAATCTTGCTATTTTGCACTAAAAAACTCGCATAAAACACTAAATAAGACTATGTTAGTTTATTGACTGTTTATTTACTATTTGTATAATTTGCGCAAGCAAAAATTAACAAGCAAAAATTAAGGAGCCTCATAATGGCAGAATATACGCCAACTGAGCACGGCGAAGAGCTAAAGGCTGACGGAACACAAAAGACAGAAGATCGTGTAAATAACCGTTCACTTCGTCCAAACAGTGATTCTTTTAAAGATTTTATGACGAATAACTGGGATAACCAAGAGCCAGAAGTTAAGGCTCTTGAATCTAGTAGGTATATTCCAGCTCGTTTAGAGGCTCTTTCAAAACGTTTCCCAGGCGAACGTTTAGTTATTCCTGCAGGACAACCAAAGGTACGTAATAACGACTGTGATTATGCTTTCCGCCCAGACACTACATTTGCCTACTACACTGGATTAGGTCAAGACTATGAGGCTGGTGCTGTGCTTGTTATGGAGCCAGTCAACAAAGATGGCGAAGAAGCTAAGGCTGGAAAAACACATGTGCCTGAGCTTTTTGTAGCTCCACGCGCAGATAACAGCACTTCAGCATTTTACAAGGATCCTCACTATGGAGAATATTGGGTTGGCCCTCGTGCAGGCTTAAAAGAACTTAAAGCAATGACCGGCATTGAAACGCGCGATATTGCAGAACTTGACGACGCTATTGCAAAGAATGTAAGCGACGACGCTAATGGTGAGGGCATTCGCGTGCGAATTGTTCGAGAAACGGATCCTGAGCTTACTGCAAAAGTTGAAACAATGCGCGAAGCAAGTGGATTTACTGATGAAGATGCAAACACTTGCGCAGACGACAAATTGCACGAATTCGCTGCAGAAGCACGAATGCTTAAGGACGACTACGAAATTCGCGAAATGCGCAAAGCTATTGCAGCCACAAAACTTGGTTTTGACCGCATGCTTACGCGTTTGCCTAATGCTTTAGGTCATGAGCATTCCGAGCGCATGATTGAGGGTGCTTTTAATTCTGTTGCTCGCGAGGAAGGAAACGAAGTAGGCTACGACACTATTGTTGCTTCAGGCAAGCACGCACCAATTTTGCACTGGATGCGCAATACTGGCGTTGTTTCCAGCGGAGAATTGCTACTTATTGATGCCGGCGTTGAAGTTAACAGCCTCTACACTGCTGACATTACACGAACTTTCCCAACAAATGGCAAATTCACTGACTTGCAAAAGAAGCTTTACCAGTGCGTTCTTGACGCTCAACAAGCCGGTTTTGAGGCAGCTAAGCCAGGTGCAACCTACTCCGATATTCACCATGCTTGCATGCGCGTTCTAGCCGAACACTTGCACGAATGGGGAATTTTGAAAGTTAGCGTTGAAGAATCACTTTCGCCAGAAGGTCAACAGCATCGTCGTTGGCACGCTTGCGGCGTTGCTCATCATCTTGGTTTGGATGTGCACGATTGCGCACAAGCACGCTATGAGTCTTATCAGGGCGCAAAAATTACTCCAGGAATGATATTCACTATTGAGCCAGGATTATACTTTGCAGCTAACGATTTGATGCTTCCTGAAGAAATGCGCGGAATTGGAATTCGTATTGAAGATGATGTGCTAATGACTGAAAACGGTCCAGAATGGCTTTCTATTGACATTCCAAAGCAAATCGATGATGTAGAAGCATGGATGGCTGAACAAGCTCACAAAAGTGATATTTTCCAACATTAAGCAGCAAATCAAAATAATAGAAAAATATAATAAAACGAAATAATAATATAGTACGCCAGCATAAGCTAAGTTAAACGTACGCAATATGGCACTTATGGTGCGCTCTATAGAAACGTAACACGCATTGCGCATGTTACTTATCGAAAGGGCGCACCATAATTGTTTATATAGCATTTTTACAAGCAAAATTTGCATCAAAATGCTTTTGAAGAAGCGAGAAGATATTTAGTAAAAAGTATAGCTCTACAAATTTGCTGCACTGACGCGCGCGAAAGGAATATTTATGACTAAGCCAATTGTTCTTTCACTCGGCGAACTTTTATGGGATTTACTCCCACACGGAAAACGTGTTGGCGGAGCGCCAGCAAATTTTGCATATCACGCACAGTGTCACGGAGCGCAAAGTTGCATGATTAGTGCTGTTGGTCAAGACCAACTCGGCGATGAGCTGATTGACAAAGTAAACAAAGCTGGCATCGCTTCAATTATTCAACGCAACGCTTGGCCAACAAGCACTGTAGAAGTAACACTAAAAAATGGAATACCAGAGTACACTATTCTACGAAATATAGCATGGGATCATATTCTTTACACTCGAGAACTCATTGATTTAGTAGAACGAGCAGATGCAGTATGTTTTGGCACTCTAAGCTTACGTTCTCAAGAAACTCACGACACAATTTTACAATTGTTAAAGCATACTAAGCCTGGAGCAATGAAGTTCTTCGACATTAATATTAGAAGCGATCACTACTCTAAGGATCTTATTGACACATTACTTCAAGAAGCCACAGTATTTAAGCTTAACGATTCGGAACTATTCTTATTGCGCGACATGTTCAATATTCGCGACACTTCAGACGAGGAAGCTTGCAAGTGGTTCCAAGCGCGTTATGCACTAGATTATGTGATTCTTACAGGCGGCTCTACTTTTAGTACGATTACTACTAGCACTGGAGAAAGCTCAACTATCCCAACTCCACACGTTGACGTTCTTGACACAGTTGGTGCTGGGGACTCGTTCTCAGGAACATTCACAGCGCATATTCTTAAAGGAGAAAGCTTACAAGAGGCGCATCGCGCAGCTGTTAATACTGCAGCATTCGTGTGCACTCAAGAAGGAGCATGGCCTAAGTATCCAAAGCAAATACCAGATTACTTGTCATTGGCAGAAAATAACAAATAAAACAAAAAATAAAATTTAAATTATAAGATACAAAAATGCCACTTCATAAACCATAATGAAGTGGCATTATTAATATCTTGTGGGGCCTCAGGGGCTTGAACCCTGGACCGACGGATTATGAGTCCGCTGCTCTAACCGACTGAGCTAAAGCCCCACGCTAACAAAGTTAGCAACGACTAGATTAGCACATACCCATAAACGTCGCCAACTCAGTGAGTCGAATTTTTGACCTTGCTTAAGATTACTGAGCTTGAAATACCGATGATTTCAAGCTCAGTCAAAATCCAAACAAACAAAACCCAACACAAAACCACACCAACCAAAATCTGCCTCCGTCAATAACGACGAAGGCAGACCTCGCTTGCGTTGAAAGCACACAGTGCTTTCAACCTGAGCAAGCTCGACGCTCTGAAGGAGCTTGAAATCCAGATGATTTCAAGCTCGGTCAGAACGTCCAGATGCGAAGTTATCAAGAGCACCAGTTTTGCGCAAAGCCAAATACACAAACCACACAAGCACTCCAGAAAGCAACAATCCACTAATAAGCTCATTAAGCATGTGAATAGTAATATAAGTTGGAGCCTTACCTTGATACTTAGTAAATGTTAAGTAAACTCCATATTCAAACGCTACCAATAATCCAGATACAACGCTTAAAGTCAAATTAAACTTTCGCAAACGGAAAATTAAGAACGGAATCTCCGCAAACACACCCTGCAAAAGTGCGGAAATAAGCGTATCTCGCATATTAAACGGAGTTCCAAGAAGCACCTGTACAAATGCTGCAACGACATTTACATACACTGCAGAACCTGGCTTACGAATAAGCAAAACTGCAAGAGTTCCAGACAAATACCAAACACCATGCGTGATGCTTGCAAAACCAGGAAGAACAGCTGCATTCAAAGTACGAATCAAAGGAATAAACACTAAGCCATAGCCATACAAGATAACGCCAAAAACAGCAGCAAGAGCAGCACCTAATGCGATATCTGCAACACGCCAACGCATGCTTACAACCCTATTAATACTAGAAGCAGCATTACTATCCACTTGATCCGTTACACAATTAGATGATTCTAATCCATTATTATTTGTATTGAAAATATCGCTCATAGGAAATCCTTTTTTAAGCTGCTGCGCATTGTAAATTACTGAATTGAATACTTCCTGACCTACGCAGCCCGGGCAGAAGTACCAATGAGAAAGTGTATCATCTCTAAAAAGCACAACATACCTTTTGTGATATTTAATACATTGTCAGATGTTATATCGATTTATAGAAAAAATATATGAAAAACTAATTGCTGCGCAAAAATAGGGTAAGCAGTAAAAATAGAAATACAAAAATCAGAAATACGAAAAACGAAAAACGCCGCTGGAAACCCAGCGGCGTTGTAATTTGTACCCCCTAAGAGAGTCGAACTCTTGTTGTCAGATTGAAAGTCTGGTGTCCTAACCGTTAGACGAAGGGGGCTTCGAACCAAACCATATGATATTAACACTCAAAAAAGAGTCGCGCAACTCACGGCGTGTTGAGGCTAAGTACAACTGCAAAGCTACGAGAACAGCGGCGGCAAAGCATTATTGTACTATGTAGGTGAAGTCGTGAATCGTGCGACCAGCTTCCAAGCCTTTGCGCTCAAAATTCGTAAGAACTCGACCAGCAAAGCGCTCAGACTCGCTAAAATCTGCGTGCGGAAGAGCTGCTGCAGTATCAGCTGTACCTTTCCCTACATGCTCAATTGGAAGACTTGCGCTTAATTCGCCAATATTTGCAAAATCTTCGCGAGAATCCATAATCTCATGCACATGCAAAGCGTAGTCCTCAATATCTGTAGCAATGCGCCACGCACCCCCTCTACGCAACGCCTGGTGTATTGTAGAGGCAAGCTCTGGCTGCACAATACGACGCTTATGGTGGCGCATTTTAGGCCATGGATCCGGGAAGAAAGTCCAAACTTCTTCTAAAACTCCGCAGTCGCACGCAGCGAAGAAATCAGGAGCGTTAATTTGCGCAATACGAAGATTAGTCAAACCTTGCTTTCCAGCAAGAAGCATTGTGTGAGCAACGCCTGGATCATAAACTTCAAGCGCTAAAAAGTTAGTTTCCGGCAAACGTTCAGCTGCAGCAACAATGTTTTCGCCTTGCCCGGAACCAATTTCAACAATAAGCGGATTATCATTCCCCCACTTATCGCTAATCCAATCATGCGTAATGTTCAAATTTTCGCGCAATCTAAATGAGCCAGGCGCTTCAGTAACGTCTAGCAGGTACTGACTTGCATAACGCTCCTGAGCGTGCTGTAAACGCGCATCTAAGCGCCCAGAACGACGCACAAACGACAATACAGTGCGTTGCTTGGCTTGCATAGTGTTTTCGTTTTCATTTTCAATGCTCATGAGATTACTTTCGTTATTTGGGCTATATGCCTTTAGTTTAAATTCGCATGATTTTAGTCATGCTCGTACGCATCGCTTTTATGCTACCAAAAAGTATAAAAAAGCAGCGAAAGTTGTTAAACAAACGCTGCTCAATTAATTCTTTAGCAAATACAATTTTTAGGAGAACAAATCACGCGCGGTATTGTCGTTCGGAGCATCCTCTACTTTGATATTCACTTGTGCTGGGCTTAGCAAAAATACCCTAGGAGTCACACGCTCAATAGAACCGCGAACACCAAATACAACTCCAGCAGAAAAATCAACAATACGATACGCAACCGATTCAGTTACACCAGTAAGGTTTAAAACCACTGGAACACCGTCACGCAAAGCACGACCTACCATTTGCGCATCATCGTAAGACTTAGGATGAATTGTAGTGATACGACTCATACGACTAGCATTCGCACGAGCAGAACCACCACGCAAATCATTACCATGTTGCGACACAGCAGGAGTTACCGAGCGATCATTATCGAATGACGTTTCTTGAACATCAGATTCAGCATAATCATCATCCTCAGGCACATCTGCCATACCAACGTATGACATCACGTTCTTCATAAAGCCAGCCATGAAGCAACCCTCCTCTCGTCACGCTTAACGCAGAAAATCAGGAATATCTAATTCGTCAGGTTCGGCAGGCTGCTGTACAGGAGCTGCCGCAGGAGAATATTGCTGATTCATTGCAGGCTCAAACATAGAAGGCATAGAAGCAGGTTGTTCTACTTGTGGAGCAGCTTGAGCTTCCTCTTTGAAAGATGAGGTAGACTGTGCAGGAGCTACAGGCTTAACATCTGCTTGCATATCAACAAACTGACCAGCTTTAGCTGAGGACTCCTCCGCCTTAGGATGAGCATCAAATCCAGCAGCAATAACCGTAACTCGAACCTCATCGCCGTAAGAATCATCGAGGGAAAGACCCCAAATAATTTGAGCTTCTGGATGAATAGCTTTACGAACAAGTTCAGTTGCAGCAGAAGCTTCCTGAAGCTTCAAATCACTTGGACCTGCGATATTAATCAAAGCACCGTGAGCACCCTCAATGCTTTCTTCCAGCAATGGGGAGCTAATAGCAATTTCAGCTGCCTGAGTTGCACGATCCTCGCCTTTTGCAGCACCAATACCGAACAATGCGGTACCCGCTCCGCGAAGAACAGCTGTAACATCAGAGAAATCAACATGAATGTAAGAATTCATGGTAATTAAATCAGTAATGCCTTGCACACCTGCGAGCAACGCAGTATCTGCCGTCTTAAATGCTTCAATAATTCCAATAGTACGATCAGAAATTTCCAAAAGACGATCGTTTGGAATAACAATCAACGCGTCAACTTCTTTGCGAAGATTCTCAATACCAAGTTTTGCAGATGCAGCACGTTGCGGTCCTTCAAAACCGAATGGACGTGTAACAACAGCAATAGTCAAAGCACCTTGCTGATGAGCCGCACGAGCCACAATTGGGCTTGCACCAGTACCTGTGCCGCCGCCTTCACCGCAGGTAACAAACACCATGTCAGCACCTTTAAGTGCCTCTTCAATGTCTGATTGATGATCCTGCGCAGCCTTAGCACCCTTTTCAGGATCAGCACCAGCGCCTAAGCCTCGGCTCGAAGCATCAGATAATGAAATCTTTACATCAGCATCAGAACGCAGTAAATCTTTAGCGTCAGTATTAATGGCCACAAACTCTACATTCTGTAGGCCCTCGCTGATCATCCGATTGACGGCGTTACCGCCGGCACCACCGACGCCGACTACCTTGATGATGGTTTTGTCGTTGAAATTGTCAGTCTGGGCAATCTCGCTCACCGTTATCTCCTGTCACTCACGCACGTTTACACAATATTTTAGCGCAAAACGCTCGATACTGACGACGTTTTCACAATAAACTGAAAAAATGTCACTGCTTTGATAATACACCGTGCTATATGCAAATATGAGCACAAGGTGATTTTAATAGAATATTCTCGAAATAATCAGAGCAAAAAAATGACGAAAGCCCTAGAAAACACTAGTAACTTGCATCCATTGGATCATCACCAAATAACGCCTCTCGCTCTTCGTGACTAGTTGTACGAGAATCTAACCACCCATACGGCAAATGAACTTTTTTAGCAAATCTAACTCGTCCACGCGGCGTGTCTAACACCTTTTCTGGCAAACGAAGAGAACCATCAAGCATATCGAGATTACGTTGAACATCCTCAATCGACTCGCACTCCATAAACGCTTTACGAGTGCCACCACCAACAGGAAAGCCCTTTAAATACCAAGCAACATGCTTACGCAAGTCGTGAACAGCCATACGCTCGTCACCATCATAAAACTCAACTAAAAGCTTCAAGTGACGCAAAATAACGGAACCAACTTCTGCCAAAGTAGGATTCACACGATTATCGCTACCTTCGCAAGCATTGCGAATATCAGCAAACAACCATGGGCGACCTTGGCATCCTCGACCGATAGCAACGCCAGCGCAACCAGTTTCCTTAAACATTGCGAGCGCATCTTCAGCACCCCAAATATCACCATTGCCAAAAACGGGGATATTCAGCGCCTCTACAAGCTCACCAATACGCTGCCAGTCTGAATGACCACCGTAATATTCTGCAGTTGTGCGAGCATGCAAAGTTACAGCAGCGCATCCTTCTTCTTGTGCAATATGACCAGCTTGAATAAAAGTTTCATGATTCTCGTCAATTCCAACACGGAATTTAGCCGTAACAGGGATTCCTGCTGGCTCACAAACAGAAACAACGCGATGCAAAATTTCTTGCAACAAATCAGTTTTCCAAGGAAGAGCAGAACCGCCGCCGCGTCGCGTCACTTTTGGAACTGGACAGCCGAAGTTTAAGTCAACGTGGTCAGCCATGTTTTCGTCGACAACAATTCGAGCTGCCTGCTCAACAATAGAAGGATTTACACCATAAAGCTGCAAAGAGCGCACTTTTTCGCTAGGAGCAAAACGGCAAAGTCTAAGCGCTTTTGGATTTCGTGCAACTAGAGCTCGCGCTGTAATCATTTCTGCTACGTAAAGCCCGTCCGGACCAAATTCGCGGCAAATTACGCGAAATGGCCAGTTAGTGATCCCAGCCATTGGAGATAGAACAACAGGAGTTGCAATATGAACTTTCCCTAAATCCACTGGTTTTATAGAAAAATTCATATTGCTTTAACTCCGTTCACTATAATAATAATTTTGCTTATTAATGCTTAAGCACTACTCAAACGCGTATTAGTACAATCCGCCAGCAGTAGCGATTTGTACAGGCTTAGACTCGTCTTCGCCAGCTTCTTTAGCAATATCCGTAGCGCCGTCGGCTGCACGAGTACCAACGATTTCAACAGGACCTTGCGGATACTTAACACGTTTTTCGTTAATTCGGCTAGCAACGTAATCTGCAACCTTGTCCAAGGAAACGCGCTCTTGTTGCATAGTGTCGCGCTCGCGAATTGTAACAGCATGATCTTCCAAAGTATCGAAGTCGACTGTTACGCACAAAGGAGTACCAATTTCGTCCTCACGACGATAGCGGCGACCAATAGCACCAGCCTCATCGTAATCGATAACCCAATCATGCTGACGCAAATCTGCAGCCAAATCTCGAGCAACAGTTTGCAATTCTGGCTTCTTGCTCAAAGGCAAAACTGCAGCTTTAACAGGAGCCAAACGAGGATCAAGTCGAAGAACAGTGCGCTTGTCAACTCCGCCCTTAGTGTTTGGAGCTTCGTCAACGTCGTAAGCATCAACCAAGAATGCCATAAGCGAGCGCGTGAGACCAGCCGCAGGCTCAATAACGTAAGGCACATACTTTTCGCCAGTAGCCTGGTTAAAGTAGCTCAAATCCTCGCCGGAATGCTTAGCATGAGCAGACAAATCGTAGTCAGTACGGTTTGCAATACCCTCAAGCTCTCCCCAATCCGAACCTTGGAAGCCGAATTTGTATTCAATATCGACAGTGCGCTTGGAATAGTGGCTGAGCTTCTCCTTAGGATGCTCATACATGCGCAAGTTTTCTGGCTTCACACCCAAATCAACATACCAACGCACGCGAGTGTCAATCCAATACTGGTGCCAAGCTTCGTCGGTTCCAGGCTCTACGAAGAATTCCATTTCCATCTGCTCAAACTCGCGAGTGCGGAAGATGAAGTTTCCAGGCGTAATTTCGTTGCGGAAAGACTTACCAATATTTGCAATACCGAAAGGTGGCTTTTGACGAGTAGAAGTCATGACGTTCTTAAAGTCAACGAAAATGCCCTGAGCTGTTTCTGGACGCAAATAATGCAAGCTATTTTCGTCTTCAACCGGTCCTAAATGAGTGCGAAGCATCATGTTGAAGTCGCGTGGCTCAGTCCAGTTTCCGCGAGTACCGCAATCTGGGCAAGCAATGTCTTTTAAGCCATTTTCTGGCATTTTGTCGCCATGCTTTTCAGCATAAGACTCTTCCAACTTATCTGCACGATGACGCTTATGGCAATTCAAGCACTCGATCAAAGGATCGTTAAACACGGAAACGTGACCGGAAGCAACCCACACCTGTGAAGGCAGAATAACGGAAGTATCCACTCCAACAACATCTCCACGCGTGGTCACCATGTAGCGCCACCATTCGCGCTTGATATTATCTTTCAACGCAACACCGAGTGGGCCGTAATCCCACGCAGAACGCGTGCCACCGTAAATTTCGCCGGCTGGGAACACAAATCCTCGACGCTTAGCCAAGGAGACGACTTCATCAAGCTTTGAAACAGCCACAATACACCTTTTCGTAAAACTAGAAAATTCGGGTGAAAACGTTGCTATTATAGAAAAACCCTGTGACGCTTGTAAAATTGTTAAAGTAACTGTTAAAGTAACGCAAATTTATAAGTTTGTTGACGCATTATTTGGCGTTGTCTTGTTTTGCTAAATTTGCGTAAGATTACGATTTTAAAGGGATTGTTACTATGAGTGAAAATAATAACGGGAATACAAACGACCACACAAACGCTCACAAAACTAACACGGTCGCAGCGTTGTGTATTGTTCCAAGCGGAGTCGGAGACGAGTTGAGCGAGTACGTGGCGGATGCCGTACAAGTAATTCGCGATTCTGGATTAAAGAACGAAACTAACGCAATGTTCACGAATATTGAGGGCGAATTTGATGACGTTATGCGCGTTGTAAAAGACGCTACAATGGCTTTAGTCAGCAAAGGATACCGTACCGGAGTAATACTAAAATTAGATATTCGCCCTGGTTTTAGCAATCAAATTGACGCAAAAAGTGCGCTTGTAGATAAAATTCTCAACGAACGAAATAAAGAAAAATAAAACTGAAATCAAATAATCTCAAATAATCTCAAAACTCAAAAAAGTTATAATAAAACAAAGGAAAGCAGGAATTTATGCTGCAACTTACGGCAGTTCAAAAAATATTATCCGATTTAGATGAAACCCAAGCAGAACGAGAAAAACAATACAAATACTTTCATCAACATCCTGAACTGTCAATGAAAGAAGATCATACAGCTCAAACAATTATTGATATTCTTAGCAAAGCTGGGATTGAAACAAAGCGAGTTGGAAAAACAGGCGTTGTGGCAGAAATTAAAAACGGCGAAGGTCCTGTTGTTGCTATGAGAGCGGATATCGATGCGCTTCCAATTAAAGAAAATTCAGGAAAAGATTACACTTCAACAGTTAGCACGCAAGACGAAAATGGCAAAACGGTTGGAGTTTCACACGCTTGCGGTCACGATTTTCATATTTCCAGCCTACTTGGTGCCTTGAAGGCTTTTAATGAACATAAAGATGCTTGGAGAGGAACGTACATTGGCATTTTTCAGCCTGGAGAAGAAACAGCTCAAGGCGCAAAAGACTTGGTGGAAAATGGCATTACGAGCATGATTGCAAAGCCCGACGTTTACCTTGGTCAGCATGTGTTGGGTGCTATTCCTGCAGGAACAGTCGGTATTCGTTCGGGCGCATTCTTAACTACTGCAGCTTCGATTCGCGTGCACATTTTTGGTAAAGGTTCGCATGGTTCTATGCCTGAGTTGAGCGTTGACCCGGTGGTTGTTGCTTCATCAATTGTGCTTAAATTGCAGACGATTGTTTCTCGCGAACTTGCAGCTAAAGATTACGCAATTGTTACAGTTGGCGCGCTTAATGCAGGAAGTAAGTCGAATATTATTCCTGATGATGCCGAGCTTTTAATTAACACAAGAACTTATAGCGAAGATACTCAAGAATTTGTGCACAATGCTATTGAACGAATTGTGCGTGGAGAGTGCGAGCTTGCAAGATGTCCTAAAGAACCAGAGTTTACGTATTATGATCGCTATCCGCTTACGAATAATGATCAGAATGCGTCTTTGCGCGTGCGTAAAGCTTTTGATGAATACTTTGGAGAAGATTCTGTAGATATTTCGCGCGCTTCTGCTTCGGAAGATTTTTCTATAGTCGCGAACGCTTTTAAAACTCCTTACGCTTACTGGGGCTTAGGTGGTTTTGCGGATATGCAGAATGCTCCTGGAAATCACAATCCGGCATTCGCCCCAGATTTGCAGCCCACTCTTAATCGCGGATTAGCAGCTGCAGTTGTAGCAGCTTGCGCTTGGCTCGCTAGCGAAAAGTAACAAATCTTAGTGAGATACTAGGCGTTTTTTACGCCACCAAATCTGCGGTCGCGATGCGCATAACGGTCGATTGATCTCCACAGCGCTTCGCGGCCGTAATCCGGGAATAGTTCCGGCACAAAATCAAGTTCCGCGTAGGATGCTTGCCAAGGCAAAAAGTTGCTAGTGCGCTGCTCGCCGGAAGTGCGAATCACCAAATCGCAATCTGGAATATCCGGATTATACAAGTGCTCAGCAATCATTTTTTCACTTACGCGATCGCCTTTAATTTTGCCGTCTCGAATTTCTTTCGCAATTTGCGCGCAAGCATCCGCAATTTCCGCACGACCGCCGTAATTTATGCAAAAAACAACGTCAATGGTTTTATTATTTTTGGTGATTTCTTGCGCTTTTTCCAACTCGTCAATAACAGACTTCCACAAACGAGGACGACGACCTGCCCAACGAACTCGCACTCCCCACTCGTTCATTTGTGCAACTCGCCTATGAATAATCTCCCTAGAAAATCCCATTAAAAAGCGCACTTCTTGCGGAGATCGCTTCCAATTTTCGGTAGAAAAAGTGTATAAGCTTAAATAACGAACTCCTGCTTCTATAGCTCCTGCAATAACGTCAAAAACTACCGGTTCTGCAGCTTTATGACCTTCGGTTCGAATCATTCCGCGCTCTTTTGCCCAGCGTCCGTTTCCGTCCATAATCACACCGACATGACGAGGCACTTTGCCCTTAGGAAAATCTGGTATGCGAGAAGGGTCACTAAAAGGAGCCGCTGGAATATCAAGCGACTTATAATCCACGTTTTCAAAAGCCATACTTACGAATGTAACAACCCCATCGAACGAATAGGTCGCTCAAGATAATATTCAGCCCATTGCTGAACGCATCGCATAGTAGAAGAATCAACCGACACTCCGTCAAGAACAGACCAGTTTCCTTGCGCAAGCGCACACAATTGCAAACGCGTCGAATTAGCACAAACTATTGAATCCGGAGTGTGATCGCTTGCACACATCATTCCACCTGTGCAAGGCGAAAAATAGCATAAATCTTCATTTTTGCCACATACAACACAAGCCTGTAGTCGCGGAGACCACCCAGCTAATGACAATGCTCGCAATATATACGACATGCCAATAGCATCAGGAGAATGCTTATGCTTAGACAATGAAAGTAAAGCCGCAGTAAGCAGACGATACTGCCCTAGCGTATCTTGATATTCACGCCTGTATTCATCTGTATATTCGTTAGAAACAAGCAAATCCACAACTTCAAGCATGACGTTTGCATACTCATAGGACGTATAATCTGCACAAATTTCACCAGCATAAGCAGCAATAGAAACAGCCTGCGAGATTACATCCAAAGATTTACCTTGCGCAAGAAGCAAATCAACACGCATAAGCGGCTCAAGACGACCACCAAAACGTGATTTAAGCCTACGAACTCCCTTCGCAACAGCACGAACTTTACCATGCCGCTTAGTAAGAAGCACAACAATCCTATCCGCTTCACCTAAAGGAAAAGTACGAAGCACAACAGCTTCATCGCGATACAATGGCATGAATCAAACTATATCTTTTTTAATAGTTAGATTAATTACGATCGTTATTTTCCGAATCGTCGCCGCTTTGAGAAGAGCTACCGAAATTAGTAGATTCATCAATATGGCCAATAATTGGGAATGACAAATCTGGAATATCTAAACTCAATGGCTTACTCGGCTGCAAATCAGAAACATGCAACTCCGGAATATTAAGCGAGGAATGCTGCGACGAATGCTGTGCAGGATCTTGAGGAGCAAATGATGGAATTGACTCAGCAGGAGCCGGTGCAGGAGCAGCAACAGGCTTAGGTGCAGCAGGTGAATTATTGCGATTACGAGCTGCAGGAGTGAAAGAAGGAGGTAGTACAGAAGATTCAGAAGAGTTTCGCATTACTGTAGCGCTTTGCAAAAGCTCATCATTGCTATCAGTATCGTTAAGAACATTAGAAGGCTTACTTGCAGCAGCATGAGGTGTAAATATTGCGCGCTCAGACTTATTTAACGCTTCAAACGAATCATTGGAATCTTGATTAGCATAATCTACAGGAGCAAAAATGCTTTGTTTATCATGATTTGGCACGCTAGGTATTGAGCGAGGTGCAATCTTAGGCAACCTATCCGCAGTGTCTTCATCTTCCACAGCATCCTCAACAGGTTTGAATATTGAAGAAGCAGAAGGTTCAGTGGCAGAAGCGGAAGAAGCAGCAGAAGCAGCACTGAAATCAGATGCAGGCTTTCTTGAAGGAGCAAATGATGGAACAGGCTCTTCATAATGGTTATAAGATTCCGTAGATTCTGAAGATTTAGCAGGCTCTTCAGCTTTAGTTACAGGAATAACAGAAGGTGGAACGGAAGGAGGAACAGAAGCAGGAGCAGAATAAGATTCAGATTCTGCTCGAGAGTATGAGGAACTACTATTATCCGCATCAACATACTGTTCTACACGCTCAAAAGATTCCAAGCTGCTAAGCAAACGCACACAAGCGTTTAAATAATAATCAACTTGACGCTCATCATAACCGTGCTTACCATTTTTCTGCGTAAAAATCACATTAGAAACATAAGCAGAATCAATATCTTGCAATGTTTCTTTGTCGGTTTCCCACTCAAGCTCATGACCAAGCATAAGAGCAATCTTATCTAAGGCTTGATCGACCATAATATCCACTTGTTTACGCGCATAAGATGGGTGACGCGAAGAGCCACGATCAAAACGATCTCGATAATCTCTTTGAGCATGTTGCAAAAGTTTACGATAAAGCGCTTCTACACGAGCTTTCCATGCAACTCGTCCGCATTGCGCCAATTCTTGCTCAGTGCACTTATCTACTACCGCACGTTCCAAACGCGATAACGCAGCATCAACTTGACCAATAATGTAACCATTACGCTCCAAGTCAAAAGAAACCTCTTGAATATCTTTCTGCGTGAGTCGAGCTTCATCGCTTTCGTACAAAGTGTGAGCGCGCTCTAGAAAAGCATTCACCTGCGCGACGTTATATCCTAACTTACGCTTACCCACACGCTCCATTGCTGAAGCATTACGAGCGGTATCAGGTTTCTGAGCCATCGAATATCGACCTCCTGAGCACATGTTCTTATTCAGTATACTGTACGCGATTGTTACGACGCGCGCCACACGTTGCATTCGTACACACCATCATGTATGTTTTTAATTTGTTGCGAACGGGCGATTAGCTCAGCTGGCTAGAGCGCCACCTTTACACGGTGGATGTCGGGGGTTCGAGTCCCTCATCGCCCACTTTCTTTTTTATCTATTTTCTGCTTTATCTATTTTCTGCTTTATTTGGTTTGTAGTTTTATTTCACATTGCAGCTTGGCAATTTATTTGCCCCATGACCAGAACCAATAGCTTTTAACGCTCTGTAAGCATCATCCAATGTTTTTACACTTACAACGCGCAAGCCTTGTGGCACATGCCCAACAACTTCATTGCAATTATCGTAAGGTGCTAAGAACCAAGTGGCCCCATCTCTTTTAGCTGCAATCATCTTTAACCGAATACCGCCAATTTCGCCAATTTTTTGCGATTTTTCAATAGTTCCAGTTCCGGCTATCGTCTTACCACCAGTTTCTTGTTCAGGAGTAAGTTTGTCAAGAATCCCTAGAGTGTACATCATTCCAGCAGACGGTCCACCAATATCTTCAATATGTAAACGAACTTTTACATCTTCTTTTTTAATTCCAAGATGCTTAGACGCGTACTGCAACGCAACATTTTGAGCAAGACTTTGCGAATCATCCATCTCATTTGTGGATTCCTTCTCATACTCATCAGCACTCTGCCCTACTGGCACAATAGCTTCACGAGGCAACAAAGTTTTATGAGGATCCATCCATGAAGTCAATGAATAAAATGTTGAAACTTCATATCCAGGAACACCAGAAACATTGACAGTAATCAACAATAACTTACCAGTATCATGATTCTCTTTTACTCGAGAACCAGACATATCAATCACAGGAGTATTTGATAGGGATCCTAAAACATCCTGCGTTGGACCAGGCTCTTCTACAACGTATGCGCTTGGAAGCGACAACGCAAAAATTGCAACAATTACTGTAAAGAATCCTGCAAAATATCGCAAAGAATGCGAAGTAATGTACAAAACTAAAGCATGAGGCAGCGAGCGCAAGAATCTAAAACACGTACGGAATACACTAGCACCTGTAGAAAAGCGAAACATGTTTGTATCATGACACAAGCCCTATATAGTTTTGCTTTAAAATATATTTGCACGCAAGTTATAGCGCATAAAACCATATTATCGAGTAGAATATTTGTATTAAAAAATATTTTTATTAAGAAGATGCGCTAAACTCGCATATAAAGACGTGTAAAATACGTATAAATACTCATAAAATACGTACAAATACGTGCAGATACGAAACGTATAAAAATAAAAACTGTAAATTATGCAACACGTGGCACGAGAAGGATACGCTCATGAATGACGATGCAATTCACCAATGGCTCATTGAATGCTTTGGGCCAATACAAGGAGAAGAAGCATGGAAACAACTTGATCAGCTTCCTTTTGAGCTACGCGAACAACTCTTAAATCAGAATCCAGATAAGCTTCCTAAACCAGACGAAGTTCGCGGAATGATGCAAGCTTTTAGTGCAGGCGGTCTTAATAATCCATACGAAATGGAAGCAACACTTGAAGAAGGGCCAATTAATCGCAAGTTAGCGCAATCTATTGCTCTACAGCACGCTAATGGCGATCAAGGAAATGTAAATGCAGACGTAGCAGATGCCACACGAAGAGCTTTAAGCCAAGCGAACTTGTGGCTAGATATAACGTGCAATTTCAATCCTGCTCCTGGAACGCCAGAAGTATTATCTAGAGCTGATTGGGTAGAAAAAACGCTGGAAGCTTGGGTTAAATTCGCTAATCCTGTTGCAAAATCAGTAAACGAAGCACTCACTTCTGTTATTGAAGAGCGATTCCGCGATGTGGATGATGCTGAAGTAAAAGGATTATTTGCAGGAGTTGTGCCAATTCCGCTGCCTGAAGGAATGAATAATCCAGCGCAACTAATGAAACTGCTTGGAAACACTTCGTTTGCTATGCAACTAGGTCAAGCAGCTGGAGCACTTTCACACGAAGTGCACGGCAGTTTTGATCAAGGTCTTGCGCTTTTACAAAATCCTGCAGGCGGATTAATTCCATATAATTGCATTGAGTATGCAAAAGTGTGGGAATTGGATATTACAGAAGTCATGAATTATTTGGCTTTGCGAGAAGCTGCACACGCAAGATTATTTGCATCCGTGCCATGGCTTATGCCACGATTTGAAGCGCTGATTATTAAGTACGCAAACGGAATAAACATTGACTTAGAAGCTATGGAAGAACAGCTTCGCGACGTGGAAACAATGAATCCGGAAGCAATTTCAGGAGCTGTTAATTTGCAAAATATTGGCAGCAATGATTCTGAAGAGCAGCGTCAAGCTTTGCACAGTTTGGAAACTTTGCTTGCACTTGTTGAAGGTTGGGTTGATTGCGTCACATGGCAGTCTGGAATGGCTCATATTGTGCACATTGAGCAGTTGCGAGAGATGATGCGTCGCGAGCGAGCTGCGGGAGGGCCTGCAGAAGTGACGTTTGAATCGTTACTTGGTTTGCACTTGCGCCCTCGCCGTATGCGTGAAGCATCACAATTGTGGGAAAAGTTGACTCGCGAGCGCGGTATTGAAGAGCGAGATAGCTTGTGGAGTCATCCAGATTTGTTGCCAACTTTGCCGGAAGCTAGCGAAGTTACGAAAGACGCTGGCGTTGGTAATGCAGGTGACGGTGCTGGTAACGAAAGTAAAGCTGGTGACGAAGTTACGAAAGAATCCGATGCGGAGGATGCAACGGAAGCTGCTGCAAAAAATGCAACAGAAACTCAGTCTAATCAAACTAATGAAGCAACTGAAAAAACTAGCGAAAGTCACGAAAGTGCGGACAATTACGAAAGTAACAAAAATACTGCTAACGCTATCGAAAATGCGCCTAACGAAAAATCGTTTGAAAAATTAACAGAAGACGATTTAGGCACAAATGATTGGGATGCTGAACTTAGCAAGCTTTTGGAAGAGGATGCGCGCCAAAAGAAGCAAAACAGCGAAACCGGCGACGAAACCGGCAATTCCGACGAAACTGATGCTGACGGCGAATAAAACTCCTGCCCCAACAACAATCCAGCTAAATAATCGACATCAACGCTCAAAACGGCATAAACTGTGCAACTATGTAAAATTTATGCCGCTTTCACGCCAAAAAAACGGCATAAACTGTGCAATTGTGTAAAGAAAAAGTCGGTTGCAAGCCAAAAAACGGCATAAACTGTGCACGAGCGTAAAATTTATGCCGCGAGATTAAGCAAGAAAGCGGCTAGGCACGCGATTCATGCCAGTTCCACTGTCTTTTCTAGAAGCGTAAGAAAGATGCAAAGTCTTTTCTGCGCGAGTTATTGCAACGTACATAAGTCTGCGCTCTTCTTCCAAGGCACTGTCATCAGCCGTAGAGCCAAAAGGAATAAGCCCTTCAGAACAGCCAATTACGTAAACATGCGCAAACTCTAAACCTTTAACAGCATGAATAGTTGAAACAGTAACAGTTGAAATATTAGAAGATGCAAAAACGTCAGAAATACCTTGAGCACCATAGCTTTGTGCATCCTCTAAAACATTTCGCTGCCACCCCACGTCTTTTCTCACGCGATACGGAAGTTTTGCTGCTTTTAACGCTTTACAAACTACTTGCTGTTGAGCATTGGTTCTCGTTAGTATTGCGCACTCCCCAAGATGCGCAGCACCGCTTTTTACAAGTTTTGCAATTTGCTCAACCACGCCCAAAGCTTCTTCAACATCGGTGGCAAAAACTTGCTGACTAACGCGAACACCACCTTTCGTTACAGCTTTAACTTTTACGTAATCCTTTTTATGTGCAGAAGCAGCAAGCACTCTATTAGCAAGACCTACGATGCGTTCTGTGGAGCGGTAGTCAGTATTCAAACTAATATCTGCACCAAGAGGCGCAAATTCTTGCGGAAATGAAAGCAAATAGTAACTATTCGCACCTGCAAACGAGTAGATTGTTTGCGCAGGATCGCCCACTACGCAAATATCGCGGTTCTGCCCCATCCATAATCGCAACAATTCATGCTGTAAAGGAGACACATCCTGATATTCATCAACTGTGATCCATCCGATTGATTGCTTAATACGGTTTGCAGCTTCCGGAAAATTTCGTAAAATATGGCAGCAGAGTAGAAGAATATCGTTAAAATCGATGCAAGTATGCGCATTTTTTTCGGTTTCGTAAGCTTCATATATATCGACAAATTGCTGCGGCTCTAAGCCTGCAGGAGGCAAACGATGCGTAGAAGCGCACACACGCAAGTAATCGTCAGGCGCAATAAGCGAAACTTTCGCCCAATTAATTTCTGCCAAAATATCGCGAGTTTGCAACAAAGTCATATCCGCAAAATCTGGATAACGTTTAAGCGCAGAAGCTATGATTTGCTGAGAATCATTCATAATTGATGGAAATTGTGCTGAACAGACGTCGTTCCACACGCTGCGAATTTGTTGCAAAGCCGCAGAATGAAATGTTGAGACGCATCCAACATTACTTACACCAAGAGCCTCAATACGCGATCTCATTTCCGCAGCTGCTTTTACAGAAAAAGTAACTGCCAAAACTCTTTCAGGATCCCACTTACCAGTAGCGCAAGCATACGCAATTCTGCGCGTAATAGTGCGCGTTTTACCAGCTCCTGCACAAGCTATAATGCGCACAGGCCCTTCTAGCGCGGTAGCAGCTTCGCGTTGCGAATCATCCAACCCGTCTAAAAGCGCTCCTGGAGAAGTCACTTGCGAAGTTTTAGACGTCACTTGCGAAGTCACTTGCGAAGTTTCTGGTGAAGAATTCATAATTCTATTGTTGCAGCAATAACAACGCTTACGCAACAAGAATAAAAATATGTGTATAACTTACAAAAAATTGGCAAAATTTCGGTGCTTTGTATTACTGTGGGAGTGTGACACAACTCAGTAGATTCAAGTTGGCAGCACTGGCATCTGCAGCCATGCCCGAAGTACAGTTTGCAGGAACGCGCCAAAGTGAGCAAGTTAATGCCACTGATACCGCGGCTGGAATTTCTCACGCCGTTGTGCAAGATATTTCCGGTAAACTTTACGACGTTTTTATCAGTGCGGATAGTAAAGGTCGCAAGCGTTTGCATGACCGGGCTCGTGCAGCATGGACTCTTGAGCACAGTAAAGATTTGGCAGCTTTGGGATTCGCTTACGACACTATGCTCACGTTTATGCCAGGAAAACGCGAAGATGCCAATAATAACACTGGAAATGTTGCAAATAATGTAACCGCTGGAAATTCTACAGTTGCTGGCACCCAGCAATATGCGCAAAAGCAATCTACTCAACAGCAATCTACACGAATGTCAAACATTATTGCCAACGACAACGATGAAGACACTGTGCTTATTTGTGAACATCTTGAAGGTAGCGCTCGCGACTTGCGTCTTCTTACTACCGACGATTGCGCAAATGTTGGAACTGCAATCGGCGCTATTCATCGCTTGCGCCCTACTTTCGTGACGCGCGGAAAATACCCTGCTTTTACTACTGGTCAAATTCGAGCACAGTTAACCGGTTGGATTAAAAGACTTCGTCAAGCCGGCCATATTCCAACCGAAATTACTGACAGTTGGTCGAGAGTGTTGGAAACTGAAGGATTGTGGTCATTTGAAACTTGCCCAGTACACGGCGGTTTTATGGATGGTGACATTTTATTTACCGGCTCAACGATTACTGCTGTAACAAATTGGCAAAGAATGCAAATTAACGATCCTGCGCGCGATTTGGCTTGGATTTTTGCAAAACTTAACGAACAGCGCCGAAACGCAGTGCTTTCTGCATACGGCAGAATTATGGGTTCTCGTTTAGATAGTTTGATTATGCTCCGCGCAAACTTGTGGCTACAAATGGAACAAGTTGGCGATTTTGTTCAAGCTTTGCAACGTGCAGATAACACCAGTATTATGCGTTTTAAGGCTCAAGTTGAACGTTTAGCGCACGAGCTTAGTCGTATTAGTAATGCACAAACTGCTAAAACTGGTCGTGCCGCAGGAAATCCTGCCTCGACTATTACAGTTGGAACGCTTCTTGAAAATGACAATACGCAAAGTCGCCAAATTTCTAAGAATAATTCTACTGAAAACCAACTAAACACTGGAAATAGCGACGAAACTAATGAGCGAGACATTACTTCAGAAGGAAATACTGAATTAAATAACGCTCAAGACGAGACTTACGATAGCAACAAAACTATAAGCGACGATACTCATGAGCGCAAAGTTCAATATGCTGGCACACACGCAGCTAACGCTGAGGAGGCTGAAAAAGCAGCACAACTCGCTGATGACACAGCAACTCAAGTAATTACTCATGTAAAAACTCAAACAGTACACGAAACCGCAGAAACTATTGTGCAAACTGCAATGAGTAAATCTGCTGATAGCTATGCTAGTGATGAGCCTGAAAGCGTCAATAACGCTGGTAGCGCTGAGGAAGCTAAGGACACCAAGAACAACAATGATTCTGAGGTTAAGGATAAAGTTATAGCTGAGCGTGACAGTAAGGTCGATAGTGCAAACGAGACTTCTTCTGACTCAAATACTTCTTCTGACTCAAAACTTTCTGAAGATGAAGAAAAAAATATGCAAGACTATGACGATAAACCAGAAACCGTAATCATTCCTCTTCTGGAACGTGAAGAACGAGCGATGCGCGACGCACAAGCAGACTTAGACTAAGATAAATAAAATACTAAATACTAATTAAAACGATAAATAGCGTAAAAAGCAAAAGGAGCATGTATGCGAGTTGTTTTAGGAGTAAAAAACGTTTCTGATTCCATCGATTTTGAAACCAACCAAAGCGCAGAAGAAGTACGCAAAGTGATTGATGATTCCAAAGATATGCTTGAGTTTACGGACGTAAATGGGCGCACTATTATGGTCTCAGCTTCGTCGCTGTCTTACGCACTCATCGGCGATACGCCAAAGCATTCAGTAGGCTTCGGAGCCCTCAACTAAAATAGCGGAATTTCGCTAAAAACGGCAGAAACTCTACAGCAACATTTTAGAGCTTATAGCCGCGCAAGAGTATTTCCGATACTACTTCGCGGCTTGTTGTTTCTTCGCCCAAACGATTTGGCTTACCATAGCCATGCCAATCCGAGCCGCCCGTCACAAGCAAATCGCACTTACTCGCTAAAGAAAGCAGTCTTTCACGCTGTGCTTTAGAATTTCCGCGATGATACACTTCTAAACCGTCAAGACCAGCTTTAACAAACGATATAATTTGATCGTCCGAAAGAAGCACGCGGTTACGCGTAGGATCAGCAGGATGCGCAATAACAACAACTCCCCCAGCATCTTTAACAGCCTCAATAACTTCACGAACATTTGGAGAAGGAGTTGGTATATAGTACGGGCTACACGGAGAAATAGGCCCAGCAAAAGCCTCAGAACGCGTTTTATAAACGCCAGCTTTTACTAAAGCATCAGCGATATGCGGCCGCCCGATTGTAGTTAAGTCACCGAGCTTCGCTTGAGCTAAAACGTCATCCCAAGTAATTGGAAAATCGCGTGACATACATTCAACCATATGCTTTGTGCGATCAAAACGACGCTTCCTAGTAAGCTCAAACATGCTCACAATCATGCTATTTTGCGGATTGTACTGGTATGCGAGCATGTGCACAAACACGCCTGAGTCTTGCGCGGTAATCTCCGAACCAAATAATACTGGCATATTCGAAGCCTTAGCAGCCTCTTGAAAATCATGCCATCCTGCAGTTGTGTCGTGATCGGTAATAGCAACACCTTGCAAACCAACGATTTTAGCTTGCGTAATTAAATCTTCTGGAGTTGCAGTACCGTCTGAATAAACAGTATGACAGTGCAAATCCCAGCGTTCGCGCGCAAAATTCATCATGCTGGAGTTGCTATCGCTAGCATGATTTGATGCGTCGTGTTGGTTGTTGCTTATTGCGGTCATATAATCATCGTAAACTGTGCCATGTAACGAGAAATGAATATGCACACATAATTATTTGCTATTATTTATTATTATTCACATCATTCGCAATTAGTAACTTTTAGGAGCAGCAATGGAGCAAACTAACGCCGCTAAAGAAGACTATGAAACAACACTTAGCGGATGGAGGCACTCTGCAGTATGGACGTATGGCATTATGCTATTTTTCTCTGCGGTAGCACTCGTAACTTCGCTTATACTTTCTGCTGAAACCCTTGCTTTAGCACGCGAACCTAATAAGCTGCTCAGTTGCGACTTCAACAGCGTAGTATCCTGCTCTAGAGTTGCGCAAACTTGGCAGGCAGAAATTGTGAAATTTGGCGAATTAAGCTTCCCAAACGCATTCTTTGGAATTGCTGCAGAAAGCGTATTCGTAACGCTCGCAGTTATTGGAATGATTCGCGTACGTGTGCCGCGATGGTTTGCAATTTGCACTTGGCTTGGTGGATTATGCGCACTTGCCTACGCTTACTGGCTGTTTTCGCAATCTATGTTCGTAATTCACGCGTTGTGCCCGTGGTGCATTGTGCTTATGTTCTCCACAACAATGCAATTTATATCGTTGACTCACGCAAGCGTAAGTTCGCAAAAATTGCTTGTTAAGCGTTTTAGCTTGGTTGAAAGCTACTACCGTTTGCGATACGACTTGCTCATAGACGTGCTTTGGATTGCGGCATTGCTTACTTTGATTTTGTGCCAATATTCTAAAGTATTTTTTGGCTGAATAAGAGCGATTTTTAGCGCAAAGTCTTAACGCAAGATTTTAACGCAAGTCTTTCAGCACAAGCTCTTCGCAAGTTGCTGCATGCGCAAGCTTGTATCCGAATTAGTAAGAGTTATGCTGCCTTCTTGAGAATCGCTTGCAAGCTCATTATTAAGTTCCAATATTTTGCGCAAATGATTAATAGTTCCTTCGTTGCCGTCAACAATATTCGTGCGCGCAGGCAAAAACTCGCGGAAATAATCCCTATAAAACACAAAATGAGTACAACCCAGCACAACCGAATCAATACTGTCTAAATCATACTCGTCGAAATACTTATGAAGAGCAGCAAAAACTACATCACGATCATTAAGCTCCCCACGCTCAACAATACGCACTAAATCAGGACAAGGCTGCGAAAAAATCGTGTTATTTTGCGAAAAACGTTGCAGCAAATCCGCAAACTTGCGCTCGCGAAGAGTAAGCGGAGTTGCAGCTACGATTACGCGCTGAGACTCACCTTTACCTAAATCGCAAGCTAATTTAAGCGCCGGCTCCATACCTATGATAGGTATATTGTAATGCGCGCGCAAATCGTTCACAGCTGCGGAAGTGGCGGTGTTACAAGCAATTACGATGGCTTTTACATTTAAACGAACAAAATGCTCGACGATTGCAAAGCTCAGCTTTTTAACTTCTTCAGGCGTTTTAATGCCGTATGGCGCGTTTGCAGAATCGCCGAAATAAACAATTCGCTCATGCGGAAGAGCAGCATGCAACTGACGAGCTACGGAAATGCCTCCAAGCCCCGAATCAAAAACGCCAATTGCTGCCGACGATGCCATAAACTACCTCCTAAAAACGCTTACTATCGTAATGGCGAGCCTCAACATATATAGCGCAGCAATAACAAAAACGTGCCGACGTATTATTGAAATACACCGGCACGTTTTGTTTAGTTAGCTAGCTGTTAGTTGTGTTTTACGCGCGCTTAACAGTTACGCTAAGATCAGTTGCGCTAGAATCAGCCTCAACAACCTCGAAGCTCGTAGCCAAAGTCTCCTCCGCAATCAAATCACGGAACTGCTCAACTTTAGCAACGTCCGAAACTGGCACACTCAAAGTCAAAGCGATTCGGTCACTAATATCCAAACCGTTCTCCTTACGAGCATCCTGAACAGCGCGAATAGCATCGCGAGCATAACCTTCAGCAAGCAAATCGCTAGTCAAAGCAGTGTCGAGCATAACGAAACCGCCAGTTGGCATTGCAGCAGAAGCCGTATTTTGAGCCGCTTGAGCATCCGAAGATTCAACGCGATTCACAAGCTCATACTCGCCCTCAACAAGCGCAACTTCGCCGTTTGGAGTCTGAACAACAGGAGCGCCAGAGCCGTCAACATGCCAATCACCACTCTTAGAAGACTTAATAGCAAACTGCACTTGCTTACCCAAACGAGGACCAGCCGCGCGCGCGTTCACCTTAAGCTCGTGAACAATCTTCAAACCGTGTTCGCTTGCATCCTGCAACGTGCAGAATGTAACATTCTTCACGTTAAGCTCACGCTCAAGAACCTGCTCGTAAGGCTCAACAGCGGCAGTATTTTCTGCAACAACAGTCAAGTTTGCTAACGGCTGGCGCACACGCAACTGTTCCGCCTTACGCAACGAAAGCGCAGAAGACACAACCTCGCGAACCTTATCCATAGCAGCAACCAAAGCATCGTCGTGCGCAAGAACAGCGCCAAGCTCAGTGACTTCGCCAGCCTTAGGATTTGGCTCACCATCCGAAAGAGTCTCAGGCTCAACCAAATAAGGCCAATCAGCCAAATGCACGGATTCGCCACCGGTAAGACCGCGCCACACAGCCTCAGCTTCCATAGGAGCAAGAGGAGCAATCGTACGCATGAACACTTCCAACACAGTGTAAAGCGTGTTGAAAGCAGTCTCGTCTTCATTCCAGAAGCGGTCACGGCTGCCACGAATATACCAATTCGTAAGCACGTCAATAAAATCGCCAACTGCCGCGCAAGCATCGCTAATCGCAAACTCGTTCAAGCACTTTTCTACGCGCTCAACAAGCAAACGCGTGCGAGCAAGCAAATAACGATCCATATTGCAAAGTCCTGCAACCTCATCCGCGCGAAGGCGACGAGCATCGTAACCCTTACCACCGTTTGCAGCGTTCGCATACAGCGTGAAGAAGTAATACGAGCTCCAAACTGGAAGCATAACCTGACGAACAGTATCCCTAATGCCGTCTGCAGTCACAATCAAATTGCCACCGCGCAAAATTGGCGAAGACATGAGGAACCAGCGCATTGCGTCCGAACCGTATTCGTTGAAAACGCCGTTCACATCCGGGTAATTGCGCAAATGCTTACTCATCTTCTGGCCATCGGAACCAAGCACAATGCCGTGGCAAATCACGTTCTTATAAGCCGGGCGGTCGAATAGAGCCGTAGCCATAATGTGAAGCGTGTAGAACCAGCCGCGAGTCTGACCAATGTATTCAACGATGTAATCGCATGGGAAGTGATCTTCGAAGAATTCTTTATTTTCAAAAGGATAATGGAACTGCGCGAAAGGCATGGAACCGGACTCAAACCAGCAGTCGAGAACGTCCGTAATACGGTGCATTTGCGACTTTCCAGTAGGATCATCCGGATTTGGACGAGTAAGACGATCGATATACGGGCGGTGCATATTCACATTGCCATCGTCGTCGCGCGGATAGTCGCCAAAATCAGTCTTAAGCTCTTCCAAAGAGCCGTACACGTCTACGCGAGGATACTTTGGATCGTCACTCACCCACACTGGAATTGGCGAACCCCAGAAACGATTACGGCTAATCGACCAATCGCGAGCGTTAGAAAGCCACTTACCAAACTGGCCATCCTTAACGTTTCCAGGAATCCAATTAATCTCCTGATTAAGCTCAAGCAAGCGCTTCTTAATCTTCGTAACAGACACAAACCAGCTAGAAACAGGCTTATAAATAAGCGGAGTTGCGCAACGCCAGCAATGAGGATAGCTGTGCACGTAGCTTTTTTCTTGGAATAGCAACGCGCGCTGATCTTCCGGCATTTGAGCAAGCGGACCGTCTCCTGCACGCAAGTTACGCAAAATTGGCAAGTTCGCGTCGAAAACGTACAAGCCTTCGTAATCTGGGCAGTCGCTTGTAAACTTGCAGCCTGCGTCGAGCACGTCAACGCTGCGAATTTCGTGCGCGTTAAGCGTGTTCATATCGTCCTCGCCGTAAGGAGCCTGGTGAACGAGACCAGTACCTTCAGCGGTGTCAACATAATCTGCAGTGAAAATCGTAAAAGCGTTAGGACCAGGAGTGCCACCCTCTGCGAGTGCAGATTCGCTTGCAAAGTATGGGAATACTGGGTAGTAGCGCCAACCAGCCATCTGCGCGCCCTTAAGTTCGCGCACAACTTCGTAATTTTCGCCAAGTTCCTTAGTGTAGGAGCCGAGCAAAGGCTTACCGATGTAGAACTTTTTGCCTGCGAACTTGCCTTCAGTTGGGCGAACTTCCACGTAGTCGATGTCTGCGCCGACTACGATTGCGAAGTTGGTTGGCACGGTCCAAGGAGTAGTGGTCCAGAAGACTGCGTAAGCGTCGGCTTCGTCGCGAAGCTTAACGGCAACGGAAACGGTGGTGTCCTGACGATTCTGGTAAACGTCTGCATCCATGCGAAGCTCGTGCGCGCTAAGTGGAGTCTGATCCTTCGGGCAGTATGGAAGCACGCGGTAGCCCTTGTAAGCCAAGCCCTTATCGTAAAGCTGCTTAAATGCCCACATTACGGATTCCATGTATGGAATGTTCAGCGTCTTGTAGCCGCGCTCGAAATCAACCCAGCGAGCCTGACGATGTACGTAGTTTTGCCACTCGTTCGTGTACTTTAAAACGCTGGCACGGCAAGCATCGTTAAACTTCGCGATGCCCATTTTTTCGATTTGCTCAACTGACTCGATGCCGAGTTCCTTCTGCGCTTCTAACTCTGCAGGAAGACCGTGAGTATCCCAACCAAAAACGCGGTTTACTTTGCGGCCGCGCATAGTCTGATAGCGCGGAACGACGTCTTTTGCGTAGCCTGTGAGCAGGTGGCCGTAGTGAGGAAGACCGTTTGCGAATGGAGGGCCATCGAAGAACACGAACTCGTTCTGGCTACCCTTGCCGGACGGGCGGTATTCGATTGACTTGCGGAAAGTGTTGTTTGCATCCCAGTATTGGAGAACGGATTCTTCAAGCTTTGGGAAGGAAGGATTTGGTGCAACTTGCGCGCCGGCGTTTTCTTGCGTTGATGCAGAAACACTTACCTTTGGGTATACGTGATTTGCAGACGTATTTTCGGAAGTATTTGCGGACGTATTTTCGGACGCGTTTGCTGCTGGATTAGTGGATTCGCTCACTGTGCTCTCCTCGCTCAACAGGGTGAATATTTCCCTGCGAGGACGACAGTTATTGCCGCGGTACCACCTCGCTTGCTATAAGATGATTATGCAACGCAAGTTACGTAGGTTACGTGCGTAACGCAAGTACGCAACGCAATCGAACTATTCTCATAGCCTCTCGTGTTTGGCTGTACGGGCCAACCCCGTCGGTTCTAATAAGCGAGAATCTTACGAACACTCGCCGTTCTTCCGAAAACTCCCCGCCGATAACGGATCATCGCTTAAGTTAGAAATAATCTAACACTATCCCCTAACATTAGGAAGGATTTCGCAACTCGCTAATAATACGAACAAAGCAAACAAGTAATAAAAGTGCCCCGGATCAGAATCGAACTGACGACACCCACTTTAGGAGAGTGGTGCTCTATCCACTGAGCTACCGAGGCAACAAATGGCAATTATACACCATGGCGTGCCACTGCGGCGCGCGCTCAAGATTCAAGATTCGACTGCGTGCCGGCTGTAGCCGCCGTTGCCGACTGCTCCGCTTGTGCCGCGTCCAACTTAGCGCGAACAGTGGCAAGCAAACCTTGCGCGCGCTTTGCCAACGCCTCGCCAATCTCCCACTGACGCATGGACTGGTCAAGCGTCAAACCGCCAGCTTCCAACGCTTGAACCGCCTGAACCAGCTTTTCGCGAGCTTCTTCGTACGGCATCGCCTCAATCGCAGCGCGCTCTTCTTTCGTAAGAGTGCTTGCAAATTCTGTGCTTTCGTTACTTTCTGCCGCTACTTCTTCCGCTTTTTTCGTTACTTTCTCGCTCATATCTAACCTTTCGTTATATCTAAAATATTTAAAATATCTAAAAAATTACTTACTTGACTTTACGGCAGCAGACTTTCCGGCAGCCGACTTTACGTCAGCCGACTTTGTTTCAGACTTCTGCACGCCAGCTGACTTTCCGGCAGCTACTTTTGTTCCAGTCGACTTTGTTCCAGTCACCTTACCAAGAACCACACCGCTTTTAAGCGTAACTGTCATATCGTCGCCAACTTTCGCTAAAGCCGCGTCGTCAAGCACTCGCCCACCGCTGAGCTGCACAACAGCGTACCCGCGATTTAAAGCCGATTGCGGACTTAACGCAGTCAAGCTCGCGTGAGCCTTCTCAACAGTCAAGCTCGCATCGTCAAGAAGTCGCACCAAACCGTGACGCATTCGCTCAACAGCCTGCTCAACCAAGCGCTCGTGCGGTTCAAGCATAGTGCTCGGGCGCGTAAGGCTCGGGCGATTCGCATAACCTTCAACGAGGCGAATCTCATTGTCAACGCGCGCAGAAATTCGCATGCGCATAGTTTGCAACGCGTTATCAATAAGCTGCCACTGCTCGCGCACGTCCGGAACAACGCGCTTTGCAGCATCCGTAGGAGTCGAAGCGCGCATATCTGCAGCCAAATCAATCAGCGTCCAATCGTCCTCGTGACCGATTGCAGACACAATCGGCGTCACGCACGCAGCAGTAGCGCGAACCACGCCTTCATCCGAAAAACCAATCAAATCCTCAAAGCTACCGCCGCCGCGGGCAACGATAATAACATCAACCTCTGGGTCTGCATCGAGCTGCTTGATTGCGGCAATAATATCCGCCGGGCACTGCACGCCCTGCACGTGCGCGTGAACAACTTTAAAACGCGTAACAGGCCAGCGCAAATTCACATTCGTAATAACATCGCCCTCTGCGCGAGCTTGAGGAGCACACACGAGACCGATGCACTTAGGAAATTCCGGCAGCGACACCTTATTCTCCGCGTCAAACAGGCCTTCGCCTTTAAGCTTTTTTCGCAACTCGTCAATTTGCGCTTTTAAGTCGCCGGCACCGACGCGGCGGATTTCGTCCGCAACGAAGCTTAAACGTGTGGCTTTCACCCAAATATCCGCCTTGCCGTGAACGACTACGCGGTCGCCCTGGCGAAGTTCGCGCGCCTGCTGCACGAAATTGCTGAAGCCCATTACGGAAATCGACACTTCTTCGTTGCTGTCGCGAAGAGTGATGTAGCCGGAAGATGCGCGGCGCATGTTAATTTCGACGATTTGACCCTCAATCCACGCTGCTGGCCAGCGTTCTACTGCACTGTGGAACTTTTGGCTTAAAACAGCAACAGGCCATGGATTTTCGGCAGTCGTGTCGGCGGCTTTCAAAGGAAGCTGGCGCGGCTGAGCTTGCTGCGGAGTAAGCGGTTGCGGCTGCTGCTCTACTGTTAGCTGCGACTGTGCTAAATTTAGCAGCGGTTGTTGCGACGGTTGCGGCTGTTCAAGATGGGCATCATCCTGGAATAATTGCGGCATCATATTTGACGAGGTCATGTTTCCAGCTTGACTGCAAAGAAGGACAAACGCGCGCTGCTGCATATGCATGACGGAGGGATTAGATATGAAAAAACCCAAGCGGTGAAGCTTGGGTTTTGTTTGTGCCCCCTCAGGGATTCGAACCCTGGACACGCTGATTAAGAGTCAGCTGCTCTAACCAACTGAGCTAAAGGGGCGTTGGTTATCTTGGCTCGTTTCGCGAACCGAGTAACTACTATACTCAGAATGAGAGCGTACGCAAGCCGGCGTGTCGCATTAGTGTATCGAGAAGCAGCACAGTGCGCTTCTCGATACACTAATGCGGTAGCGCTTGCATAATGCGTAAAGCCCAGTGGGCTTTACGCGCAAGCGCGCACACGATTGTGCTTTCTTTATTATCTTAAGAAAGCACAATCTGACGAGTAAAGAAGCTTTGCATCAATGCTCTGCAGACGCTGATTCCTGTTGATTAACGAACACTAGCATCCGTGCTACTGCATGCGCCACACCAGGCACTCCTACCGTACCACAAAACACTAGCGGTTTTACTAGTAGTGAGGGTGGGTGTTGCTTGGTCGGAACAAATATTCGTGCGGTGAGATTTGAGATTTTTCGCACTGAGCGCGGCGAACGTCAGAGCCGCAGGCTGCTGATTCGCCAAGCGAAGAAGAAAAATCGAAAAATCTCTGCGATGAGCACGGTTATTAACGATTAAACACGCAGAGTTTGGGGGATTTCTTTACGAGCAATAAAAGAGGACTGAGGAAGCAACATTCTTTAAAGAAAGGCGAACACAATAATCGTCTTTAACAGCCAGAGCGACGAAGGACGGGAACTTGCGAGGAGAGAAATCCCCAAAAACTCGCTCCACAGCAAAAGAAATTCACGACAATCACAGCCACACAAGAAACCCGCCAGCCAAAAACCACGCAAGCACACGACGATTTGCGCTCAGGCAGGTCGTCGCGCTACTTGCGCCGTAACTTACGCAGCATTTTGCGCGAAACCGCCAGCAAATGCCTGCCTTGCAGACTACTCACACCATTCTTCTTTCGCAACGACGCAACCAGCATCATCGCCATCAACACCGCAGACATCACCATCGATATCACAAACAGCGTCATCCACAGCGGCCACTGCATATGGTCGCCTGGCACGTTAGCAGGATCCGGCAGCACGCGATACCCCGTCACGAGCAGCCTGTGCGTGTTAATTCCATACGGCGTGCACGTAATCAGTGTCGCCAAGTCGCGCCCCTTTTCGCGCCGCAGCAAACGAATATCGTTCGGCTCCACCACATTTATGCGAAACACTCTGTACCGAAGAGTCTTGCCTTGCACATCAAAATAGAAGTAGTCACCTTTTTTCAGCGTGTTTAAATCATCGAACATCGTGGCATCCGGCATACCCGTATGCGCCGTCACAACAGTGTGCCTGCTTTTGCCACCCACCGGCAAATCCGTGCCGTACAAATGCCCCGCGCCCATTGCGAGAGTATCTTGAGTAGTCCCGTGGTAAATCGGCAGTCTCACGCCAATTTTCGGTATTTTCACGATGCCCATAATTCCCATCGGCTCACTAAGCACTTTTTCGTACTCTTTATATTCGGGAGTGTCCATGTAGTCGCTATTGCCGTTATACGGGTCCGCGCTAATAATCGCCTTGTGGCGAGCGTTGTATTCACGCGCTTTTCGCAAAATTTCCGCGCGATTTTCTTTAGGCTTTTCCTTATTTAATTTGTCGTACTCGATTGAGAGTTCCTTGGCAGCATGATTGTTGACCAAAGTAGAAACCACAGGATAGCTGAAACACAAAATGCCAATAGTAACAAGCGCAATTGGCTCAGCCAGCTTGCGAAGTGTGGACATTGGTTTTGGGGAAGATTGCTCTTGTGCGGATTGCGGAGACTGCTCTTGTCGCGATTGCGGAGACTGCGCAGTTTGCGAGCTTGCGGAATCCTGCGAGCTCGCTGAATCTTCCACACTTTTGGAGGACTTATTAGCGCGCATACGAGTCAGTCGTTTAAATAGCGCGCGAGCAGACTCTGCAAAATCAGCCAACTTCATAATTCCTCCAATAAATAAACAGGGAGCCGGGAAAGCGTTAGTTAACGCGCGCCCGACTCCCCATTTTCGTTAATGCTTAAAGAAAGGGATTAACTAAGCGCGGAGCTTAGCCTGCTCCTCTTCCTTCTTGCGACGACGCATGTACACAAAGAATCCGGAGCCAACGAAGCACATGCCGATAACTGCGAAGAGAATCACGCCAGCAGCACCGGTTTTTGGAAGAAGGTTAAACCATGAGTGTTGGCTATCGTCTGGAACGTCCTCAAACTCGAAGTTCTTGGTTTCATCAGTATCCTCAACCTTTACTGCAACAGCCTTAGGATTACGAATGTAGCCGGTTGGAGCAGCAGTTTCCACAACGTAGTACGTCTTACCGCGAACTACTGAATATTCAGCAGTCTTAGCATCAGTATTATTTGTTTCTTTCTCACCGAAATTAGTAGAAGCAGCAGAGCAAGCGGTATTCAAATCGTTATCTTTCTTTCCGTCGGTAATAGCCTGAGAGCACGTATTTGCACTAGTCTCATCAGCAAACAGCTTGAACTTTGCACTTCCTGTTGTAATTGGTTTTTTATCCTTTGCAGAAAGCTTCTGAATAGTAAACTTCGAGAACTTCACTTCCTTGTACTTTTTACCTTCAACAACGTCTGGATTACCAGTTGTGTGCGAAGGAATTAAGCCACCCTTGTTAATAACAATTTTGTTGCCAAGGGTTGTCGAATCAGCAAGAGTGAACTCCAAAGTAACAAATACCCTTACAACTTTGCCAGCGTTATTGTTAGCAGCTGTAGCAAGCGCAGTCTTACCGTCATTAGTGAAGGAGATAGTAATCTTCTTGCGTGTAGTATTATCGGTTGTATCCGTAAAATCTTCTGGACCGCTAACGGTGTAGTCAGTAGTAGGAAGCGTCGTATCACTCTCTACAGGTGCTTCGCCGGTTCCAAGTTGTACCTTTGTAACTACGTTTTCATAAGTTGTGAAGTAGTTAGCAGGAGCGAGATCGACTACAGAATAGCCGTTAAAATCAGTGTCAGCAAGATCAGCAGTGGTTTTTCCAGCCTCAGGCTTCTCCTTTATCTTGTCAAGCTCAGCGCTAATGGTGTAGGAAATCTTATCGCCAGCGCCAACAGTCTTAGAAGTATCCGCAGTCTTCTTAACGCTATCGCTCAAATCCTTGTTCTTTGGATCCGCGTATGGAGCATAGTTGTAGACTACTTTACCATCAGTACCCTTTTCAATCCTTGGGATTGTCATATAGAATGGCTTTGATTCGGCAGCGGAATGGTTCTTTGGAACTGCTGTTTCTGTAATTTGGTACAAGCCGATTCCAAGACTTTCGAACTTTGCAACGCCATTAGCATCAGTATTTTTTGGAGAACCAGTAACATCTTCAGTGGTTAATCCAGTAGCAGTACCCTTATTAAAACCATCAATCTTATTGGCTACCTTAACCCAATCGGCATACTTGGTTAAGTCAAGTTTATCCGTATCACTTGCATTAAGCTTCGTCACCTTTTTTACAGTGAACCCGGCATCTTTTACAGGAGTTTTCTTCAACTGCTTTTTATCAGCGCCAACCTCATCTTCCCACTTGTAAATGGTGATAGAGCCAGTCTTTGTTGAAGCTTCAGTACCAAGCTCCCACGGCGCTTTTCCTGACTCCACAGGTTGGGATGGATTACCAAGACCAGCAACACCACCTTGAGATTGACCACCACCATGATTCACAGCAGGCTTGCTAGCCCACGCAACGCTGGACACTGTCACAGCCCCCGCCGCGCACAGCGTCCCAGCCATTGCGAGCGAGGCGAATGCGGCGACGCATCGTTTTGTGAAATTATTCATTTCTTCTCCTTTATTTCAGTGCCCTTGCGAGCAGATACTTCAGTGCCCTTTTGAACAGCTATTTCACTGACCTTTTGAGCAGAATTTTGGTATACAAAATTTTTCATAAATGCGCGCCCCCACTGTGTTTGGTCGAGAGCAAACGCAAGAACCATAAGACTTGTGAAAATCGTTGTAGCAACGCTAAGAATCATGTTCCAGCCGGCGAATCCCGTCTTTGGCAGTTTAAAAGGCTCAACAACGTGAATTTTGACCGCGGTCATCGTCCAGTCCTTGCCTTTTTCGAGACCAGCGACGCCGTTAAGAAGAGTATCGCCATTTTGTACGGAAGTTGCGCTACCCACTTTATTTGTATAAGCAGCAAGCGCAGTCGGCTTCAACGCATACACAACGCATTGATAATCGCCCGTTTCTTTAGGCGCACCGCCAATAATCGAATCCGTGCGTTCGACTGCATAGAATGGATTTTCTTCATCCCAATCGCTAGCTTCAACGTCTCGTCTAAATAGGGTACGACTTGCATCACACGAAGCTGAATTATTCTTGCACTTTTCAAGTTCAGCAACAGTTTTAATATGATCCCAATTATGAATTTGGTTCTCCGTAGGAGCAGTCAAGCCATTAACGCTACTAGACCAAACACCCACACCACTAGAGCTATTAGCGTTAACAGAGCCGTCTTTGCTAGCTTTGCTATCTTTGCTAACCTTAGTGCACAAAACTTTCAGCGAAATTTTCTTACCCACTTCACGCAATGACCACGCATCAATATACGGATTCAAAAATCGCATTCCGCGCATCATTGTGATGCCCTGGTCTGGATCTACATCACCATAATCGTCGTTTTGCGAGTCAGACTCACCATCAGCAGAAGCTTTTTCGGTCGTCACACGTAACTTTAAATCATCATTATTAATCCGTGGAGAATTATTGACCGAGACTTTCAAATAGATAGGCTTACCTTCGTTACTAGAATCTTCATCCTCTGAAGAGGAGCCATCAGGATAATGCGCAACCACTGGCACATTGTAATGCCCTGTTTTAATCCAAGTGCTCATTCTTACAGTAATTTTTCCGTACACTGCACCGGAAGCATCACTACTATCTTCTCCGACTTCACTTCCAGCTTTGGTAGGTTTGTTACTTTGATCACTGTCATCTTCATCAATAAATGAGGCCCAATCAGGAACTGGATGCTCAGAATCATTTTTATATGGCTTTATTTCAAACCAAGTTCCGTCAGGAAGATTACGAGTTCTAGCTAACTTCTTACTACAATTTTCGCCAACTCCGCACTGGTTAAGCGGCACAATAGAAGTCGCATATTGACCTGGAAGAGTATTAATTCCATCACCATAATTAGGCTGATAATAGTAAGACATTTTGCGAACAGTAATGTTCAAAGTCTTAGCTTCCCAAGTAATGCCTTTACTTGACTTAAACAAATTTTCTGACTTTAGCGCAGAATCAATTTCATCAATCTTATTGTGTTTTTCTGCAGCTATTTGATCAAACTTCTTTACTAAAGCATCATCTTGCTTGTCTTGCGCGCCGTCATCTTTAACAGAATTTCTTAAAGCATAAACTTTGCACACAAAATCACCGGTTTTCTTTACAGTTCCCTTAAACTGTCCTACTGTACGCTCATTTACTCGCTTAGGTTCAAAATTCGGATGTGTTTTAACATACTCGTTGTACACGTAATCGTCATAAAGTAAATCATCCATCTTGCAGCCATTAGCAGGATCATCAAAGCACTTCTTTTGCTGATCGTAACTGGCATGCTTCCAAACTGTTACGTTAGCATCTTGTTTTAATTCAAGCCCGTTAATTCCACCAGACTCGTATTTTCCATCAACAGGATTTCCATTCTTATCTTTCTTATAGCAAATCACACGCTGATTAATATTGCCTATGCCAAAATGCGCAGAAGCATCAAAAGTGGTTTTCTTAACCTCTTGACCAGCCAATAACACTAAATCTGAGTTATCAGATTGTCCATATTTCAAATCTTCTTTGTCTTTTCTAATTATTGAAAGTTGTAAATCACTATCGTGAGGATCAAATCGCGTAACAACTACATTTGCATAAACAGGCGAAGGCTTACCACCTTTGCTATTTCCAGCATTTGCATCATCGGAAGTAGATTTTCCATCTGGATAGTGCACAATTACATGCACTTTGTAACGACCTGCTTTAGTCCACCTATTTGGACGGAAAGTTATAACGCCATAACTTTTTGAATTATCGGATGGAATAGCTTTCGTTTCCTTGCACTGTTTATTATTGGCTGACGCATCATTGGCTACAGCGCATTGCTCGCCTTCAAAATTAGCCCACTCGTACGCGTCTTCTTTATCATTTGCATCTGGCTTAATTTCAAACCGCGTACCAACAGGAAGATATCCACGCTTAATTTTCCTATTGCCGTGAATTGGCTTACTCCTAGGAGCGCCCGACTTATTGTTTGCACTTGTAGAAAGATTTCCAGCAACAATATTCAGAGTACGTAAATACTCAGGATTATAGAATTGCGCTCCGTTTTCGGTAGTGTTGGTAGAACTTCTGTCACCGTTCGAACCAGTTTGCGCGGCTTCAGCAGCGTTTTTAGCTTTTTTATTTTTACTGTTTTGATCAGCTTCTTTATCTTTATTGGAAACTTCGTTCTTAGGATTTGTATTAGCCGTTGCGGAAGTATGTTGTTCAAGATTACTAACAGGCTGTTGCTGCTCAGTCTTGGGCTCAGCCTTCGTCTTGTCCCCCTGCTCCGAAGCACCGGATTTCTCCCCAGTACCAGCCTTCGCTGAAGTCTTAACTGTTTCTTCGGTTGAAGCACTCGACGGAGTGATAGGCACAATCGCGAGAGTTGCTAGAGTCAGCACGCAGGACGTGAAACCGCAAATTACGCGCATAATCTTAGAAAGACTGTTACGACGACGCTGCGGAAACATCTCTAATCACCTTCGTTAAGTTCAAACTCTCAAAATTTGTGTAGTCATCATTACAAAATCAGAAACCACACAGCACTGCAAAACCTCTCTTAATTGCAGACACAGTGTTTGCAACTATACCCCCCCCCCCCAAGGCAGATTTCAACCACTATTTAAGATTTAAAAGATTTTGCGAAAAATATCTAAAATTACGTTATTTTAACCTTAAAATTTATGGAGCAATTAGAATATTCGCAATATATTACATACAACAAAATATGGGTTATTCAGGTTATTCCACAAAATATATTACATACAAAAAGAGCACTCCCACCTTACTAGAAGATGAAGAGTGCTCTTTGTTTATTTACTTTTTTACTTATTTTGTTTATTTACTTGTTTGCGTGCGCATGATGGCGGCGAGTTTTAAACGTTACAGCACCGCTTGCAAGCAACACCATAAACGTCACAACCATGCCAATCACACTGCTACCAGTCATCGCCAAGTCAGAAGTCATCTTCTTGGCGGCAGACTTAGCGGCAGCTTGCTCCTTTTCAGCAGCCTTCTGCTTTGCAGCAGCGTTAGCATTCGCAGCACTTGCGTTGCCATTCGCAGCACTTGCGTTGCCATTGGCAGCAGCATCGCCGGATGCAGCACCTGCGCTACCACTTCCGCTGGCGGCATTTCCGTCTGTACCAACGTAAGTAGTGCCAGTAAATGTGCCAAATCCAGAACCAGCACCTAATCCGTTACCAAATCCAGTACCAAGCCCGTTGCCGAATCCAGTACCAGAATGAAGCTCCGAATACTTCAGGTTAATCTCTGCAACTGTTTCATCGAACGCTGTAGCATTCTCAGGAACAACCCACACGTTAGCCCAAGCAAGCTGCTCACCTTTATCGTTAAGCAAAACAATCGTATGCTTACCGAAGTAGCCAGCTGGAATCACAACATTAAACTGAGGTTGACCATTCTTATCCAAAGTTACTTTCACATACTTAGATCCATCTGCGCCCTTCAATAACACAGGCGAAGAATACATGTAAGCATAAGCGTAAGCAACCTTGTTTTTCTTAAGTTCCTTGATGAACTCGCTCGTGGCAGAAGAGACCTTAGTCTTGTGAGACTTAGAGCCAGCATCACCCTTAGCAGGAGCATCCATGCCAGCGAAATACAACTTCACAGGATTGCTCTTACCAGCACGAACAACATCATTCATGTGTTCACCAGCAACAAGGCTTCCCTTAAGCGACTGATCTAGCTTTGCGGTAGATTCAGGAGCTTTAGGTGCTGGAGTTGAAGCGGAAGGAGGATTGACAGTTACAGAAGAGGAACCATGATCGTTTCCATGACCATCATTCGACTTCTTTTCAACGAAGAATTCTGCGGAAGTATTCTTCGTTGCAACGTTACCAGCATAATCAACAGCTTCAACTGTGATTAAGTGCTTTCCGGCAGAAAGTGAATTGAAATCAACATCTACCTTCAGCGGATCCTTCAGATCTTTCAGATCGGCAAAAGTAGCATCGTAAGGATTATTCTTACTCAGCTTAATATCCGTTTCTTTAAGACCATTACTTGCATGATTTACTTCTTTACCATCAATCTTCACTCGCAATAACTTCAAATGATCATCTTTAGCTGTTACAGAAATCTTATGATTTGCTTCAACATGATCATTGTCCTTTATTCCAAGTGTCACAGAAGGAGCATCCTTATCAACAACAACAGGAGCACGACCATACAGTGCGCTAGACATCTGATCGATGGCTTGGATTAACACAAACTCTCCATTTTTAACTTCAACATCTCTATCGAAGCTCTGAGCATTAGTTTCTTTGCCTTTAGAATCAGTACTGAAGTTGTCTGAAGCAATAAGATTATTAATCTTAAGAGTATAGCCAGCAAAATCATCACTAATAACACCCTTGAATTTCACAGTGTCATTATTAGTGAATATTCTGCCGCCATACAACTTTGGAGTACTAAACATTACTTCTGGAGCCTGTCTGTCGAAGTAGAAAGCAACTGGAGTGTCTAATACCACATCACTTCCCTCTTTGACAATCATCCTAAAGTCATTTATTCCAGGATGCATTGGCAGAGTTACCGTGAATGTAGAATCAGCATTTGCATTAGTGGACTTAGTGATTGTTGCAGCTATAGGATCAAAATCCTCATACCCCGAACCATCATCTTTAACTCGATTAGCTTTTGTAAATAGTATTTCTGTAGCTTTGTTACTTACTTTGCCGTTTGCGGTGAATGAATCGAGCGAAGTACCACTATTTCCAGGAACAATCCAGTTGTATGCTCCTAAGCTATTAGCATTACTCAGTGAAATATTATAAAGCTTTGGCTCTGTCTTTGTTGGCATAACGCGATTAGCGAAACCTACATTCTGAGTAGCTGTGTTAACTCCATCATTAGCAACCAAGGTAACTGAATATGTACTAGCAGATGGAATAACTTTTACAGTAAATGAGCCATCAGTAGCAACATTTACAGGCTCTTCCACTTGTTCACTCTGGACTTCACCATCAACAACCTCATCTTTACTATACTTGACAGTAAACGTAAGATTCTGCTTTGGATTAGTATCGTCCTTAACTTCACCTTTAACTTCTACTGCACCAGTTTGGTCAATTGTTACATTCCCATTACTATCTGCATTAGTTAGTTTAATTGTTGGTGCTTTTCCGTCGAAATTAGTTGCAAGAGTTTCAACTACTTCTTTACCATCAGAACCTTTTGCTTTAACTTTTATTGTATTAGCACCTTGTTTAATAGGGGCAGTAAAGCTAAATTCAGAATCATCTGTCTTAACAGCTAATTCTTTTTCTGCTTCAGTTCCTGATTGAACATAAGCTTTCACATCCTTGCAACCATCAGCAATACGTCCAGAGATTTCGATGCTGTATTTATCAACACCGTTATCTTTTTTAGCAGTGACATCCTTAATGCCAATATTCTTAAGATTAACCTCATTATTTATGAGAATCTTTTTATTAGCAAATCCCTTAAACACTTTGGAAGTATTGGTTTCATTGAAACCGCCATCATGCAAACTGACATTGACGTAATAAGCATCCTTACCTACATTAACTTTGCAAGTGCGAGTATAGCCATTTGCGTCATGAGTTTCGCTGCAGTCCTTCTCATCAACCTTGACATAATCACTGTTACCATTAACTTTTACACCTGGATCACTCAACGTTTCACTTAACTCATCATGAGCTGTAATGGTGATTGTACCATCATTATCAGGTTCGCTAATTGTAACGGTTGGAGCTTTAGTATCAAGGTTAAAATGCATATCAGTCGTCTGGCACATATCCTTAGTCAAGCAAGCTTTTACTCGATAAATATATTTGCCATCAGGAAGTTTCTTATTAAAATGCGCAATATCAGTAGATGTCTTATCATAAATAGTTCCATCAAAATCAATAGAACTATTTAATGCTCTTGGATCACGTAATAATTCTGAGAAATTAGAACGAGAAACGTCATGTTCCTCTCCTACTTCTGCAACAGTCTTACCAGAATTATCCAAAACAGAATACTGTATTAAACTTGCATTACGGAATAATGCTAATGATGGTCGTATCTTATCGAATAACTCATCACCATTTGGAGAAAATTCTAAATGACCAGGAGCTTCATCATTAACTTGCACATCACCAAAATAACTTTCGGCAATCAGCGAAGTAGTCATATTAATTGCATTTTGAAGATACTCTTCGCCAGGCTTTACAAGAATTGGTTCCTTATCCCAATTGCCAACAAAGCCAAGATATGGAACAGCCAAATCTGGTTCCCCAGAAGTCTTTGAAGTAAAACGCGCCCAACCTTCAACATAATGGTCGCGAGTCACGTCTGGAGTTAATGTAAACTCTACTTCCTTTTCTGACTTAGGATCTACTGTAACTGTATTAGTCGAAGAAGCTAATGTTTCTGAGCTAATAGAGGTAGTAGTTTCTGCATTAGCATTATTAGATTCATTAACAACATTTTGTTTAGGAACTTCATAAGTTACAGCCTTATCTCCATAATTATGCAGTTTAACAGTGAACTTACGATCTCCATTAACCTGGCGTAGAGCCACGTACGAATTGCCATTGACTGTTGCAATCACGTTAGTAGCAACAGCTTTATCAACCTGAGCTAAGCCAGCGCCGATTTGACGGGGAGCAAATGGTACATTGCTGGAATTATTGAGAATCTCAGCCGTATTCATCAAGGCTTGTTCAACACGAGTAGCACGATCTTTTGGAGAAAGCTTAGGGAAACGCTTCATATAGCTTTCCATCACCAAAGCTGAAAGACCGGAAACGTTTGGAGCAGCCATAGAAGTACCAGACATATTAGTGTACTTGTTGTTGTTCTGAGTAGACCACACGTTACCGCCGATGCCAGCAATATGAGGCTTAAAATCAAGTTCTGGCGTTGGACCCCAAGAAGTAAAGCTAGAAGGATGCAACTTATCAGGATTTGCAATGCCCATTGTCTTATCAGAGAAGGAAACCTTAACTGTACCACTTGCATTAGCTTTGAGTGCATCAACAATCTTTAAAGCATCTTCACGACGAATTGATGCTCCAAAGCATGTGAACTTATCAACTCCAGCCATGCCGAGGAACTGTGCCGAATCGCCAGCTTTGTTATAAACGATTACACCATCAGCACCCTTATCAATAGCATTCTGGAATTTTTCACTAAATGCTATTGCGCCACGTTCAACTAAAGCGTACTTTCCGTGAAGATTCAAATCCTTAACTTCATCTTTTTTGCCAAGACCGATATTCACAATCTCATGTTCTTTACCATCAGCTTTTCCTGAGGCTATAGAGTAAGGAATCTCAGTTGTCTTATTAGCTTTATCCGTATATGAACCAGCGGTTTGAATAATATAAGAATTTTCTACAGAAGCAACGCTGAAAGCAGAAGGATAAGAAGATGGCGAGCCGAGAGTTGCATCATCCCACTTTCCTAATGCATCATTAGTTCCTCCAGATGTAGAGAAGCTTAAACCGGAGTTTCCTGCAGAAATAACTGGAAGCACACCAGCTTCGCGAGCCTTCTTTAAAGCGAGAGATGTAGCGTTAGAAGTTCCACCAAAACCGTTATCTGAGCCGAGAGACATGTTAATAACGTCTGCACCGAGCTTTACAGAATCCTCAATTGCAGCAACTATATCAGCATCACGAGCTCCGTGCGCTCCCGGCTTATTTGAAAATACTTTCATTGCAAGTAGCTGAGCATTTGGAGCAATGCCGTTAATATGACCGTTTTTATCAGCTGGCTTATTCTCATCATCACCATTAGCTGCCACAATACCAGCTACGTGCATGCCATGCTGCTCTGCACCACTATCTGTAATAGTGTAGTTTTCATCAGCATAGTTGAATCCAGCAGGAACTTTATTGGTGAACTTTACACCATTAGACGGGAATGTCTTCTGAATCTTACGAGCTTTTTCAGCTTTGAAATCAAGCTTCATATCATGGTGACTTGGATCAATACCAGTGTCGATGATAGCCACAAGCATTCCAGTTCCATCAAGTCCACGCTTCTTAAATTCTTCATTTACACCCTGCAAACCGCGAGCATAATTTTCAAGAGGATAATACAAACGTTCTTTTGCAACAGAAGCTACTTCATGTTCATGACGTAAAGCCGCAACTTTGTTAGCTGGTAATGTTGCTTCAAAACCATTCATCAGGTAACCAAATTGGCGACGTACTGTCATGCCATATTTTGAAGACCATTTTCCAATAAGACGATTCTGGTCAACTTTATTACTGTCTTCAGCTTGTTCCGAAGGAAGTTTTGGCTGTTTCTTCAAAGTAACGATAACAGTAACAGGCTTATTAGAAGTACCAGTCCTATTAAATGGATTATTAACTATTCTGCTAACAATCTTAGGATCAAGATATTTAGTAGTTTTATTCTTCTTATTCTTATTCTTTTGATTTACAACTTGTGCGAGATTATTGTTCTCAGCACTATTGTCTTTAGCATTTGCTGTACCAAGCGGTACCATAAGCGTCGCCGCAGCCACGCCTAATGCTGCTAAACGAGTCAGATATGACGTTCGTTTGAACTTCATAAACATACTCTCCTTCAAAATGGTGGTTGTTATCCCGGAAAAATTTCGGTTCTAGCTATAACAAACTCATGCCAGCTGCCAAAACATTTCATACTGACTGCCAAAATCTTTCATACGGGTGTAAATATTTTTGTTACGCTGGTTTGAATCATTTCCGCTAAATATCGCATAAGAGGCATACCCCCCCCCCCATGCAAACAGCAAATAATGATGCATTTTTGCAAGTGCAACAAAATATTTTTCATATACTCTAGCACTTGTTTAAAGAGAAAAAATTTTTTTAACTTGTTAATTTAGCAAATAAAATTTGAAAAAATTGTATTTAGGATAGGAAAATGGCTAAATTACGCCATTTTCTCGCAAACACCTTTCCGCAAGTAACATGTAAAAAATCTGTAGTTAACATATAATTTACAGAATTTTTCAACAACCTTGCATTTTGACAATGTTTTTTAAAAAAATATTGCTGATTTACCAACTAATGTTGGCGCACCTCGCAAGTTAAACCGTAAATTTTTCAGCCAACCGACGATAGGCGCAAATGACCTAAATTTTACGCTCGCGCAGTAACGCGCTCACCTACAAAACTCGCGCGAGTGTTATCTCACATTTGGAGGGTTATCTGCTGCGAATCACTCCATTTGCGGGGAACTTATCTCACATTTGGAGGGTTGGCGCTACTTTTGCTCTCCAAACGCAGGCGCGACGACATGCTTGAGCGCTGCGATTTAGCGCGCGAAAGCAACTCGGAGCGCCGAGCTTGCTCAGAGTTGAAAGCACAGTGTGCTTTCAACGCAAGCGAGGTCTGCCTTCGTCTCGATTGACGAAGGCAGGGCAGGTTAGTATGGCTGTGCTTTAGAAACTAGGTTGTGACTGGTGTGCGCTGACGACCTGCTTGAGCGCAGCACAGCGCGCGCGTAAAGTTTCTGCCGGAATCTAGTTGGGAAGCAGCATAAACTGCGCGCGGTTGTAAAGTTTCTGCCGTTTTTTCGCGCGTAACCGACTTTTTCTTTACACGCGCGTAAAGTTTCTGCCGTTTTTTGTTACTGGTGCAGATTAGTGACTGCGTTAGTAACGACCTGCTTTAGCGCTGCGATTTAGCGTGCGCAGTCACAACGCTCACCGCACAGTCGTCGCGCTACTCGCGACGCAACTTACGCAGCATTTTGCGCGAAAGAATCAGCAAATGCTTGCCGCGAATGTCGAGCTGTCGCCCTCGCTTAGACGTTGCAGCGGCAATCATCATGGACAAAATAATCAATGAGAACGCCATTGCAATCACGAATAGCGTCATCCAAAGCGGCCATTGCACGTGGTCATCCGGCGGCTTCACAGGGTCCGGCAGCACACGATACCCAGTCACCAAAAGCCTATGCGAGTTCACACCATACGGGGTACACGTTAGCAGAGTCGCCAAGTCGCGCCCCTTTTCGCGCTGCAACAAACTAATATCGTGTGGCTCAACCACGCTGATGCGGAACACTTTGTATCGTAAAGTCTCGCCTTGCACGTCGAGGTAGAAGTAGTCGCCCTTCTTTAAATTCACCAAATCGTCAAACATGGTGGCGTCAGCAAGACCTGTGTGCGCGGTAATAACTGTGTGGCGGTTCTTGCCGCCAACCGGCAAATCCGTACCGTACAAATGACCAGCGCCGTGCGCCAAAACTTCTTGCGAACTGCCGTGATAAATAGGAAGTTTTACACCAATTTTCGGAATTTTTACGATGCCGATAATGCCCATAGGTTCCTCAAGCGCCTTAAGATAACGCTTGTATTCAGGCGTGTTAGTTACGTCTTTTTGACCATTCGGACCATACGGATCCGTGGTAAGCATATTCTTGCGAGTTTTATTGTAAAGCTTCGCGGCGCGAATGTGAGCGCGGCGCACATCACCAGCCTGATCGTGGTTATACTTGTCGTACGCGTTAGAAATTTCCTTCGACACGCGATTGTTCCAAAGCGTTGAAACAACAGGGTAACTGAAGCACAAAATACCTGCCAACACGAATGCGATTGGTTCAACGATGCGGCGGAGCTTGGATTTTTGCTTAGATTTTTGCGCGCCTACGATGGGCTGTGCGCTTGCGGAAGTCTGCTCGGAAGAGTTTTGATCTGCAGGATTAGTTTCGGATATAGCAGTTTCGATTGCGGTAGTTTCAGCAGTACTAGTTTCAGCAGTGCGATTCTTAAAAAGCTTACTTACGATGGGGATATTCAGGGCAATTTTGTTGAGGAAAGCATATACTTTAGCAACAGCGTCGTTTAATTTCATGCTTCCTCGTTTCGTGAGTTTTTCGTTGGATTTAGATTTGATTTACGATTTATTTATTTTGCGCTCGCTAGTTAGTTCAATTAAAGCGCACAAATATAGAGCCGGGAGCAACAAGTCGCACCCAGCTCCAATATTTATGCCATGCAAACAGATATTTACATTCATGCAGCAGTGACTGCTGATTTTTTTCTCAGCAGTCACCAACTACAATCAGGCAGCCTGCTGCTCTTCATCCTTCTTGCGGTTGCGCAAGAAGATGAACATGCCAACAGCAACCAAGCACATGCCAGCCAACGCAAAGATGATCACGCCTGCAGCACCAGTCTTTGGAAGGTTGAACCAGTCATGATCACTGGTTGGAACGTTTTCGAACGTTTCTGTATGCGTCTGATTAGCAGTAATTGTAATTGCCTTAGGAGTGTCAGAAAGAGCATAACCTTCTGGAGCCTTAGTTTCTACAAGATAAATAGCAGTTCCCGCCTTAGCCTTATATGAAGTATCAAATTCACCATTTTTGTTAGTTTTGCCATTAAATGTAGAAGCAGATGCACATTCAGTTACATTTGCGATTGCTTTTCCTTCAGCAAGACCCTTAGCGCAAGCATTAGCCTTATCTTGCTCTGCAAATAACTTAAACTCTGCATTAGCAAGTTTCTTAGCATTATCTGAAGCGTTAACCTTATTTACCTGAAGGTAACCAAATTCAGTCTTAGCTACAGAACCAGGAGTACCTTCACCTGGAACAACAGGATCGCCAGGGTTTTCGTTATCGCCATGACCATTAGTAAAACCAGACTTGTTTACTACGGAAGTGACATCTTTTTTCTGATTATTGTTTTTATCTCGGTTGTCTTTAATCTTAAATTCAAGACTTACAACAACTTTAGATGGTTTTGATGGATCTGCATCTGTATTCAACACTCCAACAATCTTTTTTAAACCTTCACTAGTAAATTTCACAGATATACGCGTATAACCATCGGCAAGTTTCTTAGCCTGAGTCTTATCAGTCGTTTTTTCGACTGTATAATCTGTTGTTTTACTTAAATTGCTTGAACCAAACTTAACTGTCTTTACAACAGATTCATCAATGGTTTCAAAAGCGTCAGTTGGTGCATCATCGAAAACGGTATAACCTTGAATATCAGTTTCTTTTAAATTACCACTAGTAGGCTTGCTCTTGTTAACAGCTGCAGAAATAGTATAGGCAATTGTATCTCCAGCACCTACAAACTTCTTAGTGTCATCCACAGCCTTAGTGATGTTACCAGAAACATCCTTGTTCTTTGGATTAGCAGAAACCTCGTATACAAACTTGGCTCCGCCGCCATTAACTTTATCAATCTGAGGCACAGTCATGTAGAAAGGCTTAACATCAGAGGAATATCCATTTGGAACGAAAGATTCTTCTACCTTGTAAAGACCTAAATCAAGATCAGTAAATTCAGCTTTACCATTTTTAATTTCTTTTTCTGTACCATTTGTAGCAAGGGTAACACCTGACTCATCATTGGTGTTTAATTTAGTTACTTGCTTAGCAATATCTTCCCATCCTGCATAAGTAGTAACGTCAACATTGTTTGCGCCAATTTTTGTAACCTTGGTAACTTTAAACTTTGCACCATTAACTGGCGTATTTTTGATATTCTCACCTTCATACTTCCACTTATTGATGGTGATCTTACCCTTCAGCTTCTTACCAGCGTCAGACCAAGGTGCTGGCTTAGCAGCTGTTTGGTCAGCACCCGTAGCAAATGCCACGTTGTTTGCCACCACGGCGCCGGCGACGCACAGCGTGCCAGCCATTGCGAGCGAGGCGAATGCCGCCACGCATTGTTTAGTGAATTTATTCACTTTCTTCTCCTTTGTTCAGTGCCCTTGTGGGCAGGTTTTGAGGAAAATACGTTTATTGTTTTATTTTGTGTTGCGGTTTGCGAGTGTGACCACATTCAGAGGTTCCCACATGCAGAGGTTCCCACAACTTGCGAGTGAGAGCCACATTCCGTACGCGTGCCGCATTCAGTGATCTAGCCACTGTTTGCCGCTAGCTACTTTTTTGCCGCGCACCAGGGTATGTGAACTAGCCACCGTTTTCCGCTAGCCACTGTTTGCGCGCGTCGCATTGCGCAACAAGTTTTAGCGAGAATCGCACTGCAAGCTTGCGAGTCAGTTACGTCTTACGACTAGCCGGCTAGCAGGATTGCGTGCAAATGTTTTCATCAGCATCGCCACCTTTCGCTACGTCGCCTTAAAGCGCGAAGCTTTTTGGCAGTTTTGCAGATAAAATCTTTAAGCAGTGTCTTACGCAGCAACGCCTCGAGCATCGCGCGCCCCCACTTGGTTTGCTCAAGGAAGAACCCAGCCGCCATCACGCCCGTGCCAATCACAGCAAACGCACCAAGCAGCACGTTCCAGTTCATTCCGCCGGTCTTTGGCAGAGCGAATTTAGGCGGATCGATCACGTTCACTTTGAAGGTAATACGCTGCCAATTGTTTCCAAATGCGCCCATTTGCTTTTTGCCAAACACACCTTGACTTGGCTGCAAAGTAGACCAATCAATGCCTGTTATATACTTTCCGTCATTGGTTTTATCTGCATGGTCATAAATATCTTGGAATTTATCAAGATTGCCGCCAAGAACATGCTTTTTGTCGGTGTTACCTACATTTTCAACTCTATCGCCTTTAAGAGCATACACGGAACATGTGTATGTCCCAGCTTGCTGAGGAATACCAGAAATCTCTACTTCACTTCGCGCAACAGCGCTAACTTTGTCGAGAGGACCAGTTCCCTTTGTAAAACCGTACAGCAAATTAGGGTAGCAATTGTTATCATTCATGCTACATGCGATTCTTTGTTCACGAGTTGCAAACGGCCATGGCTCTACGAACTCGCCGTAACCACCCTTCTTATCGTCCAAATGCATATTCAACGAATCATCAAGGCCACGACTCCACTTTTGCTGACCATCTTTTGTACACAACATGCGGAATGTAATCGGATTCTTATTAGTAACGCTCCACGCGCGCACATACGGGTTCTTAGTAAGACTCGTGCCGCTCATAACGGTAAGTGGATTACTGGTACCTAGAGAATCTTGCTTAGGATCAGCATCTTCAGACCTTAGCAACTCCATTTGAAGGTCGTTAAAGTTATTCTTTTTCGTAACCTTTACAGGAGCAAACACCGGATTCATAGTGCTGGTTGCGCTCGATGAAGCCTTAAACTGGTTATTGCCAGCATCAGGATCGTCCGAAGTGGAACCGTCCGGGTAGTGCACAACAACATACTTTTTGTATGAATTGGCTTTAATAGATAAGTCTGGATTAAATGTTATCTTGCCATACTTAGCACCGTCGCCTTTTTCACTGTGCTTGCCCTTGTGATTATTAGGATCGGCAAGATTGTCAGGCTTATTGCTTTGGTCTTCATTGTTATCGGTTCCCCAATATGCCCATTCTGGTTGCAGTTCGCGAGTAACGCCATCCTTGCCCTTTTCTGTCTTAAACTCAAACCAAGTACCATCTGGGAAAGATCCTTCCTTGATGTAATCATACTTGTTTGGATCATTTGCAGGAGCAACAGGCTTCTTGCTACTAGGCACAGCAGTTTCAACACTTCCACCAGCCTGAACATTCACATTCTCATACACGGGATTATAGAAGTGAGCGTCGTTGTGAATGCGGACCTCGAAAGAGTCAGTCTTATAACCTTTACCGTCTTCACCGTACGGATACTTATTGTCCTTAGTCTTATCAAACATACCAACAGCTGGGTCAGCAGAAGTATCTTTCTTGAGTTTAGCTTTAACCGCATTCTCAAACTCAGTGGACTTCTTATCTCCACTTATAACGTAGACCTTGCACTGGTAGTCTCCAGTCTTTTGAGCCTTTCCGCCAAAATATCCGCGCGTCTGCTCGGAAGCGCCGTCACTGTCGTACAGATAGTTGTTTTTATCGCATTTCTTACTATCTGCGCGGCACTGCTCCTGCTGCTTAAAGCTCGCGTGATCCCAGATTTTCTGGCTCTTAAACCTCAATCCGTCTTTTTCGTCATCTTTCGCATTCTTACCTTTTTTATCAAAATGACCCGGCAAAGCATTATATGTATACTCGCTATACTTACCGTCCGTTCCCTTCTTAGAGCAGATTACATGCTGATGTAACTTACCAACAGACTTAGTCATCCACGAGTCGAAGGTTGCATCGTTAGTTAAGGACTCGCCTACTTTAAGGTCGTAGCCGTTGCCCATGCCCTTATCGTAGTAATGCTTATACAGGTTAAGATTAAGCGTATTTTTATCGTCTTCACGACCAACAGCAACAGGAGCATACACAGGATTGAATGTGTCTTTAGCATTCTGAGTCTTACTGAACTGATTGTTACCAGCCTCAGCATCCTCAGACGTAGAACCATCAGGATAATGCACAACAACAGGCTGATAATATGTAGCGGCATCCTGCCACTTATCAGGTCTAAAGGTCACCTTACCGTATATTGCACCATCACCAGTATCATGATGCTTACCTATATGGTTATTAGGGTCGTTTTTGTTGTCCGGTTCGTTACTATTTGTAGCAGGATCCCACTTAGCCCATTCAAGAGAATCTTTGCCATACTTAGTTTTACTTCTATCTGGCTTAGAATACTTTTTCAGCTCATACCAAGTGCCAGGAGGCAAAGCGCCTTCCTTAATAGCGTCATATGCATCCTTCTGAATATAAATATTATCTGTAGTTCCACTACCTGGCTTCACACTCGTTGGAGAATTAGATGTTACTTTATTTCCAGCTATCACTTTTGAAAGATCATAAACAGGATTGTAATAGTATGCGTCAGGATGCACGTGAATTGGGAAAGTAACAGATTCCCAATCAATGTGTCGCACAGAGTTATTCTGAGGATTCTTTGCATCTACTGTGTTATTGAGTAATGCGTTAATATTACTCAGTGTTCCACTTGCATCATTTTTGATATTTTTAACAACAGCATCGAAACGAGAAACAAGATTTCCTTTGTTACCTTTATGCGAAAGAGTTTTCAATCCATAAACCGTGCAAACAAAATCGCCATAATCTTTAGGATTACCTTTAATATAAGCTTTCGTTCGTTCTGTGGTTTCCTTATTGCCATCAACATTGTCTTTTACATCATAGTCGTAAAGATAAGTTCCAGTTTTGCAACCATTCCTATCATTACGATTACATGTTTTACGCTTATCACTGTTATGCTCAACATCAGCATGCTGCCACTGCTTAGGCTTACCATTACTGTCACCAGTAAGGCTCAACCCATTAATTCCACCAACTTGATACGAGCCAGCAATTGGCTGTCCAGTTTTAGGATCCTTCTTGTAACAAATCACTCGCTGATTAATAGGCCCAGGCTTATAAGCAGACCATGAGTCTACTAACATATCAACATTTTGATTCTTTTTGAAAGTAACACCCTGTGGATCGTTATCTATAATAATAGTTCCGCCAGTTCTGCCAGTGTACAGATTCAAATGAAAATCTGGATTTGCTGTTTTTCGCTCTACATTAACTGGAGCATTCACAGGTTTGCCGCCATTAGCAGACCCACGGTCAGTTGACTTAGAACCATCAGGATAATGCACAACTACCGGATAATTGTAAGTGTCTGCTTCCTGCCACTTATCTGGACTAAAAGTTACCTTACCGTATTTTGCACCATCTCCATCATTATGATGATTACCTACATTATTACTAGCAGGCTTGTTGTCTTGGCCATCTTCAAAAGAAGCCCATTTCGACAATTTGTTATTCAGATTCGAAGGCTCAAACCAAGTTCCATCTGGCAAAGGTGCATTGTTCTTCACATAGCTAGGATTATTCGTAACTCCATTAGCATTTCTGAAGCTTCTTGGAACTTTAGAAACGTTATTATTCTTATCAAAGTTACCTGCCTGCACAGTAGAAGTCTCGTACTTAGGATTGTACATTTCTGCCATTGGGTGCACTTGGAAACGGAATGTGCGCGAAGCTATATCTTTAGAAGTAAGACTAGTAAACATAGCTAACTGTTCAGGATGATTTTTGCCAAGATTATCAAGGTTACCGAGAATCTGACTACCCTCATGCAATGCAAATACAACACACCTAAAATTGCCATTATTCTTAGGCGTTCCACTAATAACAGCTCGAGAACGCTCAGCTGTATCACTATCGTCAGTGTACAAATATTTTTTCGCATCACATTGCTTATCTTTGCAATTTTTTTTAGCTATATTGAGCTTTTCCCATTGTACAGGCTTACCAATTTTCAAGCCATTAAATTCTTGCTTTTCATTAGATAAAAATGTGTACTTACTGTTAGCTGTAGGATCCTCACTGCACAATGTTCGGAAAACAATTTTACCAGGCTGAACATTAGACCATGAGTCAAGTACTAAATTAGGCTTAATAGGCATGCTGTTCGTATAATGCAAAATATCAGAGTCTCTGATTGGAGCACCAGCAAGACTATATTCATTATTTCCATTATGAATATTCAAATGCATATCTTGATCGCCAACTGGAAGCTTATTGACCTCCACACTGGCGTACACTACACCTTTACCGCCATTGAAGTTAGCAGCATCAGAATCCTCAGATGTAGAACCATCTGGATACGTAACAATAACAGGAGTTTTTCCCTTCAGTCCAGCTTCTTTTCTACCTGGCTTAAAATGTACTCTACCTGTTTTCTTATCTTCATTTTCAATATGTGACCACTTAAGCACTGGGTCACCAATGTTGCCACCCTTTCCACCATTACCTTTATATTGCCTTAAGGTAAAAGTAGTTCCTTCAGGCAATGGTCCTTCCTTAACCCAATACTTGCCATTTGGTCGCACGCTCTTAGGACGCTCAGTAAAAGCATTCGATGACGTAGGTTCCACATTCTTCAATGTTTCATATTCAGGGTTATACCGGGACGCCTGTGAAACGACGTGTATATCAACGCGTTTAACCTTCACAATTGAATTGTTCATTTTACAATTGTTAGGTCTAGGATCAGGATAGTTTATTTGAACATCAAAATGTATGGTTTTGCCTCTATCAGACGTCTTAGGATTATACTTAACTTCGCCTGTTCTTGGATTAATATATGCCTGACCAGGCTTCATATTATTAGGACTACTAGCCTTAGTAACACCAGACGGGAGTATCTCCTTATTCCCAATTTCATTCTTTTTAAACGTAAATTCTATTCCAGCATCAGTTGGAATCATCTCAGACGTAGTTCTGCCTCCATGATTTGGCATGTCCTTATAATATTTAAAATTGCCGTTATAAGAATCACCAACCCACTCACCAGTATTTATATACGGTTTCACGGAAGTAACTTCACCGTAAACAGCGTCCTCTTTAGACCTCTTTGGGAATTGGATGTCATCATCATTTTTAGGATTTAAACCATACTTAAACTCTTCCAAGTCTGGTATGCCATCACCATCGTGATCATACGGACCCCAAGCTGTAAACTTATGCTTGTCACCTCTAAGCGAAATCCAGCCAGCAAGGAAAGGCATGTCATAAGGATTCACTCCATCTTTAACTTCAGCAGAAACAATCCAGCGAATAGCATCTACACCATTATCTTGTTCCCAAGATTTAAGAATTCTGCCAAATTTACCAGCTCTACGCCATGTATTAATTTCACAAGCATTGTTTGAACCCATACCACATTTTGAAATAGAATTATCCCATAGGCCATCATATCCTTTATCACCAGGCAATTTGGTTTCATTGCTTCCACCATTAAAATCACCTGGTGATTGATTTTCGCCTCGAGTCTCCCAAGAGTACGTATTAATAAATGAATAGCCACCATCCTGTCTCTTAACAGGATGTCGACCGTCACTCTTAGTTCTATAACGCGTAATCTTAATAGTATTGTCCTTAAGATCCGCAGGGAGAATAAGATAAAAGTCAGGTCTACCACCATAAGTATGCTCAGCAGCTTCCTCATCACAGTCTATAAATGGATCCGCAATTTTTTTAATTCTGCAAGAAGTGGCATTAAAAAGAACATTCCAAGTGATAGTTGTTGTTTTCTTTCCATTAACGGTTACTGTATTTATATCTGGCGGCTGAACACCGAAATCCCTATATACATCATAACTCGCAACAGAGTTAGGAGAAATATATCCATTACCAATGTAATCCCAACTAACATTAGCTGCATTAGCTTCTTTTACCGGCGGCACTATGAGCATGGTTACTATGGTGGCGGCGACTACGAACATTGCGAAGAGCGCGCGGCGAAGAGTGTGAGATGGGCGTGCTGCGCGAGCGATGGTGACGCTGCCGGAAGTGGCTGCGTTGCTGGAAGTGACTGCATTGTCGAAAGAAGTGCTGGCAGCGCCGAAAGTATTGGCATTGCTGGAAGAAATAACTGCGGTGCTGGAAGTACGAACGGCGTCGTTAGCGCTGGTCTTACGCCAGACCAAAGCGCGCGACGCAAGACGACCCACGCGTGATGCGAATCCACGGAACTTTGCTGGTAACATTTTCTCGCCTTCCTGGTCCTCAACCGCCGCACAAGCCGCAGTATATCCCAAATTCCAACTCTCTAATCTTTAAGACTTCACGTACTCAACCTGCATACGATGCCAATGCTTAGCGTACTAAAACCTTGTACGCATACTACTGCAAATGCCATAGACAGAGCTAACCACAGGTAGTCAGTATAACAATGCCCTATATGCAAGCATGGTTGCTGAAAAGCCTCTAATATTTATACCCCCCCCCCCATGAATGATTTCAAGCAAAACACGTGTTATATTCGTGCATATAAAAAATTTCTATAATTCACGAATATCGCTAAAAAATCTACTGTAAAACGCATTTATAATGAATAATTTCCGACGCCAAAACGACGAAATCGCGTCTTCGGCGTGTCTAAAAACCGACCACTTTCCCAACACAAAGTACTACATGTTGTTATGGCGCATGCATCGCACTGCTATATACTGTGCTGGTATATGCAGTGTGTGCTGTGTGCTGTGTGCTTCGCTGCTGTGTGGCGTGTGAGATTCGTCACTATATGCCGTGCTGCTGTATGATTCGTCTATATATACTGTGTGCTTCGTCACTATATGCCATGCTGCTATATATACTGTGCAGCACTCAAGCATGTCATCGCGTCAGAAAGAAAATCCGGCAGAAACTTTACACACGTGCGCAGTTTATGCCGCTTCCCAGCCAGATTCCGGCAGAAACTTTACAGCGGTGTAAAATAAAGGTCGTCTACGCACCAAAATCCGGCAGAAACTTTACAGCCGTGCGCAGTTTATGCTGCTTCCCAGCCAGATTCCGGCAGAAACTTTACGCACATGTACAGAAAAAGTCGTTTCCGCGCCAAAAAACGGCAAAAGCTTTACAGCTATGTAAAGAAACGGTCGTTTGCGCACCTTAATCCGGCAAAAACTTTACGCGAGTGCAGACAGAAAGCGCGAGCAGAAGTGCGGAGCCGGAAGAAACGGCAGAAACTGTGCAGCCGTGCGCAGTTTATGCCGCATACGCACGCACACAAAACACAACCGAATTCACAATGAACCACCACACAAACCTGCCCTGCCTTCGTCTTTATTGACGAAGGCAGACCTCGCTTGCATTGAAAGCACACCGTGCTTTCAACTTTGAGCAAGCTCAGCGCTCCGAATTACCTTTGCGCGCTACGCTTTAAGCGCAAAGGTAGGTCGTCGCGCACAAACGTAAACAGCCTCATCAGCCGTCCCATAATCTATAACCACATACCTATCGTGATACTTTCTGCCAGCAGTCTTAAACTTCAAATCAACACCAGGATAATCGCTTACAAAATCTCCCAACATGCTTTCCGTAAGCATATTCTTATTCCTAGCATTATCACTAAAAACTACTATTCCCACCCCTTCACCAGCAAAACGTAATAGTTCCAAAGTTTTAAGACCAATATAATTATCAACAACGTAAATGCTTTTCTTAGCTGACTTATATATTTTGCAATACGCAAGATCCGCTTCTATTTTATTGCCGTCCATAAGAAGAAAATGCTTATACGTATTTGGATTAATAAAATTATCCATTACCTTATTAAAATCTTCCTTCGTTGCCATTTGAGATTTTATTTCCGCTATATCTTTAGTATTCTGATTCGTTTGAATCGCCAACTGCGCTAACTCATTCGCGCCAATAAAATCCCTGTTTTCAACAATATAATCCTTCATTTGCTTAAAGGTTCTAATAAGCGCTTTCGACTGAATTATGGCAAGTTCGCCTCTTAACACAGTCATGAGCATATAAATACCTTGCTCCGTAAAAGCATATGGAAGCTTTCTGCGACCACCCCAACTTGATGTAGAATTTTTCGACATCAAGTTTTTGAACTCATCAGCAGTTAGCTGAAACATAAAGTCATCATCAAACTTTTCTATGTTATTTTTTACCTGCTCGTTGAATCTTGCCGTAGTATACCCATAAATTTCAGCAAGCTCAAAATCAAGCATAACTTTTTGATTGCGAATGTTATAGATCTTCTCTTTTATCGTTTTAGCATCTATAAGCGCTTTAACTGGCACGCTTTTAGCGTCTATAAGCACTTTAGATGGCACACTTCTAGCGTCCGCGATAATTAAATTTTTATTCTGCTCTACCATAAAACCCCTCCTAAAAATGTGCGTAAAACCTAGCGCAGTGCAACAAAAACGTAACTTCTAACACAAGACCCATAAATCACAAGCAACACTGCAAAATCACAGAAACAAATCACAGAAACAAATCACTAAGTTACTAAAATCACGCAAATCACATATAAACGCATCGTTTAAACGCATCAGCGCATATACAACTATTCTACAAAACAGTACAGGAAAAGCAACGAGTAGACAGGCACGACCGAAACGACTCAACCGCGCGCAGTTTATGTCGCCTACGCGCACCAAAAAGCGGCAGAAACTTTACGCGCGTGTACAGAAAAAGTCGGCTACGCGGCAAAAAGCGACAGAAACTGTGCAGCCGCGCGCTACGCTCCAAGCGAAAAGGCAGGTCGTGTCGCTCGCGCGGATTAGCCGCGTTCACGTCCTCGCTTGCGTTGAAAGCACACCGTGCTTTCAACCCTAAGCAAGCTCGGCGCTCCGAGTTGCTTTCGCGCGCTAAATCGCAGCGCTCAAGCAGGTCGTCGCGCGCTAAAATCATCAATAATTGCTTGCATAATTAATGATATTTACGTTACATTATATAGAATTATTGTATACTTATATGAGAGTATGAGAAAAAGTACAAAATTCACCATAGACATAGGAGTCAAAATGACTACAGCAACAACAGATATAGTAAACGTAAACTTTCGAGCAAAGAAAGAAGACAAACTCAACGCGGAACGAGTTTGCAAAGAGCTCGGAATCTCTATGAGCGCCGCGCTGAACGTGTTTATTAAAACTATTGGTCGCGAAAAGAGGATACCGCTAGATTTTTCGCTAGATCCGTTTTACGAACCGTCAAATCAAGCATATTTGAAATCGCAGATTGACGGCGTGAGAAATGGAACCATCAAGCTCGAAGAGCACAATCTAATAATGAATTAGGACGTATGGTTCAAACAATGAGAAAGATTGCTTGGACTCCAGATGCCTGGAACGACTATCTCTATTGGGAAAGCGATAATAAGACTCGCAAAAAGCTCAACAATATTATTAAAGAGATTATGCGGAATCCAATAGACGGAAAAGGTAAGCCTGAACCACTCAAAGGAAACTATTCTGGCTGCTGGAGTAGACGAGTAAACGATAAGGATAGAATCGTTTACTCATTTACAGATGACTCGATTATAATCTACGCCTGCAGAGGCCACTACGACGATAAGTAGGGAAAGTAGAAAAATCAAAAGTGGGCTTAATGGGGTTCGAACCCACGACCTTCTGCTCCGGAGGCAGACGCTCTATCCACTGAGCTACAAGCCCGCAACTCGAGAAAGTATACACGCTAGTGAGGATGCGCGACGACCTGCTTGAGCGCAGCACAGCGCGCGAAAGCAACTCGGAGCGCCGAGCTTGCTCAGGGTTGAAAGCACAGTGTGCTTTCAACGCAAGCGAGGTCTGCCTGCGGCTTTATTACGAAGGCAGGGCAGGTTAGTATGGTTGTGCTTTAGAAACTAGATTGTGACTGGGGATGCGAAGCAAAAAGCGGCAGAAACTTTACAGCGGTGTAAAGGAAAGGTTGGCTACGCACGAAAAAACGGCAAAAACTGTGCAGCCATGTAAAATAAATGTCGCCTACGCGCCAAAAAACGGCAGAAATTTTACAGGCACGCACAGTTTATGCCGCCTGTGCAGCAAAAAACGGCAGAAACTTTACAGGAGCGCGCAGTTTATGCCGCATACGCACCAAAAACTCACGCGCACGCAGCCATCACGCGCCACCGAGGAAGGCAAAGGTGCCAAAGTAAAGCGCAGCCGCAACAGCAACCGACGGCACAATCGCGCACACAGCAAAAATCCACCAGTCGCGCGCACGCACACGACTCACCCTAGCGTGCGAACGCGCACCAACTCCCCCAAAACCGCGCGCTTCCATAGCAGTGGCGAGCGTCGTCGAACGTCGAATCGAAAGCACAAGCAGCGCAAACGACTGCGGGAAGAACGCCCTCACGCGATGCTCATCACCCAAACCGCGCGAACGCCTCGACGCAGTCAGTGCCGCCCAATCATCCTGCAGCACGCCAAACAGCCTAATTCCAGCCAAACCGCCGTACACGAATCGATCCGGCAAATGCAACACCTGGCTGAAAGCATCTGCCAAATCCGTAGCATCAAGCCCAATCACCATCACAATCGACGGCACGCCAATCGCCAAAATCCTAAGCGAAGTTGCAACAGCCAGCATAGCCGAACGATCCGTAGCATGCATCAGCCACCACTGGAACCAAGTATTTCCGCCACTTTTGCCGTATAGTAACACAGTGAGCGCGGAAGTCGGCGCGCCCACCCACACAGGCCACGAAAGGCGAATCACACGCCATGGCGGAAGCTTAATGCACGCAAAAATCACAAATTCCAGCAGCAACGCAACCGAAGCAGAAACGCAATCAAGCGTAAAAAGTAGCGGAATCGAAGCCGCGAACGCTCCAAAAATGCGAAATACTGGATTAATTGACGCAAGAAGTGGCGATTTGCTGGAAAGTTTCGCTTCCTCGTCGCGATTGTTTACTGCGCTCACTTTGATGCGCGAAATGTCGGTTGCGCCGGTAGTTGCGGAAAGCGCTTCGGTAGATTTTGCTTCAGCAGCACTCATTTCAGCAGCTTCAGCTTTCGCATCCGGCACAAGTTCAACCAAGCGCGCACCCAACGCCTCAACCAGCTCACGGTCGTGCGTCACCACAATAATGCTCACACCCCCGCTACGAAGGCTTGCAATCAAGCGAATAATTTGCAACCAAGTTTTGCGGTCCTGCCCAAAAGTCGGCTCGTCCAAAATCAGCACACGCGGAGCCGCAGCAAGCGACGCTGCCACAGTCAGACGACGCTTTTCACCTCCCGAAAGCGTGTACGGATTCGCCTTCGCGTAACGAGCCAGACGGAATCGCTTCAGCAGCTCCTGAGCCTTCGCGCGCGCCTCATCCGCCGAAACACCCGTGCGAAGCGGTCCCAACATAACCTCATCCAACACCGAACCACACGCAAACTGATGCTCCGGATTCTGAAAAACGTACGAAATGCGCTTCGCCAAATCAGGCGACTTCCACTTCATTGGATCCGTACCATTCGCGCCTTGAGCAAGAGCATCACTCGCCACAACCTCGCCGCTTACTGCCGGCAAAAGACCAGCCAAAGTGAGCGAAAGCGTTGATTTTCCAGCACCGTTCGCGCCGACCAAAGCCGTAATCTGCCCGGCTTTAAACTCAAGATTGATGTGACGCGCAATCGGCTCGCTATTATGGCTGATTGCGAGGTCCTTCGTGGAAAGTAGCACTTCTCCGTAGCCTTCCGCTGGATTGCAGTTTTCGTAATATTTTTCAGAAGATTCTGCATTTGTGGAAGAATTACTTACGGAAGAATTACTTGCGGAAGAATTTTCAGGAGATTCCGCATTTGCGGAAGACTTTTCGGAAGACTTTGCGTTGTGCTTGTAACGCTCCGGAAGCCAAATACCCAGATCCTCAAAGTCCAAATCAGTGCGATTAAACACCTCGTCTGGCGTGCCGTCCGCCACAATCACCGTGCGCGAAGAAGCCGCGCGCGCAATATCGTCGTCGTGAACGGTTTCGCTATGAACGGTTTCGCCGTTCGCATCTTTTCCGTTCGCAGCTTCATCATTCTCAAGCCCAAGCACAACCACGCGGTCAATCATGTCAATCCACGGCTCCGCGTGATGCTCCACAAGCACCATCGTGGCATGCGTCGAATCCAAAACCGCGCGCACAGCACCAACAATCTGCTGCGTGCCATCCGGATCCAAATTCGCAGTCGGCTCGTCCAAAAGCAGCACACTCGGCTGCATAGCGAGCGCGCCAGCAAGCGCCAAACGCTGCATCTGACCGCCACTTAAATGCGAAGTTGAGCGATGCAATTGCAAGCCATCCAACCCAACTTCTTTAAGACTTTTGCGCACGCGATCCCAAATCTCACCGCGCGGAACGTTCATATTTTCCGGACCAAACGCAACGTTATCCCCCAAACGCTGGAAAATCGCCTGTGCATCCGGATCTTGCAAAACCAAACCAACACGACCGCGCGCACGTCGAACCGGCACGCCGTCAACCAAAACGCAACCCTCGCTCACACCACCATCGGCATCTTCGACGAGAGTGGTTTGCTGGGATTTTGCGCTATCTTCGCTATTTTCTACGCTATCTTTTGCGCTATTTTTCGCCACAAAATCATTGCCAATAAGACCTGCCGCGCCGCTTAAAATCGTGGATTTACCGATGCCTGATGCACCAAGCAGCAACACGCGCTGCCCCGCCTTAATTGTGAGGTCCAACCCGCGCACAGCAAAAGCGCGACGGGAAGCATGACGATAACCCCAATGCTCAAAACGAAGCTCAGCGTTATTAGCTTTGCTAGCTTTATTAGCGTTATTAGCGCTGCTGTCACTATTGCAATCGCTTGAAGCTGATGGAAGGAAAGTTTCAGATTCTTGCGATTTAACAGCATCAGGCATAGTAAATCCTTTATGGCAATGATAGATTTTTAATTTTTGCGAATACGTTATTCGCTATTTTTCGCGTATTTCGCGACCGGACGCAAACTGATCCAACGCGCCGGTCTTAGCGATTCCCACATACAAGAACCACATTAAAACACCAGCAAACACAATTCCGGAAACCACTGTGCTGGCGAAGTATGGAAGACCATACTTGCCGAATACGCTAACAGCCTGCAACTTACCGAGGAAGGTGTAACCCCAGCAACCAATGCCAGTCAATGCGCCGGAAAGAATCATTGTGTTCAAATTCCACTTCTTGTAAGCGAAAATAATGAACGCAATTTCAGCAAACAGACCCTGAACCACTGCAATAGCGAAGGTTTCAGCACCACCCCACTGATTGCCCATCAAAGCTTCGAGCACGCCAGCTACGACTTCAGCGTAAATAGCAGCACCCGGCTTACGCACGATTACTGCGGCCAAAGGAGCAGCGAAGAGCCAAAGACCGTTAATAAGACCTGCAAAACCTGGAAGAATGCTGTTTAGCGCAGTCCATGGAACCTCACTAAAAATGGCAACAACCCAATAAATAAAAGCAGAAACAACGCCAATTACGGAAGCAACTGCGATGTCTGCAACACGCCACTGCATGTTGGACTGATAATTTTCTTCTGACATAAAAATGTGCCTTTCTTGTTACGTGTTGCAATGCGTTACATTGTGCGCAATGCAATATTTTGCGTTACATGTGTACATTACGATGCTGTGCGTCAAACGCGTTACATTGCGATGCGTTACATGCAATACTTTGCGTTACAAAGAAACCTTGCAACACCTCTCCAGGCACGGGAAAAACAGACCTCCGTGCGCCGGTATTACCCGGATTCACGTTCAAGCGGTTTTCTCTCAGCTCTGAATGTTCACGCTTACATAAGCGAAAACACAGAGCACCCGTGTCGATTGACGATTGTACGGCAGCGCGTAGACGCCAACCCTCCAAACGAGGGCGCGACGACATGCTTGAGCGCAGCACAGCGCGCGCGAAAGCAACTCGGAATGCCGAGCTTGCTCAGGGTTGAAAGCACGGTGTGCTTTCAACGCAAGCGAGGTCTGCCTTCGTCTCGATTGACGAAGGCAGGGCAGGTTTGCATGGTAGTTTATTGGGAATTCGGTTGTGTTTTGTGCGCGCGACGACATGCTTGAGCGCAGCACAGCGCGCGCAGTCACCCATCTGCACCAGTAACGAAAAACGACAGAAACTTTACGCGCGTGTAAAATAAAGGTCGCTTGCGCACCAAAAAACGGCAGAAACTGTGCAACGGTGTAAAGTTTATGCCGCTTCCCAACCAAATTCCGACCAAAACTTTACAGCTGTGTACAGAAAATGTCGAAATCTCATCAAAAAGCGACAGTTCCTTCACATTTACGTAAAGTAACTGTCGCCAATCCGTCGCAAGAATAATTTACTTACCGCGCATTGCACGACGGCTGATGCGCTGCGGACGCGTTGGATCGATGCCCTTCGGAATGCCAAATCCACTCTTGCTTTGCAACGTGCGCAAACGCTCATTCAAAATCGCAAGCTCCGTCTTAGTAAGGAAGAATCGGCGGTTCGGATGAATTTTATCAAACAACGCAAACTTGTGCTTCACAGGCTGTAGCGTCTTCGAGCGCAACACCTTTCCGCGCAATTCTTTAAGCTTCACCTGATTTTCGCCATTACCAACAGCAATACGGTATACAGGTATATTAGATCCGGCAGTAACGCTTTTAATAGCGTGCTCCTGTCGATCCATAGCATGCATTAAACGCTCGTAATTACCCTCACCAACGAGGAAAATTCCGTTAAAACCAGTGCCTCGCCAAAGCGCATCCTTCGTGCGCGCATCCACCCACACAGGCTGCTGCGGAAAAGTAAAACCGCCCTTATTAATCGCAGAAATAATGCCGGCAGCCGCACCCGGACGACCTTCCAACTTTGCATAACCAACTTTATCTGCACGCTTCGTAAGCACAACAGTAAACAGCAGCAGACCAAGCATCACCGCTGTAATAAGCATCATAATCCACATCAAAATGGACCAACGAGATGCAATTCCAAGAATTACAGCAACCAAAATCGGCGCAGCAAACGCGCAAGACAACCACAAAGGCAGCTGCTTATCGTCAGAATGCGTGTACTTATAAATACGTATGATCTGCGAGAACATGCCCTGCTTTTTCTTAGTCTGCTTCATGCCTTGCGTCGCACCCTTCGACGCGCCTTGCGATTTGCTTTGTGCTTTATCTTGTGCCATGCGTTTACCCCATAATATTCGCGTTATTTTGAGTATCCCAAATAATAATAGTAGCTTGTGCAAATATTAATAAATTTGCACTTATTTCTGCACTTACTTCGGCCAGTTACCACGCTTTGCGCTACTCGGCTTAGGCAAACGCCAGCGACGAAGCTGCATAGCGCGGCTGAATGCGTACATGCCGGAACGCGACTTGCGCGACACAGCCACATCACCAAAACGACGAATCAGCTCCTTACGCAACTTACGCCACATAACAAACATGTCAATTACAGATGCAAACAAATACGCGTACAAGAACACTGCAAAAACAAAATAAACAATCACAAACTTAGATAGCGCAAACAAGCAAATCATAATCAGCACTGCAACTGGTATGAAAAACTCGCCAATATTAATTCGAGCATCCACGTAATCGCGAATATACACACGCCACGGAAGCTGCTCAATTTTTGGCATATGCGCCAAATCGCCAGTGCGCATTGCGTTGTATTGCAAATTCTCAGATTCGCGAAGACGAGCACGCGCGCGTTTTGCGCTTTCCTTGCGATCTGCTGGTACTAGTGGGCGAAGCTTTTGCGCCTGAGCAGCGTTGCGCTTAGGAGTCGGCGCGTTTTTTTCGCGAGATTTCGTCGCTACAGACGATTCTGCATCCGCTACTTTCTTTTGCAACGAAGGAGTAGACGCGCCCTCATTATTGGCAGTTTTCTTTGCAAATGGATTCCATGTCATGTTTGCAGATTACTCAACAGACTAGACGCATGCAGACGCGGAGGAAACGGCAGAAACTTTACGCGCGTGTAAAGAAAAAGTCGGCTACGCAGCAAAAAGCGGCAGAAACTTCACAGTGTTGCAAAGTTTTTGCCGCCTGCGCGCAAAATTAGTCAGAATTACTCGCCCAATCGATCCAAAAGCAGCGCTTCCGTCACAATATTTCCGCGCAAACCAGGCAATGAAATCGACTCGTTCGGGCTGTGCGCATTGGACTTAGGATCTTCCGGACCCGTCACCAGCACCTGCGCCTTCGGGAAGATGCGCTGAAGCTCCGGAATAAACGGAATCGAACCACCCTCGCCCTTATTTACCGGCTCCACGCCGAAAGCATCGCGCATAGAAGCGAGCGCATCCTTCGTTGCAACAGCATCCGGATCCATTGCCCAACCCATACCGTTATCAATCGGCTCTGCAGTAACTTCTGCACCAAAAGGCGCGTGAGATACCAAGAAGTCGCACAAAGCTTTTTGCGCTTCTTCCGGACGCTGCGAAGGCGCGGTACGAAGCGAAAGACGCAGCTTAGTTTCGTGCGCAATCACATTAAAACTGCCCTCAACAGGATGTGCATCCATGCCGATTACCGTCAAGCTCGGCTTAGTCCACATGCGCGCTGCGAGAGAACCGGTGCCGGCAAGCTTATAAGAATCGACCACGGAAGAGTCGGCACGCACTTGCGCTTCGTCCAAATCGCGCTGCAAACCGCCAACCGGCTCCTGTGCTTCAATTCCAGGCACTGCCAGGTCGCCAGCCTCGTTGTAAAGCGAGGCAATAAGCATGGAAGCGAGCGTGTAAGCATCTAAAATCGGGCCGCCAAACTGACCGGAATGCACTTGATGGCCGAGCACTTTAACCTTCACGTCCACGTCGGTATTTCCGCGCAAACTCGTTGTAAGACTTGGGATTTCGGCGGACCAGTTGCCGGAGTCGGCAACGATAATTACGTCTGATTCAAATTCGGCTTTATGCGACTCGATAAAAGGAATGAAGCTTGGCGAGCCCATTTCTTCTTCGCCTTCGATGAAAACCTTAATATTTACGCGCAAATCGTCGCTCAGTGCGCGCAAAGCTCCGTAGTGAATTGCGATTCCGCCGCCGTCGTCGGCTGAGCCGCGTCCGTAGAGGCGACCGTCGCGCTCGGTACCTTCAAATGGGTTGGTTTCCCACTCAGATGGATCTGGAACTGGCTGCACATCATGATGCGCGTAGAGCAAAACCGTTGGCGCGCTTGGGTTTACGATGCGCGAGCCGACCACTTCGAAAGCTCCTGGAGTGCCGTCCGGATTCGTAGACTGCTCGACGCGCGCGTCAATACCAACCTCACGCAATACCCCAGCCACGTATTGCGCGGACTTGCGCATATGCTCGCCAGCAATGCCCTTAGCCGACACCGCAGCCAGTGAAATCTTCTTATTCAGCACGGAAACTACGTCATTCCAGGCGTTTTGCACGCGAGCGCGCACGTCTTCGACAGCCAAACCTGCCATAAATCCTCCCAAATAAAAGTAACAGAGCGGTAATTGATGCCTGTAAAACTATACCTACAAATTTAAACTATATTCGCAACTATGTCCGCAAATATGAGGAAACGCGAGAAAACGCGACGCAAACTTAACTATCTACTTTGGTCAGCTTGCGAGACCGTTTCTTTACACGCCTGTAAAGTTTCTGCCGCTTTTTGGCGCGCAAACGACATAAACTGCGCGCGGCTGTAAAGTTTCTGCCGCTTTCAAGCCCTCTCAATGCGCGTGGCAACCCAATCGACGATATAAGGCGCGCACTGCTCAACCTGATCCATCGCAACCTCAAATTCGCGAGGACCTCCGTACCACGGATCTGCCAAGTCGAGCAACATCTCGCGACCCGGCTGAGGCTTAGGAAGCGACGGATCAAACGCGCGATACATATGCACAAGTTCGCGCTTTTGCGCAGGCAACAAACGCAAAAGCGAACGCATATGCGAAGCCGTCATAGGCAAAAACAGGTTCGTTTCCGCAATCTCATCCGCTTCAATTCGATGCGCAAAATGCGAAGCAGGAAGCCTGTATCCGCGCTTAGTTAATTCTCTTTGCGCGCGGCGATCAATCGGATTTCCGTACTCTTCGTCGCTTACACCGCTGGAACGCACAGCAACAACGTCGCCCAATCCCCTCAATTGAAACTCGTTGCGCAACACAATTTCCGCCATTGGCGAGCGGCAAATATTACCTGTGCAAACCGTCATAACAGTGTATGGGTGACGTGCGTCTACCTTGATTTTGCTTGATTCTTCAGTCATGCTTCCTCGTTTATTTTGCTGTCTCGTTTACTTTGCGATTTCTCGTTTACTGCACAGGCTCATATACCATAAACCGGTATCGTGCAGGATTGCTTTCGCTACCAACCTTCAGCGGCGCTTCCTCAAGCTCGCCTTCACGCGCAACATGCCATTTTCCTGCATCAACTAATGCATGAATATTCGGAGCAAATGTGTCCGCTGCAACTTTCGCATCAATTTGCGTTACGTAAGCTGCGTCTGCGTGATAATTCGCAAGCATTTCGCGCAAAATCGCAGCTCCGCCAATAACCCAGATTGCTGGGCCATCTTGAGGCGAGTCTTGAGATACGTTTTGAGATACGCTTTCCTGACTTTCCAGCACTTCCCTATTTTCCAGCCATTCGCGCGCGTAATCCAAAGCCGCGTCAATGCTAGTAAAACTACGCGCTCCATCTGCTACAAAATCAGGATTATGCGTAACAACAATATTTTCGCGACCCGGAAGCGGACGGAATTTCGGAGGCATCGCATCCCATGTACCGCGACCCATAATCACAGGGCAACCGATAGTCATCGCCTTAAAATAGCGCAAATCCGGCGAAAGTCGCCACGGCATGCCTCCGTTTACGCCCATAGCGCCGGGCTTGCCGTCCAAACCAGAAGCCTCGCCCCAAATCAGTCGCACAGGGAAATTATGCGACACGCTGTTTGCCATATACGCACCTCACACGCTAAAACAAGCTAAAAATTAAACTAAATCAAGCAAAATCAAGCAAAATAATTTGCAATCAATCACACCGCAACCGGTGCTTTAATCGTCGGATGATGCTTGTAATCAACCACCTTAAAATCGCTGTAATCGTAGTCAAAAATCGAATCCGCCTTACGAATTTCAAGCTGCGGATACGGGTACGGCTCGCGCGAAAGCTGCTCAAGCACCTGCTCAACGTGATTGTCATAAATATGGCAATCGCCGCCCGTCCACACGAACTCGCCCGGCTCAAGACCTGCTTGCTGAGCCATCATCATCGTCAAAAGCGAGTAAGACGCAATGTTAAACGGCACGCCAAGGAACATATCGCAAGAGCGCTGGTAAAGCTGGCACGAAAGCTTGCCGTCAGCAACGTAAAATTGGAAAAGCGAATGGCAAGGCGGCAACGCCATATGCTCAACTTCCGCAGGATTCCAAGCGCTAACAATCATGCGACGAGAATCCGGGTGATTCTTCATAAGATCCAGCACGTTTGCGATTTGGTCGATTGTGCGGTTTGGATTTTCCGCTGTCGGCGCCGGCCAACTCCTCCATTGCACTCCGTAAACAGGGCCCAAATCGCCATTTTCGTCCGCCCACTCGTCCCAAATATGAACGCCGTTTTCTTGCAACCAACGCACATTACTCGAGCCTTTAAGGAACCAAAGCAACTCGTACGCAAGTCCTTTGAAAAACACGGTTTTCGTGGTGATAAGCGGGAAATATTTGCTAATGTCGAAGCGGATTTGCTGGCCAAAAAGCGAAATCGTACCAGTGCCTGTGCGATCTGATTTTAGAGTGCCTTCCGTGAGGATTTTTCGCACTAAATCCTCGTAAGGAGTTGGAATATTAGACGCTGGTTTTTGTGGTACCCGCGCGCGAATTGCTGCAAGTTCTTCTTCTGTTAAAGCCATGCTGCCATGTTAACAAAGCACTAATAAATTTAAAGAATTGCGCTCGTAAAACCATATGTCTACCACGCAAAACGCTAGATTCGACAATTGAGCGCAAAGTTACAATCCTTACGATAACATGAACAAAAACGACTACAGCAAAGGAGCAAAAATGTCTAGAAGATTATGGGTAGAGCGCAACGAGGACGGCACTTGGGAAGCACACAGCAACGACGGTGTGAGCTTGAAGTTTGGTCACGGCGAAGGCATGTTCAACCCGGTTGAATTAATGCAAATCGCTTTAGCTGGTTGCACAGCTCTTAGCAGCCAATACGCTGCAGAACACGCTATTGGCGAGGGCGCTGGAGCGCGAGTTGTAGTAAACGGCACGTACGACGCGGAAGAAGGCACGTACTTGCGTTTTCAAGAAGATGTCACTCTTGACGCAACTTGCGCAAAACCTGCGCTCAGCCAGGAAGATGCGTCCGCACTAAAAGAGCGCATGGAACGCCACATTTCCAGGGGTTGTACTGTTAAGCATACGCTCGAAAAAGGCGCGCAAGTTAGCGTAAACGTTACGGTTCGCAGCTAGAATAAGCCAAAAGTCGCGCCAAAAGTCGCGAAAAATCGCACTAAAATCACACTAAAATTCACCACATGTGGCACAATTGAGTACACAAGATATTTGCGCAATAATGACGCTACGCATGCATGTATGCAACCGGAGGAAACTTTGAAAATCGCTATTTTTACCGAAACGTATCCACCGTACATAAATGGCGTCGCAACACAGTCTTATATGCTCAAAAAGATGTATGAAGAGCTTGGTCATGAAGTGCTAGTAGTCACGGTCGGCTCCGAAAAACAGCGCAAAACCAAGCTTGAAGATGGAGTTGTTTACGTTCCGGGCATATTGCTTAAAAAGCTTTACAAATACCGCGTTGCGCTCCCGATTGGTCACATGCGAAAGCAACTTCCTCTTAAATTTAAGCCGGATGTCATTCATATTCAAAACGAATTTGGCATTGGCGAAATCGGCTTGGAAGTAGCAAAAAAAGAGCATATTCCCGTTATTTATACGCTTCACACAGAATACGATAAATTCCTGTTTTACATTGGCTTAAAGCATTTTACTGAGTTCTCTCGCAATATTTCGGCGAAATATTTTATGCGATTCTCGAAAAATGCCACAATTATTACGAGCATGTCTCCTAAAGCACAGGCATATATTGACCGTCAGAAGGTTGATAAAAAAGTAATTGTGCTGAATAACGCTGTGGAATATAAGAAGTTCCTACCAACGCCTGAGCGACTTGCATTCCGCAAAGCTTTCCGCGAAAAATATGGCGTTTCTGACTCTACTAAGCTGTTTGTTTTCGTTGGTAGAATCGGCGCTGAAAAAAATATTTCAGAATTAATTGACAACTTTATGTATTGCGATTTTCCTCGCGAAAAAGCGCGCTTATTTGTTATTGGCGGCGGTCCTGATTTGGAATCGTTGCGCAAGCGCGTGGCAGATAATGGTTTTGACGACAGAATTTGCTTGCTTGGGCCTATTGCTCACACGGAAATTCCAAAGTATTTGCACGCAATGGACTACTACACAACAGCATCACTTTCCGAAATGCACTCACTTTCGATGCTAGAGGCAATGGCTTCCGGTCTGTTTGCGCTTGTAAAGCATGATGTGCCGAATGAGAAGCAGATTATTAGCGGTCAAAACGGGTATCAGTGGGATACTAAGGAAGATTTTAAGACTGTTTTTAGTAAAGTTTTGAATATGAGCGAGGCTGAGCAGGCTCAGCTTAAGGCGAACGTGCTCGAGTATTCGAAGAATAACGATTTTAAGAGCCAAGCGCTTGAGCTGCTTAAGATTTACAAGCGCGCAATCGAGATGAACAAGGAAAAGCTCGCTGAAAAGAAAGCTAAGCGAGATGCCAGGCGCGCGCGTTTTATGCTGAAAAAGCGCGAGAATACTGAAGCGGAGCCGCAAGAATCGCAAGATTAGACGCTCTCACGCTCCAAACGCGGTCGCGATGACATGCTTGAGCGCAGTACAGCGCGTAGGCGACCAAAACTTTACACTGTTGTAAAGTTTTGGTCGGAATCTGGCTGGTAAGCGGCAGAAACTGCACACAGCCGCACAGTTTTGGTCGGAATCCGACTGGGAAGCGGCAGAAACTGCACACGGCTGTAAAGTTTTGGTCGGAATCCGACTGGGAAGCGGCAGAAACTGCACACGGCTGTAAAGTTTTGGTCGGAATCCGGCTGGCAAACGGCAGAAACTGCACACAGCCGCACAGTTTTCTGCCGTTTTTCGTTACTGGTGCAGATGAGCGACTGCGCACGTAACGACATGCTTTCGCGCTATCGCAGCGGATCGATTGTTTGCTCAATCTCCTTAGCAGCTTCTTTACCAGCCTTCGGCACATCAACCTCATGTACTCCGGAAATATCGTCAATAGACGCTTCAGAATGCTGCTTTTGCGCTGCTGCAACCTGAGCTGCACTAAATTCCACATACTTGCGCGGCACAACGTACACAGGCCTCGAAGAATGCTGCAACAATCCCTGGCTAATCGAACCAAGCAGCAAACCGGTAAAGCCACCGCGACCGCGAGAACCAACAACCACAAGATCATGATTCAAACTAGCCTGAGTCAAAGCTTCAACGGCAGAACCAGGCACAACAGTTCGATGAATTTGCAAATCCGGCAAACGCTGCAAAATTGGCTTCACGCGCTCCTCAAGATCCTCCATGTACGATCCCATAACAGCAGTATCGCCCTCAGCACCTTGCACTCTTGGCACTGCGGAAATAACATCAAGCTCAGCATGCCAGCTATCCGCCAAATCAGCCGCAATTTCAAGAGCTTTAAGCCCCCACTTTGACTCGTCAGAGCCAACAGCCACACGCGTAATCGTATTATTCAAGTGAATACGCTGACCGTCATCGTCAGTGTAAGGCACAACCACAATTGGGCAATACGCATAAGCTGGAAGCGAAGAACTAGTTGTGCCGAGCAAACGCTCTGCCAAGCCACCTTTTCCACGATTACCAATCACAATAAGCTGATAGTTACGAGAAAGTTCCACGAAAACCGAAGAAGGATCGCCCGTAACAATTAGCGTAGTCGCGTCAACTCCCTGCTCAAGAGCAACAGCTTTTGCTTTAGATAGAATTTCTTGCGCATCGTGATGAGCTGCATTATCGTCACCAATCGCAGTGTAGGTGGCATCAAAAGAAACAGCAGCATAACTTGGCAACGAATAAGCGCAAACAATTTGCAATTGCAACCCAGCATGCTTTGCGTAATTTGCAGCCCACCAAACCGCTTTATAACTCGCGTGTGAGCCGTCAACTCCAACCAATACAGCTTTTTCTGGGATCATTGCCAACCTCCTCATACTTGCACTCGCGACAGCAGCGTCACTCGCGCACAACTTGTAAATACTATTGTAGCGTAATTTTAGATTGAGTGTTGGCAGTTTTGCGATATATAACTACAGAAGCTACAGAAACTATAGAAGCTACAGAATGCGACGAATAGAGTACCCGCCTGGGAACACGTAGCGGATAGGATCGTACTTAGTGCCAGCAAGCTGCGAATTAATTACCATGCCGTTGCCAACATAAATAGAAGCATGCTGCGCATTCGCGATAATATCTCCAGGCTGCGCTTGAGCCAAACTTGGGATTGGAGTTCCAACAGTTGCCTGCGCTCCAGAAGTACGAGGCAAAGAAATACCAACACTAGCAAAAACATACTGCACAAAACCGGAGCAATCCCATCCAGCAGGAGTATTGCCACCGCTGCGATACGGCACTTTGCCTAAGAATTGAGTAGCAAAATTCAAAAGAGAGGCAACAGACTTACCATCAGGAGGAACTACAGAAGCAAGAGGAACCTGTTCAACACCACTGCGGAAACCAGAACGGCTTGCAGTAGCATTTCCAGCAAAAGCACGGCGTGCCGTTTCAGCAGCTTGTTCGCTAGGAGTCTTAGTTTGAGGTACATTCAAGCTTTCTATGCCACCCCAATGAGAATTTGCGTCGACATCAGTAGAAGTGGATTCAGTTAAAATATCGCGACGCACATTCGTCACCTTTGGAAATGCGCGCGTAGAAGTGACAGCTGACTCGGAAAGCTCATGCGAAGACTCTGCCATGGCGAATGGCGCCATAACAGTAAGCATTGAAGCTGCTGCGGCAGCTGATACAAAAACTGAGAAAATTCTACTTTGTTTTAGCATACTCTTTGCAGTATATCATCGGGGCATTACATACGAGAGAAATTAGCAACGCCAGTAACAAGCAAACTCATTTTAGTAATAAACAAACTAATTTTAATAAAGCAGCTTTAGTAACAAAGCTTCAGTAGTACAAATTTAGTAATGAATAAACTGATATTGAGAAACTTCCTTAGCGTCAAACTTGCGCGAGAAAGTTCGTCCTTGGTAAGAAGCACCACATTCAGAAGTTTCAATAGAACCGTCTGAATTAATTTTTTCAACAACTGCAACGTGCCCGTAGAACGGATCAGAACCAGCCTGACCTGAGCGGAACACCATAATATCGCCAACGTGACGAGCGGAATTATCTACCCAATAGCCAAGATTGCGCGCAGAATCAGCCCACATATTTCCGTTGCCAAAATGCGAGCCAACAGGCAAACCTAACTGATGGCGACGAACATACACCCACCACGTGCACTGGCTGAACTCATACGCGTTACCGGTATCACCAGTTGCGTGATTTGGATTAAAGCCCTTCGGCAAAACGTCAAAGTCTTTATCCATCAACAAAGCAACCCTAGGATTATTCGCAGCAGAACGTGACATCTCTGCAATATTAAAGCCTGAACCAGAACCTAAATTCCACGAATCAGACTTCGAAGATATAGTAGAAAAAGTGCCAGGTTGTACTGAATTAGCAACCTTATCGGCTAAGTTTTTATGCTTCGAATTCGAGCGAGCAGAACTACTTTCATTCGCACTATTTGCAGCATCAGCAGAGTCCGCATTATGCGATTTTTTAGCAGCATTCTCAATAGAGTCAACAGCGTTATTAATAGTTGCCATAGGATCAAGAGACTCGCGTTGGCTAGAACGCGAAACTGTTGAAGATGCGTCGCCAACTGCAGTCATAGATGGCTCAAATTCGGAAGCACGAGAATCAAAACTATTAACCTTAGTTAAAGCCATAGTAGCTGCAACAGTACCAACCATTGCAACAAGAGAAGTTGAAAGTATTACATTGCGACGACGCTCATTAGCAAGTTTAGACAACCTAAGCGCGCGCCTGCTTTGAGGAACAAGCTCCTGCAAACGCTCAGAAACAGCTTCTGGAAGCTCTACAACAGCACCATTGCTAGTAGCAACCGCAGCCAAACGCTCACTAACACGATTAGCTTGAACAGAACGCATGCCACGCACACTATGCGCACCATGCGCGCCATGCTGAGCGACAAACAGCGAAAGCGGCGAATCACCACGCCTCTTTGCTTTTGTGGCACCATGTGCAGCATGTCTCATACTAATCACTTTCTTATGTTAAACGTGGAACGCAGCGCACGAACGCCACACCCCCAACTGACTTTCTTTCAATCTTCTATGTGAAAGGTTACAACGTGGTTAGGATGTAAGAAACGCACATAGCCTAAATCCGCCAATTTTCGCGCTTAAGCTGCACTCGTCACACTTAGACTTCGGTAAGTTGTATGGTTGGAAGTATGAAATTTGCACCTATAGTTAATCCTGATGCACGAAAAGCAGCACCAAAACCGCTGCGAGTTGATTTGCGAAAGGTTTTTGCTATAGGAACGATCGCGTGGCTAGTCGCAACAATAATTGCGCTTATCGTTGCGTTATTGCATATTACAACTTGGTTTCCTGTGTTGTTTTGCGCATCGGGAACAATTATTGGCGTTCTGCTATTAATTTGGGAACATTTTGACCGCTGGGACTACAGGCGCTTAGGAAAATAGTTTATTGCTGATTTGCTGAATTATTTACTGCTGATTTGCTGGCTTGCTGACTTACTGATTTTCTAACTTACTAATTTGTTGCTTATTTATTTGCAATTGGTAACGCAAAACTTACGGTAGTACCCTGCCCCAGCGTACTCCAAAGAGTAATATTTCCGTGGTGCGTAAGTGCCACATGCTTGGCAATTGCAAGCCCTAAACCAACGCCATCCTGGCTTTGACTATTTTGATTATTCGCACGATAGAATCGTTCAAAAATTCGCGACTGATCTTGCAAATCAATGCCAACTCCGCGATCTACAACACGGATCACAGCGTATTGACCATCTGTCGATAGTGACGCAGATAGCGAAACTGTAGAATTTTTTGGAGAATACGTAATTGCATTCTCAACTAATTTCCGCACTGCAGCTTGAATTTGCGAAATTTCACCGCGCACGCACAAACGCGAATCGACTTTTGACACAACGCGTACGCAACAATCCTTAGCAAATGAAGCAACTTGATTTTGCACATACGACAAAACATCATTCAAAGAAAATACTTGCGCAGAATCTAAGTCAATAGGATTTTGAGCGCGAACCAGCCACAACAAATCTTCAAGCATGTGCTCAAGTTTCTTGGAAGATTTACCGGCAATTTGCGCAATATCTTTAATTTTTTGCGCAGATACTTGTTCGTTTTGCAAAACTTTCGTAAGCTGAGTTAAGTTGCGAGTAGATCGCATTAACTGCTCAGAAACGTTGGAAATAAAGTCGTCGCGAGTTTGCGCAAAACGGTGAGCTGCACTCGTATCCTCAATAATTACAACTACGATACCGCCTCCAATGCTTCCAGCCGTAACAGTAAGCCAATTAGGGCGCGAAACAGTGGTTGACTCTTGAGGATTTACAGTTATTGACACATAACGCTCAGGTGTCGAAGTAACCAAAGAGAAGCGCTCGAATCCGCCAGAAGCTCGCACGGAATTAACAGCTTGAAGAACGCGAGGCTGGCATAACGAATCATCGCTAACAACACCCAGCAAATAAGCCTCGGAGCTTGCGCGAATTACGTCATTGTTGGCATCAATTACAACAGTTGGCATGTCGAGCATTGCCAAAACTTGGGACGCGTCGTAGCTGATATCGTCACTTGCGTTGTCGCTTGAATCGTCGCTTATGTCGTCGCTTTCGTCATACTTTGCGTCATACCTTGCGCCATACTTTGCGCCACGAATATAATTAAACGCTCGTTTAAAAAGACGGCAAACTGTAGAAAACCAATCCGACATCAACACACACAACGAAAGCACAACGCACAACGCAAGCACGCCGAAAGCAACAAATACAACGATCACAACCGCAGAAGAACCTTGAGGCATACTCCTATAATCTCATACTTTGCGCGCTTTTGTAACTATGCAACTAAAAAGCGGCATAAACTTTACACGGCTGTAAAGTTTCGGTCGAAAATCACCACAAAAACGGCAGAAACTTTACACCGCCGTAAAGTTTCGGTCGCTTCGTTATCAGCGTCGTCTATAATTACATAGGATGCCTGACTTATAGCGACGTGCAAACTAGGCGTTCAATAAACTCACAGCACTGAGAAAGGACGCACCATGCGAGTAATTTTCAACGAAGAAATGAAGGCAATTGCTTCAAACATCGAACGCATGGCAGAACTTGTAGCAAAAGCTATGAACGATGCTGGAAGCGCGCTTTTAAACGCGGATTTGGAAGCTGCTCAAACTGTTATCGATAAAGACGCAGACTTAGACGCTTTAGAAGCAAACACTATTGACCAATGCTTGACTTTGCTTGCTCGCCAAAACCCTGTGGCAACGGACTTGCGCGAAGTTGTAGCTACAATGCGATTAGCTGCAACGTTTGAACGCATGGGAGATTTAACAAGTCATATCGCTCAAATTACTAGACGAACCTGGCCTGAATCTGCTATTGCACAAGAAGGACGCGAAACTATTGTTGCAATGGTTGATTTCTTGCGCGAACTGTCAGGTCGCTTAACGACCATGGTTGCAAATCGCGACGTGCAAATTGCGGAAACTATTATTGCTGGCGACGATGCGCTCGACAAATTGCACGGGAAGATTTTTGAGCTGGTAGAAGGCGAAAATTGGAAGGGTACGCGCAGGCAGTTAATTGATGTCGTTCTGCTTAGCCGCTTTATTGAGCGAATTGGAGACCATTGCGTTGCCGTCGCAAGGCAAATTGTGTTTATTGTTTCCGGATTCGATCCGTCCAAGAAGCCAGAGCCAGATAAAGACACTGTTGTAGCGTAACGAGATTTGTAGCGTAAAGCGGCTACAGCGAAACGCGCTACGCAATTTCAAGTTACTCAAAGTGCGCATGAAAATAAAACGTAAATAAAAAAGTAGGTCTGCAAATTAATTGCAAACCTACTTTTATTGTAAAAGCTAACTTAAGCTCTCAAAACTAACTTAAGCGCTCCAAAGCCAGCGAATCAGAATCTCACTTCTGACCCTGAGCAGCCACAGCGGCAGCACCGGCAGCAGCAGCTTCTGGATCCAAATACTCACCGCGAGGCTTGATTGGCTTGAAGTTCTCATCCAACTCGTAAAGCAGAGGAATAGCGGTTGGAATGTTCACCTTGGAAATCTCTTCCTCGCTCAAGTTATCGAGCATCTTAACGATTGCGCGCAAGCTGTTGCCGTGAGCAGCAATCATTACAGTCTTGCCGGACTTAAGCTCTGGAATAATATCCGACTCCCAGTAAGGAGTTACGCGAGTCACGACGTTTGCCAAAGCCTCAGTTTCTGGAACTGGTTCGCCAGCATAACGCGGATCGTTAGCCTGGGAATACTGATCATTTGGATCAATCTCAGGAGGTGGAGTTGCGTAAGAGCGACGCCAAATCATGAACTTCTCATCGCCATATTCCTGACGAATTGCAGACTTATTCTTGCCTTGCAAAGCACCGTAGTGACGCTCGTTCAAACGCCAGCTGCGACGAACTGGAATCCAAAGGCGGTCTGCTGCATCAAGCGCGTAATTCGCGGTATTGATAGCGCGACGAAGCAAAGAAGTGAACACGATGTCTGGAAGAACGTTCTTCTCTTTAAGAAGCTCGCCACCATGCTTAGCTTCCTCAACACCCTGCTCAGTCAGCGGTACATCAACCCAACCAGTGAACTGATTGGTTTTATTCCATGCGCTCTGACCATGTCGGAGCAATATTAATTTGTATGTCATAATTACCTAGTCTATTCGTTTCATACGACTACTTGCATTAACTTTGACTTTGCGTCAACTAGCGAAGAGGCTTTACGAGTGGGAATGTAATCGTCTCGCGAATAGTTGCGCCCGTAAGAGCGATCAGCAAGCGATCAATACCCATTCCCATGCCGCCAGCAGGAGGCATGCCGACGCCGAGAGCCTCAATGAAGTCCTCATCAATATCCATTGCCTCAACGTCTCCAGCCAAAGCATCCTTAGCTTGAGCAACAAAGCGCTCGCGCTGCACAACAGGATCGTTAAGCTCGGAGTAGCCGGTTGCAAGCTCAAAGCCGCGCACGTACAAATCCCACTTTTCAACCATTCCAGGCTTCGTGCGGTGACCCTTAACAAGCGGGCTGGTCTCCACTGGGAAGTCACGCACAAACGTTGGCGCGTAAAGCTTATCCTCGTAGAAGTGCTCCCACAAGTGCTCAACTAACTTGCCGTGATTCTCAACTTCGTCGCGCTCAACGCCAAGCTTGTCCGCAATCGCGCCCAAATGCTCAACAGAAGTTTCCGGAGTAATCTCCTCGCCCAAAGCCTCAGAAAGCGAGCCGTACATGGTAATCTGCTTCCATTCGCCACCAAAATCGTACTCTTCGCCGTTAAGCAAAGTCACCTTAGTTGAACCGAAAGCGTCTAGTGCAGCCTTTTGAATCAGCTCCTTGGTAAGAGCAGCAATCGTATCGTAAGTGCCGTAAGCCTGGTAAGCCTCAAGCATTGTAAACTCTGGAGCGTGAGTTGCATCCACGCCTTCGTTTCTAAAGTCGCGGTTGATTTCGAACACGCGCTCAATGCCACCAACCAAGCAGCGCTTCAAGAAAAGCTCCGGAGCAATGCGCAAATAAAGATCAATGTCGAAAGCGTTCATGTGAGTTGTGAATGGACGAGCAGCAGCACCGCCGTGAACCGTTTGCAACATTGGAGTTTCGACTTCCAAGAAGTCATGACTGTCGAAAGTACGGCGAAGAGAAGCCACAGCGCGCGAACGCCTGCGAACCATATCGCGAATCTTCTCGTCCGCAATCATGCCAATATATGGCTTACGCGTACGAGTGTCGTCGCTTAATTCCTTGTGCAAAGCCGGAAGCGGCTGCAAAGCCTTAGCTGCAATCGCCCACTCGGTTGCGAATACGGAAAGCTCACCGGTCTTAGAAGAAATCACGCGACCGCGCACGTAAAGGTGGTCGCCCAAATCCACCATCTGCTTGAAGCTTTTAATGGATTCTTCGCCAATTTCCTTCTTGGAAACCATCGCCTGAATCGTAGTACCGTCACCGGCAGAAAGCTTAACAAAGCACAAGCCGCCAGCGTTACGCAAGAAAAGCACGCGGCCTGCAATACCAACCTCAGTATCGGTTTCTTCGCCAGCTTCAAGCTTGCCATCGAAATCAGCACGCACCTTTTCGATAGTATCCGTAACGTTAAGATGCACAGGATAAGGCTGCACGCCTTCCTTAAGCATCATTGCGCGCTTAGCAACGCGCATCTGTACCTGCTCAGGATGAGCTTGCGGTCCAAATTCTTTATTGCTTGGGTCGATTGCTTCATCCAGAGTTGCGCCTTCGTTTACGCGCTTGGCGATTGCTTCGTCTTGAGCGAGTAACATTTCGGCATGTTCAACAGTGTCAATTTCATTGACGGTATCTGTTGCTTCGTTTTCTGCTGCATTTTTATCGGCAGATTCTGCGGCACTTTGCGCGGCAGACATTGCAGTATTGGTGTCAGTCATAAACGCTAATTGTAGCCAGTAGGTAATACAGGTTTTATACGCGACTTGCAGTGCTAATTTGCGATATGTTTACACAGAAGCTGTAGCGATAATTTGTAATATGTTTACAAAGGAATTCCGCAGCTTGTACGCAATATACTTGCGCGGGACTTACTTTGCGCAACTTGCACACGCTTTACAATAATTTGTATTAGCCAACCTGTAACATTACGGACGTTGTTGGAACTTTTATGCGCATATGCTTTCGCGAGTTTCAGCATCGGGCTGTAGCGCAGTTTGGTAGCGCGCTTCGTTCGGGACGAAGAGGCCGCGGGTTCAAATCCCGCCAGCCCGACTTTTGATTTTTGGCATTACCCCCCCCCCGCAATTCCGACGTTTCCTATACAAGGCTGTAAAATTTCTGCCGCTATTTCGCACGCAAACGACTTTTTCTTTACACGTGTGTAAAGTTTCTGCCGTTTTTTGGCGCGAAGGCGGCATAAACTGCGCGCGGCTGTAAAGTTTCTGCCGGTTTTTGACGTAAAAACGGCAGTTTCTTTACATGACTGTAAAGTTGAAGTCGATTGATTGTGAACAAGCGCAATAGCAAGGGGGCTTTGATGGAGAACGCTGCGCAATTTTATAACGAGCTTGACGAAATGTTTGCGAATCACGCGGGCGCTGACGCGATCGAGACGTATCTTTTGCGAAAACTTGCCGAAACCAATCCCCTGCAGCTTTCAGTTCTCAACGAACTCATGGGATTTTATCGTTCGCGCGGAGAGTACGCAAAAAACAAGCCAATCATTGATAAGGCGCTAGATTTGGCAAAAAAGATGGATTTAGCAGGCACCGAAGCCGGCACAACTACGCTAATTAACGCCGCCACAAGCCTTCGCGCGGCAGGCAGCTACGATCGCGCCGAAAAAATTTACACTCAAGCTCTTAACGAATCCACCGAAACGCTCGGCGCTAAAAACCGCAAGCTTGCCGCGCTTCACAACAATCTTTCGATGCTTTACAGCGAAACCGGTCGCACTCATGATGCAATTGAGGAGCTCAATCATGCGCTTGAAATTTTGCAAAATACGAGCACGGATCCTGAGCGCGACATCGATATTGCCGCCACGCACACGAATCTTGCGCTTGCAATGTTGCAGGAGTGCTCACAGGAGTGCTCGCACCCTAACACCAGCACAAACAGCAAATCCGCAACTCTTGACTCCGCTTTTGAACACGCTTCGACCAGCGTTCGCATGTACGTCGCGGGGAATAACGAAAATCAGCCGCACTACGCTTCTGCATTGGCAGGTTTTGCGCAAGTACAGTGCGCGCGCGGCGAGTACGCTCAGGCTGAGGAAAGTTACAGTAAGGCACTTGATTTGATTGCGAGATGCTACGGAAAAGATAGCGAATCTTACGCGATTACGGCGGAAAATTTGCGACAGACGCGCGAGTTGGCAGAAAAAGTTACGAAAAAATCTACAAAAATTCAAGGATCAGCAAACCAAGATATAACAGAACAACACTCAACGAACTCACACGCAGCAAACCAGAACGCAGCAAACCAGAACGCAGCAAACCAGAACGCAGCAAACCAGAACGCAGCAAACCATAATATAAAAACTGGCATGCAATTAGCGCAATCATATTGGCAAACTTACGGAAAGCCGTTACTTGATCAGCCAAAATTTGCAAAATACAAAAACCGCATAGCTGCGGGATTAGTTGGACACGGATCGGAATGTTACGGTTTTGACGACGAGATTTCGCGAGACCACGATTTTGGACCAGGATTCTGCTTATGGCTTACCAACGAAGATTACGCGGAAATCGGCGCGGATTTGCAGACTGCTTACGACGCACTTCCGCGAAAATACGCCGGTTTTGGCTCTCGCAACGAAACACCGCGCGCAAAATCATGCGAAGGCAGCAAGCGCGTCGGAGTGTTCAGCATAAGCGAATTTTTTGAAAATCTAACCGGCTTCCCCACCGCTCCAAGCCAAAACGAGCCGCACTTATGGCTATCGCTAAGCGAATCAACGCTTGCAGCAGCAACGAATGGCAAAATTTTCGCGGATCCTCTTGGAGAGTTCTCAAAGGCGCGCCAAAGCTTCAAGCTCATGCCGGACGACGTGCGAATCTCACTAATCTCCAGAAGACTTGGCATGATTTCGCAAGCTGGCCAGTACAATTTCCCACGCATGATCGCGCGCAAAGACGCTTCCGCAGCGTGGCTTTCTATCAACGAATTCGTGCGCGCGACCGCTTCAATCGTGTTTTTGCTCAACAATCCCGTAACTGCAGGCTACTTGCCTTACTACAAGTGGCAGTTTGCAGCATTGCGCAAGCTCAGCAATCGCATGGCTTCTAGGCTTCCGGAAGTGTGCAGCAAACTTGAGTCGATAATGCAACTTTCTTCCGCTGCTTGCTTTGGCGGCGACGGTTTTGGCGAAGGCGGCAAGGGCGCTGGACTTGCGCAAAAGCAAGTTTCGCAAATAATTGACAGCATTTGCGAAGATATTGTGCGCGAACTGCAATACGAGGGCTTAAGCGATTGCGACGAAACTTTTTTGGAATGGCAGCGGCCGTATGTTGAAGCGCATATTAATTCGCGTGCGGCGTGCTTAAGGAGCTTATGATGTGCGATTTATCAGCAAATCCGAAAACGCAAAATCTTCCGAAAACGCAAAATCCGAGAACGCAAAATCCGAGAACGCAAAATCCGAGAACGCAAAATCCGAGAACGCAAAAGCTTGCGGAAGAAATCACTAAACTCGAGTGGGATCAGTTCCAGCTCACGCAAAACGAAGGCGGACGCGCGAATTGCCAAGGAAACTGGCCAACTTTTCGTATTATGCGCATGAGTCAATTTTTGGCGTGGCCGCTTGATTTGCAGGAGTCTTATAAACAGGATCTTGAGCGCGCGAATAGCGATGGACGCAATTTGATTACGGAAAAGTATGCGCGAATGATGGAGTCGACTGCGCCGGAAATTTTTGAGCGCACGATTAAGCCTTATATTAAGCCGATTTTGGAGCCTAGAAAAAGCGCGCAGGAGCAGATTATTTTAACGCAAGTCGAGTGGGCTGCGGATTTTCGCAATCGCTACCCGCATTTAGGTCTTGCGATGCGCGTGCTTAAAACTAGCGAGGATACGGCAGAAAATACGTCTTTTGAAACGTATTTGCGAGGCGAATTAAGCACATATTCTGACGCAACTTTCGCAAAATACCAGCGTTTTGTAAATAATTTGCGCACGGAAAATCTAAATCTTACGCAAATGATAATTGCGAATACTGTGCGCATGTATGGCTACGATTCGCTCGAAGCGGCCGAGCGCGCGCAATAAAGTGCTTGAGCGCCGGATTCATTCGTTACGCACGCCAATCACAACCTAGTTTCTAAAGCACCGCCACGCGAACCTGCCCTGCCTTCGTCAATCGAGACGAAGGCAGACCTCGCTTGCGTTGAAAGCACACTGTGCTTCACATGCCAAATCAGCCGAACGGCTACCAAAAGCCGTGAGGAACATGCGCGAAAGCAGGTCGTCAGCGCACACCAATCACAACCTAGTTTCTAAAGCACCGCCACGCGAACCTGCCCTGCCTTCGTCAATCGAGACGAAGGCAGACCTCGCTTGCGTTGAAAGCACACTGTGCTTTCAACCCTGAGCAAGCTCGGCGCTCCGAATTGCTTTCGCGCGCTAAATCGCAGCGCTCAAGCAGGTCGTCGCGCACGCGCGCAGCTTAAGAATAAAGCAACGACGCTGCAGAAGCGGCGCGAGAATCACTTTCGAGAAAAAGCGTGGAAGCAGCAGAAAGACCGGTGTGTTGCAAAAACGCGCGGTAAAGCATTACGTCAGGTTTGCGCAAATGCGATTCGTAAGATGCACAAACACCGTTTAACTCACCGAGTATTGGGCAAGTTTTGCGCGCGCAGTTTAACCAATCGCAAGAAGCGTTACCAAGTGCCCACACGCGCACGCCGCTCGCAATCAACTCACGCGCCACAGCCGAAGCATCCGCGCGCTCGCCAGCAAAACCACGCTCGAAACGCTCAAAATACAAGCGATATAGCCACGTAACTGCCGGTCCGTGATGCTCATCAAACGAATCCATCGCTTGCTTTCTGCTCCACCCAGCCTCGCGCAATGACTCGTGAAACTCAAAACCCCATTCCGGCTCGAAACTAAAGAGCACTTCCCCAATAAAATCCGGATAATCTGCATCCAGAGTGCGGCGCACATCCCAATCTACAAGCAATTGCAAGTCGAAAACAACGTCAGTCATTCCGCGCGAAGCATACTCGCGGATACTATTTTTGCGCACATCATCGCGCATATCATTTATATCGCGCACATCACTGATTTCGCGAATATCACAGATACCGCTTGTACTAACTGCTTTTATTTCAGCGCCCATAATTCCCACTTGTGCAATACGTTGCTCTCAAAACAGAAACAACAAAACAAAACAGCACACCAACCAAATACTCACACAGTTGGCGGAATACCGGCACTCATCGACGCATCGCCAACTACGCCAGAACCGTACATTCCTGCAGCAAAACTCGCTTGCAAACTGTTGAGATTGTAGCCAAGTGCCTCAAGCTGCGCACGACCGTCCTCATTAATGTTTTCAACACTCCAACGCGGCTTCCACGTCCAGTCAATACGAAATTCTTCCACCAAGCCTGCGAGCGCATTCGCACACTCATCCTCAATCAATTCAGTTAACGGACATGCAGGAGTAGTAAGCGTCATAGTAATAATTGCGCGCCCAAGCTCATCAATTTCAATGCCATAAACCAAGCCTAAATCAACCACATCAATGCCAAGCTCAGGATCCACAACATCGTGTAAAGCGTCTAAAATATCATCTTCTGTAACTCGGCCAATGTCATTTGCGCTTAAATTCGCAGGATGCGTTTCATGCGTCACCTCAGATGCCAATTGATTTTCTGCCATAATATTCCTTGCTTTGCTTGTACCAAAATTCGATTTTACAAGTTGCCAAGAATTTGCGGATTTAAGTTTTGCGAGGCTTTTGCAATGCTGTCTTTTAAGCCTTCCCACGCCAAAAGCGCGCACTTAATTCGCATTGGGTAGCGCGATACGCCTTGCAAAACCATTGCATCTTCCAGCGCATCTTCGTCCTCTTCGTTTTCAAAACCTGCGCCGCGAGATTCCATAAGTTTGTGGAAAAGCGCGTCTAATTGCAAGGCTTCGTCAACCGATTTTCCTTCGACTAGATCAACCATCATTGAAAGGCTTGCCTGCGAAATCGAGCAGCCGTGACCGTCCCACTTAATACTTGATACTATTGGGGTTTTGTCATTATTTTCGCCACGTGAAAGCTCCACGCGCATTGTGACTTCGTCGCCGCAAGTTGGATTGAATTGGTGCGATTGACCTAAAGCAGAGTTTTCTCCAGATGCAACAGCGCAACTTTCGTGAGCATTATTTAAGGTAACTTCGGCAGATTTTGTATTTTCTGCAGATTCTTGAGATTCTTCCTGCAATTCCGCTTGTGCGAGCTCATCCGTACTTTCGAAATGAGTTTTGCCATGCGGATTTCGCGCAGCATCCAAAATTACTTCTTGGTACATGCTTTCTAAGCCGTCACCAGCCGCATCTGCAAAACCAGCATCTGCACCAAAACCAGCACCAAAACCCATATCAAACATACACACTCCTTACCTACTCGCTAACTCGTTGACTCGCCGATTCGATTGACTAACTCGCTAACTTCTCCAACTCGCTCGCTAACAATATTATGCGCCAAAGTAGGCGCGAACGTGTGAGACTGCTTCAACAAGCGCACGAGCCTCATCAACTGTGTTGTAAACGCCAACAGAAGCGCGGTTCGAAGCGTACACGCCAAAATGACGGTGAATCGGCTGAGCACAATGATGCCCGACGCGAATCGCAATGCCCTGCGCGTCCAAAAACTGTCCAACATCGTGCGGATGCACGCCTTCAACTTCAAAAGCAACTGTGCCAATTCGATTCTCTAAATCAGTCGGACCCAAAACGCGAACGCCTGGAACATCCCGTAATTTTAGCAATTCTGCAGCAATTTCCTGCTCATGCTCTGCAACTCGGTTCATGTCCAACGAGCGCAGCCAATCCGCTGCAACTCCTGCCGCAACCATTTGCGCAACAGGCTGAGTTCCAGCCTCAAAGCGATAAGGCGCATCCATGTATTGCGCCGGCTTGTTAAGCCAAGCAAGCTCCACCATTGAGCCGCCAAAATTCGCAGGCGGAAGCGCATTCAAAAGCTCGCGACGACCATACAAGAATCCAACTCCTGTAGGACCATACATTTTATGCGCGCTAAATGCCGCAAAATCAACGTCTAATGCGTGAAAATCAACTGGAATATGCGGAACTGACTGGCATGCGTCAAGCACAAAAATCGCGCCGACTTCGTGAGCGCGCTTGCAAATCGACGAAACGTCCGTAATAGCGCCAGTAACGTTGCTAATATGCGTAACTGCAACTATTTTCGTGCGCTCGTCAATAATTGTTCGCAAATAATCTGCATCCGTGCGCACGCGACCGTCTTCTGTTACGTCAATCCAGCGAAGCTCTGCTCCCGTGCGAAGAGCCAGCTCCTGGAATGGAAGCAAGACAGAATGGTGATCCGCGCGAGATACGACTATTACGTCGCCTTCTTGAAGCGCAAAATTTTTGCGGAAATCATGCTTAGGATCGACAGAATCAGCAGAATCAGCAGAATCACTGTCAGCTAAAGTAGCGCTGTCTTTTTTGCAAATTCTCGCCTTCGCACTAGCGTTACCAATAGCAGTTGCGAGAAGATTAAGCGCGCCTGTAGCTCCCGAAGTAACAACAATTTCCTCGCTGCCAGCATCCGCGCACGCTCCAACAAGCAACGCAACTTTCGCACGCGCTTGTTCAAACGCAACCGTCGAAAGTGCAGCCAACTCGTGCGCTCCCCTGTGCACACCAGCGTTAATTGTTTCGTAAAATTCTTTTTCGGCGTCGATTACAACTTGCGGCTTTTGCGAAGTAGCTGCAGAATCCAAGTAAATCAAAGGTTTTCCGTGCACAGTATCGTGAAGCGAAGTGCCGTGAACTGTGCGACTTAAAATCGGAAACTGCGAGCGCAAATCGCTAAATTCTCGCATAATATTTTCTGTAGTCACTGTAGTCATATTAAACCGCTATTTTGACGCTATTCTTACGAATATACAGATAGATTAAACTGTACTTGAACCGCGCTTAAGCCAGTGCCGACTCAGTTGTACCTTCCGGCAAATACTTGTCGTAGCCTTCTTCTTCCAGCTCGTCCGCAAGCTCCGGTCCTGCAGTCTTTACAAAGTGACCTTGCGCAAAAACGTGCACAATATCCGGCTTAATATACTTGAGGATTCGCGTGTAATGCGTGACCATCATAATGCCCAAACCGGTGTTTTCTTTGGCGCGATTCACGCCTTCAGACACAATTCGAAGCGCGTCAACGTCCAAACCAGAATCAGTTTCATCCAAAATCGCAAACTTTGGCTTCAAAAGCTCTAGTTGCAAAACTTCCGCACGCTTCTTTTCACCGCCGGAAAAGCCTTCGTTTACAGAACGCGACGCAAATTTTGGATCCATTCGAAGCTTTTTCATAGCCTCGCTAAGTTCTTTCACCCAGCTTCTTAAAGATGGAGCTTTGCCTTCGACTTCAGTTTTTGCAGTGCGAAGGAAGTTCGTCATAGATACGCCCGGTACCTCTACCGGGTACTGCATTGCAAGGAACAGTCCGGCTTTTGCGCGCTCGTCAGGAGTCATTTTCAAAATATCTTCGCCGTCGAGAAGAACTTGACCCGAATCAACTTCATACTTTGGGTGCCCTGCCAAAGTGTATGCAAGAGTAGACTTTCCAGATCCGTTAGGACCCATAATTGCGTGCGTTTCGCCAGAATTAACTGTAAGATTCACGCCTTTTAAGATTTGCTTGCGACCTTCTTTTGTTTCTACAGAAGCGTACAAATCCTTAATTTCCAAAGTTGACATGTTTTTCTCCTATTCTTCCGTTCTTGCAAGACGGCGCTCAATTGCCTTCATTAAGTGATCAACAATTTCCGGAACGCCAATTTCTTCAATCAGCTCGTTAAAGAATCCACGCACAACAAGCTTTCTGGCTTCAATCTCACTAACTCCGCGCGATTGCAAGTAGAAAAGCTCTTCGTCGTCAAATCTACCGACTGAACTTGCGTGACCGGCACCAATAATATTTCCGTTTTCAATTTCCAAATTCGGCTCAGAATCAGCGATTGCTCCAGGAGTGAGCACCAAATTACGATTCAACTCGTACGAATCTGTGCCAGGAGCTTCCGGCTTAATAAGCGCGTTTCCAACCCAAGTTGAATGCGCGCCTTTTCCTTCCAAAGCGCCCTTGTACACTACTCGCGACTTGCATTCCGGATAATTGTGCACAACCATCGTGCGATGCTCAACATGCTCGCCCGGATCCACAAAATACATGCCGAGCATGTTCAAATCGCCCTGCTCGCCGCCAAAATCCTGATCCATGCGAATGCGCACAACATCTCCGCCAAGAGTGACCATCGTGTGGCGAAGCGAAGCTCCCTCCCCAACGTGAATACGCTGGTTTCCAACGTGCTTGCTGCCCGAATCCCACTCTTGAATAAATGTAGTAGAAACGTGCGCGTGTTTTCCGAGGATAATTTCCACACCTTCTGCAAGTTTCGCGCAGCCGGTATGTTCGATAATAATGTCAGCATTCGAGCGAGAATCCGCTTCGATTACTAAGTGCAGTGCGTCAAGCGCATTAACATTATTACCCTGAATTTTCAGCACGATTGGCTTTTTAATTTCGCCAGATACGTGAAGCACGCGCGCTTGTTTCGTTGCATTCCACGCAACTGCAGCCGCGCGATCAGAAGGCTTCATTTCGGTGTGAGGAGCCTCGTTTTGCGGCTTTACTTGCAAACTTACGGAACCGTCGCTTCCAACATAAGAATCATCCAAAGCAGCTCCACCAACGCCTTCAAGCGTTACTTGAATGCTATTAGATGGTTCAAAACGCTCGAAAAACTCGGAAATTCGCTCAACTGGAGTGTATCGCCAATCTTCCTGCTTTCTAGTTGGAATCGCAAAATCTTCCACGTTGAACGAGCGCATGGATTTGTCTGCGCTAGAAGGCATTGCCGCAGGAACCACATACGGATCATTAGGATCTGCTACAGGAATATTAATTTCTTTTTCCGTCATTTTATTGCCTAAATTCTCTTTTAAATCTTCGCTCATCAGCCCACGGATCCTTCCATTTGCAACTCAACTAAGCGATTCAACTCAAGCGCGTACTCCATTGGAAGCTCGCGGCTAATCGGCTCTACGAAGCCGCGAACAATCATGCCCATAGCCTCTTTTTCTTCAAGTCCACGACTCATCAAGTAGAAAAGCTGATCCTCCGAAACCTTGGAAACAGTGGCCTCGTGAGCCATCGAAACGTCGTCTTCACGCACGTCAACATGCGGATAAGTATCCGACCTCGAAAAATCGTCAACAAGCAAAGCATCGCACACAACAGACGAACTAGAGCCCTTCGCGCCCTTAATAATCTTCACAAGACCGCGGTAAGCTGAACGTCCGCCGCCGCGCGAAATCGACTTAGCAACAATCGTTGAACTCGTGTGCGGAGCCAAATGAATCATTTTCGCACCCGTATCTTGATACTGACCGCGTCCAGCAAAGCTCAAAGACATAGTTTCTGCTTTTGCGTACGGCTCAGCAAGAATGCAAGCAGGATACTTCATAGTAGCTTTGGAGCCGATGTTGCCGTCAACCCACTCCATTGTGCCGCCTTCGCGCACGTAAGCTCGCTGAGTTACCAAGTTATACACGTTATTTGACCAGTTTTGAACGGTTGTGTATCGCACGCGCGCATGCTTTTCCACAACAATTTCAACGTTTGCAGCGTGAAGAGAATCCGTGGAATAAATTGGAGCCGTGCAACCTTCAACATAATGAACGTAAGAGCCTTCGTCTGCAATAATCAACGTGCGCTCAAACTGACCCATGTTCGGCGTATTAATGCGGAAGTAAGCCTGAAGCGGAATATCTACATGCACGCCTTTTGGAACGTAAACGAACGAGCCGCCACTCCAAGCTGCTGTGTTAAGAGCCGCAAACTTGTTGTCATCAACTGGAATCACAGTTGCAAAATACTTTTTTACAAGCTCCGGATACTTTTGCACTGCCGTATCCGTATCAACAAAAATTACACCTTGCGCAGCCAAGTCTTCGCGAATCGAATTGTAAATAACTTCCGACTCATACTGTGCTGCAACGCCTGAAACTAAGCGCTTTTTCTCAGCTTCCGGAATGCCGAGCCTGTCGTAAGTTTTGCGAATATCTTCCGGCAAATCGTCCCAAGTTTTCGCTTGATCGTGAACCGGACGCACGTAGTATTTAAAATCATCCGCGTCAAAACCGCTTAAATCCACGCCCCAATCCGGCATCGGCTTTTGCAAAAATGCGCGGTAACCTTGCAAACGAAGATTTAGCATCCATTCCGGCTCGTGCTTGTCAGCGGAAATTGCACGAACAACCGACTCGTCAATACCCTTCTTCGCAGCCTCGCCTGCAGCATCCGAATCATGCCAACCGTAATTGTAATCGCCAAATTCAGCGACAATCTGCTCGTCTTTACGGATTTTCTCTTCGTTTACGCGAGCGCGATCTGCCACATACTGGCTCATTTCAACGTCTGCAGCTTTATTTTTTGCTGAATTATTGCCATCACTTGCTGCAACGCTTGGATCGCCAGTAACGCCAGTATCATTCATATTGCTAGTATCGCTCATATTGCTAGTATCGCTCATAAAGCCTGTTACACCTCCATACTTAACGCACACCTGCGCGCGGTACGTATTAATTGGCAAAAGCTGCTCCCCAAAGCGCTACTTTTGCACTCTCCCCACTCAATTATCACCTATCTAAGGTTACCGCGTAATGCGATTTCTTGGTATAGCCGTGTTACGTGCAAAACGTAATGTTTATCACAATCTAATAAAACATAAACGGCAGAAACTTTACGCAAGTGTAAAGAAAAGGTCGTTTACGCACCAAAAAACGGCAGAAACTTTACAACGCTGTAAAGAAAAGGTCGTTTACGAATTAAAAAGCGGCAAAACTTAGGAAAACCAAGTCTTACCGCTTATTTCTATTTACTTAATTCTTACTTAAGTCCCACTTAAGCTTTACTTAAGCCTTACTTAAATCTTACTTAAGTCTACTTATCTTCCTTGCTATTTTGAGAAGCCTCTTGATGCTCAAGAGCAGCCGCAACCAAGCCAGCAAACAGTGGATGAGGCTTAGTTGGGCGAGACTTAAACTCTGGATGAGCTTGAGTTGCTACGTAGAATGGGTGAACTTCCTTTGGAAGCTCCACAAACTCAGTCAAATTACCATCTGGGCTTTGACCGCTAATACGCAAGCCGGCTTCACGCAAACGATCCTTATATGCCACGTTCACTTCATAACGGTGACGGTGACGCTCAGTAACATGCGTAGTGCCATAAAGCTCAGCAACAATAGAGCCTTCTTCAAGCGTTGCAGGGTAAGAGCCAAGTCTCATTGTGTGACCCATATCTCCCTTACCGGCCACAATATCCTTCTGCTCTTCCATAGTTGCGATTACTGGATCGCCACAATCCTTCTCGAACTCAGTGGAATTAGCATCCTCAAGTCCAAGCACGTGACGAGCGTATTCAATAACCATAGATTGCAAGCCAAGGCAAAGACCAAGCGTTGGCAAACCGTGCTCGCGAGCGTAACGAAGTGCGCCAATTTTACCTTCAATACCGCGAATTCCGAAGCCGCCTGGAATAACCATGCCATCCATTTGGTCAAGAGCCGCAGCCGCACCTTCTTGAGTTTCGCACTTGTCTGCAGCAACCCAGCGCACGTTTACCTTAGCCCAGTTTGCAAAACCGCCAGCCTTGATAGCTTCAGTAACAGAAAGGTACGCATCTGGCAAATCAATATACTTACCAACGATTGCAATGTTCAGCTCATGCTTTGGATGATGCACGCGCTCAAGCAAATCTTCCCACTCGTTCCAATCAACATCGTGGAATGGAAGCTCAAGTTCGCGCACAACGTAAGCGTCCAAGCCTTCGTTGAACAAAATCTTCGGCACATCGTAAATGCTTGGAGCGTCGACGCAGTTCACAACGCCTTCAGCATCGACATCGCACATAAGCGAAATCTTGTCTTTAATGCCTTGATTAAGCGGACGATCCGAACGCAAGACAAGCGCATCTGGAGAAATGCCAAGAGAGCGAAGCATCATAACAGAATGCTGAGTTGGCTTAGTTTTCAATTCGTGAGCTGCAGCAATATAAGGCACCAAAGAAACGTGCACAAACATGCAGTTTTCAGGACCTAAATCGCGACGAACTTCGCGAGCTGCCTCCAAAAATGGCTGGGACTCAATATCGCCAACCGTTCCGCCAATTTCCGTAATAATAACGTCTACATCGTCGGAAGCTTGAGCGCGCATACGCGACTTGATTTCACCAGTAATATGCGGAATAACCTGCACGCACTGACCCAAATATTCGCCAGCGCGCTCCTTACGAAGCACAGACTGATAAATCTGACCAGTTGTAACATTCGCTTTCTGGCTTAAGAAAACATCGAGGAATCGCTCGTAATGACCAATATCGAGATCTGTTTCTGCACCATCTTCCGTAACATAGACTTCACCATGCTGGAATGGGTTCATTGTACCCGGGTCAACATTGATATAAGGATCGAGTTTTTGTTGTAATACATGCAATCCGCGACTGCGTAAAAGTCGGCCTAAAGATGATGCTGTAAGGCCTTTTCCGAGGGACGAAACTACGCCACCAGTGACAAAAATATGCTTTGTAATATGCTCCTGAGAGTTACCATGTTGTCTTCTAACCATGGAACTCCATAGTATCTTCGAGCCTCGACGCTGGGTGTTGATTCGCAAAAAATCGAACAAAATCAAACAAGATACGCAACGGCTTCCAAAGCGAGCTTATAGCCGTACAATCCCATGCCTGTAATAGTGCCGGTTGCAACAGGACTAATTACGCTAATTTTACGAAAAGCATCGCGCGCAGCAGGATTAGAAATATGCACTTCCATTAGTGGAACTCCAGTATCCAAAACCATGTGAGCCGCGTCCGCGAGCGCGTAACTGTAGTGCGTAAAAGCGGCAGGATTCATAACAACGGGCGTATGAGTATCGGCAGCTTCGTGCATCCAGTGAACCATTTGAGCTTCGTCGTCACTTTGACGCACTTCTACTTCAAACCCAAGTTCCGCACCCCACTTTTCGCATTTCTCGCGCAAAGTTTCAAAGTTCTCGCTACCGTACACGTCCGGCTGGCGAACGCCTAAACGACCTAAATTCGGTCCGTTTACAACAAGCACTTTTTTTGTATGCTGATTTTCCATTTTTACCTCGCAAGATTAATTAATTTTGCTTATAAACGCGCTCAAAAGCTTCTTTAACTGCTTCAATAGGCGGGTTGTCAAGATGAATAGGATTCGAAATACCATCCAAAATTACGAAACGTAGCATGTTGCCGCGCGCTTTTTTGTCGCGATGCATAAGGTTAAGCACGCACTCAAAAGCAGCATCCGCATCTTTTGCACACTGCCACGAAGTTGGCAATCCAAGCGAATCCAAAAGCGAACGATGATACGCAACGTCTCCCGCATCCAAATATCCTAAAATTTGCGCAAGCTCCGCCGCAAAAACCATGCCAACAGCTACAGCGTTTCCATGACGCCAGCGGAAATGCTCAATCTGCTCAATCGCGTGGCCAAGCGTATGCCCGTAGTTCAAAAACTCGCGCAAACCCTGCTCTTTTAAATCGCTCGATACGTGATACACCTTTACTTTAACTGTGCGTTCAATAAGCTCCACGAGCAGTTCGTGAAGTTCGTTATTATTTTCTAAATCATCCCCATTAAATTCACGCAAAAGCTTCGCATTATTGGCATCGCTAAGAATCTTCAAAATTTCACCGTCGCGAATAAAACCAGATTTTGCAACCTCACCCAAGCCTTCAATAAGAATATCGTTTGGAAGAGTTGCAAGCGTAGAAGTATCTGCTAAAACGCCAGCTGGAGTGTAAAAGCTGCCGACTAGATTCTTTCCAGCATCCGTATTAATACCAGTTTTACCGCCCGTAGACGCGTCAACCATCGCAAGAAGCGAAGTAGGACAGTTTACATAGCGAATTCCACGCATCCAAGTTGCAGCAACAAAGCCAGCGACATCCGTTGCTGCTCCCCCGCCTAAACCAACAATTGCATCCGAACGAGTAAAACCAGCTTCTGCCAAGTTAGCCCACAATCCGCTTGCAACTTTAATAGTTTTTCCAGCTTCTGCATCCGGAATTAGCATGTCGAAAACTTCGTAACCAGATTGGCGCAAAATAGTTCGAGCTTTGTCGCTATGACGCTGAACAGGTTGCGTGTGAACTAACGCCACTTTAACCGGCTCAGTTCCAAGCATTTGCGGCAGAAGTTGCATTGCACCGTCACCAATTCGCACATCGTATGGTTCAATTCCCTCACCTGTTACGTGCACAATACGTTGCATAATCATATTCCTTAATTTTTCTGCAGCCATATACGGAGTCGAACCTTTTGTTTGCATGTGGATATTCGACACCGCCTTAAAAACAGGATCTCTCTGCTCAAATAATTCCATCCAACGCTTTTGCGCATCTTCTCCAGAAAACATAGGACGATTATTATTCCAGCTTGCGCGCTCAATAGCCTCTTTAGCATTTGCTTGCAAATACACAACGCGACCACCACTACGCATATACTCACGCAAAACTTTTTGAGTTTCTTCACGCATAGGCGCACCGCCACCAAGCGAAACTATTCCCTTTGTAGAATCTTCTGCAGATGTATCTCCTAAAATTGCCTCTCGCACTATGCGAGCTTCTATTTCACGAAAAGCATCCTGGCCATATTCCTCGAAATATTGCGGTATTGACATATCAATATCGCACTCGATCATGTCATCTGTATCATAAAAAGGCAGATTCATAAGATGCGCAACTTCACGGCCAACACGCGTTTTTCCAGCAGCAGGCATGCCAATAATAACAGCTAGCGGAAGTTTAGTGTTGCTCATTTCATATTCTCCGGCCAGGAAGCTACGTAAGACTCCACATTTCGGCGCGTTTCTTGCAAAGAATCTCCGCCGAATTTTTCCAAAGCATACTTAGCTAAAGTAAGCCTTACCATCGCTTCTGCAACTACAGAAGCAGCTGGCACAGCAGTGAAATCTGAGCGCTGATTAATAGCTTGAGCAGCTTCGCCAGTAAGCACATCCACTGTGCACAAAGCGCGTGGAATAGACGGAATTGGTTTCATTGCAGCGCGCACGCGAATAATTTCGCCGTTCGACATTCCGCCTTCAATTCCTCCAGCTCGATTAGTAAGACGCTTAATTTTCCCGTTTTCGCCTGTTACCATTTCGTCGTGCGCGGCCGATCCAGGGCGATCTGCCTCTGCAAAACCGTCGCCAATTTCCACGCCTTTAATAGCCTGAATTCCCATAATCGCGCTCGCGAGAGCTGCATCCAAGCGACGATCCGACTCAACGTATGTGCCAACTCCTGCAGGCATACCGTAAGCAAGCACTTCCACTACTCCACCGAGCGTATCTGCATTTGCTTTTGCTTCGTCGATGCGAGCCATCATTTTAGCTTCAGCATCTTTGTCGAGAGTGCGAACTGGAGAAGCATCTAGAGCGGCAACATCGTCTGGTGTTGGTAAAGCTAAACTTTTGTTAGTGTATTCGCCGCCGATGCCGATAACATGCGCAACAGTGCGCACACCCAAAGCCTGCTGTAAAAACGCATCAGCAATAGCACCCAAAGCAACGCGCGAAGCTGTTTCCCTAGCACTCGAACGCTCCAAAACTTCGCGAGCATCATTAAAACCGTACTTGCGCATGCCAGTTAAATCCGCATGACCTGGGCGAGGACGGCTCAAAGGAGCATTTCTGCCAACTTGCTCAACCTCGTGATCCAAAGGATCTGCACTCATTACTTCGGTCCACTTTGGCCACTCTGTATTCGCGATTTCTACAGCAATCGGAGAACCAAGTGTTACTCCGTGGCGAACTCCAGTTAAAAGACGCACTTTGTCCTGCTCAAACTTCATACGCGCTCCACGACCATAACCAAGGCGACGGCGAGCAAGTGCCGAAACTACATCGTTGCTAGTAATGTGCACGCCAGCCGGCAAACCTTCAATCATGGCTACTAACGCTTCACCGTGCGACTCCCCTGCCGTTTGCCATCTAAGCATGCCATTTCTCCATTCTCAAGTAATTTACGCGTCTAAATACTCTACTCTACTAACTACCAAGTATTGAGCTGGTTGTTATTGACAGCAATGCTGCGAGTATTGCAGATATTGCTTCTACTGGTACGAATGGTATTGATGCGTTGGTTGGAGAGCAGATTTTGCAGTAAATTTTCCATAGCAAAAGCCAAAGTAAGCCAACTGCTCCAACTAAAGCGAACCAGTAAATTAAGCAGTCAAAGCCGAATAATACCAAGGCTTGCGCAATCATTGACGCGCTCGTAACATCTCCGAAGCCAATAGCATTTTTTGCGGAAATTTTTCGCATACTCCAGTAAATTACAAAAATAATTACGCAAGAAATCCAGCCGAAAATAAGCACGCTAATATTTCTAAATAAAATAATCGAATATATGAGATTCGCAAAAGATTGAAAAATTCCTGCAATAACAACCCAAAGTCTTGGCACTACGCGACTTTTTATGTCTGTTGCGCAAACTGAAATTAAACATGTGAGCGTTGGTAGCACCGATAGTATCGTAATAATTAATTGCTTCATTAAAGCAGATTACGAAAACTTGCGAAACTGTTACAACCTCAACACATCTATGTGGTTAAAAGCTATATTTTTATTTAACAGTTTAGTTGCCTTCGGGATTGTTGCGCTTGTACTCGTCGCGGAATTTCAAGAAGTCGTCTTTGTTATCCGCAAACTTCGTTTCACCAGTCTTCAAATTCGTGGTGACGAAGTAAAGCCATGGACCATCTTGAGGCTTAATGGTTGCAAGCAACGCGCTGTCGCCAGCAATGCCAATAGGCGTAGGGGTCAAACCCTTATGAATACGTGTATTATACGGATTATTTGCATCGTCAAGCATTGCTTGCGTGAGTTTAATAGGTTTTACTCCTGCGCCGTAACCAACAGTAGAATCCATTCCTAACGGCATATCTTTTGCCAAACGGTTCAGTATTACGCGAATAACTTTGCCATAATATTCGCGATTATTCACTTCAGCTTCGGCAATAGACGCCATAATTAAGGCTTTTTCTCTATCTTTACCTTTAGGAATTCCAAGAGAATCAAGTTTTTCAATACGCTTTTTTATCATTGCGGAAAGAATAGCATCCGCACTTTTCATAGCTTTTACGTTATAAACTCCAGGCTCTAGCCAGCCTTCAACGCTACCGTTTGCTTCAGCAGGCAGAATTCCTGCGGCGCCATCAGCTAACGCAGCCTTGAATTTATCTAAACTTATTCCAGATAATGTTGAAGCTTTTTGCAAAACGTCTGCTGCGTGATCCCCTGCACGAACATCAAGGAATCCGCCTGCTTTTGTTTGATCTGAAAGAATATCAACTACATCAATAGCAGCCATATGTTTTTTCAGTGAGTAAACGCCAGGATACAAAATTTTATTATTTGCAGAAACAGCTGAAGTGAATGCAGCTTGCGATTTAACAACATTCGCTTTCACTAGTTTTTCAGCAACTGTAATAGCGCCTTCGCCAGTATCGACTGTAAACTCAACAGATCCATAACCAGGACCCGACCAATCTGCAACAGCTTCACTGTTCTGAGACAAACGCCACGCACGCACAGCACTGTATCCAACGTAACCAACAACACATAGCACGAACACAATCAATATAGCTAAAACTGCTTTTGCTCGACGTTTACGCTTCTTTGCAGCAAGACGCGCTTTTGCTCGTTTGCGAGATTTTCCTGACGAATCTGAACCGTTAGAAGTAGACGATGAAGGAGAATCATCATGCTCAGTCCATTGTGCATGATTGTCAAAGAACTCATCAAAACTATCAGACATTTGACACTCCTCTTCTACTTTCTAACTTTTGTTCATTTACTTTTACTAGTTTTGTTGCGCATATTTTGAATCGAGAGCAGACTGCAAAATCAACACTGCCGACTGCTGATCCACCATTGGGCGATGCTTTTTAGTAGAAAGATCTGCTTGCAAAAGCTGACGATGAGCACTTACTGTTGTCAAACGCTCATCTTTCCAAACTACTTCTGGCATATAATCCAATGCCCAATCTTTTTCATCATGCAATATTTGCATGCGTTTTATTAGATTCTTCCCCCAGCGCAGAGCTTTTTTAGCAGATTTTCCTTCAGTGCCATCGAGTTGCAAAGGCAAGCCTATAACAACTTTTTCTACATTGTTATCTTCAATAACTTCAAGCACTTCATCTATAGCACGGAAGGAATCTCCAAACACTTGCACATTACCAATAGGATGTGCAAAGGTGAGACCAGGGTCGGAAAGTGCAAGTCCGACCCTTGCGTCACCTAAATCAATACCTAACCACACCATATTTCGTGTTGCTTTTGGTATGATTCGTAAATTTTTAAGCTGTAAGACACGCACTAGGCGAGCTTAGCTACTTCTGATTTCGCAGCTTCGAGAGCTTCATCAATCTTAGAAGCGTCTGTACCACCGCCCTGAGCGAAGTCTGGCTTGCCGCCACCGCCGCCACCAAGCACCTTGGAAGCAGTACGCACCAAGTCGCCAGCCTTAGCACCAAGACCGCGAGCAGCTTCGTTTGTAGCGACTGCGATCATTGGACGATCGTCCTCATTAACACCAGCAAGTGCAACAACCACTGGAGCATCTTCACCTAAACGAGCGCGAATATCTAGAACTGTCTTACGCAAAGCATCGAATGAGCCAAAGTTGCCAACATTCTTAAGAGCCAACTTAACTTTTTCGTTACTATTCTTTGCTTCATCAACTAATGTTGGTACAGCTTCATTTAATTGAGCTTCGTAAACAGATGCAAGCTTACGATCAGAATCCTTCATCTTGTTAAGCAAAGATTCCAAACGTTCAGCTAACTCGTCTGGACGAGCGTTAACCATGTCTGCTAATTGCGCAACCAAAGTGTGTTCACGAGCGCCATACTCGTACGCAGCTTCACCGCAAAGAGCGTCGATTCTGCGCACACCAGAGCCAATAGAAGACTCGGAAAGAATAGTTACCATACCAATCTTTCCAGTGCTCTTAGCGTGAGTACCGCCACAAAGCTCACGGCTCCAACCGTCGCCGATTTCAACAACGCGCACAACATCGCCGTACTTTTCACCGAACAAGTGCATTGCTCCAAGCTTAAAAGCGTCGTCGATTGGCATTTCCTTAGGAACTACCTGCAAATCGTCACGAATACGCTCATTTACGCGAGCTTCAACGCGAGAAAGCGCATCTTTATCGACAGCCTTTGGCCACTGGAAGTCGAAGCGCAAACGATCTGGATCAACTACAGAACCACGCTGAGTAGCCTGTGGACCAAGCTCTTCGCGCAAAGCCTTGTGAAGAGTGTGAGTAGCGGTGTGAGAACGCGCCAACGCAGCCCTGCGAACCTGATCAATATTCGTGTTTACAGGAGAACCAACGCTCAAAGTACCTTCAGTAAGTCGGCAGCTGTGAACAATCAAATCCTTGATTGGACGCTGAACATCGTCGACTTCCAAAATTGCGCCGTCGTCGGAAATAATCTCACCTTGATCTGCAATCTGACCGCCGCGCTCAGCATAGAATGGCGTGCGATCGAGAATAATCTCAACGTTTGCAGGAGCTGTGACGCTTTTAACAGAACCCTTGCCTGCTTCAACAATTGCCAAAACGTTTGAACGACTTGAGAAGTCAGTGTAACCGAGGAAGTCGATTGGCTTTTCGAGCGACTTCTTAATATCGTCGTAAACGCTAACGTCCACATTGTGACGCTTCTTCAAAGCGTCAGCGCGAGCGCGACCTTTCTGCTCGCTCATAAGCTCGCGGAACTTAGCTTCGTCGACCTTAACACCCTGCTCGGCTGCCATCTCAAGAGTAAGCTCAATTGGGAAGCCGTAAGTATCGTGCAAAGTAAACGCGTCGGAGCCGCCAACCATAGGGTCATCCTTGTGCTCTTTCTTAGCTTTTTCAACAGCCAAGTCGAGAATAGTTGTGCCCTTTTCAAGAGTGCGACGGAACGCGTCTTCCTCACCGTAAGCAGCTTCGCTAACCTCGTGGAAAGTATCGTTAAGCTCTGGATAGCTTGGTTCCATAGCAGACTTAGAAACTGGGAACAGCGTTGGCAAAACTGGATCTTGAACGCCGAGCATACGCATTGCGCGAACAGTTCTGCGAAGAAGACGACGAAGCACATAGCCACGGCCAACATTACTTGGGCGCACGCCATCGCTCATAATCATAAGTGCGGAACGCACGTGATCTGCTACAACGCGGAAACGCACGTCAGCATCATTATTATCGCCGTACTTTACGCCGCTAAGCTTTTCTGCAGCTTCAATAACTGGGTAAACTTCGTCAGTTTCGTAAATATTTTCCTTACCTTGCATAAGGTAAGCCAAACGCTCCAAACCAGCGCCAGTATCAATATTCTTTTGATCGAGTTCGCCAGCAATATGCAAATCAGTCTTAGATTTGACGTTATCTACCTGGTAATTTTCGAAAACCAAATCCCAAATCTCAATAAAGCGAGATTCGTCAGCAGCTGGGCCTCCGTCGCGACCATACTTAGGACCGCGATCCACGTAGATTTCGGAGCATGGGCCGCCAGGACCAGGACCGCCGGTAGTCCAGAAGTTATCTTCCATACCGAAAACTTGCATATGCTCTGGGTCGAAGCCTTCGTTCTTCCAAATTGCGCGTGCTTCATCGTCGTCAGTATAAGTAGTAACCCAAAGCTTTTCAGGGTCAAAACCGTAGCCGCCCTTATCTTGAGGACTAGTTAAAAGCTCCCAAGCGTAGTGAATAGCTTCTTCCTTAAAATAATCGCCAAACGAGAAGTTACCAACCATCTGGAAGAAAGTGCCGTGACGAGTAGTCTTACCAACTTCGTCAATATCTAGAGTGCGAACGCACTTCTGATTCGAAGCCATACGACGCGAAGGAGGCGTCTGCTCTCCGAGCAAGTAAGGAATAAACGGCACCATGCCTGCGATAGTAAATAACGTAGTTGGGTTCGGCGAAATAAGAGAAGCCGAAGGAACAACCATATGACCATTCTTAGCAAAATAGTCAAGATAACGCTTTGCAATTTCTGCTGTGCGCATACGTACGAACTCCTTGTGTAATTTTTAGCAAGACCCACGCAAACCGTCACAAATAACCGTCACAAACAAAAGCCACATGCAACGCTCACACGAAATCGTGCCGCATGACGCACGACGCAATCATGCAAACATTCAATATAGTACTTCAATACTTAACTTAACTAAACTTAGCAAAGTAACGAAATTATGAAAAACTCGTTTTTTATTTAAAATTCCCTATTTCTACGATTAGCATAACGAGAATTAAGCTCAGCTTCATGCTCTTTACGGCTAGTATTGAAATCTTTAAACAATCCCATTACTGTGCGCAATGTGATATTTTTCGGTTCCTCATCAAATATAAAACGACTAGCAGAAGACGGCATTTTTGCCTTAACATATGCACGAGCCTTCGTAACTGTAAGAACACCAATTACAATGCCAACAAACATCCAAAATAAACGCTTGAACATTACTCCCCCCTGCTTGCGTTCTTAGTTGCATTCTTGTCAGAGGATTCTTTTGAAGCGTTACGATTGGCACTATTCTTGTCTGTTGGCACAGTCGGCTTATTAAAGAAAGAAGAAACAGTATCTTTTAGAGCGTAACCGGCAGCTGCAATTTTTACGAGCGGTTTTCCAAGGAAAGCACCATACAAATCTGTTAGAGCACTAATATTTGTAACGGTTGTGCGAGTAGCTCCTGAAACAGCGTTTACGTCGTCAAGAGTCTTATTAACTTGCTTAATAGTTGTAACAGACTCATCGATTGCCGGCATTGCATGCTCACCCGACTCTTTAATTGTTTTCGCAATCTGATCAAACAATCTGCCTAATCTGATTAACGGATAAATCAAAAAGCCAGAAAGCACGGCAAACGCAATCGCAGCAATAAGAGCAGCTATGTCTCCAACGCTCATCGTAACCTCTTTCTATACCATTTTGCCTAAGATTTCGCAGTATCAAAAGCCATACAACAGCAAATCAAACTACGTATTAAAACCCTTCGCAATGACTTAAGATTAACGAACGGTAAAGACGCATATAACAAAGTTAAACAGTAGAATCTACTCGTTATAGCCTCGAATAGTAATGGCATTATCAATAGGTTTGGTAGTGTCAAAATCAAGTCTGGTTACGCTTCCGTTTTGAGGGCGTTCGCTTAAATCGTAACCTGCAGGCGCAAAACGGTGCATAAGACTTAGCAAAGTGTTGCCATGCGAAATTTGCAAAACATTATCTCCATCGTTAAGCGAAGAATTTGAAGCAATTAACGCAAAACCTTCTTCTACGCGAGTCCAATATTCGATATCTGATTCGGCATCGTGAAAAGGATCCGCTTCTTTAAGCATGTCTCGCGTTGCCGCAAGCCCAAATTTTTCAACGATTTCGTTATAAGTGTGAGCTCCGTGAGGCGCTCCTGCAGCCCACCAAGCCATTTGCATATCTTGACCTTCAAAATAGCCGTAGCATTGCTCGCGAAAATGCATATCGCTTATAAGCGTCGGACGCACGTTACCGGCAGCTTCATTTGCATCGAGAATACGTTGTGCTGTGATTTGCGCACGAGTAGTATCCGAACAGTAAGCTGCAGCAAAAGCAATATTTTCTAGCTTTTTTGCAGCCGTGTCCGCATCTTTCAAACCCTTTTCAGTAAGCGGAGAATTTGACCATCCTTGCAGTCGATTATAGCGATTAAATAGCGTCTGTCCGTGACGCACTAAATAAAGATGCAGCAACATAACTCCATTATTGCACTAAGCGGTACATAACTGTCGAAAACACCAAACCATTTGGTGAAATAAACAAAATTCGCAACGAAACTGTCGAAAACACCAAACCAACCGATGAAATCGACAAAAACGCATTGACCCCTGCCACGCAATCGCATAGCAGGGGTCAAGCGGTATGTCCTTAAGAATTAAATCGGCGAATTAACGAGCGTAGTATTCGACGACGTACTGAATGTTGACTTCAACTGGAATCTGATCGACTTCCGGCTTACGAGTCAAAGTAGCCTTCAAAGAGGCAAGATTCACATCGAGGTAACCAGGAACTGCTGGCAAAACGTCGCGATGAACGCCTTCTGCAGCCATCTGGAATGGAACCATGGTCTGGCTCTTGGCACGAACCTGAATGGTCTGGCCTGGCTTCACACGGTAAGATGGGCGATCGACAAGATTGCCATCAACCAAAATATGACGATGTACAACAAACTGACGAGCCTGGGCGGTGGTGCGAGCAAAGCCTGCGCGCAAAACCAAAGCATCAAGACGAGTTTCCAAATCGGTGAGCATTGCGTCACCGGTCTGGCCTGCAGTGTGCGTACCCTTCTCGTAAGCAGCACGAAGCTGCTTCTCGGAGATGCCGTACTGAGCGCGAAGACGCTGCTTCTCGCGAAGACGTACTGCGTAATCGGACTCGGTGCGACGACGAGTGCGACCGTGCTCACCTGGAGCATATGGACGCTTCTCGAAGATACGCTGAGCCTTTGGGGTCAAAGCGATGCCGAGGGCGCGAGAAAGACGCACCTGACGGCGAGAACGCTGAATATTAGTCATAACTAATCCTTTAATTCTGTCGTTATCTGAACGGAACGTGAACCAAGTTTTTAGTCGATTGCAAAATCGCCTAAAAATTATTCACGCTGAGCCGGCCTCTCCAGTGCTTCTTCGTGCTAGCACACGAACGCGCAAGTATTAAAACGTTGAAATAACGCCATAACTACCGCACGCCGACCCACTGATGGGCTAAGGCTCCAGATGATGCTTACACAAAATAGGCATCGTTTCTAATTCTACACACCCGTAAGAATAATTTGCTTGCGATTTAATTGCGCACGTTTGGAGCGATACACCACACCAAACCCTCCAAACGCGAGACCTAATTTCAGCGAAGGGAGCCAGCATCCATTGTGTATGTGCGATCCGCACAGCGAGCAGCCTCAACATCGTGAGTTACCATAAGCACTGCCACACCATTTTTTGCAGCCTCGCGCAACATTTTCACCACTATGCGAGTATGCTCTAAATCCAAATCACCAGTAGGCTCGTCAAGAATAAGAAGCTTCGGATTGTTTATTAGCGCGCGCACAATCATTACGCGACGCATTTCACCACCCGAAAGCTCATTTGGGTAGCACCACAGTAAATCTTCAATATGCAATTGCTTGCAAAGTTCTAACGCGCGAGTCTCGTTTGAATCTTCGCTTACTTCAGACTTACTTACTTCAGACTTACTTTCAGAAGACTTACTTTCAGAAGACTTACTTTCAGCAGACTTACTTACTTCAGACTTACTTACTTCACAAGTACTAGCTGCAATTTGCACAGGTAAAAGTATGTTGTCATGCACAGTAAGATTTTGCAAAAGCGTCTGCGATTGCGTCACAAAACCTATATCACATGCGCGCAAACGAGACATCTTGGCATCACTAAAAGTGCGTTCAGAAATCTCTTCGCCGCAAACTTTTACACTTCCATGCGTTGGCTTCAATAACCCAGCAATCAAATTTAGTAAAGTAGATTTTCCGTTACCTGACTTTCCAACGATTGCCACAAAATCGCCGCTATTTAGCACAAAGCTCACGTTATTTACTGCAAAAAATTTGTGCTTTCTGCGCATAAATTCGCGAGTTACACGAGTAAGTTCAACAACAGGTAAAATATCAAACTCATTACTTGGAAGTTTTTGACTCTTATCTTCCATACTTACTCACCTGACCTAAGTGTCAAATACGTTTCACGCATAGCAATACGCAATGTAGTAAGCGCTGAAGCTACAACAACTGCAACAAGCGCAAGTAGCACAGACGCTAACATAAGCACTGCTACTGGTAGAGCAGTCACTTCCAAATACGGAAGCTGCAATTGTTCAGAAATAAGAGAACTGTAAGGGAACAATATAAGACTTGCAGACGCAACACCCAATACTCCGCCAACTAAGCCAAGTATCGTAGATTCTCTAACTACAACACCTAAAAGCATATTTCTTGTTGTGCCAAGTATGCGAAGAGAAGCAAACTCTTTTTTACGCTCGTTTACAGATGTTGAAAACACTGCAACTAAAACTAGCAATCCAACTAGCCAGCACGCAGCAATTATAAAAGTCAACGTGCGAGTAAAAACACCAAGATTAGCTTGCGTAGTTGCTGTAATTCCGCCCGGAAAAACTATGCCAATGCTTGAAAGACCAGTTGTTTTGCGGATATTTTTTGCAACTTCTTGCGCGCTGTAACCTTTTTGTACTTTTACGAGAACTGCAGAAACTGCTTTTTTAGCATATTCCTTTGGAATAGCGGTATGCCCTACTTTCGTTGAATACTCAACTACTTGCGGCACACTTTCGCGTCGCACAAACACTGAATTATCAATGCTTGTGCCGGTTTTTGCAAGCTGCGCAGCTACAGGCCATTGGTGTCCAAAAAGACGAACAGTATTCATGTAAGACACGATTACATTTGCGCCAGCAATCATCTCGCCTTTTTGTAACTTCTGCTTATGTTGAGAATAAATCCAAGGACCTATAACAAAATCAGAATCGGGATCAAAACCAATAATTTGTAATTTTTCAGCGCAACATCCTGCAGAAAGCGAAGAAATATACGTTTGTGCACTCGCCTTTTGCACACCCGGAGAGCGTCTTACTAAATTCTCAATATCGTTAGTGAAATAAAAAGTGCTTGAACCACTGTTTGTAAGCAGCGCTTCTGCTTTAGTATGCGTACCTTGAGGGATAACCATAATATCGGCTCCCATGCGTTCTCGCATACTGTTCAAGCCGCGTTCAAGATTCATAGAAATCAGCGAGCCGCCGAAAAATATTGCAGACAAGCACGCAGATACAACAATAAGTGCAGCCGTGCGCAATGGCTTGCGTTTAAGATTTTCCAGCGGCAATCGCTTTAGCGTAATAGTGCGCATAATTTTGCTTTGTTAAGCTTTTCGAACTATTTGAACTATTAATTTTCTTTATTATCCAAATACACGGAAACAGCTGCGAACACTAATGCGAGCACAGACAGAACAATCAGTGTTGGACGCATAACCGATGCACAGTGCATCATTGGGCTCTTGCACACGCCAATAAGGAATGTTGTAACAGCGAGCATAAGCAAAGCGTTCACAACTACAGCAATATTTAAACCAATGCGAACATTTTCTTTAACAAATAGCGCAATAATTCCAAGTACTGCAATAACTAAACCAATTCCAATAGCTGCACGACCTGTGTAGTAGCATGCCATAGGTTGCATCATCATATGCATTTTGTGCATGCCTCCGGTTGAGCATGGCTTTGCAAACGTCAATGGTGCAACGGCAATAAGCAGGCCGAAAATAATTGCAGGAATTGATGCGAATAATTTGTTTTTCATAATTTATACCTCATGAAATGTATGTTTTTATTTTTTAGTGTCACATTTTCGTTAATGCAACACGCTTCTCAGCGCTCACACCAGCAAACGCCACGTCCTTGTTAAAAATTTATCTTACATTAAAGTGCATAAATAAAAGATTTTACAATTTTTCGATTGGTGCAACTCTAAGCATTAGTCGCTTTACTCCATCGGAGCCGAAATCGACTGTAATAATTGAGTTTCTGCCCTTATCTTGCGTTGCTAACACGGTTCCTAAGCCGTAAGTATCGTGAGTAATTTTGTCGCCAACTTGGAAGTCTTGAATATTTAGATGATTGTCTTTATTCATAACTGCAGAAGTTGAACCAACTTTTGTTGCACTTGTTGAAGTCGCAGTTTTTGCAGTAACTTTGCGCGTTTTTACTGCACTTGACTTAGACCAATTCGATTTAGAATAAGACGAGCCATAAGACGAGCCATAAGAAGATCCGTAAGACTTGCTATAAGACTTTCCGTAAGAAGAGCCGTAAGACTTAGAGCCATACGATTTATTTCTTCCGTAAGACTTAGAGCCATGCGACTTTTCAGAACCGTAACTGCTTCCACCATAAGTTGTTTTTTCACTAAACGCATCGCTATAATCGTCATCCCAGCCACCGAAATCGCCACCGAAATCACTATCAAAATCGCTATCGAAATCATCGCCGCGTCTAGACGAAGCGCCCCAACGCTCAACATCAGACTCTCTGCGCTTCCAATCAATCAAATTATCTGGAATCTCATCCAAAAACTGGCTTGGAAGCATATCTTGAGCCTGCCCCCATTGCGCACGAACAGCAGCACGAGTAACATACAAACGCTGCTTAGCTCGAGTAATACCAACATAAGCAAGACGACGCTCCTCGCAAAGCTCGCCATCGTCTTCCAAAGCGCGAGAATGCGGAAAAGTTCCCTGCTCCATGCCAGTTAGGAACACAACCGGATACTCCAAGCCCTTAGCTGTGTGAAGCGTCATCAACGTAACTTTACCAGTGTCCTCATTTTCATCCGGCAATTGATCCGAATCAGCCACAAGCGCCGTCGTTTCAAGGAATCCAGCAACACTAGCATCCGGCGTATTCTGCTCATACTCAGCTGCAACCGACTGCAATTGCGACAAATTATCCACGCGAGCGGCATCTTGAGGATCTTCAGAACGTTGCAAATCCTCCAGCAAACCACTGTCGTTCAGTATGCTGTCAATAACTTTAGAAGGTTTCGAGTCATCGTTTTGCATACAAGTAATTAAATTGTGCATAAGCTCGCGGAACTCTTTAAGCTTGGTTGCGGTGCGAGTTGGCATGCCTTCGATTGACTCCAAATGTTCCAAAGCTTGCCAGAAGCTAACTCCTTGTGTTTGAGCGTAAAGCGTTAGCAAAGCCTCCGCACGCGCTCCAAGCCCACGCTTAGGCACATTCAAAATTCGGCGCATATTCACATCGTCATCTGGGTTTGCCATAGATTGCAAGTATGCGAGCGCATCTTTTACTTCGCGACGCTCGTAAAACTTTGTGCCGCCAACAAGTTGATACGGAAGACCTGCTTTAACGAGCGCATCTTCCAGCGAACGAGACTGTGCATTAGCGCGATACATAATCGCCATATCCGAATAAGCAACACCATCCTCACCTGCTAATCGCGCTATTTCTTGCGCAACCCAAGCTGCTTCCTGTTGAGCACTGTCTGCTGCATAACCGGTAATTGGAGCGCCCTTACCTAAGGCCGTCCACAATTTTTTAGGCTTTCGTCCTTGATTATGCGAAATAACTGCGTTTGCAGCATCCAAAATAGTTTGCGTAGAGCGATAATTTTGCTCAAGCATAATAGTTGTAGCGTTTGGAAAATCTTTTTCAAAGTCTTGAATATTGCGAATATCTGCTCCGCGAAAAGCGTAAATCGACTGGTCGGAGTCACCTACAACTGTGATTGATGCAGGAGTGCTATTTTGCTGAGATGCATTTGCGTTATTTTGCTTTACATCCACTCCTGCAAGCTCGCGAATAAGCTCGTATTGAGCGTGATTCGTATCCTGGTACTCGTCTACGAGAATATAGCGGAACTTATGGCGGTAATATTGCGCAGCTTCTGGTACTTCGCGCATGAGTTGCACAGTTCGCATAATTAAATCGTCAAAATCAACCGCATTTGCTTGAGATAAACGATGCTGATATTCCGCATAAATAATTGCGTAAACAGCTTCAGAATTGCCAGCGTGCGCAATTTGTTGACCTGCAACACCCGGCTTGTAATCGTTAGCATACATGTCTAGTTGCTCACGCCAAGTGATTAAACTATTTTTGCAATCTGAAATCTTGCCCAAAATGCTGCGTGGCGTAAAACGCTTAATATCAACGTTAAGCTCTGTTGCAATAATTTTTACTAATCGCTCGCAATCGGAAGTATCGTAAATAGAAAAGCCTGATTTTAAGCCAATATACTGTCCTGATCTACGAAGTATTTTCACACATGCAGAATGGAACGTCGAAACCCACATAGTATTTGCTTCGCTGCCAATAAGATTGCTTAAACGTTCACGCATTTCGGCAGCTGCTTTGTTTGTAAAAGTGATAGCAAGAACTTGGCTTGGCCAGGCACCTTTTTGGCTTAATATCCAAGCTATTCTTCGCGTAAGAACTCGCGTTTTGCCGCTTCCAGCTCCTGCTCCAATAAGCAGTGCCGGTCCGTCGTATTGGACTGCTTGAGATTGTTGCGGATTTAAGCCGTCGAGTAGTTTTTGCGCGTCAACTGCAACTCTAGAATGTGCAGAATTTTGGGAATATTCTTGAGATTCTTGAGATTCTTGAGGAGGCACTGATTCTTGATCAGACGCATATTCTTGCTGCGTAAAATCAGGCTCTTTAGCGTAAGCGTCAGCATACTCGTCGTAACTGTAGTTGGCATAATCATTCGCATCCGCAACATTCTCATAAAAATGATCGTCAGAATCGAACGAATCAACTGGATTCCCCAACAAATCACTTACATATCCATAATTGCTATCTTTTGCACTCATATTTGCATTCATACTTGCGCCCATACTTACGCTCATACTTGTACTCCATTGATGCTGCCAATTACCTACGTTTTAGCTTCAGCAATAAAACGCCCCCACGTTTTAATTGCGCACGTATCTAATCAGGTTTACCACATGCTGCAGTCGTTTTTACTCGTATTGTGTCACGAACGTGGGTATGCTTGAGCGTACTGCAAGTAATTGTTCGTAAGAAGGGGCGCATCGTGCAAGAATTGGAAGAACGCATTCTCCAAGATGGTATCGTAAAACCAGGCAATGTATTAAAAGTAGACGCTTTTTTGAACCACCAGTGCGATGTGAATTTATTTGATCATATGGGAGCCGCTTGGGCTGAGCATTTCCGCGACGCAAATATTACTAAGATTCTTACGATTGAGGCTTCTGGTATTGGAATCGCATGTGTTGCAGCACGCCATTTTGGTGGAGTTCCTGTGGTTTTTGCAAAGAAAGCTCAGTCAATTAATCTCGATGGCGACCAATACGTATCTACGGTATTTTCTTTTACAAAGCAGCGCGAGTTTCCGGTGATTGTGTCACGTAAGTATTTAAGTGCGGAAGATCGCGTGCTTATTTTGGATGATTTTTTGGCGAACGGCAAAGCTCTACAAGGATTAATCGACATTTGCAATCATGCTGGAGCTAGCGTTGCAGGCATTGGAATCGCTATCGAAAAGGGCTTCCAAGGTGGCGGAGATGCGCTTCGTGAAGCCGGATATGACTTGGATTCGCTGGCGATTGTTGACGCGATGGATCCTGTTGATGGGTCGATTTCGTTCCGTAAGTAGCGCTCCGACCTGCTTTCGCGCTTAGAACGTAGCACGCGAAAGCAATTCGGAGCGTGAGCTTGCTCAGGCGGAAAGTCCAGTGGACTTTCCGTGCAAGCTCAGCCGAACGGCGATTAGCCGTGAGGACAGCGCTCCGCTCTTGCTTGCCGTGGCGCGAGTTTGGGGGATTTCTCTCCTCGCGCGTCCCGTCCTTCAGTCGCCTTGACTGTTAAAGGCGTTTATTGTGTTCGCCTTTCTTTAAAGAATGTTGCTCCATCAGTCCTCTTTTAGCGCTCGTAGAGAAATCCCCCAAACTCTGCGTGTTTAATCTTTAATAACCTCGTTTTATCGCAGAGATTTTTCGATTTTTCTTCTTCGCTTAACGAATCAGCAGCCTACGGCTCTGACGTTCGCCGCGCTCAGTGCGAAAAATCTCAAATCTCACCGCACGAATATTTGTTCCGACCAAGCAATTCCTATCTCCCACTACTAGTAAAACCGCTAGTGTTTTGTGGTGTGGTAGGAGTGTCTGGCGTGATGTGTGCAGCAGCAATGACGTTAGTTGTTCTTGAACAACAGGTAATCAGTGTCTGCAGAACATTATTGCTAAAGTTCACTAAGCAATAAGTAATCGACGTTAGCAAAGCATTACTGCAAAGCTACAGACGCAACGTCTGCAGAGCACAGGCGCAAAGCTACAAAACCACTTTTCGCAGAAGCACTGGCGCAAAGCTTCAGGAGGTTTGGGAAAATACGACCCTTAATTTACACGAGCGCAAAGTTTATGCCAGATTCAGGCGCGTAGCCGACCATTACTTTACACGACTGTAAAGTTTCTGCCGCTATTTGGCGAGCAAACGACCGTTACTTTACAACGCTGTAAAATTTATGCCGCTTTCAGGCGCGTAGCCGACCGAAACTTCACACCGCTGTAAAGTTTATGCCGGATTCGGGTGAGCGAACTCACTGAAGCACGTTTAATTGTGAAGGAAACGAGAAAAATTTTTCGCAAATGGTAATTTTGTCGAAAAATACGATAAAGTAGTCCGGTTGGTATACTTCAACACGTATTGCAACAAACAATTGATTAGGTGGCTAAACATATGACTGATGTGGTGATTGCAAGCGCTGTACGTACGCCTATTGGCAAATTCGGCGGCAGCTTATCTTCGCTTTCCTCAGTTGATTTAGGAACAATCGCAGCAAAAGCAGCAATAGAACGCGCTGGAATTAGCTCACACGACGTGGATCAAGCTATTTTTGGAAACGTATTACAAGCAGGCAGCGGACAAAACGTTGCTCGCCAAATTGCGTTAAAAGCAGGCTTAGATACTTCTAGCTGCGCAATGACAATTAACGAAGTATGCGGATCGGGCTTAAAAGCAGTGCGCTTAGCACAATCCGCAATCGTTATGGGAGACGCGCAAGTTGTTGTTGCAGGCGGCACTGAAAGCATGAGCAACGTACCGTTTTACGCAACTAATTCGCGATTTAGCGGACACAAATACGGGAATTTTGCGCTTATTGACGGTTTGCAACGAGACGGCTTAAACGACGCTTTTACTGGCGACGCAATGGGCGTTACTGCAGAAAATGTTGCAGCAAAATTTGGTATCACTCGCGAAGCACAAGATATTTTTGCACTTAAATCTCACCAAAAAGCTGTTGCCGCTATTAAACGAGGCGATTTTGCTTCTGAAATTGTGCCAGTAACGCTTGCAAACGGAACTGTTATAACTCAAGACGAGCATCCTCGCGAAGATACGTCTTTAAAGCAGTTGTCGAAATTGCGCACGCTTTTTAAAGCATCGGAAGAAACTTCGGGCGCGACTTGCGAAGTTGGCAAGAACGAAATTAGCGAGAACGAAGTTTGCAAGCACGAAGTTTGCAAGCACGAATCGACTGTAACTGCCGGAAACGCAAGCGGAATTAACGACGGAGCTGCAGCTCTAGTGCTTATGAGCAAAGATTACGCGCAAGCGCACGGAATTGAATATCTTGCGCAAATTGTGGGATTCGCAGAAGGTGGAATCGACCCAGATTTAATGGGATACGCTCCAAAACATGTGATGGAACGCATGCTAAATGCGACCGGCAGCAGCGTTGACAACATTGACTTATTCGAAATAAACGAAGCGTTTGCAGCGCAAAGCATTGCCGTTTCGGAGCAACTTCATATTGACGAGTCAAAACTAAACGTACGCGGTGGAGCAATTGCACTCGGTCATCCGCTGGGCGCTAGCGGAGCTAGGATTTTGACGACGCTTATATACGCTTTGCGAGATAGCAATAAGTTAAATGGAGTTGCTGCGCTGTGCGTCGGCGGCGGAATCGGCGTTTCTATGCAAATTAGAATGCGAAACAATCAAGCCAAAATGTAAAACAATAAAGTCAGACTGCAAAACAACTAAGTCAGAATGCGAAGCGATCAGAAGCATTCGTAGTCTACAAATCATGAGGTGATTTCGATGACTGCTTTTCGCGAATTAAGCGTGGAAAATCGCATAAAAACCTTGCAAAATGAGGGCGCAATTAACGATGCTGATGCAACATTTTTGCTTAAACAGTTTGCGGAAAGTTCTGATACTACAATTCCTGCAGACGTTGCAAATCATATGATTGAGCATCAAATTGGAAAGTATACGCTGCCGGTTGGCGTTGTGCGTGGGCTGATTGTGAACGGCGAAGTGCGGGACGTGCTGGTTGCAACCGAAGAGCCGTCCGTGATTGCAGCTGCGTGCAATGGGGCGCGGATTGCGGCGGAGACTGGCGCTGGATTTGACGCGGCGACTGACGTTGGATTTGACGCGGCGACTGACGTTGGATACGGAATTATTGCGCGCTCCCCACAATACGTGACTACAGCGCAAATAGCTTTTGAGGACGCAGACGGGAGCGTGGCGGCGCGCTTGAGCAGAATCGTTGAAGATAAAGAAAAGGTTGCAGAACTGTTGCGCATTGCAAACGAGTCACACCCATCAATGAGTAAAAGGGGTGGCGGCGCGCGAAAATGCCGCGCTTCAGCTTTGCACGGCTTCGCAAAGCTCGAGATTGACGTAGACACATGCGACGCAATGGGCGCCAACACAGTAAACACTATGGGCGAAGCCGTCAAAGCCCAGCTGGAGAGCTGGCTCGGCGTGCAGGCGCTAGTGGCAATACTCACAAACACCAGCCGCGTTCCCACCACAGCAGAAGTGCATATACCGGTTGAAGCACTAGCATCCAGGCGGCTGGAAGACTCTGAGCGAGAGAGCGAAGGAAAACGCCTTGCGCGCCGAATCGCGGCATTGAGCGCGCTTGCCGCCAGCGACCCTGCGCGCGCCGCCACGCACAACAAAGGAATCCTAAACGGAATCGCAGGAGCCGCGCTCGCGTCAGGAAATGATACGCGAGCGCTAGAATCGGCAGCACACGCGTGGGCGGCGCGCTCCGGTCGCTACCTACCACTGTCAAAGTGGAACACCGAAACTTTAAACGGAAAAACCATACTCCATGGCAGTATTGAAATTCCGCTACAGATCGGCATTGTTGGCGGCTCAATCTCATCGCTTCCAATGGCAAAACTCGCGATCAAAATCGGCAATTACAAAAACGCAAACGACTTTAGAAACACGCTTGCCGCGCTCGGTTTGGTACAAAATCTTGCGGCTCTTCGCGCACTAGCAGGCCCTGGAATTCAAGCAGGTCATATGGCATTACAGTCGTCAAACCTAGCAATTGCAGCAGGTGCCAAAGGTGCGGAAATCGCGGAAATCGCGCATGATATTTTGCAACTTAGCCCTGCAGAAAGAACTACAGAAAAAGTTATGCAATTACTTCAAAAGTTACGAGAATCAAGTAAAAATTAAGAAAAATTAAGAAAAATTAAGAAAAATTTAGGAATTTTAGGACAAATGAACACACAAAATACCGAAACATCAGCAACCACAACCTCCGCAACCACTCCCCTTGCCGTCGGCATCGACCGCATCTCCTTCGCAACGCCGCACTATTACCTAAACCTCGAAGAACTGGCGGAACACCGTGGAATCGACCCTAACAAATTCACAATCGGAATCGGTCAAAGCGAACAATCTGTGCCACCAAATCACCAAGACATCGTCACTCTCGCCGCGCAAGCTGCCCTCCCACTGCTACCCCACATCGATAGCAATCGCCTCAAAATGCTAATCGTCGGCACAGAAAGCGGCGTCGACGCAAGTAAATCGAGTGCTCTGTACGTTCAAAATCTGCTAAAACTCACGCCGTGGGTGCGCTCTATTGAAGTAAAAGAAGCTTGCTACGGCGGCACCGCGGCTTTGATGATGGCATGTGACTACGTGCGCGCGCACGCCGAAAAAAATCCGCAAGTGCTTGTTATTGCAGCCGATATTGCGCGCTACGGTCTTGCTACACCTGGCGAAGTAACGCAGGGAGCAGGGGCTGTAGCAATGCTTGTGAGCGCGAATCCGCACGTGCTTAAAATTAACGACGATAGCGTTGTGAAATCCGCTGATATTCAGGACTTTTGGCGACCTGTTTACCAAGACACTGCGCTTGCTCGCGGAAAGTTTTCGACTGAGCAGTACATACAATTTTTCTGCGATGTGTGGCAAAAGTATTGTGCGCAAAACGGTTGTAATTTCAACGATTTTGCCGGATTGTGCTTCCACTTGCCGTATACGAAAATGGGTTTGAAGGCGCTTAAGGCTGCGATGGATTCTTGCGATAATAGCAACCTAAGCGAGTCGTCGCGCAATCGCTTACTTTCGCGCTATGAAACCAGCACGAAGTACAGCCGTCGCGTAGGCAACATCTATACGGGTTCCCTGTATTTGGGATTGCTGTCTTTACTTGAGTTAGACGAATTTACTTGCGAAAATAGTAATCTTACTGCACTTAAAAGCGGCGATAAGATTGGGCTATTTTCTTACGGCTCCGGCGCTGTTGGTGAATTTTTCAGCGGCACGATTGCGCCAGGATTTAGAAATGCGCTGTTTGCGCGCGAGCATGCGGATATGCTTGATTCGCGCGTGCGTTTAAGCGTTGCTGATTACGAGGAGATGTTTGAAAGCGTTGCGCCTTACGCTCCGGAAGATTTCGAAAGCAGCACGTCTTGCCGCGAAGGTGCAAGCTTCTTCCTTGACTCAATCACTTCTCAAGAGCGTCATTATTCCACGCGCTAAAATCGAGCGAGCGCACGTTTCAATCGGATTCTCGCGCGCAACCGACCGTTTCTTTACACCCACGTAAAGTTTCTGCCGTTTTTTGGTGCGTAGGCGGCATAAACTGTGCGCTGCTGTAAAGTTTCTGCCGTTATTCCGCGCACAACCGACCGTTTCTTTACACCGCTGTAAAGTTTCTGCCGCAATTTGCTAATTTCCCGAGCTCGGCGAATTAAAAAAGCTTCAAGCGCGAAATGCAGCAACACAAACCTGACACACTACGTTAAACACACTAGCCCACACTTTCTGCGTCTTTATTGACGCAGAAAGACCTCGCTTGCGTTGGAAGCACACTGTGCTTCCAACCCTGAGCAAGCTCGGCAGAATAAAAAAGCTTCAAGCGCGAAATGCAGCTTGAAGCTTATTATTCTGCGGATGAGGCGAGATTCGAACTCGCGGTAGGTTTCCCTACAACGGTTTTCAAGACCGTCTCCTTAGACCGCTCGGACACCCATCCATTTGCGCGCGAAAGCAATCAAATTGCCGCTTTTAACGCACAAGTGGTAAGCATATCATCACGTATAGAACGCAACACACAACACCCAGATTCAAAAAACTTATCAACTAAAAAACAAAGCCCAGGTAATTTCCCGGGCTTTATAGTTAATTAAACGATTTTTTGAAACAAACGCCGTGTTTGTGCACGAGCAAACTCACGCTTCCCACTTAGTTGGCTCAATGACTTCCTTGCCACCCATATAAGCCTGCATAGCCTTCGGAATATCAATCGAACCATCCTCATGCTGATGATTTTCCAAAATAGCCACAAGCCAGCGAGTAGTAGCCAAAGTGCCGTTAAGCGTACTAACTGGACGAGTTCCACCATCTTCCATACGTTCACGCACATTCAAGCGGCGAGCCTGATACTCAGTGCAGTTAGAAGTAGAAGTAAGCTCACGGTAACGTCCTTGCGTTGGAACCCAAGCTTCGCAATCAAACTTACGAGCGGCAGAAGAACCAAGGTCACCTGCAGCAGTATCAATAATGCGGTAAGGCACTTCTACCTTAGCAAGCATTTCTTGCTCCATGCCTAGCAACTTCTGATGCTCAGCGCGAGAATCTTCCTGCTTGCAATAAACGAACATCTCAACTTTATCAAACTGATGCACGCGAATAATACCAGAAGTATCCTTTCCGGCAGCACCAGCCTCACGACGGTAGCAGCTCGACCAACCGCAATAACGCAAAGCACCATTGCTTAAGTCAAGAATCTCATCCTCATGCATACCAGCCAAAGCAACTTCGGAAGTACCGACCAAATACTGATCATCTGGCTCGCGCAAACGGTAAATCTCGTCCGCATGAGAATTCAAGAAGCCAGTTCCGCGCATTACTTCCGGGCGCACAAGCGTTGGCGTAATCGCAAGCGTAAAACCGTGCTCTTCGGCTTGATCAACAGCCATAGTAAGCATTGCGATTTGCAGGCGAGCCACAGCACCGCGCAAGAAGTAGAAGCGAGATCCTGCAACCTTCACGCCGCGACGCATATCAATTCCAGCAACGCCAGTTCCAAGAGTCAAATGATCCTTTGGCTCGAAACCTTCAGCTGCAAAATCGCGAGGCGTACCAACCTTCTTAACTACAACATAGTCGTCTTCTCCGCCTTCTGGAGCTTCATCTTCAACGATGTTAGAAAGCTTCCACATTGCTGTAGTGTAGTCGGCAGTAGCTTTTTCGGATTCAGCTTTGTACTCTGCAACCTTCGAAGCTAATTCTTTAGTTTCAGCAATAAGCGCAACCTTTTCCTCCGCGCTAGCTGTTGCAACCTTCTTACCAATAGCTTTTTGCTCAGCGCGAGCCTCTTCAAAAGCCTTAAGAGCAGTACGACGCAAGTCATCGTTGTGCAATACTTCATCGACGAGCTCAACGGATTCACCGCGCTTGCGCTGCGATTCCTTAACTACGTCGGCATGTTCACGAATAAATTGGATATCAAGCATGACTCCTAGCCTAGTGCCGCAAGACGACAGATAAGCGCACTATCGACAACATTTATGCAAGGCGGCACGTACAATGAAGCAAATACGCAAAATATTGAGGGAGTAATATGGCAGCAATACATGCTACTACAGAAAATTTTGAGAAGATTGCTTCGACAAATGAAATAGTTGTTGTCGATTTTTGGGCAACGTGGTGCGGTCCATGCAGGTCTTTTGGTCCTATTTTTGAGAAGGTCAGTGAAAAATATCCCGAAATTCCTTTTGTAAAAGTTGATATTGACAAAAGCAACGAGATTGCTGCAGCTGCTCAAATCCAAGCTGTTCCAACAGTAATGGTTATTAAGCGCGGCGAAGTTATTTATAGACAAGCTGGAGCATTACTAGCTTCTGATTTAGAAGATTTGGTTGAACAAGCTAAATCTTACGAATCTAATGATTCTGAATCCTGATTTATAGACTATGCCATGAGATATAATATGTGAGGTTTTGCATATACGTTTTGCACATACATTTTAGTTTATTAGTCTACGTTGCGAGCGTTTGCAAGTATCAATAGAATAATTGCAGAAATAAGGAGGGTTATGGCCAGTCACCGTAAGCATACTGTTACGCTTGGTTCACTCAGTTTACGACAGTGGGCTAGAGTTAGCGCGGTTATTTTAGGCTTCATTGCTTTGGTGATACTTGGTTTTGCCTCGCGAGATTTTTACACTTCGTCTAAAGGTCACGCTGTTCAGGTTACTTCTTATTCGGCAACCGATTCTTCGCAAGTTTCTCGTAGTGCTAGCCGTCGCATGTTGCATGATAGCGCAACTTCATATGTTAACGTTGTTATAAATGGTCACCATCGTACTATTTTGGGCAATAATTTCACTGATGTAAAATCCGTTCTTGATGCCGGGGATATCACTCTTGAGCCACACGATGTTGTTACTCCATCTCTTACAACTAAAGTTAGCGAATCAACTGTTATTACGATTAATCGCGCAGGCGCAAAATTAGAGAATTCCGACGACCCAATTGCATTTAACGTCGTAAAAAAGGAAACTGCTGCACTTCCAAAAGGTACTGAGAAGGTGCAGAGTGAAGGCGCTAACGGCGTAATGGAAACAGCAAAAATAGTTACTCGAGCTAAGGGGAAAATAGTTTCCTCTAATATTTTTGCTTCTTATGTTAAAAAAGCTCCAAAAGATAAGGTTATTCTTGTTGGAACTGGCGGCTCTTCTGCCGGACTTGGCTTAGCTGCTTCTATCGGTACGACTGTTCCTGCTGGCGAGATGCAACAATGGGCTCACGACTGGCTTATCTCTAACGGTTATAGTGAAGCTGATTTTACTGCAACAGTATTTATTATTTCTCATGAATCTGGCTGGCGCGTAAACGCAATGAATCCTTCTGGCGCCTACGGTTTACCTCAAGCTTTGCCAGGCGGAAAAATGGCTTCTGCCGGAGCTGATTGGGCAACTAACTATCAAACTCAGCTCCGCTGGTTCTGGAATTATTGCAATGGTCGTTATGGCTCTATTCAAGGCGCTTACAATCATTGGCTTTCCTACCACAGCTACTGATTAGAATCAGTCTAGATACTATTGTTTTGCGCAAATTAAGTCTTACAATTTTTCGTTGTAATAGATAAGAGAATAGACTTAAGTCGATTGACTTTTGCCACCTATGCTTAAAAATATGCTTAAGAAAAACTACGTTTAAGAATAAAAAAGGATGTTTTATTTTGATGCACTCAACATGGCTGTCTAATAAAAGCCAAAATCTCAGCCATGCGCTAACAGGCGAAGAAGCATACAATAACAATCGTCTTACACGTCCTGCTTTAATTTCTCTTGCTATTCTTACGTTTATTACATTTATTGGCAATTTCGCACAATTACAACTTACTGCAGCATTGCCAACAATAGTTCAAGAATTTGGCATAAGCGTCACAACTGGTCAGTGGCTTACTTCTATTTTCCAGCTGATTATGGCAATTATGGTTCCACTTACAGCATTTTTAACAAGACGCTTTTCTACTCGCCAAATTGTTATTACTTCCATGTCGCTTTTTACTTTTGGATCCGTACTTGCATGGCTTAGTAGCGACTTTATGATGGCACTTGTTGGCAGAACTCTTGAAGCTATTGGCACTGGCGTAATGTGGCCTGTTTTACAAATTACCGTATTCTCCGTCTACCCTGTTACTCGCAGAGGTGTGGCAATGGGAAGCGTTGGCATGGCTATGAGTATTGCTCCAGCAATCGGTCCTACTATTGGCGGTTTGCAAACTGATATTAATGGATGGCGTTCTATTTTCTGCTCTCTTACTATTATCGGAGCGCTATCCGTCGTTTTAGCAGTATTTTTCTTGCATAATTTTGGAGAACATGATCTTAACGCGCATGCTGATTTCTTCTCGGTTGGTCTTTCGGTTATCGGCTTCGGCGGACTCATGTTTGGATTCACTAATATTGAAGGATGCGGAATTTCCCACCCATTATCTTGGGCTCCTATGATTATTGGTGCTTTTGGAATTGCTTGGTTTGTTATAAGGCAGTTGCGAGCGCAAAAACGCGGTCACACTCCTCTTCTTGGTCTTAATGTGCTTAAAAACCGCTACTTTATGGTAGGTACTATTTGCGCTTGCCTTACATTTTTTGCTTTCAGCTCAATTATGGTGCTTATTCCGCTTTATATTCAGTCTGATCGTGGTTTTTCAGCAACTATGAGCGGCTTAATTCTGCTTCCTGGAGCGTTCGGCATGGCTATTTCGCAGTATTTTGGTGGTCGTATGCTAGATCGCTTTGGAGTGCGCCCAGTTGCTATGGCAGGCTCTATTATTCTGTTTTTTGGCACTGTAATGATGAGTCTTATTGACATGGATACGTGGATTTGGTGGATTTCCATTTGGCAGTTTACTCGCCAAATTGGCATGGGATTCTTGCTTATGCCAATAACTACGTGGTCACTTAATTGTTTGCGTAAGGAAGAGCTTGGCGACGGTTCGGCTGTAACTAATACTATGCGTCAGCTTTGGGGCGCTATTGGAGCACCTGTTTTAGTAGTTACAATGACAGTATTGACAACTCTTCACCATTCTGGCACAGGTCACGCTGCCGATGTTGCTGCTAGTATTTTTGGAGTTCAATGGACTTTGCGCATTAGTGCTATTATTACGGGAATTATGGCTCTTATCGTTATTTTTGGAGTCAAGGGCGAAGGCACAGGTTCTGCTCACAATCTTGCGCGTAGAGCTATTGACCGTATGCGCGTTTTGCATATTCCTCATTCAGCAGAGCATCACGACGTAATGCACGATCACACCCATAATCATTACTAAATGCTTATTAAACGCTTACTAAGTCGCTTTTAAGGATACTAGACTGAGCAAAATCCTTACTTTGGCAATTTCTGTGCAGAACAGTTATGCAATACGCTTTCCATACTCTGCTTTTCTTCGCAAGTTACAGTTAAACCATATTTATATTTAACAGCTATTTGCCTAGCAACATATTCGCACCTAAAGGTTTTGTTTGAAGGAAGCCAGTAAGCTGCGGACGCGGAACCTTTTTCTTGATTAGAAGCTCCTTCAACCGCGAGTAGATTCATCATATCGTTGCCAAATTTTAATCGTTTTGCACGATTCCATTTCCATGCTCCAGATTCCCACGCATTTTGTAATGCAACAACATGATCTATTTGAATTAAGGCACTAGTTTTTCGCCCACGCACGAAGTTGATATCTTTGCCAGTATACGGATCATGCAACAAGCCGAAACGCACTTGGCAAGATCCTGCGTACTTGTATTTCACATTTTGTAAATCACGCGCTAAAACATCTTCCCTAACGTCACATCCGTTACCGTCATCGTCAGTAGTACGATATCCGAATACTTGACGCTCGTACCCGTAACGATAAGGCTTAGATATACGCAATTTTTTCAATGCTTGCGCAGCTTCTCCGCTTGCTTCATATTCTCCTGTAATCTTCCCAACGTTACTGTTTATTTTAGGAAGCAACAAGCCAATAACAATCCCACATAAAACAGCAAACAGCAGCATCCAAAACAGCGCAAGAAACTGCCTCTTGTTACAACGATTACGCATGTCCAGTCCCCCAACCCAACTTATGCATATTCTATATTTTTTAAATTAAAGTTAGTTACTGCTCTTAACTCTCATAACAGACGGTATTCTTTGTAAAACAACATCTACAACTTGCTGAATCATAATTACAAGCAAAACCATTGCCATAACAGCATAAACAGTGCTCCATGCTGGAATATTAGCTGGAACTGGATGGATAGTGTGAGAAACAACTAGTGCGGCTACAGAAATGCTAATTAACGATATAGCAAGAACAAGTGCCGACATGCCTCCACTTTTACGAGCCAAACGCATTCTTTGTTGAGAAACTTTATGCATTGAAGTAACCATTCGATTAACGCAATGCTCACCTTGCCTAAATGCAAGTACTTCATCGATACCAAGTTCAATATCACTTACTTCATTCTCAACTTCATGTTGTTCAATGCGCACTTTATTTGCAATATGCTTGGAGCGTATAAGTAAGTATCGAGGAACAATAAACATAATAAACACGCACGAAGCAATAGCTACATAAGACAAATTCGCATCGAAATAGTACAAAACAACCATAAGCGGCACAACTGCAAATATCATTCCAACATTCATGCTGATATGAGCTTTATGCCAACGTTCGTGATGCATATCTACACCTGCAAATGTTGTAACAAGAGTTAATGCACGAACTGCCATACAAGCAACAGCAACAAGCACACACTGTTGCATTACAAAACCAAATATTGGACGTCCTGCAACAGCAAACATTGCTGAAACAATAGCAACAGGAATACATACTGCAGAAACAAGATTGAGAGCAGTACTAAACATTGATATAAAAGCAAAAATAGCACGTTTGAACTTTGAGATTGTTCTCACTTCATAAGTGTAAGCAATACTTGCAATAGAAGAAATATGCTTGTTTTTATTAGGATCTTGCTGAGCTTGCTCAACGTTTTGCGAGTTTCGTGAGTTTTGCGAGTTCTGAGATTCGTTTAATTGATTTAGTTGCGTAATATTTTTAGAACTATCATTAGCAACATGACGATACGATTCTACAGTTGCTATTTCATCAGTTGCGCTAATTCCAGCATCATTTGGCATTAACACTATTACATTCGCATAACGCGCTATGCGACGCAATATTTTAACAATTTCTTCAGCTTCATGATTGCTAATATCACATTGGGAATAATCAAAAACGTACACTTTAGTGTGTCTTAAAATTGCTCTAGCAAGAATAACACGACGCTTTAAATCTTCAGAATTATAGGATGCTTCAGGATTATTAAAAAGTCTATCTATTGGCATATCTAGACCGTCGTAATCGGCATAAACAACGCCATCTATTCGCACAGCTCGCAATGCATCCCACATCGCAGTAGTCGTAGCTGTTGGAGCAGCCAAAAGTAAGTTTTCTCGCAATGTTGTGGAAAATAGATGACTTCGCTCGCTAACTATAGTAACAATATCTGCTAAAGCTGCAGAACTTGCATCATTCAACGACAAGTAAGATGCACTATCGTTTGCGTCAAATACTTCAGAAACTACAAATGGAGAAACGTCGTCTTCATGAATATCATAACGGTCGCTATAAGAAAGCAATATGTCAGCAGATTTGTTAAAACCTGTACCAGAAAGTATTTTCTCACGCATAACATGATGATATTTACTTGGAATAACTTGCAATTCACCAGATTTTGCAATTATCGATAAACGCTGAGCTTCATTAGTATTCGCATTATTTTCCAAAATATTGCATCGCATACGCAAAGCAATATTGGTTGAGCCATCAGGCAAAGATAATGTTGAACCATCGTCACTAAATGCTATTGGAGCAGGAGAATCAGTAACCATTTTTAACAATGTTTCAACATGATCCAAACCATGAACAGCATGCTTAACTACATGCATATTCTTACCAACAATTCTCAGTGGCTGGACGCTTAACATTAACAAGGGCATTGTTAACAGAGCTGCAGCAAGACCTACACCTTTAACGGAAGATAACCAAACAGTTGCAACAATTGCGAGTCCAGCAATAACATAGGCAAATAACGCACTTACACAACGCCACGATACTGGGCTTAGTGCCAACGAGAATATAAGAGAAGCGACATTAAACAATGCAGCTAATGCGCAAATCCCGGCTATAGCAGGGTTAACTGTAAATAGTGCTGCAGAAACGACTACAGGAACAGGAATAGCTGCAATAATTTGTGGAACTAAAGAAGCAACAAAACTTTGTATTGCAAAAATATCTTCATTTACACGCAAAGAAGTAATGTCATGAGAATCTTCAATATCTACAGAACGTAGAGATAACATTGCGTGCAACATTTTAGGGCGCAAACGCATAGCTATTCGCGACTCAATTTCTGCACAAACAGTACACGACCAGTAAAAAACTGCATATTTCAGCAAAATAATAGCAGCTAAAGCAATAATGTAAGACGTAAATTCAACAGAACTCATTAAAGAAGTTCCAGTAGAACGAACAGGTCTTAATACTGGAGACAACATCCCAACGCAAACGTAGACAAAAGCTATGTTTACAAGATAAGAAATCGCAAGACACGCCGACCTTAAAATAACTAGATGCTTAATTCCTGGCACGAACGCAAAGCAGCGATTTATCATCTCCTGATCCTTTTCTTTATTCCATATTTATTCAAAAAACCACACACTCCCAACTGATGTTAAGATTACGCTTCACACACACCATCAACACGCCGGCATCCGCGTAATTATGCTGATTTTAAGCCATTTTGCCAGATATTAGCATTAAGAAAATAAGTTGTTTCACAACTGTTTCACACAATATTTAAATAATCAAAAAAATAATTAAAAATACCATTCTTAATTCTATTCTCGATAATTTTTAATGCAATTTTTCACAATCGCAAAATTATCTCAATACGGCACCAATAGAAGAACGCAATTTTAAGCCAGCAGGTATTTGCCCAACTCCATGAGACATATCTGGGAATGCTGGCTCAGGCCCATGATTCATTAATCTCAAAGCTTCACGCACTGCCAACGACCCTAATTGCTGCATATCGAGACTCACAGTTGTAAGAGGTGGGAAAAAATCACTTATTGCCGGAATATCGCCGAAACCAACAACACTAATATCACTCGGAATTTTCAAACCGTGCTCATACAAGGAACGCATAACTCCTACTGCCTGCTCATCGCTTGAAGCAACAATAACAGTCGGCAATGCAATGCCATCTATGCCAAATTTCTCAATCATATGATTCATTCGCGCGTAACTTTCAGAAGACTTCCACGAAGTACATTGCACAATATGCGAATGAATACCTTGAGCAGTTGAAAGTGAACGCCATGCAATGAGTCGCGTTGCAGCACCTCTCCATTGCGAAGGACCTGCTATATAAATGGCATTTCGATGTCCATAATGCGCAATAAGTGACACAATATCGTTCATTGCGCGAGATTGATTAATACCAATCATTGAATACTCAACGTTGCTATGAGAACGCAACATATTCATGCCTTCATGCGCGCTTATTGCACCATGAGTAGCAGTAACGCATACGCACGGCTTAAGAATACGCGTACGACACAGTGACGTAAATATTGCATCTGTTGGAGCGTCAATTATTAATCCGTCGACATTTTGCTCTTCAAAACTCTCGCATAAATCTTGAATATCACTTTGTTCACATAATGTTTCGTTGACCATGCTAATAGAAAGAAAAAGACCACGAGATTTTGCTTGCGCTTCTATAGGAGCAATAATGTTTCGAGATGTTCTATTTTCTGCACCAACGATAAGCCCTAAAGTACGCGATTTCTTAGTTGCTAATGCGCGTGCTGAATTACTCGGATAATACCCAAGCTGCTCAATAACTCGCAGAACTTTAATTCGCGTGCTAGCAGAAACATCAGGAGAATTATTAATAACGCGAGAAACAGTTTGATGACTTACACCAGCAGCGTGCGCAACATCGATCATTGACACGCGTTTTGCTTCATTTTTTGCCATATGCACCCTCGCTTATAAATGCCAAGACAGTCTATGCAAATCGCTAGGACCTACTTTTTTAATGGCATTGCGATGAGCTAAAGAACCGTAACCCTTATTACTTGCCCAATTGTAGGCTGCATATTGCGGATTTTTAGCAAGAGATACCATAAGATTATCCCTAGTAACTTTTGCCAAAACTGCAGCCGCAGCTACGCTCGCGCACTGCCTGTCTGCTTTTACTAAAGTATGAACTTTTACAGGCTCAGGAACATAAGGAGCGTCAAAAGTATTTGCGACTTTGTCAATATAATCGCAAGGTCCATCCAATATTGCGGCAATACGAAAGTTTGAATTCACACGCGTATTCTCACACGTATTCGCATTTACGCTAAAACTTAGCTTTTTAATATCTTCCTCAACTTTAGAAATTGCTTTTAACGCAGCGACACCAAGCGCATAGCTAATGCCCCACTCATCAATTTCTGTGTTAGTGCAAGATTCAACTGCCCAAGTTGTACACCATTTTTGCAACGGTTCATAAAGCTCTTCTCGACGCTTTTCGCTCAGCAATTTAGAATCAGCTAAGCCTTCAGGCATATAGTTTTCTTTTACTTGTTTAATTCCAATAACTACAGCTCCTACCATCACAGGACCTGCAAGAGAGCCTCTTCCTACTTCATCAAGACCAATAACCCAATCATAGCCTTCGCAAAGCAGATCTTGCTCATATTTAAATGATGGAACAAGCGGTATATTGGATGATTTATTTGGCATAATTGAAATCAGTTGATATAAGTCGCGCTAATACAATTTCGTTAATACTAATTGCGCTAATACTTTTATTTTGCAGGACGATCAGGCACATTGTTAAAATCATCATGATGTTCGTCTAAAAGACCAATTCGATCAAGCGGCCACGATCTAAACACAGCAACGCCCTCGATTTTGGAAATAGGAACTAAACCGTCATCGCCATCATTGCGATGGTATCGTGAATCTGCAGAATTAGAACGATTATCACCCAAAACAAACACGTGACCGGCTTTGACTTTTACTTTAAATGGAAAAGCACTCGGGTCAACACCAGGACGAATATAGGAAGATTCTCGTATTGGAACACCGTTCACAACAATAGGCTGCCCAGCGCCTTTACATTCAACAGTATCTCCAGGCAAACCAATAAGACGCTTAATTAAATCCTTGCCAACAGCACCGGAAGAATTTTCACCACTCAACCAATGTGCAGGATCCTCAAAAACAACAATATCTCCACGTTTTAATGGGAATAAGCGCGGAGTTAGCTTAGTCGTAATAACATAATCGCCAATATGAATAGTATCTAGCATAGAGCCAGAAGGAATTGTGTAAGCTCCAAATAGGAACACACGAATAAGTATCACTACTAATACTGGAATACCGAACCATGTTATAGCATCGCGCAAAGTTAGGCGGTCATTTTTAGCACGCTTAGAATGTGCAAAATGCTTACCTTTTCTATTTTTGCGCTTAAACATGCGAGAGCCGGAAGGTAAATCTCCTTCCGGCTCTGGTGGAACCGGTGAAGGATCTATACCATGACCCGCTACTGAAACGATATGAGTATCGCTAATTTGCGTGTCATCAGTCATAACAAATACCCTTCACATAAGTTCCATTTTACTTAGCAGAGTTATCGCGACGCTCGGCAATACGAGCAGCCTTACCACGCAAAGCGCGCAAGTAGTAAAGCTTAGCGCGACGAACGCGACCGCTACGAACCAGCTTAATCGAATCGATAGCTGGAGAATGAAGTGGGAAACGACGCTCAACACCAGTGCCGAAGCTCACCTTACGAACAACGAAAGTTTCACGCACGCCAGCACCCTTACGAGCAATCACAACGCCGGTGAAAGTCTGAATACGAGTGTTGTTGCCTTCCTGAATCTTAACATTGACATCAACGGTATCGCCAGGACGGAAAGCTGGAATTTCTTCAGCAGCCTTAAGATGCTTAGCATCAAATGCTTCTACAGCATTTACCATAATATTCCTCCATCGCCGCCGCATATCGACGCATAGTAAGCGTTAGCAACAAATGTGCTACGCAATTCTTTCCCCAAAAAGTTCGCTTTTTAGGGGGCTTCCGATCCGCGCAATCTTAAATAAGAAGCGACTAGACCTAAAAGATAAAAGAACTATGCGGCATCCCTTTATCGAAAGCATACAAATACCAAATTATGCTCAATAATGGACATTATTGAGCATAATTCCGCACTATTCCGCACTATTTCAGCGCACAACTCCATCGAGAGGAGCAGTTTCAACTGTACGAGTCAACTCGTCATCATCAGCGTCATAATCAAACAACTCGCCGTAACGACCCCAGCTAATTGCAATATCAAACTGCTGACGTGCCAAAGCATCCGTGTGCTTACTGCGCAACAAATCCAAAATCAGCTCGCCACGAAGCTTTCCGTTACGATTCCTACTCAAAGCTTGATCAATTGCGTGCACAAGAGGTGCATGTTCAATCGCAAGACGAGCAAAAACTTGCTTACTGTGCAAAATATCGGCATTATGCCACTCTTCACCCTCAGAAGTAATAGTAATATGACCGTTTTCTGCAGTAAGTAAATTAAGCATCGTACCCGCATCGACAAGTGGGAACAAATCATCAATCTCAAACGACAAATCAGCTGCCAAATCAGCCAAATCAATGCCATCTGGGTTTTCAGAAATCACGTCAAGCAAACCAGCCATACCACCTGGTGTAGCGTTTGGAAGCAAATGAACAGCCACAGGCTCTGCCTTTGCCTCACCTGCTTCAGCTTCATCCTCACTTTGCTTATCTTCATCTTCATCGTCATGGTGGCGCTGAATAAGCATATCTGCAATTGCTGCAGCTTCGTTATCTTCAGCATCTTCATTAGTTGCATTATTTGCTTGATCTTGAGAATCAGCATCTTCGGAAGCGTCTTGCTCTGCAGTGCTTTCTGGAGCAGAACCAGTCAAAATAGCATACAGATTATCAACCATCGCTTCAAATTCAGCACTGTGCTTATCTCGAGGACGAGGCAAATCAACATTCACATCAGCAATTAAGTGACCTGGATGAGATCCAAGAACCACAACGCGATCAGCCATTTGCACAGCTTCTTCAATATTGTGCGTCACAATAAGCACAGACTTAATATCTCGCTCCTCGCTAGACCACAGCTTAAGAACTTCCTGACGCAAGTTTTCTGCAGTAAGCACATCGAGAGCAGAGAATGGCTCGTCCATAAACAATGCATCCGGTCGTAGCACCAACGCGCGCGCAATACCAACTCGCTGACGCATACCGCCGGAAAGTTCCTTAGGATATGCTGTTTCAAAGCCGTCCAAACCGATTGCGTCAATTGCAGCTAAAGCAAGCTCAGTACGCTTTTCTTTACTAACGCCTCTAGCACGCAAACCAAGTTCCACATTGTCTTGTACTGTAAGCCACGGCATAAGAGCGAAGGTTTGAAATACGATTGCAACACCTGGGTTTGGACCTGTCAGCTCGCGTCCGCGATACGTTACTGTGCCTTCTGTTGGCTGCACAAGACCAGCCATTGTGCGTAGGAAAGTTGATTTTCCAGCACCAGAACGTCCTAATATTGCTACGATTTCACCTTCGCGAAGGGTGAAAGAAATATCGTGCAAAACGTGCTGAGTAGTGCCACTGTCAGAAGTGAAGCTTTGACTGATGTGCTTTGCGTCGATAATATCGCTTGTAATTGAGGATTGCACTTTTTTTGCATTGCTCTTTAAAGTATTCATAATTTTGCCAATCTTTTTCATAAAATTTTGTTATTTTAAGCGATTTATTAGTAATTTTATTAGTCGATTTATTAGTCGATTTATTAGTCGATTTATTAGTCGATTTAATTCAATACGTAACGTTTTTCGGAAATACGTTGCATTGGCGACCAGAATAATCGGTTGCTTAAAACAACAATCAAGCTCATAACAGTTACGCCAACTAAAGTGCGCGCAGAATCTCCTAAAGTGGTTGCATTAGTAATATATGCACCCAAACCCTGAGTTTCCATGTGGTTCTTTCCATATTCCACAATCTCAGACACAATCGAAGCATTCCATGCACCGCCTGCAGCTGTAATACCGCCAGTGCACCATGAACCGAAAATAGACGGCAAAATAAGCGTCTTCCATCGCAAAGTACGATCCAAGCGGAAGCTGCGCGTCATTTCACGCAAATCATCAGGGATAGCACTAGCACCTGCAATAACATTGAACAGAATGTACCATTGCGTGCCAAGAGCCATCAAAATAATACTTCCCCAACCAAGATCAATATGCCAAGCCATAAACCAAGCCATAGCAAACGGGAAGATGAAGTTTGCTGGGAAGCTAGCAAGAATTTGCACTATAGGCTGCATAATACGCGAAATCTTAGGATTCATGCCGATTACAACACCAACAGGAACCCAAATAAGCGAGCTTATTAAAATCAACACAGCAACGCGTATAAAAGTGATGCCACCAAGCATGCCTGCAGTAATAAACTCATGCAAACCTGCAGTTGTATACACAAAGTAAAGCATATGGGCAGCGCCAGCAGCCACAATAATTAGCATAATAACGTTAAATACCCAATCACCAAGCTTATGCTGAGCAGCCTTGTGAGGCCACTTGGAGCCTGTGCGACCGAATGGGCGCGTTACTTTTTCAAGCCACTCGCGAATTGGCAAAAACAGTTTACTAATAACTTCATCTGCATGAGAGTGACGAATAAGAGTCAAAATAGCACTGTGACGCTCATTATCAGATGCGCTTTGCGTAATGCGGAAACGCTCAGCCCAAGCTGTAAGCGGTTTCCACAAGAAGAAGTCAAGTGCCAAAACAACAATCACCATCGACACAATAGCCCACCAAATAAGACCAAGCTTATTTTCAGCAGCAGCTTGTGCCACAAAACTACCGATGCCAGGAAGAGCGTAAGTGTGATTATTTACGGAAATCATTTCCGAAGCTGTAAGGAAGAACCATCCGCCTCCAACAGACATCATGCAATTCCAAAGCAGTGGAATCATTGCGTTAGGCATGTCTAGCACCCAGAAACGTTGCCAATGCGTGAGTTGCAAACTACGAACTGCCTCATCCAGTTCCTTTGGCTCGCTGAGCAGCGAACGGTGGAACGAAAAAGTCATATTCCATGCTTGACTCGTAAAAATAGCAAAAATCGAAGCGGCTTCAACACCAAGCATCGATCCAGGGAAAATTACCAACCAAATCGTGACAGTTGCCGAAAGGAAGCCAAGAATTGGAACTGATTGCAAAATATCTAGAAGAGGAATAAGCACCTTGCCAAGCCTACGACTGCGAGCTGCAAGAGAGCCATAAACAATAGTAAAGATAAGAGATGCAACTAATGCGATCAGCATGCGAAATACTGAGCGCAAAGTGTAGTAAGGCAGATTGATTAAGTCCGTGGATACCTTAGATGGTATGCCACTTGGACCAATCGGTTGATTTATGCGCTGAATAAGGAAGGCAGTTACGCCAAAAACGGCAATAATGCCAACGCACACAATAATGTCCGACCAGAAACGAGTGTTCTCGTCGACTTGCGCGCCTGCGCTTTCTTTGCGCGAAGTTGTAAATACGGTCATAATAAAGTCCTCGAATAGGCAATAAGTGGATTCACTTTCGTGTATTTTTTATTTCTATTCATTTATTACGCAGATATCTATTGAGATTTCTATGCGAATTTCTATTTAGATTTTCGTAAATTCTTGCGTAAAGATCTGCGTAACTTTTCTTGTGTAAATTCTTGCGTAGCCGTATCACCATTGATTACGTTACAGGCGCAAATAACTAGAACTCACGTTTTAACTCCACAAATTATATTTCATAAGTTATATTTCGTAAGTTATATATTTCGCAAGTTTTGCAACCTAAATTCGGTGATTGCCGGCTTCATATATTCAGGAGGAACATCCGAACTACTACTGCCAATAGTGTCGGAGCCTTCATCAGTACGAGTACTAGAATTATGGCTTTTACTGTCATGTTTCACGGCAAATCACCTCCTTAAGTTAGTGCGCTGCCGGCGCAAATCTTCATCATTGAATCGGAGGTTTACAAGAGAACAGAGGCGCACCAAAACACACAAACGCATGTTAAGCGTGCCACGTCGTTCAAGCTTCAGCTTCGCAGGGCGGTGGCGTTGCATTAGTCGAAGCCTTGAATTCGACAACGACTGTTAACCAGCGTGCAGTGTCTCCACTGTGTTGCGGCAGCAACCCGTATCCCCGTGGTAGCCTTACCTACCGACCGTGCTCATTATAAATTATTGTTGCAGTTGTGTCAACATGCAGCAAAACACATTGCGATGCATTTGAAACTTACAAAACTCAGCGACAGATGCTAAACAAAAAGCCTCTTGACGAATTGACGCCAAGAGGCTTATAAATCAACAATCGCTAAAAACGATTGCCTATATGACTACTATCTTACTTGCGATGAGCGCGATAGAAGCGAATCAAGCTCTGCGTAGAAGCATCCTGAGCTGCCAAAGCTTCATCATCCTTAGAGATTGCAGGAGTAATCTGCTTTGCAAGCTGCTTGCCAAGCTCCACACCCCACTGATCGTAGGAATCCAAGCCCCACACAGTGCCTTCAACGAAGGTAATGTGCTCGTAGAGAGCAATAAGCTCGCCCAGGCTAAATGGAGTCAAAGCATCGCCGAAAATGGACGTGGTTGGACGGTTGCCCTTGAACACGCGAGCTGGCACAATCTCCTCTGGAGTGCCTTCAGCGCGAACTTCATCAGCAGTCTTGCCGAAAGCAAGAGCCTTAGTCTGTGCAAGATAGTTGCCCAAGAAGAGCTCGTGCACATCCTGATCGCCATCCTTAGTAGGATTTGGCGTGTTCACGAAAGCAATGAAATCAGCTGGAATAAGCTGAGTGCCCTGGTGAATCAACTGGTAGAAAGCGTGCTGGCCGTTGGTGCCTGGCTCACCCCAGAAAATTTCGCCGGTTTCGCTTGTTACAGGAGTGCCGTCCCAGCGCACAGACTTACCGTTGGATTCCATGGTGAGCTGCTGCAAATAAGCTGGGAAGCGGTGCAAGTACTGATCGTATGGAAGCACAGCGTGAGAAGCAACCTTGTAGAAGTTGCGATACCAAACGTTGAGCATACCGAGAAGCACAACAACGTTCTTCTCGAATGGAGTCTCAGCGAAGTAAGTATCGATTGCGTGGAAGCCCTTCAAGAACTCTTCGAAGCGCTCTGGACCGAGAACAACAGCCAAAGAAGTGCCGACAGCGGAATCCACAGAGTAACGACCGCCAACCCAGCTCCAGAAGCCAAAAGCGTTGGTTGGGTTGATGCCGAACTCTTCAACCTTTTCGAGGTTGGTGGAAACAGCCACGAAGTGCTTAGCAACAGCTTCAGCCTTCTTTGCGTCGCTTCCGTCAATAGCACCGCACTCCTGAAGCTTATTCAGCAACCAAGTGCGAGCGGTACGAGCGTTGGTCAAAGTCTCCAAAGTAGTGAAGGTCTTGGAAACAATGATGAACAAAGTGGTTTCTGGATCCAAATCCTTGGTCTTTTCTGCCATATCGTTTGGGTCAATGTTAGAAACGTAGCGAGCGCTAATACCAGCGTCAGCATATGGCTTCAAAGCTTCGTAAACCATGACCGGACCCAAATCAGAGCCGCCGATACCAATGTTTACAACGGTCTTAATGTTCTTGCCGGTAACGCCCTTCCAAGCGCCGGAACGAACTTCGTTAGCGAAATCGTAAATGCGACCCAACACTTCACGCACGTCTGCAACGGTATCTTGACCGTCAACAATGAACTTGCCAGCATCCTCTGCAGGACGACGCAAAGCAGTGTGCAAAACTGCACGATCTTCTGTATTATTAATGTGCACGCCAGTGTACATTGCCTTAGTGCGCTCGTCAAGCTTAACTGCCTTTGCAAGGTCTGCGAAAAGCTTAAGAGTTTCAGGCTTAATTAAATTCTTAGAAAGATCGAAGTGGAGATCTCCAGCTTCGAAGCTCAACTTATCCACGCGATTTGCATCCTCAGCAAACCACTTCTTCAGGCAAACACCTTCTGATTGCAACTCGTCGTAATGCTTCTGCAATGCAGCCCACTCTGGGGTTTTTACGGCGTCAACTGGCGGATTGATGGCCATTTCTAGGTCCTTTCATTTCTTCAACTTACGTGACAGCAATCGTCACTATAGTCCAATTCACAAGATACTCACAAAAGCAGACAGAAACACGCGAAGCTTAACACAAAAATGAACACAATCACACTGGTGCTGCGCGAAAGCAGGTCGTCGCGCCTGCGAGGAAAGAAATCCCACAAAACTCGCGCCACACTAAACGAATTGCAATACAAACTATGCAATACTTGCTTAATGACTATTATATTTTGTACGGCGCGCCCATTGGACAAATTTAAAAATATGATATATAGTAATTGATTTGTGCGCGAGTCGCGAATGCGTCTCGGGCAACATGCCGCTTTAGCTCAGTCGGTAGAGCGTCTCCCTCGTAATGAGAAGGTCGACAGTTCGATTCTGTCAAGCGGCTCTCTGACTCGCTCGAGTGTATTAATACTTTTGATTTGTTTTTATTCGCTCGATTATTTATATGAGTCTATGCGCGAGTGGCGGAATGGTAGACGCGCAGGATTTAGGTTCCTGTGTCTTACGACGTGTGGGTTCAAGTCCCATCTCGCGCACGAAATTTTTCGCTTATTCAGTAATAAATGCTTATTCGGTAATAAATAATGCCTGCAACTCCGGCAAAAGCGCGCGCAAAGCATTACCTCTGTGCGAAATAGCATTCTTTTCTTCTTGAGTCAGCTCCGCGCTAGTCAAACCTTTCATTTGCACACCATCGCGAATAGGCTGAAGATCTGGCACAAATAGCGGATCATAGCCGAAACCGTTAGTTCCGTGCACCTCGCGCAACAAGTGACCAACCATTTCTCCGACTCGAACAGTCTCAAAGCCGTGAGAATGCGACATAACACTGCCTTCAGGAACCTCACTGCACCCATCCGGAATAGCAAGAGCTGCAGCACAACGAAAACGAGCAGTACGACATTGATCTGGAATATCAGAAAGTTGGCGCAAAAGAAGCTCATTATTAGCTTTATCGTCCCCATGCACACCACTCCACCTGGCAGAAAGAATACCAGGGGCAGCACCAAGCACGTCGACAATAAGACCCGAATCGTCTGCAATAGCAGGATAACCTGTTCTTGCAGCAACATCACGCGCTTTGAGCAAAGCATTCTGTTCAAAAGTCACGCCAGTTTCCACAGGATCAGGCAAGCCAAGAGAACCTGCAGTTACTAACTCGAAACTGTTTGCCAGCTTCGACAATTGCTCCTCTAAAATTTGCTTAATTTCAACGAGTTTTCCCTCATTATGTGTTGCCACAATAAGCTTCACGCCCGTTCTCCTTCAATCTCTTCTATTTTGCTAAAGCGGCTTTTTGAGCAGCTTGCAATTCGCGATTACCTTTAGTTGCCAAATCAAGTAACGTATTTAATTCGTCGCGATTAAATGGACGATGTTCTGCAGTGCCTTGAATTTCAATGAAAGTGCCGGAACCTGTCATAGCTACGTTCATATCTGTCATAGCTTGACTGTCTTCAACATAAGGCAAATCAAGCATAGGCGTGCCGTTAATAACGCCTACAGAAACAGCGGAAATAGAATCCTTAATAACACTTGCAGCAGAGCGAATATGACCATTCTTTTCTGCCCAATTAAGCGCATCTACCAAAGCTACATAAGCTCCAGTTACAGAAGCAGTACGAGTTCCACCATCCGCTTGCAACACGTCGCAATCAATTTGAATCTGGCACTCACCCATTGCTTTCATATCGACTACACCGCGCAAGCAGCGACCAATAAGACGACTAATTTCGTGAGTGCGACCACCAATTTTTCCACGCACAGATTCGCGATCAGTTCGCTCAGCTGTTGCTCTAGGAAGCATAGAATATTCGGCAGTTACCCAACCCAAACCGGAATCTCTACGCCAACGAGGCACACCAACCGTAAAAGTTGCAGTGCACATTACGCGCGTATTGCCACACTCAATAAGCACAGAACCTTCAGGAACATCAGTAAATTTACGTGTTATGCGCACAGGTCGGAGCTCGTCAACATTACGACCGTCAACGCGAATTGGTTTTACAGATTCCAACATATCCTTGATTTGAGTCATACCTCACAAATTTAGCACGTGGCTGTTATCTTCTATTTCTTCTTCTTAGCGCGCAGCAATTTTGTACTAAAGCTGCTCAGAAAGCTTCATCCACTCATCCTCAAGAGCACTGGTTTCTTGCTCGTTTTTTTGGAGATCTTCGTTAAGAGATTGAAGTCCAACAAAGTCACTTGGGTTATGCGCAGCCATTTGCGCTTCAATTTGCGACTTTTCTTCTTCAAGCTTTGTAAGTTTTCGCTCGATTGCAGAAACTCGCCTTGCAGCATCGTGATAGGCTTTGCCTGTAAGTTTTGGCTCAGCTACTGTACTTTCTGAACTTTCTTTAGTTGTAGAATTTGCAGTACTTGAAGCATTCACAGTACTCGCAGTACTAATGCTATTTTCGTGATCACGCTGCAACTTTTCTACAATTTGCAAATACTCATCTACACCGCCTGGAAGGTGACGAATTTTGCCGTCAATAAGCGCAAATTGCTGGTCTGTTACGCGCTCAAGCAAGTAGCGATCGTGCGAAACAACAATCAAAGTGCCGGGCCAAGTATCGAGCAAATCCTCCATAACTGCAAGCATGTCAGTGTCGAGATCGTTTCCAGGCTCATCCATAATCAGCACGTTTGGCTCGTTTAGCAAAATCAGCAGCAACTGCATACGGCGCTTTTGACCGCCCGAAAGATCCGCAATTGGTGTCATAAGCTGCTCGGGCTTAAAACCAAGCCTTTCCATAAGCTGACCTGGAGTCACTTCTTTGCCATCGATAATATAGCTAGGCTTATAGCGACTTAAAACTTCTTTTACTTTATATTTTCCAAGCTTTTCAAGCTCTTCTAGCCGCTGCGAAAGCACAGCAAATTTTACAGTCTTGCCGATATTTACGTGTCCAAGCGTAGGCTTTAGAGACCCGTCAATAATGCTTAATAATGTTGATTTTCCTGCTCCATTCGCACCCACAATTCCAAAACGATCGCCTGGGCCTATAAGCCAAGTTGCATCGTCTAAAATCATGCGTCCAGTAATAGTTTTGCGCGATGCAGCTGAAGTTTCTGCAATGTTTTCTGCGCTCGTAGCAGTATTTTCAGAAGTATTTTCCGCAGTATTTTCAAAAGAATTTTCTTGACTCTCGTCAACAGCAATAGTAACGCTTCCTACGTGAGTTGGTTGCGCAAAAGCAGATTCTACGATATCGACTTTATTTGATTTTTCTGCATTATCTTCACCTAAAGATGCGTTTTCTACAATATCCGGATCGATATTTTTTAGCTGCTGAGCGTTGTCGAAAATTTGCGTAACGTCAATTAAATCAACAACTTGCTTACCAAGACGCGAAGTTGCCATTTTCTTCAATTCAAGAGTGTCTCTTAGCGGCGGCACATCTGCAATAAGCTCACGCGCTTGCTTTACGTGGAATTTTTGCTTAGTAGAACGCGCACGAGCACCCCTAGAAAGCCAAGCTAACTCTTTTCTTGCCAAATTTCTGCGACGCTCTTCGCGCACATCCGCTTGGCGTTCACGCTCCACGCGTTGCATCATATAAGCGCTGTAACCACCCTCGAAAGGATCAATTACGCCGTCGTGCACTTCCCACATCGAAGTGCAAACCTCATCCAAGAACCAACGGTCGTGCGTCACAATCAAAAGCGCACCTTGACCGTCCTGCCAACGGTGAAGAAGATGCTCCGCAAGCCAATGAATCGTCACAACGTCCAAATGATTCGTAGGCTCATCCAAAGCCAAAATATCCCAATCGTGCAACAATAATCTTGCTAAATCTGCGCGCCTGCGCTGGCCTCCAGAAAGCGTGCCTACTTTTGCTTCCAAATTTATGCCACCAAGAAGCGCTTCTACAATTTCGCGTGAACGCTGATCTGCAGCCCACTCGTAATCTTCGCGATTTTCAAGAGCAGCCTCGCGCACAGTTGCGTTATCGTCCAATGGATCGCGCTGATCCAACATGCCAAAAGTAAGCCCTCCGCGCTTTGTAACGCGACCAGAATCAGGCTGCATTGTACCGGCAAGTAGCCGAAGTAGCGTTGACTTTCCGTCACCATTTTTTCCAACAATACCTATTCTGTCGCCTTCAAAAACACCTTGAGTTACGTCTGTAAAAATCGTTTTTGTAGCAAATTCTAGCGAAACTCGTTCTAATCCCAAATCATACGTAGGCATAATCCACAAATATAGCTGAACACTTATACGAAAGGATATAGAAGGAATATGGAAAAATGCGATCGCAAATGCGAACACGAAGCTTAAAAGCGCTTGTGTTGGTAGTAGGACTATAATAATACGTGCTATGAAAACTCAGAACAATCAACAAAATATGCAGAGCAAACACAATCAAAATAATCAAAACAACTCACATGCGCAACACAACGAAGATGGAGTTTTGAGATTAGATGGCGATGAAACACGTCCTGGAGACCCAACGCAGGAACTTTTGAACGCTTTAGGCACAACTATTTCGCCGGATCTTTTGGTAGAAGCACTCACCCACCGCTCGTTCTCGCACGAGCATCCTGGCACACGAAATTATGAGCGACTTGAGTTTTTGGGCGATGCTGTGCTTGAGTTAGTTTCTACGGAAACGCTGTTTTCTGCACATCCAGACATGACTGAAGGTCAGCTTGCAAAGATGCGAGCGAAAGCTGTGTCTGAATGGGCGCTTTCTGCTGTCGCGCGCGAAAAGCTGCATGTTGGCGCGTATATTCTTCTCGGTCGCGGAGAAATGGAGCAGGGCGGAAATAATAAAGATTCAATTTTGTGCGATATTGTTGAAGCGCTTATTGGCGCAACTTTTGTTGAGCATGGAATTGATGAAGCTCGCAGAGTTGTGCATCGTTTGATTGACGACACTTTGGCGGAAGTGCTAACTGAAGGACCAGCTCTCGATTGGAAGACTTCGCTTACAGTCAAAGCTCACGATATGGGTTTGGAAGATCCAGAGTATCGAATGGCTGTTTCTGGGCCAGAATACGCACCAGTATTTGAGGCTCGCGCGGTTTTGGCGCATAAGGATGGCGACGAAGTGCTGGGAGTCGGAAGTGGCTCTAGCAAACGAAAAGCGCAACTCGCAGCCGCCGAAATCGCTTGGCACGCACTCGACGCGCGTAAGTAACTACGAACTTTACCTGATCTGCGAACTTTGTCATCGATACTTCGAATACGATAAGCGACTATCAATCAAAGAACACTAGCATTATTGCTCTGCCATCGCTACACCGAAATGACTACCACACAACAAAAACACTAATCATTTTCTGAGTAGTGAGGGGTGGGTGTTGCTTGAGAGGTCGAATATTAGTGCGGTAGAGATTTGAGATTTTTCGCACTGAGCGCGGCGAACGTCAGAGCCGCAGGCTGCTGATTCGCCAAGCGAAGAAGAAAAATCGAAAAATCTCTGCGATAAAACGAGGTTATTAAAGATTAAACACGCAGAGTTTGGGGGATTTCTTTACGAGCACTAAAAGAGGACTGAGGAAGCAACATTCCTTAAGAACAAAGCAAACAGCAAAACCTCTAACAGCCAAAGCGACGAAGGACGGGACGTGCGAGGAGAGAAATCCCCCAAAACTCACGCCACACCAAACGATAACTCGCGCAACAACCACAATACGAAAGAAAAAGAAAAACCCTGCCACCCGTCGATGGCAGGGTTTCTGTTAATAAAACCTACTTGGTGTGCTCGGAGCGAATAGCTTCACGGTAAACACGACCACGGAAGGTTCCGCAAGATGGGCAAGCCATGTGTGGGAATGCCTGAGAACCGCAGTTCGGGCAAGTCACAGTCTGCACGGCAGACGCCTTCCAATTAGCGCGACGCGAATGCGTATTAGCACGCGAGGTCTTGTACTTAGGCAGTGCCATAATTCTTTCCTCTATTTCGTTCAATCGATTGAGCTTAAGCGTTCTGTATATTACAGCAAGCGCCGTACAAATTGCGCAACCTAATTTCTCTTTAGTGCGACAGAAACTTTACAAACGTGCGCAGTTTATGCCGCTTTTCAGCCCAAAAACGACCTTTTCTTTACACTACTGTAAAGTTTCGGTCGAAATAAGGCGCGCAAACGACCTTTTCTTTACACTACTGTAAAGTTTCGGTCGGGAATCAGCTCAAAAACGGCAGAAACTTTACAACTCGCTAAAATTAATGCCGCTCTTCATTCTGCTCAAGCTGAGCTTTCAAATCCTCTAAAGCAGCAAAACGAATATCCGTAACGTCGTGATGATGATCTGGATGCTCGTTTAAGTTTTCGCCACACTGAGAGCAAAGTCCGCGGCAATCCGGCTCGCACAACGGCTGCAACGGCAACTCACTTACCATCGTGTCGCGAATAAGAGCCTCAATATCCGCAAAATCGCCACCCGCAACTAGCGGATACACATTGCCTGACTCGTCATTTTCATCCCAAATTTGCGATTCAGCTTCATCCGCATCGCCACGAGTATTGCGATTATCAGAACGATTAGAACGCGAGTCAGCATATGGGAAGAATACACACACATCCACTTTCCAATCGCGACGAAGCGGCATCAAGCATCGAGTACATTCTGCATGCACCGGAGCAGTAATACTGCCCTGAAACATTAAGCCGTCAACCACAGCATCAAAATCGCCATCAACCATAACATCGCTGCCTGGCTTTACGCCAATAACGTAATCTCCAATGCCTTCCGGCGCCGGAAATACGCGATGCAACGACATGCTACTACCAGCGCGCGCAGCCATTTGCGCTACTGGAACAGCCCATGGTGATTGGGATGGATGCGAAGCCATTACTAATTCCTTTCCTCTTCATCATCGTCATACAATGATGAGCTAATGTCGTTTTGTACGTGCGCTGCAGCTCGGCGACGATCTTCTAACACTCGCTGACCCGCTTGCACGTCTTGCTCTAATTTATCTAGCTGCTGCTTTAAGCCTTCCATAACAGTTGCGCAATACTGATCCGCACCTTGCGTAAGCTTGTCTGATTTTGCTTGCGCAATAGCGAGAATATCGCGAGCTTTCTGTTTTGCTAAAGCCGTTACGTTTTCTTGACCTGCTAAGAATTGAGCACGCTCTTGCGCTTCTTCAATTATTTCTGCAGATTGAGATTGCGCTGAGGAAACAATAGAGCTTGCTTGTGCTTGCGCTGTACGCAAACGTCGCTCTGCTTCTCGCATTAATGCAGAAGCTCGCTCCAATTGCACAGGAAGCATATCTTTCAAACGCGCTAACTGGTCAACGAACTCATCGCGATCAATTTTTACCATTCCTGCAGCAAACAGAACATTCTTTGCTTCCGAAAGGGCTGCTTCCATTGCATCAATAATGTCGTAAACTGTTGTAAATTCAGCGCGACTCTTTGAGCGCACTTCATCGCTTACTGCTTCTGCAGCTACTTTTGAAGTTTCAGATTCATTTTCTTCAAAGTCAATAACGCCACCGTCTTCTCTTTCTCGTAAATCTGGAAGAGGGAAAGGAGAAAATGATGCTGGCGAAGAAGCTGCTTTGCTATTTTTATTGTTCTTATTTGCACTATCAGCGCCATTATCTCGCACATCTTCCGCAGCAGAAACACTTCCAACTGCCGCAACAGATGACGTTTCTGTATTGTCAGCATCTGAGTCAACTAATAGGTCGCCTTTACGCGCACTTCGCACGTCGGATTGCGTTGTATTTACAACGCCGTCTTGAGCATCTTCTTCATCTGCAAGAACCGGATGCAATGGAAGCTTTTGATTGCGATCAACTTGCACTTCGCGCTCCATTGTGTCGTCTCCTTCACTAGATAATCCAGAAGTTGCGTCAGTAAGTTCATTTTTATTTGTCATCTTCTACTCTCCTGTTCAATTGTTCAGCATAGATGAATTATTATCTACACCTAATGATTGTTCATTAAAAAGCTTTTTTAATAAGGGTATTACGTTATCTGGAACCATGCCAGTAACATTTCCCCCATGACGAGCAACATCTTTAACCACAGAGCTTGAAACATGCTCAAGCACAGGATCAGCAGGCAGAAAAAGCGTTTCGATACCTGCTAATTTGCGGTTCACTAGCGCCATTCCAAGTTCTGCCTCATAATCACCGTTTTGACGTAAGCCTTTTACGATTACTGTAGCACCAACTTTTGTACAGTAATCAGTAATCAAACCAGCTGTTGAAGTTACTACTATTTTGCAATTGCGATTGAAACTATTCTGAGCTTGCGGCAAATTATTTATTGCTTCTTGAATAATTTTTACGCGCTCAGATTCAGGAAATAACGGAGTCTTTGCAGCATTTACCGCAACTAGCACATGTACTTCATCAAATAGATGCGTACAACGTTGTATTACGTCTAAATGGCCGGCAGTGACTGGATCATACGAGCCGGGGCACACAGCTATAGTCATGCTCTTAGATTATCACCCATTGCGCTCAGAACAAAAATATATTAATAAAATAGCGTTACTTTTATCGTTAAAGATAGAAGTAACGCTGATATTTAATATAAATTGCTTAAATACGCAACATAATTACTTAAAAATTAAACTTTCCTAATTCCTCGTATATGCGCTTGCATTCAGGGCAAACTGGGTAGTCATTTGCTTCGTGTCGAGGAATCCACACTTTACCGCACAAAGCTACTACTGGTCGACCAGTTAAGCGCGACTCTTCAATTTTGTCTTTTGACACATAGTGCGCAAAACGATCTGCATTACCACCATCATCTAGACGAGCATCTTCGTCAACTTCTGGACGTTCTAGAACAGAAGTGCTTGTGCCGGAACCAGAGTCTGGATCTGTGGATTGCGAACCAGATTCCATAACAGCATCTAACGCATTATCTGCTTCTAAAGATGAAAACATCTCGCATCCTTTCGTAACGCATTGTGTAACGAATTTCGTAGCGCACTAAAATTTAATTGAATTTTATTCGCAAAACCAAGCATAAAGCATTATCGCAACAAACACTCAAAAAGCTGTCGGAAACGCTAATCTTTACGCATGAATTATTTGCGAAAATTATTTGCGATCCTTTTGCGAATCTTATTTAGTTATTTAGTAAAGTTTAGTTTTAAAAAAATCAATTTACAGTACTTCTACAGTACTTGAATTTCTGTTGGTATTGCAGGGTCTCCGCGCATCAAACTTTGCGCAGCCAAAGGCAGTCGACGCAAAGCAGAAGCGCAATAATCCTGGGCACGCATAATCGCATCGTGACCCATAAACTGTTCGTCAGCTTCACCGTCGACCATGTAATCAACTAGCAGATTCTCCCACGAATCCTTAGGCTTAAACTGAGCGAGCGCAACTTCCGAACCGGAAATCACGCGTTCGCAATCAGCTACACCGCAAGAATCGTTGCTGTAATCGTATGAACGATACGCCAATTTACGTCCAGGCACAGTCGCTTTATTCTTAGAACGCTTAGCAACAGGCTGCATTACACCATCTGCACCCTCACGCTCAGTAAGCTTATAAACCATTGCGCAAGTTGGAGCGCCGGAGCCGGTTACAAGCATTGTGCCGATGCCGTAAGAATCCACAGGCGCATTTTGTAAGGAAGCAAGAGCATACTCGTCCAAATCGTTCGTAACTGTAATCTTTGTGTTTTTAGCACCCAACTCGTCGAGCTGATTCCTAACGCGACGAGCCAGAGCGCACAAATCTCCAGAATCAATACGAATTCCGCCAAGATCTGGACCTGCAACTTCCACGGCTGTCTTTACAGCTTCCTCAATATTATAAGTGTCAACAAGAAGCGTAGTGCCTTTGCCAAGAGCTGCAATTTGAGAAGTGAAAGCGTCACGCTCAGTGTCGTGAACAAGAGTGAAGCAGTGAGCTGCAGTTCCGATTGCCTTTAAACCGTAAAGTTTTGCAGCTAACAGATTTGCAGTACCTTTAAAACCGCCAATTACTGCTGCACGAGATGCGGCAACTGCAGAATATTCGTTCGTGCGGCGGCCGCCCATATCCATGCAAGGACGTCCTGCGGAAGCAGAAACCATGCGAGCTGCAGCAGACGCCACAGCACAATCGTAATTGAGAACGGAAAGCAGAAGAGTTTCGAGCAAAGTGCACTCGCCGAAAGTGCCTTCTACTTGCAAAATTGGCGAGTTAGGGAAGAACATCTCACCCTCGCGATAACCGGAAATTTTACCGCGGAATCGGAAATTTTTCAGCCATTCAATGGTTTCTGTACTAACAATTTTGCGATCACTTAAGAAACGTAAATCATCTTCCGAAAGATGGAATTTTTGCAACTCTTCCAAAATGCGGCCCATGCCAGCAACAACTCCGTAACGACGGCCTTGAGGCAAGTGGCGCGTAAAAATTTCAAAAACGCACTTGCGATTTGCGGTGCCGTCTTTAAGAGCAGCGTCGAGCATAGTGTATTCATACATGTCCGTCATAAGAGCAGATGAAATCTCAGCCATGATATTCCTTTCGTAACGAACAAAATAAAAACAGCTAGGTAATAGATAAGTAATAGATATGAATCTAATTGGATTACTAAAGCTAAATCTAAAACCAAATCGCAATAATTGTATCGCTAACTAAAGAGCCGACGCACGAAATGCAACTTCTCAAAGTCACTCTGAGTATAAAGAAGCATTTATAATAGCAATTATGCTTAATAAGAGTTTGAACGAAGAGACTGCAAAAGTTACTAAAGCCGCAGAAAACCTGCACTTATACAACACGGCTTCACATTCAACGAACACTTTCGTACCTAAAAAGCCTGGTCAAGTAGGCATGTACGTGTGCGGCGCCACAGTGCAAAGTTCTCCGCATATTGGTCATATTCGCGCAGCGATCGCATTCGATATAATCCGTCGCTGGATGCTACGTTTAGGCTACAAAGTCACGTTTGTTAGAAACGTCACAGATATTGACGACAAAATTATGAAAAAAGCCAATGAATCAGGGCAAAATTGGTGGGAACGAGCATATATTTACGAGCGCGAATTTACAAAATCCTACAATACTTTAGGGGTACTTGCGCCAACAGTTGAGCCGCGCGCAACAGGTCATATTACAGACATGGTTGAGCTGATTGAGCGTTTGATTGAGCGCGGTCACGCATATGTTATTAATGACAGCGACGGAAATCCTACTGGAAATGTTTATTTTGACGTGCCAAGTTGGGAGCATTACGGCGAATTAACACACCAAAATCAGAACCAAAATGAAACTTGCGCAGACGAAGCCGCAGCTATTGCAGACGCAAAGGGTCCAAGCGTAGACGCTGCTGAAAACGATATTTACAATCCAACAGATCCTGCAGATGCTTCACCAGACAAACATGATCCTAGGGATTTCGCACTTTGGAAAGCACCTTGCGATTTCGATCAGCCGGATGCGCGCTGGAAAACTCCTTTTGGTGAAGGACGCCCTGGTTGGCATATTGAATGCTCTGCTATGAGCCATCGATATCTTGGAGACGATTTCGATATTCACGGAGGCGGCCTGGATTTGCGTTTCCCTCACCACGAAAACGAAATGGCACAAACGCGTGCTGCTGGCTGGGAAAGCGCTGATGTGTGGATGCATTCAGCATGGGTTACCGCAAAAGGTGAAAAAATGTCCAAATCCTTAGGAAATGGACTTTCCGTACCAGTAGTTTTGGCAAATAATTCGGCTTGGGTTGTGCGTTATGCTTTGGGAGCAGTGCAATATCGTGCAATGCTGGAGTGGTCCGACCAAGCTTTGGTGGAGTCAAAATCGGCTTACGATCGCATTATGAACTTCCTTGAGAGAGCTGGCAGATTGCTTGACAAGAAGCCAACTTGCGAAGAAGTGCACTCTGTTAACGCAGACGAGCTTCCAGAAGATTTTACTCGCGCTATGAACGATGACATTAACGTTTCTGGCGCAATCGCAGAAATATTTACTACAATTCGTCAAGGAAATGCTCTTATTGACGACTGCAGCAAAGATTCTTCACAAGCACAAAGCGAAAGCGTACAAAAGCTCATATATCTCGCTGTTTTGCAAGTGCGAGCTATGTTAGATACTTTGGGCTTGGATCCTTACGCAAAAACGTGGGCTTCGAACGATAATCAATCGTCTGCAGAAGGCTCAAATGGCAAGGAAAGCAAAGAATACTCAGCTTTGGACTCTTTAATTACTTTGCAACTTAAAGCTAGAGCAGATGCTAGAAAAGCAAAGGATTTTGCTACTGCAGATGCTATTCGCGACGCGTTAAATAACGCAGGAATTGTAATTGTCGATACTTCGCAAGGATCATCTTGGCATTTGCAATAAACGAAAGTAACGCAAAAGTATTAGTTAGCAATTGCACTAAAGTTACGTTAGCAACAACAGGTAGAATGGAAAACTATGGCAGCATTTAGTTCGTTAACAGACCGCCTTTCCAATGCTTTTAAGCATTTGCGCAGCAAAGGCAAGCTATCAGAATCCGATATTGACGGCACAATTCGCGAGATTCGTCGCGCACTTCTCGATGCAGACGTTGCGTTGGAAGTAGTACGCTCATTCACTGCTCGAATTCGCGAGCGCGCTCTTGGTGAGGAAGTTTCGCACGCTTTAAATCCAGCTCAGCAAGTTGTGAAAATTGTAAACGACGAGCTTACGCAAGTATTGGGCGCAGGTGTAGATAGGCAGCTTAATTTTGCGAAGTACCCTCCAACTGTAATTATGCTTGCAGGTTTGCAAGGTGCAGGTAAAACTACGCTTGCTGGAAAGCTAGGCTACTGGCTAAAGGATGCAGGTCATACTCCTTTGCTTGTAGCAGCAGATTTGCAACGACCTAATGCAGTCACACAGCTGCAAGTTGTTGGCGAGCGCGCAGGAGTTCCTGTATTTGCTCCAGAAAAGGGTGTGCAAACAGGCGGAAGCGCGATTTCTTTGCCATGGTTCACTAAAGGCGACCCTGTTAAGGTTGCGCGCGATTCTATTAATTATGCGCGCGAAAAAATGTATGACACTGTGATTATTGATACCGCAGGTCGTTTGGGTGTTGACGAAGAGCTTATGAAGCAGGCACGCAATATTCGCGATGCCGTGCAACCGCAAGAAGTGCTGTTTGTTATTGATGCAATGATTGGTCAGGATGCTGTTCGCACTGCTCAAGCTTTTAACGATGGCGTAAACTTTACCGGCGTTGTGCTTTCTAAGCTTGATGGCGACGCTCGAGGCGGTGCTGCACTTTCGGTTGCAAGCGTTACTGGAAAGCCGATTTTGTTTGCTTCTACAGGTGAAGGTTTGAAGGATTTTGAAATCTTCCATCCTGATCGAATGGCTTCACGCATACTCGATATGGGCGATATTTTGACGCTTATTGAGCACGCACAGAAGCAGTTCGACGAAGAAGAATCACGCAAGGCTGCTGCAAAAATAGCTGAAGGCAGCTTTGGTTTGGATGACTTTTTGGAGCAACTTCAGCAAGTTCGTAAGCTTGGCTCAATGAAGAAGCTTTTGGGCATGATGCCTGGAATGGCAGCTCACCGTCAGGAGCTTGAGCAGTTTGACGATAAGGAAATTGACCGAACTGAGGCAATTATTCGCTCTATGACTCCTCAAGAGCGTAGAAATACGAAGATTATTGACGGATCTCGCCGCGCGAGAATTGCTGCTGGTTCAGGCGTGAGCGTTTCGCAAGTTAATGCACTTTTGCAACGTTTCGAGCAGGCTGCAAAAATGATGAAGCGAATGAGCGGAGGCGCTGGAATGCCTGGCATGGGCGGAATTCCTGGATTCGGTGGAGCCGGCAGTAAGTCGAAGCGCAAAGATAAGAAAGGCAAGAAGAAGGGCGGAAAGTCCGGAAATCCAATGCGCAGGGAAGCTGAAGAGCGCGCGTTGCGTGAGCGTCTTTCTGGCGAATCTACTAGCGACGATGTTGCAGGTTCTGCTTTTGCAAAGCCGCAGCAACCCAATCTTCAGAATCTTCCTGAAGGACTTAAGGAACTTATGAATTCCGAAGATGCAAATCAAGATAATCAACTGCCACCTAACTTTGGCGGCGGATTAGCTGGCTTATTCGGTCGATGATTTTAGTATTGGCGTTTTTGTGGGTTATATTTGTGCCGCTTCTTTTGTGGCAGTTGATGCGTTGGCTGCCAACAGGTGCGGATAAATATAACCCACTTCCGTATATTATTGCGCTGCTTCCACTTGCAACTTACGTTATGGGAGCACTGTTTTTGTGTAATTTTGGCGGTTTTTTGCTGTATACATGCTGCGCAGAAAAAGTGACGAAATCGCTTAATTTAGCGCAATCTTACGCGAAATCTTACGGATATTTATGTATTGCGTACGCTGTGCTATTTTTGATTTCGCTTAAGTCGCATACGCCGTACTGGTTTGCAAAATTACGTAGGTTGCACGAAAGCAGGTCGTCGCGCAAAAGCTGCAAGAAACGGCATCAAGAAATACGCGTGATGACTCTTAATTGCAGATACGGAAAAGCGAGCGCATCCGAAATAATAGAAATAACGAAAAAATATCACGTAAATACGTTACTTTTACAAGAATTAAGCGAGTCTTTAGTAAAAAATCTTGAGAAACTTGGAATATACGAAATTTTCCCAACTTCGTGCGTAGGTGCGCAAAGTGAGCATAATAACGGCGGATTCAACGCTATTTTTACGCAATATTCCGCGATTTCTACTTGCAATAATTCCGTAAAAATTGAAGCTGCAAGCGTGCCTCGCGTTACAACTTGCTTAGATTTTGGTGCAACTGAAAAAGTTGTAGTGAAATTTGCTTCTGCACATCCAAAGTCACCGATGCGTGGGTGTGCTGCTTGGAGTAATGGAATTCGCGCACTTGCGACTATTGATTCTACTTATTGCGTTGACGAATCCACTTCGAAAACTTGCGATTTAGCAACTCTTACTATTGTTACTGGCGATCTTAATTCCACAGTCGACCACCCAAGCTTTCGCTCGCTTTTGAAATACGGATTTACAGACGTTGCACTTTCGCTTGGAAAGCGTCTACGCACATGGCCTACATGGCTTAAGTGGCCAAATCTTACACTTGACCATGTGCTATTTTGCGCAAAAAACTGTAAATCTAACGCACTATGGCAAAAGAATATAGTTGTTGACGGCACTGATCACCTAGCCTACATCGCAGCAATCGACCTACAATCACTAGATAAAAACGTCCAAGCGCGCAGGCATAATGGATAAGTTATTCGCGTGAATCGGCGCCCTCTTCCCGATCACGTGAGGAACATGTGGAAGCTCGCAAGGAGTGCCCCACACCCGAACGAAATTCCACGACTCTAGTTATAAGGAGAGCCATTTTGGCAACCAAGATTCGTCTTAAGCGATTGGGCAAGAAGTTCTATGCCTTCTACCGTGTAGTCATTTCTGATTCACGCAACAAGCGCAACGGTCAGTCCATCGAAGAGATCGGCGTTTACGATCCAAACAAGCAGCCATCTATGATTCAGATTGATTCTGAGCGCGCACAGTACTGGCTTGGCGTTGGCGCACAGCCAACCGAACCAGTGTTGAAGCTCTTGAAGATCACTGGCGACTGGCAGAAGTTCAAGGGTCTCGACGGCGCCGAAGGCACGTTGAAGACTTCTGAAGCTGGCCCAGACGCACAGGCTCGCGTTGAAGCTGTTGAAGCTGAAGCTCAGAAGCTGAAGGCCGCTAAGTCTGAAGCCGCTGCTAAGGCTAAGGCTGCAGCTGAAGCCGCTGCAAACGAAGCCGAAGAAGCCCCAGCTGAAGCTGCCGAAGCCGAGGAAAAGGCTGAGTAATCATGCTGGCTCAAGCTGTTGAACATCTCATTAAGAACATCGTAGATTTTCCAGATGACGTGTCGGTACGTTCTCACGAAAATGCTCGCGGCGAATTGCTTCGAGTACGCGTGAATCCTGAAGATATCGGTCGCGTTATTGGACGCAATGGTCGTACCGCTAATGCAATTCGCATTGTTGTGCAAGCTTTGAGCAACCACAATGTGCGCGTTGACATTATGGACGTACGTAAGTGAGATGAACGTGGCATTAGACCAACAATCTTTTGACAACCCTCAGCAAAGTCGTAATGACCTGCTGAGGGTTTGTCGTATCGGTAAAGCCCAAGGTTTAAAAGGTGAAGTCACTGTACAAATTTTTACAGATGAGCCTTATGAACGTTTTGAGCCTGGAAATATATTGTGCACTGCAAACGGCGAGCGCGAGTTCGTTATTGAGAACGCAAGAACGTTCAAAAATCGTTGGATTTTACTATTCGAAGAATCACAAAATCGCAACGATGCGGAAGCACTTAATGGCACTGAATTGTATGTGCATGCAGAAGATGCGCAAGAGCTTGCTGCTGAAAATGCTTGGTATATTAAGGATTTGGTCGGTTTGCAAGCGCGTTTGTGCGAAGAAAATCAGCTTGGGCTTACTCCTAAAGTTATTGGAAAAGTCGTGGATGTGCTCGACGGCGCGCAATCGTTACTGAAAATCCGTTTAGATCATCCGATTGACGAAGAGAATAAAACAGCGCTCGTGCCATTTGTTGAAGCTATTGTGCCGGAAGTTGATGTTGCAAACGGGTATTTGACTATTGATCCTCCTGGCGGTTTAATTCCGGGGCTTTTGTAGTTTTGTAGTTTTCGTAGTAGAGTGCCTTATGATGGACATCGATATTATTTCCGTATTCCCAGAATATTTTCGCATGCTAGACCTAAGTTTGTTAGGCAAAGCACAAAATAATGGTTTATTGCAAATTCGCGCATACAATTTACGCAAATGGACTCACGATGTGCATCAATCGGTTGACGACACGCCGGTTGGCGGTGGCGCTGGCATGGTTATGAAGCCTGAAGTTTGGGCGGAATGCTTAGACGAGCTGCTTAACTTGCCAAAATCTGAAGTAAAAAATACGTGCGATACATGCGATAGTTGCGAAGAAGCAAAAATCGCGCCTAATAAAATAGACTCAACTAAACCAATCCTTATATTCCCGAACCCTTCTGCCCCACTATTTACGCAAAAAGACGCAACGGAATTAAGCAACGCAAATCATTTGGTGTTTGGATGCGGTAGATACGAAGGCTACGACGCTAGGATTCCAGAATATTACCGCGCGCAAGGAATTGACGTACGCGAGTATTCAATTGGCGATTACGTGCTAAATGGCGGAGAAGTTGCAGTAAGCGTTATGCTTGAGGCAATTACACGCTTAATCCCTGGGTTTATGGGAAATCCTGAGTCGATTGTTGAAGAGTCGTACACAGGATCGGACGCACTTTTGGAACACCATCAATATACGCGTCCAACTACTTGGCGCGGTATAAGCGTTCCGGAAATACTCACTTCCGGAAATCACGCCAAAGTTGATCGTTTTCGTCGAGATGAAGCTATATCTCGCACAAGCGAAATTCGTCCTGATTTGATTGAAAAATTGGACTGCCACAAGATAGATAAGGCGGATCGAAAAACACTTATGTCGCTCGGATGGGAAGTTTCTGGCGATCATCCGCGCAAAAACTTACTCTAGCAACAAAAGCCAGAAATACTCCGGCAACAGTATTGCCCTGCTAACGTTAATTACTTGTTGATTAGAGAACACTAACATTATTGCTGCCGCACGTACAACACAAAATCCCTTCACCATAACACCACCACCTGTTTAGTACGCTAACTTCAATGTACTAATATTCGTGTGGTAGAGATTTGAGATTTTTCGCACTGAGCGCGGCGAACGTCAGAGCCGCAGGCTGCTGATTCGCCAAGCGAAGAAGAAAAATCGAAAAATCTCTGCGATAGACACGGTTATTAACGATTAAACACGCAGAGTTTGGGGGATTTCTTTACGAGCACTAAAAGAGGACTGATGGAGCAACGTTCTTTAAAGAACAAAGCAGACAGCAAAACATCTAACAGCCAAAGCGACTGAAGGACGGGACGTGCGAGGAGAGAAATCCCCCAAAACTCGCGCCACAGCCTGAGTGCGAAAACAGATTGTAACGAAGCCGAAAAATAAATTAGTCGCGAGAAGGCTGAATAAACAACACGGAAGTTTCTCCGTAATTACGCGTATCAAACAGCTCCCAGCCCTCAGGCATAGTCGGCAAAACACTTCGCGCGCTACGCTCCAACACAATCAACGTATCTGCAGAAACGCTCACAACTCCGCTCGCAATCATCGAAGCCAATAAACTTTCGCAATCCGCAGTTTCGTAAGCATAAGGCGGATCAATAAAAACCAAGTCAAACGCTTCCCCACTATAATCCGCAACGAACTGCTCCGCGCGCTTTCGAAGAACCCTCATAGAAAGCGCAGAATCCCAAGCCTTTGAACTCTGCAACGCTTTCGACGTACGAAGTATAAGCGCAGCTGCTTGCGAATTTGCTTCAACAGAAACAAGCTCACGCGCGCCACGAGATAGCGCTTCAACTCCGAGTGCTCCCGTGCCAGCAAATAGATCAAGTACGCGCGCATTGTGCATAACATCCCACGAATCGAGCCTAGAAAATATCGCTTCTTTTGTGCGATCTGTAGTAGGTCTTGTACACGACTGCGCTGAAGTAAGCGGCAAAGATTTAAAACGTCCAGCAATAATGTGCATACTTCTAGCTTAGCTGGAACCTGCAGACACGCACGCGGCAGCAGAAACTTTACGCGCGTGTAAAGTTTCGGTCGGCTACGCGCCAAAAAACGGCAGAAACTGTGCAGCTGTGTAAAGGAAAAGCCGTTTGCGCGCCAAAAAACGGCGAAACTTTACAATATTACTTATCCGCCGCCTTAGGATCCGGAATTAAGAACGAGCAAGCGAGCGCAAAAGCGAGCAAAACGACGCCGGCAACCATCGCAGCAGCGTATCCGCATGTTACGCCACTTAAAGACGCAACATTCGTCATCACAGCATACAAAATTGCAAAACTTAAGCCGGCTCCCAAATTAAAAGCTCCAGCATTCATACCCGGCAAGTATCCCGGATTATCTTTTGGAGAAAGCACAATACCCAAGCCATTAAGCATAATATTTGCCATGCCAGAATAGCTCACACCTACCCACACTGAAAACAGCACCAAAGCCCAAGCAGACGGCATATAAGCAACATACACACCAAAAGCAACACAAATCATGCTAAACGCAATTCCAATACGCAACACAAGCCTGTACCCGTAATTTGCAGCAAGCACGCCCGAAATAGTGCCAAACAATAGCCCAATAATTGCGTAAGGAGTAAGAGTTACGAAACTTACCATATTTGTGCCAATATTTGCACCAAACTTACTATCGTTAGCAAGCTTTATCACAACGCCATTTATCAAAGCAAACACGCCAGTCATTGTCAATAAAGTGCACAAAAGCAAACCCCATGTACGACGCTGCTTCATATATGTTGTAGAAACCAGCGGAGCCGCGCTTAAAACTTCGATTTTCCAGAATATTGCGAAAAACAGCACAGCAACAAGCACAAGAATAAGCACCATAAGCCAGTTAGATTTAGCTAGTTTATTACTAAGTTCATTAATAGAAAGATATATTGCAAGAAACGCAATTCCGAGCGTTACAACTCCTAGCCAATCCATTCTGCTAGTAGCATCCGAGCGAGATTCATCAGCTAAAACAATAATCATAATAACAGCAATAGCTGCGATTGAAGCCATAATCCAGAAAACAGAACGGAATCCGTATTTACTGGCAAGCCAACCACCTAATAAAGCATCAAATCCAGCAATACCGCCATTTACGGAACTTAATATTGCCATCAACTTTGCGTAACTTTTTTCTTGCTGTACGCGCACGCGCAACATAATTAAGCACATTGGCAATACAGGACCGGAAGCACCTTGCAAAATACGCCCAAGCATAAGCATATTAACGTCTTGAGCTAGCGCAGAAATAATGCTTCCAAAAAGAGTTGAGATAAGAATTCCGGAAAGTACTTTTTTACGCCCAATTAGATCAGACAATCGCGGCAAAAATAGCGAAAATAATGCTGCAGCAGTAAAGAATATTGTTTGCGTTAAAGCGATTTGAGTATCTGTAGTATGAAGTTCTTTTGACATCGTCGTCAATACTGGCGAAAGCATAGAAACGTTTAGCTGGAACGCAAAGATAGCAGCAAGAAACGCCACCATTAACGCCAAAACGGAACGTCCACCCTTATCTAGCATACGCGTAGAAAATGTTGGAGATTCAACCTCAGCCATAATCTAACCTCCGCTTAATTACGTAAAGTCATTCAAACGTCATTCAAAAGTCACCAACAATCATCCAATGCGCTTAATCGCATCTATAATCAAATTCCAGAATTTATCGAAATCAAGTTTTGTAGCAACTTGCGTATGGCATTCTTCTTCAGAAGGTTCAGTACCACGCAAATCTGCAACGGTCATGCCAAGAGTTAAGTCACTGTTTATTTCAACATCAAGTGGGCAACGCCTTGTGCTAATAACACTTTTATCGATCAAATAAGCGACTGTGCAAGGATCATGCACTGGAGGATCAACAAAATCTTGATTATTCTTATAAGCTTTACGGAAGTAATCCATAAGATCGCAAGCAAATTTAGAAACAGGCGTTCCAATAGAATTAATTTTCTTCTGTATCTCTAAAGTGCACAAAGCTTGGTGAGTTAAGTCTAAGCCAACCATCGTAACTCGCCAATTTTCATTAATCACAACATGCGCAGCTTCAGGATCTGTCTTAATATTAAACTCAGCAACAGCACTACAATTGCCGCTATGATAGCCACCACCCATAAGAACTACTTCTTTAACGCGGCTGACAATTCTAGGTTCCAATCGCACAGCCATAGCGATATTCGTAAGAGGTCCGGTTGGTACAAGCGTAATCGTGCCAGGCTCATGGCTCATAATTGTGTCAATAATCCAGTTAACAGCATGCCCTTTATCCAAAGGTTTAGTTGGCACTGGAATATTTGCTCCGTCTAATCCTGTTTCTCCATGAACAGCAGCAGCAACTTTTAGAGGACGAACCATAGGACGGTCGCATCCGGCATGAACTGGAATATTAGTTGCATGAGCTATTTCTAGAGTTGCTCGAGCATTGTATGTTACTTTTTCTAGGCTTTGATTTCCACCAACCGTAGTTACGCCGAGCAAATCGATACTAGGATTGCCAACAGCTAATAAAATTGCCATCGCATCGTCATGACCAGGGTCACAATCTAGGATGATGGAAGTCATACTAACTCCTTCATAAACACATGTATTTTGGAAGCAAATCGTGACGAATGCACTTCGCATAAGAACGCAAAATTAAGCATGCTCATGAATATTCGTCATGCGTTGAGAAATAAGTTCTGGATTAAACGACTCATGTACAGGCTGCATAGATTCAGTATTCAAAGCTGCAGCAGCAACCGCAAATCTGCCAGTTTTTGAAGAATCAAATTCGTTATATCGCGCGTAAATAAGCGCCGCAGTAGCAGCATCGCTAGAACCGTTGTCGTTGCCGACTGCTTTAACACCAGCATTGCTATTTCCGCGAGTTAGCATCATTCTCTGGACGCGCTTGACTGGGACAGGATAGAACGACACTCCCTCATCTGCAACACCATAAGCAACTCCTGCGCGACCGGCATTTACAAATACACGTTTTACTCCACGCTTGAGAAGCACATTCGCACAGCGAATTGCAGAACGCTCGTCAACAGCATTAATGCCAGTTAAAGCCTGCGATTCAGCAGTATCTAAAATAAGAGTGTCAATACGAGACAATCTAGAAAGCACTCGAGGAGCTTTTGCATCCGTAACTGCACGAACAACAATAGGACGGCGATAACGGTCACATAGCCACTCAATTGACTTTTGCGGAATATTAGTATCCAACACCAAAATATCAGCATTTTCAATAATAGACATACGCTCACGCAAAAAATCAGGAGTCATGTGATCGTAAATACTCATATCGTCTAAAGCAAGCAAACGCTGACCAGAAGCGTCACCAACATACATGTACGAAGCAGTCATCGACTCAGGAAGTTGCTTCGCATAACCGATATCTAAGCCGTTTGCAGCAGCATCAATGCGGAAAAGTTCTCCGTTGTGATCGCCACCGTAGACAGAAACCATGCTTGTGCGAATATTAAGACGCTCCAACGCAACTGCAATATTCCTTCCAACACCGCCTAGCATGTAGCGCACGTGGGAGGCATTAGACGTGTAATCCATCAAATCTCCGCAAGCAATGCCAAGAACATCCATGCTAATTCCGCCAACAACAGTCACATAACTTGGAGGAGTAACAATATATCCCTTACCTCGTAAATAGCCTTTGCGAATTAAATTGGAAATATGAGCGGCCACACCTGAACGAGTAATTCCTGCGAGATTTGCAAGTTCCTGCTGGCTAATCATCGGGTTTTGTTGAATCCAAGTCAAGATTTGTTGTTCGCGTTCAGTCATTGTCGCCTCATCTCTATTGTGATTACAAATGATGCCTACTATCTAGGATATTCACAATTCTCATAATATGCACGTAAATTTATGTAATTTTGTTGTTTTTTTATATTATATCTAACAAAAGTTGATATTAATTATCAATTAAAAATAGTTTCTTACAGTATTTTTTACTAAATTAAGTGCATAAATATGCAATAATTTTTTCTTTATACTTTTCTTTATAGGATATTTTATTCATACAATATTTTAATTTTATAAGATATTTTGCGAGCAAATTCAGAACTTTAGAATTTTAATTGCTTACGATTTGCGTACTTCCGCCTCTCGTAAAATCAAGCACTGCACCTGCAAGATACGGCAACGAAACAAGATGAGCGTCTTTTTGCAAAGTCTCCAACGCATCTTCACGAGCCATAGCGATAATCTTTGCATCCTTAACAACTCGCAAAATCTTCAAACTCGAGCGACCACCCGACTGCTTATCGCCAAGAACATCGCCAACATTGCGCAATTCCAAATCTTTTTTAGCAATTACGGCACCATCTAGCGAATTTTCAACAACTTGCAAACGTTCTTGAGCAAGACTTCCATCCTCAGTTTGCGCAACCAAAAATGCCCAAGAATTCGTGCCACCACGCCCAACACGTCCACGCAACTGATGCAATTGCGCAAGGCCAAAACGATCCGCGTCAAAAATCACAATGCAACTCGCTTGAGGCACATCAACACCGACCTCAATAACCGTTGTAGCAACAAGAACTTGCACATCTCCGCGTGCAAAATGTTCCATCGTTTCGCGTTTTGTAGCATCATCGTCGCGACCAGTAAGCTTAGCAAAAGTAACGCCTTTAAATTGCGGCAAAGCTGAAAGCCGCTTCAAAATGCCGTTAACTGTGTGAAGTTTACGCAAAGAATCTGCGCTATTTTCTTCAGATTGATTAGATTGCACAGATTGCGAAACATCTTCAAAACCTTCAGATTCATCGCTATCAAAATCCCTAGCAGAAGCACTACCAGAATCCCTACCAGAATCCCTACCAGAATCCTCATTAAAATCATCATCAATATGCGCGCAAACAACATACGCACGCTCACCTGCATCAATGCGAGCACGAATATGCGCAAACATTCTCGCCATAGTATTCGCATCCGATTCTTGTACAACAAAAGTGCGAATAGGTTTTCTGCCTCCAGGCAATTCAGTTAAATATGAAGCATCCAAATCACCGAACCACGTCATAGCAGCAGAGCGCGGAATAGGCGTTGCAGTCATTACTAAAAGATGCGGTGTAAAAGACTTTTCAGCACTATCATGCGGATCTACACTCATTTTGCGTAACAAAACATCGCGCTGCTCAACACCAAAACGATGTTGCTCATCAATAATTACCAAAGCTAAATTAGTCGGCTTAAAAGTCGACGAGAACGCTGCATGAGTTGCAACAATAAGCGAAGGCTCCCCACTTGCAACACTCGCTAGCGCACGTCTGCGATCCGCAAGTCTCATGCCGCCAGTTACTACGATTACAGGCACTTTTAGATTCGCGCGCGCAATCATTTGGCGCAAATTTTCGGCATGTTGAGACGCCAGAACTTGAGTAGGAGCCACAAGCACAGCCTGATATCCTGATCCAACTGCCTCAAGCATTGCAGCGAGCGCAACAACTGTTTTTCCGGAACCAACTTCACCTTGAAGCAAGCGACGCATCGGATGGCGCTCACGCATGTCACGTACAATCTCATCAATTACATCTTTTTGACCTGCAGTAAGCTCAAACGGCAAACTTTCCACAAATTCATTTCTTATAAGAGAATTATTACAGGATTTTGCTTGATTATCTTTAGAATCTTCACGAGATCGCAATACAGCTACTTGGGAAATAAAAGCTTCTTCATAGCGCAACGAGTCAACAGCTTTGTAAAATTCGTCAACTGATTGCGGATTATGAATTGAGTATATTGCTGACGCTCTAGTCATGAGGTTACGTTTTTTTAGCACTGATTCAGGCGTAATGTTTGGGATTTGCAGGGATTCAGTAGTGCAAGTTGCGGAATCTTTAGAATCTGCGGAAGCTGCGGAAGCTGCGAAATCTTCAGAATCTTTAGAAAGTGCAGAAAGTATAGAAAGTATAGTTTCGTGAATATGCTCACTAGAGATTCGCGAATTTGCATGATACACGGGCATAGGAGCACTCATACGCGCCAAACCATCTTCCACACTTCTTACAGTATCGCGAGATTGATGTAAGCTATCGCTTTCTTCTACAGCAGATACGGTTAAAATTTGAGGATGCGTAAATTGCAATTTACCATTAAAAGCACTAGACGTGCCGCCAACAACAACCATTTCGTCAACATGCATCTTTGCAGAAAGCCACTGAGCGTATTGACGATTTTTAGAAAAATAAATAAGTTGAGCTACTGCTTGCATATCTTGCAAAACGTTAATTTCGATTCTAAAACCGCGACGAGCGTTCATAGGCACAACGTTAATTGACTGAACTTGCGCATAGAAAGCCACTTCTTCGCCAATTTTTACATCTTTTAAGTTCGCAATTCTCAGTGGACTTGTAACTCTAAACGGGTAGTAAGTTAACGCGTCTTCAACTGTGACTATGCCCAAAGATTTTAATGCAGAAACGCGTCGCTTATTGCTGATTATCGCAGAAAGCGAAGTATGCATTTTGGCTGAGTTCGTGGGCGTATTTAGCATATTTCGATTATAAATCATCCGCAATCAGGAATATAACGTGCGCGCGAAAAAATATGCAAATACAAAAAAGCCCCGAGCACTGCTCAGGGCCTTACATTTAACACGCGATTCACGCCTCAACGCGCTGAACCTTGCCTGCCTTAATGCATTTTACGCACACACGAAGGCGAACGTTTTCGCCATCAATGGTGGTGCGAACCGGCTGAAGGTTCGGGCGGAAGGTGCGCTTATTGCGAATGTGCGAATGTGAAACGCTGAAACCGGTCTGCGGTCCCTTGCCACATACTGCGCAACGAGCTGCCATAATGGACTCCTATTTTCTTTGACTTGCAAGTCTTGCGTCATTCAAACACACGAACTACTTACGCAAATTACTTACGCACATTGCATAAACAAATAAGCACGCTTGAACGCACAACTACACAAGTATATCACTTACCAAGACAATCCGCACGCACAAACTCAGTCTTTTCTTGTAAATCCTTAACTGTCTTGCATCCAAGAAGCGCCATAATCACCCTAATTTGCTTCTTCCAGTTATCAATTTGCAAAGAAAGCGCGTCCTCACCTTCATGCATAAGCGTATGCAAAAACTCGCCAGCGACACCAACTGCAGAAGCACCCAAAGCCAACGCGCGCACAACATCCAAAGGCGTGCGAACTCCTCCACTTGCGAAAACTTCCATATTTTTTAACGAATCACACTTGCGTATGTCAACCAGCGACTCAACAGTAGTAAGACCCCAATCAGCCAAATAATCACAGTCGCCTAAGTTCCTGCGAGCATTCTCTATTGTTACAAAATTAGTTCCACCACGACCAGAAACATCTACAGTGCGCACTCCAACATCTTTAAGACACTGAACATCTTTAGCAGAAATTCCGCATCCAGTTTCCTTCACAATCACAGGCACTTTTAGAGCTTCACACGCACTGACAATAGACTCAATATTGCGCAACCAATTTCGAAAATCGCGATCGCCTTCTTGCATAACCAACTCTTGTGCAGCATTTAAATGCACTTGTAACGCATTCGCATGAATCATGTTTACAGCACGCAATGCATCAGACGCGCTAGTTCCAGCGCTAACATTTGCCATCACAAATCCGTGTGGATTTTCGCTTCTTATGACACTGAAAGTGCTGAGTAAAGTTTCGTCTCGAAGAGCAGCACTCAAAGATCCACTCGCCATAGCAACAGAATTTTTTGCAGCAACTCTAGCAAGACTTGCATTCACTTTTTTAGCAGCATCACTTCCGCCTGTCATTGCGTTAATATATATCGGCGAGCACCAATGCACAGAATCGCATACTTCGCTTCCTAGCACGCTCACGCTAGCGTCAATTTCTTCAAGCGCGACTTGCGGCAAAGCATTCGGCACAAAACGCACTTTGTCAAAATCTGAATCTGCACGAGTTTTATACTGCTTGTCCGCAAGCGCAATATGCGCGTCTTTTCGGTTTTGTATTATGCAAGATTGAGCAGATTGCATATTAAGCTCGTTACGCTTAGCAAACGCGTCTAATACAATATTTTCAGAAGGCTTACCAGTTCCAAAAATTTCCGTAACATCAATATTCAATGGCTTTATTCCATTGGCTTCCCAAGTAGATTTCATAGTTTCAATTACATTATTGTCATAAATTGTCGACAGCGCAATTGCACAATCTCCTCCGCCTGCACCGCTAGTTTTTGCAGGAATACCGGCACAAGTCGCAATTTCAATAAATTTTGTAAGTTCACGCGTTTCGATAACAGTTCCAGTAAGAGCACTTAATTTTTGCAACAACGCACGATTTTGAGCAAAACCGCTATAGATTTCGCTTATTTCAAACTTTTCAATTGCGCGCGCAAGTTTTTGCACGCAAATCTCACTTTGTTTGCAAAAATCTTCGTAAGTAAAAGATTTAATTTTTTTGTCAAAAGCACTAGTTTCGACGCTACTTTCAACGTTATTTTCAGCGTTACTTTCAACGCTACTTTCCGTACTAGTTTTAACGCTACTTTCTACGCTACTTACTAGCTTTGCGCTAGACGCAGGAGAACCAGTCCAGCCGACTAAAAGTTTTAGCGACTTATCTACGTTTAAACGCTTAACTTCCAGTCGCGGCCACTTTTTGTGCAACAACTCACTGAAATCAGAGCATCCGGATTTTACTAGCGTAAGCTCAGCTTCAAGCCACTCGCGGTTATACGCGCGATACATAATCCAACCGCCATAAGAGCTGGCAGCAACGTCTCCACCGCTTCCGGATTTTTTAACACTCGACGACGCAATTAACGCTAACTTGCAAATTTCTGGAGTCGAAAGATTCAAATCATACCATTTGCACAACGCGCGAATAACCGCAACAGTTACCGCAGCAGAAGATCCAAGACCGTATTTTCTACCGGTTTTTGCGTCATCAAGTTCGCTAGAAATATGCACATTGTAACTTTTTCGGTTAATATTTGGCGCACATTCCTCACTAGCATAAGCGTCGACTACGCACATTGCAGCGAGCACATAAGCATATTTTCCGTCGTTTTGTATTTCAATACTTCCGTCGGATGCACGCGACCAAAGAAGCGGTTTATATTTTTCGCCATCTGAGGTAATCACACCACAATAATTTCTGCTACTAGGCGCATTTTTCTGCAAATTTTCGCGTAACTCTTCGTTTAAAGTTTCATCACTTACACTAACCGTCACATAACGATTAACAGCAGCAACAATTGCAGCACAGCCGTCAACAACAGCATACTCGCCCGCAATATAAAGCTTTCCTGGGGCACTAGAGCGCACTTGAGTCATATTATCCGCCTATTTTAAACTCGTACTCACCGTCACAGCGTCACCTGGCAGCGCAATCGCAAATTTCGGCTCGCAATATTCTGTATTACAAAAAACGCTAGAATTACGCAAACCATCTTCAACTCGCGAGCGCAACTGACACATCGCACGATAAGCATCATCTCCAGAAGTAAGCACCTTCACATTCGGACCAGCATCCATCGTAGACCACACCAGCCAACCATCTTTTCGCATATTTTTAACCGCTTCAAGCACAATATGCGTGCTACTAGTCAAATAATTCACCGATGGAACAGCATTATGCATAGTTTCGTGCATTCCAAAAGCATTGCGTTCAACAACCTCACCCAATTGCTCAATATCTGCTCGCTGAATTGCGTTTTTAGCAATTTCAAGGTCGTCCTTCGACTGCTCAACCCATTGCATATACGTTGGCGAAGTTTCAACCGTTCTGCGCATCGCTTCTCGGCTAGAAATCGGCTTTTTGCTATCGTCCAAAGTGACGACAATCATAGCAAGGTTTAAATTTTTAAGCGCAACTTGTGCGTTTTCAATAGGCTCTGCATAAGACGTTTCGTCGTCGCAACCTGCATGCCAAATTGAAAGTCCTCCAAAAATCGAACGACAAGCTGAACCAGAACCACGTCTTGCAAGTCTAGAAAGTTCTCGTGGAGTTAGGTTTAATCCAGCAGCGTACGAGGCAGCAGACGCAAGAGCTGCAAAACCAGACGCACTCGACGCAAGACCAGCAGCAGTTGGCACAATATTATGCGAAATAACGCTTGCTTTCGTTGAAATTCCTGCAATTTCACGCACCAAATCGAGCATAGCGACTACGCGACGAAAAGTTTTGGCAGACGGCGAAATCTTTTCATTATCTAAAGTAAAAGTATCTTGTTCAAGATTATTCGCAAAACTTACGCTTGTAGTTGTAGACAAATCCGAAAGGGTGAGCGAAAGCGAGGAAGTATAAGGCAAAATCAGCTTTTCATCGCGCTTACCCCAATACTTAATCAGCGCAATATTCGCGTTTGCTTTAGCAAAAGCTGAGTTGGGTGAAAGACTAGCGTCAAACGTTATTTTTGGCTGAATTTCAACATTTTGCATGCTGTTCCTTTTGCGGCAGATAAGTAATTCTCGTTTGTTAATGTGCTAAGCAATATTTTAGCAAAACAGTGCGCACAAGCTTCTTTTCTTTAAACAACTGTAAAGTTTATGCTACATTTCAAGTAAAAATAAGATTCAATTTATTGCAGAATCACCTATATTTACAACCCACGTATCGCAAGCACCGGCATTTTTAAAAGCTTCACTCACTCGCTTAGCAGCATCCTCACTATCAGCCAGCGCAATGACACATCCTCCACCACCTCCACCGGTAAGTTTTGCACCCAACGCGCCATGCTGACAAGCAGCATCTACCAAGGCGTCAAGTTTTGCAGTACTTACGCCCAAATCCGCCAAAATACGGTGTGCGAAAGTCATTTGCTTACCCATATTTTCAATACGGCCAAACGCCAAATCATCTTCTGCAACAGCCGCAATCTCCCCCAATTTATTGAGCTGCGCTCCAACTTCAACAGGATTCGATTCTAAACGAGAACGCAAAGCTTCAACTGTTTCGCGAGTCATTCCTTTGCATCCAGAATCCGCCAAAACAAGCCACGCAGGCATGTTAATTTCCATGCGATCAAAACAGCCACGACTAAAACGCACAGGCCAGGAAGCAGCAGTTGCAGTGGCATCCAAGCCTGAAGAACGTCCGTGAGCCACACACTCAGCAGTCTGCGTCAACTTAAAAATCTCATCATTGCTAGCTGCAACGCCATAATAGTCAAGAATCGCACGAATTACAGCACCAGCAGCTGCCGCAGACGAACCAAGACCTCGTTCTGCTGGAAAATCAGACTCGGTAAAAATGTGCAAATTCTCACCGTTCCACCCTGCAAACTCTAGCGACGCGCGAATTGCTGTTCGTATGCTATTAAAGCGCGTAGGAATTTCGGAAAGTTTGCCAGTAAAGTCAAGGCATGAAAGAGTTATATGTGAATCGAGATTCGTCGTAGATGCTAAAGATTCGCTTGATGTAGAAGATAAAGATTCACACGAAGCAGGTGCTAAAGATTCGCTTGATGCAGGTGCTAAAGATTCATTGCAACTAGTTACGACAGCGCGCATACGCAAGTTTTTAAGCGGCAAAGCTATTGCAGAATGGCCATAGACCACGGAATGTTCGCCAAAAAGAATAACCTTCGCGCAAGTTTCGCCATAACCTTTGTGATTGCTGTATTTTATTGCGTTTTCAAGATTTGCGCTTACGGAATTTTTACAAGCATACTCTTCGTCATTGCGAATAGCAGATATGTTGGCATCTTGCGCTTTTGCGTTCATACTAAGCTCGTCAGCCAGTTCATATTTGCTTTCCAGCACAGTTTGCATCTCCTTTATAATTTCGCAATTTTCCAACTGTTCTAATTTAGTCGAGTAAAACTTAAAAAACTACGTTACGCACGTGACACTTACAACACATTCACATTTTCAAAATATTGCAGCATAAAAAAACTCTGCGCAGCATCGCAATGAGAAAACTCAATACAACGCAAACGCAGAGCTAATGCTTAAGTTCAATCCACATGTATTACAAGCAGAAAACCACTAAAAGCAAGAATCTGCTTGCTGCAACATGTTTTGTAAAATTCACAAAGCTACTTACTCAGCCACAACCTTAACAGTGAAGGAAGCGGTGATTTCCGGATGCAACGTTACGGTTGCTGGGAACTCACCAGTGGTCTTAATAGTAGCAACCTTAATTGCGCGAGCCTCAACTTGAGCCTTGGAAGCCAAAGCAGCAGCAATCTTATCGGCAGAAACGCCACCGAAAAGCTTGCCGGATTCGGAAACCTTAGCAGAAAGCTCCACAACGGTGCCTTCAATCTGAGCCTTAGCTGCAACTGCCTCTTCACGAGTGGCAACAGCCTTGGCAAGACGAGCGCGACGCATTGCTTCAATCTGGGAAGCAGCACCCTTGTTCCATGCAAAAGCAAGACCCTGAGGAATCAGGTAGTTGCGTGCATAGCCAGCCTTAACTTCAACAACGTCACCAGAGTGACCGAGGTTGGCAACAGTCTTGGTAAGAATAACCTTGGTTTCAGCCATATTCCTATCCTCTCAATCAGCGACCGGTAGTGGCGTAAGGAAGCAAAGCCATTTCGCGAGCATTCTTCACTGCCTTCGCGATCTTGCGCTGTTCCTGCACGGTTACGCCGGTGATACGACGGGAACGAATCTTGCCGCGGTCAGAAACGAACTTGCGCAGCAAAGCAACGTCTTTATAATCAATTTCAGTAATCTTGGCAGCCTTCAAAGGATTTGGCTTCTTTTTGAAAGGCTTGACCGGTGGTTGCGGCCTTTTGCGTGACATAAGATGTCCTCTCTCAAATCCGTTATGCTTTTTGTTCGCATAACATGTAACTGATGATGTATTTATAAGGATTAAGTAAGCGCGTAAATAAGTGCATAAATAAATAAATACGCTATCTATAGCTCAACTAAAACGCTAGAACTCAGGTTCTTCAGAATCGCCACCAAAATCAGAATTGGCACCGAAAGTTGAAAAACTATCGTTTGTTGGCGCAGCAGCACTCCACGGATCAGCCGCTGAAGAACTTGCGGCATGCTGAGAAGCGGCCTGGCTAGCAGCATAATTTGCTCCGCCAGCATAACCTGCACCAGCAGCATTTGCTGCACGCGAGCCACCAGCAAAACCTGTTGAAGAGCTTTGGCGGTTAACTTGCGCAGTTGCATAACGCAAAGATGGACCAATTTCGTCAACTGTAAGTTCAACAACTGTGCGATTAGAGCCGTCTTGCGCTTGATACGAACGCTGCGACAACCTGCCTTGAGCAATCACGCGCATGCCTTTAGAAAGGCTGTTTGCACAATGTTCTGCCAAGTCTCTCCACGCTGAGCAACGCATAAATAATGCAGGCCCATCCTCGAACTGATTCGTATTACGATTAAACGTTCTAGGTGTGGATGCAATGGTAAAGCTCGCAACAGAAGCACCGTTGGAAAGTGCCCTTAATTCAGGATCCGAAGTGAGATTTCCCACGACGGTAATAATTGTTTCACCTGCCATATCGTGCCTTTTCTTTCTCGCTTTACTCGTAATCGCATGTTAGTTAGCAATTACTGGCAATTTTGTGCGCAACTTATGCGCGGTTGTTTACGTATTTATTTAGCTTAACTAGTTTTTATTTAATTCACTAGAGCTTACTTAGTTTTGCTAGTTTTTACTTAGCGTCCTTGCGAAGAATCTTCGTGCGGATTACAGATTCGTTAAGGTTCAAAACACGGTCAAGTTCGTCACTTACAGATGGCTCGGCAGTGTAGTTCACCACAACGTAGTTACCTTCGGTTTTGCCTTCAATTTCGTAGGCAAACTTGCGGCGACCCCAGTAATCGGTACCGTCAACGGAACCGCCCTCGTTGGTGACAAGCTCAAGATACTGCTCGGTCAACTTCTTAAGACCGTGCTCATCCAGCTCAGGATTTGCAATGAACATCAGTTCATACTTATGTGCAGACATCACCCACCTCCTTCGGACTATCGGCTGTGGACCTTCCACAGCAGGAGTGTGTTTGCAAAATATGCGCGATATGTTTGATGACAAGCACCAAAACCGCACACAACTTTGCTATTTTACAGCACGCTCGTGACGACGAGAGTTACGCGCTTAAACGATGGTGTCAGACGGTAAAAACTTTACAGCGGCGTAAAGTTTCGGTCGGCTACGCGCCAAAAAACGGCAAAAACTTTACACGGGAGTAAAGGAAAGGTCGTTTTCGTGCTAAAAAGCGGCAGAAACTTTACAGCGTTGTCAAGAAAAGGTCGTTTTCGTGCTAAAAAACGGCAAAAACTTTGCACAGGAGTAAAGTTTTGGTCGGAATCAAGCGCAAAGTTCCGCAGCACACGCACGCATCGGCTATTTCCCAATAATTCTAGGCACTCCAACAGCTGCAAGTTTCTTCTCAAGCTTCCTAGGATCAAGGATATCCGAGTAATTAAAGCGCACGATTTTATTTACGCCACATTCCTTCATAAGCAATACCTCACGTTCCGCTTGTTTGTCGATATTCTTATGAATAACACTCTGGTTTCGCGATTCGAATAAATTTTTATTGTCTTCTGAAGAATTAAGATTCACATTCTTATATTGCGCATCATCTGTATCAATGTAGTATTTCGAATACCCGTCAAACTCCCCAACAATCAACTCCCCATTATTCAGACTCCACAAAAAATCGCAACGATACTTCAAATTTATATGTGGAATCTCAAACTCACGCTGTAATTCTGGTATCATAAATCCCAAATTAATCATTGTTCCCCGAGCTAAGGATTCACCAGCATTCTCGCTAAGACTATTTGCAAAGAAGCAAAGCTTACATAATTTAGCCAACTTTTTTTGTTCACACTCAAAAATTTGCTTAAAAGACAATGAAAAATTAGTCCCACCATTCGTTTTTGCATAGTTTCGCAAGTCATCCAAATAAGCGTAATCCCTTGTATAATGACGTTGGTTTTTGTGTAAACTGCTATTCGCACACGTTTTATTATTTGCAATCTCACTATTACAATCGACGCCACTCAAGTTATTCTTGCAATCGCAGTATCGGCTTTTGCAAATTTCGATCACTCTGTTTAAATTCACATTATCTCGCGCTGCTGAATCGAAAATAGGCAAAGCAAATCTAAATGAGTAATTATTAGCAACGTCAAACAACATAGTGCTTTTATCTACCAAGTGACTTTTTATTTCTTCAGTCACGCAATCGCTTGCATGCGGAAGCTTTATTAATTGTCCAGTACTGTTATTCTCACGCGTTAAAATGCGGACATCATCGCTCATACCATTCTGTTCGTAACCTACGGAAGGAATAACTTTTAGTTGATTGTTATACTTGTTTGATTTTCGCTTGTTGCTTCGAATATAAATTTTAGTATCTCTTGCGTCCACACAATTTTTCTTTTTGCTAAGAAAAGCATTATCATAGCAATTTTTTTCGCTGTCATAATCTTTCGAAACTTGATACCCAAGAAGTGCCGAGGCAGTCGAAGCTGTTAATTTACAATCGGGGTGCGATTCAATAATAGATAACGCAATATGACGTATTTTTTCAGCTTCGTAAAGACTATTCCAATATTCTTTACGCATGTAAAGATTTTTGTACACGCGCACAGCTTCTCCACGTTGCGATGACCTTTGAACTGCTTTTCTTTCAGCATTAGTTTTCGGGGCGAAGCAACACTTATTTTGTTCGCTATTCGAAAATAAATCGTTTATATAAAAATTATTCATAATGCAAGGTTATTAAAGCATTATTCATGCGTAAATAAATTTCTTGCATTGTGGATAAAAGGTACGGAAAGAAGGTGCGGAATTGGCAGGTAGCGGCAGAAACTTTACGCGAGTGTAAAGGAAAGGTCGGATGCGCGCGATAAAACGGCAGAAACTTTACAGCGGCGTAAAGAAACGGTCGGCTAGGCGCGAAAAAACGGCAGAAACTTTACAGCGGCGTAAAGAAACGGTCGGCTAGGCGCGAAAAAACGGCAAAAACTTTACACGGGAGTAAAGGAAAGGTCGCAGAACCACGGAAAACACATCTAAGAAATCGAATTTCGGGTTATAAGCCCAAAATGCTAAAGTACTTTTACCGACATTTTCCAATTAATGCGGAATAAACATTCTATATTCTATCTAATCCACATAATACACAGACAAAGGTAAATACTAGTAAGCAACCTTCAATTGTAGATTTAATCAGTTTATACGCTGTTTCTTCATCATCATACTTGCAATCTGTTCCACAACTTGCTTCGATTGCTTTTCTATCACATAACCATCTAGCAATAGCAAATAGTGCACCGACAGAACAAGTTACTATCGAAATCCAAGAATTAGTTCTATGCATAACAAAAGTAGCAAACAGCGCTAATCCAACAGATAATATCACGCCAAGTAATACAATTGAACAATCTATTAGTTTATATAGAATACCTTTAGATTCATCATATTTTTTATTATTCTTTTGAATTGACATCATAACCTTTATTAGTATACAATAAACCGATTTTATAGTTTGAATTATATTCAGAAAGGTAAGAATAGCAACTTAATGCAACTAATGGATGAGAACGAACGCGGTAAATACAAGCGTACAGATCTCAAAATTGCTATAAAAAAAAACTTAGTCTAGCGCACCTTTTAGCACACTAGACTAAGTAATTCACAGTAAAATCGACTCAACGATCAACCAGTAAGCTAAAGCCCAAATGATTCATCACTGAATCAGATTTCAGCTTAGTGACGGATCTTGCGAAGAGCAGCACCCATGCCAGCAAGCACAGAAGCAGCAACAGCAGCCATAGCTACAGCAGCACCAGTCTTAGCTAAACCAGCAGCAGCGGCACCGTTTGCACCAGCGGCAGCACCGTTAGCATTGTTGTTCTGCTGAGCAGAAGCCTTGGTATCCTTACCCTGCTTAGCAGCAGCCTCAGCAGCCTTAGCTTCCTTACCAAACTTACCGCTCATAGCAGAAGCATAAGCATGCTTCAAACCAGGAACAGCTGGAACCTTTGGATCCAAAGGATCAGAAGTCACAACTGGTGGCAACAAAGCTGGGTTCACACCAGCAGCAACAGCCTCATTGTAAACATCCTTGTAAGTCTGCAAAGCCTTATTATAAGCAGCTACAGCAGCCAAATCCTTTGCCAGAGCATCATCATAAGCAGCCTTAGCCTTGGCAAGAGCAAGAGTTGCACGCTTAAGGTGAGCCTCAGCACGATCTGCAGCATCACGCAAACGAGTAAGGGTAGCAGAATCATTCACGCCAGAAGCCAAGAATGCGTTGAGCTTTCCATTAGCAGCACTGAATGCATCCATGCGAGCATTGTACTCAGCAATAGCAGCAACCAAAGCCTTATAAGCATCATTGAACTTATTCTTAGCAACAGCAAGTTCATCATCCTTGTTGTCCAAGTTCATCTTAGCAAGACGAACCTTGTTAATAAGAGCCCTCTTAACCTGATCCTCAGTTGGATCTGGGTTAGAGCAGTTATTAACGTTGTCCAAAGCCTTGAGATACTGGGCATGAGCATCATTAGCAGCAGCGAGCTTAGCATCGTAGTTGGCTTTGTTGGCAACATACAGGTTCTTCTGATTTACATATGCCTGAGCAGCTGCAGCATCTTCTGGCTTGGTGTCATTAGGAAGAGGAGTCACCATCTTAAGCTTGCCATCATTGCCATCAGCCACATACAAAGCCTTAACTTCAGCCTTAGATGGCTCTTGTGGCTCTTGTGGAACAGCTGGGACATCAGCCTTTGCATCATCCCAAGCCTTCTTAGCTAAAGCAGCGATAGACTCATTCTCGCTCTTAAGATTCCATTCTTCCCTATTTACTGGGCAATCTGGAACGTTAACATTAGCCATTGCTGGTGCAGCAAAAGCGAAACCAGAGAGGAGGGTGGCGCCGGCAGCGAATGCGGCGATAGCCTTCTTATTCAACATAATATTTTCCTTTCTTCTTCTCCTTCGCACTAGGGTATGCGAAGAAAAATTTGCCATTTGCGGTTTCCCGCTCGTACCAGTGAACTAGGGATTCAACCGGTAACTGAGTTAAAACTTACCGCAAGCTCTCAGAAAACTCAACACTAAAATTCAGATTTCTAAGCGCCAAAAATACAAAAATCTTAGTAAATATTCGTTATATTCATTAAAAAGCAGAAATATTTACGACATTTTTCTGTATTTTTTAATAAAAATTACGCGACACGCCATATACTGGATTTTTTTAACGTTTTTTCAGCTTTCTTTAAGGTTTGAGTTTTGCGATTTCTTTAACAGCCTTATAAAACAAAGAAAAACGCAATATTTAACCATCGGCGAAATTTGTTTAAACATCGACACACTTGAAGCAAAACCAAACAGAAAAACCAAAAATGCCCGAGTAAACAACTCACTCGGGCATTAAAATCATCAGCGCGCAAAATTAAACTTTGCAAAAATATTCGCAAAAATACTAATCAAGCAAATCGTCAGAATCTCCAGAACTCACTAAATCGTCAGCATTAGACGCATCAAGAACATCTCGCTCATCAATAACAGGTGCCAAAACCAAATCCTTCACAAGCTCACGCGTACGAAGCTGAGAATCAGCATCCAAACCATCGTCGGTAATAACAGTATCAACCTGATCAAAACGAGCAAATAGCGAAAGCGACGTACAACTCCATTTAGTATGATCCGTCAAAATAATCGTGCGATCCGCAATATCCATTAACGCCATATCAGTAGCAGCTTCCAAAGAATTTGGCATAAGGAATCCGCGAGGAAGAGACACAGAATGCGTGCCAAGAAAAACGGTATTCACACGAAGAGAAGCAACAACTTTATCTGCAATAGGCCCAACCAGCGAATTGGAACGCGTAATCACGCCACCGGTAACAATAACCTCGACATCCTTCGACTCTAAAGCTTGCACAAGCTCCGCAACAGGAATCGAATTGGTCAAAATCGTAATACCAGAAGCCCTGCGCGACTCGAGCAAATGTTGCGCAAACACATAAGCAGTGGTACCGCCGCCAATAGCAATCACATCTCCAGGAGACACATAATCCACAGCCAAACGCGCAATTGCATCCTTCAAACCAATATCCATTTGCGACTTTACAGAAAACAGCGGCTCCGAAAGCAGAGTATTAGTCGTTACTGCGCCACCGTGAACGCGCTTTAAAAGCCCACGATCCGAAAGCTCTGCGATATCCCTGCGAACCGTCATAGCAGAAACGTTCAGTTCTTTAGAAAGCGCAGTAATGCGAACAGCACCGCGCGTACGGAGACGGCTTAAAATCAAATGTTGACGCTGTGAAGAAATCATACGAACATTATCGCACACGTAAACGCAAAAAACAAACGTAATTGAGCGTTTCAGGGCATTAAAACGAAAAGAACGCACATTTTGTTGTCAAGCAAAGCAAGTTTTATGAAAAATCGCACAAAAACGAACGCGTACTAAGGAAGAAAACGCACAAACTACGGCAAGAAAAAACGCACAAAATACACTAAGTAATAGCGCATATAACAATAATGCCCTACTATATAAATATGTATTACGTTTCTGAACACTCATTGCACAATGTCGTCAATAAAGCAACGACCGACCTTTTTACATTCTCATACAAACACATTATTAAACCGCATTTTGTTTTTAACATTCCTCCAGACGAAGCGCATGATCGCATGATTAATTTTTGCAAATTTAGCGAACGCACTCCTGGATTAATGTGGCTTCTTCGCGAAATGCTTAACTACACAGACCCAGTGCTAGAAACTAACGTTATGGGTGTGGATTTTGCAAATCCGTTTGGCTTAAGTGCAGGACTGGATAAAAACTGCCAAATGGCGACCGTACTAGACAACGCCGGCTTTGGTTTTGAAACAGTTGGCTCTACCACAAGCCGACCATGCGAAGGAAATCAAAAACCTTGGTATCATCGCCTTCCAGAATATGACTCTATTCTTGTACACGCAGGACTAGCAAACGATGGCAGCGAAGCCGTTGTTGCACGAGCCGAGAAAGCCTGGACGCATGCAAAGTCTATGAATATGTCTATTTCTATTGCGCGCACAAACGACGACTTAGTTGGCGACTTGGAAGAAGGAATTGAAGACTACCATATTTCTATGGAACGTGCAGCCGGAAAAAGCTCAATAATTGAAGTAAATATTTCATGCCCGAACACGCGTGTGGGTGAACCATTTAGTCAGCCGGAAGCACTTGACAAATTATTCACCGATCTTGACACTATTAAGCGACCTCAGCCAACGTTAGTTAAGATGCCGCTTAATTTGCACGGTGGTTGGGAACAGTTCAAATCTTTGCTTGACGTACTTGCCGAACATAAAGTTGACGGAGTAAGTATTGCGAACTTGCAAAAGAATCGCGCAGGACTTGATGTTCCGGAAGATTGGCAAGGAGCACTTTCTGGAGGTCCTACCTATAGCGCAAGCAACGAGCTTATTCGACGCACGCGCAAAGCTTTTGGTAAACGTTTTGCTATTGCAGGCATTGGCGGAGTATTTACGCCAAAGCAAGCATATGAGAAGATTCGCTCAGGCGCTGATTTGGTTATGTTTATTACGTCACTTATGTACAGAGGACCGCAGCAAATCACAACGCTGAAACGCGGACTTGCGGATCTTTTGAAACGCGACGGCTTTGAGCATGTTACAGACGCAGTTGGTGCGGATTTGAACTAGTACAGTGCGTATTTGCGCTAAAAATGACCCTTACTTTGCTCACAATCAAGTAGCATAAGTAAGGGTCTATTTGTAAGGAACAGCACAAAACAACTTAGTATTTAGTAAGTTAACTAGCAATTACGAGTTAACAAATACCATTTAGTAATTATCAGTTTCTGAATTACTATAGTCGTCGCGACGAGCAGTGCCGTACTGATCTTGCGTGTTCTTTTGTTTCTTAGCTTCTTCCTGCTGTTCTTGTGCTGCCTGCTTTCTAGCGTCTTCATCTCGCTTCTGCTGATCAGTTTTAACAGTATTTTTAGGCATGCCAGGCAGAGTTCCACCGGCAGTGTACTTTGGATCAGGCTTGCCATAATCGTTGTCAACAGGAATGTTAGCAGCTTTCAAATAGTCATTCATAAACTGTTTCCACGCTGGCGTTGCAATATACATACCATACCAAGCTGCCATTGTACGACCGTTAATAGTCATGCCATTAAAGCTTTTTTGTGATTCGGCGTTACCAACTGCCACAAACGAAGCAACTTGATACGGCACAAAACCAGCTGTAGTCATGTAGTACTGTTCGTTAGTACCAGTTTTTGCGAAAGTCTTGCGACCACCATCAAGTTGGGTAGTTGAAGCCTCGCCGCCAGGTTGCACAACACCCTGATTCAGCGCATAAGCAGCAGTTTGAGCAATTCCCTTTGGAATTGCTTGATGGCAATGCGCACTAGGAACTTTCAAACGCTTACCGTTTTTGTCAACAACTCGCTTAATAGCAATAGGATCGCATGCCACGCCATCAGCGCCAATAGTTGCATACACATTCGCCACAGTTAAAGGCGAAGCTTGCACAGAACCAATCGTCATAGGCGGATTAAGCGAGTTAGAAGAATACACACTTTCCTGACCAAGAGGCGAATTATGGTAACCAAGTATGCGAGCAGCATCCGCGATTGAGCACAGCTTAATTTGCTGAGCCATAGAAGCCTGAGTGGTGTTATGCGAGCGCACAAGACCTTGCAAAGGAGTTTCCGGATTAGTTGTGCCACCACCAGAGTTTTGAACTGACCAACTACCAACTCCGCGGAATTTGCTGCAATTAAAATCAGCATTGTTGTAAAGCATAGAAGTGCGAAGAGGCTGATTAATCGACTTTCCAGCAAGCATCCATGCAACCATATTAATTGGCTTCCACGTAGAACCAATCTGCCAACCAAGACCGCCACCATCGCGCTCATCTACAGCATAGTTCAAAGCCGTATGCGTAGGATCTGATTTTGCAGCATCCGTAGCATCATAAATACGATTGCTGCCAAATGCCAAAACTTCACCAGTTCCAGGCTTAATTGCCGCAATTGAAACTTCAAAACCGCTCTTATCGTTTACAGGAATCGTATCTCTAGCAGCTTTCATAGCAGCCTTGCTGGCGCGCAAATCCATAGTTGTGTAGATATCAAGACCACCCTCAGTAAGCAACTTTTCGCGCATGGCAGCAGTTTTACCAAACTCGCGAGAATGCAAAATTTTCTTCGTTACATAATCGCAGAAGAATGCTGCATCACCTGCAGCTTGGCATCCAATCTTAGAAACTTCCCTCTGTATGTTAAGAGTGCTTTTAAGAGGAATAGCAACAGCGGAATCATGCTCGCTCTTAGTAATAAAACCTTGACGAAGCATTAAATCAAGTACAATATTGCGCTGCTTTTGCGCTTCAGGCTGATTTGCTTCAATAGAAGGATCGTAACGCGAAGGATTCTTTGTAATTGCAGCAATAGTTGCCGATTGCACAAGATTAAGTTTTGCAGCGCTCGTATTGAAGTAGCGATGAGCTGCAGTTTCTACGCCGTAAATATTATTGCTACCGAACTGCGCAATATTTAAATATCCCTGCAAAATCTCAAGTTTAGAGTATTTTTTCTCCATTTGAATTGCAATAAGCATTTCGCGCAATTTACGAGCAATAGTGCCTTCAGAAGCGTGATACTCAGCTAAAGGATCGTTATTTTCGCGAGCTTTAATCATAAGCACATTTTTTACATATTGCTGAGTTAAGGAAGAGCCACCTTGCATATCTCCCTTTTTAACGAATGTTTGCACGAATGCGCGAATAACACCTTGCATATCTACGCCGGAATGCTCAAAGAATCGACGGTCTTCACGAGCAACCATTGCTCGCTGCATATATTGCGATATGCGTCGGAGCGGCACTACAGTGCGGTTTTGAGCATAAAAAGTTGCAATAATAGTTTTGCCATCAGAAGCGTAAAGTCGCGATTTTTGCGGCAAAGCAGTTACATCAAAATCGATGCCGTCAACGCGAAGTGAAGGTACTACTGTTTTCACTATGCTATTCACGCTCATTACGCCAGGAACAAACATAATACTTGCTGCAACACCTCCTGCAACACACAAAGTGATGTAGGTAAGGAACAGTGCTAGCACACGGCGAACAGTCAGTGAATTCTTTTTCGGCATGCGTACTATTCTAAAGGTTTGCCTCTACTTGAAAACTGGCATCATAAACATTCGCACTTTAACGCTCAGCTCGACGAATAAGCATGCCAGGCTTATAAATAATAATTGACCTGCCTTGGCGCATAATCCAGCCTCTGTTTGCAAAATCCATAAGTGCTTTGTTAACTGTTTCGCGTGAAGAGCCAACAAGTTGCGCAAGCTCTTCTTGCGTTAAATCATGCGGCACAAGCAAGCCATCGCTCATAGGCTCGCCAAATCTTGAAGCTAAATTCAGCAAAGTCTTCGCTAAACGAGCAGGAACATCCATAAAAACTAAGTCGGAAATTCGCTCATTATTTGCTCTCATGCGCGCTGCAAGCACTTGAAGCATATCTACTGCAACGCTAGGGTGATTGTTTAGCCAATGGAATAACACGTCATTTTCTAGCCATAAAACTCTAGTATTGTTGGTAATAGATATTGCTGAAGCTGTACGAGGACCGCCGCTAGGATCAAAAACGGGAATTTCGCCTAGAATTTCGCCAGGAGTGTGAATACTTAACAATTGCACACGATTGTCGTTTGAATGACGAACTAATTTTACTCTTCCACGCTCAAGCAAGTACATTCGATGGTCAGTATCGCCTTCATTAAAAATTGCCGAACCTTTTTTAAATGTCGATTCTTGCAAATACTGCATCAATTCTTTTACTTGATCAGCTGGAACTTGCTTAAACAATGCGGTATGTTGCAGTGAAAATTCATCACTGTCAACGCTGAGTGTTGCCATTGCTGCTCTACCCCTTCATTAAGCAATAAGTAGATATCTCCATTGAACTACCTGTATGCGGATGAGCGCAAACGCAAACGAAAAACGTAAGCGAAAAACGCACATCACCTGACCTATGATATCACGAAAGACGAGGAAACGACATTTACTTTACGCCGCTGTAAAGTTTCTGCCGCTTTTTAGCATGCAAACGACCGTTTTTTTACAACGCAGTAAAGTTTCTGCCGCCTTTTAGCACACAAACGACATTTACTTTACAACGCAGTAAAGTTTCTGCCGCTTCCGACTAACTATTTACTCCCATAACATGCAAGCACCATGCGTTTTCATAAGCTAACTCCTGCCATTGCCTGTACCTGCCAGAAGTGCCACCGTGACCACCGTCAGTTTCAATACGAGCAATTGCATCAACCCCAGAAGCTTGCAATTTAGCGAGCCATTTCAAAGGTTCTGTAACAAGTACGCGCGTGTCGTGAATAGACGATGTGATTAAGATTTTCGGAAAATCAGCTAACTTCTTGCGACCATCTTCCGTTTTTGCGCAAGGCACATTTTCGTAAGGAGTATACGATTTCATATAAGCATAAGCTTCAGAATCATCGAGCGGATTGCCCCACTCATCCCACTCTGTTACAGTAAGCGGCAAAGAAGAGTCGAGCATAGACGTAAGGGCATCTACAAAAGGCACGTCTGCTTCAATTCCTGCATAACATTCCGGAGCCATATTTGCTATAGCACCCATAAGCAAGCCTCCCGCTGAACCACCGTTTGCAACAGTATGGCAAGCGGAAGCAAAACCAGCATTTTGCAAAGCACGCGTGGCATCAACAAAATCTTCAAAAGTATGCTTTTTATTAACGCGCCTACCCTGCTCATACCACGCGCGACCCATTTCGCCACCGCCTCGCACATGCACTTGCGCATATAACACGCCGCGATCCAGCAAACTCAAGCGACCGACAGAAAAAGTAGGGTCTGAACTAACTTCATACGCTCCATAACCAGTAATAAACATTGAGTCAGTTTGAGAAATTTTATCCGGACGCCACACAAGCGATACTGGCACACGCTCACCATCTCGAGCAGTAATCCAAACGCGCTTTTCAGCATAATTGTGCTCATTAAATTCGCCTAAAATTTTACCTTGCTTGAGCAACACATCTTCGCCTGTTAAAGGATCCAACTCGCGAAGTTGACCTAGAGTTGCGTAACTGCCAAAAGCGTAACGCATATGCGGAGCTTCGTACGAAGGATTTCCAGTCATAGAAATACTAAATAAGCGATTATTGTTGATTTCTTCTTGTGAAATATTTGCGAGCGCAGCACGTGATTCGACTTGCGCTTGATCCGCAAGTTGATCCGTAAGTTGAGAAGAAAATTGATCCGTAGGTTGATCCGTAAATTGATTCGCAAGCTGGGAAGAAAGCGGTCGCACTTCGCAAAAACGCCACGGTTTTGCTTGCAAAAAATCTTCAACAGCGCGCTTCTTGCTCATTACAGCCAAATGCGGCAAACCTTGAGAACGGTAAGCTAATGCCACATAATTTTTGTACATTGACAATCCGCTTATGCTCAATCCAACTGCATTTTGCAATATTTCAGGATTTTGAGGCGAATTATAAGGCTTTGTAATAGGCTCACTTCCGGCACCTTTTTGCCAAGCATCTCCTTGCTCGCAACCATAAGGAGAACCCGAAGCAACACATACTCCATCCGAAAGCTTATACGTTACATGCTCATCAAACTTTCCGGAATTTCCTCTCATATCAATAATGTCAATTTCAAAATTAGGATTTTTAGCGTTATGGCACACAATCGCAATTGGAATATCTTCACCATTTTCGCCAGCATTCTCGAAGCAAGCGAAAGAAATATCGTATTCCACTCCCTCAACCGGCTCAATAACCATACGGAATTCGCCCTCAGGATTGCTCAAAGGAAGCATGAGCACACGCGATGTAGTCTTTGAACTACTACTGATCATCATGTATCGTTCGTCAAAACTTTCATACACGTCAACAAAAAATCGCTCGTCAGTTTCTTCAAAAACTTTTACATCGCTGGAAACTTTAGTGCCGACCTTATGCCTCCAAACTTGATAAGGACGCCAAGCATCATCAAGCTTTACATAAAACATCCATTTTCCATCTGGAGAAAGTGAAGCAGAAGCAAGATTTTCCCACGATTCTTCCAACTGCAACCAAGAACATGTTTTTGTAGAAAAGTCACGAATAAAATAGTTAAAGCGTTCATCACCTTGAGTGTCGACACCGTACAGCATTCTCAAACCGTTGGTACTCAAATCCATTCCACCGACTCTAAAGAACTTGCCACCAGAGTGCTCAGATTCAAGGTTTGCATCAAATAAAATTTCTTCACCATCAGTTGTGCCAGGTTTTGCAGAATTGTCGATAGTTGGCGGATTCCAATCGTCACTATTTTCGACTTTCATACGGCATTGCACAGCGTATTGTTTGCCTTTTTCAGTGCGCACATAATACCAGTAATTATTCATGCGCACAGGAACAGACATGTCTGTTTCTTGAACTCTTGAGCGCAACTCGTCAAATAATGTAGAACGCAAGTTTGCTAAGTGCTTTACACGCTGTTCAGTATAAGCATTTTGACTATTGACGTATTCCATAAGCTTAGGATTATTGCGATCTTTCATCCAAGCATATTCGTCTATATAAGTGTCGCCATGGAATTCACGTGCCGACGGTATGCGTTCTGCCGCTTTTGGCTTTGCAAAATCTTGATTATTCATAGCTACACCTCTTTTAATTTTCATTAAGTATTTTCTTCAGCTCTTATATATTAGTAACGAAATATTTTCTGCAATTCTTTAATATTACAAAATTATTTTGCAATTATTTTATACTATTTCGCAATCGCTTCCTCTATAAACGGAAGCATTACTTTAGCTAAATCTTTGCCTTGAGGAGCTGCAAAAAATGGCACGCCTTGCAAAGTACCAGCAGCACCTTCTGCTTCAATTATGCGCATTTGAGCATCATCAAAATCATCAATATCACCAGAAAACTCGTTAGCATTATTTAATTTTTCGATCGCCATAGTAGGAATTTCTTGCGCATCTTCACACGTAGTATCAAGAGCATCCGAAAAAACATACGCACGTTTAGATGCACTTAAAGCAACAGCAAAATCACGAGATAATTTACGACGAAAATCCTCAACAGTAGCACGCTTACGCAATTGCCTAATACCTACTGCAAGCACACGACCTGGATGCTTACGAATAATATTCGCATACGTTAAAGGATCCTTTTGACCATCATCGCCAATAAGCACAAAACGCATGCCAGGAAAATCATCCATAAGTTGAGTTGCAAATTCTAATTTATGCTGCGGTCCGTTTGGAATAAAAGTTTTAGGACGCGGATCCAAATCACGAAGAAGAAGAGGACCCTCAGGAAACTTTTCGCGATCAATAAAGTGACGAATTGAAGCCTCAACATTCCACGGAGAAGTAGAAAGATAGAAAAATGGAATATCGTCACGCAAACGCTCTAAAGACTGGAAAAACTCAGACATTCCAGCAACTGGCGAACGATGAGCAGGATTCATAATAAGCAAATTATAAGCAGCGCGAATTGGCGAAGGCGCTTGAGTAACCATAATAGTGTCGTCAACGTCCGAAATAACACCAACAGGAACATTTGCATCAATAGCAAATAAACTCGCTTTTACAGGCTCACGGTCACTAACAGAATACGAAACAACGTGACGACCAGGCTCTAAAGCGCGTTCGGTAATTAAATCTAAATACCCTGCACGGTCAGAAATACAGTACTCTGCACTACCATCGCGTGAACCTTCAGGCTTATCGTATATTTCAGAATCGCCAATTTGAGCTGTTTCTACAGGAATACCATCAATAGACAAAGCCACGCGCACACGCACAGCAGGAACAACAAGCATCGCATAAATTCCGCGTTTTAGAGCAGAATGATGACCAAGCTTTGGAGCATACACAGTTCTGCAAATCAAGCGAGCATATCTATGCGTTCCATACCCAATATATGGCTCAACACTTGGAAACCAGCCAAAACGACGAGCAACACGACCAGCAAGACGCATCCACATGCCGACAATAGATGTAACGAGCCTGCGACCAAAACGCACAAGCAATGGCTTATTGTCAATACGCTCAGCTTTAGAAGGAGCGTCAAACAATGTTGCCGTAACATGCACAGGAATTGGCGCACTGCTAATCCGTCTAGACGCCACTAATTGCGGAGTAGATTGTGGGCTTTGCACATACTCAAGATTAGAACGCGCAGAAAGCGAAAGTCCTTCGGCGCGTTCATCTTTGTTAAGTGAGTTACCCACAGATTCGCTCATTCGCGTACCGGACCATCCGGAGTCGTGCCAACAATTTGCACAATAGTGCCACGTGGGCAATTTTCAAAAATCCAGCGAGCATCTTGCTCATACATATTTATGCAACCATGAGAGCCGTGATTTGCAGCATCGCCAGTTGCAATACCCTTATAATTCCAAGAAGCGGTGTGGAAGCCTTCTCCACCATGGTAATAGCTAACCCAACGCACTCCAGGAGAGAAGTAAGGAGAGCCATCGCCATTCCTACCGCGCATATCTTGTGAAGCATAACGCAAGTAAATAAAGAATGTACCAGAAGCTGAATCATCGGCACCGCGCTTACCTGTGCAAACAGGGAATGTTTTTACAAGTTCATCATTCCTATAAACAGAAGCCGTTTGGGTTGTTTTGTCAACAACAATGCGCATTTCAACAAGCTTCTTTTCAACGGTAAACTTAGTGATTTTTGAAGGAACAGACATCTTGAAATCATTGCCATCGCGCAAAGATTCTACAGCCTTTTTCGCAATACTATCGGAATAGCTAATTTCAACACCATTAGAACCTTTAAGTGTTGTGAAAATAAACTTGCCTTCTTTATTGACTGCATCTTCCTGATTAATCTTTTGCTGATTAAGCTCTTTTGGAAGAACTTGAGACAAATAATAATCTGCTTTATCTGCATCAATTGTGTAAGAAAGCTTACGGCGAGTCGTATCTGCTTTTATACTGATCCAAGACGCAATCGCTTCTTTTGGAACCGTAAAATCTTTACCGTCACCGTTATTAAACGTGATTTTTTTCTCAAGAAGTTTATTTAAATCATCTACAAGTTTCTGCGCTGCATCAAGCTTAATAGGAGCGTCAGTGCGTCGAGATGTAACAGAAACTTTTACTGTTTTACCAGGGTGAGCAATTAACTTTTTTACTGCTTCACGAACAGACATAGTTTCTATAGTGCGACCAGGTATACCATCCTCTACCTTGTAAGATTCAGAATCCTTGTCGAAAACTGCACTATAAGGTACAGCGCGATCCTTCTCACGAATAAACTTATGCAATAAGTACGAATCCAAAGCAGAATCATCACGTACAGCTTTCAAGCTCACGGTTTGATGAACCCAAGGCATAATACGAGTAAATAAATTATCTCGCTTAGCATTCATAATAGCTTTTACAGTTGCGTTCTTATCAATCTTGACACCAAGTTGACTCAAATCTGCATCAACACTATTGCCTTGATCGTCACTAATTACTAATTCGCTATGATCCACAGCATTCTGAACAGTCTTGCTTACAGAATCTTCCTGATAGCCAGTGAGATTGCGCGTAATAGAAGCATCACCAAAATCAACACCTGGAGCAACTCGATTGTTGAAATACAAATGAAGTGCAAAAAATGCTGCAGCTAACAAAATAACAAAAATAAGAAGCGAATACATCAACGCCAATGCGGAACGGTTCGCACGATGTTTCTTTGCTTTCGGCTCTACTACTCTAAATGAATCGGTTGCAGTTGAATCGGCAGGAGTTGCATTTGCATACATGCCATAAGATGTAGCATTATTGCCAAACACATTCTTCTTATTACCGGCAATATCTTCAACGATATCGTCAACAATGTCTCCAGAAGTATCTTCTTCATCGGCGACTTCGCCTAAATTATCAGCAAGAGTTCCCTCATAATTAACAGAATTATCAGCCATTTGATCTTCTACATGACTTTGAGGAACCTGCATAAAAGCAACAGTATCGTCACTAGCATCATCAGGCATATTACTAGATGTAATATTGAAGGATTCATCTCCCTCAAAATTTTGCTGTAATTCAGCCATATTCAAAACCTCTGCTCAATAATTGTATGCGACAGACACGCTTGCACAGTTTACCACTAGCGACGCACGAAATTAGTATTAGCGAAACATGAGAGCATAACTGGTTACATAACTAGCTAAATAACTAGCTAAATATTTAGTACAGAATTAATGCGAATAATACACGTTAAAAAACGAGCAAAGAACAAGCAAAAGCAGCAAAATGCACAATTAACTAGCAACTAGCCGACAGCTAATGAGTAACTAATAAACATCTAATACAAGCAATAAACGATATTTATAAAAACAATAAATACTATACAAATGTGTAAAAAACGTAAATATTCGCAATATGCAGCAAAATTTAGTATTGTAGAAAAAATAATGTGCAAGAATAGGAGGTATGCCAACTATGCCTATTCAAGCGACTATTGCTCTTATGATGATTGTATTCGCGCTTGTACTCGCACCATTCGTCATCATGATTGTTTCGCGCGCTTTAAAACGTCATCATTTGGCAGAAAAACTTGCTCAACGACACGGCGACTCAGTGCATTACGCATTCATACTTAATCCTTCAAAACCACAAGCGGAATCGTATCGCGAAAGTATTAAAAATTATTGCAAAGAACGCAATTTAACCTACGAAATTATTGATACACAGTTAGATAAAGATGGACGCGAATGCGCTTTAGAAGCACTTTCAAATGGAGCTAATGTAGTAGTAGCAGTCGGCGGAGATGGCACGGTTCGTACTGTTGCGAGCGCAGTAAGCGGTAAAGGTCATGCGATGGGAATTATTCCTATTGGAACTGGCAATCTTTTTGCTAGAAATATGGGAATTCCAGTAAACGACGTGGATGCTGCGCTGCGTGTTGCAACTTCTCACGGCTCTAGGCAGGTTGACGTTGGGCGCGTAACGATTCTCGACAATCCAGAAGAAGATCATGGACACGCATTCTTAATTATTGCAGGCATTGGTTTTGACGCGTTAATGATTGACGACACTGATCCAAACTTAAAAAAGAATATTAGTTGGCTTGCTTATTTTGTCTCTGGTGTAAAGCATTTGTTTATGCCAAAATATCGCGCAACCGTTACCTTACAGCGTTCAAATGGCGACGAAAGTGTGCTAAAAGGATTGACTTTCCGCACACTTATGGCTGGAAATTGCGGTCAAATTCCTATGTTTTCGCTTATGCCAGAAGCAGCGTACGACGATGGTGTGCTTGATTTTGAGATTATTGACACTTCTGGCGGTTTAATTGGTTGGGCTAATTTGTTCCGAGGAGTAATACACCAAACGCTAACAGGGCGCGCACTCCAGCAGGATTCGCTTTCTGCAGGCTCGAGAATTGACCAAACGCAAGGTTTTAGCGCAGAAGTGCAATTAGAAAAATCTGCTCCAGTGCAAGTAGACGGCGACATTTTGGGATATACGAAACATTTGCGCTTCACTGTTGACAAGCAAGCATTGTGCGTAAGAGTGCCAGAAAATAAATAAAATACAAGCGCTGTGGCAAAATAAAAAATTATGGTAGCAAAAAATGCGGGAATGCCCGCCACCCCAGAAGATCTAGTCGACGTCGACGCTTTGGTTGGCGCTTACTATGATGAAGTTCCAAATTCCAACATTCCAGAACAGCGCGTGATTTTCGGCACGTCCGGTCACCGTGGTTCTGCTTTGAAAACTTCGTTTAACGAAGCTCATATTGTGGCAATTACGCAAGCTATTGCTGAATATCGCAAGAAAGCTGGCGTAACTGGTCCTCTTTATATTGGTCGCGATACGCACGCTCTTTCTGAGCCTGCTCAAAAAACCGCTATTGAGGTTTTAGTTGCTAACGGAGTTCACGTTCGCGTGGATTCTCGCGGCGACTTCGTGCCAACTCCTGTTGTTTCTCAAGCTATTTTGACGCATAATCGCGCAGCCGACGGCACTCAGCGTTTTAGCGGCGACGGCTTGGCTGACGGCATTGTCGTCACTCCTTCACACAACCCACCAACCGACGGTGGTTTTAAGTACGATCCTGTAACAGGCGGCCCTGCACCTGCGGAAGTAACTAACGCAATTGCAGCTCGCGCAAACGAATTGCTCGACAATTACAAGTCCGTAAAGCGCGTACCTTTCGAGGAAGCAATCAAGTCTGATTTGGTTGAAGGCTTCGATTACCGCGAACACTACGTTAGCGATTTGGCTAATGTAATCGATTTCGATGTGATTCGCTCTAGCGGCGTGCGTTTGGGAATTGACCCACTCGGCGGCGCAAGCGTAAACTACTGGCCACTTATGAACGAAAAGTACGGTTTGAACATCGGCGTTGTGCGTCCAGAAGTTGATCCAACTTGGCGATTCATGACTATTGACCACGATGGCAAGATTCGTATGGATCCAAGCTCCCCTTACGCAATGAAGGGCTTAGTTGATCAGCTTAACGCTGGCGCTTGGGATAAGTACGATTTGGTTGGCGGCACCGATCCAGATGCTGACCGCCACGGTATTGTGTGCCCTAACTGGGGCGTTATGAACCCGAACCATTACATTGCGGTATGCGTGGAGTATTTGTTCGGCGGTGCTCGTCCGGATTGGCCAAAGAATACTGCTATCGGCAAGACGCTTGTGTCTTCTTCCTTGATCGACCGCGTGGCTGCTTCTATTAACGCAAAGCTTGTGGAAGTTCCAGTTGGATTCAAGTGGTTCGTTGACCCACTCTTTAGCGGCGAAGTTGCTTTCGGCGGAGAGGAAAGCTCCGGCATGAGCTTCTTGCGCAAAGATGGTCGCGTGTGGACCACCGATAAGGATGGTTTGATTCCTGATTTACTCGCTGCGGAAATTACTGCAAAGACTGGCAAGAACCCAGCTCAGCTTCACCAGGATCAGGTTGCTCGCTTTGGCGAAAGCTGGTATAAGCGCGTCGATACGCCGACAACTCTTGAGCAAAAGCAGAAGTTCGCAGCTTTGAGCGGCAGCGACGTTGAAGCAACTAAGCTTGCTGGCGAAGATATTACCGCAAAGCTTACGGAAGCTCCTGGAAACGGCGCAAAGATTGGCGGCTTGAAGGTGACGACTAAGAACAACTGGTTCGCTGCTCGCCCATCTGGTACCGAGAATATTTACAAGGTTTACGCAGAATCCTTCGTTTCTCCAGAAGCACTTGACAAGGTGCTTGAGGAAGCTACTGCTGTAGTCGACAAGGCTTTAGCGTAACGTAATAATCTTGCGTAAATAAAGAATCTACTAATTGCGCTGGTTGCAATCTGCAGCCGGCGCATTTTTGAAAGGTTTTGTCATGATTGTTGTTTCAACAGACGGTTCCGCGCTCGGAAACCCAAACGGTTCAATGGGTTGGGCGTGGGCAGATCACATTGACGAGTCTGGTAGCTCTAACGAACACCATCACACAGGCAATGCAGATGCTGGAGGCGCAACTAATGGCACAAATCAAATTGGCGAATTATGCGCAGTTTTGGAAGCTTTACGAGCACATCCTGGAAGTGAGCCGCTCACAATCGAAAGTGATTCACAATACGCTATAAACTGCGCAACTACGTGGATTCACGGATGGAAAAAGAACGGTTGGAAAAACTCTAAAAATGAACCTGTTAAAAATGCCGAGCTGATTCGAGCAATCGACGCGGAAATTACTAAGCGCGAAGGCGCCGTAAAATTCGTGTGGGTTAAGGGTCACGCAGGAAACGAAGGAAACGAAAAAGTTGATACACTAGCGCGCGAATATGCGGAAGATTGCCGAAATGGTTTGAAGGACGGATACTTGCCTTTAGAAGGCTGGAAGTCGCTTCTTGCTTCTGAATATGCAAAAGGTACGAATGTGCCAAGTGATGCGAAAATGCTTTTAGATGGCAAAATTTCCAATGCAGAATATCATCTTGAACGCACAGTTGGCGAAGATATTAATCCTGATTTTTCTGCACAAAATAGTAAAAATGCTAGTGATCTAACTGAATCTGTAAATGAATCAGCACGCAAACAAGCGCAAGAAGCAGCATGTGAAACGAAGCCTGAACAAATGCGTGAAACAAAGCGTGAAACGTTAGAAGATAGCGAAAAAGATGCACTATCAATAGAAAATAAACAAGATATGCACCAGCAAGACGCTATAACTATTGTTCAAGAAGTTCCAAAAACAGAGCAAAATGTTACGCAAACTACATCTAAACCAGTTCAAGGATTAAGTGTTTCTGGCGTGCTGCAGTTTACTCCCCCGCCAAACACAAGCCCAAGCTTTAACGGCGAGGCGCGTTTTATTTCCGGCACAATCAACGTAAGCGGCTACGTAGAGCCCGACGGCACCTTGCATTTATCTCCAACTGCCTTCTACCTTTCATAGCTATTTTTGCAATTCGTTTAGTGTTGCGCTCCAAACGAGGGCGCGACGAGTTGCTTTCGCGCAGCATTGCGCGCGCGAAAGCAACTCGGAGCGTGAGCTTGCTCAAGTTGAAAGCACAGTGTGCTTTCAGCGCAAGCTCAGTAGCGAGCGCGTTAACCGCGCGAGCGTCCTTCGTTCAGTGCGAAAAATCTCAAATCTCTACCACACGAATATCCCGTGAATGAATGACGACGCAACTAAGATGCACATAGCCCTAAAAATCTTGGCAAAGGTTAATATGGAAATGTACGAAAATGAGGCACGCATAAAAACACAAAGCCTCTCCCGCAAATAGCGATGGAAGTTCATCGGCGAACTCGGGAATAACAAAAACAAGAAAGCAGGGATAATGGATAAAGCACAACAAGATGCGCTTAAAAAAGCAGCAGGCATTGAAGCCGCAAAGATTGTAAAGAATGGAATGATGGTTGGTCTTGGCACCGGCTCTACAGTGCGTTTCTTAGTTGACGAGCTTGGCCGCAGAGTTAAGGAAGAAGGCTTGAGCTTCACAGGAGTCACCACTTCTCGTCGCACACAAGAGCAGGCAGAGGGCTACGGCATTAAGATTCTCGACATTAACGAAGTGGATCACATTGACGTTACAATCGATGGTTCTGATGAGGTTGACAAGAATTTCAACGGAATTAAAGGCGGCGGCGCAGCTCTTCTTTGGGAAAAGATTGTGGCTATTAATTCCGACCGCATTGTGTGGATTGTTGACGCAAGCAAAGTAGTCGACACGATTGGCAAGTTCCCACTTCCTGTTGAGGTGATTCCGTTTGGATCTGCTCAGGTGATTCGTAAGTTCGAAAAGCGCGGATATAAGCCAGTTTTGCGTCTTGATGCTGACGGCAAGGAAGTGCGCACCGACGAGAACAACTTCGTGGTTGATTTGCATATGGAGCGCATTGAGCATCCACAGGAGTTGGCGAAAGATTTGATTGAAACTGTTGGCGTTGTGGAACACGGCTTGTTCTTGAATATGGTTGACACGGTGATTGTTGGCGATCCAAACGGTCCTCGCACGCTTACAAACCCAAATAAGTAACGAAACTAAGCGCAACTAAACAAAACGAAAGTAGAGTCCGTAAACGCGGGCTCTATTTTTTTGTATATAAAAAAGCGCCGGAGAAAAACCGACGCTTCAAAAAAGTCTTACGTGCCTAAACGTTCAGACACGCATCAACGCATAGTAAGAAAATTACTTGCGCTGGTGACGAGTCTTACGCAGCAGTTTGCGGTGCTTCTTCTTGCTCATCCGCTTGCGGCGCTTCTTGATGACAGAACCCATCTGAAGCCTCCATTCCTATGTAAAGTGTGCAACTTGCCTAATGTTACACCGTTTTAACGACTTTGTGGAGTGATATTACAAAGAACATCATTTTTTACAACATTTACATTGGGAATCTGTGATAAAAACGCTCTACTGCTTGCTTTGCGCCGTTCACTTCAAAAACAGCGGTATCGTTCTGCCACAATGCACTAGCCTGTGATTTATCATTTTCATCATTTCGCAACACATAGCTACCGGAAGTCTTACCAGAAACTTGAATTTTTCCACTTGCGATATCAGAACCCTTAAGTCCATCAACTAACGCTTCATACTGCTTGTTCGCAGAATCGCGATTCGACCATTGAGCAACAGTTACAGACACTTCCCCATCTGGCTGACCAGTTGAGTACTTAACAGAATATTCCTCCAAAGGCGACGATTCAGTCCAAGTTGCACTAGGTATAGCGTCAACACGAGCGAAATCAAGTACGCTATCAGGCATAGCCTTAAGCAATGCCGTAGAAGATGCTGGCAAAGGTTTCGATGGTATAGAAGGCGTTTTAGGCATTACCATATGATTTTTGCTCGCAACATTTTCGTGATTCAATGCCCAACCTGGCCACATAAATGCTGAAATTAGAGCCAAAACCACAATTACTGCAGCTGAAGTCAACACAACTAATAATTTGCTGTGTGATGAATTATTGACACTTGAGGAATTCATATTCAACGCACCCATCTTTGAAGCATTCATACTTGAAGCATTCGATTTCGACATACTTGCATTATGTCACATCGCGATGACGCTTTTAGTACGCAAAAGCGCTTTACAATCAAAAACAAATACAAAATATGATTGTCTAATAAAGCGTATAGCGTCGAGATATGGCTAGTAAATCTACTCTTCACTATTTATGCTCCGAATGCGGTTGGAGCGGCTCAAAATGGTACGGTCGCTGCCCTGAATGTGGCGAATGGGGCACAGTGAACGAGTTTAGAGAGGCGCGAGTTAGCGGATTATCTCGTACAACACGTGCATCACGCGCAACAACAGCATCGCGCACCTATTCACCGGATGGCATAACTACTTCTAATCGCAATATCGCACATTCAACTCTCGATTCAGCAACATCTGCGCAACCAATTAATGAAATTCAAGCAGACGACGCAATGCGCATTCACACTGGTTTTAGCGAATTCGATCGCGTATTAGGCGGAGGACTTGTGCCAGGCTCCGTAACTCTTATAGCAGGAGAGCCAGGTATCGGAAAATCAACACTACTTCTAAAAACTGCAGCTTACGTATCTAAACAATCAAAAGAAAGCAACACTCCCCCTGTATTGTATATTTCCGGCGAGGAATCAGCAGCACAAGTTAAATTGCGCGCGTCTAGAATTAACGCTGTAAACGATTATTTATTACTTGCAACAACAGGCGATCTTGACACTGTACTAGATCTTATTGAAACACATCACCCTACGCTTGCTATTGTCGATTCTGCACAAACGATTTCCGCACAAGAAGTAGATGGTATTACAGGCGGTTCTACACAAGTTAGAGAAGTTGCGAGCGCACTTATCGACGTTGCTAAAGCTAACAATATTCCGATACTTTTAGTTGGGCACGTTACAAAAGATGGTTCAATAGCAGGGCCGCGTACGCTTGAACATTTAGTAGACACAGTATGTCAATTTGAGGGCGATACACAAACAGCGCTACGCATGCTAAGAGCTGTAAAGAATCGCTTTGGACCTACAGACGAAGTTGGCTGCTTCGATATGAGCGGTGAAGGAATTGAGGAAGTGCCGGATCCTTCCGGACTGTTTTTGTCTTCTACAGAAAACAATAATCAAGGTAAAAATGCGCAAGATGGCACAAACGACGGAACTTGCGTCACTTTTACACTTGAAGGACACAGAAGCCTGCCGATTGAAATACAAGCACTTGTAACACAATCGGCTCTGCCCACTCCTCGCCGTGCAGTTTCTGGTGTTGATTCTAACCGTCTTGCAATGCTTACAGCAGTTTTGTATCGTCACGGACGCGTTAATTTGCTTGCAAAAGATTTGTACGTATCTACTATTGCAGGAGCGTTGGCAAAGGAGCCGTCTTGCGACTTGGCAATCGTAGCAGCTTTAGCTAGTGCTGCTGCCGGGAAAGCAGTAACTCCTAAAACTTGCGCAATTGGCGAGATGAGCTTAACTGGTCAAGTTCGCCCAGTGCCAAGAATAGAGCCGCGATTGCGTGAGGCTGCGCGAATAGGATATAAGCGCGCAATAGTTTGCCATATGCGGAAAAGCGTTAGTATTCCAGGATTAGAAGTTATTGAAGTTAATACAGTGCGAGAAGCGTTAAAAGCACTTGGACTATAAGCTAAACGCAGCTAGCAAAAATAATCGCAACTAAAAACCACTAAGCGCAAATATCAAAATCAGACTTCAGCTTCAGCATCTGTAATCTCGCGCACTTGCTCAACATTAGCTTTGAGCATATCTTTTAGCGCGTCAACTGAATCAAAAGCCTGTTGCGGACGCAAGAAACTAGCAAACTCAATGCAAACGCGATGCCCGTACAAGTCTTTCCAATCGTCGAACAATCCGTAAGCTTCAACAGTGCGCTCTGCATCTTCTTCGCCATCTTTATTAAATGTTGGCTTAGTTCCAATAGAAATCGCAGCAGGCCAACGCCACGGAGAATGAACGCCTAAATGAAGCTCATCACGACGCAAAACACTCACATCTGGAACAGCATTTTTCGATGGTCTGACATCGTTCTTATTGTCAGCATCTAAATCAACAACCCAACCTGCATACACGCCATCAACTGGCACATAGCCTTCAATTTTTTCGCCAAGATTTACTGTTGGGAATCCAATCTCGCGCCCACGCTCGTCTCCATGAACTACTGTTCCTTCAACGCGATGCGGCTGATCCAAAATTTCACGCGCTTCTTTGACTCGACCAGTAGCCAACATCCAGCGCACATTTGTAGAACTCCAAGCACGCACTTTCTTATTTGGCATGCTCTTACTCCAAGCACGATATTCAGCTTTATTCATGCCCTCAGAAGGATCTTTAGGATCTCCAGGCTCCTGTGGAATTTCACGAACAATAGGATCAGGCACGCGAACGTCATCTGGACCCAAATCCTCTACTTCAATAAGCTCAAAAACTCCAGTTGCTTGAGACAACTCACGAATTGCTTTGATATCACCAGCACGACGAGCACCAAGCGCAGCATCAGAGCCAAGAACTAATGCTCGCATACCAAGCTTTCCAACGAGCTGACCTAAGAAGAAACGGTACGATTTTGCAGCAAAAGCAAGGCTGTAGCGCACAATCACAACATGATCAACATCCAACTGTGACATCACGCGCAAACGTTGACGCACGCTTGTAAGAGCATCCGGATCGTCCGGAAGTTTAGAATTAACGTCGCCAAAATCATCGTATAAATCAGGATTAGCATGCACTACGCTTGGACGCGGATCAAACATAATCACTACTGAAAACGCTCCATGACGATGCGCAAGATCCACAGTACGACGAATAACCTCGCGATGACCTTTGTGCATACCGTCGAATACGCCAATGGTAACAACCGCTTTACGCTCTGCACTTAACGTTGGCCAATTAATCATGCCGTTGGCATCTGGTCGAATGTCGATGACCTTCATGATATCCTTACTATCCGCGTTCAAGCATTACTCAAGCAAACTACGCAAAATACGCAATTCGTTATTTTAAATACTTATCTAGTTTACCAGTCTTCTCGCTTGCCGGAAATACCACAATTGGTTTGATTTGATTACTTTTTATATTTTTTGTCAATTCAACTACTGCAACAACGTCACATTCCTCAGTATTTGCGTTTGAAACGTACGCTATTGCAGGATAATTTTCGTAATTTATGCCAGATTTAAGCTCAATCCAGCGCCCAAAACGTAAGTCTTTAGCTTGATTCTCATCAATGCTTAAAGTTGGAAGCGAATGCGAAGCTGCATCCATCATATTTAAGCAAATTTTAGGAAGCATATTATTTGCGTCAAAATCGTCACTAGGAACTGCTTTTGAGCGATGCTGCAATACTCCATTGCGATCAGTAAATTCTCGCATTTGCGAGCGAAGTTTAAGAACTCGCGAATCAGTAACCGAAAAATCACCAACGCTAGTGCGACGAAGCTGAGTAAGATGTCCACCAACTCCTAGTAAGCGACCTAAATCACGAGCTAAAGCGCGAATATATGTTCCACTACTGCAAGAAACTTTTGCAGATATATCGCATACGAGTTTCCCACTCACTCCCCTAGTAATTCGAGGATTGCTCACTGAAAAATCACTAACAAATATCTCTCTAGGAGCAATCTCTACTGATTTTCCTTCGCGCGCTAAATCATAAGCGCGTTGACCATTAATTTTAATAGCAGAAAAAGCAGTAGGAGCTTGCATAATTTTGCCTACTAAATTTTCGCTAACAACTTGCTTAATTCGCTCAAAAGACAGTGACTTTTCAAAAGACATGTCTTTATTAGCAACGTGAACCCCCGGACCTATATTTAATGCGTCATTCGGAAGAATTTCACCTTCTGCATCATCAGTAGTAGTTGCTTCTCCTAAGCGGATTACTGCTTCATAGGTTTTATTGTGCCCCAACATGTAATTTAAAAGTCGCGTTGCATTGCCAAAACCTATGATTAGCAATCCTGTTGCCATAGGATCAAGCGTTCCTGCGTGCCCAACTCGCTTTGTATGCAACAAATGACGAGCGCATGCAACAATATCGTGACTTGTAACACCTTGCGGCTTATCTACAAGCAGTAATCCTGAATCTGGTATGCACATAAGTTAAATCTAGCTACTATACGATTCACATTGAGTTTGCTTTGAGATTTAATTGTTGTCAGACGATTCAGACATGTCTTCAAAGTCGCCCTCTTCAAAGTCATCGTCGTCGTCAAAATCGTCGTCGTCATCGAAATCATCGTCAGATTCTTCAACTTCGCGCGGCTTCTTATACGGATCGACATCGCCAGCATACTTAGCATTTTCACGCAACTTAGCTAATTCTTCATCACGATGACGAGCTGCAACAAGAATATCCTCAATTTCGTGCGCTTCAGACGGCACTTCGTCATAAATGAATTGCAATTGAGGAGTCAAACGCAATCCAGCTTTTGCACCGACCAAAGAGCGCAGTCGACCGTGAGCCTGCTGCAAAGCTTGTGCTGCACGCTGACGCTCGCCCTGCTCTTTGCCTTCGTGACCAAGTTGAGTCCAGTAAACCTTTGCAATTTGCAAATCGTTCGTAACACGCACTTCCGTAATAGTCACACTCGCCAAACGCTTATCATGCAAATGCGATTCCATATTGGAAGCGATTACGCGCTGAATTAATGCTGCAATACGTGCAGCTCTAGGATTCGTTCCTGCCATAATTACTTGCGCTCAATCTGCTTCATTTCAAAGGTTTCGATTATATCGCCAAGCTCAATGTCATTAAAGCTGCCGAGATTAATACCAGCTTCGTAACCTTCGCTAACGGATTGCACGTCATCCTTAAACCTACGCAAGCTGGAAATCTCCAAGTCGTTGACTGTAGCAACGCCGTCGCGCAAAATACGGCACTTCGTACCGCGCTTGACTTCGCCATCTTGAACCATAACACCAGCAATATTGCCGAACTTGGAAGAACGGAAGATTTCGCGAATCTCAGAGTGAGAAGTGACAACCTCTTCAAATTCTGGCTTAAGCATACCCTTCAAAGCAGCTTCGATATCTTCGATTGCCTTGTAAATAACCGAGTAGTACTTAACCTCCACGCCTTCGCGCTCAGCCAAATCAGCAACCTGACGGTTTGGACGCACGTTGAAGCCAATAATCACAGCCTTATCGACAGTTGCCAAGTTCACATCATTCTGAGTAATTGCACCAACACCGCGGTGAATAACCTGGATGCCAACTTCCTCAGAGACCTCAATCTTCATCAAGGAATCTTCCAAAGCTTCAACAGAACCAGAAGAATCGCCCTTAATAACGATGTTCAGCATGTCAACTTCAGACTTAGCGAACTGTTCCTTAAGGCTTTCAAGAGACACAACCTTGCGGCGCTTAGCAAGCTGAGCTGCACGCTCTGTAGCTGCGCGCTTTTCAGCAATTTGACGAGCAGAACGGTCGTCCGAAGTAACCAAGAACAAGTCGCCAGCGGTTGGAACAGAAGTCAAACCAAGCACCTGAACAGGAGTGGAAGGAGCCGCATCCTGCAAATGCTTGCCGTTCTCGTCGAGCATAGCGCGCACACGACCATAAGAAGTGCCAGCAACAATAGAATCACCGACGTGAAGAGTACCTTGCTGCACAAGAACAGTAGCAACAGCACCACGACCCTTATCGAGTCGAGCTTCGATAGTTGCACCGCGAGCATCCATATTTGGATTTGCTTTAGGATCAAGCTCAGCGTCAGCAGTCAACAACACAGCTTCAAGAAGCTTATCGACGTTCGTGCCCTGCTTTGCAGAAATATCCACAAACATGGTGTCTCCACCGTAATCTTCAGCAACTAAACCGTATTCTGTAAGCTGACCGCGAACCTTATCTGGGTTAGCACCTTCAACATCAATCTTGTTCACAGCCACAACAATTGGCACATGAGCAGCTTGAGCGTGGTTAATAGCTTCAACAGTCTGAGGCATCACGCCGTCGTCTGCTGCAACAACAAGAATTGCAACGTCTGTAAGCTCAGCACCGCGAGCACGCATAGCAGTAAACGCTTCGTGGCCTGGAGTATCGAGGAACGTAATCTTACGAGGCTTTCCTTCAAGATTTACAGTTACTTGATAAGCACCGATGCGCTGAGTAATGCCACCTGCTTCGCGATCGATAACATTCGACTTACGAATGGTATCAAGCAAGCGAGTTTTACCGTGATCGACGTGACCCATAACTGTTACTACAGGCGGACGAGACTGCAAATCGTCATCTTCTTGCAGCTCTTCTTCGTCCAAATCGATGTCAAACTGCTGCAAAAGCTCTTTATCTTCTTCTTCAGCAGAAACAATGCTGATATTCCAGCCAATTTCTTCACCCAAAATTTGGAATGTCGACTCATCCAAAGATTGTGTAGCTGTTGCCATCTCACCCAAGTGGAAGAGAACAGTTACCAAAGCTGCTGGATTTACATCGATCTTTTCTGCCAAATCAGAAAGAGTTGCGCCTTGACGCAAGCGAATCGTAGCGCCGTTACCAGAAGGAATACGCACACCGCCAATCACTGGTGCTTTAAGCTCTTCGTATTCACGACGTTTCGCTAAGCGATTCTTACGAGCCTTAGAAGATTTACCACCTTGACGACCGAATGCGCCTGCAGCTCCTGCACGACCGCGACCGCCACTACGCGATGGACCACCATTAGGTGCGCCCGCTGCAGCAGCCTGGAAACTAGCTCCTTGAGACGCAAAACGAGATTCTGCAGATGGGCGAGAAGATGAACCGGAGCCTGCACCTGCGCCACCTTGACCGCGACGCTGACCCGACCACTGCGATGAGCGTGCGCCACCTTGACCAGAGCGACCGCCACGTGAGCGACCACCGCGTTCTGCACGTTCACCACGCGAACCTTGAGCTCCAGAGCCACCTTGACCCGGACGACCACCGCGGCCATTTTCAGCGCCAGGACGAGACATCGGATGAGGACGTGGAATATCTCCAGGTGTAGGAGCACGCATACCTTGCTTACGGCTAAACGGATTATTACCAGGACGTGGAGCAGATGCACCTGCACCTTGTGCATTCTGGTGCGGACGAGGGCGAGGAGGCATCTGTGAACGATCTGAGTGAGATTGACCTTGAGCTTGCTGTCGCGATTCGCCACGATTATCATTGCGGCGATCATTTTTTCTATTTTCGCCGGCAGACGCATTAGAACGCGAAGTATTGTTTGAACGAGTATGATTTGCACCCGGCTTTGGAGCAAAATGAGAAGCTGTGTTATGCACAGGCTGGTTAGCAGAAGAGCCAGCTACAGAATCACTGTGTGACGAATCTTTAGCTTGAGGTTTAGCCTGCGGCTTAGCTTGAGGCTTAGCTTTTGGCGCAGCAGGCTTACTTGCACTAGATGCCTTTTCGGACTTATTTCCGTCAGATGCTAACGCTGTTTGCAAACGACGGACTACTGGAGCCTCAACTGTTGAAGAAGCAGACTTAACAAATTCGCCCATGCTCTTCAAACGCTCCAACACGGTTTTACTGTCTACACCAAATTCTTTGGCCAGTTCATACACGCGCTTTTTAACCACTCAGTGTTCTCCTCTGTCTGTGGCAGCGCTAGTACACGCGACCACTTTACATTATTGCGAGCTTATTATTTATTATCGTGCGATATATCATCGTGCGACCATGATCTTATACCTCGTCTCCCGCCGGACGATGGCGATTGCCTTTCGCCCAGATTCCAGCTTTTAGCATACTCGAAACGTTGGATTGGCTCGAGTGTCGCTAAATGCCACACGAGAGACTACTTTATTTGCACACCACTAGCAAAATAAACAATCAAGAAGTGCTAAACATTGCGGAAATATCAATCTAAAAAATATTTAGCACTTCTCAATTAACAATCTATTCAGCAGCAGATGCGTTATTATTCAAATCAACTGAAGCAGGCTGAGCATTTTGTGCTTGAGCTGCAGCAACCTTCTTAGCATGCTCTTCCGCAGACTCAATACCAATCTTCCAACCAGTCAACTTTGCAGCCAAACGAGCGTTCTGACCTTCTTTACCAATAGCAAGAGAAAGCTGAGCATCATGAATAAAAGCAACTGCAGTTTGATTCTTTTCACTCACTACTTGCACTTGTGTAGCAGTAGCAGGCGAAAGAGCAGCAGCAACAAACTTTGCTGGATCAGATGACCAATCGACAATATCAATCTTCTCTTGACCCAAGTTTTCCATTACAGCACGCACGCGTGAACCGCCAGGACCAATTAAAGCACCCTTTGGATTCACACCTTCAGTATTAGCTCTAACAGCAATCTTTGTGCGAGCACCGGCTTCGCGCGCAATCGACATAATAGAAACTGCTCCAGAAACAAGTTCCGGCACTTCTCGCTCAAAAAGACGACGAACTAATTCAGGATGTGAACGTGAAACAACAATTTCTGGACCACGCAGACCACGCGCAACATTTACGACATATACGCGAATACGCTCACCATGGCGGTAACGTTCACCTGGAACCTGCTCGCGACGCGGCAAAATAGCTTCAACATCTCCAACAGCAACGTGGATGTTAGTGTTATCTTTTGCGTCTTGTTGAATGATGCCGTTGATAAGTTTGCCTTTTTGACCAGAAAACGCACCAAATACGCGATCATCTTCAGCTTTACGGAAAATTTGACTAATAACTTGACGAGCCGTCGCAGCAGCTAAACGACCAAAATCACGCGGAGTATCGTCATACTCCTCTCCCAGCGTTGGAGCTGGATACGGGTTATCTTCAGTAGGTTTACCAGGAATTTCATCCCTAGCCCACACAGTGAACGAACCTGCACGTTCGTCCAATTCAACTCGCACATGCTTTGCAGGATGAGCGGTTTTCATATACGCAAGACGCAAGGCCTCGGCGAGCGCCTCGTCCAGCTCCTCGGCATTAATCCCCTGCTGTGCCGCAAGCTGATGCATTCCCGCCAAATCCAATTCCATCGCGCACGTCCTCTCGTTATAACGCATTAATTTATGATTATTAATTGTAACTATTAGAGCACACTTATTTTTTCTTCTAACAACAGTTAGCTTTAATTGTTACAGACTTAGAACAAATACCAAATTAATAAATCGATATTGGTCACAGTCAGTGGCTATTTTAGTAGATTATGCAGACACTTTATGTTTTGTTAAATGATATGCACAAACAAGTAAAACGCAGTATTGCCAGAGCACTCGTGCTTCTTATATGCGTTTTAATATCTCCACTCTTAACCGCTTGCGGAACATTGCAAAACATTCATGTCGAGCATACAGTTCACACAGCAGCTCCAGAAAATGCATGTGCTAAAGCATACAGGCTTGCGCAAAAAAGGCAGCGCGAAATCAAAAAGAACCAGAATAACACATCCCTTAAAGATTTTGAAACCGCAGCGAAATATTGGAAAACTGTCGCTCAGCAATGCCCAGGAAGATTAAGCGAAAGCATTGTATACAGCACGCAAGCTCAATGGGAAATGCTTTCAAAGAAAAATAGTGACGAAAATTCAAATAATGTAAGCAATAAAAGCGGAAACGAAAGCTCAGAAAATACAAAAACTACAACAGCGCAACAAATGGAGCACGATTCATACGCGAATCTTATCGAAGTAATAAATCATTACAAAAACTTCAAATGGACACATCAGCCCTTGGCTCAAGCTGCAGAAGCTGAAGACAAACTTGCTTTTATTTTACAGACACTAGCAGCGCGAAAAGAGCAAAATATTGCATTGGAATACAGCGATATGGCGTCGACAAATGCTCAAACTCTTATGCGAGCTGCAGGAGAAGGAACAGACTTGCGCAAAAAAGTTTACGATATTCCTCAAGAGACGTTAGAAAGCGGAAAAACACATGATTCAGTAAACGGAAAAGATCTGCCGATTACCGCTATAGCTTACATGGATTGCGCTAGAGAAGAACTAGCTGCTTTTAATCAAATAATAACGATTACGTCAAAAAATAATAATGCATCCGAGAATAACGTTACTGCAAAAAGCGATGATAACGATTCTGTAATGCGCGCCCAACAAACTCTTAAAAATGCAATTGTGCAATTAATCACATCTAGACTGTTAAGAGCTTATGAGCTTGGGTATCCTACTGATGCAAAACTTATTTTGAAGTAAAACTTAAACTTAGTGCTTTTAGCCTATACGGCATTCCCCTTTACACACAAAACAGGACTTGACTTCAAACGCGAGATAAGTTGCGCACGTTTGGAGCAATTTCCAAAACAAAACGCTCCAAACACGAGAGAAAGTTCGCGCGGATTACGCGCTTGCTGCTGAGCTTGCGCGGAAATACACTAGTCTGCCCTGCCTGCGTCTTTATTGACGCAAGCTCGGCGAATTAAAAAAGCCTAAAGCAATTTACATGCTTTAGGCTTGGTTAATTCGCGGATGAAGCGAGATTCGAACTCGCGGAGGAGTTTACCCTCACACGCTTTCGAGGCGTGCTCCTTAGACCGCTCGGACATTCATCCACTTGCAATTTGTCGCACTGCAAGCGCGCACAAACGCAACTTTTCAATTGTAAACCATGCCGCGAATATAAAATCCATGGTGCGTTGAAACGTTATAACTCAGACGAATCACGGCGAGCGCGAATTTTTTCAGCGCGAGAAGCAAGCTCCTCATCAGGAGGATAAGCTACATATTCCAATGTCAATCCATGAGGATCAATTGGACCCGTCGAGCCTTCACGAAGAGGAACATTAATCTTTTCCTCAAACCAATCAACAGAACGTTTTCCGCAACCAATTTGCACACAAGCTTGCACAAGAGAACGCACCATATTGTGCGCAAAAGCATCAGCGACAATAGTAAATTCAAGCAAACTTTGTTCAATAGGAAGAACAAATCCAGTACTATTCTGCGCATCCTTTGACCCAACTCTGTGCCATCGAGCCTGCTTAACTTCGCGAATAGTAGTTCCGCCAGGATTCGGCTTAGCAAATGAGCCAAAATCATGCAAACCAACCATAAGACGCGCAGCCTGATTCATAGCATCAATATCAAGCTCTGAATCAAAACGCAAAACAAAGCCGCGCATACGAGGATCATATTTAGCTTTGCAATACCCATCAGCAATACGATACACATATGTGCGCTCTAGCGCAGAAAATCTAGCATCAAAGCCATAAGGCGCAACACTAACCTTGTGTATAACAATATCCTGCGGAAGCACATGCCTCAGCCTATACTCCAACGCACTAACACCATCTAAACCAGTATGCCCTATGCAACGCTGCAATGTTTCATCTGAAATATCTAAATGACACACTTGATGAGATGCATGAACGCCAGTATCCGTACGACCAGCAACAGTAAGACGCAACGATTCAGTAGGATCATTTTCCGGGACGCGCAAAACCATATGCAATGCTGCTTCAATATCACCTTGAACAGTGCGCAAAGTAGGCTGCTTAGCCCAACCATAAAATCCGCCGCCGTCATAAGCCAAATCCAAGCGAAGTCGCATTTAAAAACCTTTCCAAACAGACTTTACACTAGCTTTTCTTATCCGAACCGCCCACAAGCGCAAAAGCGCTCATAACACTACGAATCAGCTCATGAGTCTTTGAATCCATATGCATCGCAACCTTCAATAATTTAGGAACAACTTCCGACCAATGCAAAGACATTTCATCAAAAGTTGGGTAACCCAAATTACTAAAAATCTTATAAACAGCGTCAATCCTGCGCTTGCGCTCTTCAAACGGCAAATTCATCATCCACTCGTTCGCTGCCTTAGAAACTGCCAGCGCGCGCGGCGTTACGCAATCGCAGTAATCAAAATCGCCATTCTTAACTTGCCAATACATGCCAAAATGTTGCATTAAGCCAATAGAATCGGCAGTCGTGACTTTATACGGCACCCCAGTATCCATAATCAGTCCAATAAAAGCAGACTGCGGAACTACTTTTTCAATACGACTTGAAACATTCGCAAAAACGCTTGTATCCACTACATCAGACGCAAAACCAGGACCGTCCATAGAATAAATTTTTGATACAAGGTCACCTAGTTTTTGACTTGTAGCATCTAAGCGCATAGCCGCATAAGCAGCCATGTTCCCACCTTTTGAATGACCGACAACAATAATATTTGAATTATTATTTTGCAAGTCTACGGAAGATTTTGAAAAGCGGGCAAAAAGTTTGTTCGCAAAAAGTTTATTAAAGAAGTTTTTATTAGAATAACATTTGCTATATCTTTGCGCTACAGAAGTCAAATATTCAGCAGCAGATTCTTGCGCTGGCACTGGGCAACGGAAAGCCATGTTGAAATCTTCTTTCCACCCAACAAGCGTATTGTCAGTGCCACGATACGCAATAACAAGAGTATGAGGATTATCAATCCCCTCGCAATTGCTAAGATCAAAAGTAACTCCAGCAAACTGCTGTTCTAATGATTCGTCAATATTTGATTCATCAAACCTCTCAAGATACTCCCCTACGCGAATTCCCCTATACCTAGGGCTGGAAGCGACAGCAAGAAGCAGCTTCCTACGGAATTTATCTACTTTAGGAGCCCCAGAAGCAAACATTGACGAATAGTCTTCTATTCTAAACAATTCGTTAATAGATACAGTCGAAATATTCTTTGGATTATCGCAATATTTTGGCACGGAAGTTGGCATATTTATATAAGATAGCTCGCACAAAATCAGCGCATCCACGGCATTAAACTTGCGCTGAGCGAAGGTAGAGAAATCGTTGCGCAACAAATCAATAATATTCGGCATAACTTAATAATAATACAAATAAAAAACGAGCCGAGGAACTAACCTCGACTCGTCTTAGCAATTCTTTAAGAAGCGATTAAACGCTTGCTTTAAGATTCACTTTACCGATGCGTAAAGCTGGAATATAAACTACTCGGCAGCTTCTTCTTTAGCTGCAACCTTAGTAGCTGCTTCAGCTTCCTTCACAACAGCCTTCTTTGGGCTTACTGGCTCAGTCACGAGCTCAATAATTGCCTGAGGAGCGGTATCACCACGACGTGGAGCAATCTTCACGATGCGGGTGTAACCACCTTCACGCTGCTTCATCTGCTCAGCAATCTGAGTGAAAAGCACGTGAACCACGGACTTGTTGCGAATTACACGCAACACACGACGACGCGAATGTAAATCGCCACGCTTAGCGAATGAAATCAAACGCTCAGCAAGCGGACGAAGACGCTTTGCCTTTGGCAACGTCGTTACGATACGACCGTGCTGGAAGAGGCTGGTCGCCATATTGGCCAGCATCAGGCGCTCATGAGCCGGGCTAGAAGCCAGACGAGGGCCTTGTTTCGGTGTAGGCATTATTACTCCTTATTGTCGCATCGCTCAGGTGGGCATCAACCCGAACATCCGAACGTTACGACGATTGCAGGCGGAACTTACTCGTCTTCAGGCGAGAAGAAAGTGCCACCTTCGAGATTATTGGCGTCGAAGCCAATCGGTGAAGCCTTCAAAGACAGACCCATTGTCTGCAACTTCTCTTTAACTTCATCGATGGATTTCATGCCGAAATTACGAATATCGAGCAAATCCTGCTCAGTGTGAACTACCAGTTCGCCGACTGTATGAATACCCTCACGTTTCAAGCAATTATAGCTACGCTGAGTAAAATTCATATCTTCAATCGGTATAGCCAACTGAGAATCAGCTTCATCATGAGTTGGCGCTGGACCAACTTCAACACCTTCAGCATCAACGTTAAGCTCACGGCAAAGACCGAAAAGCTCAACTAAAGTCGAGCCTGCAGATGCAACTGCATCACGCGGTGTAATAGCTGGCTTGGTTTCCACATCCAGGATGAGCTTATCGAAGTCCGTGCGCTGTTCCACGCGGGTAGCTTCGACCTTATAGCTCACCTTCAAAACTGGTGAGTAGATCGAATCCACAGGAATGCGGCCGATTTCGCTGTTCTCCTGCTTGTTCATCTGAGCTGGCACGTAGCCGCGACCGCGTTCAACAGTAAACTCAATTTCAAGTTCACCATCTTCTGCGAGTGTAGCAATATGCAAGTCAGGGTTAGCAATAGTAACACCGGCTGGAGGAGTAATATCTCCAGCAGTGGCTTCACCTTTACCATTCTTGCGCAAATACATCACTACAGGCTCGTCGTACTCACTCGTGAGCACGATGCCCTTGATGTTCAGCAGAATTTCAGTGACATCTTCTTCAACACCTGGCAGAGTCGTAAACTCATGCAGAGCTCCAGAGATGCGAACCGAAGTAACGGCAGCACCTGGAATAGAGCTTAACAAGGTACGACGCAGCGAATTGCCGAGAGTGTAGCCAAAACCTGGTTCCAGCGGCTCAATAGTAAAGCGAGAACGCTGGGGATTCAGTGATTCCTCGGTAAGTGTCGGACGCTGTGCGATAAGCACTTTGGTATCCTTTCAGCTTCTGGTCGGTGGTGCACTCGCCGCCCATAAGCGGGTTGGATGGATGGATTCGTAAGAGTGCTCAGACGCGGCGACGCTTTGGTGGGCGTACGCCGTTATGCGCTTGCGGGGTAACGTCGGTAATAGAACCAACTTCGAGACCCGCGGACTGGAGGGAACGGATAGCGGTTTCACGACCGGAACCTGGACCCTTAACAAACACGTCGACCTTCTTGAGGCCATGCTCCATTGCCTTGCGTGCGGCAGACTCAGCAGCCATACCTGCAGCGTAAGGAGTCGACTTACGGGAACCCTTAAAGCCGACATCACCGCCGGAAGCCCAAGAAAGGACTGCACCGGATGGATCGGTAATGGAGATAATCGTGTTATTGAATGTTGATTTAATATGCGCCTGCCCAACCGGCACCGACTTGCGGTCCCGGCGACGCGGCTTGCGCAAGGCTTGCTTTGCAGCTGCCATTGACCCTCGTTTCCTAATGACGAATGAGTTGGTATGTCTAGACGATGGAAATATATCCGTGGCCTAGAGCCGACCACCGACTACTATCGGGTGGCCTTCTTCTTCCCGGCGACAGTACGCTTCGGACCCTTGCGAGTACGAGCATTAGTCTTGGTACGCTGACCACGCACAGGAAGACCCTTGCGATGACGCTGGCCTTGATAGCAGTTGATCTGAATCTTACGACGGATGTCAGCGTCGATCTCACGACGCAAATCGCCTTCAATCTTGTAATTGGCCTCAAGATAATCACGCAAGGTGATCAGCTGTTCATCCGTAAGATCCTTGACGCGAGTGTCCGGATTAACACCGGTCGCGGCAAGCGTTTCCTTAGCGCGAGTACGACCAACACCAAAAATGTAGGTGAGGGCAATCTCAATGCGCTTCTCATTGGGAATATCTACTCCGGCAAGACGTGCCATTGTAATTCCTTTACTGTTACGCAGGTCGTGCACCAAGTCTTCCGCATTAATATAAATTAAATGCGGCCTGGGCCTGCGCACCCAGGGTTCAGCTTCTGCTGTGACTTAGCGCCTTATTCTTTGTATTCCGCGATGGAAATCTGCTCAGCCCTGACGCTGCTTATGACGTGGGTTAATGCAGATCACCATGACGCGGCCGTGACGGCGGATCACGCGGCAGTTTTCGCAGATCCTCTTCACGCTAGGGCTGACCTTCATGGTTTTCCTTTGCTTGTACCTTACTTATAACGGTACGTAATACGCCCACGATTCAGATCGTAAGGGCTCATCTCTAGCACTACACGATCTTGAGGAAGAATGCGAATATAATTTTTACGCATCTTACCAGAGATCGTAGCTAAAACAATGTGCTCATTCTCAAGCTGAACGCGAAACATCGCATTTGGTAGTGCTTCTACTACCGTGCCTTCGACTTCAATCACACCGTCTTTTGCCATGAGCCTCGTTCCGTTCCTTGGGCATACTACTTTGCGCATCCGAAGACACGCCAATCTTCTATAATACAGTAAATGCGTCCCATTCAACACTCGGCGTGTCGAACAGAACGCATCTTACTTTTTAAATTTAAAAACGCACTACTTAATTAAGTGATTCAACAATGCGATTATTGATTTCCTTAATATCTCCAACGCCATCTACTTCAACCAACTGACCGCGGCTATCATAAATATCAAGCAATGGAGCTGTTTCTTTCTCATACGTTTCCAAACGCTTAGCAATTACTTCTGGAGTATCGTCAGAACGGCCTTGCTCCACTGCACGCTTTTGCATGCGTTCGAGCAAAACATCGCGCTCAGCCTCGAGAGCCACAACGTGATCAAGAGGAGTGCCAAGCTCTTCCAACATACGATCTAAAGCTTGAACCTGAGACGCGTTGCGAGGATAACCGTCGAGAATCCAACCACTCTTTGCATCATCTTGAGCAAGACGATCCTTAACAATGTTGTTAGTCAGCTCATCTGGAACCAACTCGCCCTTGTCAAGATATCCCTGAACCTGTTTTCCAAGCTCAGTATGATTCTTAAGGTTATAGCGGAAAATATCACCAGTAGAAATCGCTGGAATGCCATAATGCTCACTTAACAAAGCGGCCTGAGTGCCTTTTCCAACGCCCTGTGGACCCATAATTAGTAATCGCATATTCATCTCCTTGGCTCGCTAACTGTAGTTACTTAGATACTTGCTTTTGCTCATCATGCTTGAACAAGAAACCAGCATACTGGAATTGTTCAGTCTGAGCCTTTGCTTGACGCAACGTATCCAAACCAACGCCAGCAATAATCAAAATTGTTGTACCACCGAATGGCAATTTTGTATTCAAATGCAAAGCCATAATCAAAACGGTAGGAATCAATGCAACAAAGAGCAAATAAATAGCACCGACAGTATTCAACCTGTTCATAACATAGCTAAGATAATGACTTGTAGCACTACCAGCGCGAATGCCTGGTATGAAGCCACCATACTCTTTCATGTTATCTGCAGTCTCATCAGGATTAAAAGTAATCTCTGTGTAGAAGAAGCAGAAGAACACAATCATTACTGTGTAAAACGCAATATACCAAGCAGAAGTGGAATTAGCCAAATTAGCTTCAATCCAATTCACCCAAGCCTTGCTCTTATCTCCAAACTGGGCAATAAGAGTAGGAACAGCAAGAATTGACGAAGCAAAGATTGGTGGGATAACACCACTCATATTCACCTTTAATGGCAAATAAGTCGAAGAGCCACCATACATTTTTCGGCCAATCATGCGGCGCGTATACTGCACAGGAATACGACGTTGAGCAAGCTCAACAAAGTCAACAAATATGAGGATAACAATCAAAACGCCACCAACAATAGCGAACTTATTCCAATCGCCATTAGAACCGTTGGTGCCCCAACCAATTTCCCAAAGCTTTGGCAAGAAGCCAGAGCAAATAGACATAAAGATTAAGACAGACATGCCTTGACCGATACCCTTATCGGTGATGAGTTCTGCCATCCACATAATAAGACCAGTACCGCCAGTCATGATCAAAACCATGACAATAAGGCTCCACATGCTTCCGTCTGGAATAATATTATTTCCGCACTGATAATTAAACAAAGCACCCGTACGTGCTGTTACCAAAATCGTAGTAGATTGCAAAATTGCCAATCCAATAGTTAGATAACGCGTGTACTGCGTAAGCTTTGTTTCTCCAGACTGACCTTCCTTATGAAGAGCTTCAAAGCGAGGAATAACCACGCGCAAAAGCTGAATCACAATGGAAGCAGTGATGTAAGGCATAACACCCAAAGCAAAAATAGAAAGCTGCAACAGCGAGCCACCTGAGAACAAGTTAACTAACCCAATAAAGTTCTCGCTCGATGAAGCTAATTTAACAGTGCAAGCATGCACAACTTTATAGTCCACACCCGGAATCGGAATAAATGAACCAATACGATAAATAATTATCATAGCGAAGACGAAGAGGATCTTGTTCCTCAACTCCTTCGTCCTGAAGGCCTGGATTAACGTTTTCACCTGGGTCTTCCTCCCTTTTTTCGCGCACTCCTAGGCGCAACAGTGCAAAAAACAAACTCTGAGGCAATAGTTTAACCCACGGTACCTACTGAAATAGGTTATTGGTGAGTTTTGGTGATAAAAATAGTCCCTCTAGACAATGCTAGAGGGACTATCACAGATTTATAACTGCATCAAGCTTTAAGTAGCCTTTAACTACTCTTCGCTGATGGAGCCGCCGGCAGCCTCAACCTTTGCCTTAGCAGAAGCAGAAGCTTTCATACCCTTAAGAGTCAAGGCAACAGTCAATTCACCATCACCAAGAACCTTTACAGGATAGCCATCACGTACAGCGCCCTTAGTAATAAGGTCAGCTACAGTAACCTCGCCACCCTTTGGGAAAAGTTCAGCAAGATCTGCAACGTTGACGACTTGGAATTCCTTCTTGAAAGGACTCTTGAAGCCACGCAACTTAGGCAAGCGCATGTACAGTGGGAGCTGGCCACCTTCGAAGCCAGGACGAACCTGATAACGCTTCTTTGTGCCCTTATCACCACGACCTGAGGTCTTACCCTTAGAGCCTTCACCACGACCTACACGGATGCGATCCTTCTTAGCTCCTGGAGCTGGACGCAACGTGTGCATATGCAGCATTGGTTCTTCGTTAGCCATAATCAGTCGACCTCCTCGACGCTCACCAAGTGGCGAACGGCCATAACCAAGCCACGATTGACGGGGGTGTCCTCGCGAACTACGCTGTGACCAATCTTATGAAGGCCGAGCGTATGAACATTCGCGCGCTGGCGCTCAGTTGTATGAACTAAACCATGCACCAGAGTGATCTTCAAATTTGACATCACTCACCATCCTTTGCTTCAGATGCCTTGGCGGCCTGAGCTTCTTCGCGAGCCTTGCGAGCTTCGGCAATGCCGGCAGCACGCTCACGGAGCAAAGCATCAGGAGCGACTTCCTCAAGAGAAAGACCACGACGAGCAGAAATCTCTTCTGGCTCTTCGAGCTTCTTCAAAGCGTCCACAGTAGCACGCACTACGTTTACAGCAGTTGCAGAGCCCATGGACTTGGTGAGGATGTCCGTAATGCCGGCGCATTCCATAACAGCGCGCACAGCACCACCAGCAATTACACCAGTACCTGGAGCAGCTGGACGGAGCAACACAGTACCAGCAGCATCGTGACCGAGCACTGGATGAGTGACGGTACCACGAATGCGTGGAACAGTGAACATATGCTTCTTAGCGTCAAGCTGACCCTTAGCAATAGCAGCTGGAACTTCGCGAGACTTGCCGTAACCAACACCAACAGTGCCCTTACCGTCGCCAACAACAACAAGTGCTGCAAAGCTAAAGGTACGACCACCCTTGTGGGTCTTGGAAACACGGTTAATAGTAACTACGCGATCCAGAAGCTCTTCGCCACGGTTTTCTTCACGACGATTACGACGTTCGCCGCGCTTACCCTCGCCCTTGTTACGGCGAGAACGACGATCATCGTTACGCTCCTCAGCGGATGCCTGAGTGTTCTGAGTTTCTTCAGCCACTTGGGTTTCCTTTTCGTTGTCGCTCACAGTGCCAGACCTCCCTGACGGGCGCCTTCAGCCACTGCTGCGACGCGACCATGATATTTGTTACCGCCACGGTCGAAGACTACAGCGGTGATACCCGCTTCCTTCGCCTTAGCCGCTACTAATTCGCCAACCTTGGTTGCAGCTTCAGTCTTCGTGCCAGTGAAACCAGCGAAGTCAGCAGTCAAAGTGGAAGCGCTTACCAAAGTAATTCCCTTGGTATCATCCACAATCTGAGCAACCATATGACGGTTAGAACGGGAAACAACTAAACGAGGACGTTCAGATGTGCCGGCAATGTGCTTACGAAGACGGGCGTGACGACGCAAACGTGCGACTTTGGTACCCTTACCGAAAATCTTAACGCTCATATCACTTACCAGCCTTTCCAGCCTTGCGCAGGATACGTTCATCGGTGTACTTAATACCCTTACCCTTGTAAGGTTCTGGAGCACGAAGCTTACGAATGTTAGCAGCAACCTGGCCAACAGTCTGCTTATCGGTGCCCTTTACGATTACCTGGTTAGGATTTGGCAACTCGAACTCAATACCTGCCGGTGGTTGAACGGTAATAGTGTGAGAATAACCGAGCGAGAACTCAATGCCCTTGCCCTTCATCACTGCACGATAACCGGTACCGACAATATCCAAAGTCTTGGTGTAGCCGTCATGCACACCCTTCACCATAGAAGCAACAATTGCGCGAGCCAAACCATGCTTTGCACGAGTTGGGCGCAAATCGTCAACTGGAGTCAGAACAATCTGATTGTCAGCGACTGCTGCGGTGATTCCCTCTGGAATTTCATAAGAATCAGAACCCTTAGCGCCTTTGACGCTGAAGGACTGACCTTCAATCTTTACTTCCACGCCTGCAGGAATGTCGACGGGGAGCTTACCAATATGCGATGCCATCTTCAGCTCTCCTTTCTCACCATACGTAGGCGACGATTTCGCCGCCAATGCCTCGATCGAGGCATTCCTTCTGAGTCAACAATCCCGAGCTGGTCGAGATAATAGCAATACCGAGGCCACCAAGAGGCATTGGCAAAGCATCAGACTTTGCGTAACGACGCAAGCCTGGCTTAGAAATGCGCTTGATGCCTTGGATAGAACGCTGGCCATTGGAGCCATACTTCAACGTAATTTCCAACGTCTGTCCAACCTTAGCTTCCTTAGCAGCGAAGTCCTTAATATAGCCTTCGTGCTTCAGAATCTCGGCGATATTCGCCTTGAATTTGGAGTACGGCATTTCCACGGTATCGTGCTTTGCCGCGCTCGCATTACGCAGACGTGTCAACATGTCTGCGATTGGATCTGTCATTGTCATGTGGGCTAACGCCCTTTCTCGCCGTGGTTTCCACCGCCTCTATATGAGAACTTTGTCTTCAAGCAGTGGACCTTCAGCGTCGATATTTACCAACTGGACTTCGTAACACCCGGCAACTCACCGCGATGAGCCTTCTCACGAAGGCAGATGCGGCACAGACCGAACTTGCGATACACGGAGTGAGGACGACCACAAACCTGGCAACGCGTATAAGCGCGTACCTTGAACTTCGGCTTGGCGGCCGCCTTGTTTTTCAGAGCGGTTTTTGCCATTTCAGTTCTCCTTGAATGGGAAACCGAGGTGCTTAAGCAAAGACTTGGCCTCCACATCGTCCTTGGTGGTAGTCACCACGGTGATGTCCATACCACGCTGATGATCAATCGAGTCAGGATCGATCTCATGGAACATAGACTGTTCCGTAAGACCAAAGTTGTAATTACCCTGACCGTCAAACTGGTTGCCATTGATACCACGGAAATCGCGGATACGAGGCAAAGCCAGAGTGAGCAAACGATCCAAGAATTCCCACATACGATCGCCACGAAGAGTTACGTAAGCACCGATAGCCTGACCTTCGCGCAAATGGAACTGAGCGACAGACTTCTTTGCCTTAGTTACCTTTGGCTTCTGGCCGGCAATCAAAGTGAGATCCTTAATCGCACCTTCGATGAGCTTAGAATCACGAGCTGCAGCGCCGACGCCCATAGAGACGACAACCTTCTGCACGCGAGCCACCTGCATAGGATTAGTGTGGCCGAATTCTTTCTCCAAGGCTGGTACGATTTCATCCTTGTATTGTTGCTTTAAGCGCGGAGTTGCCGGCAACTCAACTGTAGTATCGGTCATGCCAGCTCCTTTCCGGACTTCTTGGCGACACGCACGCGCACGGTCTTAACCTTGCCGTCACGAGCCTCTTGCTTAACAATCACGCCAACGCGTGTAGGCTGCTTGGTCTCTGGATCAATAACCATCACATTAGAGCGATGGATTGGAGCCTCAACCGAAACAATGCCCGCCTGCTGACCCTGCTGGGTGGCGCGAACGTGCTTCTTAACGACCTGAACGCCTTCTACGATCAAACGGTCATCGGCTAGTACACGAACTACCTTGCCTTCCTTACCGCGATCCTTGCCGCGAATGACCTTCACCTGGTCGCCGGACTTAATCTTGGCTACCATATCAGATCACCTCCGGAGCAAGGGACACAATCTTCATGAAGCGCTGATCGCGCAATTCACGACCGACTGGTCCGAAGATACGAGTGCCTTTTGGTTCACGACCGGAGCCGAGAATTACGGCGGCGTTCTCATCGAACTTAATATAGGAACCATCGACACGGCGATGTTCCTTGACAGTACGGACGACGACAGCCTTAACTACGTCGCCTTTCTTGACCGACCCGCCAGGGATCGCGTCCTTGACGGAGGCGACGATGATGTCGCCGATGCCGGCATAGCGTCGCTTCGATCCACCGAGCACGCGGATGGCAAGTAACTCCTTAGCACCCGTGTTGTCGGCGACATGAAGCCGCGTTTCCTGCTGAATCATTGATTCTCCTTAGCCGAGCTGGTTCTCCCCACTCACCTGTGTCTACCACAGTAGCAGACACAGGTGAAGCGCGGAGCCTTGCCGAACTTGTTTACTTGGCGCGCTCGATAATCGAGTCGAGACGCCAACGCTTGGTCTTGCTCAGTGGCCGAGTTTCCATAATACTCACGAGGTCGCCAATATGTGCCTCATTGTGTTCATCATGGGCTTTGACCTTGCGGGTGGAGCGAACGACTTTACCGTAAAGCGGGTGTGTCGAACGCTGCTCCAGCTCAACGGCGATTGTCTTGTCCATGGCCTCGGACACGACGTAGCCGCGACGAACCTTGCGGAAGTTGCGCTCTTGGTTCTCAGCCATGCTTACTTCTCCTTGACCTCAGTGGCGCCAGGCTCTTGGCTGATGCCGAGTTCACGCTCACGCAGGATAGTATACATCCTGGCAATGTCGTGCTTGACCGCCTTGAGGCGAGCGCTGTTTTCGAGTTGACCAGTTGCTGCCTGGAAGCGCAAGTTAAATAGCTCTTCCTTAGACTTCTTCAAGAAGCCTTCGATCTCAGCATTTGTCTTCTCGTTCAAATTCTTGATGGTGTAGTCTGCAGTTCCGACTGGCATCAGATGTCACCGCCTTCACGCGCAATAACACGGCATTTCATTGGGAGCTTATCGATAGCGCGGCGCAAAGCCTCGCGAGCGATGTCCTCAGAAACACCACCGATCTCGAACATTACGCGTCCTGGGTGGATGTTGGCAATCCAGAATTCTGGAGCACCCTTACCGGAACCCATTCGCGCACCAAGCGGGTGCTTGGTTAATGGACGATCTGGGAAGATCGTAATCCACACACGACCGCCACGCTTAATGTAGCGAGTCATTGCGATACGAGCTGCCTCGATCTGTCGGTTAGTGATGTAAGCCGGAGCCAGCGCCTGAATACCAAAATCGCCGAAAGCGATCTCGGTGCCACCCTTAGACATGCCGCTACGGGTAGGACGGTGCTGCTTACGATATTTAGTCCTCTTTGGGATAAGCATCTGCTCACTCCTTCGTTTCCGTTGCGGCAGGAGCTTCAGCAGCTGCAGCTTCAGCTGGCTTTTCAGCCTGTGCTTCAGCAGCCTTCTGCTGGTTAGCAGGACGTGCGCCACGACGTGGACGACGATCGCCACCACGACGACCTTCACGCTTACCCTGCTGAGCCTGCTGCTCTTCGAACTCACGCTCGGTCATATCACCCTTGTAGATCCAGACCTTTACGCCGATACGGCCGTATGTGGTCTTAGCTTCAAAGAAGCCGTAATCAATCAAGGCACGAAGAGTCTGCAGTGGAACGCGACCCTCGCGATAGAACTCAGAGCGGCTCATTTCGGCGCCACCAAGGCGACCGGAGAGCTTGATACGGATACCCTTGGCACCTGCACGCATTGCATCTTGCTGTGCCTTACGCATAGCACGACGGAATGTAACACGGTTTGTCAACTGCTCCGCAATTCCCTGAGCAACCAACTGAGCGTCAAGTGCAGCATTCTTCACTTCGAAGATGTTGAGCTGTACTTGCTTGCCTGTGAGCTTCTCGAGCTTTGCGCGAACGCGCTCAGCTTCAGCGCCACGACGACCGATGATAATACCCGGACGAGCAGTGTGAATATCTACACGAACGCGATCACGAGTGCGCTCGATAACGATACGAGATACGCCAGCACGCTCGAGGTCATGGCTCATTTCCTTGCGAATCTTGTCATCCTCAAGGACGAAGTCACGATAACGCTCGCCAGCTTTGTTGGAGTCAGAGAACCACTTAGAGCGATGATTCTCGGTGATGCCCAGGCGATAGCCGAAAGGATTGATCTTCTGACCCATCTTTAGCGGGCTCCTTCCTTAAGCGAGACGATAACAGTGATATGGCTTGTGCGCTTGTTAATGCGCGCAGCGCGACCCTGTGCACGAGCACGGAAACGCTTAAGCGTTACACCCTCGTCCACATAGGTTTCCTTGATGACCAAGTCCTGCTCACGGAATGGTTCACCGGCTTTTTCAGCCTTAACGCGAGCGTTAGCGATCGCGCTTTCAAGAACCTTGCGCACCGGCAATGATGCGTCCTGAGGAGCAAACTTCAAAATGGTAATAGCTTCGCTTGCACGCTTGCCTCGGATGAGGTCGACCATGCGGCGAGCCTTGCGCGGCGTCACGCGAACGTGACGAGCGATTGCTTTAGCTTCCATGTGTCCTAACTCTCCTTTAGCGGCGTGCCTTTTTGTCGTCCTTCACGTGACCCTTAAAGGTCTTGGTCGGGGCGAACTCACCGAGCTTATGACCAACCATGGCTTCGGTAACGAATACCGGCACATGCTTGCGGCCATCATGTACGGCAAAGGTGTGTCCAATGAAATCAGGAGTGATCATCGAACGACGCGACCAAGTCTTAATGACATTGTGCGTACCCTTGTCGTTTTGCTCGTCGACTTTCTTCTGCAAGTGGGCGTCGACGAAAGGGCCCTTCTTGATGCTACGAGTCATCTATTCGACACTCCCTTACTTGCGGTTCTTACCATTCGGGCGACGACGAACAATCATCTTGTTCGAAGCCTTCTTTGGACGACGTGTACGAACCTCGCCCTTGCCCCATGGAGAAACTGGTGGCTTACCACCACGGGTGCGACCACCATGTGGATGGTCCACAGGGTTCATGGATTCGCCTCGGGTGATTGGTCTACGACCAAGCCAACGTGCGCGACCTGCCTTACCAAGCTCGATATTGGCGTGATCGGAGTTACCTACTTCGCCAACAGTAGCGCGGCAACGAGCGTCCACGTTACGAATTTCGCCAGACGGCATACGCAACTGCGCATAAGCACCATCCTTAGCGACGAGCTGAACAGCGGCACCAGCGGAACGAGCAATCTTCGCACCACCAAGTGGACGAAGTTCAATTGCGTGAACCACGGTACCGGTTGGGATATTCTTCAGAGGCAGGTTGTTGCCTGGCTTAATATCAGCCTGAGCGCCGGTCTCAATAACATCACCCTGGGCAACGCCTTCAGGAGCGATAATGTAACGCTTCTCACCGTCTGCGTAATGCAACAAAGCGATGCGAGCGGAACGATTAGGGTCATACTCAATATGAGCGACCTTTGCTGGCACGCCATCCTTGTCCCAACGCTTGAAGTCGATGAGACGATACTGACGCTTGTGACCGCCGCCGCGATGGCGAGAAGTCATGCGGCCGTAAGAGTTACGACCACCAGTCTTGCTGAGTTTGCGTACCAGCGACTTTTCAGGCGTAGAACGCGTGATCTCGGCAAAATCCGAAACCGAAGCGTTACGACGGCCTGCAGTCGTCGGCTTATAAACGCGGATAGCCATAATATAGTATTCCTTTACTTTTCTCGGCTAGCCTTCAGTTACCAAAGATGTCAATCGTTTGACCTTCAGCCACGGTGACAATAGCACGCTTCTGGTTCACACGACGGCCGAAACCGGTGCGAGAGCGCTTCAACTTGCCAGCGCGGTTCAAAGTGTTAACGTTTGTCACCTTGACCTTGAAGATTTCTTCGATAGCCTGCTTGATCTGAACCTTGTTAGCATCTGGAGCCACTACGAAAGTGTACTGACCACGATCAGAAGCTGCGTAACTTTTTTCAGAAACAACTGGCTTAAGAATTACGTCATGTGCTGGGTTATGGACTGCGACCATTTAAATCAGGCCTCCTTAACGACAGGCTCGGTCTTAGCAGCAACGAAGGCTTCGAAGCCTTCCTTGGAGAAGACGACGTACTGAGCTGTAACAACATCGTAAGTGTTGAGCTGATCAGCGAAGATCACGTGAACAGTTGGAATGTTGCGTACAGACATCCACTCATTGATGTTCTCACGAGAAAGAACAACAGTAGTGAATTGGTTATTGGTCACAGGAGTAAGTGCTGCAACAGCTGTCTTGGTGGATGGAACATCCTTAATACCAAAGTCAACTACAGCAATACGTCCAGCATTTGCACGATCCGAAAGAACGTAGCGAAGAGCAGCTGCCTTCATCTTCTTCGGGGTGCGCTGATCGTACTTACGAGGAACTGGACCGTGAACAACGCCACCATGTACCCACTGAGGAGCACGAATGGAACCCTGGCGAGCACGACCGGTGCCCTTCTGCTTCCATGGCTTCTTACCGCCGCCGGAAACATTAGCACGATTCTTCACAGCATGGGTGCCCTGACGAGCAGCAGCAAGCTGAGCGATTACGACCTGATGAACCAGTGGACCGTGAGCTAAAACGTCTTCGTTGGAGATGCCGAAAATTTCAGCAGGAGCTTCAACGGTTCCGCTTGCATTGCCCTTAGTATCAGTGACGTTCAGAGTTACGTTTGCCATAATTATCAGGCTCCCTTCACTGCCGAACGGACGAGAACGATTGCGCCCTTAGGACCTGGAACAGCGCCCTTAATAGCGAGAATGCCGTTCTCGACATCCGAAGAAACGATTGTGAGGTTAAGCGCGGTGGAAGTCACATGACCCATGCGACCAGCCATACGCTTGCCCTTCAAAATGCGGCTTGGAGTTGCGCAAGCGCCCACAGAACCTGGGCGACGTTCGTTCTTGTGCGAGCCGTGAGTACGGCGATAGGACTTGAAGCCCCAACGCTTGATAGTGCCAGCAAAGCCCTTACCCTTGGTAGTGCCAGTGACATCTACTTCAGAACCCTCAGCGAACAATTCAGCAGTCAATTCCTGACCTGGCTGATAATCTGCTGCGTTCTCGGTGCGCACCTCAGCGAGGTGACGACGAGGAGTTACACCAGCCTTTGCAAAATGACCAGCCAATGGCTTAGTCACCTTGGTAGGATCAATCTGGCCATAACCGAGCTGTACTGCGCAATAACCGTCAGACTCTACAGTCTTTACAGCGGTAACTACGTTAGTAGCAACTTCAACCAGAGTTACGGGGACGAAGAAGCCGTTTTCATCCCAAACCTGCGACATACCCAGCTTGCGGCCGAGCAATGCAGTGCGATTCTTATTCTGCGACATTACTTTCTCCCCCTTCCTACAGCTTGATCTCGATGTTTACATCCGCAGGCAGGTCAATGTGCATCAAAGAATCCACAGCCTTTGGCGTTGGATCTACGATGTCAATGAGGCGCTTATGAGTGCGCATCTCGAAATGCTCGCGAGAATCCTTGTATTTATGAGGAGAACGGATAACAACAAACACGTTCTTCTCGGTCGGCAGAGGAACCGGACCCACTACTGTGGCGCCCGCGTTCGTCACCGTCTCGACGATTTTCTTCGCCGATTGGTCGATGACCTCATGGTCATAGGACTTAAGCCTGATGCGGATTTTCTGTCCCGCCATTGCCGTCCGCCCTTTCTAGCGATTCGTTTACTGTTTACCAACCTGAATTCAAGGGCACCGGCGAGAATAAACCCCTAGGGTAATTCCACATCAGTGCGCGGCATCAAAAACCTATTCATACAAAAAGATTTCGATTCAAAGTTTTTGCTTCCGCGCTCGCTTTTTTTAATTACAATATGCGAGCCTTAAAACAGGCAACTAAGTAATTAAACCATCAACCTTCGATTATTAAAAACCGGGCGTGTCGGCTATTTTCCAACAAAAAATGGCAGAAACTACAATTAGTTGAGCTTCTGCCATTATTAACTAAATACGCAAATAATTACGCCGCTTCACGCTCCAAACGCATGCGATGGCCTTCTTTTTGAGAAATACCATAATATGCAGCAATAGCAATATCCTTCATATCCTCAATTTGCGGAATACGAGGATTTGCAGGCGCACACTGATCTTCGTAAGCACGCATGCCAATATTGTCAAGTATCGACCAGTAGTACTCTTCGTCTACGCCACAAGCCTTAAACGAAGCGTCCATTCCAAGCTTTTCATTTCGATACTCTTCAACAGCACGAGCAAGATTTTCAACGCCTTCTTCAGGGGTTTTACCAGGATCTACACCGAGATTCTTAGCGATCTCCTGATATCTCTCAAGAGCAATATAGCGGTTGTACTTTGGCCAGCTAGTTGGCTCTTGCGGAATTTGACCGTTATAGCGAATAACGTAAGGCAGCAAAATTGCGTTTGTATGACCGTGTACAACGTGGCACAAAGCACCAATAGTATGAGCCATAGCGTGGCACATTCCTAAGAATGCAGAACCAAACGCCATTCCAGCCATAGTAGCTGCATTATGCATTTTTTCTTGCGCTTCAACCTTGCGCTGAGAATCTTCGCAATTCACGGAATCGTTGAGATTTTCCCAAATAAGTTTCGAAGCATGCAAAGCCATAGCATCCGTAAAATCATTTGCGTAAACAGAAACATAAGCTTCCATAGCATGAGTTAAGGCATCAAAACCAGAATCACATGCCAATCGACGCGGCTGCGTACGAGCCAAAACAGGATCGACTATTGCGACCGTTGGAGTCAAAGCGTAGTCCGTAATAGGATACTTGTATCCAGTCTTGTGATCTGTAATAACAGCGTAAGGCGTAACTTCAGAACCAGTTCCGGAAGAAGTTGGTATGCAAACAAGCTTAGCTTTGCTGCCAAGAGGCGGAATCTTAAATGCGCGCTTACGAATATCGAAGAACTTTTCTCGCAAATCAGCGAAAGAAATCTCCGGATGCTCATACATAAGCCACATAATCTTAGAAGCATCCATTGGCGAACCACCACCAACAGCAATAATTGTGTCTGGCTGGAATTCGTCACGCATCATTGCAGCCCCTCGCTCAACTGTTTCAACGCTTGGCTCAGGCTCAACGTAATCAATAATACGGAAGCTAACGCGATTATCTCGAGCACGAAGCTGATCAACAATCTTATCGACTACGCCAAGTTGCTCCATAACCTTATCGCACACAATAACTGCGCGCTCAACGCCGTACATATCCCTCAAATAACGAATAGCATTCGGCTCAAAATAAGTTTTAGCCGGAATCTTGAACCATTGCATATTATTATTCCTTCGTGCAATACGCTTAATATTAAGAAGATTTATAGCTTGTACGTTGCCGGAAACGGAATTTCCACCATAAGATCCGCATCCAAGAGTAAGCGAAGGAGCAATCGCGTTGTAAATATCTCCAACGCCACCAAGAGATCCAGGAGAATTCCAAACAATTCTGCAAGCATGCATACGAACACCATATTCGCGCACAAGATCTTGATTATTTGTGTGAATTACAGCAGTGTGACCAGCTCCATGTACAAGCATCTGCTCGCACATCTTGAAGCCTTGTTCCTTATTTTCTGCACGAAGCATTGCGTGTACAGGAGCGAGCTTTTCCATAGTAAGCGGCTCCATTTCGCCAACTTCTTTGCACTCTGCAACCAAAATCACAGCATCATCTGGAATTTCAAATCCAGCTTCGTGCGCAATATATTGCGGAGACTTACCAGGAACAACGGAATTAAGTTTTGGTGTATTTCCAGAATATGCAGTGCATCCAAACATATATTGTTCAAGCTTAGCTTTTTCGTCAGCATTAACAAAATATGCTTTCCTGCGCTTCAATTCGCGAAGTAATGGCTCATACACATCCTTATGCGCAATAATTGCTTGCTCTGTTGCACAAATCATTCCGTAATCAAAATGCTTTGAAAGAATCAAATCGTTTGCAGCGCGCACAATATCAACGTCACTATCGACATATGCAGGAGCATTTCCTGCACCCACACCAAGAGCAGGTTTTCCTGAAGAATATGCTGCCTTAACCATTCCAGGACCGCCTGTTGCAAGAATAGTTGCGATCTTTGGATGTTTCATCAATGCACCGGTAGCTTCAATTGAAGGATGTTCAATCCACTGAATGCAATCTTTTGGCGCGCCTGCAGCCACAGCAGCATCGCGAACAATTCGAGCTGCTTCAGAAGAGCACTTTTGCGCAAAAGGATGGAATCCAAAAATAATTGGACAACGAGTCTTAAGTGCAATAAGCGACTTAAAAATAGCTGTAGAAGTTGGGTTAGTAACTGGAGTTACGCCTGCAACAATACCAACCGGTTCAGCTATTTCGTCAATTCCGAGAACATCGTCCTCGCGAATAATACCAACTGTTTTTTGACCTGCTAGATAATGCGTAATATGTTCGCATGCAAAGATATTTTTTGTAGCTTTGTCTTCTACTAGGCCACGACCTGTTTCATCGACAGCCATCTTTGCAAGAACCAAATGTTTATTCAACGCTGCCACTGAAGCTTTAGCAACAATATGATCGATTTGCTGCTGATTAAGCTTCTCAAACTCATTCAAAGCGACAGTTGCTTTTTCAACAAGTTGATCAACTTCATTTTGAGCAGCTAACGCAACGTCATCAGCACTAGCAGTTTTGCCAGTCTCGGCTTGGTGTTGTGCCTCAACCATGAGTATCCTCCTCGATAGTTCCACCAGCGGTACCAATAGACTTATGAGCAGACTAATTTAGTATTCACCGCTAAATATGTGATACAAGTCACAATTTAGCCTCTTTGCTGTACTTTCGCATCTTTGGAGCGAGTTGCGCTATTTATGAGCGAGCTTTATCCTCTATTGTTCGTTATTTGTTCTTATTTGTAATAATTTATGTTCGATTAATAGATAAATTTTTCTAGAATGTCAATTTTAACGGCTAGTTGCACACTATTTATAACATTTACTCAACAAATTTAATTTAATTTAATTTAATAAATAATAAAAAATACAAAAAATGGCTCCCAGCAAAACCAGGAGCCATTTGCAAATATAAATTCGCGAAACTTAACGCTTCGAGAACTGAGGTGCACGACGTGCCTTGTGCAAACCAGCCTTCTTGCGTTCCACAACGCGAGCGTCGCGGGTCAAGAAGCCAGCCTTCTTCAAAGCAACACGGTTTGCATCGCGATCGATAGCATTCAATGCACGAGCAACACCCAAACGAATAGCACCAGCTTGACCAGTGGTACCACCACCGTCAACGAGGACTACAACATCAAACTTGCCTTCAAGCTTGAGCAACACGATTGGTGAATTCACTTCGCGCTGCAACAAACGAGATGGGAAGTACTCCTCCAAAGTGCGACCATTGATAGTCCACTTGCCGGAGCCAGGAACCAAGCGCACGCGAGCAACAGCTTCCTTACGACGACCAGTGCCATAGCCTGGCTCGATGGCGGAAGTACCAGTGCCTGCACCAGCATTGGTTTCAGTGGTGTAGCTAGTCAGTTCTTCTTCGTTCTCAAGAACCGCGGAGTTGTTATTTTCTGCCATATCTATTCTCCTTGATCTCACTTAGCCTGCTGAGAGACCTGAGCGATCTCGAAGACCTGTGGCTTCTGCGAAGTGTGCGGATGCTCAGCGCCGGTGAACACACGAAGACGGTCAAGCTGCACCTTAGCAAGACGATTCTTTGGAAGCATGCCCTTAACGGCAGTCATGATAATACGCTTTGGATTCCTCTCCAAAAGCTCTGCATAGCTATCACGACGAAGGCCGCCTGGACGACCAGAGTGGGAATACAGTTCCTTGCTCAACTTATTGCCAGTCAAAGCAATCTTTTCAGCGTTAATAATAATAACGTGATTGCCAGAATCAGCATGAGGAGCAAACGTTGGCTTATTCTTACCACGCAGCAAGATTGCTACCTGAGAGGCCAAACGACCAAGTACCACGTCAGTGGCATCGATGATGTACCAGTCATGAGTTAAATCTGCTGGTTTCGGTGTGAAAGTCTTCACAATCGTACCTTTTCTCTATTGTGTTTCGAGCGTATATTTTCTTGGTTTATAGAAAATATTTTACTCATAATCCGTGGGCTCCCTGAAAGTCCTCGATGGCGAGTGGGAAAAGCGCTTTGAAGGACCCCTTAGGGAAACACAACAATCTGCAAGTATATCGCCAAGTGGCGACTACTTGCAAATGTATATTTTATATAAGGCTGCGACGAATTACAAAACGAATCGCAAAACGAATCGCAAAACGAATCGCAAAACGAATCGCAAAACGTCACGCGTTCATAATTGCTGAAAGCGACCGCACTCTAGGCAAATCAAACATATTGTCCAAAGACACAGGATTGCCTTCACCATCAGCTAACGGAATACGCCAATTTGGATACTCGTCATTCGTTCCAGGCTGATTTTGCGTACGATACTCTCCAACTGCATCAACCAAAGAAGCAGCAAGCAAACGCGAAGGAGCATCCTTCAAAGCGCGATACAATGCCTCAATAATCTCCTGAGTATGAGCATCCTCATCTTCAAGCAACTGAGCATCCAAATAACCACCTTTGACCAACATTCGCATCATAGCGCGATGCTCTGCCTCAGCGCCAGCGCGGAATTCTTCAACAGAACCAGTAAGCAAGTGCAAACGCTCACGAATATTAACCTGTTCATAGCGCAAATAGCCGGCAGCAGGAGGCAAATCATGCGTATTTACAGATGCAAGCGTCATTTCGCGCCACTTGTCTGGAGTGCGGAATTCGCCGTCACGCTCTTCGAACCATTCAACCGTGCAACCAAGCACAGCCTTCTTGCGCAACACTTCCAAAGCATTTGCAGGCAAAACACCCAAATCTTCGCCAACAACTACACCGTGAGCGCGAGCGGCTTCAATTGCCAAAATGCCAAGCATAATATCAGCATCGTAGTAAACATAAGCACCGCCACTTGGAGCTGAACCTTCTGGAATCCACCATAAGCGGAAAAGTCCAAGAATATGGTCGATGCGAACAGCGCCTGCTGAAGCAAACATTCCATGAACCATATCTCGGTATGTTTTAAAACCAGTACGCTCAAGCTCAAATGGATGCAAAGGTGGCTGAGACCAATCTTGACCTTGCTGATTGAAGTAATCAGGCGGAGCACCAACAGTAGCTCCGTTAGCAAATCGCTCTGGATTCCACCAAACTTCAGATCCTGCAGGATGCACGCCAACAGCCATATCAGACATAATGCCGATTTTCATACCAGCGTTACGAGCAGCAACTTGAGCATCATGCAATTGCGTAAAAGCAACCCACTCAAGCCAACGATAAAACTCAAGAGTATCTGGGAAACGATTAGCTAATTCGCGAACTTGATCAGAATCCTTAGTAAGAGTCCTCTCCCAGCAATCGTCACCCTTTGGAGCACCCCACTTGTCATAGCACAAGCACCAAGTAGCATAAGATTCAAGCCTGTCACCCATCTCCTGCTTAAACTCATTAAAAACGCGAGCGCGAGTTTCAGACATACCAGCCTTGAAAATCAGCCACAATGCACGCATTTTTACACGCCACATGGAATCACGGTCTATTATTTGCGCGTCATTGTTAAGCGGCTCAACCTGTCCATGAAGCTTTTCAATTTCTTTGCGAGTTTTATCGTTTAACGTTTCGTACTCAGGAATACTTTCTGGGCGAATATACGTTACATTTACCATTCCTCGAGCAACCGGCAGGTATGGAGATGGAGTAAGCGGAGTTATAGGCTCACCTGCATGCATTGGGTTTATTAGCACAAAGTCAGCACCAGTTTTTTGCTTAGCTTCAGTAAGAAGAGTCGCCAAATCAGCAAAATCACCAACGCCCCAAGACTTTGAAGAACGGATTGAGTAAAGTTGCGCCATCCATCCCCAAAGCTGTTCTCCATTTGGTTCCAAGGAATTAAGCGTATCAATGCTTTCTGGAGCACTAATAAGTGTTGCCTCTTCTTGACGCTCACCAACCGTCACACGCAATGTGTGATAACCCATTGGCACATCTTCAGGAATTTTTATAAGAGATGTTGCAACAAATTTCCCATTTACAGGGTATGCAACATCATTTTCGTTAGGAACAATAGTTAAATCGCCTTTATATTGTTCACCATTTTCCAATGTCAATGTTGCAACTGGGTATTCTAATATTCCCGTATTAACTGTAACTTCATCACATTTGCCAACAGTGTGCAAAATAGTTGGCGCAATAATGCGTCCATGTCGATACGCTAAAACGTCGTTTGTAGATTTTTCTATTGCCTCATTGGTCGAAGCGTCCACGCCTAATGCGCCTAAAACCGAAACTAATACGTTATCTTGAATCTCGTGTTTTTGATTATCTGAACCAATAAAACTCACGCCAACGCCCATTAATTCAGCAAGACGGTGTAATGGCTTCATTGCTACTTCTTCATCTGTTGTATTATCCATACGCTCCATTATTCGCGTTAGCAACGACTGCGCGCCGCTGATGATACATCTTCAGATTTATCGTTACATAATTCTTGCAGCACATTTTGTGGAACACCAGGATTTAACGCAACAGCTCTTCGTACCATGGAAGCTAATACAGTTGGAGCGTTTTCTTCTGCACTAACACCAAGGGAGGCCAAATATTTCAATGTTTCAGCACTTATGCCATCCGATTGCGCACCCTCTAAACGCATTTTCCAAGAAGCTTTTGGATTGCATAATGCAGCATTTCGAACTGCATTACATGAATCTTTAGTAAGTCTTCCAACTAACCAATTTTTAGCATTTTTATTTTCAGCAACAGCCAAACGCACTTTATCAGCAGAATCTTCAGAAAGTTTCACTAATATGTTTGGAAAAGGCATTTCTGTAGCTAAATAAATACGGTCTTCTTCTGGAGTATTGATATTACCTGCAACTGCTTCAAGCAAGGAAGTGGCTCTAGAAAATGCCGCTTGATCTGATCGATCCGGTAATTCTCTCCTAGCAAATTCATGAAGCTCAGCTGAATCTTCGCTATGTCGTAAATGCTCATATACAGCAGTTAAAGGTTCATAAGATGAATCGTCAGTAGTGTTTGTTTTTTCATTAGTCTTTTCCATGAAATCACCTTTAACGCTTAGTATCTATCAGCTTATTACTTAGAGTACCATCTGCTTCCGGCACAACGCTTCCAGAAAAAGCATTCTGAACCATATCAAGAAATTCTTGTGATTTTAAAGTTGGAATAGCAATATTAAGAGAAATTTCAGCACCATAAATTTCGTTGTCAATTATGCCTTCCATTTGACTTACAATATGCTGCAACATTCGCAATTGTTGATATTGCAACTTGCAAGTAAAACGAGTGCACGTAATAATATCAACTATTTGCGCAGATTCTACTGCCATACTTGCTGCACGCGCATAAGCTCTGGTTAGACCACCAGCTCCAAGCAAAATACCGCCAAAATATCGCGTTACTGTTACTACACAATCTGTTAAATTTGACGATCTAAGTACATCTAATATTGGTTTTCCTGCTGTCCCAGTTGGCTCACCATCGTCACTCATGCGCTCACGCAATTGAGCTTTCGATGAGCCACAAATTGCAGCATAAGCAACATGACGAGCTTTAGGATTCTTAAAACGCACTGATTGCATAAATTCCACAGCATCGTCAAGATTGTCAATATGACAAATACATCCAATAAACTCTGATTTTTTCTCTACGAAAGAAGCCTCGAAAGGCTGCGATTGCAATTGACGAACAGTGTGCAGAATATTATGCGAATTAATCACTAGATACTACCAATACTACGCTTTTTCGTAACGCAATAACCTGTCAATGATACCAGAAATATCTTCCATTGCTGCATCGGCACCTCCTTCGGTACCAATTTTTACAGATTCATGTATTTCTTTATTGACATGTTCCCTTGCCACTATCACTGCTAAAGAATGTAAAGCAGCAGTTGCAGCGGAAAGCTGCATAAGAACATCTTGACACTTCGCATCGTTTTCAATCATAGTATTGACTGCTGCAAGCTGACCTTGTACTCGATGCATGCGTACTATCAGTTTTTCTTTATCAATATCATAACTTTTCATCGTTACTCCGATTTATCAATTACATAACCACACAAAGGTTATAACATCATATACAAATTAATACAATAAATCGTTGTATCTATATTATGCATCATCGTATTATTTATTGCAAAATGACGCGTTAATCTACTTCAAAAAGATCTCAATAGACTAACGCGTCAAATATTCTATATCAAAACATATTATCGCACTAATCTACGCCTCATTGGAGGAATTTCGCTATGCCGTGCCCCAGTAGACATTCTCCCATGTTTAGGAACTATAGCTGAAAAACGACCTAACGATAAACCTGAAGCAAAGGTTAACATAATAACAGCAAGAAGTATCACAGTTACCGAAGAAGCGCCAGTAACAGCAAGCGATGTTGGAATTGTATTACTTTGATTAACATAATTCTTACTAGCATTTTCGTTGCTATTCGTACCGACATGTTGATTGGAAGTATGATCGTTCCCATCATTTTTTGAATCAGTTAAATCATCACTGTTAACCGTTTCATCACTACCAGTTTTACTATGATTTTCTTCTACTTTTTCTTTGCTTTCTTTACCATTCTCCTTATTTTCATTACTATTTTTTCCATCAGTTTCATTACTCAAAGTTTCTTCATTTTTCTCATCATTTGCATCATGCTCATCATTTCCATCATTCTTATCATTCTTAGAACGATCCTCGCCGCCGGAAACTTGCACAGTCTCTCCTTCTACACCCAATACATGAGTTGCTAAAGGATTACCCTGAGCATCGTAAACTTCAGCTTTCCAATAAATAGTTCCTTCATGATCTAATGTAATATCTGCAGAACTTACAGAAATAGAAGACTTCTTACTTTCTTCAGCCTGCTTATCTGTAATATTTACGCGAGATTGAGGCATTTTTTTCTCAATTTCAACAGATATTGCAGTTTCCTTAGTTTCTTTAGTTTCTTTAGCTTCCTTAGTTTCCTTAGTTTCAGAATTACTGTTTTTTGTACCGCTATTTTTAGTTTCACTATTCTTAGCATCACCCTTCTTAGCATCGCTACATTTAGCTCCGTCACAATCGCTCTTATTTTCCTTACCATCTTCATACTCGTATGCACTAAACACTACGTAACTGCCTTTTGGCAACGTGCCAGTAATACGAGCATTATCGTGGAACTTTTCACCAGCCTTAACTTTTTCATCGCTTACTCTAGTTGTAACAGATACAGGAGTAGTTAAAATATTTGGTTCAACTAAGGCACGACTCCACAATCCGTTATACGCAGATTTATGAGCTAAAGCGCGCGAAGAACCAGGAAAATCATAAACAAACACATACCATCCTGACTCACTATTTTTGTTAGCGCGAATATGCACATTATCTTTCAAAACTTTCGGATCCGAAGAAGATTTATTGACTCCAGCAATAGGGCGCATTGTAATGCTTCCATTACCAACCTTATAAACTCCATTTACTGCTGGAACCTCCCAATTACCAATTAAATGATGATGCGCATCTTCTTTTGGCTCTTGCTCGGCTGCTTCACCTTTAGATCCCGGCATATATTTTTCATTATCTTTTTTAGTGCTTTTTTCACTGCCTTCTCCAGCCCACCAAACGCGAATGTGTGCCTTCTTGTCGGCATTAAAACCATATGTTTCATTACCTTTAAACGATCCATATGTTTCCGGAAGACCTCTTACAGTGATTTCACTAACAATTTCTGTGCCAATACCAACAATTTTCTGCTTTGTAACAACATCAGAACTTATAGTTGCTTGGTATACAGAAGTAGAATCTGCAGAACCAAATACTTTCACAACTTCATCATCTAATTTATCTGCATCTTCTTTTTTCTGCGCATCACGAGAAATAATCCAAACCCATGTGCCAAAAAGACCAGCTTCATTATCAGCGACTTTGTAATCTTCAGCTTCCTTCAAATCTGATGCACTAATATCGCCATTTGCGCGTTTAGCCTTAGCATTCACACTTTCGTTAGCTTTAGAAAAGTCAGCTTTTGCTGCAGCAACCTGTCGCAAATCTGGCAAAGCTCTAATACGTTTCAGGTATTGAACTGCAGATTCGCCATTGTTACGTTGCCTAATTTGCAAAATATCTTTAGCAGATCCAACGAAATAATATCCTTGGGCACGCAAAGTAACTCCATTTAACCAACTATCTTTTGCCAACACTCCACTGGTTACCGTGCTATCAACCTTCTCGCCCACATGCAGCTCATGTTTTGCAACTTTTGAAGTAAGAGTCGGCTGGAAACTGTCTTTTACTCCGAAAGCAAGTTTTTCACTATATTCAGCATCGTTTATGGAACGTATCTCGTCTTGATATTCAGGTGAATAATATCTTTCAGCTTTAGGAGCTAAAAATCCAATTTTAACGATGGCAGTACCATTCCTCTTAGAACTCCAAGGAATATTCACTACTTCATCTTTTGACTTTAATTCAACAGATTGTTTACCATCATTAAACTCAACTAAAGCATCTTCAGATTCAAGCCTAATAGGAACATCTTTAAGAGCATAGCCCTTGATATTTTTCACCCTTACATGCACAACTCCAGCATGCTTTCCTGAAGTATACTCTTGATTAACTTCTAAGTTCATAGGAGTATTATTTTCGGCTTCTTCCCACAATTTCTTAGATGTTTTTTTCAAATCCTCAGTAGAGATTTTTTCAAAACCATTATCTACAGCTCTTTTCCACTCATCTTTTTTAAGATCAAAATGATCGTGCATTGCGAAAGCTATAGATGTTTGAGTAAGCAAATCGTCATTATTACTAGAAGTTTTTATCATTTCTGCAGCAATGCGATAATCTTTGTCGAGTTCTTGCTTCCAATCACCTGATGAGCGACCAAAATCTACACTTGATTCAATACAATAAGATATATGTTTCTTGCCCCAATAACTTGGTGTAGGACCAAGCTTTGTGCGAAGAGTATGATCTTTAAGCCATTCTATTTTGTCTGAAACCTTATAAAATACACCAGGTTCATCATAATAACCTAAAGCTGACTGCGTGCAGAATATAGCAGGAATTACAAAAATAGAAGCAAAAAATGCTGACAGACTACGAATAGTTTTACGTTTCATACTAGCGCGCATATTGTTATCGCTACGAGCACTATTATGCTTCCCTCCATACTTTTTCATAAAAATCTCCTTTAGCCCAACCCTTTAAATATTATTTTGAACACTTTTAATAAGCATTCATGAGTCAACTATGAGCTTAAAGAAAGTATGAGTAAATATTTTTTTACTATTGTGGTTAAAAGCTTGAGTAAAATTACGGAGCTATTCACAAATCCACAATTTCTTCTTTTGATATATTATTTTTTATTTCTAAAGTGTAAAATAAGCGCATTTTAATTGCATACTGCACGTTTTCTATACGCAATCGATAAAAAAACAAAAACTCCGGACCGCGAAAAGCAATCCGGAGTAACCCGCGGAGTCAGAGAGATTCGAACTCTCGAGCCGCTTACACGACTAACACCTTAGCAGGGTGCCCCTATCGGCCACTCAGGCATGACTCCACTTGTTTACTGTACATAACAGCAACAGATTGACACTATAGCACCTCTTAAGGACTGTAAACAAGCTTGGCGACACACTTTAAGATAACATTAATATAACAATATCCAGTGCTACACAGGATTATGATCTCCAGAAAACGTTACGACTACAGCAAACATAACAAGAATTATTCCTGCAATATCAGTCAATGTTGGAATTTCACCAAATCCCATTCCAATAATAACCGCGATCGCAGGATACAACGCTTGCATAACAGAGTATTTTGCAGAAGTAACACGTTTCAATAAAACCTGATCAAGCAAAGTTGGGAAGAAAGAAGCGCATATTGCAATAACCAACATTAACGCAAGTAAAGCAAAAGAACCACCAGGGCGAGCAGCCCAAGTAGCTTCTGGTTTAGGCGAAATAACATGCTGCACTGCAGGAATAGCAAGAACAATAGACTGCAGCAGCCAACCGATAAGAGCTGCAACACTTACACGATCAATAGCATGTGAACTTTTTGCCAACATGCGACCTGAAACAATATATAGACCCCACATTGAACCGCCAACAAGAATGGCGAATAACCCAATTAGAAAATGTGGGCTTACTGAACTATGTATAGAAGCACTAGCTAACAGCATAATGCCACAAACAGCAATCACAATTCCCACACGCTCTCGCCATTCATGACCTGTAATAACAGCTACAAGCAAGGGGCCTATGAATTCTATGGTTACCGCAACGCCAACAGCCATGCAACTAATAGCAACATAGAACATAGTGTTCATAGCAACTAACGACACGCCAACAGCTGCAACAATCCCCCATTCTCGTAGCGTTTTTGGCAAAAGACTACGTTTGCTGCGAGAAAATGGTCTTCTCCAAGCCAAAAGCAACAATGTCATAAATCCTACGCGATACCACACTGCATACAGAGGATCCAATTGGCTAAAAGCTACTTTTGCAACAGAGGTTGCTGTATACACCATTGAAGCCTCAATGACGATAATAAGCAGCACAGGCATGCGATGTAAAAGATTGACGACAAATTGCTTCATAGCAACAACCCTACATGAATATTGATCCGACATACGCTTTTCTACAAAAACATTAGTTTAATCCACAAATTTTTTCCATAAAATCGAACGTTTGTTCTATTATAAACTTATGAGTACAGCACCGAGAGTACAAGCAGCGAAACGTGATTGGGGGCACGACACCTCAGGTTGTAACATACTTCACGTCGACATGGATGCATTTTATGCTTCTTTAGAAGTTGCAAGACATCCGGAGCTTAAAGGAAAGCCGCTTATTATTGGCACAGGCAATCGTGCTGTTGTTTCTGCAGCAAGCTACGAAGCGCGCGCTTACGGCGTTAATTCCGCTATGCCCGTTGTTAAAGCTAGAAATCTTTGTCCACAAGGAGTTTTCTTGCCAGTTGACATTCCTTATTATTCAAACGTTTCCAAAAGTATTTTTGAAAATATTTTTTTGCATATTACTAATCAAGTTGAAAAAGTTTCTGTTGACGAATGCTATATGAATGTTAAATCGGCTTTATTACAGTGGAAATCGCCTGTAAATATTGGAACTTGGGTACGAAAAGAAGTATTTGAAAAGTATCATATTACATGTTCAGTTGGTATTGCTAACAATAAACTTATTGCAAAAATGGCTTCCACTAATGCAAAACCTAATGGAATGCTTCTTATTCCGCAAAAATGCAATGAAGATTTTGTATCAATAATGCCATTGCGCGCAATACCAGGAATTGGCTCATCTTTAATACATAAGCTTGAGGATTGGGGCTTATCTACTGTTACGTCGCTTAAAAATGTTGACGAAGCAACGCTTACTCGCATAACAGGTTCGCAAATCTTAGCAAGAATGATATATCAATCAGTTAGGGGCATAGACGAGCGCACTGTGACTGCACATACCCCTGAAAAATCCATTGGAAGTGAGCGAACTCTTGATACAGATACCACGGACGAGAATGCTGTTAAACAATTACTACAGCAATGCTGCAGCGAAGTAACTCAACAGTTGCGAAACAGAAAACTTATGGCACGCACTATAACGTTAAAACTACGCTTTGGCGACTTGCATTATGTTACTAGATCTTCTACTTTGCAAAACGCAACTGATTCAACACACGAGTTTTACGAGCATGTCGTTGTTTTGCTTTCTAAAGCTAATCCAATTGTGCATAATTACATTCTTGGAGGCAATAATACAAAGCTTTTAAGCCCAGTTCGTTTAGCTGGTGTTACAGCGAATAATCTTGTGCCAACAAATAAGGTTTCACTTCAGCCTTCTCTAAACGATATTCTGGAGGAAAATACTCGCGAATCTAAAAATCCTACACAAAACAGCATGTCCGCAATGAATAAAAATACTAGATTGCGTCACGCAGAACACGCTTTAGATGCCGTTCGCAAAAAATACGGCAACAACGCAGCTCATATTGGATTATGAACTCGCGCCACATTAAACAATACTTTTTCAAATGATTAATTACTTGCTTTATCTGAACGCGGAGGCAAGGCTGCAACGCGAGCTTCATCCCATCCGGAAGCTCCAGCATCTGTAGCTCCTCCCAAATCTCCGAGCTTGTCGAAATAATCAACCGCAGCATCGCGATACCACTCCCAGCCTTCTGGCAAATCATCTTCATAAAAAATAGCTTCTACTGGGCAAGCCGGTTCGCAAGCTCCACAATCCACACACTCGTTCGGGTTAATATAAAGCGTTCGATCACCTTCATAAATGCAGTCTACAGGGCATTCATCTACACACGCTTTATCTTTTACATCAACGCAAGGCTCTGCGATTACATATGGCATAATGCCCTCCTTTCTGCTTTTATGCAACTTTTCTATTATAGAACATTTTTGAAAAGTTTATAACACAAGAAGTCGGCATGCGAATATAATCGTATGCCGACTTCTTGCTAAATAAATAATTTATTAATTTTGATTATTTTGCGAGGCCGCAGCAGACGCCTCAGCTTGAACTTCTGCACGAGCCTGCTCCTCTGTTTCTCCTTCAGCTACCTTCGCTGCAGCAGCGGCATCTTGAGCAAACAAAGTTTCAACCGGAACACCGAGCTGCTTAGCTTTACGCAACTGCCTGCCAAGCAAAGAATTGCGGTAAGAGTAACCGAAGTACACCGCAAAACCAATTGCTAGCCACACTGCAAAACGAATCCACGTAAGCACAGACAAGTTAAGCATGAGCCAGAATGTAGAAAGTGCTGCAAACAGCGGAAGCCATGGATTACCAGGAACGCTAAATGAACGGTGCAAATCTGGTCTGCGCATACGCATAATCGGCACGCCAGCAGAAACAAGCAGGAATGCAGAAAGCGTACCAATGTTCACCATATCGGAAAGAATGCCAATATCGAGAGTGGAAGCAACGACTGCCACAACAATACCAGCAACAATCTGAAGTCTTGCAGGAATACCACGCTTGCTCACTTTAGAGAAGCTGCGTGGAAGCAGACCATCGCGACTAACAGCGAAGATAATGCGCGTAAGACCAAGCAAAAGCACCATCACAACGGTTGTCAAACCAATAACAATACCGAGGGAAATAATCTTTGCAGCCCAAGTAGCGCCCACAAGTTCGAAGCTTGTAGAAAGCGAAGGAGCGGCTTGCTTTGCCAAATCCTTATAGGAAACCATACCAGTTGTTACAACTGCAACGAGGATGTAAAGAACAGTAACAATAAACAATCCAAGACCAATGCCTCGTGGAATATTCTTATGAGGATCCTTAGTTTCTTCTGCTGTGGTTGCCACAACGTCAAAACCAATAAACGCGAAGAACACGAGGGCCGCGCCGGAAAGAATACCTGGAACGCCATAAACAGCTGGCTGCATGCCTGTTACCCACTGCCACAAAGGCTGTGCCATAACCCCAGAGACTTCTATTCCCTTTACACTTGCAGCGTCGGTTGCAGGTGGCACAAATGGCGTAAAGTTGGAAGCTTTAATGTAGAAGAAGCCCACAACAACCACGAACAGAACGATACCAATCTTCAAGATTGTTAAAGCGCCGTCGAAGCGTGCAGAAAGCTTAGTTCCAAGGACAAGCATAGTTGTAAAGAATGCAACGATTATAATTGGAGCAACATCAATAGTGAAACCACCTACGTTAAAACTGGTGGTCATATTCAAACCGAAAAGCTTCATTAAATCGTTAAGATAAACGCCCCAATACTTTGCAATTACTGAGCCAGCCATCAGCATTTCTAGGATCATATCCCAGCCAATAATCCAAGCAATAAGCTCACCAACTGTAGTATATGTAAACGTATAAGCAGATCCAGCAACTGGGATCATTGAAGCAAATTCTGCGTAGCACATTGCAGCAGAACCGCATACAATGCCTGCAATAATAAAGCTAATAATTACAGCAGGACCAGCATGGAATGCTGCAGCCTGAGCACCGACAGAGAAAATACCGGCACCAACAGCGACAGCAACACCCATAACTGCCAAATCCCAAGCATTTAATGTACGTTTAAGATGGCGTTCACCATCCATAGTCTCAGCGATAGTCTGTTCAACAGACTTCTTTCTCCATATTTGCATAATAAACGCACTTTCGTTGAGGTATAGGTATAAAGGTATGCCGCAATCAGAAGCGAATTAATAAATTTGCGAAACAGTTGCGACTTCACCTATATAAAATTTCTACTTAATTTTCTTTATTTATTCCTGTAAATGTAATTAAATAAAAAATTTATATAGATAATGTAGGTAAATATTACACAAAACATTGCTTACACGGTAGTTTTACCGTGTGTTCCTTTATTATTTGTGAAAATTTAAACAATAAACTTATATATTACTGCATAAAACATATTATATTCGTAAAATTTTCAGTTTATAGAAATATTTATTACAACAGGTTCAGGAATAAGCGTTACACCAAACTTACTTTGCACACCACGGATAATAGTTTTTGCCAAATTTGCAATGTCGTCACAAGAAGCATTATTACGATTGGTAAGCGCCAAAGTATGCAATGAAGAAAGACCTGCAGGCGAAGGTTTCCCATTTTCTATAAGCCTAAAACCCTTATGGAATCCAGCATGGTCAATAAGCCAAGCTGCAGAAGTTTTTATACCATGCGATCCATCTTGCATAATTGCATCAAATTTAGGAGCATCTTCTGGCAAAGTATCGGCTTCACTAGTACTAAGTATTGGATTCATAAAGAAACTACCGCAACTATGACGATCACTGTAAATATTATCGCCCTCTAAAAATTCGCCAGTAACATAGTCTTCACTTTGCAATCGCAAAGCAAATTCAACACCTTCAGCACACTTTGTACCACGCATCCACAGCTTATCGTAACGAGAAGCATCCTCAAGCATGCCTTTAGAAGCACGAACGCGCAAAACTTCACGACGTATTGCTGCTGTTTGCATACGCTCGCCTAATTCTACGTGCAAAGCATTAGCTAATTGCGAATGAGAAACAACGCCAGTTGAATTATGCTTCAAACAAAAAGTAACAGACAGTACAACGTAACGAGGAGTAGGAAAATACGAATCCGCAGGGACTCCTACTGAAGAGTACATGCTTTTTTTAAGCAATGAAGTGCGATACCCAAAATTCAAAGCATCCTTCTGCAGCTCTATAGTTGATTTTGTTTTGCGGTCCCAAACTTCTACGGAAGTAACACTTTGAGATACTTCTTGACCATAAGCGCCAATATTTTGTACAACAGAAGCCCCAACAGTGCCAGGTATGCCAGAAAGACCTTCTACACCCTCTAAGCCAAGAGAAATCGTATGTGAAACAAAATCATCCCAATTACAACCAGCTTCAGCATTGATATGCACTAAATGAGCACCACTTTGCAAATCAATGCCATCTTCTGAAGGTGCTGCTTCATCAAGCACATGAATATCGCGTCTAGCATCTCGCACAACAACGCCGTTGAAATCCTCATCGCTAACAAGCATATTAGAGCCGCCACCGATAACACATAAAGGCAGACCAGCCTCATCAGCATCTTCTACCGCTTCAATAACAGCAACGCGACTTTTGGGCTCTATAAAACGCGCAATTTTGCCACCTACGCCGACAGTTGTTATATCTGCAAATGATGGATTATTTACTAAAGATGCTTGCATACTCATGGTTTAAATATTAACAGCAATAAATAACAAAAACCCCGCATTAAGCGGGGTAATAAGCATAAAATCTGCGCAACTAGCAACAAGCTTAAACAAGCCGAAATCGTGAGCGCAGGAAGCTGAAAATTCAGCGAGTCTCGCGATGAAGCGTATGCTTGCCGCAGCGTGGGCAGAACTTGTTCAACTCAAGACGATCAGGCGTATTGCGACGATTCTTCGTCGTGATGTAATTACGCTCTTTGCACTCCGTGCATGCCATCGTAATGCCCGGACGGATGTCGGCGCTCTTGCTTGCCATTTCGTTCACCTCTACAATTCATTATTGGCCAGCCAGTCTCCTACTGGCCGTTGTAGCGAGGAAGAGACTCGAACTCTTGACCTTACGATTATGAGTCGTACGCTCTAGCCAGCTGAGCTACCCCGCCAGAGAGCCTCGAGTGAGAATCGGACTCACGACCTCTTCCTTACCAAGGAAGTGCTCTACCACTGAGCTATCGAGGCGTGGCGGGTAGTGGATTCGAACCACTGAAGCACGAAGCGGCTGATTTACAGTCAGCTCCCTTTGACCACTTGGGAAACCCGCCAGCAGTCTCCGTAAGAAGTGAACTTCAAACGGCAACTTTGTTATTTTGCCACGAAATCGCGACTAATGCAAGATTAAGACACGCCGAAAGCAAAACTTTTATGCAAAAAAGCTAGTTATTTAGCGAAAAACCCTCTTTTTTTAAATTTTCGCAAACTGTCAAAACTCTGTCATTAGCCTCGCGCTCGCCGATACTAATGCGAATACCTTCACCAGCAAAAGCGCGAACAGACAATCCTGCAGCAATAAAATGTTCTGTTACTTTCTCAGTATCTGCCCCAAATGGCATCCAGAAGAAGTTTGCGTACGCATCCTCAATATTCCAGCCTTGCTCGCGTAAAGCTTCAACAATGCGCTCGCGCTCAGCAACAAGAGATGCAACACGAGTACTCATCTCCTTGCTTGCGTCATCTTCCAAAGAAGCCAAAGCTGCGACCTGCGCTATTTGAGACACTCCAAATGGCACAGCAACTTTACGCATACCCTCTACGACTTCAGCCGGAGCAATACCATAACCAATGCGCAAACCTGCCAATCCATAAGCCTTGGAGAACGTTTGAGCAACAACTACATTTGGATACTCATGGTACAGCTTTATGCCATTTGCAGTGCCTTTTGCTGTGTTAAACTGCACATAAGCTTCGTCAATAAGTACAAGAACGTCGCTTGGCACAGCATCTAACACCTTGCGAGCTTCCTTCTCGCTAAGTGAAGCAGAAGTTGGATTATTAGGATTATTCAAAATAATCAAACGCGTGCGATCGTTAATAGCTGCAATCATAGCGTCAACATCGTGAGAACCATCGGCACGATTAGGAATCTGAACGCTTGTAGCACCAGCTCCCGTTACAATAATCGGGTAAGCTTCAAAGCTTCTCCAAGGATATATGACCTCATCTCCCGGACCTGCAACCAAGTCAACAAGCTGCGTAATAACTTCCGTAGAGCCGCAACCAAGCACTACTTCGTCTGCAGTCACACCAAAACGCTTAGCAAGTTCTTCAACAACTTCTGTGCCGCGCATATTAGGATAACGGTTTATTACATTAAGCGCGCGATTTGAGATTGCTTCTTTTACGCTTTGCAAAGGCTCATAAGGATTTTCGTTACTAGAAATCTTATACGCACGAATGCCGTCCAATTTAGGAGCTGGCTTACCCTGCTTGTAGCTAGGAATTGTATCTACAATATTGCGGTGTTTGTATGTCATACTTCTCCATCATACTCTACACATACCTTAACTGTGCAATAGCGAAAATCTGACTAAAATTGCGCACACATGTAAAGAAACTGCCGCTTTATCGCCTTAATCCGACCAAAACTTTACAGCCATGTAAACTTTCTGCCGTTTCCAAGCCAAAATCCGACCAAAACCTTACAACCGCGTAAAGTTTCTGCCGGCTATCCAAATATTTCACGGCACATTCTTACGTACCGCAATAAAAAACGCTGGGAATAACGTTTCCGTCATTTCCAGCGTAAGTTTTATTGTTTCAACCAGCTAAATACTAGCCAAGAATCGCAAGCACATCACGAGAAGACACGATTAAGTAGTCCTCACCTTCGTAATGCACTTCAGTTCCGCCGTACTTGGAATAAAGAACCTTGTCTCCAACCTTAACATCCATAGGAATGCGCTCGCCCTTATCGTCACGACGACCAGGACCTACGGCAAGAACTTCACCCTGCTGTGGCTTTTCCTTGGCATTATCTGGAATATACAAGCCAGAAGCAGTCTGAGTTTCCGCTTGAGCTTGCTTAACAATAATCTTATCCTCCAACGGTGTGAGCTTAATCGACACTGTTGCCACCCCTTTCATAAGAGATATTAATTTCGTACGCAAGAAACAATCCGACGAGGCTGACGATCACGTCCGCAACCGCACTTACGCTCTGTGCCTCATAATAGCGCGAATTTAGCACTCTAACAACTCGAGTGCTAATCTTTTAAGAAAATTTTTAGAAAACTCTTAAATCAGGCATTGCGACGAGCAAGAACATCATGCAAATTTGCCACACCAAGTGAGTCTTCAGAACTTTCTGGAGCATCCACTTCGCTTACTTTTTCTTTTTCGTGGAACTGAGAAGAGTTTGCAGCAACAAAATTAGTAGCGGCAGCAGCACTATCAGCGTTAGCAACTGGTACAGCTTTAACTACTTGCTTAGTTGATTTAATTTCCAAACTTTCTGGAGTACGAGATGCCAAATTAGCATTACTTGAATCAGACTTAGTTTGTGAATCAAGCGAGAACGAAATTAAATCTTGATTAGACTGATAGTTTTGCCCCGAAGCCACAGAAGCGTTAGAAGAATCGTATGCGTCTTTATTTTCCGCTTCAACGATATTAGATTCTTTAGATTCAGATTCTTCTTTATATGAACGCTCACGCAACGCTGCATTGCGCTCTTGCTCCGCACGATGTAACGCAACACGAATTTCGCTCTGCTCCATAACCGAAGTTTCAGTATTGTCACGAGATGCGCCATTTCGAACAGGCACTACAGTCTGAGATACAGAATACTCAGCACTGTCGTTTTGGGAAATCGCATCACTACTGTTGATTTCTCCATTAAAATCAGAATCAGATGCAGAAGAATAATCTTTCAACTGACGTATAACAGCACTATTGCGGCGTTCACATAATTCATCCTCAGCTTTGCGTTTCGAAGCAGCGCGCATTGTTGCAATACGCGCCTCCCAAGCACGAGCATGCTTAGAAGCACGAGCTCCAAAATAAAGCACTACTGCCAACATAGCTCCAGGAATAAGAGCAAAAACTGGAGAAAATATACCAGAGCATCCTGCTAAGAATACGACAAAAGTCAAGACAGCAAGCGCAACTACCAACACACAACGACGGCGTATCGCAGCACGCCTAGCAGCGCGAATGCGCGCAATATATTCAGGAGTTAATGTTCGTTTTTGTTGTGTCGGTTGCATACAAGCCCCTTTTGCCAACATACTAGTACCGTCGCAAATACGCGTAGTACTCCACTCACCTACAAGATGAAGTGTTGGTGAAAACCTATCCTCGCGATGTTCAAGCATAGACTTCATGCCGTTAACCGTGCGTTTAGGCAACCACCCGAACCATAAGGCTACGAGGATGACTAATACGAGTACCGCACTCACCGATTCATAACCCATAACTATTAATATAAGGAAGTCATAGGATGTGTAGCAACATAAACATTTCGGCGTGTCGCCAAAATATGGGATTATTGCGCGCGCCATCACACAATATGCTGTGCCGCAATCATTCACTAAGCAAATTTAACACCTATAATAACTGTCATAGTATGTACTAGGATATGTGAAGGAACAGTAAGTTTCTACTTACGTGCTCGTGTAACTTCGGAGGGACTTTTGCCTACTTATCATTATCGTTGCAAGCAATGCGGATACGATTTTTCAGAACATCAATCATTTTCAGATGACCCTATTACCATTTGCCCTCAGTGCGGGAAAGATGCAGTGCACAAAGTGTACTCCGCTCCTCCAATCAACTTTAAAGGCAAAGGCTTTTATCGAACCGATAAATGATTTTGTAAAATTATAAATATTAATTATTGTTTAAATATTGCGCGCTAATAGGTTTTATCCACAGCGCGCAATTTTTCTTGCTCTTGCATTTTTTATATTTCAAAATGCAAGTATGAGCATAAATTTTTCTTTATTTAAATCTCAAAATAACGCAAAAAATAGTGCGTTATTGCAGCGAAGGCAACGCGCTTTCGTGCGGAAAATCATTATTGTGTTATGTGCTGGAATGATGGCTTTACTTGTTGTGTCAACTATTATTGACTCACAAGAAACTCAAGTCATAGCAGTAGCTAAACACAATATTCAGCAAGGTTCACGCGTTAGCGTAAACGATATTGCATACGTTCGAGTGCCTAAGCATAAAGTATTTAATCAAGCGCTATCCAATAATATAAGCGCGAATGCTTCTATTATTGCAACATGCGAAATACGTAAAGGCATGCCAATTTTGCAAACACTATTAAGTAAAATTCCGCGCATTCCAAAAGGATTCACTTCTATTACCATTCATTTAGCTAGTGCAGATCACACACTGCTTCCTGGCGAAAAAATCGATTTAGCTTTTAGCAAGCCTGTGCAAGATGAAGAAATTTCTAACTCTCAAAATGCAGAAATCCACAACAGCGAAAAATCCAAAAGCAACACTGTGACAAATAACGATAAAAACAAAAACCACGATATTGAAGAAAACAATATTGCAGAAATTGACGAACGCTATGTTAGCGTAGTTCATAATGTTATGGTAATGCAAATAACTCAAAGCACTCAAGCTTCACAAAATCAGCAGAATACTACCACTCTTGCTATGCCTGCTGCAGATGCGTTGCGATTATTACAAGCTCAGTCTGCAAACCCCTCTTTGGCAATTATTGCCATGAAATTGTCACAATGAGATTGCCGTCATGGAATACGTACACGATTAGTAGAAATCAGCGGTAATTACTAGCAATTAGCGATAATAGCCAGTCAGCAACAAGAATAAATCATTCTGCTACTTCTCGCGTATTTCAAGCTCAACTCATACGCTCGGAAAATACAGCCCAGTGAGGCGGCAATTCGCTTAAAATGCGATTATCGTCGTCTTGATTGCGCTGTTGCAAAGTAAGCTCGTCAGAAGGCTCGAGTTTAACGCCATCTGCATCAAAAAGCTCTGAGCCTTCACGAACAACCCTAACCGACCTGCGGGGAGATCTTCTATTGGGATCGTATTTACTCATTCGTTGTCACCATACAATTCCCCGAGACGAGAAACAACACGATCAACCTCTTTTTCAGGATTGACAAAAGCTCCAACACTCCACACTGTCATAACTGACCAGCCCAAGGATTCCAAATCCTGAATAATCATGCGATGACGTTCACGAGTTGATTGCATGCTCATAAATTGCGCATCATCCGTAAGCACAGCAACAGCAAATGGCTTATCCGCAAGTCCAACTACTAGAGGAATTCTAACGCCATTATCGAAGCCATAGTTGACTGCAACTTTTAATCCACGCGAGCGAATACGCTCAGCTAAATCAGTAAATAGCACATTCCTTTGCGCAGCTTCTGCAGCAATTTGCGCTTCAACATCGTTAGCATCTTCTGGACGAAGCGGCTTATCACTTAACTTCTCAGCCCATTGCAAAAGACTCTTCAAAAGCTTTGGACCATCTTGGTGCAAACGCTCATCTTCCATATCTTTAGATGTAAACGCACTAACAATATCTAGATGACGACGAGCTAGAGCCAAAGCGTCAAGAAGCATACTGCTTCCACCTTCTTCTTCAAGCAATCCAAACTGCTGAAGAAGTCTGCCATGAGATGTCTTTGCATAGCAAAGCGACATAATTACATCTGTTGCTATTGCTCCAGAAGCTTCATTAACGCCCAAAAGTCTCACATGTCGCAAGAATCTAGCCATGTTTTCGTCTTTAATAGACAAAGACTTCAACTCCGCTCCCAAACGACTACGGAACACGTTTGTCAACGTAACTACGACAAGCACATAGCTTGAAGGAACAACCGTAAACGTATTTGCGCGCTGACGAATAAGCTCAACTACTTCATCAATTTCACGCTGGCTGCTTTCAATAAGCCCAGAAGACATTACTGGAACTCCAGTTGCTTCAATTTGATGCAAACGAACTTTGCCTTGCAAACGCTCAACAGGAACGTCGTGACGCAACTTTCCGTAACCATGTTCTTCCAAGAATCGCGCTAAACGAAGCGAGCGCCTTGTTGCTCTAGAAACTACTGTTACAGATGGGAGTAATGAAATAAGCGAACGCAAGCTTTCAGAACTTATTGTTTGCTTATGTGCTAAAACTACTACTTGATGAGCACGAGACAAAATAGATAGCAACTCAATATTTGATATATGAGATGCCGAATCAATTATTACAGTATCTGCAATAGGTCTCAATGGAGTCATCATAGTAAGAGTAGATGGCATAGCTACAAGTATTGGTTTCGCAGCCAAAACAAGTTCCGCATAATTGCGCAATAATTTATTAAAAGTAATTCCAGAACGGTTTCCGGCAAGCATAGTATGTAACTGATTAGCTTCTTGCGTATGCGAGAACAATAAATCACACAAATGCCTCATAGCTTCTTGCTGAACCATTGGACCGATTGAACGCACATGTTCTGTATCAACTTGCACGAATCGATCAGAAGCATCTTGCATTGCTGAGCCATCTTGGTGAGAAATAATTGCAGAAGAATTAACGATATCTTCAAAAACAGTAGTCCACCAAGCTAATTGCAACTCACCGTCAATTGCATTACCTGTAACGTTGCGACGACGCAAATCGCTGACTAAATCAGATAAGCCCGCTTTGCTGAACTCGCGTTCCAAATTGCAACGACCAGGGAGAGTATCTAGAGATGCTCTGTCGTCATGTAAATCTTGCAAACGAGCTTCGAGCTGCGCAAATTCAATATTTTCAAGATCTGCGCCCTTAAGAGTTGTTGCTAACACTGCATCAAGAGCAACTAAATGCCTTGCTAATAATTCTTGAGTATTTACAATATCATCCAATTTTGGCGGCAAAACAGGCCATCCGCCGTGAGGCACGAAAGTACGCCACTGAGCTGCTTGCTGCGCAACAATCTTTAATGCCTCATGCAAATCATCGACTTTAGCTCCAACTCTTAGCAAGCTGCGCGCTTCTCGAACATGATGTCTACGTTCCCAGAAGCCCATAATTGTGCCTTCGGCTTTACGCTGAGCTTTCGGCTTACTCGCTTCAATCATTGCATCTAAATCGCGCTCAAAAATTTCAGGCTGGAATACGTCAAGTACACGTCGCAAATTTTTGAGAACTGTAACTTGACGACTCCACTCACGAGCTGTTGTTGGCACAGGGAAACCACAGCTTTGCACAGTGCTTTTAACTTGTTCTCGAGTTGCTGGAAGAAGCTTAAGAAGCACGTCTACAACACGCTGATATACAGATATAGCTTCATTTTCGTCAAATATCGACGCGCCAAACCAAGGAGTATCTTCAGGATTTATCCTAAACTCTCCAAGTTCATCGGCTTGGTGGAATTTCTTCGACCACTCCTCAATATGACCGGTCATAGCGTGCGCTGCGGCAACATCTAAACGCACATGCGTAGACGGATGGGTTGGGAACATCGCAATTGCTGCAAGATTCTGGATTGTTTGATATGCAGATACTCCCCAAGTTTCGTTGATACCATGAAGATCACCTAAATAACGAGTAAGGCGAGAACGCACTCCAACCAACTCATCTGCAACCTGCTCAAATCGTGAAGTCGCAATACTATGTCTAGCGCCAACTGCTGCAATCAACTGCGCATCGACATGCTTAGCAATATGACCATCCGCAACGTCTAATGCTAATGAGGAAATTTCATGCGCATTCAACGTGTAACGGAAACGCCTCTGCTGCTCAACAACATTAGGCACATACAACACAGAACGTCCTGCAATTACAGAACGAGAAGCAATCGCAGCAGCAATCGCAGCTGAATCCGATCCCGAATCAATATCCACGAACAGAGAGTTTCCAGAAGCAACAAGCTCCGCTGCATAACGCACAACGTTATCTACTTCACCAACTTCGCATTCGCTATGAGGATCTGCGTCGAAAGGACTATATTCTGGCTTATTTGCAGACTGAAGCTTATGAATAGCTCGATCATCGCCAGCCATAGCGTCAATCATTGCATTCCCAACATTGCCAGATTGCAAAGCGTTAATAATTTGTTCACTTTCTGCTACGAAACGCGAACCAGCATCTGTGAAGCAGCCAAGTATAATATCGCGCTCAATATCAAAATCTGGAAAAGCTGAGCGAGCTTGCTTACAAATAGCATCAAACACTACAGAAGTTTCTGGCGTTCCACTTTCATATTGAGATCCGTCGAATAAAACATCTTCCCTAAGTTGAACACCACGCTCACTTAAACGCGACACAAGCGAATTGTTCAGCCCAACACTTCCAGAGAAATAAATAGTGGCGGAGGTTTCATCTTGATTAGTGTCACGAACAACTTTCACAGGATACGTAAGAACAGGCACATGGTTGCCATTCCACGATGCAACACCGACTATTAAAGAAAGCTCGGAAACACCACTTTCGTGCGCTTTTGCGTCTCTATCTTCAAAAACTCGATCTAGCCTTCGCCCAGCAGCTCGCAACATTCCAGCGTCCCGGAATAAAGATTTTAATGTTACTTTTCCGCTTGCAAAAAGTTGCGCAATTCCGGAAGGATGAGCATGCGTCAACTCTAATTGAGCAGCAAGTTGCGTTACATCTTCTAGTGGAGAAGGAGATAGCTGAGCCTGATATTGCTGCTTCCACTCAACTATATGTTGTAAAGCGTTAGTACGAGCGCTGTTCGTATTATTAGAGCCAGATTTTTCTAAAGAACCATCCTCTGACGTAGTATTTTCAACTACTGCATCAGTAAAAACTTGCTCTGACGAATCCTGCTCCACGTTGTTTGTATCACTCATATTCCCACCCTACTTGCTTACTGTTCAATAGCTTTGCGATATGCACTATAACCGCTGTTTCTAGCTAGTGCAGCATCTACTTCAGAATTACCTTGAGCTGCGAGCCACGCGTATAAGTCATCGTATAACCCAGTGTTTGCAGCCAAGAACGGAAGCAACTGCGAATATTGCGCCATCTCAAATTGCTTTGAAAAATCACTACTTTCTTCAGCTTCTTTTGACGTGAATCCGCCGGCTTCCACTACATTTTCTTGAGAGTCAAATTCGCCTTTTGATACTTTTTCAAATACGGAGCCTGGCTCAAATGCAGGTGTGTACTCCGCATCAGAATTGTTAATATCGAGATTTGTAGTACCGAGATTCGTAGAGCCAAAACTGTTAATATCGAGATTATTAGAACTTGTATTTGCACTATTAAAAGCTGAAGTATTGGCAATATTTTCAGCAAAAGTTTCAGTTGAATTTAATGGAGATACTGGAAATTCTTGAGAACTTTCGTTTTGCAATACATTTGCTTCCGAATTAACTGGCGTAACCGGAGAAGCTTGAGTAACCGGAGAAACCTGAGCAACCGAATCAGCTTGATCAACTGCAGAAACCGAATCAACTGCAGAAACCACAGAATCTTGTTGAGAAGGTTCTTCTTTAGTCGCACTTTCTTGCTGAATTGCTTGCGCATCTGCAAATAAATTACGCGGCTCTACAGGAGCCTCCTGCTGCTCTCGCATAACAGGCAAAGTTACATCATGATTGATTGGAGCAACATCTGTTTGCGAATCATCATTGAGCTGAGTTTGATTTTGCATGCCTTGTTTCCAAGACAACCCAGGATGCGAAACTGATTGAGCATGGAAAACACCTGTTGGCTCACCAGCGCGCAAATCAAGAATTTGGTCTACCGATAAATCTGAAGCTGCAGGCTCATCATGCGATTCATCTGTAGCATAAGAGAACAGATTACGCACTGCGTTATCTTTTTCAACTTCAGCAGATTCTTCTTCTACACGCACAAAATCAACAGGAACATCACCGAATTGCATGCGCATTAAGTTATCTGGAAGCTGAAAATCAACATCAGGCTCTAGACGCAGCAAATCACCATTTTCGCTGACTAAATACGTACCGTTAGTTGAATGCAAATCTCGTATTGTTGCCACGCCTCGCATGTCTACAATTAGCAGCGCATGCCTCTTTGACATAGAACGTTTGTTATCTACTATGTCGACGCGCGCGAAACCATCTTCACGCAACGGGCGTATAGGCTTTCGACCAATCTCTACAGACTGACCTGCACCCACACGTGCCTGCTCGACACCACCAACTGTAATCATCCAGCGCTGCACGGTTTGTCGCTCACTCACGTGATCTGCTCCCTTCAAAAAACATACTACCTACTATTGTGTCATGCTTTGTGTATATTGCGCTAGTATTTGTTGATTTTAAGCATAAAAATAACAAAAGGCTCGGAAGAAACTCCCGAGCCTCGAAACTTGCGATATTGCCAACCGTCCCTAGCGGAAAGCAACAACGCAAAGCGCTCAGCATTAATCGGTTAACGAAGCCTGAATCAATAGTAAAAAAGGAAATTTGGCAAACCATATCAACAAGCAAACGCAAACCAAGTAATTGCTGTATAAAACTAAAAGATCTACACAGCGTGCCAAGCACAAAATTTTTATAAAAGCACTTAGTCTAGCGCACCTTTTAGCACACTAGACTAAGTAATTCACAGTAAAATCGACTCAACGATCAACCAGTAAGCTAAAGCCCAAATGATTCATCGCTGAATCAGCTTTTAGCTTAGTGACGGATCTTGCGAAGAGCAGCACCCATGCCAGCAAGCACAGAAGCAGCAACAGCAGCCATAGCTACAGCAGCACCAGTCTTAGCTAAACCAGCAGCAGCGGCACCGTTTGCACCAGCAGCAGCACCGTTAGCATTGTTGTTCTGCTGAGCAGAAGCCTTGGTATCCTTACCCTTCTGACCCTGCTTAGCAGCAGCCTGAACTTCCTTACCAAACTTACCGCTCATAGCAGAAGCATAAGCATGCTTCAAACCAGGAACAGCTGGGAATGTTGGAGCCAAAGGATCAGAAGTCACAACTGGTGGCAACAAAGATGGGTTCACACCGGCAGCAACAGCCTCATTGTAAACAGCCTTGTAAAGAGCCAAAGCCTCATTATAAGCCTTTACAGCAGCCTTGGCAGCAGCCAAAGCAGCATTATAGTCGGCAGTAGCCTTGTCAAGAGCATTCATTGCACGGACAAGATGAGCCTTAGCGCGGTCCACAGCATCACGCAAACGAGTCTCGGTAGCAGAATCATTCGTACCAGAAGTCAAGAATGCATTGAGCTTTTCCTGAGCATCATTGAAAGCATTCACGCGTGCATTGAACTCAGCAAGAGCAGCAACCAAAGCCTTATAAGCATCATTGAACTTATTCTTAGCAACAGCAAGTTCATCATCCTTGTTGTCCAAGTTCATCTTAGCAAGACGAACCTTGTTAATAAGAGCCCTCTTAATCTGATCCTCAGTTGGATCTGGGTTAGAGCAGTTATTAACGTTGTCCAAAGCCTTGAGATACTGGGTATGAGCATCATTAGCAGCAGCGAGCTTAGCATCGTAGTTGGCTTTGTTGGCAACATACAGGTTCTTCTGATTTACATATGCCTGAGCAGCTGCAGCATCTTCTGGCTTGGTGCCATTAGGAAGAGGAGTCACCATCTTAAGCTTGCCATCATTGCCATCAGCCACATACAAAGCCTTAACTTCAGCCTTAGATGGCTCTTGTGGCTCTTGTGGAACAGCTGGGACATCAGCCTTTGCATCATCCCAAGCCTTCTTAGCTAAAGCAGCGATAGACTCATTCTCGCTCTTAAGATTCCATTCTTCCCTATTTACTGGGCAATCTGGAACGTTAACATTAGCCATTGCTGGTGCAGCAAAAGCGAAACCGGAGAGGAGGGTGGCGCCAGCAGCGAATGCGGCGATAGCCTTCTTATTCAACATAATATTTTCCTTTCTTCTTCTCCTTCGTGCTAGGTACACGAAGAAAAATTTGCTGTGTAACTCCAACCGGAGCCACACACGCCCGTCAAACTAGGACTGACCGGCGTTTGCTATTAACATACCCCCCCCCCGTTCGAAAAAGTCAAGAGCCAACACACAACTCATTAATAAAAAACATTTATATTTTTACGGAAATATTTCAGTCAAACTATTTTTAAAAGTAAAAAATACAGTATTACGCATTATTTTTCGTAAAAATGTCAATTTCAAGGTTTTTAAAGATTTTTCTCAGAAAACTCTCAGGAAACTCTTGAATACTCCCCCAACCAGCCGCAAAACCGTTGCAAAACCGCCATTCCCCCGCGACACGCCAACAACCCACTTTTACATGACGCGCGCGGCAGTTCCTCTACGTTCATACAAAAACAATACCGCTTCTTGGCCTATAACCCAGCAAATAAAAAAAATCGGGCGACGCATAAATGCATCGCCCGCAAAACTTTCGTTTTCAAATCGTATCTAATAAATTACTATGATGGCTGTACATTATATACAATCTCTTTACAAAAAGTATACATCTGTTGCACTGATGTAGATGACTTATACAAGTCCCTATTACTAATCATCCTACCGTCAAACAATTCTTTGATTTCCTGTAAACAATGATTCTTCAAATCCTCACTTTTTATAACATCATCCACCGCAATAAGCAGCGAAATAAAATCTTGCACACAGTTATTTTTTAATCGGTTTTGAATAGTCCTTTTTCTTATATCAGGCAATAATTCAACAAGTCTAGAAGCTAAATAACTATTGTAAAAACCATCTTTATTCGTTAAATCATGAATAATACAATTGCTATGAGCGGCAGCATTTCGTATATTCCTTATGCTATCCAACAATGTACAATTAAATTCATTATATTCATACTTTGAACAGTAATACTTATAAAAATTAACAAATTCTCCAAATGGAATCACTTCCAGAAAAACATATATAGGATACTTGGGGTGAGTATATTTACCCAATATAGTCTTTACATACGCAGTAGAACGTCTGTTATTAAGCTCTGTTATAATGCGTGGATACTTTGCGATATATTCACTTACTATACTGAATTCATCAATATTTTTTTCTTGTATATTTTTTAATATATTAACTTTTAAAGAATGTTCCACGCTAAGACTTGCACTAATAATCCAACGTCGTAAATACATATCAATAGTAGATAAATCTTTTAGAGCCATAAAATCAAGACCCACATATTTACCATTATGCTTATGAAAATTGGTTTTATAGGCAGTGACCTTAACATAATAATTATGCTCATTCAAAAATGAAATAGCATCCTTAATTGTACATTTTTGAAAAGTAACACCCTTACCTTTTAGCTTATCTATAAGTTGCTCTGTCTGTAACATGAAACACCACCTATCCATAAGCAAAATAATCTAAATAACTAAGAAAACTATTTATTTTCCTTTAATGATTCAAGTATAAGAAAGAATAGGAAAAGCAAAAAGAGTAAGTGCCTAAGTAGATAGGTAGGTAAGCAAGTAAGTAAATAAGTACGTAAATACAAAGAAAAGGGCTCGGAGAATAAGTACCAAATAAAAGCACTAAACCCAAGCCCTTAATAAACTGGCCTATCTCCCTAAAAATAAACCAGCCTTACACTCAACAGTCCCACTCACAAACCATACCACAATCCCACTGTCAAGAAAGAGATCTGGCAAAACAGTAAAATTATGAAACAGCCTACAAGCAACTCGCCGCAAAACACTGAACAGTATTTACGGCACGTTGAGTGAAAGATTTAACAAGTGAGCGCACCATACTTACATACAGCACGCTCACAAATCATTAAACAATCAACACACTTAATGTGCTAACAGCTTAGTGACGAATCTTGCGAAGAGCAGCACCCATGCCAGCAAGCACGGAAGCAGCAACAGCAGCCAAAGCTACAGCAGCACCGGTCTTAGCCAATGGAGCAGCAGCAACTGGGGTCTTAGCAGCAGACTTCTTATCAGACTTCTTATCAGACTTCTTAACATCAGCCTTCTTGCCACCAAGATTGTTCAAGAACTTAGCAAAGCGTTCCTTACTTTCCTTGTAAGCCTTCTCAGCTTTAGCAAGCTCATCCTTGGCTTCCTTCTCATTCTTAGTAGCAGCAGAAATACTATCTAAGAATGGAACATTAGTGTAGTAAGCCTTACGCAAAGCAGCAGCAGCTTCATGTTCACCTTCAGCGTCAAGATAATCAGCCTGAGCCAACATATCAGCCCACTTAGCCTTCAAAGCATTCAAAGCAGCAGTAGCTTCATTAGCCTTGGACCTAGCTGCTGAAACCTCTGCAGCACCACGACCATTCAAGGTGCCCAAAGAACCATTTACAATGTCTCCCTTTTCGGAACCGTTAAGGAAGTTGTCAAAAGCCTTGGACTTATCGAGATTATCTAAAACTGCCTTATTTTCCTTAGCTTTGTTCTCTTCAACTTTTTTAGCCAACTCAGCTGCATCAGCCTTTTCCTGCTTCTTAGCATTCTCAATGGCTGTTTGAGGTAAATTCGCACTATCAGCCATTGCTGGGGCAGCAAAAGCGAAACCGGAGAGGAGGGTGGCGCCAGCAGCAAATGCGGCGATAGCCTTCTTATTCAACATAATAATTTCCTTTCTTCTTCTCCTTCGTGCTAGGTACACGAAGAAAAATTTGCTGTGCAACTCCAAACGGAGCCACACACGCCCGTCAAACTAGGACCGACCGGCGTTTGCTATTAACATACCCCCCCCCGTTCGAAAAAGTCAAGAGCCAACACACAACTCATTAATAAAAAACATTCATATTTTTATGAAAATATTTCAGTCAAATTATTTTTAAAAGTAAAAAATACAGTATTATGCGTTATTTTTCGTAAAAATGTCAATTTCAAGGTTTTTAAAGATTTTTCTCAGAAAACTCTCAGGAAACTCTTGAATACTCCCCCAACCAGCCGCAAAACCGTTGCAAAACCGCCATTCCCTCGCGACACGCCAACAACCCACTTCTCGCGTATCGCACGCGGCAAAAACTTTACAGCGGTGTAAAGGAAAAGTCGTTTACGCGCCTTAATCCGGCAGAAACTTTACAGCGGTGTAAATAAAAGGTCGTTTGCGTGCGAAATAGCGGCAAAAACTTTACGCGCGAGTAAAGAAAAGGTTGGGACGCAACAAAAAAGGCGGCAGGAATAATCCTACCGCCTAATTTTCACTATGCACACACGCATAAAACTGCGTTACGCGCAAAGCAACAAAAAGTTAGAACTACTTAAGTTCAACGGAAGCGCCGGCCTCTTCGAGGGCAGCCTTAGCCTTCTCAGCATCTTCCTTCTTAGCCTTCTCGAGAACAGCCTTTGGAGCGCCGTCCACGAGAGCCTTAGCTTCAGCCAAGCCGAGGCTGGTCAAAGCACGCACAGCCTTGATGACTGCAATCTTCTTATCGCCAGCAGCGGTGAGAACGACGTCAAACTCGTCCTTCTCTTCCTCAGCAGCACCAGCAGCAGCTGGAGCAGCAGCAACAGCGGCTACAGGAGCAGCAGCTTCGACATCAAACTTATCTTCGAATGCCTTGACGAACTCAGAGAGCTCAACGAGGGTCATTTCACCGAAAGCTTCAAGAAGCTCTTCGTTAGTGAGCTTAGCCATAATTGGCTTCCTTTCTTACTTGGCCGGGCATACCTTATGCCTTACGACCATAACATTTTTATATTTGGTTGGTCTCATGCAGCAAGCTGCAAGGGAATCAAGCGGCCTTTTCCTGCTTCTCGCGCAAAGCGTCGATTGTACGAACTGCCTTGGTTGGCAATGCGTTGAACAGGCAAGCGGCCTTGGACATGGTGCCCTTGAGCGCGCCGGCCATTTCGGAAAGCAACTGTGGGCGCGACTTCAAGTCGGCGAGCTGCTTTGCACCTTCGGCATCGTAAACGGTTCCATCTGCGAAACCGCCCTTAATGACGAGGGCTTTATTCTCTTTGGCAAAATCACGCAAGGTCTTAGCAGCCTCAATGAAATCACCCTTAACGAAGGTGACTGCAGTTGGGCCGGCGAGAAGCTCGTCGAGACCTTCAATGCCCGCTTCCTTAGCAGCAATACGAGCAAGCGTGTTCTTAGCCACAGAGTAGGAAGTATCGCGGCCTAGCTTTTCGCGCAGAGTAGAAATCTGCGGAACGGTAAGCCCGCGGTACTCGGTGAGGTAGATAGCGTCTGCATTACGGAAAAGTTCCGTAAGCTCGGCAACTACCGCTTCCTTTTCGGGCCTCTTCATGGCGTTCCTTCCTAAATTGGCCGTAGGTGAAAGAAACGCATCAAGCTTAATTAAACAGGGCAATAAAAAAGCCCTGCGCACTGGCAGAGCAACATAAGAAGCACTAAAGCGTGCTAAATTTTCGACTCATAACGAGATCCGCTATAAATCCTCGCTCAACCTGTGCTGGCATGACACATCAATTTCAGGAATCTCGCGATCCCACCAACGGTCTGTGGTTTACGTTGGGTAATTTTAATACGCTGTTAGGACAATGTCAAGAGAAATATTATAGAAATAAAAAAGAGGGCATACAATTTACATACCCTCTAATTTTTTAATTTTTACTTTTATATTTTTTGTTTCACAAGTTCACTACTTGTAAAATGCACCCTTACATTAAATGCACATTTACAGCACAGCATTAGCAACAAAATCAAGTAAGAACAGCAAAGAAACAATCCAAAGCATTGGATGAACTTCTTTAGCACGCTTCTTGCAAGTCATTACCAAGCAGTACATAATAAAGCCGGCGGCGATACCATAAGAAATGTTATAAGAGAATGCCATGAACACTGCAGCGAAGAATGCAGGAATTGCCTCAGAAATATCATCCCAAGCAATTTCCTTCAAAGAGCTTGCCATCATGCAACCAACAACCACAAGCACGCCGGCAGTTGCAGCAGCAGGAACAGCGGAAACTACAGGAGCAAGCACGATAGAAAGCGCGAAGCAAATAGACACAACCACGGAAGTCAAACCGGTACGGCCACCAGCACCAATACCTGCAGCAGACTCTACATAAGTAGTGGTGTTAGAAGTACCGAAAATTGCACCAACAGAAGTTGCGATGGAATCAGCGAACAAAGCGCGATCCATCTTGGAGCTAAATCCGGAGCCGTTTTCAAGAGCCTTTTCGTCAGCCTCAGAGAAGATACCTGTACGACGACCAGTGCCAATGAAGGTACCCAAGGTGTCGAAAGTATCAGACATTGAGAATGCAAAAATAGTTATCAAAACAAGCGGAACGCGCGAAGAGTCTGCAAACAGCGTTGGGAAACCTTTGTCGCTAAATATTGCGCAGAAAGTAGTTGGCAAATCATGGAAAGCTCCCATGATTGACACAGAGTTGTTCATAGTCGTCAAACCCATTGGAATACCAATGATAGCTGTAACAACAATGGAAATAAGCAAAGATCCGCGAACATTCAAAACAGTAAGAATAATTGCCAAAAGCAATCCAATGAGGAACAACCACAATACCGGGTTCTTTAAAACAGCAAGACCTGGAATTGCAGGAGCTGCACCAAAATGAGACGCAACTTTTGCAGCTTTATCATCCTTTGGAGTGAACTTAATCAAATCAACGTTCACCATGCCAACATAAGCCACAAATAAACCAATGCCACCGCCGATTGCGTGTTGTAACGAAGTCGGGATGGCACGAATAATCATTTTACGAATTTTAGTAACGGTAATAATAATGTTAATTAAACCGCACAAGAACACCATGCACATTGCATGCTGCCAACTAAAGCCTAAACCTTTTACGACTGTGAACGTAAAGAATGCATTTAAGCCCATACCAGCAGCCTGAGCGTAAGGCACGTTAGCAAATAAGCCCATAACAAGCGTGCCAATAATAGCGGCAATAATTGTTGCTAAGAACACGCCACCCCATGGCATACCAGTTTCTTTTAATATATTTGGATTTACGATGATAATGTACGACATCGCGAAGAATGTAGTGAGACCTGCAGTGATCTCCGTTGATACATTCGTGCCGTTTTCTTTGAGATGGAAGAACTTTTCCATATACTCTCTGTTCCTTGGTTTACAAGCGCAAAAGACCAGAAAAGCGCAGCGAAAGCACTTGAGCAATCGCGTACGCAATTACATTTGGGCATTCACGCAGAGGTTACTGCGACTCGTCGAATGAACGAAGGCATCACAAAATCTCACATAAAATTATGAAAATTGCGAAACCTTTGAACAACCGAACAGCTCTGACCTTACGCGCACGTGCTGACCAAGGAAATACACCGAAATCAAAAAAGTATATAACAAATCAGCCAAAACGACCGGAAATATAACGCTCAGCTTCAGCGTTGCGCGGATTGTTGAACATAGTAGTCGTGTCTGCAAAGTATTCCAGATGACCAGGCTTGCCAACAGCCTTCAAATTAAAGAATGCCGTGTAATCCGCAACACGAGCAGCTTGTTGCATATTATGCGTCACAATCACAATCGTGTAATCGTTTTTAAGCTCATTAATCAAATCTTCTACAGCCAACGTAGAAATTGGGTCGAGTGCCGAGCAAGGCTCATCCATAAGCAAAACTTGCGGATGCACAGCCACAGCCCTAGCAATGCAAAGTCGCTGCTGCTGACCGCCAGAAAGACCAATACCCGGCTTATCTAAGCGATCCTTAACTTCATTCCACAAGTTCGCGCCTCGCAAAGCCCACTCAACTAAATCGTCAGCATCACTTTTAGCAATTTTGCGATTATTCAAGCGAACTCCAGCAAGCACGTTTTCGCGAATAGACATAGTTGGGAAAGGATTTGGTCGCTGAAAAACCATGCCAACATCGCGGCGGACAGCCACAGGATCCACATCTTTGCCGTATAAATCGCGGCCTTCAAGAAGCACTTGACCTTCTACGCGCGCGCCCGGAGTGATTTCGTGCATGCGGTCTAAAGTGCGCAAAACTGTTGATTTTCCACATCCGGAAGGTCCGATAAAAGCCGTCACTTTATTTGGTTCAATATTAATATTCACATCTTCTACAGCAAGAAAATCACCATAGTAAATATTCAGATGCTGCACATCAATTCGTTGACCCATTTTGTACTCACTTTCTAAAAATTTAATTCGCTTTATTTTGCTTTATTTTGCTTTGCTTTATTTTGCTTTGCTTTATTTCGCTTTATTTCGCCTTTACAGAAAACACTCGAGCTACAACTCGCCCCAAAATATTTAGCAACAACACCAACACAATAAGCGTTAAAGCTGCAGCCCACGAGCGCTCCATTGGAATTGACGTTACGCAAGAAGCCGGCGCGTTAGCCGGGCAATTCGCAGAAAGCTTGGAATATTCCTGATAAACATACACCGGCAAAGTCGTCATTTGCCCGTCAAATAAATTGAGATTCGTGGAAACAATAAAGCCTGAAGCCATAAGAAGTGGCGCAGTTTCGCCAATAACGCGCGCGACCGCAAGAATGCAGCCAGACACAATTCCCGGAAGAGCAGTGCGCAAAACGATTTTGGTAATTGTGCGCTGCTGAGTAACTCCCAGCGCAAGAGACGCCTCGCGCAAATCGTTAGGCACGATTTTTAGCATTTCTTGAGAAGACTTCACAACTGTTGGAATCATAAGAAGCGAAAGAGCAACAGATCCTTCAAAACCATTGATTGTACCTGGGCCAGCAAGAAAAGCAAACATTGAAAACGCAAACAAGCCAGCAACAATAGACGGAATACCACTCATAACGTCAACAAGCAGATTAATTATGCGCGAAATTTTGTTTCCGCGAGAATACTCAACCAAATAAACAGCACACATTAAACCAATCGGAATTGAAATAACCATAGCTCCTAGCGTTATTTCAAGAGTTCCAATAATCGCGTGCAAAATTCCGCCATAACCGCCAGTTCCAGTAGCATTTCCGCCCACAACGTAAGTCATGTTATGAGTGAGAAAATCAAAATTCAAGCGCTTAATACCATTAATAATGGTTGTTAAAAGCAAAGAAATAAGCGGAATAAGTGCCACAACAAAAGATAAGAAAATCAGCACGCGCATAAGCATGTCTTTACGTTTGCGCGCAGCTATGTGTGAGCGAGTTGGGCGGAATTTGTTGAAGTCAATAACCGGAGCTGCGGAATTTTCTGCGGAATTCTCAACAGAACTTTCGACAGACTTTTCGGCAAAAGTATTCTCGCTAAGCACTTCAATATTATTAATTTGATTCCCCATTTATGCGCCCGCCTTTCCTGTGATTTTGCGAGCAATAAAGTTGACTGCAAAAGAAATAACAAACAAAACTAAGCCGGTTGCAATAAGCGCACTTACACCAAGTCCGTTTGCTTCCGGATACTGCGCTGCAATATTTGCTGCGATAGTTTGATTTTGAGAAGCCTTGAAAATATTGATACCAAAAGTAAATCCAGGAGACAAAATCATCAAAACTGCCATCGTTTCGCCTAAAGCACGACCCAGCCCAAGCATAGAAGCCGACACAATACCAGACTTTGCAAACGGCAGAACCGCTAATCTAATCATCTCCCACTTTGTAGCGCCAAGCGCAAGCGCACCTTCTTGCTGCAAACGCGGAGCCTGCTGGAAAATATCGCGAGCCATAGAAGTAATAATCGGCAAAATCATCACAGCCAAAACTAATGCAACTGTAGCAGCAGAACGAGAAGGATTAGCCGCCGGACCAGAAAATAACGGAATCCAGCCAAAAAGTTTAGAAACCCAATCCCAGAAAGGATACATAGCTGGAACCAAAACCAATCCGCCCCACAAACCATAGATTACGGATGGAATTGCCGCAAGCAAATCAATTACTCCACTGAAAAGCGGAACAATTTTTTTAGGTGCATAATAAGAAATAAATAGAGCAATACCAATTGCCACAAAAAATGCGAACAGCAGCGCGAGCGCAGACATAAGCACTGTGCCAAAAATAAGCGGAGACACATAGCTTATAAAATCATGTGCCTTACCACCAGTAAAATCAGCAAACACATGACTTACTTGATCGTGATTTCCACTTATTAAAGGCAAAGCACAAAACAGCAGAAATACTGCAACTGCCGTAAGAACAAGCAAAATTAGCATGCCGCAGCCTGCAGCCACGCCTTTAAAAAGACGGTCTGCAAGATGAGTGCCAACATAATTTTTTCTATTGCTCTCAGAAATTTTAGCAGTTTCGTTTGCACTATTCGCGACTGCTTTCGCATTTTTCGTAGAACTCAATCATTCTCCTTTATAACCGATACGTTCATAATATCAGTTTGTAAAGTTTTTATTTTCTTGTTTTAACAGACTTAATCGATGCGTTAATTTTGCTTACCAAATTTTGTGGGAGTGGAGCTGTTCCAGCAGCAGCAGAAGCAGCATTCTGCCCTTCCGCGCTAGTTACGTAGCTCAGCCAAGACTTCACAAATCGAGCAGTTCCTGCATCTTTATAAACCGGGCAAGCAATATCGTAAGAAACTAACACAATTGGATAAGCGCCCTTAGATTGCGTATTGTGATTAATTTTCATAACAACGCGATTAGGATATTTTGCAGAAGCGTCTGCGTCAATTTCAGAATCAGCTAAAGTTTTAGAAGCAGCTTCCGGAGAAATCTCATTGTAAGTATCCCCCACTTTCACTGCAACAGTGCCGAGCTTACCGACCTGTGAAAAATCAGCGTAACCAATCGCACCATTCGCCATGCGAATAGTAGATACAACGCCCGAAGTTCCCTTTGCGCCTTGACCGACGCTATTTGGCCAGTTTTCGCTAAGATCGTGCGACCAATCGTCTGGAGCCGCATCCTTCACATAGCTTAAGAAATTCTGCGTTGTGCCAGACTTATCGGAGCGGTGAACAACAGTAATCGGGGTGTCTGGAAGCTTTAGTTTAGGATTCTGCTTCTTGATATCGTCATCATTCCAGCGCGTAATTTTTCCGTCGAAAATTTTAGCAATCGTCGAAGCGTCCAAATTAATATGCTTGCCAGCATCAGAAACACCTTTAAGGTTGAAAATAATCGCAATTGGTGAAACATACACAGGCACGTCGAAAGCCGTAGTTCCATGAGCACAAACCGACTTAGACTTTTCAACTTCGTCGTTACTCAACGCTTTGTCTGAACCAGCCCAAGCCGTGGCTCCTGTCATAAAAGTGGTAACACCAGCACCAGAACCGGTTGGATTGTAGGCAATTTTTGCACCCGGATTTTTAGATTGGAATCCTGCAATCCACGCTTCCATTGCAACCTGCTGGGAAGAAGCACCCGAGCCTTGGAAATTGCCGGAAATTTTTGCATTCTGCGCTCCGGTTGCGTTGTTGCTGCCCGCTGGACTATTGTCGCCGCAAGCAGCGCAAGTTGCGCACAAGCCGAAAGTGAGCGCCGCAGCAGCAATACTACGGAACTTAAGTGCGCTTTTATTCATATTAAATTTATTCATATTTGACTTATTCATATCGTTACGCATATTCTTCTTTCCTTTCGCGAAGAATTGCCTTGCGCCCCACCACATTTTCGCGTTCCTATAGCCGTATTGCGAATTGGGCGCATTTTCTTAATTAATCCCTATCTTTTTTTATTAACGCAACCATCGTAAACAGGTGGGTAAAACCTCACCGGCAAAAATAAAGTGGGTATCAAAAACGGCGGTATTTGGCGTTATATTTGACGCGACCTAAGCAAAATGAAGGTCGGCGACTACATCGGCGTGTCGAAATGTCACAAATTGCGAATTATATTTACAGTAATTTTTGCAGCAGTGTCCGCGTATTCGGAAATATCGAAAGCGCGGAAAGTTTCGTATTCAGTGTCTGCATTATCACTCATTGCGCGCACAATAAGCGCAGGAACGTCATTACGAGCAGCAACATGCAAGACAGCAGCACCTTCCATTTCAACTGCATCTGCTTTAGTAGCTGCAATTACTTCCGCAACTTTTTCTTGCGAATCAACAAAATATCCGCCGGACGCAATCGTTCCAGCAATATGCGTGATTTTCATGTCAGTTAATACATTGCTAGCTACTTTAAGCAAGTAATCATCCGAATGAAATTCGCTTGCAAACGGCTTCCACTGACCGATTAGACGCATATCAGTATCGAGATATTTTACAGTCTTTCCAAGAACAACATCGTTCGTATGCAAATTTTTATTAAGATTTCCTGCAATTCCAGAAAAAATTACAGCTTGAGGATTGTATGTGTCAATAAGATACTGCACAGTTGCAGCAGCATTTACTAAGCCCATTCCGCCAACCGTAGCTGCAACTTCGATTTTACTGCCATTCGCCGAGTCAAGAGTGCCGCAAGATACATCAAGACTTGCAGACTTATCGTGAGTCACGTTTTCAAGCGCGCTAGCAATATGTGCAACTTCTTCCTCTAAAGCACCGACAACAGCGACTTTCGTAATTTTCTCAGTACTAGGCATTAGCAGAATCATCCTTTTTTACTTCGCTACTTACGCATTTATCGTTATTCTTAACCAAAAACACGCATACTAAAGTCATAATAACAAAAGTCAAAGTCGCAATCTTCAGCAATGCTCCGCACGTAAAATCAAACCAAGGATTCACAACAGGAACATTGAAAAACGCAATAATTTGATCCTGCAAAGCAAGAAAAGCAAAAAATCCAGCTATAAGAAGCACACAAACTAAAGTACCAACAATGCGACGCCATCCGCTAGCAAAAACAATTAAAGCAATTCCAGTTACAAACGGCATAAAAACGCTAAACCACAAAGCAGAAAACGTAACAAGCGTATACCCAGCGCTATGCGTGCCACGATACCATGCAAGAGCCAACAAAAGCACACCGTTGTAAATCAAAGCTAACAATATATAACGCACCACCGGTAATGCTTTACACATAAAACCTTTATTCGCTTTATTAGCTTTATTCAAGTCTTTGTTATACATTTCAACACACTCCCTTGTACGCAAAATATAATGCAAAAATAGGCGGCAAATACAGTAAGGAATATAAGCCAAGTAGAAATTAATTGAGATTATCTTACTACAATCTCTAATCTCTAAGCTCTACGGCGAGTTGCTACAGATTTAGCTAAAATTCTTAGCAAATTGGCAGTATCTTCCCAAGAAATGCAACGATCTGTAATAGACTTGCCGTATTCAAGCTCGCTAAGAGGAGCAGGATCTTGATTGCCACCCTGCAAGAAGCTCTCCATCATAACGCCCTTAATACCCTGCTCGCCATCAGCCAAACGATCTGCAATCTCACGCACAACCTCAATCTGGCGACGCTCATCCTTGCCAGAATTACCATGCGAACAATCCACAACCACGCCGTTAGAAGCCATACAACCAGTGCCCAAGCGCAAACGAATCGAAGCAACAGCAGAAGCAACCGACGCAGCATCATAATTAGGACCTTTACTAGAACCGCGCAAAACCACGTGACAATCAGGGTTGCCAAGAGTCTGCACAGCACAAGCGCGACCAAGATGATCAATACCAAAGAACGTATGATGCTGGCTCGCAGCTAAGCAGCCATTTACAGCCGCAGAAACGGAACCATCCGTAGCATTCTTAAAACCAACCGGCATAGAAAGACCACTAGCAAGCTGACGATGAATCTGAGACTCCGTATTACGCGCACCAATCGCGCCCCAACTCACAGCATCCGCAATAAACTGAGGGCTAGTCGGCTCCAAAAATTCAGTAGCAGCAGCCAAACCAGCATCCAACACGCCGAGCAAAGTCTTACGCGCAAGCAACAAACCCTTATGAATATCATGCGTTCCATCAATATCCGGGTCGTTAATCAAACCTTTCCAGCCAAGAGCTGTGCGCGGCTTTTCAAAATACACGCGCATAACAATAAGAAGCTCATCTTCGAGCTCCGAACGCAACTTAGCCAAACGATTCGCATAATCAAGAGCAGCCTTAGGATCATGCACAGAACACGGGCCCACAATAACAAGAAGGCGATCGTCGTCGCCATTCAAACAGCCACGAATCTCATCACGCGACTGCGCAACAATATCCTGCGCATACGACGACAATGGCAACTCGCCAAGCACCTGAGCAGGAGTCGGCAGCGGCTCCAGCTCAAGCACGCGGCGGTTAATAATGCGATCCACACCAACCTGGTCCTCCCAGCGCTGGAACTTCGCAGAGTTAAGAGGGTTGCGCCCCTCCTCAACCTCCTTCTTTACCGCGCGAGAAGTACGCTGCTCAGCTGCAGAAGACATTTGTCACCATCCTATAAAAACTGTGCTTGGTGTGCGCGACGACCTGCCGAAGCGCTTAAAGCGTAGCGCGCGAAGGCAACTCGGAGCGGAAACTCGCTTAAGTTGGAAGTCCAGTGGACTTCCAACGCGAGTTTCGTAGCGAGCGCGCTACCCGCGCGAGCGTGCCTTCGTCGCTTTATTCTTAAACGTTTTAACGATAAGCTTGCGTTGGAAGTCTAACCTAATTAGGTGGGGTCGGTGTTTATGCAGAGAGTCCAACCTAACTTGGTGGGGTCGGTGTACGCATCTTGAAATAAAGATGCGTACACCGCCGAGCTTGCGTTGAAAGCACAACCACATTTGATGTGGTCGGTGCTTGCATCTTGAATAAAGATGCAAGCACCGCCGCGCTCACGCGAAAAGCACACTGTGCTTTTCGCAATAGTGAGCGCGGCGCTTTGGCTTAGCTTAAGCGCCCAATGCGCTTAAGCTAAGCCAAAGCGCCCATTGGATCCCACGCCGGCAAAACAATTGCTGGTTCTTCTAGGGCTTTGCGATATTCTTCCGGAAGCAGATTCTTCGGCACTGCAACCTCATACACGTACTCAGTAAACCAATCGTCACTCATCGTAAAGTAACCCTTATCTGCAATATCAGTGCCCCAAGAGTTCTCAACGCGCCAGCGGCGAGTAGTAGTGCCATCGTCAGCAACATCCACACCAGCAAAAGCCATAGCGTGATTCATGGCAGAATCAGCAAAACGCACACGCGCTTCCTTATCCAAATCAAAATCAACGCCATAAACGCGACCATACTCGAACAAATCAGTAGCCCAAGCGCCATTCTCGCGATCCATCATAGGATGGCAGTCGGCACCAAACCACACTGGAATGCCCTTCTCAACCAAAATCTTACGCACGCAATCCTTCATAAACTGGTTTGGCACGTTCAAATATTCGGTTGCGTCTCCGCCAGCAACATTACCCAAGTGCTCAATAGCAATTTTCTTGCCCTTAGGATGTTCAGCGCGAGGATCGTCAACCAAGCACACATAATCCTCAAGACCAGCATTCACGTACTTCTTCCAGAACTCAACTGGCGTAATCTCACCATCGCGATGGAACTTGCCGTCGCTATCAGTCCACTCCCAATCGAAGCTCTTAGGTGGCTCACCCAAGTGAATTGTCAAAATCCTGTGACCTGCAGCAGTAGCATCCGCAATAATCTCATCAATTTCAGTGGCATTCGCATACATATGAGCAACAGCAGTATGCAAAAGCGCACGCAACTGCGTATTCATAGCACCAGTATTCTTAGAAGAAGCGGTTTCTGGGAACAAATCCTTAGGAACAGCACCATACTTCTTGTAAACGTTCATAGCCATGGTCCACTGACCGCCATCGCCCATAACGTCATGCAACAAATGCTGAATCAAACGAGAATCTGAAGGCTCACCTGCACGCACCAAAGCAGCAACATCCTTCAAGAAGTAGTTAATTCGCTCAAGCTTGTCATAGTACATTGCGTAGTTCTGAGAAAACTCAAATTCCTTCAATCCAAGGGATTTCTTCGCAATGAAACGAGCCACGTTCAACGAGCTAAACAGCCAGCAACGGCCAGAACGATCCTGATGTGTTGCATCTCCGTTATCAACAATGGTAGAAAAACGACGCTGCAATAAGCGCGCACGATCATAATTACGCGCGACTTTATCAATACCAGCAGCAGTCACACCATTCATAGCTAAACGGTTTAAAGGATTTGCGTCAAAATCCTCACGCAAACCTTGTAATTTTTCATCAGTTAGAGCAGTGATTTCAGTCACAATGCTACCTTTCCTGTTAATTATCAATATTTATTTCAAATATTTATTCAAATACCAGCACATTCTAACGTACGATACTTAAGCCAATCTACAAATTTTACAATATTTTCTTTATTGATTATCTGTGTCTTGGTTTTCTTGAGACTCGTTAGCTTCACTAGCTTCTTCAGATTCAGCCAACGCAGCTTGAACATCTCGCTGAGCCTGCTTCGCATCCGCAGAAGATTGAGCATTCGCCGAATCCTCATTATCGTCAGAAGCTTGCACAACTTGTTGGTTTTGTTGAGCATCTCCAAAATCAAATCCAGAGAAAGCATTCGCAAACAGCGAGCGCAATTCCGTAACTCGCTGCGTAATAGTTGCCTCACGATGCTGCAATTGGGTTAATCGAGTCGTCATGCCATCAAGCTCTTGCTGTGCTGCAGCTCTACGCTCTTCAACCTGAGCAGTCGCCTCCTGCATAGCTTTGCGCACAATATCAGCAGCCTGACTATCCGCAGCCTGATGCGTTTGCGCTGCATATTCGTCAGCTTCTTGATGAACAGTTTTTGCGCGAGCAACCAAAGCATCTGCTTCTTCCTGAGCTGCACTTTCTTTCTCTTTCAAGCCAGAAAGCAAGGCATTGACTTTCTTTGTAGCTTCCTCCTGTTGAGCAGCAATATCTGCGCGAATCTGCTCAACTTCTGCACTAACTTGGCTTAACGTACGCGTACGTTCAACTTGAGCATCATCTGCAATTTCTTGAGCTTTAGCGGCAGCAGCATCCGTAATTTCGCCAGCTTTGCGCTGTGCGTCAGCCATCATCTTCGAAGCGTGTTCGCGCATATCAGCAAGCTTTTTATTTGCTTCAGCGAGAGCAGATTCAATCTGATCGTTTGTTTCAGCCTTAGCACGCGCAATCTCTTCGTTTGCAGCCGCACGCTGCTCAGCAATTTTTTGAGCAGCTTCCGACTTAAGTTGCGAAATACTGCTTTCTTGTTGCGCGCGCTCTGAAGCCATACGCTTTGTATGTTCTTCTTGAGCGTTTTGTAAAGCTAATTCTGCAGCGTCTTTTTGAGCTTGCACATCTTTAGCAGTAGTATCGCGCAAACGTGCAGAATCTTCTTGCGCAGCTTGCATAAGTTGTGTCGACTTTTGCGTGGCATTGGAAAGCATTGTGTCTGCTTTAGTTTGTGCTTCTTGCATTAAATGTGCAGCATCCAGCTTTGCATTGTTCAGCAAAGTTCCGGCTTGTGCTTGTGCATTCTTTTTAATTGATGCAGCATCTTGCTTAGCGCGCTCAAGCAATTGAGAACTAGTTTGTTCTGCAGATGCCAGCAATTGTTGCGCATTTGCACCTAAAGACGCAAAAGTATTTCCGCTTTTGGCACGTTTTACATTATTTTTTTCTTCTTGCAATTGCGCTTGTAATTGCAAAATTGATTCATCACTTGAACGCACTTGTTCACGCAGACGAGAAATAGTACGCTCATAGTTTGCAAATGCTTCATTTACCTTGTCTTTATCGTACCCACGCAACGCGGTTGGGAATAAATCAGCCACCATAATATTCCTTTCACAAGCCCCCACACAGCTGCACAAAACGCTGTGCTACACCATCAGAATCAACGCTATCACTTACAAGCAAAAAACACTCGTGTGTTGCGCACGTTTTTGCTAAGCTCACACAACTGCACTTACTACCTAGCTCAAATACAGTACTGTTTATATAGCATATGCGCTTATTTGTCGCGAATTACTAAAGCAAGAAGTCTGCCTTCATGCGATTTTCCAGCTAAACTAGCACGTCGATGAGAATACCAGAGTGGATTTTCCAAAGTGCACATTGGGTTTTGCAAATTTTGCAAACGTTCTGGCAAAGATTCACCTTCCCTATCTACTTCGCAAATCGTACGCAATTCCTCATCTTCAGATAAATATTGCGCTGCAGCTGTAACTCGCGGCAAAGCGTCAACAATATTCGCAACTCCTGCGAGTGCTAAATCAATGCGAGCAGCTTCAGCAATATCAATACCGATTCCACCGAAACGAGTTTTTGTTACAGTTTGCGGGTAACGTTTTTCAAAATCGCGCGCAATACTCTCACCAACTTCGTAGCAATCTCCACAAATACATGGACCGAGCACTGCTGTTATACGAGAACGCTCAGCTCCCTTTTCGCACATTGCTTCGATAACAGCATCAAGCACTCCAGCCATCAATCCTTTTCGCCCACAATGCGCTGCAGCGATTACTCCAGCTTCGTCGTCCGCAAGTAAAACTGGCAAACAATCTGCAGCAAACATTCCTAATGCAAGCGAGCACGCAGTTGAAACTTGCGCATCTGCTTCAATTCTCAATTGCGAATCCGCAAAACCTGTTGCATCAAAGCCGTAAGAAGTATTCCATGAATCTACTACACTATCTGCGTCAAATACTTCTCTGCTATGAACTTGAGCAACAAGCGACAAGTCAGCTTGCAAAGCTTTTTGTAAAGCTGCGCGATTGCTTGCTACAGCCTCCTCACTATCTCCTGCGCGTCCGCCTAAATTAAGTGAAGCAAATGAACCTTCAGAAATTCCACCCAATCTAGTAGTAAAAACTGCATGAGTGTGAGTTCCTAAAGCCACCGGAATAGTCACAGGAATTGGCGTACCGTCCTCATCTTCGTGAGGCAACGGCATACCAGTTACGCTTGTTTCTTGCATTTTATTGTTTTCTTTCAGCCTAAATAAGCCAATTCTTCATTGCTTAATTGCAAATCGGAAGCTTTCAAACTATCTAAAATTGTAGCTGGTCTGTGAGCTCCAGGAATTACGAATATGTGATCGCCTTTAGCTAGCTCCCAAGCCAAAACTACTTGCTGATAGCTTACGCCATGATTTTCTGCAACTTTGCGGAATGGATCGAAAAGATGCTCGTCATAAGGATGACGGAATCCACCAAGAGGACTCCAGCAAACAAAAGCAATTCCAAGCTTTTCACAATATTGCAACGTATCTTCATTCTCTAAATGAACTGGAGAATATTGATTTTGCACTGCTACTAGCTTTTCTCCTAAAATATTGCGTGCAATATCGATTTGCTCTACAGAAGCGTTAGAAATACCGATTTCTCGAGCCACACCTTCGTCAAGCAACTGTTGCATTGCTTCAATAGACTCATTGTATGGAACTTCCGGATCTGGCCTGTGGAAGTAAAGCAAGTCAATAGTGTCAACACCTAAAGCCATTGCAGACTCTTTAGCGTGACGAATCAAATGCTCTGGCTTACCATCCTTACCCCACGTTGGTCGTCCGTCAGTAAAGTTACGGAAGTGACCGACTTTTGTTGCAACTAAAATAGAAGATTTGTCGCCTTTCCAGCTTTCTAAAGCCTCACGAACAAGCTTTTCACCAGTTTGTTCCTCGCCGCCAGAGCAGTAATATGCCCAAGCTGTGTCAATATGCGTACAACCTGCATCAAGAGCTGCGTGAATTGTCTTAATTCCCATATCGTGACCAAGATTATTTTCTATTGTCAATGGCATTTCGCCAAAACCAATAGCGGTTGTATCAAACGAACCTAATGCGCGATGCATGACCATATTTCACCCCTATTTTGTAAGTTTTATATTTTCCGTAAGTATTTATTATTGCATTACGCTACTTTACGCAGTCACAATATTTTACTACTTTTTATATTTTATTTTATTGCACAGATTACATAAAACATTTAAATAGCTATCTAAAAGAAATGCCTCCAAACGCAAACGCAGCTTGAAGGCATTTCTACGAATATTTATTTTTTACTTAGTATCTAGCAATAATTTTGCTTTAATACTATTTGCGCGATTAATCTTCCTCAAATGGATCAAAATCGCGACGCACGCGGCGACGAGGACGCTCTGCGCGCTCTTCACGAGCCGAACGATACTCGTCATAGTGATCGTCATCAGCTGCATAACGCGGCTTTCGATCAGATACGCGACGATTTTCTGAATCTCGACGATTTGAACGATCTTCACGGTCGTCACGGTCGGCACGCTCTTCACGGTCGTCGCGATTTTCGTAACGATCGTCACGGTCATCGCGCACGCGGCGACGAGGACGCTCATCAAAATCGTTATCACTGTAACGGTCATCACGATCTGCACGACGGTCGTCGCGACGAGTGCTGCGGTCATCATAACGGTTATCGCGATCCGCGTATCGGTCATTTCGATCCATGCGATCTCGATCGTCACGATCATCGCGCATGCGGCGACGAGGACGCTCTGCACGATCCGCACGATCATGATTATCGCGATCGTCACGGCGAGAACGACGGTAATCGCCACGAGAGTCACGAGAATCGCGATCGTCGCGAGAACCGCGGGAACGATTTTCACGCACTGCTGGAGCAGAAGATTCTTGATCTTCAAAACCTGGAATAGCCAAAGAAATCTTGCCACGCTCATCTACGCTTTGTACGATAACTTCAACATTATCGCCTTCCTTCAGCACATCTTCAACAGTGTCAATGCGCTCACCATTTGCTAAATTGCGAATCTGTGAAATGTGAAGCAAACCGTCAGTTCCAGGAGTCAAATTCACAAAAGCTCCAAAACTTGTGGTCTTAACAACCTTGCCTGTGAAAGTTTCACCAGCTTTTGGCACGCGAGGATTTGCAATAGAATCGATGATTCCCTTAGCTTTCTCAGCAGCTTCGCCGCCTTCAGAAGAAATGTAAACAGTACCGTCATCTTCAATAGCGATTTCAGCACCAGTTTCTTCCTGAATTTGGTTAATCATCTTGCCCTTAGGTCCGATTACTTCACCAATCTTGTCTACAGGAATTGTGGTTGTAATAATGCGTGGAGCAAATGGGCTCATCTCAGCTGGGCAATCAATGCACTCGTTAATAACTTCAAGAATCGTTGTACGAGCTTCATGTGCCTGCTGCAAAGCGGCAGCCAAAATATCAGCTGGAATACCGTCAAGCTTCGTATCGAGCTGCAAAGCAGTGATGAATTCAGAAGTACCAGCAACCTTGAAGTCCATATCACCAAATGCATCTTCTGCACCAAGAATATCAGTCAAAGTCTTAAAGATATGCTTTCCATCAACATCGCCAGAAACTAAGCCCATAGCAATACCAGCAACTGGAGCTTTCAAAGGCACGCCAGCAGCAAGCAAAGAAAGCGTAGAAGCACAAACGGAACCCATAGAAGTAGAACCGTTAGAACCAATAGCTTCAGACACCTGACGAATAGCGTATGGGAACTCTTCGCGTCCAGGCAATACTGGAACCAAAGCCTTCTCAGCTAAAGCACCGTGACCAATTTCACGACGCTTTGGAGAACCAACGCGACCAGTTTCACCAGTGGAGTATGGAGGCATTTCGTAGTTGTGCATATAACGCTTAGTCTGTGGACCAGAAAGCGCATCAACCTGCTGCTCCATCTTAAGCATATTCAAAGTAGTCACACCCAAAATCTGGGTTTCACCACGCTGGAAGAGTGCAGAACCGTGCACGCGAGGCACAACATCAACTTCTGCAGAAAGCGTACGAATATCGCGCAAACCACGACCATCAATACGATAATCTTCAGTCAAAATACGACGGCGAACAATTTGACGCTGCAATTCTTTAAACGCATTGCCGAGTTCCTTTTCCTTTTCGGCTTCGTCCATATCAGTGAATTCTTCAGCGATTGCAGCACGCACGCCTTCTTTAATTTCAGCGATACGATCTTGACGAGGAAGCTTTTCAGCAATAGAAAGAGCTTCATTTAAATCAGCATGAGCAATCTCGTCAATACGAGCATAAAGTTCGTCAGTATATTCTGGGAAGAGTTGGAATTCCTTAGTTTCTTTAGCTGCAATACGCTTCAACTCATTTTGAGCATCGCAAATAACCTTAATAAATGGCTTTGCAGCTTCCAAACCTCCGGCTACAACTTGCTCATCTGGCTTGGTTTGACCATCATTGTAAATCAAATTCCAAGCATTCTTACCAGCACCAGCTTCAATCATTGCAATAGCAACATCGCCATTTTCAATCACACGACCAGCCACAACAATTTCAAATACTGCACGCTCGCGCTCACTCCAACGTGGGAAAGCAACCCACTGGCCATCAATCAAAGCCAAACGAACGCCGGAAACTGGACCCTCAAATGGCAAGCCAGAAATCATAGTAGATGCAGACGCCGCATTCAAAGCAATAACATCGTAAGCATCATCTGGATTAATTGCCAAAATTGTTTCAACAACTTGCACTTCGTTACGTAAAGTGTGTGGGAACAATGGACGCAACGGGCGATCAATAATACGGCATGCTAACGTTGCTTCGTTAGAAGGACGACCTTCACGGCGGAAGAACGAACCTGGAATCTTTCCAGCAGCATACATTTTTTCTTCCACATCAACAGTCAATGGGAAGAAGTCGTAATTTTCCTTCGGGCTAGATCCTGCAGTCGTCGTCGACAAAATCATGGAATCGTCATCCAAATATGCGGCAACAGCACCATCTGCTTGCTGAGCAAGTCGACCAGTTTCAAAGCGTAGCGTACGCTTACCAAATGAACCATTATCAATAACGGCTTCTACAGCCTTAATTTCGGGACCCTCCACGGGTTCCTCCTTTTCTTAACTTACCTAATCAACCAACATGCGTAATAACATTGACGACTTCGCATTATTACCTATATGCGAATATTTGCACTCTTTGCAACACTTGCGTTACGTCAATATTTCGTAGTGTTTTTTGTTTCGGTTACTTCAATCATCCGTATTAAGTTATGCTTCAATTTTCAATTATGTGTTGAATTATTTGTTAATTCTTTTTAGTTATAAATTACTTTTTAGTTATAAATTTTAAATATTGCCCACTACACTTTCCCCAAATATTGCGCATGAGTGAACAATTTATGCATTTAACAATTAAGCAAAACGTATAAATAATACAAAAGCCCGAGCTTAAGCCCGGGCAATAAGACTATCGACGCAAGCCGAGTCGTTCAATCAAAGAACGATAACGGTTGATATCAACACGCTTCAAGTAATCGAGAAGACGACGACGATCACCAACCATAAGCAACAAACCACGACGAGAATGATGATCGTGCTTGTGCTCCTTCAAGTGCTCAGTAAGGTCAGCAATGCGCTTGCTAAGCAAAGCGACCTGCACTTCTGGGGAACCCGTGTCACCCTCGTGCGTCGCGTATTCGTTGATAATGTTCTTCTTATCTTCAGCCGTTAATGCCACGGCGTCCTCCTTAATATCACTGCGCGGTGCCACAACCTTCTGCTGTAGCGCTCTCAATCCGCGGGCGTTACACGCCAAATGTCTATTGTACAACCACTTGCAAACAACTTATTTTCGCAAAATCTAAATATTACATTGCTGTCAAAAAACCACCAAAAATAACCGCTAATATTGCCAAAACCTCAATTGCATAAAACATTATGAACGACGCCCAACTACGCGTAAGAACATTCAAAGCCGAGGTTTTAGGAACAATGACAAGCAAACCAACAAAAATGACAGCAAATACAGCTACTCCAATACCTGCAGAAATAATGCCAAGATTTGCCGCATTCGCTAAACCTGAAGCGTGACCATAAACCACATACGTCGAATACCAAAAGCTCATGTTTAGCATGCATAATCCGGCAATAAGTTGTTCTAAAGCCAGAAAAACAGCAAACATTATCCGCCAAATCCAACGATGAGTGTCAATTAACGCCATAGCAAGACTTGTAAAAGCAGACACTGTGATTACCCACGAAATAAAAACAACACCTTGCGAAGATAATCCAGAGCAATGCGAAATAACCCACGAAGTATGACGAGCTGCCATAGTGCGACCAATCCAATACGGAATAACAATAGCAACAAGCAGAACGCCAAAATAAATCCACCAATTCTTTGGATTAGAATGCTTACGAGAAAAATCAGCAATCGATAAGTCTGTTTCCGGCAAACCAATGTTTAAATATTCGTCAGGAATTTTGCTTTTCGAATCATCATTCTTTTTCGGAACTTCATTAGCATTGATTACGCGAGCAGAACGTTTCCTAGGCCTTAGCGGAGCAAAACTTTGTGGATGTTCACCATCATGCTCATCATTTAACTTCATGCGTTACTTCTCCTGCCAATCTTTAATCGCCAAGCAATTTCTCAAGTTTTAACCATGCAACATTACATTACTAATTATTATTGTATGTTATAACGCAATTAACTGATAGCGTGTGCACAAAAAGTGTCAACCGTTTATGGCGACTGCTAGGCTCAAAATAACAGTTGTTTCGCTTGATTTTTAATTAACAAGCGTCACTAAATACGCAAAATTTATGACAGGACATTATGGGATTTATTCATTTTATTGTTAACCTACTCAAGGATCCACGCTCAGCTATTGCAAGTTGGATTGCAATGGGCACAGCTCCAGCATTAGGCCTTATTTTTCTCATTGTTTTTATTGAAACAGGCGTAGTATTCTTCCCATTCCTCCCAGGAGATTCACTTCTTTTTGCAGCAGGCTTTTTTGCAGCTCCTGACGCTCAAACAGGTCATAGCGCGCTTCCACTTCCACTATTACTTGCCGTAGTGTGGCTAGCCCCAATTATTGGCGATCAGTGCAATTACTTTATTGGTCATTTCTTCGGACGAAAGATTGTAGAATCTGGGAAAGTAAAAGCGCTCACTCCAGAACGAGTTGCAAAAACCGAAAAAATGATTGATAAATGGGGTCCGCTGGCAGTATTCTTGGGTAGATTCTTCCCATTCATACGCACTTTTATGCCGTTTATTTCCGGAATTTCTGGAATGCGTTGGATACGCTTCACACCATTTTCTGTACTAGGCGGTCTCATTTGGTCGTCGCTTTTCACATTTCTTGGATATTTCTTCGGCAAGATTGATTTCGTACAGAAGAATTTTGAATTAGTAATTGTTGCAATTTTGCTTATTTCGCTTGTGCCAACTTTTATTGGTTTATACAAAGCACACAAAGCAAAGAAAACAGCAAAACTTAATAAAGAAAACAAATAAACTAGTATTTTAACTTACGACACTCAAGCACGCTGCACTACAAGAAATGTTGTTTTTATACAAGCTTTGTAGTACAGTGTGCAGAGTTGTCGTAAGATGATTTGTCTTAGACATTGGGGCTATAGCTCAGTTGGTAGAGCGCTTCGTTCGCATCGAAGAGGTCGTGGTTTCGATTACCATTAGCTCCACTAAGCCCACTGCATTCATTCCACCGCAGTGGGCTTTTTATTTTCTTGCACAATGCCTATCAAATCTATCGAAACTATCAAAACCATTAAAACTATTAAAACAGCTTACTTACGTTAATTTTCTTTTTAAAAATAATGCTAATTCCTAATACAGCACAAAGAATTGCTATAATTCCAGCACAAATATAAGCCACAATTCCCATATAATTTACCGAGTTTCGTTTAAAGGAATCAGCATTTTCAAAAGATTTTTCCGATTTTTTCACTTGCGAACGAGCTATCCAATCATCGTTATCGGAGCTATTGTCGGAGCCATCATCTGAACCATCATCAGAACTATCAGTGTCTTTACTCTCGCTATTTTTAGATTTTTTATCTGCTTCAGATTTTTTTACAAGCTTATTTGCAATAGAAACAATTTTTACATTTTTATATTGCAAAATTGTTATATTTCCCGCATAATCTGCAGCTTTTACTAATACGTCATGAGTAAAACCGTCTGGTTTTAGTTTTGTAGATAAAACTGATTTATTCACATCTTTACCGTTCCAAATGCGATTTGTTTTACCATCAACATCGATTGTTACATATTGCAATGCTATGTTATCTTTTGCACTAATACGTAAAGTTTTTCCTTCTTTATTAGTGCGATAAGTAGAATTATTTTGCATATCAAACACTGTTGCGATTGGAGCAAGATTATCTACTGTAAATTGCACGGAAGCTGGTGCAAATTGCAACATTCCTTCTTTTTTGCTAACTGCACTTTCGCTACAAGAATGATTTCCTACTTTGTCTACTGACATAACACGTACACGATAATGAGCATTATCGGCAAAATTCCGTTTGAAAATAGTGTAAGTCAATCGTTGCCAGCCATGATCTATGCGACTGTTTACAGAAAAATCCTGTTTTGACAAAATCTTCTCTACACCGTCTCGCATAACACTAATTTTTGCAGGACTTGCCAATCCGCTAGGATTGAGTTCTTCAATATGAATATCTTTAGCATTTTGCAATTGTTTACGATTCATTGCTTTAGTGGAACTATCTATACTAAATGATGAACCGCTTCTATTTATAGAAAATTGCAACTTACCAGAAATAACATGATCTACTAAATCTTTAGCACTCCACTGAAGTTGATACACGTCATCGTCTTGAGTTCCATTATAAAAACCTGCGTATTGCACACTTACGCTTTGCGAATCAGCTTTTTTAGGCACAAAAGAATGCAATTCCTTAGCATATCGCATTCTTCTCAGCGAATACGTTACGCTTTCAGGTTTTAACCAACGATCTTTTATAACTAATGTTGGAACTACAGCATGAGAATATGCTCCGCCTTGTTGCACTCCAGTAATAGAAACAGTTGGCGCAAGCGTATCAATAATGAATTTATTACTGATAGAAGAACTCACATTACCTGATAGATCTTCAACACAATAGCGAACATTCCAAGAAGCATCCCCCGAAAAAGAAACATCAGCATACCACATATTTGTATGCACGCCATCGTTTTTAAAGCTTTTAGCTGTAAGTACCATAACCTGTTTACCATCAGCAAAAACTTTCGCAATAGGATAAGAATCATGAAGCAAATACGAGAAAACGAACGAATCATCCTGTATTAATATTCTTGAAGCTCGATTATTACGAAAATATTTGCCTTCATACGATGCGTTGTTATCATAGCTAACACTCAAGCGAGGAGCAATTTTATCAATAACAATATATCGTGAACGCTTGCTATAAGAGTTATCTTTTGTTAAATCTGAGGCATTCAGAACTGAATCAGGAATGCTTAATATTGGCTTACGAGAGCACAATTTGTTGCCAGAAAGTCTATTTTCATTAGAAATATAGTTAGTTTGCTTTGAAACATGAGGATTAGAGTCAACTCCTCCCCATATGCGTTTAGGATGCATTGTTACAGCAGCAAGTCTTATAGAGATATCTTGCAAATCATATATTCCTTCTTTTTGCAATTCAACTCTTACTATTCCTAATACTCGAGGTCGGATCTTATAACGAATATTAACTAGCGACGACACCGCCTCAATCTTAGCTAAATCAGCTTTGGCACTCACTATTTGATATCTTCCAACGCTAACAGTAGCTTTATGCGCGTTCCTAATTTCCGAAGCGTCCAATCCATCAAAAGTTATAAGTAGCGAAGCAGAACGTTTAGTAAACATGTACTCGCCTTGAGTGCGAACAGTTTTCTGTTTTGTCATAACAGAAACATTTGCTATATGCAATCCTTTGGCTGCGTTATAGCTGTTTTTCGCATACGCAATAGAATTAAGTGGCAATAATGCAGCAACTATAGCAACACTAATAAATGCAATAATCCCAATATAGACACCAATGCGAGCGCAACCGCATTTAAGTCGCTTGAAAAAACACATATCCCCCAAATTTCTTTGTTTACACATTTATTCCCCCCTTTTTTATTATTTCTTTTATTTCTTTTGCAAAAAAGCTAGATTAATTTCGTCTTGAACTTTTTTGACACTGTCGATTGCGTTTTTCTTTCTACTTACAGCTTCATCATTTGACACATGCGCTTGTTTAAGAAGATATTCTGCCTTGTCGCACATTTGCTGAATTTCTTGTTTACTGGATCCACTTTCTAGGAACATTGGCAACCACGAATGAATTGATTGCAAAACTAGTTCTCCAGTATCCACGAATAAGACGTCTCCGTGATCTTTCTCAACAATTTGCATTAACTGCTGTAATTGATTCACATAATTTTTATATCTTTCTACGCTTGCACAATCTTTAGAAACATCAACAAGTTGCGCATAAGCGTCAGAAATAGCGATGTACGCGCTTAACATTTTTTGATTTGAAACAGTATGCGATATGTCATCAGAATTAGTTTCTACAGTTTGCGAAGACGTTTCATTCGCATCCTTCTCATATTTTTGAGCCTCTTGGAACCATACTTTTGCTACTCGCATACGAGATAATCGTTCTGTTTGCGAAACTTTTCCAGAAAATCCTGCAAAATAGTACCAATACGCTTTGCCTATTTCTATAGAAATATTCGACCAATCTTTATTTACAGGACGCAAGTTTTGCTCGTATTTATTAATCAAACCAACAAAACATTGCTCTTCGTTGACACTCCATTGCTGATCTGCAAGTTGAATTTGCAATAAAATTTGGAGAGGTTTAAATGACATTTTGCTTATATATTTCTTATTGCGCATGCTATTTTGCACTTGCATTGCATGAGAAATATAGCGACACGCAATATCCGAATTGCTTTCACGCTCAGCTAATTGCATGTAAGAATCGTAACTTTTATTATTTTTGCGTATTGCTTCAATTCTTTTACTACTTGGCTCACCATTAAAAGATTGCTTATTTCGATTTACAAAAGCATTCCCCACAAATAAACCTAAGCAGTTGAATAAAATTACTATAAAAACTAGCACTATAACAATTAATGCCGTAATTGCATAGCGCTTTTTTCTAGACTTAGAACTATTTTTGCATTGTTTACGTCGCAATACATTCGTAGAGGTGTCGCATTGTTGTGAATGTTTTTCTGTATGCTCACACGCTTCCAGTGCAGAAAACATTTCTTCGCAATCTTTATATCTATGAGATGGTTTAGTAGCTGTAGCTATTGCGAGCACAGACACCAATTGTTCTACTACTTCACGATTCTCATGAGGCAATAGTACAGCAGATTGCACGTCTGTTTTAGACACTTCAGCTGGCAATAATGCGTAACGCAATGTCATTCCAATCGAATACACATCGCTTGAAGTAGTTGCTGCAGAGTTTTCATTCAAAATTTCAGGAGCAGTAAAAATATTAGTAGCAAATCGAGCGTCGCACTGGTCTATTGTGCGTAAATCAAGCACTCCCCCGTTTGCATATAATTGCGTTGCAGCACCAAAATCAATCAAACGGACTGTGCCATCTTCTGAAATCATAACCTGAGAAGGCTTAAGATCACCGTATATAATTGGCGGATAATGCGAATGTAAATAAGAAAGTATTGAGCAAAGTTGCATACCTAAATCAAGAACAATTTCAACATTTTGCAATCCAGATTCTTCTACAATAGATTTTAAAGAACGCCCCTTTACATAATCGCGAACAGCATAAGCTCTACCATTTTCTTCAAAAAAATCAACAATTCGCGGAATAGCTGGATGATCGCATTCCTTTAAAACATTCGCTTCAGCGCGTAAGGATTGAATAATATGCTGTTGATACTCTTCGTCTCCTTGCAGAAGCGTTTCTTTAACAGCCCATTGCTTGTGCAAAACGGTGTCAACAGCAAGAAAGACTGTTGAAGTGCCACCACGCCCCAGCTCACCAAGCAGCTGATAGCGTCCGCCTACACAAACCATCGTTACGCCTCCGCAATATTGAAAACTACAACTACTCATCAAATATTTCAGTTAATTTTTTGAGTAATTGAATTACAGTTGCGACTACTGTACCGATAAATTTATGCGTAAAAAAGCTTTTTATAGCATTGTGGATAAAAGCTTATAAACCTACAAAACTCACGTTTTGTAGAAGAAGTAGAAGAATATATCAGTCGATATTAGCACCCAAAGCTAAAAGTTTGCCTCTAAAATCTGCATATCCTCGATCAATTAGCGAAATTCCGCGCACATTCGACGGACCTTGAGCAGTAAGAGCTGCAATCAAATGGCTAAAGCCTCCGCGCAAATCAGGTACGTCAATATCTTGACCTGTCAACGGAGTAGGTCCGAAAATAACTGCAGAATGCTTGTAATTGCGCTGCTGGAACCTGCAAGGAAGCGAACCTAAGCATTCACGATAAAGCTGAATCATAGCTCCCATTTGCACAAGTGGCTTCGTGAAGCCAAAACGATTTTCATAAACAGTTTCATGCACAATACTCAAGCCCTTCGCTTGAGTAAGCGCAACAACAAGAGGCTGCTGCCAATCAGTCATAAAACCAGGATGTACATCGGTTTCAATAGCAACAGGATGCAAATCCCCACCCGGATGCCAAAAACGAATTCCTTTATCTGTAACATCAAACTGTCCGCCAACTTTACGGAACACGTTTAAGAAAGTCATCATTTCTGGCTGAGTTGCGCCCTTAATAAACACATCTCCGTGTGTTGCAAGAGCAGCAGAAGCCCAAGAAGCTGCTTCAATGCGATCAGTTAATGACGTATGAGTGTATCCTTGAAGCTCTTTTACTCCTTCAATACGGAAAGTACGGTCAACGTCTACAGAAATAATCGCACCCATCTTTTGCAAAACGGCTACCAAATCCATGATTTCTGGCTCAATTGCAGCTCCGGAAAGCTCTGTACGACCTTCTGCAAGAACCGCTGCAAGCAAAGTCTGCTCGGTTGCACCGACAGAAGGATAAGGCAAATGAATTTTAGTGCCATGTAAGCCATTAGGTGCAGTAATATGTATACCATCCTCATGATCTTTATCTACATTTGCACCAAGTTTACGCAACGTCTCAAGATGAAAATCAATTGGACGACCACCAATATTGCATCCTCCAAGCGCAGGAATAAACGCTTCTCCAAGACGATGAAGAAGAGGACCAGAAAAAAGAATTGGAATACGAGACGAACCAGAAAGAGTGTCGACGTCAGCTACATCTGCGAGCTGCACTTTTGTGGCATCAATTGTCACAATGCCTTCAGGCCCATTAACCTCAACGTCAACACCATGCAAACGCAACAGATCAGAAACTACATGAACATCGCGAATTTCAGGAACGTTTTTTAGAACAGACTTACCTGGTGCCAACAAAGCTGCAACCATAGCTTTGCTAACAAAGTTTTTTGCGCCACGCACTTTAATAGTGCCATTAAGCGGCTTACCACCTTCTACATGCAACACATCTGCAGCGTCAATGCCACTATTGTTGTTCTGTTCAGCCGTATTGTGTGCGGACACATTTACCTCTTTCGTTCGCGCTAAAACACTATTCACTATAATACCGGCATATTTGCCAACGCGCTCATGCAATCTATTAAAACTGATTAAATTAGCGCGTAGATCGTTGACGCCATCGACGAATCAATCTAGTAAGCAATGATGGTTTACGCAATAAATCTACTTCTGGCAATTCATGCTCAGACTCAGCTGTAAGAGCATAAGTATAGGCTTTTTTGGAAGAAGGTTTGCCAACAAGATTCCCAAATTCAAGCATTTGCGTACGCGGTTCAAACGGATGACGAATATCAAATTCGAGCAAGCGCACGCCTCTTTTAGCAGGTTCAGGACCGTAAGATCCAAAACCACATGTAGGAGTAGCAACAAATAGCATATTACTCTCGGGATCTTTAGCTGCGAAAGAATTGCGGTGATCGTGACCGGCAATTAGCGCAAAAGCTCCGGCATCAAGCAAAGCAGCATATTCGCCACTATCGACGTCAGGGCAGCTAATTCCTTCACCTAAATACCCATCTGGCAGAACATGTTTTTCGTCAAGAGCATAATAGCGGCCAGCAAAAGTACGATACCCCTCGATAGCATGTTCGCGCGCAGCAAGTTCTTGCGGAACTTCGCGAAGAACACGATAATATTGCGGCAATGGAAAATGCTGAAAAACGCAAATATGCTCAGGCAAATAAGAAGAAAGACCAGAAATAAACTCGATAGTTTTTTTAGAAGGGCTACCATAGCCGCCTGATTTAGCATAATCTCCAGAATCAACTAAAACTATTGAAAAAACAACCTTTTCATGCTTTTCATCCATAACAGGCAAGGCAAAAGTACCAGGCTCGCATGTAAAAATAATCTGCTTTGGCAACACACATTTTGTCGATTGCATAGCACTTGCAGAAGATGTACTAGAAGCACTACGATTCATGCAACATGGAAAATCTTGATATATCTTATCAAGCTCTTCATTATTTAGACCGCACTGGAAATCATGATTACCATAAGTAACAACCCATGGAATACTGCGATCTTCTAGTGGCTTCATTAACTTAGCAACGAATTCGTGCACTTTATCAACCAATTGCTTCTTATCAGAAGACGAAATATTGGAAGATTCCTGCCAGCGTCTACGCTGAAAAGTTTTTGCAAATACTTTTTCATAACCTGCAATCTGGTTTCCGCTAAAAACTACAAGATCTGGTCGCACAGCATCGCAAGCAGAAGCAATAAGTCGAATGGTGTCTTGTGAAATACGTAACCCATCTTGAACATCTGCACACTGAAGCACTCGGAATTTACCAGAAAGATGGAACTGCAAACGTCCTAAACGCGCCGAAACAGATAAAGGAAGTGCCGCAGATGCATTAGCTTCGGATTGTGCAGAATCAGTCATACTTTAAGCATACGGCAGATATGCCGCGACTCACTCAATTTTGTTCGCAAGTTTACATAAATTATTTACATTCAAAAATACTAAATTAAGCAAATACTGATAAGAAATAACCCAAAAGCGATAAAAACGTGCAATTTCAGTAAAATAGTTACAAATTCACAGACAATTCACAGGTAATCGCATTACTGCACTCAGCATAAGGTGGTTATTATATATACATCAAAAGGAAATAAACTACAAGCAAGTAGTTGAATTTGACTTTAATAACTTAAACCTCTCTTCTTCTCTTCTTTCTCTAACCCCGGTCACGCACCGGGGTTTTTGATTTTAAGGCTGCATAAGAAGCGTGCGGCAAGCGTAGTAAACGGGATAAGCGTGTACAAGCGCGGTAAACGGCAAAAACTGAGCACGCATGTAAAGAAACTGCCGTTTTATCACCTTAATCCGACCAAAACTTTACAGCCGCGTAAAGAAAAGGTCGCATGCTGAGGCAAATCGCAGAAATACAGATAGATAACAAAAAAGCCCTCGTTCTACGAGAGCTATTCGCTGGGGTACCTGGACTCGAACCAAGAATGGATGAACCAGAATCACCTGTGTTGCCAATTACACCATACCCCAATTGGCAGGCTTCGCGGCTCTTGGGACCGTTCCGTCTTCGTACCCCCGACCGGATTTGAACCGGTGTTGGCGCCGTGAGAGGGCGTAGTCCTAGACCGCTAGACGACGGGGGCTTTCATTTATCAGCTACGCCTCTTGACGCAACAAATAGCGACTTTACAACATAACAGCTCAATACGCAACCGCGGCGTGTCGAAAATATATTAAACGAAACATAAAACAAATAAAAAAGCGGAAACGTAGCAATAGTGCCACGTTCCCACCTTGTTCAAATTTTATTTGAGCTTATAAATTATTGGTGATTTACAAATGCTCACGCAATCCAGCTAAACGCGCCAAAGTCACGTCTTTGCCCACGATTTCCATGGACTCAAACAATGGCGGAGAAACGCGACGGCCAGAAAGTGCAACTCGCACAGGACCAAATGCCAAGCGCGGCTTGTAACCAGCTTCCTCAACAAGCTTCTTATTCAAAAGCTCATGCAAGGAATCAGTGTGCCAATCAGCGGCATCAACACCCTTCAAAGCAGCGAGCGCAGCGTCAAGAACCTCGCCTGCAGATTCCTTCAACTGTTTACGAGCGTCGTCATCTGGAGCAATGTAGCCATCTTCGCTTAACAGGCTTCCAACCATTCCAGCGACTTCACCAAGCAAACGCACGCGAGGCTGTACAAGAGGAGCTGCAGCTGTGAGTACTTCACGCTCGCGGTCAGTTAACGCATCCCAATTATCTGCGCTAACTACGCCATCCTTATGCAAGTAAGGCACAGAACGATTCAAGAAATCTTGCGGATCGAGCATACGAATATGCTCAGCGTTGATGGAAATCGCCTTGTCTAAGTCAAAGTGTGCAGGATTTGCCTTAACGTCTCGCACATCGAACTTTTCAATCATTTCGTCCATAGTGAACACGTCACGATCAGGAGCGATCGACCAGCCAAGCAAAGCCAAGTAGTTCAGTAAGCCTTCTGGAATAAATCCGTTATCTCTATGCAAGAACAAGTTGGACTCAGGGTCTCTCTTGGAAAGCTTCTTCTTACCTTCGCCCATAACGTAAGGCATATGGCCGTAAAGTGGAGTTTCCTTAGCAATGCCCATCTCCATAAGATAACGGTAAAGCACAATCTGACGAGGCGTGGAGCTAAGAATATCTTCACCGCGCAAAACAACGTTCACATCCATTAACGCATCGTCAACAGGGTTTGTAAGCGTATAAAGTGGATCGCCATTCGGGCGCACAATCACATAATCTGGAACAGATCCAGCTTTAAAGGTGATTTCGCCACGAATTAAATCGTTAAAAGTAATGTCTTCATTTGGCATCTTCAAGCGAAGTGCAGGTTTGCGGCCTTCGTCGCGGAAAGCTTGCTTCTGTTCTTCCGTAAGATTGCGATCGTAGCCATCGTAACCAAATTCAGCAGGACGACCAGCAGCAATATTACGCTCCTTAATTTCTTCAGGAGTAGAGAAGGATTCATAAGCGTATCCTGCTTCAAAAAGCTTTTGTGCTACGTCTTTATAAATTTCCATGCGCTGGGACTGGCGATACGGTCCGTTATCTCCGCCAACATCAATGCCCTCGTCCCAATCAATATTGAGCCAACGAAGAGCCTCAATAATCTGCTGGTAGCTTTCCTCACTATCGCGCTCATTATCGGTATCTTCAATACGGAACAGCAATTTGCCGTGAGTATGGCGAGCCTCCGCCCAGTTAAATAGCGCGGTACGAACCATACCTACGTGAGGTGTACCGGTTGGCGAAGGGCAAAAACGCACGCGAACATTCTTTGGAAGTTCAGGCTTTGCGGATTTTGTTGCATTATTAGCAACTTCTTGAGTTTCCTCGATATCAGTCATAGGTTCCATTGTGCCGCGCGTTACGGACGTGCAGCATTCGCATCAAACATAATCAACCTAAAAACTAATCAAGCGCCTGCGTAGATTCTTTATTACCCTCAACGTGCGCAAACTTCGCAGCAAGAGCCTCGCGGGACTTTCTATCATCCTCTTCTTTTGCGAGCTTCTTCGCAACTTCAGGATCCCACAGCACGTCTTCACGATGCTTTTCCCACTCAGAAATAAGCAGCGGCGAAATAAAATTGACCAGCGCACTTATATCACAATTACACTTATCACTAGAATTGCGCACACAATCAACAATCTCACGCCATTGAGCATCCTTGAACATCATTCGCGGCAAACCAGCACACTCACATACTTCGTTAATATACAAGAAGATTGGTAAAGTTTCGCAAATCTCGTTAGTTTTTTTAATTAGATTTGTTAGTAAGCTTAAAACTACAATAATTTTTTGCGTTTCCAATGATTTATTTTCATAACAAGAAACCATTTGTTTCGCATAATTAATTGCAAAGTCAATATCGTTAATACTCCAATTACCTTCAACATTTAACGTATCGGCTGCTGCATTTATTGCATTAGAATCTTCGGCAGAATGAGATGCAATCTTACTAAAAATAGAATTTATATTATTACTATTTTCTAGTATTTCTTCTTCTGCTTCATCATAGTTAGGCTCATAGCATGAATCCATATTGTCGTAAGCATCGGCGGCAGCAAGTAGCGCGTCTACTATTTCTTGCGGACGTCCAGGAATTTCATCCGCGCCTTCATACACAAATTCAGCATCCGGAACGGTAACGTCAAGATTCGTGAGTATTCGTGCTATTGCTCGCATTGAGCGCACCTCAAGATTTTCCGCATATTTTGCGTCGTTATCTAAGTGTCGCGCTTCCGTCAATGGCCATAATTCTGTTAGTTTTGCGGCAGATTGCGCTGCATCATTCAGCATTAGCATACTTTTTTCATTATTTTTAATATCTTCAGAATCTTTGACAGAATCAACAGAATTAACCATTTCAATGCTCCTTCGCATTATATATTACTTACTTCACTCGCCCAGCAGGATCAACATACGTAATTGAAAGCACACGCAAAGTCTCACAATCGTAAGTAATAGAAGTAATCGAAGCTAAAGCCGTGTGACGAAGAAGCATATTATGTTCAGCGTGACCGGTTTCCAGTAGGTGTCTATAAGACCAGATTGGCGACTCATGAGTAACTGCAACGATTTGCTCACCAGGATGCTTACGAACCTGCTCGCGCGCAAAATCACCAACGCGAGTAGCAATACTGCGGTAGCTTTCTCCCCAACTTGGCTTCCACAAATTCGCAACAAGCTTCCAATTGTCGTTTTTCCACAGCGCGCCTTCACCGTAGCCTATGCGTTTTCCGCGGAAATTATTTCCAGCTTCAATTAAGCGTTTATCTAAAACAATGTCGCTTTCTTGAGATTGCGCAAAAGATTGCGCAGAATCTTCATCACAGTGCGCTTTTACATAGGAAGAATCTGCAATCTTGCGCAAAGCATTTTCGATTTCACGCGCTGTTTCACGAGTCCGCTCAAGAGGAGACGAATAAATTGCAGTAATTCCGCGCATTTGCGGAACAGTGGCAATATATTTTGCTGTAGCTTGCGCCATCCTCACCCCGCGAGCCGAAAGATGAAATCCAGGAAGACGCTCATACAACACGTGATTTGGATTATCAACTTCTCCATGACGCACAAAATGAATTGTCGTAGCTGGCATTGCGTTCTACTTTCTGTTTAAAAGATTAAACCAATTACTTGCGGTTTTTTGTATGATTAAGCGACCACATTCCCAAACGGTGAGCAAAACTCGTATCTTCTTGCGCAACATACCCAGGCTGTTGAGATTTAGTATCATCGAGCAGCCACTTTCGTATAACAAAATTCCATACAGCAACAACAACAGTAGCTACAAGTTTTCCTATATTTGTGCGCAAAACGTATACTGCAGATCCGCGTAAAGTTTCAGCCATTCCTAACGTACTAGCCCAAATAATCAAATCATTTATAAGCAAACCTATAACTGCGGAAATAACAAAAATCAGAAGCTCCATCCACTTTGCCATATCTTCACGATGTTTAAAGACGTATTTCATACTGGCAATATAGTTGAAGATAAGTGAGATTACGAAAGAAATCGTACCCGCAACCACATTATTTAAGTGCGCAAGCATTAATAAATTGAGTAGCGCAACGTCAATAATAAGGGCAATAATGCCCACAATTCCAAACTTTACAACCTGTTCAATAAGCTTTTTCATAATATCCATTAAACACGCGGCTGCTAACAAATAACATATAATTGTTACGTAATAAAGCTTACTAAATTTAGCAAAGGAGCGATTATGCCAGTTATTCATACTCACGTTTCTGTAAGCACAACACCTGCCCAGCGCGACGCATTAAAAGCTGCTTATGGCAAAGCAATTAGCGCAGTTCCAGGAAAAAGCGAGCATTGGCTCATGTGCCCATTCGAGGACAATATGCCGATTTATTTTGCAGGAGACAATACTAAGCCTGCAGCTTACGTTGAGGTGAACGTGTTTGGTTCCAGCGTGCCAGGGTCTGCTTGGGAAAAGTTAACTGAGCAGATTATGGCAGCTTTAGAGCGAGAGCTTGGTATTCCACAGGATCGCACTTATATTCGTTACACTGCAACTACTGACTGGGGTTGGAACGGCGGCAACTTCTAGTCGCAAGCCTCCGAGCTTGGGACAATTTGTCCCCACGAGGCAACTAACTTCTGATCGCAAGTCGAAAGTCGCATAAAATCTCCATCAAATAACCTAAACAAAAGCCTACCGCAAACAAGCACGGTAGGCTTTGTCACACCCAATAGGTGTTAGGGCAATCGGCAAAAATTACTTGATGTTTTCTTTCATCATTCTCTTTTTGCGAAGAATTCCTAAGCCTGCAACACCAAGCCCTAATGCCGTTAATGCGAACGGAAGAGTTGTTGATTCACCCGCCTTAGGAATTTCACCATGCTTCTTTACAGGAGTATTTGACACAGATTCTGACTGCGATTCAGGCTCAGAATCCGGTGTCGGTGTAGATTCTGGCTGCGTTTCAGGCCCAGGAGCCGGTGTCTGAGGATTTGGCTTAAGTTCCGGAGTCGGTGGATTAGGCGTTGGTTCCGGTGTTGGAGCTGGTGGGTTTGGAGTTGGATCCGGATTTGGTGCCGGAGGATTCGGAGTTGGATCCGGAGTTGGTACAGGATCTTTCGTGTAAATAGCATACACAGTCATATCGCTATTAACTATGCTTGCTCCCGTAAACGCAGTACCTTTACCGTCTTCCTTTGTATTCCATTCCTTGAAGGTATAACCGGCCTTCGTTGGATTCTTCGGCATAGACTCATCAGTCAACGCATCAGTATCAATAGCCTTACCAGTTTCCACTTTCACAGTTGCATGCGTCTTATCGCCGTCCTTGAAAGTAACCGTGCTTTGAGCAGGCTTAACAACATTAAATGTATATTGGATTTTATACTGACTGTCGTTAGCAGTTAAATTGCTATCTTTACCGCTAGCTTCTTGAGGGGCTGCAAAGTAATGTATATATGTCCACGTCAGACCTTTATTCTGTCTAACTTCGTCATAGGTGGATCCTCCAACATTCATATACTCAAGGAAACCACCGATGGAACCAGTAACAACATTCTTACCTTGCACGGCATCTTTAGTAATAGCTATATCCTTCATAGATACAGAGATTGTATTGAGAGAATTTAACTCATTCTTAAATTGGTCTTCCGTTAAGAACGTTTCTCCAGCACCTTTTCTTCTTAGCGTAACGGTAAGTGTCATACCGGTTTTAACTTCTCCGCTTACAGAAGTGGAGAGCGTTAGCAAATCAGAAGATGCATCAGATGTTGCCGTTGCTTTAGATATATCAAATCCCTTAGGAAACTTGATGGTGTAAACAAGCTGTGAATCCGTTAAAAAGCGTAATGTTCCGTTAGCCTTTTCGCTCCTATACATGTCATGACCAGAAAGTTCAGAGAAAATCGGCTGAGATAACCAGTTCATGTTTGAGAGCGTTAATTTCAAACTTGACAGATTATCACCAGCAGAAATCTTTACATTTTTTGACGTTGTGTCATCATTATAGGAAAGATCTCCATAAAACATTGGATTATCTGTCATCGGAACAGCTGGATCATCCGTTGCACTTTCAGGCTTATACTCTTTAAGCATCTTCAAAAGCGGAGAAAGTGCAGGTTTTCCATCATCTGAATGAATGCCTGTTGAATAGCTAAAATACTGAGTTTGATCAACAGCATCCTGACCACCTATTTTTTTAATTGCATCACGAATTTTAGTTCCTTCAGGTTTCAAAACACCTTTAGGGACGGCTGCAATTTTTGAATCGCCAAAAATATCTGTATTCGCTTCTTCAAGTTCAATCCAAGTATTTCCTGATTTCATGGAGCTAAAATCTTCAGCCACTTCCGCATGCGCTACACCCGATGAGAATGTGGAAAGGAGCAACGCTGAAAATAGTATGCTTAAAACTTTCTTCATAAAATACTCCTATTAGCGCACAACATTAACGGTTGCCTTATTAGTCTTAATATCAACAATTTGCTTTTGGAAAATGAACTTCTTATAAAATAATTCACATTTGCCTTCAGCTGTTATCTGTCCTAAATTCTTAACAGAATCGTCTTTAACTTCTACAGAATATGGAATGCTGATAGAAATAGGATGCCCTGTCATACCTGCTTTTCTTTCATTTTCGTATAGATTAAAGAAGCCCTTGTAGTCGTTCCAGTTTCCAAGACTAAAAGTAAAAGTTACCGAATTGGCGTCTTTATCGTATGATTTTTTGATTTCACTAATCATAGAAGTGTTTGCAGAGCAAGAAACCTTTTCTAAATTAACGTTGAAATTTTTAGGGAAAGTGACAGTATATTTAGCTGTTGGGAAATTTTGTCCCTTATCAAACATAACCAAATTCTCAAAAGCTCTACCATGAGAATCAGTCTTCCCCTTAAAGTCTTTAATATATTTTTGGTATGCACCTTCTAACAGATCGCTTGTTTCGACAGATCCTGAAACAACACCCTCATAGTAAAGATTACCGTCTTTATTAACATCCTTACCTGCATTTTGTAATGCATCTGTTATAGTAATTGTTCCTACAATCTTATCTTTTGCAACTTGATCATATTCACTTGTTACATTACTTCCAGCCGCAAATGCCTGTGTAGTTCCAGCCATTACACCAAATGCTACTAATGTTGCCATCAATAGACCCATTGTCTTTTTTACTAATGTTTTCATATTTTCCTCCTTATTAATCTAATAATGTTCTTTTTATTGTTTTGAAAAATTGAATAAAAATAGGCAGAAACACATACCTATCCATCAGGCATGTATTTCTGCCAATTAAAAAAGTCTACGTGAAAAGAGACAGAACTATGCTGTCTGTCTGTCTGTCTGTCTGTCTGTCTGTCTGTCTGTCTGTCTGTCTGTCTGTCTGTCAAGGATTTTGTCAGTTTTTTCATGGCTTGTCAACCTTTTATGCTAATCTCTTTCATGTTAATTGTACAAGAAAAAATCTATATTGACTAGCCTTTATATATTGTATATCCGTTACTTACTCGTCTATATAGATCACATCAATCTTTCCTGCAAGCGTTTCCTAACACAACTTCAAACCATGCAGGCTATCACCAATATACACCAGGGGACAATTTGTCCCCACGTAGGCAGCTAACTGATCGTCACACTTGCGCATCTTTTTTAACAAATAACCAAAACAAAAGCCTACCGTACGCGAAAACATACTGTAGGCTTTTTCAATACAAGTAAATATTACTCTCGAGAATTACGCACAAGACTATGACTCATCAGTAATAGAATCATCGCTACTAGCAACACTGCCTTCAAGATCTGGACCAGCAGCTAGACGAGCCACCTCTTCCATGTCCTTGTTTTCAAATAAAACCATGCGGACATAGCCAACAACAAATCCAACAACAGCAGGGCAAACCCAAGCCATGCCAAATTCCGAGAACGGCAACCAGTTTTGAGCAACCACCAACATATCGTTCATATGCAATGCGTTGCGCAAAGCTGTTGGCAAACTATTCAAAAAGTCAAATACAGCTGCAACACCAGTAAAACCAAGTGTCCAAGCGTACACGACTTTGGAATTTCCAAAAAGTCGACCGCACAAAGCCAAAAGAATCAATACGATTGACAGTGGATACAAGAACATCAATACTGGAACTGCATATTCGATGATTGTGCTCAAACCAAAGTTTGCAAGGCCAAACGAAACAAGCGTAATCAACACAGACCAAACGCGATAGCTAGGACCCTTAGGGAATAACTTAGAGAAGGTTTCCGAGCAGCTTACAATTAAACCAACTGCCGTCTTTAAGCATGCAAGAGTAACAGTTGCAGCAAGAACAAGCAAACCAACGTTTCCAAGATGGTAGCGTGCAACTTGCGCCAAAGTTACGCCACCGTTTTCAGCAGGCTTAAACAGTGCACGGCTACGCACACCGACAACAACAATTGCGACGTAAATCAACGCCATAAGCAAGCAGCTAAAGAATCCAGATCGCACAGTATTCACTGCCACATCTTTAGGGTCTTTTACGCCAAAGGATCGAATAGTACTAACAACTATAATGCCAAAAGCCAAGCTAGCTAAAGCATCCATTGTATTGTAGCCATCTAAGAATCCTGTAAAGAATGATTCATTAACATACTTCCCTATAGGAGCAGCATCCGCAGAAGCGCCGCTTACAGGAGAAAACAGTGCAGTAAATACCAGAATACCTAAGAAAACCAGGAATATCGGCGTAAGAACTTTACCAACCCATGTAAGTATTCCGCTAGGCTTCATAGCAAAGAAGAATGCTAACGCGAAGAAAACCACAGAGAACAAGAACAAATACAATTGACCGTTTCCGTCTTGTGGAACGACGCGTTCCAAACCAACAGTGTACGAAGTTGTTGCGCAGCGAGGAATTGCAAAGAATGGTCCGATTGTTAAATACAGCACACAAGTAAAGAACATGCCGTATTTTTTGCTCGGCTTACTAGAAAGTTCAAAAAGACCGTTTGCGCGACTCATCGCAAGAGCCGTAACACCAAGCAATGGCAAACCAACGCCGGTAATAATAAAGCCTAATGCTGCAGGAGCGGAATTGTTTCCTGCATTAGCTCCAAGGAACACAGGGAAAATCAGGTTTCCTGCGCCAAAGAACATACCAAACAACATGACCGCCACGTACGCGGACTCAATAATGGTCAAGTTCCTTTTTTTCGGGGCACTATCTGTGCTGACACTTTGTGTTGTGACGCTCATGCTTACACCTCCCATAAGGATAAATTTGTATTTATATACTATTCAGCTAAATCTCTTACTTTGTAATTTTGTGGATTTAAAGCGAAAATAATATTAGAGGGTATATTAATAAATTGCATGTACTTAATCGATAGAAACTTATAATTCGTGCGTGTCTCTAATAAAAAATAAAAAGGACGCTGGCAAACTACCAACGTCCTATGTAATCAAAAATGCTCTATAGCTTTGCTCTAAATCTTATATAAAATAAGCAAAATCACATCTTTTCCGGAGCAGAAACTCCAAGCAAATCAAGACCAGTTGCAATAACTGTGCGCACAGCAGCGTTAAGCTTTAAGCGAGCTGCAGCACGAGCTGGCTCTGGGCACTTTGCAATGCGCTGAGCTTCGCGCTCGGCTTCTGGCAAACGATTTTCAGGGTCAGTTAACTCCATTGGCACAACGCGCTCAAGGTTGTACCACTTGTGGTAACTTGCTGCCAAATCCTCAAGGTAATGCGCAACTCTGTGAGGAGCGCGCAAGTCGCCAGCTTGAGCCAAAGCTGCAGGCCATTGCGCCAAAGCAGCCAACACTTCGCCGTCAGCCTCGGTATTAAGCAAGCTTAAATCAGCGCCATCTTGCGTAATTCCAGCGTCCGCCGCGTTACGAGCCACATTGCAGCTGCGTGCGTGCGCGTATTGCACGTAATACACAGGATTATCGTTGCTGTGAGAAGCAAGCAAATCCAAATCAATATCAACGCTTGTATTGTAATCTGTGCGAGCAAGCGAGTAGCGCGAAGCATCAACACCAATTGCATCAACTAAATCGTCAATCGTAATAACGTTTCCTGCGCGCTTGCTCATGCGTACAGGCTTGCCATCTTTCATAACGTTTACAAGCTGACCAATAAGAATCTGCATGTTTTCGCCTGGCTTGTCTCCAAAAGCCGCGCACATTGCCATCATTCTGCCAATATAGCCGTGATGATCCGCACCAAGCATGTAAATCGCTACGTCCGCAGGATTCTGTTCGCGATGGCGCTTGTTGCGATAGTACGCAATATCTGCAGCAAAGTAAGCGTAATTGCCGTCAGACTTAATAATTACGCGATCTTTGTCGTCGCCATGCTTAGTGGATTCAAACCAAGTTGCGCCATCTTTTTCAAAAATGTCTCCGCGAGAACGCAAATCTGCAATAGCACGCTCAACTTCGCCATCCTCGTACAGGCTGTTTTCGTGGAACCACACGTCGAAATCAACACGAAAATCGCGCATGGACTTACGGATTTCGGCAAACATCATTGGCACTGCGCGCTTGCGGAACTCTTCGCGCTGCTCGGAATCGCCTTCGCCAAGAGGCAAACCTTCCTCGTCTTTTCCAAGATCAATTCTTGGCAAAGAAAGAACATCAACGCCGTCTGCTTGCGCTTCTTTTATAACAGCGTCTGCGATTTCGTTAATATACGCGCCTTTGTAACCATCTGCAGGCGTTTCTTCACCATGAGCTGCAGCAACTAAAGACTTTGCAAAACGGTTAATTTGCTCGCCATGATCGTTGAAGTAGTACTCGCGCACAACTTTTGCGCCGTTCGCTTCCAAGACTCGAGCCATAGAATCACCAACTGCAGCCCAGCGAGTTCCACCAATGTGGATTGGACCAGTTGGGTTTGCGGAAACAAACTCAAGATTCAAAGTTTTGCCGCTTAAGTGCGTATTTTTGCCAAAATCAGCACCTTGCTTTAAGACCTCGTCTACAACTGCCGCTGCAGAAGCAGAATCAAGCGTTATGTTAATAAAGCCAGGACCTGCAACTTCTACAGACGCAATACCTTCCGCTTCTTGCAAACTCTCAGCAAAAAGCTCGGCTAAATCACTAGGCTTCATACCAGCTTTTTTAGCAAGCTGCATAGCAACGTTCGTAGCCCAATCGCCGTGTGCGCGATCCTTTGGTCGCATAACTGCAAGTTTTTCGGCAGCAGGAATCAAATCTTCTGTTAGACTGCCAGCTTTACCGCTTGCTACTAAATCTTTAGCAATTTTTTCAATTAATTCACTTAAGCTTTCTGGATTCATGGTTTACAGTCTAGCGTTACCGCGCGATGCTTCGCGATTACAATACACAAAAAGCGCTGGAGTCGAAGATTGACTTCCAGCGCTTTTGTTTTGCGATTAATTATTTTCGATTACTTGCAACTACTTACAGCTACTTCTTTTTTGCAGGAGCTTCGCCGAGTTCGCTTTGAGCAACAGAAACGTTTACGTTAGCTGCATCAGATTCCGCGGAATCAGATTCAGAATCAGAAGAATCTCCAGCAACTGCTGCCTTAACAGCGTTAAGATTTACTTCTCCAGTAACGCGTCCAGCTTCAGCAACGTCATCCAAAGTCTCCTCGACAGCCTTGTAAGCATTTTCTGCTACGTTCAAAGTCACTTGCAAAATAGGAGTCTTCATAGAAACTTTTGCTTCAGACTTAATCTTGCGCAAAGTAGCCAAAGCTTCACCCGCGTAAGCCAAAGTATCTGCAGAAACACCGTTTGCAGCAGCCTCATACGCCTTAGCGCATGGCCAGCTAGCGCGATGCACAGAGCCTTCGCCGTCATGCATCCAGCTCCACACTTCTTCAGTAGCGTAAGGCAAGTAAGGAGCAAGCAAGCGAGCCAAAGCATCGAGTGCAAGGCCAAGAGTTGTGCGAGCAGACTTTACAGCAGCTTCGCTTGGAGTGCGTCCAGTTGATTCTGCAGTACCGTAAGCGCGATTCTTTGCAAGCTCAATATAGTCGTCGCAGAACTCCCAGAAGAATGTTTCGATTGCTTCCAAAGCCTTGGAATGCTCGTAAGATTCAAGCGCATCAGTTGCGGTACGAATAACGGATGCGAGCTTTGCCATAACAGAGCGATCCAAAACTTCCGTAACGTCTGCAAAATCCCAATCCGCACTAGCAGACTCAAGAACCTGATGCTCATCATCTTCACGACCAATTGCGAGCGCAAACTTTGTAGCGTTCAAAAGCTTAATCGCTAAGCGTCGGCCAATCTTCATTTGGCCTTCGTCGTAAGTTGCATCCAAGCCAAGTTTTGCTGAAGTTGCCCAGTAGCGCACAGCATCAGCACCAAACTCTTCAATTGGCTTATTTGGCACAACCACGTTGCCTTTAGATTTAGACATCTTCTTATGGTCAGGATCAAGAATCCAGCCAGAAAGTGCAGCATGCTTCCAAGGCAAGCAGCCGTTTTCAAGATGTGCGCGATCAACAGTACTAAACAGCCAAGTACGAATAATATCCTGGCCTTGTGGACGCAAATCCATTGGGAAAGTAGCCTTAAACAGAGCTTGATTTTCCTCACCTGGCTCTTCCCAACGAGTCACAATTTGTGGAGTTAAGGAAGATGTAGCCCAAGTGTCCATAATGTCTTGCTCAGCAGTAAAGCCATTTGGCTGGTCTCGCTGCGATTCATCGAATCCTTCTGGAACGTCAATAGTTGGATCGATTGGCAAACGATCTTCGCTAGGCGTCAAAGGATGCTCGTAATCCACTTCCCCATTTTCGTTTACTGGATACCAAAGTGGGAATGGCACACCGAAGAAGCGCTGGCGAGAGATAAGCCAGTCACCATTCAAACCGTGAACCCAATTCTCATAGCGCACGCGCATAAAGTCTGGGTGGAAGTTAAGTTCCTTGCCTCGCTCAATAAGTTCAGCATTCAACTTTTCGTCCGTGCCACCGTTCTTTAAATACCACTGGCGAGAAGTGACGATTTCCAAAGGCTTATCGCCCTTTTCGTAGAAGTTCGTCATACGCTTTGTTGGCTTTGGATCGCCTTCCATGTCTCCAGCTGCTTGCAAAGCTTCAACAATTTCCTTACGAGCAGAGAACGTGGTTTTGCCGGCAATTTTCTCGAACATTTCACGGCCGGATTCATCTGTAATCCAATCAGGAGTCGTCATAACGATGCGACCGTTACGCTGAATAATTGGTCGAGTTGGCAAATTCAAATCGCGCCACCACTCAACGTCTGTTACGTCACCGAAAGTGCAGCACATTGCAATGCCAGCACCCTTGTCCATTTGAGCAGCAGAATGCGCCAAAATCGGAACCTTCACCTTAAACAGTGGCGAATAAACTTCCTGACCAAAGTACTTCTTGTAACGCTCATCTTCTGGATTTGCAATTAAAGAAGTGCATGCAGCAAGCAATTCTGGACGCGTAGTTTCAATATAAATTGGCGTACCATCTTCAAAACGGAACGCAATCTTATGGTAGAAACCAGGATATTCGCGCGATTCAAGCTCTGCTTGTGCAACTGCAGTCTGGAAAGTCACATCCCACAATCCAGGAGCATCTTTTTGATAAGCTTCTCCGCGAGCAAGATTGCGAAGGAATGCTTTTTGCGCAACTCGACGAGGCTGCTCACCAATCGTGTGGTAAGTTTGCGACCAGTCTACAGAAAGCCCGAGCCTGCGCCACAATGCTTCAAAAAGCTTCTCATCTTGAGAAGTCAAGCGCTCGCAAAGCTCAATAAAGTTCTGTCGGCTTACAGGAACCTGATCTTTAGCCTCAATCTTCTTGCCTTCAGTGCCTTCAAAAGGCGGCTTAAAATCAGGGTCATACTTCAACGAAGTATCCACTCGCACACCGTAATAATTTTGTACGCGGCGCTCTGTTGGCAAGCCGTTATCGTCCCAACCCATTGGGTAGAATACGTCAAAGCCTTGCATGCGCTTATATCGCGCAATGACATCCGTATGCGTGTAAGAGAATACGTGACCTACGTGCAAGTGGCCACTAACGGTTGGAGGTGGAGTATCGATAGAATATACGGCCTTACGGTCGCGAGAATTATGGAATGCGTAAGTTTTGGCTTCGTCCCAATTGCTACGCCACTTGTCTTCAAGACCATCAACGCCAACTTTGTTAGGAAGAGGCGTTAAATGTGCGTGCTTTACTGTGTTATTATCCTGTTCACTCATGAACTGAATATTAGAAACTCAGCGCGACAACGCAAATCTTACGCTTTTCTATTTCACCACTACGCTCTGCAATGGCAGAAGCTGATCCGTCATATTTTTCGTATAGCCGCTTACATTAGACTTTACAGCCATAATGCTCTTTCGAGCATATAACCAGTGAGCTGCAGCATTATTGCTTACTTCGCGCGCATATGCACGAGCATTTGCCTCATATTCGTTTGCATTCTTAGAATGAACCGCATCGGCCCAAGCTTGTTGAGCACGCGCGTCTTGCAAAACGAACGGAGAACCGCTTTCTGCAAACATGCCTTCATCTAAAGTACGATTGCTCGTAGTAAGCGCAAGATCATACTTACCTTCACTAATACGCTTACGCATAGTTTGTTGATCAACTTCTTCAAGATTGACCTTAAAACCGCTCACGGAACTAATCTGTTTTGAAAGCTCGCGCCCAACTCCACCTTCGCCCTGTGGAACAAGAAAATTAATAGTTCCTAAATAGCTTGCGCTAAAGTAATGGAACAAGGGAGCAGCTTTGCCTGGATTATAAGGATACAATCCATTTAAATCTTCATAACCAGTTGAAAGAGGATCAATAGGTCCTCCTACTGGAACACCACCATTGCCATCAGCTGCAAGTACAGTTTGCGCATTCAAAGCGTATCTCGCAGCTTTACGAGCCTGCTCATCGCAGAAAATCGATGAAACTGTTGTATTTATTGCAATAAATCGCACTCTTGTGCTCTGACCCTCTACCATTTGCGTATTAGCAACAGCAGCAAGACGCTTATTTTCGTTACCTTCAAGCGGAACTGCCATTTGAATATTGCCCTTTTCCATTGCCTCAGCTAGAGCAGTATCGCTATTGAAATATTGCAAAGTAATACTTGCACAAGAAGCAGGGGTTCCCCAATATTTATCGTTGCGAAGTAATACTAAAGAATTGCCTTTATTGTAGTCACTTACAGTGAAAGGACCTGTGCCAAGAGCAGCACTTGCATAGTCGATCATCGATTTTGTGTCATAGACAATGCCAACACGTCCAGCAAGACGACGTAGAAGTAACGCATCTGGATTATTAAGTGTAATTACTAAAGTGTAATCATCCGGATTATTAACAGTTTTAATATTTGTAAGTGCGCTATAACCAGGATAATTATTTGTGATGCCTTGTTTCAAAGATTGTAATACGGAAGTCGAAGTCATCTCACTACCGTTAGAGAAACGCACACCTTGACGCAAATTAAAACGATATGTTAAGCCGTCTTTCGAAATATCCCATGACTTCGCGAGACCTGGTTGCAAACTATTATCATCGCCACGTTTAACAAGAGTTTCGTAAACATTACCAATTAAAGCTTGCTGTAAAGCGTCACTGTCGTCGTTTCTAATATCAAGAGATTCAGGAGCAGTACGTAAACCAACTTTTAGCACTGAGTTACTAGCTGGATGCATTATTGCAGCAAAAGGCGAATGACCCTGGTATATTTGCCATCCACACCACAAAATGCCGCTCATTATTACAGACACAACTACAAACACAACCCATGGCATCCAGTCTGCATTAGTGCGAGCATGAGCTGACCTGGAAGTGCGATACGCATATTTGCCTGTTCTTGACATAACCTACAGTCTATATCAATATCTGAATTGGAAACAACACGCTTTAAATAATTGCCGACGGACATGTTGTATTTAAAGGGCATGAAACACATTTTGGATTCCGAGCAGTGCAAATTTTTCTGCCATGCAAAATAAGTCTATGAGAAAGATTAGTCCACTCTTTAGGAGCAAAATAAGCAGTTATTTCGCGCTCAATAGCAACAGGATTTGGACGATTCTGAACCTTACGCCAACCAAGACGACCTGTAACACGTATTACGTGAGTATCTACAGGAAACCCCGGTAATCCAAATGCGTTGCCAAGAACAACATTGGCAGTTTTACGACCAACACCCGGCAACGATATTAAATCTTCCATATTTGATGGCACTATACCAGAAAAATTATTAAGCAAACATGCAGATAATGAAATAATATTCTGTGCTTTTACTCTATAAAATCCGAGAGGGTAAATAATTGACTCAACTTGAGATACAGGAGCAGCAGCTAAGGAACTCGCGTTGGGAAAAATAGAAAAGAGTTCAGGCGTCACGATATTCACGCGCTTATCCGTAGTTTGCGCGCTTAATACAGTAGCGATTAGTAGCTCAAATGGATTTTTGAAATTTAATGCACACTTCGGCTCCGGTATTTCTTTGCACAATAAATCGTACTCTGCATAAATACGAGCTAATTTCGCTTGTTTTGATTCTCGCATATTAGAGCTTCGATAAATCATTATTGCGCAGACTGCTTATCTGCATCATTTTCAGAATCATCTTCAACACTGCTTTCGGAAATTTCGCTATTCTCATCAGACTCCGAAGGATCAAAGCGATAGCCAACATTACGCACTGTGCCAATTAGATGTTCATATTCAACACCAAGTTTTGCACGAAGTCTACGAATATGAACGTCTACAGTACGAGTGCCACCGTAGTAGTCGTAACCCCATACTTCTTGCAACAAATGAGCACGAGTAAACACCCTGCGCGGATGCTGCACAAAGTATTTCAGCAATTCAAATTCTTTATAAGCTAAATCAACAGGATGACCATGCAAACTCACTGTGTAGCTACGCATATCTACAACAAGATCTCCAGAACGCATAGTTCCATTGTCTGAATTGAAAGAATCATCAATTTCAGAGCCTTGCGAATGCACAAACAAATCATCAGAAGATCCGTGTTGCAAAGAAGCCAAACGCAAACGACCCTCTACTTCTGCCGGAGAAGCATTAGTAAGCACAACATCAGAAATGTTCCACGAAGGATTTACTACAGTAAAACCACCCTCAGTTATAACTAATATGACAGGAACCGTAATATTTGCAACACGCAGAGAAGAACACATTGATTTAGCGAGAGCTAAATCCTCACGCGCATCAAGCAAAAGAATGGTTTGTGCGGGCAGTTTTGCCAAACTTGACGTATCCAAAGAAAGTAAACGCACTTTATGAGATAACAAAGTAAGTGAAGGTAAAACTGAAGAAGGAGAAGCACACGAAGTCATCAATGTGATATCAGTCATATGATGCCTCCAACAAACAATTGATGTAGTAGCAAATTCAGCCTTTACAGGAATTGTAAACCATACTGCGAAAAATAGCGACAACTGCAACACTTGCATCTTCTAAAGATAAAAAATATCAACACAATAAAGCGCAGTGCAGGTTATAGGCTACATTAGTAAATAAACAAAGTAATTTGTTAATATTTTATGGACATATTACGCTTTATAAATATAAAACTTACAGCACTAGGGAGTGTGTATGAGCAATGAAACACGTATCTGCAATAATAAGATGCAGAAAAATGATAATTCTTGCGTAAATGTTCAAAAACATACCCGTATACCTAGCATGAACGCATTAGCGATGTTTGTAAGCCAAATTTTTGTTGTAGTACTTCTCGCAATTGCAGCAATATTGCCAATCGCAACAGCAAAAATAACACTTATATTATGCCTTATCATAATGCTTACATTTATAGCGTTGTGGCCACTGCACGGAAATGTAATTGACCGAGCTATTGCATTATGCGCAGGAATTGCTTCTACATGGTTTGCAACCGGAGTATTAAAGGTATGGCTACCAAAAAGCGTCATTATTGATAACGAAACTGTGTCGATGAGTAAGTTCATTGCTGCAATTCACCCTTACGAACGCTGGGCTGTATCTTTTGCTCTAATTCTTGTAGCAGCAACATTTGTAACATTCTTGAGGCAAATGCTGCGCGAGAATCGCACAAATTTAGTACGAAATCTTTCGCACACGCTTACTGCAAGTATTGCTTGTGCAGCACTTCCGGGTTGGCTATTTTTGCCGTCAATTATTAGCTTTATGCCATCGCTTCGCAATTTAGACGGTGGAATACTCGTTATAGTACTGTGCATATTTATGCTAATCGCGCTATCAGGACTTTCATATTTGTGGGTTCGCAACAATTATGAAGAATACGAAACTGGAATAGTTTCGCACGATATCGCCATTTCTATATTGCCAATAATGCTTTCAGGAATGCTCGTGTATATTGCAGGCCTTGGAATGCTAGTAGCTGCTTAAAATTATTTAAAAGCGTATGCAACGTTACATTTTAATTTACTTTTGAAAGCAGCACGCACTTACATAAAAACGTCGAAAACACGGTATGTGTCTTCGACGTTTTATTTATTAGCTTTTAATCTTTATTGTTTTACTCATTAAAAGCGAAACTTATTTTTCGCTTTCTTCCAAGCGCTTGCGAGCTGCGACGATTTCCTTCTCAGCCTGCTCTACACCAGCCCAGAAGTCACCAGGAAGAACTTCCTTACCTGGCTCCAAAGCCTTGTACTGCTCGAAGAAGTGCTTGATTTCAGCTTTATGATACTCGTTCACGTCATCGATATCCTTGATGTCGTCAAAACGAACGTCTGCTGGAACGCACAAAACCTTGTCGTCTCCGCCAGCTTCATCAACCATGTGATACAAGCCAACGGCGCGGCACTCAACAACACATCCTGGGAACACAGAATTTGGAATCATAACAAGAGCGTCAAGTGGATCGCCATCTTCGCCCAAAGTGCCATCAATATAACCGTAATCATCTGGATAACCCATAGCTGTGAAAAGGGTGCGATCCAAGAATACGCGACCAGTTTCGTGATCCACTTCATACTTGTTCTTAGAACCGCGTGGAATCTCTACCACAACGTTAAAAGTTTCTGCCATATTGGCTCCTTTGATAACTTTAATAACAATTCATATAACTGTTCTATCTCACTTTAGCGCGCACCGACGAACGACAGCAATAGAGCATATAAAACAAAATTTTGTTAACAAATTTCGTTAAATAATAAACGTTTTGTATCACTTACAGAAGTAGTATAAAATCACATATTTCTAGCACATCCTAGGCATAGCAACAAGACACGCTTTAAGCTATAAAAGTGTCTTAATACACAGTTACTATTGCTACGTTTTACACACGATATGTTGCATACATACCAGTATGGTTACCGAAGCGTAGGCAAGATGACAAAAAAGAGATGCGTGAACACTTCCACTGCTTCACAAGCAGATCAATCCTTCAAAACAAAGAAGGTTCCTGCAGAAAAAAATGCTAGTAAAACGACCTCAACTAATCTTTCAGCAAACGCAAATAATACCGTAGAAAAAACTATTCATAGCGCAAAAGCTGAAAATAAACAATCATCTACTTTACCTACAAATACTGTTTCGAAGCGAAATAAAGCAATAGACGGTTTAAGAGCTTTAGCAATTATTGGTATTGTATGCTTTCATATGCGTCCAAGCCTTCTTATGGGAGGATTCCTTGGAGTAACACTATTTTTGGTATTGGCAGGATATTTTTGTACGAGATCAGTTCTGCGCTATTTAAACGCAGATGAAAACGCAAAAAATACAAAAAATATCGGAGATAATAATAAAAATACTCAAGGAATCAAGCATTACTGGGAGTATTTACTAAAGCGCGTAAAAAGAATTTGGCCGTCAACACTTGGAATTATCGCTATAACAGCACCAATTATGTGGCTTTTTTCGCCAAGTCTACTACCAAAGTTACAAGCGGATGCTCTTTCAGGCTCCGGATTCTTTAGCAATATAATGTATGTTGCCCGTAAACTTTCATATTTTGAACAGTCCGGACTACCTTCTCCTATCAAACATCTTTGGTATCTCGGACTTTTAATGCAGGCTTTTGTTATATGGCCTATTATCCTTGCTGCACTTATTAAATTCGTGCGTAGCAAGCTAATACGCATGTATATCACAGCAGGCTTAGCCATACTTTCTTCTATTCTTACTTTTACTTTTGCCTACTTATTTAACAATTACACAACTCCAGCTCGCGTCTACTATTCTCTAGATACGAGAGCATCAGAATTCTTAATGGGTGCAATGCTAGCAATGTACGGTGCTTGGTTTGCCAAACATTCATTCCACGCGTGGCTTATTCATGCATTACATTTGCTAATGGGCAAAAAGAACATATCGGTCAGCTTAGCTTCATCAGTTAAGTTAGACAGTAGTGTAGATAATTCGGCATTAACGAAAAAATCAGATAAATCCTGCGCAAATAAAGAAAAAGAGTTTATTGAAGATGGAATACCTGCTGACTTGCGTAAAGGATTACAAATTGATTTATCAGATAATGGCGTAACTCCAGATATACAAGAACTTCCAAATAACGCATTCAATAAGCCAAAAACTGTTTTTTATAATCCACTTCGTGCATGGCAGCGATCTTGCGTTGGGTTATTGGCAACAATTGTGTTGTGCTACTGCTTCGTGTATGCAGAAGGCACATCTTCAGTATTTGTTTTTGGCGGATACACAATAACAGCAGCCGCTTGCACACTAATACTATGGTCTTGCACGCAAACTGATAATATTTGCTCGAGAATATTTGCATGGACTCCACTCGCCTATATCGGCAGACGCTCTTTTGCAATTTATTTAGTTCACTTCCCTGTTCTTGAATTATTCAACCCAGCAAATAGAACAACTGCTATTTCTACAGGAGAGCAAGTCTTGCAAGCACTAGTAATAGTTGCACTTGCAGAATGCTTGTATCAGTTATTTGAAAAGCCAATAAAAGATCAACAATTATTTAAGCTTATTCGCTCTGTCTCACTAACTTTGTGCTGCATAATTATTGTGTCGTTAATTATCTTGCCAGTAAATTGGCAGGATATAGCCAAGCATAGGTCAATGCAGCTTCGCCCAGAATTGACAGCACAAGTAGAGCAATCTTCATCGTCAAATAAAAAACCTACTGCTTTTGACAAAACTAATTCTAAGCAAGAAACAAAAGAAAAAGCAGTTCCAAAAGGTGTGCAAAAGAATGTAGTAAAACAGTCTCTTCCACCTACACCATCGAAGTATCGTATTCTCTTCCCTATTGCAGAAAAAGTTCCACGAAATCTTGTTACTACTCATACGCGGATCGACAAACGACGCAATACTTGTTCCGTAAACTTAACTATGGTTGGAGATTCCATTACTGAAGGCGCTAAACCATATTTGATGCAAGTTATGCCTAACGCTTATATAGATGGAAAAGTGAGTAGACAAATTTTCCACGGAGCTGATGAATACGAGAAAGATATTTCGGCAAAACACGCTGGAGATGTGGTGATTTTCGCTCTTGGAACCAACGGTCCTCCTCATGACGATAGCGTGCTTCAACACATGGTTGATGTCGCAAAAGGTAGACCTGTTTATTTCGTTACCACACGAGTTCCGCAACCTTGGCAGGATGCAACGAACGATAGCTTACGCAAGTTCGCAGCAACTCATCATAATGTTGGCATTATAGACTGGCATGGTTTGAGTAATGGTCACTCGGAATATTTGACTGACGATGGAGTTCACTTAACTCCAATTGGCGGTCCACAATACGCGAAGATGATTCGTTTAGCTGTATGCGGCGGCTGAAAATTAGAGTTATAACGCGCTAAAACTTTTTAATACTGTTATTAAGCATAATAAATTGTGTTTTGCGTGGTGAAAATAGCTACGAAATATTACGATAGTATCTATGACTGAGTTGAGGACACTACGTGATTTGCAAGACGCTGGGGAAAGCGTATCTACTTGGACGAATCCTTTGCGCGATCCACGTGATTTGCGTTTAGCTCGCATTGCGGGTCCGTGCAGCCTAGTAATTTTTGGCATTACTGGCGATTTAGCACGCAAAAAACTTATGCCAGCAGTATATGATTTAGCTAATCGCGGGCTTTTGCCTCCAGGATTTGGTTTAACTGGTTTTGCGAGACGCGATTGGACGGATGAACATTTCGTAAACTTTGTGCGCGAAAATATTGAGCAGCATTGCAGAACGCCATTTCGTGAGTCAACTTGGATTAATCTCGCTAAAGGCATACGTTTCGTACGCGGCACCTTTGACGATGCGTCCGCGTTTGAGCGTTTAAGCAAAACAGTGAACGAACTTGATCGAGACAGAGGTACTCGCGGAAATCACGCTTTTTACATGTCTATTCCGCCTTCCAGCTTCCCAGTTGTTGCCCAACAGCTTGCAGCATCAGGTCTTTCGCACTCTTCTGAGCATGCTTGGCGACGCGTAATTATTGAAAAGCCTTTTGGTCACGATTTAGCGAGCGCACGAGAATTGGATCGCGTTGTTTCTGAAGTTTTTGATCCTAATTCTGTGTTCCGAATTGACCATTATTTAGGCAAGGAAACTGTGCAAAATTTGTTGGCTTTCCGCTTTGCTAACGCAATGTATGAGCCGATTTGGAACGCAAATTACGTCGATCACGTGCAAATTACGATGGCTGAAGATATTGGCATTGGCGGAAGAGCCGGATACTACGACGGAATCGGTGCTGCACGTGACGTGATTCAGAACCATTTGCTTCAACTTATGGCGCTTACTGCTATGGAAGAGCCTGTAAGTTTCCGCGCTAGCGATTTGACTGCTGAAAAAACGAAAGTTCTATCCGCAATCCGACTACCTCAAGACTTGGCTGCCAATACTGCTCGAGGACAGTATGCAGCAGGATGGCAAGGCTCTTACAAAGCTGTTGGATACTTGGAAGAGCAAGGAATCGACCCTAAAAGCACTACTGAAACGTACGCTGCAGTGCGACTTGACGTTGATACTCGCCGTTGGGCTGGAGTTCCGTTCTACTTGCGAACCGGAAAACGTTTAGGCAAGCGCGTTACGGAAATTGCTGTTATTTTTAAGCGTGCTCCGCATTTGCCGTTTGAGTCTACTGCAGTTCGAGAGCTTGGTAGCAATGCTATTGTGATTCGAGTGCAGCCAGACGAGGGCGTTACTATGCGCTTTGGTGCGAAAGTCCCTGGCGGAACTGCTATGGAAGTTCGAGACGTTTCTATGGACTTTAGTTACGGACGCTCTTTTACTGAAAGTTCCCCTGAAGCTTACGAGCGCTTGATTCTTGACGTACTTCTTGGCGAACCACCGCTATTCCCGACTACGCAAGAAGTAGATTTAAGTTGGAAAATTCTTGACCCTATTGAGGAATTCTGGAGTTCGCTTAGCACACAACCGCAACCATATCGCGCTGGAACGTGGGGTCCAGCAGAAGCTGATGCTATGCTTGCTCGAGATAATCGCCATTGGAGGCTGCCATGATTATCAACCTTCCTGATACTAATACAAGCAAAATTGCAGCAAAAATCGACGAATTGCACGAAGAGCGCGGCGAATCTGCTACTGGTCGAGTGCTCACTTTGCTTATTGATACAACTCTTAAAGAGTTAGAGCATGCACTTGATGCAGCAAACGCAGCTAGCCGCGAGCATCCTTGCCGAGTTATTGCAATGGTTCGAGATTGGTCTAGCGAGCACGCTGCTGAGCGCGGTGAGGTTGTGCCGAATCTCGATGCTCAAGTACGTTTTGGCGCAGATGCTGGAGCTGGCGAAATTATTATTTTGTATCCACACAACGGTTTAGTTCGTCATCCGGATACGCTTGTCATTCCACTACTTGTGCCAGATGCACCGGTTGTTGCATGGTGGCCAACAAACGCTCCGGAAGATCCTGCTCACGATTTGCTTGGAGCTATGGCAAGTAGCAGAATTACTGACGCACAGCGAGCAGACGATACTCTTAAAACTGTGCAAAACTTGCGTAAAAACTGGTCTCCGCAAGATGCAGATTTGTCTTGGACGCGTTTAACTCCTTGGCGCGCGTTACTTGCTTCTATGCTCGATCAACCTCCACATTTGCCTATTCTTAGCGCGAAGGTTGTGGGTCCTACTCATTACGTGTCTTTGCATTTACTTGCAGCTTGGCTTAAGAGTAGCTTGCACGTTCCTGTAGAAATAGTTGAAAATCCTGAAGCTCAAGCTATTACTTCCGTAACTTTAGAACGCAAGGATGGCACATTGTCACTCACTCGCCCTGCTGGCGGAGATCAAGCTTTGATTAGCCTGCCTGGACAGGCTGCACAACCTATTGCGCTTCCTATTCGCACTCTGGATGATTGCTTAAGCGAAGAATTGAGACGCATTGATCCGGACGAAATTTACGCGCAGCTGGTGCGAGATAATCCTTCAGAAAATGCGTGAAACATTACGTGAAACAATTCGTGAAATATTTTTAATTGCATAAAAGGAACAACTATGACAAATAATGAAGTTACTTTTGCACATAACGCAAGTATTTACGGATACGATAATCGCGATGTGCTTGCAGCCGTTGCAGCCCAACGTCTAGTAACGCTTATTATGGAATCACAGAATGATGTGCAAAATCTCAATAAACCATTTCATTTATTACTTACTGGTGGCACAGATTCAATACGCATGTTCCAAATGCTTGCTAATAACCCGCTTTTACCAGCAATTAATTGGAATTTAGTGCATATTTGGTGGGCAGATGAGCGTTTCGTAGCTTATGATAGCGAGGATCGCAATGCGCGCAAGGCTCGCGAAATGTTTCTTAACTTACTTACTTCTAACAAAGCTTTGGCAGAATCTCATATTCACGAAATGCCTGCAGATGAGCGTAATGCTGAGAAAATTGCAGCAGCCAGCGACGCTGAAAATGACGCTATTTTAGATGCTGCAGCGCGCGACTATGAGGAAGAAATCGTGAGCATACTTGGCAAAGAGCCAGTGTTTGATCTAGCAATTCTTGGCATGGGGCCGGATGCGCATATGGCTTCACTTTTCCCAGGATTACCGCAGGTTAATAATCGCGATCGCATTGTTGTTGGAGTAAATCACTCCCCTAAGTTGCCGCCTATGCGCTTAACTCTTACTGTTCCTGTATTAGCTCACAGCCACCGAACTTGGTTCTTGACTGCAGGAGAAGAAAAAGGCGCTGCTTTAATGAATGTACTTTCTGGTGATAATAATCCAGAATATCCTGCGTCTTTTGCAAACGGAACTGACGAAATCTCTTGGCTAACCACCGCGGAAACTTTGCAAGCTGCTATTAAGTAACTTGTATAGCTTTCTAGCAACATGCATAATACTCAGAACAATAAATAACAGACCTCTGCATAATAATGCAAAGGTCTGTTATCTCTAAATATTATTTGTTTTAATCTTGCTTTACTTCTGGGCGATTAGGCTCTGCCCACAAAGTGTGGAATACGCCTGGCTCGTCAATGCGACCGTAAGTGTGAGCGCCGAAGAAATCACGCTGAGCCTGAATAAGCGAAGCTGGCAAACGCTTGGAACGCAATCCATCGTAGTATGCAAGCAAGCTAGAGAATGCTGGCACAGGAACCCCGTGCTCAACTGCACGCGCAATAACACGACGCCAAGCAGCCTGCGACTTTTCAATAGCATCCTTAAAGTACGGTGCAAAAAGCAAAGAAACGCTCGCTTCACCGGACTCAAAAGCCTCAGAAACGCGGTTCAAGAACTGAGCGCGAATAATGCATCCACCACGCCAAATGCGAGCAACCGCAGCCTGGTCAATCTTCCAATCATGCTCAATTGCAGCAGCAGCAATCTCGTCGAATCCCTGAGCATAAGAAACAATCTTAGAAGCGTACAAAGCTTGGCGAATATCCTCAATAAACGCCTTACGCTCAGCATCGTTCAAATCAAAATGCACATCCGGACCAGTCAAACCTTGGCTTTCAGCAGCTTCTCGCAAAGCAACCTGGCTGGAAAGTCCGCGAGCAAACACGGCTTCAGCAATACCGGTAACTGGTATGCCGAGCGAAAGCGCAGACTGTACAGTCCAAGTGCCAGTGCCCTTCATGCCAGCGTGATCCACCATCATCTCAACCAAAGGCTTACCAGTCTTAGCATCCTTCTGGCGAAGCACATCAGCCGTAATTTCAATCAAATAAGAATCAAGTTCGCCCTTATTCCACTCGCTAAACACGTCTGCAATTTCGTCGGACTTCATGCCCAAACCGCGAAGCATTAAATCGTAGCTTTCGGCAATAAGCTGCATATCCGAGTACTCGATGCCATTGTGAACCATCTTCACAAAATGACCAGCGCCGTCAGTACCAATATGCGTTACGCAAGGTTCACCTTCAGCAACAGCAGCAATAGACTTCAAAATAGGACCAAGAGTCTTCCAAGATTCCTCAGTGCCACCAGGCATCATCGAAGGACCACGCAAAGCACCTTCTTCGCCGCCAGAAACACCGCAACCAACGTAATGAAGACCACGCGCGCGAATGTCACGCTCTCTGCGAATCGTATCTTCAAAATAAGAGTTTCCTCCGTCGACGATAATATCTCCAGGCTCCATAGCATTTGCAAGTTCTTCAATCACAGCATCCGTAGGAGCACCAGCTTTTACCATAATTATTGCGGTGCGCGGACGCTTTAGAGAAGCTACAAATTCTTCAACAGTTTTTGAAGGCACAAAAGCACCTTCACTGCCATGCTCATTCATTAAAGTTTCAGTGCGCGAATAATGACGATTATAAACAGCTACTGTATTTCCATGATGCGCAAGATTACGCGCTAAATTCGAACCCATGGCAGCCAAACCAACAACACCAATATTTGCCTGAGCTTGAGTCATAATGACACCTCTTATCTTGTACTTGTTTTGTTATTTGCACGCATGCTTTGCGCACCCAAGCAATCTGCATTATCTACAAAATGCACAACTTTTTATTTTGCGTTACGCCCCTTCAAGAAACGCACTTAATAATTTTATAGGCGGATATGCACAAGGCTTAACAATATGTAAGTTAAGTAGTTTCAAATATAAATTTTGTGAGATAGATTACATTTTTCATCGTTAAAGCTAAACCCATATTCACTTCATAGAACACGACACGCTTACAAACACGCTATTTTTAGCTATTTTAAATAATAACTATATATAGTGTTCACACAGTCGACACACCACTATAAATAGTGCTTATTCAGAGTAAGCTAACTACTTGGCTTTTGTCGATACAACACGGAATTGCAAAATTCCCCATCACCAGAGGAGATTGAAATGACTATCACAGTGTTTACTAAACCTCATTGCCCACAGTGTGATGCAACTAAGCGACAGTTCACAAAACTTGGCGTGAACTTTGAAACAGTAGACTTGTCAAAAAGCCCTGAATCACTCGAACAGTTAAGAAATGCCGGATACCGTCAAGCTCCAGTAGTCATTGCTCCCGACGCATCCTGGAGTGGGTACCGTCCAGATCTAATTGCGCAAATTGCGGATAAACTCGGAACTTCCGCAGAGGCAGCAAAAGAAGCATAAGAAATGTGTGAGCAAGAAAATATAACACAACAAAGCGAGCCTGAATCGCGCGCACAAGGCGAATCAATCGGAGCTGTAGTCTACTTTTCCTCAGTTTCCGAAAACACGTTAAGATTTGTGCAAAATTGCGATTTTCCAAGCAATAACGTAAACGTGTACCGCATACCACTTCGCCCTAAAGAGCCGGAATTAAACGTGCGCGAACCGTACGTTTTGATTGTTCCAACTTACGGCGGTGGAAATATTGCGAAAGCAATACCAATACAAGTTCGCAAATTCTTAAATAATCGCGAAAATCGTTCGTTTATTCGCGGGGTAATTTCTTCCGGAAATACAAATTTTGGAGAAGCATATTGCGCTGCAGGCGGTCAAATTGCAGGAAAGTGCAAAATCCCAAATATGTACTCGTTTGAACTCACGGGAACTGCAGAAGATATAGAAAAAGTAGCGCATGGGATACCGAGATTTTTAAAACAACTCAAAGAAACAGAACAAACGAAATAAACGAAATAAGTAAAAGAAACAAAACAAACAGCGTTTGAAAAACAAAAATAACGCATGAAGAAAGGAACAAACCCCATGAATAGCACGGATCCGATGAGCGAATCTACTTCGCTTAATCTTGATCACACTGATTCTGCAAGCACAACTGCCAGCACAACAGCAGAGCGCATTCGCAACAGCCGCGACTACCACGTTCTTAACGCTATGCTCGGTCTTTTTGACCCAGAAAAAGGCATTCAGTTTGATAAAGATCAGGAAGCAGAAAAGCTTTACGTTTCGGATTACGTGCAAGAACACAGCATGAAGTTTGCTTCAACTCGCGAGCGCTTGAACTATTTGATTGACAACTATTACTACAACGGCAACGTGTTCAACAAATACAGCGATGAGTTTCTCGATAAATTCTACGAGCATGCAGAAGCCGCTCACCACACTTTTGGCACATTCTTAGGTGCTTTTAAGTTCTACACTTCTTACGCTTTAAAGACTTTCGACGGCAAACAGTATTTGGAAAACTTCGCTCAACGCGCAGCTGCAGTCGCTTTGGAACTCGCAGACGGCGACGAAAAAGCAGCGCTCAACTATTTGGACGAAATGCTTGCAGGTCGCTTCCAGCCAGCCACTCCAACGTTCTTGAATCTTGGTAAAGCTCAGCGCGGAGAGGCTGTGAGCTGCTTCCTCGTGCGTTTGGAAGATAATATGGAGTCTATTGCGCGCGGAATTAATTCTGCTTTGCAACTTTCTAAACGAGGCGGCGGCGTGGCTCTTTTGCTTACGAATTTGCGCGAGCTTGGCGCTCCTATTAAGCGCATCGAAAATCAGTCGAGTGGCGTTGTACCTGTTATGAAGCTTTTGGAAGATTCATTCTCTTACGCTAATCAGCTTGGCGCTCGTCAGGGCGCTGGTGCTGTGTATATTAGCGCTCACCACCCAGATATTATGCGTTTCCTCGACACTAAGCGCGAGAACGCGGACGAGAAGATTCGTATTAAGTCGCTTTCTTTGGGCGTTGTTATTCCAGATATTACTTTTGAACTTGCTAAGCGTAAGGAAAAGATGGCTTTGTTTAGCCCTTACGATGTTGAGCGTGAGTATGGTAAACCTTTTGCAGACATTTCTGTTACTGAGCATTACGATGAGATGGTTGCAAATCCTCGCATTCACAAGAAGTACATCGACGCTCGCGAATTCTTTATGACACTTGCGGAAATTCAGTTTGAGTCTGGCTACCCTTACATTTTGTTTGAGGATACTGTGAATCGCACAAATCCTATTAAGGGTCGCATTACTATGAGCAACTTGTGCTCCGAGATTTTGCAAACTCAGGAAGCAAGCACTTATAACGCTGACTTATCTTATAGTCACGTTGGCCGCGACATTTCTTGCAATCTCGGCTCTCTTAATATTGCTAAGGCAATGGATGGTGACTTGGGTGCAAGCGTTGATTTGGCGGTACGTGCGCTCACTTCTGTTTCGGAGCACACTTCGATTGATTCTGTACCTTCGATTCGTCGCGGAAACGCAGAAGGTCACGCTATTGGCTTGGGTCAAATGAATTTGCACGGTTTCCTTGCTCGCGAGCACATGCAGTACGGAAGCGAGGAAGCTCTTGACTTTACAGACATGTACTTTATGACTGTTGCTTACCACGCTTATAAGGCTTCTCACGCTTTGGCTGTAGAGCGCGGACACGCTTTTGCAAGCTTTAAAACGAGTGCCTACGCTAAGCCTGCAGGAAAAGGCAACTATTTCGATAAATACACTGATGGAAGTCGTTCTCTTGAGCCTCGCACTCAAGCGGTTCGCGATTTGTTTGCTCGTTTCAATGTTGCGATTCCAAGTGTTTCAGACTGGGAGCAACTGCGCGACGAGATTTTGCGCGACGGCATTTACAACGAGTATTTGCAGGCTGTTCCTCCAACTGGCTCAATCTCTTACATCAACCATTCCACGAGTTCAATCCACCCAATTGCTTCTCGCATTGAGATTCGTAAAGAGGGCAAAGTTGGTCGCGTCTACTACCCTGCAGCATACATGACGAACGACAATATGCAGTACTTTAAGGATGCTTACGAGATTGGCTGGAAGGCAATTATTGATACTTACGCTGAAGCAACTCAGCATGTGGATCAGGGATTGTCGCTTACTTTGTTCTTCCCAGACACTACGACTACTCGCGATTTGAATAAGGCTCAGATTTACGCATGGCGCAAGGGCATTAAGACTCTTTACTACATTCGTATTCGCCAGAAAGCTTTGGAAGGTACGGAAATTGAAGGTTGCGTAAGCTGCACACTATAAGTAGTAGTGATAAAAATTTTAGTTACGTAGATATTTCCAAATTAAATAAAAAAAAACTTAAAAATTTTATAAAACGTAAACACAAGATCAGGAGTAATTATGACAGAACTCAGCCCAACCGAGCTCGACCCAACTGCGCTCGATCCAACAGCATTGCGCAGTAGCCTCGATAAGCCTTTCGGCACAAATCGCGTAATCGCAGATGACGCTATGATGGCAGCTTCTATCACACCATCTCAGTACCGCTACCATCACGGATCACGTGTACGCCCAGTTAATTGGAATAATATTGTTGACGACAAGGATTTGGACGTTTGGAATCGTCTTATTGCTAACTTCTGGCTTCCTGAAAAAGTGCCGCTGAGCAACGATATTCCTTCTTGGCGTTCCCTCACCGATCTTGAACGCAAGACCACTACTCGCGTTTTTACGGGCTTGACTTTGCTTGATACTAGCCAGGCAACTATTGGCGAGCTTTGCCAGATTGAGCACGCTCGCACTGAGCACGAGCAGGCTATTTACACGAATATTGCTTTTATGCAGTCGATTCACGCGCGCTCCTACTCCTCTATTTTCTCTACTCTTTGTTCTAGCGAGGAAATTGACGAAGCTTACCGTTGGGCTGTTGGCAACGATGTTTTGCAGCAGCGCGTCACCACTGTGCTTTGCGAGTACGAGAGCGAAGATCCACTTAAACGTAAGATAGCAGCAACTATGCTTTCTTCGTTGCTTCTTTACGCGGGATTCTACCTTCCGCTTTATTTTGCTTCTCGCGGAAAGATGATGAACACTGCCGATATGATTCGTTTGATTTTGCGCGATAAGGCGATTCACGGCTATTATTCTGGTTACAAGTTCCAGCGCGGTTTGGAGCTTAGAAGCGAGAACGATAAGAAGAATCTTGAAAAGTTCACTATGAACTTGCTCGATACTTTGTACGATTTGGAAGTTGAGTATTCTGGTCAGATTTACGAAGGATTTGACTTCCACGATGACGTTTTTGACTTCGTTCGTTATAACGCTAACAAGGCTTTGATGAATCTTGGCTATCCTGCTAAGTACAGCGAAGAAGAAACTCACGTAAGCCCAGAAATTCTCGCAGCTCTATCTCCTGCTGCCGACGAAAATCACGACTTCTTCTCCGGCTCTGGCTCCAGCTACATCATGGGAAAGTCTGTTGAAACCGACGACGACGATTGGGACTTCTAGTCGCATAATTGATTGTTTATTTGATTAACTGACTGTTCGATTGGTTAACTAATTAATTTAATTAGTTAACCAATTTAATTTATCTAAGTCAATTATTGAACCAAAATATCGTATACATAAAAACTGAAAAATTAGAAAGTAACATGAGCCCCCTCAGCCTTTATGGTACACTATGGAAAAGAAACTGGTTTTGTTAATCCCTTTATGCAAAAATCAGCAGTGACTATCAATTCATCCTCCGTTTAAACTAAGCGTTTTGGGCTGAACTGAGCAGGCGCTCAAGTTTGGAATCCAAATTGATAAGGATGCCTAGCAGTTGTTAGTCACATCTATACGAAGAAAGAAGGTCAGTTATGGGGAAAATGACTTATAAAAAAGTACTTTGTGTTGTAGTGCTATTCAGTTCGCTGGTGGGGCTAGCGGCCTGCGGTAGCTCCAAAGCAAACAATTCAGCGTCTACGAAAATAACCCATCAGTCAACTAAAAAACATTCAAAATCAATCAAAAAACCTTCAGAAAAGAACGTTCCTGAGGCTTTTGTGAAAGGCGAAAAAGGAACTTTTGAAGCACTAGGTGAAACTAAACCCGTTATTTGGGACGCTTATCCTGATAAGTTGGCCTACGTGAAAGATGCTTTTTATCATTGGACACTTCAAGACGACTGGTTCCAAGTCATTACTGGTCACTACATGGTCGTCGACCGTTTAAATACTTCAGGAATGTTATTAAAGAAACTTCAAAAGGGCACACCAGTTAAATTAAACGGCAAAGACTATAAAGTGGCAGATTATAAAGACTTTGAAGGAGGAGGCAGCGCGGATAAATTGTTAAGCCAGTTCAAAGGATATGTTGAGCAATTCCCTAAATCTGCTTACTTTATTCAAACCTGTCTTGATGCCAGAACTTATGGCGGACAACGTTTAGTAGTTCTTGACGTAGCAAAATAGTAAATGGTTTAGCCACAAAATTTAGGCTATTTGCCAAATTTTGTTGTTTTAAAAATATTGCCTGTTCATCAACGATATTGATGAACAGGCAATATTTTTTAACTGATTACGCGACTGTATCGTATAACTTTAATTGCACATTCGCTATGTTATACGCGTTATCGTGGTTAATTTACGCTATCTGTCCTCTTCAAGACCAGCAGTGAATTTTTCTGCTAAGATGTGAAAGCCTTCTAAATATTCTCCATAACCATCGGCAATAATCGCATCGTCATGAACTACAAACTTATTATTTTCTAACACTACATACTTGGTAAAGAATTGCTCAAGCTCTGCAGCCAATTTATCAAAATCTTCTTCAGAAAGCTCATCGTCATCGTCACTAGTATTTGCTGCAGCAGATGGATTCCAATTTTTTACTCCAAAATCTTGACTCATGATATTCCTTCTTCTTAATGTAATCTATGAATATTGCATATTAGCATCCTAGACAGCAACCAAAAAGTTACTGATAAATAAAAAACAACTAAATAGGATTAAAATCTACCGTAATATAACTTAGAAAATATGAAATAGAAGATTAGCGAAGTGCTGTGTGCATTTCGCTAATCTTTATGAAATAAATTGTTCAATAACGATCATCAGGTATGAAGGCACGTGCAAAAGCAACAATAAGTGTAAAAACAAATGTTTCAATCCACCTATTTGGAGATGAAATGTAAGCAATTGTATTGCCACTAAATATTGCAAAAATTCCAAGCAAGCCAATAAATGTCAACGGCATATAAGTAGCTTCTCGTTTGATAAGTCGCTTAAAATAAGCCAAAATTTGCTTTTTCATAATGATTCACCTACCCCACTGGTCACGACATTGCCATGCGCAATACCCAATTGAAATGCAATACCAACAGAACCACCGAGTTTCTTTAACACTGTCTTTGCTAAGCGCTTCACCGCATAATTCCTTTCCTTAAAACGTTATTTTGCTGTACAAATAAATTGTGCAATGGCTCTCAGTGTAATAAAAAAATACTGTCATGTAATCAGCTGTAACTATATTTAGTGACACAGTAAAATTGGCAATACTTGTGATTGTTATTTTTGGGCTCAGTAGAAATTTTTATGCTGCAAAAATCAACCCAAACACATCCGTTATCGTGTCAGTTTTTGTTAGATTTGCAATTTTTGCCACGATAACTCCATAAATATGTCTTTATTTAAGAATGGTTCCAAAACGGAAATGTTCTTAAATGTTGATTGTTGAGAACATACAAACTGCTAATCGTAAAAGTTTTAAAAAGTTTTCTAAAAACGCTATCGTTAAAAATAAGTACGCCTATTTGTGTAGATAAAATTTGAACGTTAGTATGTTGGTAATTTACAAAACAAGAATCACAAGGAGGTGCTTATTATGACCAATCCTTTGCGCGGTATACGAGAAGAAGATATCGTCAAGTACTTTAAAGATCACAATCTTTCAGTTGATAAGACGTATGTATTTACCATGAAATACGACCCTTGGTGGAAAGATTTACTCAAACTATTTTTGTTACCTAAATTATTCTATGTAGCGCAAAGTGTTGATGCGCGTATTGTTGCTGCCACTAATAATGAGTTTATTGTTGTTAATCCGAATACCATTTTAGGCTCGGGTAATCTAGCTAAATTAGACGATAAGCATCTTCATCGCATTCCGTGGAATCAACTCACTAATTTTGAAGTTATAAATAAGCCAACAACCCAAATAATTCGCTTTACTGCGAATGGTAAAACCGAAGAATGGAGTGTGCCAACGGAAAGTGCTAGCGTATGGCACTTTAATGTGTACAATCTTGATAATTTGAGAAAAACAATACAATCGCACATCTCTTGATAAGCGGATTCCAAAACAAGATACCATATATTGTATGAACACTACTTACGCAATTGTTGATAATGACACGCTTGTATTGCGATATATGCAACTTCTTCTGAGAAGTCGTTTGCCTGAAAACTTTGTTTGTGCATGGATGTGTTCTTCTGCAAAACAAGCTATTCATCGTTGCGTTACAGAAAATACTCCTGACATACTTTTAGTAGATATGTCAATGAGAGAAATGAGTGGTGTTGATGTAATTAAGGCAATTCGCGAGCGCAATAGCAATATTGTTTTGATTGGCATTACTTCCTACATGCTGGATGAATACGTATTGCAAGTTGCTAAGTCGGGTGGTCAAGCGCTAGTACATAAAGACAATTTAGCAGACATAGTTGCAGCTATTCAATCGCGCACAACAAGCTACGGTTGCCCAGAATTGCCACAATATATTGACTATTTTCACACTCCGCAAGAATCATTCAATATGATTTCTCAACTTCCGAAGACTTCAGTTTTGTCTCCTCAAGAATCGGAAATTATGCGCTTGTGCAAACAGGGATCTTCTACGAAAGAGATTGCAGATCAGCTTAATGTGAAAGTTTCAACAGTCAACACGCACTTACGGCGTATTTATGGAAAACTTCAAGTTAAAAGTCGTATGCAAGCGCTCGCTGCGCTCGCAAAATATTCGCATGACATATAACGTGTAAGAAATTAACATGTAAAAGTAGGTAGTTATGAAATTATTAACGCGTATGATCAATTTTTTGCCGCATGATGCCTGGCAGAAAATTGGAATTGGCGCAATCATAAGTTGTACTTTGATTCTTGAAATTTGTTCCTATAATAATCTTCATTACTACTCTAATTGGCATGCAATTACGGTTGAAATAGTATGGATTGTAATCTGCTTATGTATTGCAATATGGCCTCGTAAAGCATCTTTTATTGTGCTTATTTGGATGCCGTTGGTAATTATTGCGCCAAATATCAACTACTCATCTATGATGCTTACCATATTGATTTGTTTAGCAATTGCTGTAATTACTCAACCTTGGTACACTGTGCTTTCTTCTTGCGGAGTTTCTTCATGGTTCTTTATTATCTGCGATTTTCAAAACGCTTATGTGTTAGCGTGGTGGCTTCTTATCACTCTTATTTCTAGCGCAATCGTAAAATACTATATTTCCACTATTCACCAACAGCAGGAACAGTTATTTGCACAGCGTTACAACATTTTTCAAAAATATGCCACTATTGCAGCAATTCGCATGCACGATGAAGTAACTAATGAGCTTTCCAGCATTATGATGATGGCTCAACAATCTATTGAACCTCAAACAACTCATGACCAAGAACATGAAAATTCGCGAGAGATTCTTCAACGTGCTACTACAACTGTTCATAGAGCACGTAATATTATTTCTCTTCTTGACAATGCTACAACTGCAAGCACTGGCGATGTTATGCAATCGACTACATTTTATAAAGATTTTTGCACAGGCTTACGTGTTTTATTTGACTGTGAACAAAAGTCATTTGAAAAGCTTGACTATATTGGTTCCATTGACTTGAGTAGTGATTTAGCTACTGAAAATTCGAGATCAGCACATTTACCTTTTGAAGAATGTGCTCAAATTGAATATATTTGCAGAGAACTGCTTGCGAACGTAAAAAAGCATGCTGCAAAACCTAAAGAATACGCCATGAATGTAATGCTTAATGACCATGAATGTCATATTACGTGTATAAATAGTGCGCAACGAGGCGTTCTTGCTAACTTGCAATTAGGATATGGACTGCGTTTTCATAAGATGCTTGCGGAACGAGTTGGCGGAACTTTTAAAGTTATTGAAGATGGCGATTCGTGGATTATTAATGTACATGTTCCACTTCATGTAGAGAAATAGTCATTGTGCTTTCTTGCGCTTTAATCGAGTATTTGGACACGTTTTAATCGAGTATTTGGACGAAGCTTTGCACAGAAGATGCAAGTAAGCGGTTAATTTGCAATGCAGCATGCTGTTTCGTTGCTATGTCATACACGTTATCGTGGCAGTTTTTGTAAGATTTGCAATTTTTGCCACGATAACTTGCTTAAAAAATATAGTTATACAAAAGGAATAACATTTTCAAGCGAACTTGATGAAATTATAAACTTATTGAACGTTCTTAGCTCTAAGCAAAATGACTAAATTTTGTATCCATTGGCGACAAAGCGACAATTTTGGCGACATAAAAATGCCGCTTTGTGTCATATCTCTCATGTTTATTCTTGACAAACTCATATAACAACTTTAATATTTTTAATAAAAGTTTAATTTAATTAAAGTTTTATAGGTTGACGAAAGGGGTGATATGGATCATATTCCAAAATGGATGGCTAATCTCACAGACGAAGATATGTCGTTTATAAAGAACTTTGTATTATCGTCTGGATCGTTAAAAGAAATGTCGCAAATGTATCAAGTCTCTTACCCAACGATGAGAATCAGGCTTAACCGGCTCATTGAAAAGCTGCGCATAAGCGACAATGAACCAGAAGACCCGTTCGTTCTTTTAGTAAAGAGTCTTGCTATTGACGATAAATACGATGTTGACACAGCTCGAACACTCATAAACGAATATAGAAAAAGAAAGGATGAATCATGAGCTATGCATTATTTGGTCCAATAATTGACATTCTTATTGCACTTGTTATATGCGTATTAGTGTTCTTTATTGCAAGAAGTCTTATTCGATATGCGCATTCTCTTAAGAAAGACGATAAGTCATCTAAGCAGTCTGCAGAAGATAAAAGAATTGTATTACAAGACTTATAAAACACAAAAATCACACGTTATCGTGGCAAAAATTGCAAAATTCGCAAAAACTGCCACGATAACTCGAGAGTTTAAGTACTGCTAGTTTAGTGGAATAACAACATTGACCAGCCAAGTGTCATCATCTTTTTGCGCGTTTAAAGATCCACCTAAACGTTCCACAGATTTTTTGTGGAATAGTAACCCTTTGCCAAAAACAAGTCTTCCACCAAACTTATTCGACAACGAATTCATGCACATTATTTTGCATTCTCGCTCATCAACAGTAACGTTCATAGAAAAGTCAACGCTAGTACTGCAATGCTTACGAATGTTAGTAAGCAACTCACTGCACATGCGAATAGCACATTGAGCTTTTTCAGTACTAACAGTTGCAGATGCAGCAAAATCACCACTCCCCGAACTTTTATCAACCACTATTAAAGAGCCATAGTACCCAAGCTGCTCACAAATTTGCCGTTCAGCCTGTAAACGCGCACGAATATTGCATAAAAAATCAGTCAAATTCATGCAATCATTGTTATTAGAACTATAAACAAACTGCGTACTAGCAATATTTGAATCTAAAGAATCATCATACTTTTGTTCAGCTTGCTCAAGCAGGCTGATAACAAGTCTCGCTTTGGAAAGTGCATTACGCGAATGTTCAATAATCTGCTCTAACGATTCTTTTGTATGTTCATTGTTCTCAACATATAAAGCATCCGTCGCAAGCAACGTAATATCAGTAATCTCATTGTTCACATCGTCATGCAATTGCAACGCAACAGACGCAATATAAGACTGGAACTTACTCCGTACAATATCCATTTTTGCGCGATTATTTTCTTCCAACATGTTCAAATATTTGTGCAAAGCGTAGCCACAAATCATAGAAATAAGAACAAAACAAGGAAAAGTAAGCGGAATGTACGCCATTTTTGCAAAGTACATAATATTCAGCGAAACTATGTAAGCGCAAAGCAAATACTTCCACGAATCGTAAAAGCCTGCAACAAGCATGCCAGAGAGCAGCGCAAAAAGCACACAAGTTGCATTTACGCCTGGTACTGCTAACGTTACGCAATAAAAAATCGGAGTTACGAGTGATATTTGACGCGGAAAAGCAATCATAAGAAAAGTTGCAAACATCCAAACGTATTGGCACGCAGATTGTAATGGATTGTGCCACAACCCAGCTGTATTACAAGATTGCACATCCATTGACACTACAAGAATCGCCAATATTATGAATAAAGTTCGCTGAATTTTCCAGCTTTTAACCAACTCAATAACGCGCGAAAATGTTTTCATTAACATGCGTTATCCGTTTCTTGCAAAATATTCGTATGATTCTGCGGCGAATCATTCAAATATTGCAGATTGCTATTTTGCTCACGATTTTGCATTGCAGCAAATGCGGATATTGCTTGCACTCGGTTAGAAACATGCAATTTTTTGTAAATTCTATGAATATGCGTGTTAATAGTGTTTGGCATAAGACCAAGTTGAGCCGCAATCTGATTCGTTGTGTAGCCTTTAGCAAGCAGATCCATGATTTTTAGTTCTTGAGGCGGCAAAACGCTACGCGATCTTGATTTAGAAAGCCTAATAAAAGATTCTTGCGGTGTAGCAAAATCGTAAGCAACGTCTTTAACGCAACGGCAGCCATACACGTGCTGATTATCGCAATATTGCAAAGCTTCTGCCAAACCTTTGAAATTGTCTTTAGCAACCATTGCCTGCCCACCAACTTGCGCTACTGACGAAGCATAGGATCTGCAGTCATACGAAGTCATACCAATTAAAATAATGCTATTGTTTTTCTCACGAATTGCGCGTATTACGTCTACTCCAGACATGTCTTTCATTGACATATCAATCAAAATATAATCCGGAGTAGTTTTTGCTACTTGGCAGTATTCCAAAGCTTGCGCTCCAGATTTTACGCACCATTTGCACGCGTACTCGCTTGGCAAAAGCTTGCTGAGCACGTTTCGCATAACCGCTAAAACTAATGGATCGTTATCTACTATTGCATACGTTTTTGGCATAATGGCTTTCTTGCAATTTCACGCTACTTTTCTTATATTTTACTTTATAAGTGCGCACAAAATAGAGCAAATTGTGTAGCAAGAAATGATTACAAGTAATGCATGTAAGTCAAATGTGATTATAATAAGTGACAGTATGCGACTTTTGGTTGCGTTGAAAACTCATTTTCAATAATGATTGCAGCAGGATTATATGACAAAACGACTAGTAGTATTGCACTCCGCAGAAGTAGCTGCGATGGCGTTTGCCTCAGCAGCTGCTTTTATGCGTAGTTTTGGCTTTTTTGTTTTGTGGCTTGTTTTAGGACTCCTTTCTGTTGCAATGTATTCTTATGCATATTTTTTCTTGCGCAAAAATGTTCTTGAAGGCGAAAATGCAAGTAACACAAATAATATAGCTGAGCTTGATAGCGATAACACTAACAGTATAAGTAGAGATAGTGAACTTAAGAGCACAGGCAGCAAAAAGGCTTGCGATACTGAAAATTACGATAGCTGCGATAATTGCGATAACTATGACAACAATGTTAAAAACAGCTACGGCTCAGAAAACGACAAAAGCGAAAGTGCCGAAGAAAACAAAGTTGTCGCACTAAAACGCAAAAAAGTCGAATTGCAAAATAAGCAAATACTTAACAATTACTCAAATAATTTAACAAATATTATTACATGCTTTATTTGTGGGCTTATTCACGTTCCTTGGATTTATTACTACGGAATTGCAAATGGTGTCTTAGCATTAGTGATTTTGTGTCGAGTCATAAAGCGCCCACAAGGTCACCCTACGGATAAAAGCGATTTTTAAGGATTTAAGCTTATTGGCAATCTACCATTACGTTGAGCACTAAGTTTTGAGTACATTTATTGCACGGGTTGAATTGAGGCCTCTTGGCGAGCAACATCAAGCGCTTTGTTGAAGGCATCGCTAGTCCAACTTGCTCCAGCAACAACCGAAATATGCAAATCTTTTAGTGACTTTCCAACAATTTTGCCAGGTATAGCTTTTGAAAATGCGTCCATGTGGCCTTTTGAAATCGGCGTAAACGGATGAGATGTTATCTGCACATCGCTAACATTTCCATTTGCAACGCTTAAGCGTACATCAAAACTGTCTTCTGCAACAGGACCATACGTAGCTTTGACTTTATAGTCACCATCTTTGTAATTACCAGTATCAGTTTTAGACTGGTTTTTAGAATCCCCAGAATCTTCACTTTGAGCTGAAGACTTAGATTGCTGAGCACCAGCATTGTACTTGCCTGAAGGATTACCACCATCATCTGCACTCTGACCAGAATTGCCAGCAAACTCATCATTCATTGGCACAGCACTAGGTTCACCGCAAGCCGACAACATAGCAGAAGATGCAGCTACAATTGCAAGCGTAGCAACGGTTTTTGCAACTTTTTTGGATTTCAAATCATCGCGTGAAACATCGTGAAACATATTATCTGAAATCATAAAATCATCGCCTTTAAATCTTGTATATTTTAAAATCTTGCGCAACTAATCATCTAAATTCGCTAATTTAGGCAACTTAGTAGGCTCATGGTCTTGCAAAGCTTCCACAACACTTTCATCAACGTGAGCACTCGTAAACGCAGGCTTGCCACCAATCGCCTCGTACGCTTTGCGCGCACTCTCATTATTCCAACGCTCACCAACAAGCACACCGTGATTAAGCATAATTTCGCGATCCGCGCATTGAGCAACCAGAGAATCGTGAGTTACAACAATAATCGTAGTCCCTTGATTGTGCAGCTGCTTAAACAAATCGAGCACAATCTGCTCATTTTTTTCATCCAAATTACCAGTCGGCTCATCCGCAAGCAGCAACTTCGGACAGTTAATAAGCGCGCGAGCAACGCACACACGCTGCTGCTCGCCGCCAGAAAGCTGGCTTGGTAAATGGTGAGCGCGGTCCTTCAAGCCAACTCGATCCAAAGCATCCATTGCCTGAGCTTCGTCAACAACAGAATGATAGTATTGCGCAACCATCACGTTTTCAACTGCCGTTAAATGCGGCACAAGATAAAACTTTTGAAAAACTAAGCCAATTACGTTTTTACGAACGTCAGCAAGCTGACCGGCATTCAAATCCTCAAGTTTGCGACCTTGCAAAGACACGGAACCCTTGGAAGGCGAATCCATGCAGCCAATAATGTTCATAAGTGTTGTTTTGCCAGAGCCACTCGAGCCAACAATAGAAAGCCACTCGCCTTCTGGCACAGTAAGCGACAAATCGTCAACCGCGCGAAGAGATCCGTAAATCTTGGAAATATGATCCAAAGTCAACAGCATTTTTGGTTTAGACTCCGCGCCTTCCAACTTATTTTCTACATTCTCTGTCATATTAAATCCTTAACTCAAATCTTAAACAATCTCTAAATTTACGCTTAAAATTATTCTTCTCGAAGCACAATCGCAGGATCGATCTTTGAAGCGCGCAAAACAGGCGGCAACGCAGCAACGCAAGATGCAATAATGCTAAACGCCACCGAGAACGCAACAAGCCACCAATTCACGCCCAAATCTCTAGAGAACACCATTGCTGCAAGCAAACGAGCAAACACATACCCTACTGCGGTACCAGCAACGCCACCAACGAAGCCATATAATCCAGCTTCAGCAGTAAACTCCACGCCAATACTCCGTGCGCTCGCACCCAAAGCTTTGCGCAAACCAATTTCATTTCGACGCTGCTGCACAATCGAAGAAATAGTAGTGCTCACACCAACCATCATCAACACTAGAACAACTAGCGATACAATGCAGAACAGGCTGCGAAGCATAGTGATAATACCAGTGTCAGCAGCAGTAACTTTAGTAACTTGCTGAGCACGCACACGCATAGAAGTCATGTCGTTAATACTTCTCACAACAGCATCAACACTAGGAGCAGAAGACGAGTAAGCAATAACATCCGTACCACGCTTAACTCCTGTAAGAGAATTTACATCTGCGTTTAGCGCATATAACATGGAATCCTCTGCGCCGCCTGTGTCCAAAATGCCACAAACTCGGAAAGTTGTGCCGTGAGTATCCATAATATCTGTTGAGACTCTGCCTTCAACGAGCTTTTGTTGAGATGAATTTTGTGCAGATTCTTCTGAAGAATTTGCAACAGAATTTTGCGCTGGTTTATCTGCAGATTTATTTGCAGCCTTATTTTCAGACTTCTCTGCTGGCTTATGCGAGCCGGCAGTATTATCCGAGGATCTATACGCAATCGCAATTCGAGAACCTATTTTTAAGCCCATCGCAAGAGCTACATCTCGCCCAACCATAACATTTCCACTGCTAGGCCAAGAGCCGTCTACATTCCAATGCTTATTAAGCGACTTTACTGGACGAACGTCTATTCCTGCTAAAACATACGGAGCTGCGTTAATACGCACGTTTTCGTAACGATACGTAGCAGAGCGCATAGCACCTTTTGCAAGAACCATATCATTTGTGTGCAAAACCATTGCGCGATCAATACCGTTTTTCCACTCGCCCTCAATTGGAGTTACGATAATATTCGCTCCATACGCACGCATTTCATCGCTCATTTGCTGAGGCACAACAAGGCAGATTGCAGCTAAACAAAACAGCGTGGCAGCACCAACAAGCGTTGCAATAACAGCCATCAAAGCACGCGATTTTCTACGAAATACCGCGCTAAATAGCATGGTAATAAACATAGAATTGTTGGAAGTCATATAAGATTTACCTGCCATGAAGCACCTCCGCAGGACGCACACTCAAAATCGAACGAATCGACGAGCCTGCAGCAGCAAGCACAGTCAACGCAAGCAGCACGAACACCAGAACAAATACCATCGGTCGGAACAAAATCGCAGAGTCGAACACTGTAAAACCAATAATCTGCGCCACTGCAAATCCCAAAGCCATGCCGAGTAACGCTCCACCAAACGCAATAACCGCAGTTTCCATAAGCATAAGACGAGCAACAGCACCATCACGCGCACCCAAAGCCTTAAGCAATGCAAGCTCACCGGAACGCTCAGAAATTGAAGCAGCCATAAGATTCGCCACAGCAACAGCCGCAGCAATTAAACTTAACGCAGTCATCAAAACCATAACAGCGCGCGTCTTATTTAATACGTTACCCTGAAGAGCTGCAACTTGACGAACCTGCTTTGCAACAGCTCCAGGAATTACCTCCTCAATTTGGTAAGTAATCGAACTCGGGTAAGCCGTGCAATACCAAGTTTCCCACTCTTCCTGGCTGAGCGCTGCCGGATTTTTAGCAGCCTTTCGCGCTAAATCATTTTCAGGAGTAGTAAGCGCCTTTACTTCAATCGAATCAACCTTATTCGGCTTATTTGCAAGGCTTTGAGCATCGCTAGAACTTGCGTAGATTGCGTTATTATCGTCGTCGCCAGAATCGTATATGCCAACCAAGCGCAACGAAACCTCGCGCCCGTCACGAATCAAACGCAAACGCTGACCAATTTTTAAGTGCAAATGCTCAGCTAGCTGCGCACCTACCATTGCCTCAGATTTATTATCTTTTGCCCAACGACCTGCATTAATCTTCCACCAAGAGCGTAAACCCCTAACACCAACAACCGTTGTTTCCCCAGAAGCGAGCGCAAGCTTACGATTAAACCAAGTTCCAATAATAGGCACTACCAAATCGCCAGAAGATTTCGCTTCAAGATTTGCGTGAACTTTTATTTTCGGCGCAAAATTAGTGATATTAAACGCCCAGAAAATCATTTTTATTTTTGCAGCATCAGATTCTTTTAGCGAAGCAGTAGACTCGTGACTTTCCGCAGCCTTTAAACTCCCAGAACCATTAGTATCAATCTGCTCTCGAGAAGCATACAAATCATTTACAACAGCGCTAGATTTTGGCTGAACCACAATATTTGAACCATACGAACTAAGCTCTGCGTTAATTTTGTCTCCAACGTCATACACAACGCTAAGCATTGACACGCTAACGCACGCGCTTAAGCACACTACGAGCGCAATTAACACACGCTTTTTCAATTGCCGCACAAGAGATCGAGCAACCATGCGCATCATAAACATAGCAACTCTCCCTTACTTAAAATGCGAACTGAGCACGTCTAAATCAGCGGTATGAATTGTGATTTTGCCATGCCCCGCCTTATACGGGAACGGAATCGGATTGCAACCACCTTTAAAACCGATAGTTGCCAAATTAATTGCTACGTCACATTTACGGCAAATAATCTTACCGTCTTTTTCATAGTAGCCTGCATCTCCACAGTTTTCGCAAGCATCCAAGCCAACGCCATACGCTCCACCATTCTTTTTGATGATTATAAAGCGCATAACAGTGCCGTCTTTTGCTTTGTATTGGAAGCGATGCAAATGACCATCTGAAACTTGAACGTAATTAATAGTCGCAACACCATCGTGCAATTCGTACGGTTCTGGAGGCGTAAGAGTTGGTTTAATATTCATAATAGATACGCCTACAGTAAGCGTAAGTATTACTGTTATAGCAGCCAAAAGAGCTGCGAGCGCAGACTTTCGTGATTTCCTTTTAAACGCTCGCTTCGTGCGAATTTCTGCAGCATTTTCACCAACTACAGCCGTTTTAAAGCCGATTATTACGGATGCAGCAGCAGGAATCATGAACACGCTAATTTGCGCCATAATCATTAACGGAGCGTTATTAATTAGCCAAACAAGCACGCTGAAAGAAAAATCATCCATATAAAGCAGAATGCTTCCTTGCATAATCTGCAAAAGTGAAGTTATGTGCTGCACTAGCAAAATAATCATGCTTAAAACTACAGCAATTTTGAAGCAAATAGCGTTAGATGTAGTGCGCAAAGAACGAACCATAAGGCTTAAGCAAATAGCAGCAATAACGCCAAGTACAAAACCAAGCGCGCGAAGCAACATGTCTGATGTAAAAGGCGGAGTGCTTGAATCTACGAAAATAGTAAGCTGCAAAATAACATCTGGTAAAGCATAAAACACAGTAAACGCTAAACAACATGCACCAATCACGTTACTTATGTGCATTAAAAGCGGGCAATTACGCCAATTTCTTACTATTTTGTGTGAAAAGATAACCACAATAATTGCAGCAATATCAAGCGGAACTGCAATGCACAACGCCGGCATATTAACAAAGTTTCGCTGATTAATGACCACAGATGCGCGAAGTATAGCAAAAATAAGAGCTGCAACTGTGCCTGCAGACAGCCCATACAATCTCCAACGTGCGCTTAGAGGCTTATCTCGCCCCTCGCCAACAGTGAGCGATGTGCTTAATCCCATTGTGAGTAGCGTAAGAGGGAGCAGCCCAGGCATAACTGCCACAAACAGTCTGAGCATAACTCCCTCCTTTGCTGTTACTTATTATTTACTAAAATTATTAATTAATCACTAATTATTAACTAGCTATCACTACCACTGACGAGGAGTGTACTTCCAATCGTCGAAGGTTGCCTTAATTGGCTCAGTCCAGAAGCGACCGGTTACGCCGGTAGCAGGATCGACGTGAAGCATCCAACCCTTCTTTTCTGGGGATTCAATAGAAAGCACGAGCTTGTAATTTCCAGCCTTGTCAAGCTTAACGTTTGCACCGTAGTGAGGGCCATCGGAAGCGTTCATCTGCATAAAAGTACCCTTGCCAACGGATTCACCGCTTGTCTTATCGACAATCTCATAATTCACAGTCAAATCTGGAATGAACTCGCCCTTACCGTAGCCAAGCTTTGTACCTTTTTGGTTAGCGTGGATATCGGCTTCAAGGTGGAAGCTTGCTTCACTTGCCTTCAAACCCATACCGGCTGGGAGCATATCAACTGGCTGGAAGTACACGGCACCAATAGTAAGAGGTCCAATGTTCTGATCTTGGTGAGGACCAACTGGAACCTCCTCAAAGCCCTTATCGCCGCCCTTGTCGTCGGACTTGTTATCAGACTTCTGCTCGGTTGCTTGTGACTTAGCATCAGTTTTAGCTGAATTGCCATTGGAACCGCATCCAGCAAGCGCAAGCAGTCCAGCAAGAGCTAAAGCTGCAATTGCTGTCATTTTATTATTCTTCATATCTAACCTTCTGTGTTTGTTGTTAGTTATTTTTATTTAATTGTTGTTATTGGTTGTTTATTAATTATTTATTAGTTGGTTATTTGTTGTTTTGCTTATTTATTTTCTATCGCGCGTTTCCCACGACTTCGCGCAATAGATACGCAAAGCAGTGAAATCACAACAATTGCTGCCACAATTTGAGCAACAATCGTCTCAACATACGGATAGAACCCAAGCCAATCGTTAGTTGGCAAGCCTTGAATATACATTCCTTCGAGAGCATCGCCCTCGATTAACGCGTGCACGCCACCGCCCGCAAAAATTACTACGAGAACAGACATAAGAGCGCTTGTTCCAGTAAAGAATGGGCGAATTGGTATGCGCACAGATGCGAAACGAATCAGCAAGAATATCACTACAAGAACTGCAGCAGCGGAAATGAAGCCTCCCCAAATCATAGAGTCAGCTCCGTTTGAAACTGCAAAGATTGCTTGATAGAAGATTACAGTTTCAGCACCTTCGCGGAACACCGCAAGGAAACTCAATAACGCTAAAGAAACCAAACTTCCCTTAGAAACTGCTGCCGTTGTTTGCTCACTAATATACTTATTCCATGCTTGCACTGAAGATCTAGAAATCATCCAATTACTCGTGTAAAGCAGCATAAGCATTGCGAACAATGCAACAACGCCTTCTGTAATCTCCTGCTGCGGACCAGAACCATTAAATAGCAAGCCGAATAGTGCAGCTACAGCAAGAGATGCCACAATTCCAGCCGCAATACCTAGGTAAATATACTTCACCATATTCTTGTGACCGGATTTAACAAGGTAAGCAATAATTGCTGCAACAACTAGCAACGCTTCCAAACCTTCACGAAGCAAAATTACGAAAGCCTGACCGAATGAGCTAGTTATGAATTGCATAAATGGATTTGCGCTTGAAGATGCGCCTTTGTCTAATTTTGCTGCGTCTTCAATAAGCATCGCTTTAAGATCCGTTACGAACTTTTTAGCTTGCTCAATAGTTCCGCCGTTGTTCATTGTTTGGCGGCACTCTTTGAATTGATACTCGACAGTCGAAACGCGACTTCCGCTTATTGCATTCATCACGTTCTTCTCGAAACCAAGCTTTTCGTAATACTGGTAATAGGCTTCGTTAATTAAATCAACTGCAGATGCTACTTGAGTTTTATTACCTTTTGCAGACTTGTATTTTGCAACAGACTTGTCGAGAATAACGTTCATTTCTCGAGCAACTTGACCCCACGTACGACCATTGCGCCCGAGGTTTTTCTTTTTTGCAGCATCAAGCTTTTTGCGCTCTGCTTTAATTTGCGCACGCAACTTTTGTGCATAAACATTTGGCTTATCCACTTTTAAGTTGGCATCGAGACTAGATGCAGTTTGTGCAACATCCACTGAAAGAGCCGTTGAAACAGCACTTATTTGTGAACCTTGATTTTGCTGGTATACAAGCGTTTGTAGCTGCTGGAATTGATCAGTTTGTGCCTGAACTTTATTCTGCCCGATTGCATCTCGCACAACCGTAATCATATTAGAAGCAACATAAACGGAATTGTATGCTGCTTCAAATCGAGTTGCAGCTCCAGAATTATTGCCACTATTGTATTCTGATTGACCTTGTAGCAATTCTTTATTAATTGCTTTAGAAACTTCTGTCCAGCTAGTATATGAACGATCCGCATCTGTTGCAAAAGCTGGAATAGTTGTAGCGAACGAACTCACTATGCAACCTACCAACATGCACACAGCCAGAATCAGTGCAGCCGAGTCACGAATAATTCGGCGCACTTTTACATACGCGCGCATAACATCTCCTCGCGTTCTTCCGCGTCTTCTTGCGATTCCGCACTTCTCACGCGTTTTACGCCTTTTGCGTTAACGCATTTCTGCATATCTACGCGCTCTACCCCAAATTGAGCGCACCCAACTAAAACTTGCCATTACAAAGGCCCCACAGGTACATAATATCGACATATCATGTAGATTGATATAGTTCTACGCAAAAAACACGCAAATATTACAAAAATGATATTGATAACGATAATTATCAATCTTTTTGCGATTATGCAGCAAAAAAATACGCTGGAAAGGCGGCCGTTTTGCGAAGCGCATAATTTGGCGAGATTACAACAAACTCAGCGCCGGCAGTTTGCACAATTTTTTGCAAATCGTTTTCTTGCGAAACAAAAAGCGCAGTTGCGAGCGCGTCGGCATAAGCAGTTGGAAAAGCGCAAGTTTTAGCAGGAATATACGCCCAGCTTGCAGAAAGTTTTTGCGAAGGAACGCCGTCTAAAGCGTTAATCAGATGAGTTGCAATTAAATTAGATTCAAAAGCATTGTCTGCAAGGCAATTTGCGTCTTTTACTTTCCAACGCTTTCTTGCAGCAGACGAAGCACACAACGCTCCGCTTGCAATTGATGCCACTCCAACTGCTTGCGTTGTATCAAAAGGATTTTCCAGCGCAACTTTTATTTGGTAATCTTCATCGCTAAAGCAAGCGCGCATATCACCGCCGGCATTTACCAAAAAATCGCAATCCGAAAGCGAATCGTCACCAAGCTCGTCTTTAAGAATATTCGTTACAAGATCTACAAAATAACCCTTCCCAGCTGCCCCAAAATCAAGCTGCACTGGCTGATTTGTGTGAAGCGTTGTGCCGCTGTCATCTCGAGAAATATCTGCCCACTTAACTGGAAGAGAGCGGCGATATTTGCTCCAGCTGCCACTGACACTGCCACTATCCTTGTTCGCACTGCCAGCCGGCTCCGGAACGAATTGCACGGAATTATCGTAGCCAAGCGCAAGCAAATCCGCGCCAATACAAGCGTCGAAAGCTCCGCGAGTGGCATCGTAAAACTCGTCGTAAATTGCAAAAAGCGGCTGTGTCCACGCCGGAAACTCAAACTCACCGCCATGCTCCGCACGAGCCATGCGCGAAACAAACGAATCTTCACGAAAGCGCGAAAGCACCGATTCATACTCTTCAACAAAAGCGCGAATCCGCTTCTGCACGCGCTGCGAAATCGGCTTGCTGCTAGAGATAATAATCCCCGTTCCAAGCGCGCGCTCAATCGCAACAACATTCCTAAACATCGCTTGCTTCAATCCCTAAGTCAAAACTCTCTGTTACTCGTCAAAATCCGCAACAAAACAACAAAAACAGCAAAATGTCGACATAGTTTACAGACAGTCTCATTCTATACCGACATTTTTAAAAAATAGCAGCATAGCACACAAAAACATTCGCCTATACCTACATTCTGGCAAAATGAAGGCATAGCGTGCAAAAAATATTCATCTATACCAAAATTTTTGCAAAAACGCATTATAGAAATATTTACGGCACTGGCAACATAACGCAACTCGTTTCTGCGTAGCACGATTTACGCGTTTTAATGAATACCCATAACAACTAGCTAAGAAACAAATAAACAACGCTACTTAAGCAACCAATCAACAATGTTTTCAACACGAATGCCGTCGTAATCATCTAAAGCCTTACTCAAAGTAATAACCAGCTTTTCATAATTATTCTGAATCTTCCGAAGCGGCTTTAACTCTCGCTCGCGCATAGACTCATCCATCATGCTTTCAGTTACTTGAATATAAAGCTTTTCGCAAGCAGAAGTCGCAACAAAATCCACCTTTTACAAGTTTAAGTCATTCATGACCTAAACTTTTCTTTTTCGTGAGTTTAAGTTATTGATAACTCAAACTTTGTATTTTTGCAAGTTTAGATTGCACACTATAGCGATACATAATTGCTAGATTCAATCTATACCATAACGCGTTTTATACGCAGCGTAATCCTTATCTTGCAAAACACTAGCCACATTCGGCGCGTATTCGTATTCTTCTTCAACAAGATGAGCAAACTGCTGTTGAGCTAAAAGCTCAATATTCAAAGGCTTTGTAATAATGTGGAACATGCCCTCAAGAAGCTTTGTATCGTTAGCATCTTTAGCCTGGATTGAAGCTTCGTCGTTAACACGCTGCGTTATTAATCCCCAATCGAAATGGTATCCAGCATCTCGCGCAACTATATCCCAAAAAACGCGTTGCGTTCTACCATTGCCCTCACGAAATGGGTGTAAAACATTAAAATTATTGTAATTTACGCTTAGCTTACTAATAAACTCGTCAATAGATAAACCTTGTAATAAATTATCATTTTTAAGCGTTTGCTCGCAGTAGCGAATTCCAACGCCCATATATTCAAGCGGATGAAACGGCTCGCCACCGCCTTTAGACATGTCAATAGTGCGAATCTGACCAGCCCAATCGTAAACATCCTGGAAAAGATAATGATGAATCCACTGCAATTGCTTAACAGTTCCTTCAGCATGCGGCAAATTTTCGTACAAAATAGAACATCTTGTGAGAACAGCATCGTTCTCATATTTATCTAATTCAATCTGATTATTTATATTAGATTTGTTCTTCAATACCCTTGTGTGAGGAATAAGATAAGGGTCAAAAACTGTTTCCACGACGCACACAACCCAATAACTTAATCCATTACGCCATATCTAGAACGCATTCTAGCAACAAATTCGTCACTGGTTATAAGACCTTTAGCATATTGATTTGCGTCATAAAGAAACTCTTTTGAAGGCGAATTGCCTTCAAGTCTGCCTGAAGCTATTGCAAGACCCAAATTTTCTTGACGCCTACGTTGCGTTTCTTTATCAATCATTTCTTCTCCCTGCCAACACACGCACCCAAATCAAAAATAACTACGCACTATTTTACTATTCGCAACGCATTTTGATTACTGCATATTCTGCTTACAACACATTTTTGTTGCATCATATTTTGCGATTTGACGAATCCAGCATCGGCAACATAACGCCACTAGTTTCGGTGCAACATGATTTACGCACTTTAAAACTAAGCAAATCCCACTTCGCAAATTTGAAAATTTTTTAATTTTGCGAAGTCAGATGATATTTGCACAAGCCGCAAAACACAAAAAACAGAACGCAATCGGAAAATGCATAAAGAAAAGAGCCTTCGCGCGAGCGCAAGCAAGAAAACAAACAAGCGAACGCGAACACAAATAGACACTCACTTTCAAAAGTGAAAAAATATTACAGTTTTGAAAGTGAAAATGATATAATACTTTCAAAAATAAAATAAAATTAAAGTTTTGAAAGTGAAAATACGAATCTGCTTTCAAAAGTGAAAAATACTACGATTCTGAAGACGAAAGGCGATTGAAATGAAACTCATTGAGAGAACAGATTACTTAAATCGCCTAAAGCGACTTAAAGGCACACCAGATATAAAAATCATTACCGGGATTCGACGCAGCGGAAAATCGGAGTTGCTGCGCGCTTACCGCACGTATTTAGAAAACACCTACAGCAATCAAAGTAGCAAACTTTACGCGTCAGCAAAGCATGCGCAACTTCCAAACGCACTACAACAACAAAATAACCTAGATAATCAGCAACTTAACATAATCAACATTGACTTTAATAACCTAAATTATGAAAATCTGAAAAATTACAAAAGCCTTTTTGCATACGTTGAAAGTCGTTATATATCAGATGCTTACAACGTTCTCATGATTGACGAAGTGCAATTATGCCCAAAATTTGAGCTTGCGATTAATAGCCTTCACAATAGCAATAAATACGATATTTACTTAACGGGATCCAACGCATTCTTACTTAGCTCGGATCTTGCAACACTATTTAGTGGAAGATTTATTGAGATACCAGTATTCCCTTTCAGCTTTGCAGAATATTGCGAATACTTTGAAATAACAAGCAACTTTAACGATGCTTTGCAAAAGTATTTACAACAGGGAGGACTTGCCGGCTCATACGTTTACGCTAACCAAGACGATGCAAAAGCGTACATAAAAAACGTGTATACAACTCTTGTTAAACGCGATTTAGTAGACAAATACGCAATATCGGAAGTGTCACTTCTTGACTCAATATGCGAATTTTTAATGGATAATATTGCAAATCTCACAACCGCAAATAATGTAAGCTCAATACTTAAGCAGAATCAGATTGAAACAACTCACATAACTGTTGGCAATTATCTAAAATATCTATGTAATGCATTCATGTTTTATAAAGTAAAACGCTACGATATTCGCGGCAAAAAATACTTAGAAACAAACGAAAAATACTATTTAGCAGATACTGCACTTCGCTACGCAATTCTGGGCACTCGCAACATGGATTACGGAAGAGCATACGAAAATATTGTGGCACTTGAGCTTATGCGAAGAGGATACTCAATTTACGTTGGTAAACTTTATCAAAAAGAAGTAGATTTTGTGGCAATAAAGGCGAGCGAAAAGCTTTATATTCAAGTTTCAGACAATATTAGTGACAACGCAACGTTGGAGCGCGAACTTGCGCCACTAAAAGCAATAAAAGACGCTTACCCTAAAATCCTGCTTGCAAATACGCGTCACGATTCTTATGACATTGAAGGAATCCGCGTAATAGACATAGCACAATGGCTGCTTAACGCAAACTGAGCACAACGTGAATGATATTACATGTAGCTCACACAAAAATCCGCAAAACACAAAAGAAAAGAGCCTTCGCGCGAGCGCAAGCAAGAAAACAAACAAGCGAACGCGAACACAAATAGGCACTCACTTTCAAAAGTGAAAAAATATTACAGTTTTGAAAGTGAAAATACGCATCTATTTTCAAAAGTGAAAAATACTACATACTGCGATTCTGAAAACAAAATTAACGATGATTCCAAATTGGAGCGCGATACTGCTACTATCGCCAACACAATCCCAAAACCCAAACCAAAGCTCATAACAAACCTCGCACCACTGCGCGGCAGAAACTTTACAGCGGCGTAAAGTTTCGGTCGGATTAAGGCTGTAAAACGTCAGAAACTTTACAGTCATGTAAAGAAACAGTCGCGAAATAGCAGAAAAACGGCAGAAACTTTACACGCGAGTAAAGAAAAAGTCGTCTACACACCAAAAAACGTCAGAAACTTTACAACGCGCGCCAAAAACAAAAGGCAGGAGCTCGGGATACCCAAACTCCTGCCTTTTCGCTTACTTCACTTATACGTAAGCCTAAATCACCTTAGCGTTAGGCAGCACGTTGCCGTCTTTATCAACGTTACAACTATGCTCAACAGCAATAGTAATATGATCAGAATCAACAGAGAAGAAGCCGTCTGTCACTTTAAAAACGTGACGCACACCCTTCAAATCGTCAACCTTCACAAAACCGTGATCAATCAACGCAAGCACAGCCTCATGTCCAGGAAGCACGCCCATAGCGCCATTCACAGAAGGAATAACCACGAACTTGGCGTCACCTTCCCAAACAGGATGCCTGGCTGCCACCACACTAACGTGCAGCGATTTTACTTGCTTCTCCGACATAATCACGCACCAAACTCTTGCTGCATATCGTGCCAACGACGCTCAAGATCATCAATGCCACCGATACCAGAGAATGCCTGCTCAGGAATCTCATCGTAAACACCATCGCAAATGCGAGTGAATGCCTCAATGGTTTCGTCTGCTGGCACATAAGAACCTGGACGACCAGTGAACTTTTCAGCCACATAGAAGTTCTGACCAAGGAACTGCTCAATCTTACGAGCGCGGCTCACAGTAGTCTTATCTTCCTCACCAAGCTCATCGATACCAATCAAAGCGATGATGTCCTGAAGCTCCTTGTTACGCTGCAAAATAGCCTTAACGCGGTTTGCGCAATCATAATGAGCCTGACCAACGTAACGCGGATCCAAAATTCTAGAAGTAGAAGTCAAAGGATCCACAGCTGGGTAAATACCCTTAGCTGCAATATCACGTGAAAGCTCAGTAGTTGCATCCAAGTGCGTAAAGGTTGTTGCAGGTGCAGGATCAGTGTAATCATCTGCAGGAACGTAAATAGCCTGAAGTGACGTAATGGAATGGCCGCGTGTAGAAGTAATACGCTCCTGCAATGCACCCATTTCATCTGCCAAGTTTGGCTGGTAACCAACTGCGGAAGGCATACGACCCAGCAAAGTGGACACCTCAGAACCAGCCTGAGTAAAGCGGAATATGTTATCGATGAACAGCAACACATCCTGATTCTGCACATCGCGGAAGTACTCAGCCATAGTCAAAGCGGTAAGAGGCACACGAAGACGAGTCCCAGGAGGCTCATCCATCTGACCAAAGACAAGCGCTGTTTTCTCCAAAACGCCAGCATCAGCCATTTCGCCAATCAAATCGTTACCTTCACGGGTACGTTCGCCAACGCCAGCAAACACAGACACACCACCGTGATTCTGTGCAACGCGCTGAATCATTTCCTGAATCAACACAGTTTTACCAACGCCTGCACCACCGAACAGACCAATTTTACCGCCCTGAACGTAAGGGGTAAGCAAATCGATAACCTTAATACCAGTTTCGAACATCTGAGTCTTAGACTCAAGCTGATCAAAAGCAGGTGGGTTACGGTGAATTGGCCAACGCTCAGTTACTTCAATATGCTCGCCAGGCTTAGCATTCAAAATGTTGCCTGTAACATCGAACACGTGACCCTTAGTAACGTCACCAACAGGTACAGAGATTGGACCGCCAGTATCTCGCACTAAAGCACCACGAACCAAACCGTCAGTAGGCTTTAAAGCAACTGCACGCACAGTCGAATCACCAAGGTGCTGCTCAACTTCCAGCGTGATCTCGTGAACGGTATCACCTTCCGTGTTACCAACGGTAGCAATATCGACTTTGAGAGCATTGTAAATATCCGGCAGATAGCCGACTGGGAATTCAACGTCAATCACGGAACCCTGAACGCGGGTTACGCGACCAGCTGTTGGATCGACCTCCTGCTCAGCTTCTGGAGGCGCTGTGGTCTGATTTTCAGCCATATGCTCCTAATCCTCCTCATTATTCAGCGCATCAGCGCTGCCGATAATCTCGGTAAGTTCTTGAGTAATGGATGCCTGACGAGAAGCATTAAGCTTTCTTGTCAAATCATCCACCAAATTGCGGGCGTTATCTGTAGCCGTATGCATAGCGTTCTGTCTGCTTGCCGTTTCGGAAGCAGCAGAAGTAAGTAAGCACTCGTGAATACGAGACTGAATATACTTCGGCAAAACAGCATCCAATACTTCATCCGGGCTTGGTTCGAAGCAATACTCCACAGCTTCTGGATTGCTGCGGCTAACTGCTTCTTCACGAGCCGAAACTGCGCTCGTAGACGACAACGCTGCTGAAGGACCAGATGCTGCTTCATAGTCAGGACGATGCATAGAAAACTCTTCACCGTCCTTCAAAGGAACCAGCTCAACTGGCAGCATGCGTAACGTACGAACTTTTTGCCTCACCATATTTATAAATTCAGTGAACACAATATACAGTTCCGAAACTCCGCCTTCTGCTTCCGGCGTCATATAAGCGTCCATTAAAGTATCGGAAATCTTTTCAGCAATAGTAACGTCAGGATGGTCAGTAGAACCTTCCCAAGTACCTGCCACATCGCGATTGCGATACTTGTAGTAAGTTGCACCACGTCGACCGTACACGTACAGTTCTGCATGTTTACCTTCTGCATCGAGTTTTGCAAGAAGTGCTTCAGTCTCACGAATAATCGAAGACGTAAACGCACCTGCCATACCACGATCAGAAGTAAGAGCCAAAACTGCTACGCGATTGCCGGCATGCTCTTTACCAAAAATAGGATGCTTAATATTTGCTTCGTGATGAGCTACCAACGCCTGCACGGCATCGAAAATTGCGTCACTATAAGGCTTAGCATTAAGCGCAATATCTCGCGCTTTAGCGATATGAGAAGACGCAATCATTTCCTGAGCCTTAAAGATTTTACCCAAAGACTGTGTGGAAATAATTCTCGATTTCAATGCAAGTTGGGAGGACATACGCTACTTCCCCTCAGGCTCGCGACTGTCTGCTTTTGGCTTAGCTACAAGCTGTTCCTTCTCAACAGGAGCAGGGTTTTCAGCCGGCGGCAAAGAATCCTTTACAATCAAAGGCTTGCCAGCAGATGTCTTAAACGTCCTACGGAAATCATCAATGGCTGCATCAAGCTTAGCTTCAGTTTCCTTAGTGAAGTCTTCAGTATCGCGAATTACTTGCAAAATGTCGGTTCCTTTATCCAAGTAATCCAACAATTCGCTTTCAAAACGCAACACATCCTTCACAGGAATATCGTCAAGCTTTCCATGAGTACCAGCCCACACAGAAACAACTTCTTGCTCCATTGCTCGAGGAGAGAACTGCTTCTGCTTAAGTAGCTCAGTCAAACGAGCGCCGCGAGTAAGCTGTGCCTTTGAGGCTGCATCCAAATCAGAAGCGAACATTGCGAAGGATTCCAAAGACTTGTAACGAGCCAAGGAAATCTTCAACATGCCGGAGACTTTCTTCAAAGCCTTAGCCTGAGCTGCGCCACCAACACGAGACACGGAAATACCAACGTCTACTGCTGGACGCTGACCTGCGTTGAACAAATCAGACTGCAAGAAGATCTGACCATCGGTGATAGAAATCACGTTGGTTGGAATGTATGCAGAAACATCGTTTGCCTTGGTTTCGATAATTGGAAGACCGGTCATAGAACCGCCACCCAAATCGTCAGAAAGCTTAGCACAACGTTCAAGCAGACGAGAGTGCAAGTAGAACACGTCGCCTGGGTAAGCTTCACGCCCAGGTGGACGACGCAAAAGCAGGGAAATTGAACGGTATGCTTCTGCTTGTTTCGACAAATCATCGAAAACAATCAAAACGTGTTTGCCGTTGTACATCCAGTGCTGACCGATTGCAGAACCAGTGTAAGGTGCAATGTATTTAAAACCTGCAGAATCAGAAGCTGGGCTTGCCACGATTGTGGTGTACTTCATAGCTCCTGCTTCTTCAAGGCTTTGACGCACTGAAGCAATAGTGGAACCCTTTTGACCGATTGCTACATAAATGCAGCGAACCTGTTTCTTTGGATCTCCAGTTTCCCAGTTAGCCCGCTGGTTAATAATCGTATCTATTGCGATTGCAGTCTTACCTGTTTGACGATCACCAATAATCAACTGGCGCTGACCACGACCTATTGGCGTCATTGCGTCAATAGCCTTCAAACCAGTAGACAATGGTTCATCGACTGGATGACGGTGAATAACGTCTGGAGCCTGGGCTTCAAGAATACGACGCTCATTGCACTCAATCGTACCCAAACCATCGATTGGATTACCCAACGGATCAACGGTACGACCAAGATAAGCGTCACCAACCGGCACAGACAACACCTCGCCTGTGCGGTATACTTCCTGCCCTTCCTCAATGCCTGTAAAATCGCCGAGAATAACAACGCCGATTTCGTGTGCATCAAGGTTGAACGCAAGACCCAAGGTATCGTTCTCGAATGTGAGCAGCTCGTTTGCCATGCAGCCGGACAATCCAGCTACGTGCGCAATGCCGTCACCAGCCGTAACAACATAGCCAACTTCTTGCGTTGGCATGTCTGCAGGCTTATACGAGTCAACGAACCCGTCGAGTGCCTTGCGTATCAGGGCGGGATCAATAGATAGTTCCGCCATAATTCTCCTTAATTTACTACTTCACTGCCTGTGTCCAAGCACCATTTCGCGCAGAACGCTGCAACTGCTTAAGCTGCATCAACATGGTGCGATCGGTTATTTGATCACCGATTTGTATACGCATACCACCAAGCACATTTGGATCCACAATTGGGTTAATGTATGCACGATGACCCAACTTATCGCTGTAGATTTCAATCAAACGCTTAATTTGCTTATCTGTAAGCGGCTGAGCAGTAGTGACTGTAACCAATGTTTCTCCAGCTTCACGCTCAAATCCTGACCAAGCGCCGCCGAAGCTACCTGTTTTACCGCTTTCGGCACCTCCGTGCCAAGTTCCTACTAGATAATGCATAATGCGCAATACAACAGGGTGCGCCTTACCTCCAATAAGCTCGTCAATAAGGCGAGACTTATCTTCCGAAGACCTATTCGGATCAGTAATCGCATCAGAAAGCTCAGGATACTTATCAATCATGTCCATCATTGACGAAAGCTCGTCCGAAATGCGCTGCGCTTCATCGTGCGCATCTGAGATGGCCTGAGCAAGCGAAGAACGCGACAAACTATCGTTTACTCGCGCTGCCTTTTCTGGCATTCTTACCTCCTCGTTTCTGTAAAAACGAAGTAACGCAAATAATACAAAACGAAATAACCGTAATTTTATTTTGCGATTATTCAGTTTTGCACATTACTTTACTTGCTTTGATCCGAATTTTTAGTGTCTCCAACTTCATCGATCACATGATCAATAATCTTGGAACTGACGGTATCGTCATCCAATTTGGATGCAAGAATCTTGCCAGCTAAAGCTGCTGCAAGAACCGATACTTCTCCTTGGAGGCTGGACATGGCATGCTTATGCTGAGCCTCAATAGAATGCTGTGCTTCACTGATAATCTTCGCAGCATCCTTTTCAGCGCGTTGTCTAGCTTCGCCAATAATTTTTGAAGCTTCCGATCGAGCCTCTTCACGAGTATTTGCAGCATCAGTTTGAGCTTGAGAAAGTTCGTTTTCAATCTGGCTCTTCAACTCGTCTGCTTCACGCTGCACATTAGCAGCCTTAGCCATTCCGCCTTCAATTTTTTCTGCACGCTCATCAAGAATTGCCTGGAATTTAGGCATAACGAACTTGTAGAAAAACGCTGCAAGAACAACTAAAACAACCAGCGACCATATAACGTCGTAAGGCTCCGGCAAGAACAACGCCAGTTTATTAGTTTCGGCTGCATATGCCATGGCTTGTCCTTTCTATTCTTTCAACACTTGTATGCGTTGGAACGAGTTGTTTCGTTCGGTTCAGCTTCCCATAATGTAGGCAACGAATCCGAGCAAGCCCAGAACCTCAATGAATGCCAAGCCAATAAACATGAACAACTGAATACGGTTGCCAACTTCTGGCTGGCGTGCAGTGGATTCCATAGCCTTGGCTACAACCATTGCCATTCCGATAGCAGGGGAAAGAGTAGCAACAGCAAAGCCTAGAATGCTAAGGTTGCCCGTCAATCCTGCGAGAGCGATGATACTATTCATTGGTTTCCTTTCTTTAGGAACAGTAACCAGTTATAAACCCTAAGATTATCAAACCTGTTTTATCTGTTTGCTTTAACTAGCTTTAATTAGTTTTACCTATTTATGCAATAGCAACAGCAGATTTTTCTTCTTTCTCGGGGTAACTTTCCGAAATATACACAGATGCAAGAACGGTAAAAATAAACGCCTGCAAGCCTGCGACTATTACTTCGAATACTGTAAACAGAATGCCACCAAGCAGCCATAATGCACCGCCTAAGGCAAGGAGTTTATTGCTGGAATCCACCACAAAGAAGTTGGTGAATACTAGACAAGTGGCCACCAGCAAATGGCCAGCAATCATATTCGCAAACAAACGAATTGTAAGCGAAAGTGGTCGCACAATCAACAATTCCAGAAGCTGCAATGGCGTAAGAATAAAGTAAATTGGCCATGGCACGCCTGCTGGGAACAAGGATTCGCGGAAGAACGTTAGGAATCCTTTTTCTCTAATTCCAGTTATTAAGTATTGGCATACAACCCAAAGAGCAAACACTAATGGCCCTGTAATAGTTGCTGTTGCAGCCATATTTAAGCCTGGAATAACTGAGCAAAGATTAAAGAAAAATATTGTTATAAAAAGAGTTGTTATCATTGGCACATAACGCTTGCCGCGCTCTTCGCCAATCATTTCGTACACAATGTTAAATCGCACAAAGTCCATTAGAATTTCTAGCACGCTTTGGAATCTTCCTGGAACCACTTTTGCGCGAGCTGCTCCAATGCCAAAAATAATCATAACGATTACGGCCATAATAATACGCACCATAACAATTCGGTTCATGGCAAATGGAGTGCCTTGGAACAAAATCTCTGGAGGCAAAAACTCACTAATATCAGGTAGCTCTGGTTTATTCGAAGCTACAGTAGAAGCTACAGTCGTGGTCTTCTGTAAAACATCAACCATCACATCCATAAGTGCCTCCTTATAGCAATCCGTTCACACGCCTCAATTCAGTGCCGCTCACTCACATACTCAATTCAATCATTCTCGCGGCATATATATCAACTAGATCATATGTTTCATATTTCGTAAGGCGCGGGGCACGAAACGAAAAATATATCTAATTGCTGATTGTACTCTTTGCTTGTACATAATTACGCAACTTCAAAATTTATTTGTTCATACCGTACTTAATGCCGTCAAATGGATAAAAATTATCGGAGCGCGGAGAAGCCGGCTCATGCCTTATAGAACGTTCAGTTCCAAGCCTTCCAGCAGCTCTTAAATGAGGAATATCAGAAAGATTGTAAGGCGTAGTTTCGTACACCCAATTAAGCCAGTTGCGCCAAAGCAAATTCGCGTGCGCACGCCAAGAAAATAGTGGCTCTAATTTTGGATCGTCATGAGGGAAATAGTTGTAAGGGAATGGCACGTTGCTCAAACCTTTTAACATGTCACGCTCATATTCCTGCGCAAGAGTCATTTTGCCATATTCCCAATGTCCTAGCGCAAAAACTTCAGAAAAATCACGCGTAGCAACTAATCCCGGACCAGATTCGGGACCATACGTAAGAATTTGTAAACGCTGATCTGCAGAAATGCTGTCAACATCAACACTCGCTATTCTAGAATGCGGTTGTAAAGCGATTTCATCAAAACCATTTGTAAGAAAACAGTACTCATCCTGCAAATATTGCGGGAACACGCCAAAAACTTTTTTGCTGAGAACATGCTTTTTTACGCCATATCGATAGTAAAGCGCACCCATTGCGCCCCAGCACAAATACATTGTTGAGAAAACGTGTGTTGATGCCCAGTCAAGAATTTGCGTAAATTCGTGCCAGTAGTCGACTTCTTCAAATTCCATATGCTCAACAGGAGCGCCCGTCACAACGAATCCGTCGTAATAGTTGTTACGAAGTGCGTCAAGATTTTCATAGAATTTTACTAAATGATCAGCGCTAACATGTGTCGATACATGCGTAGAAGTTTTCATAAAATCGACGTCAACTTGCAAAGGAGACTTAGAGATGAGTCTCAAAAGCTGAGTTTCTGTCTCGATTTTTTTGGGCATAAGATTCAAAATCAACAAACGAAGTGGTCGAACATCCTGCTGTTCTGCTTCTGGGCGTTCCAATGCAAAAATTCGCTCAGCATCTAATATGCTTCGCGCTGGCAATCCTTCAGGAATCTTAATAGGCATGTGTTTATTATACTCCACACTTGTTTATGTTTATTATGTCTATGTCACTCATGTACACGAATCGTAAAATTCTAACCAAATACAGCGAGACACGCCCGAAAGTTGACAAATCTAAATTTGCACCTATCGTAGATAGAGCTGCTAAAAGTAGCCGACGCGGGGTGGAGCAGCTCGGTAGCTCGCTGGGCTCATAACCCAGAGGTCCATGGTTCAAATCCATGCCCCGCTACTAAAGCCAAGAATCACACAAATTTCTCACGATTGTTGTGGTTCTTGGCTTTTTTGTTTAATACTACATAAGTCGCCCAAAAGCGTCATCGCGCAATAATCAATAAAGAAGAATTGCAAGACGGCGACGAGCGCGCGCAAGACGCTCATCATCTGCAGGAAGTATGGCAAAATACTCAAGCATACGAGAACGAATAGCATCCGCATCACTCTTATGACCAGATGCAAGGAAGTCAAGCAGTCGCCCAAAAGCGTCATCAATATGACCGTCAATCATATCTACATCTGCTACTGCAAGCTGCGAATCTAAATCATCCTTATTATCGCCAGCAGCCTTTCTAACCGCAGCAACATCAGTATTAGTATTACGCGAAAGCAACAAAGCTTTTGCATGTTCACGCGATGCAAGCACATCATGAGGATCTGCTTCCATTACTTTTGCATACTCGCGTGCAGCACCTTCATAATCACCCTTCATAGCAAGCGAATGAGCTTGCTCATGAGCAGGCGGAACATTCTCAACAGAGTTATTCCCGGAACTATCTTGATCTGAGTCTTTAGACATTTCAGACTTTTTCTCAACCGAGGATTCCACAAAAGGAGCAGTTCCAGCAACACCAGAGCGTTCAGCAACCTGAACCAATTGCGGCAAAATAGTGCCACAAATCTGCTGTAATTCCTCGTCGCTAGGTAAACCTTGCGCAATAGGCATAGGACGTCCGCCAATTAAACCGTAAATTGCAGGAAGCTGCTGCGCTTGCAATGCTTGAGCAATACTTGGGCTTTCATCAGAGTCGATACGAGCTAACTGCATACGACCGTCAAGCGCGTTAACAGCATCCGCTAATTTCTGTGCCACATCATAATAGGCCTCGTCATTAGCTTGCCAAAGCAAAATAACAATTGGGAAACTTACAGACGTTTGCACCATCGCCTGAAAAGACTGCTCATTAACATCGATTACATAGCCGCCAGCTTTTGGAGCAGAAGAACCAGTAGAGCCCGATGCAGCTTTAGCAGCTTGCTTAGCTTGAGCTTCTACGCGACGCTTTACGCCTTCTAAATCTACAGCCCCAGCAAGCGAAAATCCGCCAGGATTCATGCCTTGCGCTTTACTACTCACCATTTTTCCTCTTTTCCAAGCACACTAAATTGTACTTACAAAATTTATAAAGCTTCTACCTTAATAGGCTGACGCTCAGCACCAACAGGAATAATCTTCATATGAGAACTAGCTGGAGGAACTACTAGAGCAATAACATTTACGTAAGTTACTCGCATAGTACCTTTTGCTTTACCATCGCCAAATAATGCTTTTTCTTCATCAGAAGCAGGACGAGATTCACGCCCTTCACCAGCTTTACGAGTCCACACAGAATCTATGCGCGCAACAACCAAATCGCTTCCATCGCTTGAACGCATAATGCTTATTTGTTTGAGATTTGGTGTAAAGATTTGTTCTTGAGAGCCTTTATTTCGCTCCATTCCAGCTTGCACTGCTTTAGAAAGTTCAACTAACTTTTTACGCAAATAATCGTCAGCAAAATGCTTCGCGTACTTGCTGTTTTCACCATTTTGTAAAACGTCTGCATACGCAGCTACCGCTTCATCTGGAGTCATCACCAAACCAGTATCATTAGATTTACCCATTGAAGAACCAATACTTGGCACAGCAAATTTAGGAAGATGCACTCCAGGGAATAAGCGCGCAACAGCCCAAAGTTTATAATTCGAACGCGCTCTCTGTTGACGTAAAACCAGCAAACGTTTTGACTGTTGATCTTTAGTAGTAGTTGTAATAGTCATTAAATCTCTTGGCCAACCAGAATTAGTTGGCACAATAGTTTGCGCGGCTTCACGCGGAATAGTGGTCTTAGGATCTAAGTTTCCAGTTTTGTTTGCAATCGTAAGCTCGCTCGTGCGAATATCGAGAGCAGGTCCAGAAACTGCTTGAGATAATGAATCCACATCTTTTTCGTCATTTGCCTTTTCTAGAGTGCGAAGCAACCCCAAGCGGATATCTTTTTCTTGGAGCATAGTCACATTAGGCAACTCTTGATTACTACGCGCTTCAGCAGGTTTCGGCACCTGCCCATCGCAAGCAGATAATCCAGTTACCATAACCGTTGATACAACACATGCTATTAATGTGACTATGTTGTTGCGCAATACGCCTCTATTTTTACTGTTTACGCGGTGAATATCGACATTAGTATTACGCATTTTATTCATTTCCTCGCTCACTTGAAGAATTACCGCGGTAGCCTTTCCCATTTTTTCTGTAACGACCGTTACCACCGTCTCCTCTAAACCCATTTCGTTTTATGCGAGACTGCTTATCGTTGCTATTTTTAGACGAATTTTGACGCTTGTTTGATTCTGAGTTGCGATAGTTTTCGTGATCATTAAGCTTTTTCTTACTAGATTCATGTGAAATCTTGCTATTACTATCTGAAGGCTTGACCGTTTCTAAACGTTTCTTTGCAAACTTTTCAGAATTATTAGCATTGTTTCTATCGTTCTGACGGTTACGCCTCTTGTTATTCTGCTGTGCATACTTATTTTGCTGCTGATGCTTATCCTTATGATCGTTCAGACTATTGCCATCCGACGCGCTTGCGTAAGATTTTTTCTTATTTCGCGGAGTCTTAATATTCTGAGAATTCCGCTTATATTGCTTATTTTCTGAATTTGCTGATTCCGCTGAATTTCCAGAATATTTCGCATTCCCTATATCTTCCGCATTTGCTAAATCTTCCCCGTTTGCCGCAGCATCCTGATTGTGCAAATCATTAAATTCATCATCAGCATTGCCTAAGTCATCTAAATAAGAATTATCGTCATGTTGCTGCATAAAGCGCGCGGCAAACGCAAGCATTTCATCTTGTGCAATAACAGTAGTTTCAGCCAAAGAATCAGTAGATGCAACCGCTGTAGAAGCAGACGCAATTCGAGTTTGCATACCATTTGAGTCGCCGCTTTGCATTGGATCTTTGCGACGACGCGCATGATCCCCATGCCTTGCGTGGCTTCCAGAATCCTTCTTGTGTCGTTTGTGACCAAAAATACCAGACATGGTTCCAGAAATCGCCTCAGCAAAGGTGACTTCGTCACGCTGTGCAGACTTTACTGCCAACGCTCCTGAACGGCTAGCTATTAATTGCTTATTACGACGACGATGCGGAGCCATTGCAAAAATAGTTGCAGAAAGTATAGCTAATACTGCAAAAAGTGCTCCTACAAAATATAAAGGCGTTGCAAAATCTGGAATTTGATTACGACGCCACCGCAATTCTATGGAAGCTTCCGGTATATTATCCCCCAAATCAATTAGCAAAACACGTCTAGCAGCCTGCGAACGCAGTGCAGAAGAAGCAGTATCAGAGCTATTTGACTTACTAGAGCGAGTACCTGATTTAGACATTGTGCCGTTTGCAACAGCATGATCGTATGACGCAGAACCAGAAGATTGAACATAATCTGCAGTATTTATTGCCAATTTCGCTAAACCAAGCTGGCATGTAACTATAGGCCATAAATTAGATTCTTGGAATTTTACGTCAGGATCCTTAATGTCCACAGAGTCACCCGCTTGCACAGAGGTTCTACCAGACACTTCAGAAACTGAAAGATTATTCCAATCACGCAAACCGGTAATTCTTTGTACTGGAGAACCTGCCACCCAGCCTCTTACGTCTTTCGTTAAACCTACAGCAACACAAATAGGCTTACGCGTATGCAAAGCAGCAACACTAATACGAACCCTGTTATCTACAAGATTCAAAACACCAGGGTCAGTGACAATATAACGAGTTCCAGATACTTTAGCGTACGCAATAACCACATTACTAGGCTTCCAAAATGTTGAGTTGGCAACACCAAGAACAACACTTAATACTGCAAGCAAAGCAAAAAATGGAGCTACAACGCCGCGCATGATTTTACTGCGCAAAGTGAGCCGTCGCATTGGTCGTCGCATTGGTCGTCCTTCTGTATCAGAAGCATCTTCTATATTTGTCATAACGATACCATTCTACAGTCTTTTAATATTACTTGCATGTTTTGATGTAAAAATCAGCGTCAAGCGGTAATGTGAGGCTATGAAAAAAATCAAAACATTAGGACAAAAATCTCTTTTACTTCGCGCTTTCGCAACTATTAGCGCAGTAGCAATGTGCGTAGTGCTTGCTTCATGCGGAGAAAATTCTGACAATAACAATTTAACTGATGAAAACGCTCAAAAAGCTGGAATGCAGTTGCTGGAAGGCATAAGCGCATCAGGAGAGCTGGGCAAAAAGCCTAAAATAACGCTGAAAACGCCTGTAAAAGTAAAGCAAAATACTTATGCCGTTTTGCAACGAGGCAACGGAGAAACAATTAAAGAAGGCGATCGCGTATGCTCTCAGGGCATTGTGTTCGACTCCAAAACCGGCAAAGAGCTTATGAATACTTGGAAAGAAGGCAAAGTTGATTGCTCAATTTCCATTAATAAAAACTCTACAAGCCGACCATATTACGCTTTAATTAAGGGCAAAAAAATTAATACGACTATTGCTTTGGGCGTAAGCGGAGGAGCCAAAAATCCTTCATATATTATGGTTCTTACAATGGTTTCGCGATCAAAATCTCTAACTAGAGCAACAGGCAAAGCTGTTACGAATATTCCCGCAAATTTGCCGAAGGTAACTCTTGATAAATCTGGAGCACCAACCTTAGATAAAAATAACTACGTTCCAGACGGAAAGCTTGTTTCTCAGACTTTGATTGAAGGAACCGGCAAAAAAGTAACTGCAAAAGACACAGTTTCCGCTCATTACACTGGTTGGACTGCCGATAAAGACGGCAAACTCCATCAGTTTGATTCTTCTTGGCTGCGTGGCATACCTGCAGACTTCCAACTTGCGGGAGGAGTAATCCCTGGTTGGACTAAAGGCTTAACTGGCAAGAAAGTCGGTTCCCAAGTTCTTTTGGTAATTCCACCAGAAGATGGCTACGGTAAAGAAGAAAAGAAGGATGCGCGCGGAAACGTAACTATTCCTGCAAATGCCACACTGTACTTTGTAGTCGATATTCTTTATGCTTCGTGAGATTTGTAATTTTGCAAACTGTTACAAAATTAACTAGCGATTCATAAATAATAAACCCCTCCTTCCCGAGGGGTTTTTACATATTTAGAACACATATTTAGAACAGACGAAGATCGTTGGACTCGACTCCACGCATTTCATCGTAATCCAATATTAAGCAAGTAAATCCACGATCCTCAGCCAAAACACGGGCTTGTGGACTAATAGTTTGCGCAGCAAAAATACCTCTAACCGGCTTAAGTAACGGATCTCTATTCAGCAACTCACAATAACGCGTAAGTTGCTCAACGCCGTCGATACCGCCATGCCGCTTAATCTCAATAGCGACATGTACACCATCCGCGTCCTGAGCCATAATATCCACTGGGCCGATAGCCGTAGGATATTCACGGCGCACCAACGTGGCACCATCGCCGATTCGTTCAATCTGCTCAGCCAAGTAACGTTGCAAATGATCCTCAACACCATCTTTAACTAAGCCAGGATCCTCACCCAAATCGTAAGTATTATCACTATAAACATGCTCAAGCGAAATCATAAGCAAATCATCGCTTTTAGCAGCAGCAACACGCAAAATACAGCCATCTACAACAATGCCAGCATCGGATTCGCCGCTATCTTCTTTACGTAAAACACGCATAGTACAAGGAGCTACCATCCAATTAAGAGGTTTATACGCACCAAGCTCAGAAAAAATAAGTACGCTGCCATCTGCTTTAATAAGCAACACTCGCTTAGCTAAAGGAAGCGTGGCATTTAACCTACCTGTATACTCTGCACTGCAATCTGCAACAATAATTCGCACACAGCAAGCATAACAGAAATCAAGTAAAGAAGTACCCTACTTCCCCAAAGCTTCAGCTAAATCGCGATTCTGCCAATGCTGATGTAAGGCGCAGTATCCGCCGAACAATACGAGCCACACTAGTCCACCAATTGCAGAAGCTCGTGTATCGTCACTAATAAACAAAGTCACATACACAAAAGCAAAGAACGCTATAGTAATAGAATTCAAAAGCTTATAATGCGGCATAACGAAACCGTCTGGCATAAAATCAGCAGATTCACGGTACTTACGATGCGTAACCATAATCAAAATATAAATCATGATTATCACTGCAGAAGAAGCCGAAGCAAACAAAATAAACGCACCATGAATGCCAGGGATCGAATTAATAATTGGCGAAAGAAGAATCAAAGCAGACGAGAACAAAATCGCGCGAGCAGGAACCTTCGTGCGTGAAACCTTACGCAACTTACCCAAAAGAGGCGAAGGTGACTCAAGCGCAATCTGATACATGTGGCGACCAGCAGAATACAGCAAAGAATTAAGCGCAGAAGAAGCAGCTGTAATAACCACAAAGAACACAAGCGCAGAAGCCCAATGCAATCCTGCGTATTGGAACACCATAATGAATGGTGACATAAATACGCCTTCCGCATTCGTAGCTTTAAACTGTTGCCACGGCACAATAAGCATAATCGCTATAAGAGCGCCAACATAGAAAACTAGTACGCGCACAATAATCTCGTTAATAGCCTTTGGTAAAACCTGACGAGGATTCTTAGTTTCCGAAACAGTCACACCAACAAACTCAATAAGCTGGTACGCATAAAACACCATTTGGAAGCTCATTAAGAAAGAAAGCCATCCGTTTGGCATAAGCGAAAAATTGTTGAAAATATTATCTAATCCAGCGTGACCAGCAGGACTTATTACGCCACCATGCAAAGGAGCTGCAGAGTAATGGTAACCAACTAAAGCCATAACTACGGCTGTAACAATAAGAGCAACAATTAGCGTGATTTTAATCATTGAGAACCAAAACTCAGTTTCCCCAAATAGCTTTACAGCTACCAAATTTATGCACACTAAAGCCGCTAAAAATACTACTTCTATAAGCCATTTCCAATGACTTACGTCAATATCGAAAGTTTGGAAGAATGTGACGCAATACGTACTAACTGCCGTAATTTCGCTCATACCAATAAGTACAAGCACAAACCAATACGACCATCCAGCAAAATTACCCCAACCTCTGCCAAGATAACGCGTAATAAAACTAATAAAAGTATGCTGGTTTGGATCCTTGTACATTAGCTCACCAATACCACGCATCAGCAGGAACATAATCAAGCCCACAATAATGTAAACGAATACAATACTCGGACCTGTTAAGCTAATTGATTTTCCAGAACCAAGGAACAAACCTGTTCCAATTGTGCCGCCAATAGCAATAAATTGCACATGACGCTTGGTAAGACTACGCTCCATTTGGTTTGTATTGCTACTTGCATTTTCTTGCGCAGATACGCTAGAAGATTGATTATGAGAAGATGTGCTATTGTGCGTCTCTGTAGATTCTGTTTGTTTAGAACCTACATTAATGTCACTATTCACAGTCTCACTCATTATTACAACTCCGTTCCTTAATAGCCACGAATTTCTAATTTTATAGGAACCCTTAACTATTCATTACGCATTCCACAATTCGCGCAACTATTCCACACTTTTAAGTGAGCTTACTGGATCTATGCGATCCAAAGCTGGGTTGGTAGCCCATTGCACAATTAACGCAAAAATTAGTGTTGCAACGCCAGCAATGCAATAGCTTAAAGGAGCTACTTCAACTTCAAAATACAAAGACGGCATACGAAGCGCGCTAGTCAACAATCCTGCAATAAGCCTTCCTAATGGCAATCCAACTGCAATGCCGATAACAGTTAAGGTAAGCATTTCTTTATGCACATAGGAATGAACTTCTCTACGATAAAAACCAAGAACTTTCAGCGTAGCCATTTCGCGAGTACGTTCCGAAATATTAGTACTTGCAAGAGTAAAAAGCACAGCTAAAGCTAAGCCAGCAGCCAAAGTTACGATTAAAGCAACAACAGCATTCATAAGATCAAAACTAAAAGCATGCTTCATACGCGTAATATTCATAACAGCAAGCACACCGTCACGTTCAGAAACCTTGTCAGCATATTTAATTTTATTATTATCGCTACCGCGCAAACGCAAAATTAACGCATTATGTTTCAGAAGCTTACTGTTTTCACCATTAAATAAGCGTTCGTAGCAACGTTCAGTCATGTAAATATTAGAACCGATAAGATTACGAACAATAGCTTTAACTTTAACCTTCGCACGTTTAAAACTAGTATTCGTCACATTAATTTCGCTACCACGAGTAATGTCCAGAGATGCAGCAGCGCTTTGAGAAAGCAACGGACCTTCATCCGTAAGTTTAATAGTTTGCAAATTATTGTTCACATCCTGCAAATTTACAAGATGAGACAAAGCTTTTGTGTCTTTTACAACAATCAACTGCACGCTTTCCGCATCCTCAACATGACGACTATTCGACTTATTTGATTGGCTTTTAGCTATTTCTCCAGAGCCCACATAAGCCGGAAGTATAGTTTCTACTTTATTGTTTGACTTGTCTTGCTCAACGCTTTTCTTCATATTTTGGAAAGATCCTGGAGCCGAGATAGAAATCATATCGTATCGATAAATTCCCTCGTATTGGCGAATACCCAAGGTCGCAACAGTATCGTTCAAAGCAAGACCGCAAACAATAAGCGCTGTGCAACCAGCAACTCCACCAATAGTCATGCACAATCTGCCTTTAAATCGCGCCAAATTGCGAACGGTAACCTTATTTAAGAAACTCATTCGCTTCCAAATCCAAGGCAACCTTTCAAGAAGAACGCGAGAACCAGCTTTTGGAGCTTTTGGTCTTAACAAAGCTGCAGGAACTTGCTTTGTTTCTCGCCAACTAACAACGATTGTGCATATTGCAACAGGAATCACAAATGCTAGCACACACAAAGAGCCATATAGCCAGTCATACTTCAACCTAACGTCTGGCACAGCGTATAAACCACGCAAGATTTTTAGTAAAAGTGAAGGGATTGCAAGAAAACCCATAATATCGCCAATTCCGCCGCCAACAAAGCACGCAAATATCGCGAAGAAAGCATGTCTTGTTACTGCAGTAGAACGACCGTATCCCAAACTTAAGTATGTACCAATAAGCCCTCGCTCTTCTTCAACCATACGAGCCATAGCAGTTAAACTCATCATCATTGCTACAACAAGAAATACCGCTGGGAAAGCGTATCCAAGTGACTGTATTGAAGCAACGTCAGAACGCAAACTTGCATAACTATCGTTAGCTATGCGAGTAGATATATGCCATTGAGCTTGAGGAACACGTTTTTGAATCTCTGACTTAATTTGTTTACAAATTTGCTTTTTTGCTTGCTCTTTAACAAAATTTGGAGCGCGCTGAAGCCTAGGATCATTTGCAATAATATTTTTTAATTCTAAATTAACTTGTTTGTCGATAATTTGATTACGTCGAGCTTTTTCGCGTTTAGATTGCACGAGTTCCTGAATCTGTTCAGATGCATCGTCAACAATGCCACGATAATCTTTAGAAAAAACATTGACACGTTGAGCATCATTCAAACGCACCGACATTGCTGTATACGGCAAGCTAGTCACGTTATCAGGAGCAGCAGAAGTAAATATTGGGTATCTAGACGTCACAGAGTTACGAAATGCTTTAGATTGATAGCCATCAGGATTGTTTAAATCGTTGCTATCTAGCACGCTACCAGTTATGCGCAAACGATAAGTTTTAGACTTTGAATTAGAAGAACCAAGACTTCCAACGCCCGCATTTTGCTGCACGTTGACTACTATCACATTGCCAATGCTCAATCCACTATCGTGTAAAAATCGCTGAGTTACAACAGCTTCACTATTATTTTTAGGCATGTTGCCCTTAAGCAAATGCAAGCGATTAAGATTTTTTTGTGATTCTACATAATGCACGAAATTCATTGCGTATGAAGACTTTGCATCATCTGTTGCGTGCGCTGTTGCTTTCCAAGAACGCTCTGCTTCAACTTCACTCACACTTGGCAACGCGCGTAATGCTGCAACATCGTCTTTAGTTAAACCAAGAGTAGATACGATTTGCAAATCATAAGCATGCAATTTCGCATACATATCGTTAGTAGCGAGAAACATGTCGTTGCATCCTGCATAAATACCAGTCATAACAGCAACGCCAAGCATTGCAATAACCGCAAGAACGCAAAAGCGGCGCCATTCGCGAACCCACATTCTAATTGCGCTAATAAATACTATTGGCAGCAACGAATGCATGCGCTTAACTTCACCACCATTATTGGCATTTTTATTATCAGATTGCTTTGAAACTGCTGCTACTTTCCGCATAACAACCACCTAATCACCACTCAATATCGGCTATAGCCATAGGATGTTCTTGCACAGTTTCGTCTACAACTTTTCCAGAACGGAAACGAACAACTTTGTGAGCCATCGGAGCAATGGCAGCATTATGAGTAATAATCAGCACTGTCATGCCTTCAGTTCGGCAAATATCTTGCAATAATTGCAATACTGCCTTACCTGTTTCATAATCCAAAGCACCAGTAGGCTCGTCACATAGCAATAGTTTAGGTTTTTTAGCAAGAGCGCGCGCAATAGATACGCGTTGCTGCTCACCGCCAGAAAGTTGCGCTGGGAAATTATGAAGCCTTTCTTTCAAGCCAACATCAATAAGCGTTTGAGCAGGGTCAAAATGATCTGCACAAATTTGCGAAGCTAGCTCTACGTTTTCAAGAGCAGTTAAATTTGGAACTAAATTATAAAATTGAAAAACAAAACCAATGTCTTCTCTGCGGTAGCGAACCAAATTACGACCTTTTAGCTTAGTAACATCGCAATCGCCAACAACAACACGACCGCTTGTCGCAGTATCCATACCGCCCAAAATATTTAATGCTGTAGTTTTTCCAGCGCCAGATGCACCTAAGATTACTGTAAGCTCACCGCTTTGTGCAGTAAAACTGGCATCATCTAAAGCTCGCACAGCACCAGAACCTGATGGGTATTCTTTCACTACATGATCAAAAGTTATATATGCCACAATGCACCTTCACAATATGAGAAACTATAAAAATTCAACTTCTCTTTATTTGTATTATCTACCGTTATATTTCGTACTATTTTACTAAATGAGCGCAAAATTCGCTAACTTACTTCAGCGACGACACTCCACATCTTTCCATGCAATATGCATTACCAAGCCAAGTATGACGAGAATTTGGCCAAACAGCACCTAAACGCGGAGCACACTGACTCATCCATATACTTGGCACACGCCCATCTGCGCTTTGCGAACCAAGCAAATTAAATCCATTCTTGCTTTCAAGCCAATCTGGATGCTGTGTTGCAATAGCAAGCCCTTCCTCAAGAGTAAGAGGCAAACGTTCATCAGAATCAATAAGCTTACGAGCGACATCAGGCTCTCGATTCAAATACGATGAGCCAGTATGTGGATCGACGACTATATAGAACGGGCCTTTAGGAAACTCATACCCGTCTTTGGGAAGAAAACTTATGATATCTCGCGGAGGCATAGTGGTGAATCCAGCCATGCGATTAATACTCGTACGAGAAATCAACGATTCAGGCGAAACTAATTCACGCGTAGGAACCAATAAAATATTCGCACCTAAACTACTATTTTCAAGCGCACACAATATAGGATTTGCCAACTTACGAAAAGCATCGGCACTCATATCAGCCACATCTGGATACCCAAGTGCCACTATACGATCGAGTTGCTGCTGTATTTCTTCAGATGCTATTGACATAATTCCAGTTTACGCAAAATCTTACATAATCGCGAGCGCAATATAACCATAATTAGTTTAGGAAATTACGCTTTTTAGCAATAATTTCAGCCAATTGCACAGCATTTAGTGCAGCACCTTTTCGCAAATTATCGTTAGTGATGAAAAGTGCCAATCCCTTATTTCCATCGATCGCTTGGTCTTGCCTAATTCTACCAACATAACTTGCAGACTTTCCTGCCGCTAGCTGAGGAGTAGGAATATCGTTAAGCTCAACTCCTTCAGCCTTGCTTAATACTTCGCGAGCCATGTCTGGAGTTACATCATGCTCAAACTCAGCGTTTACACTCATGCCGTGACCAGTGAAAACACCTACGCGCACACAAGTACATGAGGCTGCAAGATTTGGCAAATGCAAAATCTTACGGCTTTCATTGCGCAATTTTTGTTCTTCGTCAGTTTCTTCAGAACCGTCATCAACTATTGAACCGATAAAAGGCACTACATTAAAAGCAATAGTACAAGCAACTTTTGTAGGTTCAGGGAAATCTATTGCACTACCGTCGAAAACGAGTTTATCTGCTCCTTGGTTTAATGCAGCTTGAGCCTCATTCATGAGTTGCAAAGCACCGGCTCGACCGGCGCCAGAAACAGCTTGGTAAGACGAAACAATTAAACGTTTTAATCCAAAAGCATCAGCAAGCGGCTTTAATACAGGCATGCAAGCCATAGTTGTGCAATTTGGATTTGCTACTATTCCTCTTGGAATAGTATCTAAATCTTCAGGGTTTACTTCCGCAACTACCAAAGGCACATCGTTATGCATACGCCATTGCGAAGAATTATCTACTACAATTGCGCCAGCTTCAGCGAATTTCGGAGCCCAAATTTTTGAAGTTCCGCCGCCTGCAGAAAAAATAGCTATGTCAATTCCGTGCAAATCTGCTTTTTCTACATCTTCTACGACTACGTCTTTGCCACGATATTGCAAAACTGTGCCAGCAGAATGAGCGGAAGCCATAAAACGTAAATCTTTTATTGGAAAATCGCGCTCGTCAAGCACTCGACGCATTACCATACCAACTTGGCCAGTTGCGCCAAGTACTGCCACGTTCACGCCTTTTTCGTTGATAATTGTCATCGAGACTCCCCTAAAAGTAAGTACGTATAATTTCTACAGTTTTTACAATTCTACAATTTAGTTAATTTAATAATTTAAATTGCTTCAGCGCCCGCTTCCGCCGTACACTACTGCTTCAACCTGGCTTGCGTCCAAACCGTAAGCAGTATGCAAAGCACGAACAGCTTCATCAATTTGTTCAACAGGAACCATGGCAGCAATACGAATTTCCGAAGTAGAAATCATCAAAGTATTTATACCATGTTCACTTAGCGCAGTGAAGAAGGTAGCAGCTAGACCTGAATGTGTTTTCATACCAACGCCAACAACAGCTACTTTTCCTACTACTGGAACGACATCCATAGAAGTAAATTTCAATTCATCATGCGCTTCTTCTAGAACTTTACGGACTGCTTCCATTGACGCTCCTGGAGCAGTAATAGAAATATCTGCTGTACCAGTAGAAGCACTTGCTTGCGCAATCATGTCAATATTTACATTTGCTTTTGCAAGAGTTGTAAATACTTTCGCAGCCATACCAGGAATATCTGGAATACCACGAACCGTAATCATTGCCTCACTGCGATCATGAGCAACGCCAGAAATAACAGGAGTTTCCGGACCTAAATCAGGAAATAAATCGCCCATAGTCGAAAGAATATCGTGGTTTACCATTGTTACCGCCTTTAAGCTCGAAGATTATTTGACATTATCTATTAATATTTAGTTTCGTATTTTCTAACTCAGATTAGGCAAATCGTTCGGATTAATATTATTTGGAACTATAAGCGTTCCGTTCCTATGTGAGAATGAACTTCTAACATGAAGAGGCATACCAAAACGCTGCGCGTACTCAACACAACGCAACGCAAGTACGCGCGAACCGCAAGATGACATTTCAAGCATCGAATCATAATCGATTACAGGAATACGTTTTGCAGTTGGTACAATACGTGGGTCTGCAGTAAATACTCCATCTACATCCGTGTAAATCTCACATATATCAGCACCTAAAGCAACCGCAAGAGCTACAGCTGAAGTATCCGAACCACCTCTACCGAGAGTCGTGTCATCTCCAACTTCGTTAATTCCTTGGAACCCGGCAACAATTGCAACACTGCCTTTGCTAAGAGCTCTTCTGACACGATCAGGCTTAACCGCACGAATATGCGCAGCTCCAAACTGAGCATCTGTCATAAATCCAGCTTGAGAACCAGTAAAAGAATAAGCATGCGATCCTTGAGCATGAATAGCCATTGCAAGCAAACTCATAGAAATTCGTTCGCCTGCTGTCATAAGCATATCCATTTCGCGAGCAGGAGGATGAGTATTTACACTCATTGCTTGATCAATTAAATCGTCAGTTGTATCTCCCATCGCTGAAACTACAACAGCAACATCATTGCCTTCTGCTTTTGTAGAAAGAATGCGTTTGGCAACACGTTGTATGGAATCCGTATCCGCTACAGAAGAACCACCGTATTTCTGTACGATAAGCGCCAATTTTTACCCCTTGCTCATGTCAATATTGATAAACGCACAGGATATGCCGAATAATGGCTTCGATATCAGACTACCAACTATGCCCTATTTATTGATAATGACTTGTGCGCATAAAAACAATATTCAAAATTACACAGATTGACGACCAGAAAATGCACGACCTAAAGTGATCTCATCCGCATACTCTAAATCTCCACCAACAGGCAATCCACTTGCCAAGCGAGTAACTTTAATTCCTAGAGGATCGAGCAATCGAGCCAAATACGTAACAGTCGCTTCACCTTCTATATCAGGATCAAGCGCAAGAATAATTTCTTGAACTTTTGCATCTTTAAGACGTTCAAGTAATTGCGTAATTGCTAAGTCCCCAGGCCCAACATTTGCCATTGGGTTAATTGCACCACCAAGAACATGATAAACACCTGAATACTCATGAGTTCGCTCAATACTCATAATGTCTTTAGGTTCTTCAACTACGCAAATTTTGCTATGATCACGCCGAGGATCTGCGCATACTATGCAAGGACTCTGCTCGCATACGTTTCCGCATACATCACAAAAACGCACACTTTCTTTCATGTTATTAATTGCGTCTATTAGCTCTTGAACATCTTTATCCGAGGAAGAAAGTAAGTAAAACGCAATACGCTGAGCGCCTTTAGGTCCAATCCCTGGAAGCTTTGAAAATGCTTCAATTAAGCGACCAATTGCTCCATCATATGACGATGAATTATGCACTGTAAACTACTCCTCTTGCTTTTTCTTAACGCTCATAATCGCATTTTTAGGATTTTTAGGATCAGTAGAAGCAAATTCTTCAACAGATTTAACTTCAAAAATTTGTTTAAGCTCATCAGTGCTTACAGATGTTGCTGATTCTAATGAAGCATCGTCCATTGAACATTCGTCAGCAGTAGCTCCATTCGTAGGAGAAACAGTAGTCTGAATTGATTCAGCAGACAATTCTGAAGTATTAGTTGCATTCTGAACTTGAGACTGTAGTTTATCTTGATCCAAGACACCAGAAATAGCTTCATCTTGGTTATGAGAATGCGAACTCTTCTGTATTGTAATCTCGTCATCATGATTCATAGGCTCATCTTCAATAGAAGAGCCTTTAGAAGAAGACTCTTCAGAAGAAGAGTTTTCTGGCATTGCAATCACATCCGACATAGGCATAGACGACATGTCTGCCCAAACATCATCATCCGCATTCGCAACATCACTTAACTCATCCGCAGTATTTTCAGAAGCTACTGATGCTGCGGAGCCATCAGCGCCACTAAAACCCGAAGATTCTTTTTTAGTAGGATTTTTATTTATTCCGCTGCTATCAGAATCAGTTTTATTACTAAAACCAGCAGATATACCTGTTTTACGCAATAAAATATCGCGCTTAACTTTTGCAAGCTTCTGCGGATCCATTCGAGCAACAGATTCTACTTGTTCACCATTAGCAGCAACTGGTGCAGGAGCAATCATTACTTGCGTGCCAAATATCTCATGCACTTCATTCATTACTACTTTTGGCACTTTTTGTCCATCATATGGAGAAGTAGTGCATACTGCGAGCGCAAACGCATGTTGACTCATAGGCTCATTAAAAGTCAAAATAAGACGCTGTCGACCTGATTGTGCTGAAGTAAGTTGCACTGTAGGAACATACTCACGAGTTACATACTCACGTACGTCATCAGGCAATTTTGAAACTACTTTATCCCACATTGCATCAGTATCCATGGAATCATTCTTTGAATTAGCATTATGCGCATCGTTCAAAAACACTTTTTTAGATTCCGTTTCTTTTGTGTTTGTAGCAGATTGCGTTTCTGCTTTAGCAATAGGAGATGCTGTAGTTTCAGAAGGTAGTGAAGAATTTGAAGTACTATTATTCTCACTATCTGCAGAAACATATTTCTTATTGCTTGTAGAACCTACGAAATGAGCACCAGAAGATACTTTATTTTGAATATTCTGCGTAGAAGTGGAAATATTTTGTTGTTGCACGTTATTGATGCGCAAATTAGTTGCAACAGTATTTGAAGTTTCGCTGTCTGCAAGCAAACGAGCAACTAAAATTTCCAAATTCATGCGAGGAGAAATTGCACTAGCCATTGCACTTAAAGCATCATTAATTGTTTGAGCCATACGTGCTAAATCATGCAATGTCATGCTTGCAGATTGCTTATTCAATATTTCCAAATCTTCTGGAGAAACATCATTAAGTAAGCTTGAAGCCGCTTTAGGACCTGCAGATACCATAAGCAACAAATCACGAACTCTACCTAATAAATCTTCTACAAACTTACGAGTATCGTAACCTCCAACAATAACGCGACGAACTACATCGTATATCGAAGCACCATCATGATTAATAAGATCGTCAATGAATTCGCTAATCAATGAATTAGGCGTAAAACCTAATAAAGCAACCGCAGAATCCAAAGAAATTGAACCATCAACAGCACCCACCATAAGCTGATCGAGCACAGATAACGTATCTCGCATTGATCCCGCACCAGCGCGCATAACAAGGCGAAGAACTCCCGGCTGCGGCAGAATACCTTCCTTTTTGCAAATATCTTCAAGATATGGAGACATTACCTCTGGAGGCACAAGTCTGAAAGGATAATGGTGTGTACGCGAGCGAATAGTGCCAATAACTTTATCCGGCTCAGTGGTAGCAAAAATAAACATTACATGCTCAGGCGGCTCTTCTACAATCTTAAGCAAAGCATTAAAACCTTGCTGTGTAACCATATGAGCTTCGTCGAGAATGAAAATCTTATAACGGTCACGAGCAGGAGCGAAACCAGCACGCTCACGCAACTCTCTAGCATCATCGACACCGTTATGGCTTGCAGCATCAATCTCTACAACGTCGATAGAACCTGCACCGCCAGTAGCTAAATCTTTACAGCTTTGGCACTCTCCGCATGGGTGCGAAGTTGGTCCTTTTTCGCAATTAATGCAGCGAGCTAAAATTCGCGCAGAACTTGTTTTACCGCATCCACGTGGTCCAGAAAATAAATATGCATGCGTTATTTTCCCTTGGTCTAATGCTCTAGACAAAGGTATGGTAACCTGATCCTGCCCAATAACACCATCAAACGTGTCAGGACGATATCTACGATACAGTGCAAGTGCCATGTTTCCTAACCTACCGCGACCTAACTATTTCCCCGATATATCTTAGTTAAGACTATCAGCAGCCGCCACCCGACTGCTGATATTTATATTCGTTTTTTGCTACTTACTACTTATTGCAATCTTCTAGTCCTGCTCTAGCAGAAACTTCCACGTTAGAAGCAAATGGAATATTCAGCCCAACAGAAATACGAACAGTTACATCATTACTAGTAGAGTTGCAAGATTTCAAAAAAGCATTGCTTGAAGCAACAGTACGCGCAACAACCTCACACGCATTATCCTCCATCCTTTGCAACGCAGAAGCACCAGATAAAGCAGCAGAAGTTGCAACAGCATAAGCTTGATGTTTAGCTCCGAGAACATTACATAAAATAGCAGAAAGCACTAGTATTGAGCAGACTGCGATCACTAGCATAATGCCAAGCATAGTGCCAGAACCGCAGTCGATGCCCTTACATCGCTTATGAATGAAATTTATTGAATGCTTCACAAAATTCTTGCGCCTACTCATACTAAAACCTGGCTTACATGACTTTCCACTAGAGGCGGCAAAATATGAAGAGGATCAGGAATAAGAGGACATTTAACAACAATATTCGCCATATTATTGCTACGACTTATTTTCACCGACGCTCCTTGACCTGCGACCGACTGCACGATACTTGCGGCAGCTTTATCGTCCTTATGAGTCACAAGATAATACGCAACTTGCGCAGCAGCATCATGACAATTCATAGTACATACAACTGCTCTACCTATGCCAATCAATACAAATAACAGTATTAATGCACAAGGCAAAACAATAGAAAATTCAGCAGTTACCGTCCCTCTGTCATAATCACTAATTTTGCGCAACAACCTTTTGCACACAATAACTTTCCGCATCATAAGCTCATTTCATCCGCTAAAGCATGCCGTTAGCCGATTTTCAATGCTTTTTTAACTAAATCTGTCAACGTTGTGCGAACCGTATCTGATTTCAAAATAGCAACTAGCAGTGCAGCAAAACCAGTGGCAGCAATAATAACTACTGCATATTCAGCTGTTACAGCTCCAGAATCCTTATTTTTAAGACCGTCAGCGTACAATTTCCTTTTTTGACACAAACATGACTCAATATTCACTAATTGTTCATTTACTTGAAGCATAGACACAGAGCATCGTGCAACAAGTTTTTGCATTATCCCAACCATCATCTTGTACCTTTCACTTCAAACTATCCGAAATTTTCGGATAGAAATATTATTACAACTTGTTTTGCGAATGAAAATAAAAAAATTGCATTGTGGATAAAAGCTAATTTATTTTTCTAGAAATTTATTTTTAAAAAGCTAGCGCATAAGTGACATAACTGTTGGCAAAATTCCTATGCATATAAAAGATGGCAAAAAACATAATCCAACAGGAAGCAGCAATCGCACAGACAACCTAGAACTTTCTTGTCTAGCAATATTGGCCATATTTCTCTCATAATGTTGAGCAAGTGCAGACAATACAGGAACTGGAGATGAACCATAACACCATGATTCTTTTAAAGATGTCATTAACCATCTAGCTAATATTTCTGAAGAATCTAAGTTTTTACGATTAGTAAATTTTGATTTATTTTCTAATTCAAAATCATCTTGTCTAGTATAAGTAGAAGACCATGCTTCATGCCACGTATCTCCTGCAAGTAAAGCATTGGAAACAGAGCAAAGCCACATGCCTTGACCGCAAGGAAACACTTGCCCAACAGCACTAAGAGCCCTAGTAATAGCAACACCACTACGAAGTGAAACAATAATCATATGTAAACCAAGAAGAGGATCTACATATGAAACTTTTGAATTACGCCATTCGTATTTAAATAGCATAATTTTACTGTTAAAGCGCATACGATTATCTAATGAATCGCACTCTAATTTCAAACTCACCCATTGCCAAACAATTACAACAAACAATGGGATGATAAACAAAAGCTGCTTTGTGGATTCCATAAATCATCCTTCCAGCGAAGCAGCATCCATTGCATGCTGAGATATTTGCAACATAGAACTAACCCACGCCAAACCCAATCCATAACATATTCCACCTATTGTTAATAAAATCCATCCATTTACTGTTGTAATTAACATCAAAATAGGGTGACCACCTAGTAATTCACCAGCAAAAAGAGCCAAAATAGGTAGAGCAGTAAGTAATTTTATTGTTGCTTTTGGCATTGCAGCTACGTCAGCACGTAAATCTTCTGCACGCTTCTGAGCATGATATGACGCTGCCGTAGCTTCCACACATTCTGCCATAGCGCAACCAAGAGTATTACTCAATTCATATGAAGCCATAAGACTTTCAGAAACAGTATGCATATGTTTTTCAAGCTGACGACGTTGAGTCTTATTCATATTGCGCTTCTTTGGAAAACAACGTTCATAAAGCCATTTATAAATAATTTTTGTATTAACTGCATTACTGCAAATACATTGTTGAGACTTAGAGTCACTGTGAACAATCATTGCAAAAGTAGAACCAGAACGTAATGCAGCAATCATTCCAGCAAGAACTTCTTCAATATCCATTTTTACGCTCCAAGCAACACAATCGACTACTAATTATTTGAACTGTCAACACATATGCTGGTCATATTTTCGGGAAGATTCCAATAATTTGAAAACTTAACCCATGCAGGCAAAAATTTCATGACAATACTGCCGTCAATTCCACAAGATAATTGCAAAACGGGAACGCCGCACAGCAACGAAGCGCTAGAAGCGTATTGCAAAATACCGAGTTCTTTGATCATTCGACGCCCGTTAGAGGATCTCTCTACATGAATAACAACATCGAATGCTCCAGCAGCTAAAGCACATAAAGCTGCAGGCTCCAACCCAGCCAATAACCCTAATGCCATAAGACGAGCGGGAACTTTTTCTATTTCATCTGCATGAAGAGTTGTCATTCCACCCTTATGCCCGGAAGTAAACACTCTCAACAAATCAGCAATTTCTTCCCCACGACATTCACCAAGAATAATGCGATCCGGACGCATTCTCAATGTTGCTTTTACTAATTGAGATAAGCCAATTTCTCCTACACCTTCTACATTAGCTTCTCGCGCACTTAACGAAACATGATTTTGTGTCAACTCGCCAAGCTCTCTAATTTCTTCAACAGATACAATACGATCTTCGCAATCAGCAGCAGCCAACAAAGCCTTCATAAGTGTGGTTTTCCCAGATCCAGTACTTCCAGTGATCATTATATTTGCTCGCTTTTTAACTAGAACGCTTAGAATACAAGACAATTCTTTTGGAAACATGCCTTGATCACTCAAAGAAACAAGATCATAACGATTAATTGAAGGAAAACGAATTGACAATGCTGCTCCTTGAGATACAAGTGGCGCTAAAACAGCATGTATGCGAATGCCAGAAGTACTTGAAGCATCAGCAATAGGACACGCATCATCCAGTCTTTTGCCTAATTGTGCACAAAGCCATACAGCATATTCTCTTAACAAAGCAGGGTTGTTAAGCGGAACTCGAGTTGCGCGTTCCTTAAGACCTTGTCCACAATCTACCCACACACGACCAGACTCGCTTACAACCATGTCTGTGACTCTTACGTCATTGGCAAATTCCTGCAGAATTCCAAAATCGATATCACGAATATTATTTACGATCATATTTACCTCTTGAGTATTTCGAACGACGATATTGCGAACGACGATATTTAGTTACAGCATTTTTTGTATTTGATATAACATCTCCGATAAGCCAATTATTTATGCGTTTCATGGTTTCCTTCATTGAAGATGGCACATTTCGAATACCGTAGCCCCCTATAATGTCGGTGTACATGCGAGCATCGTGTTGCAAAGAACCAAGAAATGTAGTTGATAGATATTCAGAAGCTTCATCGATACTTAAAACATAAGATTTTTGCGTTAAACCACGAGGAGGCAATCCCACAACAGCAAATTTGTTGAACTTTACGCCAGAATCACACAAAGTATCTAATTTTTGTAGCAACGCTCTAAACCTTGCTAAATCAAGCACAGATAGCTCAACCGCAGCAAGAGTCGCACTGTCAATAAATTGCGGAATATTACGGTAAGACTTCATAGCAGTCTCGCCAGAACCTATATCTACAATAACTACATCAACAGCATCAGCTAGACCTCTAATAGCAGCCTCTAAAACCCAAGGTTCAGGATATTTACCATGCCATGGAGAAAATGCTAAAACATCCACATTATCCCAATGCAATAGCTCATTGCGCAACACATAGCCATCGCATCTACCTAAGGGAGCATCAACTTCTTGCAACCTGCGACCTTCATCTGATTCCAAACCAAGCAGAACGTCTAAACCGCCATGAGTCAAATCAGCATCTACAAGAGCAACACTATGGCCTTGTTCACTTATATAGCGAGAAAGAATAGATAGAGAAGTGCTTAGCCCAATGCCATCTGCAGCAGACATTCCAACCAAAATATTTTTAGGCAATGGATCTAAAGAATCACGCGCAATAAGATTATCTTCTTCAGCATTATTAAACATACGAGATTTATGCTTAATAGAAATATCTTGCGAGCGTTCAGTATTTTGAAAACTCTCCACATCTTGAGAACTCTTAGGAAAAAGAGTCATCACAGTATGATCGTCAGCTATACATGGCGCAATTTTTATACCATTAGACACAGATTCGTATATAGATTTATCTGCAACTTGAGGAGGATAAACATAACGTTTAACATCTCTAAATGCGCCTACAGCTTCGCCATTGTTATAATTCTTATCAATCTGCTTAACGCCAATTGATTTATTGTTTACACTCATATTCATACTCATGCGCCTATTGAAACGCATATAGCAATGAGTTTTCAACAATATTCATGCAATGTGGTTAAAAGCTCAGGAAATATTAAGAATAAGCAAATATTGCACAAAAATTATCTATAAAAACATCTATTTTACAGAATTTACAGATGGCAATACTAAATCTTTATTAACTTTCATATAGCGTTCAAGTAACTCACCATAAATTGGCTTAGTTTTTAGAATATCTGAAATAAGCAATGCGATAAATGCAGAAGCTGCAACTGGGAGCGTATGAATCATAGTTCCAGACATTTCAACAGTAAGCAAAATCGAAGTGAGTGGAGCTTTTACAGATGCAGACAACGTACCAGCCATAACGCAAACTGCAAACACAGATACAAATTTTGTATCAATGCCAAATGCTGAAACGCTAGTAATCCAGCGCGCAGCAACACCACCTGCGAGCGCACCTACTGCAAGAATAGGCATAAAAATACCGCCAGGAGCACCACAGCCAAAACTTGTAGAAGTAAACAACATTTTTGCCACAAATAGCAAACAAAGCATTGCAAGACTTGCTTTTCCATATTCAGAAAGTCGCACTAAATTAGATCCGCCACCAAGAACTTCAGGCAGGAACAAGCCAACTGGTATTGCAATTAAGCAAGCAATAGCAACAGGCATCCACTTTGGCAAATATCCGTATAATGTTTGCAAACCAAGTAACGAACGATTCATTATCGAGCCTACAAAACCTGCAAAAATACCAAGAGGAATAATCCAAATATGCAAGTTCATCGGCAAATCTGGAATCTGACCAAAATCAAGAACTGGACGCAATCCGAAACAAGTTTGCGAAACAAAATCAGCACATAAAGCAGCTGCAGCAGCTCCTATAAGAACAATTGAAGTTAAGCCGTGCTGAATCTCCTCCATAGCAAACATAACTCCAGAAAGTGGCGCAGAAAACGCAGCAGATAAGCCGGCTGCAGCTCCAGCAGTTACCACATAATGCTCTTTAATATCGTCACGCCTACCTTTACGGAAAATTCGAGACAACATCTGAGCACCACATGCACCTATTTGAATAGATGGACCTTCACGTCCAAGAGACAATCCAAATAAAGAACCAAGTAAACCGCCAACAAAACGCACTGGCAGAATCGTGTGCCATCGCATATTCAAACCGCGATTAACATACCCCACGACTTGAGGAATACCACTTCCAGAAGCCATACTTTCTTTACGACTCATCCAGCCAATAATTAGACCTGCAATTACAGCAAAAATTAAACATGGCAAAATCCACCATGCGTTATGCCGGATTTGTAAATACATCCAACGCGCAAAATCCGTACCGTATTCAATACCAAGCCTGTAAGAAGCTACTAATGAACCAGAAACAGCGCCGACAAATATCCCAGCTAATATTACTTTCCAACGAAGCTGGCAAAAAGTTTTTGATATTTGCTTTAACTTATTGCTTAAAAAGCTCAATGCATTCTTAAACTTCACTACAACTCGATTCTGCGCACAACACTTAACTTCTAAATACTAAATTACGTGCAGTAACAATATTTGCGAAACAATATACCCAACAGAAGCAGCAAAGAATGGAACAATAAGTTCTGCAAAAAGCAAGAACACTCCATCTTTTATGCGCTTTCTTTGAATAAGATCCACACCTTCAAAAATTGCAGTAGAAAACGTGGAAAATCCACCCAAAAATCCCAAAATCATCAAATAAGCAAAACGTACTCCACATATTGCAGCTGCAACCATGAAAACATTAGACACAACACCTATAGCAAATGAAGCAACGCAATTGATAAATAGCGTTGCAACTGGAACTTCGCTTTTATGAGCAGCTGAAATTTTTTTAGTCATTGCGCATCTTAAAACAGCACCTAAACCGCCAAAAAAGCAAGGCAAAATAAACATAATAAAAACGTATAAAGAATTCATCACTTCATCACCTTAGTATTAGCTTCTGCAACAGATCGACTTTGCTTTTTATTCATGCAATTCGCAATTCCTGCTCCAACCCAATTACCAACAAAAGCCATAAAAACGCCAAAAAGCAGCGAAAAAAGCATACCCAAAACAACAAGCGTCATGCGTGGAGCCATAAAAGACATTGCACTTTCAAACGCGAAAGTAGACATAGTCGACAATCCGCCACAAAAGCCTGTTCCTAGCGCATATTTATACAAAGTTTGCTTTTCTTGCGTTAAAGCTTTAACAGATATTGCAGTAACAAGAGCAAAAATAAAGCATGCAATCATATTTGACAAAAAAGTCCCTAAAGTAAGCTGGCCAAATATAAATGATTGTCCGTCTACTTGGTGAATCGTGTGCGCATAAGAAGAAATTACTGCGCGCACGAAAGCTCCACATGTACCACCAATAAAAACTAAAAAGTATAATCGACAATTATTTTTTTTATTTTTTCCGCTTATTTTACTCATTTTCACTCTTTTTGAAATTATCGTCATAAACCAAAACGACACTCCCAATCGAGAAGTGCCGTTTTGCTAAGTTGATCATAAAATAATAAACAATTTCAGTCAGTTAGTGAGTGAACACTAATGATATGATCACGCTGCGGACCAGTTCCAATAGCAGAAATACGGCAATGAGAAAGCTCTTCCAAACGCTTTACATAACTTTGCGTATTTTGAGGCAAATCTTCAAACTTATGGATTTGAGAAATATCCTCATTCCAGCCTGGAAGCATCTCGTATACTGGTTTCGCAGAAGCAAATAGTGATTGATCTACAGGCATTTCTTCCATACGCTGAACTGTTCCATCAGACAAAGCCACATCATAAGCCACGCAAACTGGGATTTCCTTCAAACCAGTCAAAACGTCAAGCTTAGTAAGAACAATATCCGTCAAACCATTTACGCGAGTTGCATAACGGCTTACTACAGAATCAAACCATCCACAACGACGAGGACGACCAGTTGTAACACCATATTCATGGCCTTGCTCACGCAACCAGTCACCCTGCTCATCCAAAAGTTCAGTTGGGAATGGACCTTCACCAACACGAGTAATATACGCTTTCGCTACTCCAATTACGCGCGTAATACGAGTAGGACCAACACCAGTACCCGTGCAAGCGCCACCAGCAGTAGGGTTTGAAGAAGTTACAAACGGATAAGTGCCATGATCGACGTCAAGCATTGTGGCTTGTCCACCTTCAAACAGCACAGTTTTGCCTTCATCCATTGCTTCATTCAATACTAATGAAGTATCAGCAACATATTTCTTCAAGCGTTTGCCAAGCTCCACAAGTTGAGCGGTAACTGCATCAATATCAATAGGATGTTGATTATAAAGTTTTACAAGCATTTGATTCTTTTGATGCAAACTTGCTTCAACTTTGTCGCGCAAGTGATCAGCATTAAATAAATCATGCACTCGAATACCAACACGATTAATTTTATCCGCGTAAGTAGGTCCAATACCACGACCAGTCGTGCCGATCTTGTGTTTACCAAGGAAACGCTCAGTTACTTTATCAATAACTCGATGATACGGAGTAATAACATGCGCGGCTTCGCTCACAAGCAAGCGCGAGCAATCTACACCGCGAGATTCCAAAGCGTCAATTTCTTCAAGCAATACCTCTGGGTCAACAACAACACCATTACCAATTACAGGCGTAACATTAGGGCTGATAATTCCGCTTGGAAGTAAATGTAATGCATAAGATTTATCGCCAACAACAACAGTGTGTCCGGCATTATTACCGCCATTAAAACGTGCGACAATATCAACCTTTGAACCAATTAAATCTGTTGCTTTGCCTTTACCTTCGTCACCCCATTGAGCTCCAATAAGCACAATACCAGGCATGCCGCACCTCCATTTTTGAGCTAACGCTGCTCAAATAAGCACAATTCTTACCTGTTAAGACTATCTCTATGCCACTACCGAATAAGAAAAAGAAATATATAAAATTAAAAAATTTACTATTTCAGTGCTTTACCAGCAGAACCTAACTGCACACAAGCTTCTACTACACGCTGAGCCATGGCTTTTTCGGCTTCACGACCCCAAGATCGAGGATCATATAACTTCTTTTCGCCAACTTCTCCGTCTATTTTAAGAACAGAGTCATAATTACTGAACATGTGACCAGCAATTGCACGAGTAAAAGCATATTGAGTGTCAGTATCTATATTCATTTTAATTACGCCGTAGCGCACAGCTTCAGCAATTTCTTGAGCAGTAGAACCAGATCCGCCATGAAATACCAGCAGGAACGGCTTTTTAGAAGCGCCAAAGGTGCGAGTATCACAAATATTTTGATAGTTCTGATATACAGTTTTTTGGATTTCTTGCAATAATTTAGGATGCAGTTTTACAACGCCAGGCTTATAGGCTCCATGAACGTTGCCAAAAGTAAACGCTGCCATATACCTGCCACGTTCACCCAAGCCAAGCTTATCTACAACACGCAAAGCATCTTCAGGCGTAGAATACAATCTCTCGTCAATATCAGCACGATGCCCGTCTTCTTCTCCGCCAACAGCACCAATCTCAATTTCAAGAATTGTGCGAGATTTTTGCGAAGCGTCAAGCAACTGTTCTGCAACGTCTAGATTATGTTGCAAAGGCACTGTTGAACCATCCCACATATGCGACTGGAATAACGGCTCTTCGCCTTTTTTGACTTGTTCTGTTTCATAAGAAATTAGTGGTTTAATCCAACCATCTAAATATCGCTCAGCACAATGATCTGTATGAAGCGCAATAGTAATATTAGGGTATTGAGCTGCCACTTCGTGCGCAAACTTTGCAAATGCTATTGAACCAACAACACGATTATTGAGAGATTGACCTGAAAAATAAGCAGAACCACCGACAGAAACTTGAATAATGCCATCAGATTCAGCTTGAGCGAACCCCTGCAAAGCTGCATTAAGAGTTTGCGTACTAGTAACATTGATAGCAGGGTATGCGTAGCCACCTCGACTTGCAGCATCAAGCATATGCGCATAACGTTCAACAGTTGCAATAGTCATACTTGTATTATCCGCCTTTATTACTCAGATAGCTATGCATATGCACAAAAACATTACATACTGGTATGCGAAAATCTATCTTCAAAATCTACAAACTGATTGTGATTCTATAGTTCAGCTCAATTAAAATAACAGAAACATCTAATCTCAAAACTGCATTTGCTGATGACGTTTTTTAGCCTCAGTAACAACAAACTCGTGATATTTCAACGCAATCGAAGAATCTAATCCGGCATTTTCCGCAATATTTAGCAAACTTTCTATTTGCTGCTGCTCTCTTTTAGAATCCTCAGGAGCAAATCCAGCTTCAGCCTTCAACTCACCAATTCGTTTCGTAGTTTTAAACCGCTCAGCAAGCAGCGCAATTATTGCATTATCAAAATTATCAACAGATTGACGCAACACAATAATCTCCTCGGCAGCAACTTTGCAACATGTCGTAAGAGATGTATCGCGCGCGTCAACCGTTGTTTCAGAAAAATCACACATATTATTTAATCGAAATATGTTTGCAGAACCATAGTTGTTTCTGTACTGACAGGGACTATGCGATGAATGGTATTAATAAGTTCTTCCAATTTGCTTGGCGTAGCAACACGCACTACCAGCATAAAACTTGGACTACCAGTAATCGAATAGCAAGCTTCAATACCAGAAATATCACGCAATTTGTTAGGTATTGTAGCTTCCTGCCCAAAATCAAGTGGCGTAACAGACACAAATGCACTTACAGGTAAACCACGACGCTCATAGTCAATTAACGCGCGATAACCGGTAATAACACCTTTACGCTCAAGCTTTTGCACTCGAGATTGAACCGCAGAAACAGACAAACCCGAAGCCTTAGCCAAACGAGTTAACGTCGCTCGACCATCATGCTCGAGAATATCAACAATGATTGCATCAGTTGAATCCATAGCTATACTAGTTTCAGCTTTATGAGGATTTCCAGCCATACGTCCTCCATTCTCCAGTCGACGCTGAATTGAGAATCTAAAACGAATCTATGTAGCGCCACATTGCAGTCTCTTTTATGGTACAGTATTTTTTACAGAAAAAGAACAAATTTATTCAAAAAATAATAAAAAATACAAATTATTACGTTAAAAATAATTTTTTCTTTTAACATCAGCCGTAATAGTGTTGTACAATTCGCATAATAAGCGTATAAACGAAACCTATAACCTTTAAAGATTATTCTTATAAAATCAAAACCAACAATCAAAAAGGAGCACAGCATGGCAAAAGTAGCGAAACATGCAATTTCAATACCTCGTTCAGGTATTAGAGATGTATTTGACCGTGTAGAACAAATACCAGACGCTATTTCACTATGCCTAGGAGAACCAGGCGAAACTGCTTCCTCACACATTGTTGAAGCCGCGTGCAACTCATTACGAGAGGGAAAAACAAAATACACAGACGTTTTAGGCATACCGGAATTCCGCGAGGCAGCTGCAAATTATACGAATAGGGTAAAAGGCTTAAACTACAACGCAGACACAGAAATTCAAGCCGTTGACGGCGCTACTATTGGATTATATTTAGCTATTAAATCAGTAATAGATCCGGGAGATGAGGTTATTATTCCGTCTCCATACTTCACATCATACGATGCAGAAGTGCTAATGTGCGAAGGAATTCCAGTAACTGTAGCCCTTAAGCCAGAACATGGAATGCATATTAATGCAGAAGAAATACGCAAAGCTATATCACCACGCACTAAAGCCATCATTATCAATTCTCCATGCAACCCAACCGGTGCTGTAACCACCGCAGAAGAACTCGAAAAAATTGCAAAATTATGCCAAGAATTTGATCTTTGGGTAATTTCTGACGAAGTCTACCATCCATTCGTATTCGCAAGCAATCCAGAAACTGAACCTTGCGGAAATGCTGTAGCACCATCTATTGCAGCAGCTGAAGGAATGCACGAACGAACCATTATTGTAGAAAGTCTATCGAAAACTTACGCAATGACAGGCTGGAGAATTGGATATATTCTTGCACCAAGTCAAGTTATTGAGCAAACCAGCAAAATTGCAGAAATGATGCATTCTTCTGTAAATTCTACCGCACAATATGGCGGCGTGGCTGCATTAACAGGTCCACAAGATCACGTGCGTGAAATGAGAGAAGAGTATCGTACAAAACGTCAGCTTGTTATAGACGGATTGGCAAATTGCAATGCATTGCGTCTTATAGAGCCTCAAGGTGCATTCTACGTTTTTGTTGACGTTCGACCAACTGGTTTAAGTTCAGAAGAATTTAGCAAAAAACTTTTAGATGAAGAAAAAGTTGCTGTTGTACCAGGAGAAGCCTTTGGCGCAGAAGGAAGCGGATTCGTGCGACTCTCTTACGCTGGGAAAGCAGAAGAACTTAAAGAAGGCGTAGCGCGCATAAGCAAATTTGCACTTGCGCAACAAGCTTTACATGCTGCATAAAATATTAGTTATTAATAAATATAAATATAAATAAAATTATTGCCCCTTGGTAGATAATCCAAAGGGCAATAATTTTAATTCCTTACGAAATAAGAACTACGCAATAGTCGTAGAAGAAGAATTATTCGTAGCAGTGCCAGTTTGTTGAGTTATAGCAGCTAAGAAATCACGGTTCGAAGCAGTTTTCTTCAATCGAGGAATCAAAGTCTGATACGCTTGCTCTGCCTCAAGACCGCCAAAGAGACGGCGCAAACGATAAATAACTGGCAAATCTGCAGCTGGAGTAATTAACTCCTCGCGACGAGTTCCAGAAGCATTAATATCTACCGCTGGGAAGAGACGCTTATCAGCCAAATCTCTACTCAAGCGCAATTCCATATTTCCAGTGCCCTTAAACTCTTCGAAGATTACTTCATCCATCTTAGAGCCAGTTTCAACCAATGCAGAAGAAATAATCGTCAAAGAGCCGCCGTCTTCAATATTTCGAGCAGCACCGAAGAACTTCTTTGGTGGGTACAACGCCTGAGCATCAACACCACCGGAAAGAATACGACCAGAAGCAGGAGCTGCAATATTGTAGGCTCTAGCCAAACGAGTCATAGAATCAAGCAAAACCACAACATCCTGGCCAAGCTCAACCAAACGCTTAGCGCGCTCAATAGCAAGCTCAGCAACAGTAGTGTGATCTGTTGCAGGACGATCGAATGTAGAAGAAATCACTTCGCCTTGCACAGTACGTTCCATGTCGGTAACTTCTTCTGGACGCTCATCTACAAGCACAACCATAAGATGCACTTCAGGATTATTTGTAGTAATTGCATTTGCAATATTCTGAAGAGTAATGGTTTTACCAGCCTTTGGTGGCGACACAATCAAACCGCGCTGGCCTTTACCAATTGGGGCAACTAAATCAATAACACGCCCCAACATGCGATTCGGAGTAGTTTCTTGCTTCAAACGCTCCTGCGGATATAACGGCGTTAACTTAGCAAATTGCGGGCGGGACTGAGCTTCTTCAACGCTCATTCCATTAATGCTATCGATTGTTTGCAAAGGAACAAACTTTTGACGCTGATTTCGACGATCGCCTTCGCGAGGAGCACGAATGGAGCCTTGAACTGCATCACCCTTGCGTAAGCCATATTTTTTAATTTGGCTCATTGAAACATAAACATCGTTAGGACCAGGCAAATAACCAGAAGTGCGCACGAATGCGTAAGATTCTAAGACATCAACAATTCCAGCTACTGGCACGAGCTCTTCCTGAGGCTCTTCACGACGAGGCTCGCGTAAATCATGCTCTTCGCGAGCATCGCGCGCATCACGTGCATCGCGATCAAGACGAACATTGCGATCGTTTCGATCTTGACGTTCTCCACGCTCAGCACGACGTTCATCACGATCTTCACGTTCTACTCGATCCATGCGTTCTGAACGATTCTGCCGATCTGAATAATCTGAACGAGACTCATCGTAATCACGTGCACGACCGCGCATACGACGCTGGAAACGATCAGCACGATTTTGTTGTTCTTCTCTATCAAAGTCACGAGAAGCTACACGCTGACGACGCGGCTCACCCTCTGCATGAGAATCTTCACCAGGCAATGTTGCCAAAATTTGATCCAACTCATGCGAGTCCATACCATCTTCTCTACGATCACGATTATCATTACGATCTTCTGAGGAACGACGACGCTGGAATGTATTATTACGATTCGCATCGCGTCGATAATTTTTATTCCCAAAATCTTCTTCGTCTCTATAGCGACGATCTGAAGTAGCATTGGGAACCAAAACTTCTAATGCTTCTAAATCACTATTGTCTTTCGATGATCCAGCATCTTCTATATCTGTACTAGTATCTGCAGTTTTATTAGGATTTACAACATCACGAGGAACACGAACACTTACACCTGCAGGCGCTTCTCCCCCATTACGAGCAGCCGTCAGTGTAGCCACCAACTCAGGCTTACGCATTGTAGATGTTCCGCGCAAACCCATCTGTTTTGCAAGATCTTTCAATTCTGAAAGCTTCATTTTTTCAAGATTCTGGCCTGTTGCCACAATTTTACCTTTCCTTAACTCACACGGAATAGAGCCCCGGCAAGTCTTTACATGGAAGATTACGGAAAAATCCGTCACGAACTCGCTGCCATTTCATAACAATTCATATGTACATAACAACGAACATTATGTATGCTACTACAGCTATACGACGCTGTACAACGCGACGCGCCATAGTATTTAGTATTTTTTATTACAATTTTTATAAAGCTTTTAAAGCGATATTAGAATAAACAAAAAGCGCCAATAATATGGGTAACACCCAGTATTATTGACGCTATATCGCTAAATTATTTGCGCTTTAAAATCAAACGCTCAAATTTATACGAGAATTAATTACTACTTCTTTTCGTGATACGACTTTTCAGTGTTAACAGACCACACGTTCTTCTTAGAAGTTTCTCCAGTTCGGATATCTTCTACAGCCTCAATAGCAGTTGCCATTGAATGATCTTGGTTATTATAACGATGCTGTCCATTGCGACCAACACAATACAAATTACCGAAGCCATCAAGATAATCAATCAATTCAGGCATCTGAGCGTATGTGTCAAAGTAAGCAGGATATGCCTTTGGCACTCGCTCACGATGAGAATCAAGAACGTCTTCCTCACCATTGATAACCTGCATACGAGTCAACTCGTCAATAGCCATCTTACGAGCATCATCATCACTCATATTCCAGAAGTCGTCGCCTTCTTCGCAGAAGTACTCAAGACCGATCCAAACAGTGTTATCAACATCCTTAACGAGATATGGGCTCCAGTTGTTGAAGATTTGCAAACGTCCGACTTTATATCCAGGATCCTGCACGTAAATCCAGCAATCAGGAACAATAGGAGGATTACCAAGCGTTGGAATAGTGGTAGTATTACGCAGACGCACGCGCTTAACAAGCAAGCCTACAGTCACAAAATCGCGATAAGGCAAACCCTTGGCAACGCGTTGCATTTCTGCTGGAACTTCAGCCTTTTCGTCACCATCTGCACCCTGCTCAAGAGCAGCTACCAAATCCTTAATTGGCATAGAAGATATAAACTGGTCGGCGTGCAATTCTGAACGCTCTCCATTTGCATCTTCAACTACAACACTGGAAATCTTTCCGTCTGCTTGCTTAATAGCAACTACCTTTGCGTCTGTGCGCACAGTAGCACCGTTTTCGCGGCAACGGCGCTCAACTGTTTCCCATAACTGACCAGGACCAAGCTTTGGATACCAGAATTCCTCAATTAATGAGGTCTCTACTTCCTTCTTCTTGCCTTTTTTCTTAGGGAAAAGCTTGGAAAAAGCATTCTTCAACACTTCCACAATGCTCAAACCCTTAACGCGCTGAGCACCCCAATCGGCAGAAATCTGGCTTGGATGCCTACCCCAAAGCTTCTCTGTATAGCCCTCAAAGAACATGGAATAAAGTTTCTTGCCGAAACGATTAATGTAGAAATTCTCAAGATTAGTTTCTGGCAATTTGTGAATCATAGACCACAAATAGCTGAAGCCAACTTTCATTGTCAAAATAAAGCCCATAGAGCGCAAGGTTGCTGCAGAAAGAGAAATTGGATAATCAAAGAAATGATGATTCCAGAAAATACGAGAAACGCGATGACGCTTCAACATCACTTCATCTTCAACTTCAGGATCAGGTCCACCTGCTTCCAAATCGTGATGACGACCAAGCTTTTTATCATCATATGAAGGCGCACCCTGGAGAGGCAGCATTTCACGCCACCATTGCATAATACGGTCATCTTTTGAGAAGAAACGATGACCGCCGATGTCCATACGATTGCCGTTATACTTCACAGTACGCGAAATACCGCCAAATTCACGCGTGGCTTCGAGCACTGTTACGTCGTAGCGGCTAGATCCACCATCCTTAACGAGTTCCCAGGCTGCCGTCAACCCTGCCGGACCGCCACCAATAATTACCACAGATTCCTTTGGGGATTGTGTATCCGTCACTTGTCCTCCATCTTAATACATCAAATTTTTACGAAAACACTTTGCGTGCTAGGTAAGCAATTTCTATATATCCTTATTGAGCATACGCGCATCACGCGATAGATTCAGGAATGTCAATGTCTGTTTTCTGTACTTCTTCAACATTTACATCTTTAAAAGTTACTATTCGGACATTTTTAACAAAACGCGAAGGGCGGTAAACATCCCATACCCAAGCGTCTGTAAGTTGAACATCAAAATAAACATCCTGACCTGCTGAACGCACATTAAAATCGACTTTATTGGCTAAATAAAATCGTCGCTCTGTTTCTACGACATAAGTAAAAAGCTTAATAACATCACGGTATTCTTTATATAACGCAAGTTCTGCATCGGTTTCATAGTTGTCGAGATCTTCGGCGCTCATTACTTACCTTCCGTATTACGTTTGCGTCCACGACCTATAATGCGCCACCAAGCTTTTTTTGATGAACTTCCTTCAGAGACGTTTGCATTGTACGGCCATGCTTCATCAAGATTATCACGATGCACAGGTATAGCCACAGAATGTTCATGCGCGCTCAAAGCTTCGATTACACCAGGATTTTCTTCAATAACGTGTAGACCAAACGCATCCAGCGAACGAATGGCATCATATTCATCTACAAGAGTGTCCATTACAACAAAATCTTGATATTTTTGATTTTGAGCATCCCATAATGCGTCGCGCGCAGTGCCGGTTTTTACAAATCCAAGAGATTGATATACAGAAAGTGAGCGAGTATTAGTTGCCGGAACTCCTACCCAAATTCTATGCAACCCTAGACCAGTCGGCTCTGATGCAAAAGCATAAGTCATAACCCTAGGCATTGCGTCGCGCGAATAGCCTCTTCCTCGATAATTTTTGCCTAAAACAACTTGAATTCGAGCACTGCGAGACCATCCGTCAATATCTATAAGGAAAATCATGCCGATAATATCGCCGGAAGCGTTATTTGAATCATCCAAAACATCAGGAACAATCGCCCACGCAATAGTGTGACGCAACTGAACATCGCCAGCAAAACGACAAGATTCAGAAGGATTTTCGCCAATAAGACTATCTTTAGTCCATTGCATAGAGCTTTCAACCCACGAATGAACCATAGAACGCTCTGAATTAGCATCCTTTCCAGTAATAACTGCAGCACCATCAAATGCGCACAAATCATCCATTCTTTGAAAATCATCGCACGTAGCTGGACGAAGGTGCGCCATCTCTCCACGAATTTGAGGAATTACTATAGATTTTGGTAACTCGCGAGAGTTAATAACACCATCATTGGTTTGTTGCATAGTCACCTACTTGTATTGTGCCTTTGAAAATTAAGCCCTTCGCATAATTCTCACATCGCATAATATATGATAATCCAGAAGACGAAAAATGCCTCGCAATGTTGATAAATAGTAAATTCTGCGCACCTGCTACACAAACAAATCTGATTTGAGTATGCAGCAAGTACGCAGCACTTACTTTTGAATATTGATTACGCTTTTACGTTTATACATTAGCGTTATCAAATATTAAATTTTTCAGCCTTTACGGCACTTTTCAGCCTTTGATTTTTGCCATCACAATCTTAGTAACAGCCTTAGCATCAGCCTGACCTTTAGTTGCACGCATAACAGCACCAATAATTGCACCCATCGGCTTCATATTTCCAGCCTTAAGCTTTTCTGCAACTTCAGGATCAGCAGCAAGAGCAGCGTCAACAGCAGCTTCCAAAGCACCGTCGTCGTTCATAACCTTAAATCCGTGCTTCTTAACAACTTCATCAGGCTTACCCTCGCCAGCCAAAACGCATGCAACAGTTTGCTTAGCGAGCTTATCGTTAAGATTGCCGTCTGCAATTAGCTTTTCAACTTCAGCCACATCTTGCGGAGTAATAGGCAATTCTTCCAAAGTCACGCCACGAGTGTTTGCTTCGCGAGCAAGCTCACCAAGCCACCACTTCTTAGCACCTGCCGCACTTGCGCCAGCCTTAACGGTTTCTTCAACCAAATCAAGAGCATCTGCGTTCAAAATATCGCGCATTTCAAGATCGCTAATACCCCATTCGCTTTGCAAACGGTTACGGCGCTCACGAGGCATTTCCGGCATTTGCGCCTTCATTCGCTCAATATGCTCTTTAGTGATGTGAAGCATAACCAAATCAGGATCTGGGAAGTAGCGATAATCGTCAGCATCCGACTTCACACGACCACCAGCAGTGGTCTGAGTTGCCTCATCCCAGTGACGAGTTTCCTGCAAAATCTCGCCGCCTTCGCTCAAAATAGCAGCCTGACGACGAATCTCATATTGCAGCGTCTTTTCAATACCGCGGAATGTGTTCACATTCTTAGTTTCTGAACGCGTACCAAATGGATCGGTTGGCTTGCGACGGAGCGAAACGTTCACGTCAGCACGCATATTGCCCTGCTCCATACGAGCGTGAGAGATGTTGAGAGCGCGAACAATATCGCGAATAGCACGCATATAAGCACCAGCAATTTCTGGAGCGCGGCTACCTGCACCTTCGATTGGCTTAGTTACAATCTCGATTAAAGGCACACCTGCACGATTGTAATCAACCAAAGAGTGATTTGCGCCTTCAATACGGCCGTCAGCGCCGCCAACGTGAGTATTCTTACCAGCATCATCCTCAATGTGAGCACGTTCAATCGGCACACGGAACACGGTGCCGTCTTCCAGCTCAACATCCAAGTAACCGTTGCCATTAGTAGGCTTATCGTACTGGGAGATCTGATAATCGCGAGGCATATCTGGGTAGAAGTAGTTCTTACGAGCGAACTGGCTCCACTCAGCAATTTCGCAATGTAAAGCCAAACCAAGCTTAATTGCATAATCAACTGCAGTCTTGTTTACAACTGGCAAAGAGCCTGGCAAACCAAGGCTTACAGGAGTTAGCTGAGTATTTGGCTCACCGCCAAAAGATACTTCTGCTGGGCAGAACAGCTTCGTACGAGTGCAAAGCTCAACGTGAGTTTCCAAACCGAATACTGGATCGAATTGCTCAACAGCATCGGCATATTTCATAAGTTTTTCAGCCATTAGATATCCTTCTTACTTAAGCTTTACTTCACTTTACTTAGCCAATGAATCGAGCCAACCAGCTTTAAGCGACTTCCAAATTGGACCGCCCCACTGCTCTTCGAGCGCTGCTTCCAACGCTGCTGCAGGCTTGTACATCTTTTCATCGTGGCATTGCGGAGCAATAATCTGAATGCCAACAGGCAAACCGTCGTCGCTTAAGCCAGCTGGGAGGCTCAAAGCAGGAACTCCAGCCATGTTTGCAGGAATTGTAGCAATATCGTTCATGTACATAGAAAGTGGATCATCCATCTTCTCGCCAAACTTAAATGCCGTTGTAGGGCTTGTTGGAGAAACAAGAACATCTACTTTCTTAAACGCTTCTTCAAAATCGCGAATAATAAGCGTACGAACTTTTTGTGCAGAGCCATACCAAGCATCGTAGTAGCCAGCGGAAAGTGCGTAAGTGCCGAGAATAATACGACGCTTTACTTCGTCGCCAAAGCCAGCTTCACGAGTTGCAGCCATCATATTTGCAGCAGTCTGAGGCTTGTCTGCTGGTGGCATGACGCGCAAACCGTAGCGCATACCGTCGTAGCGAGCCAAATTAGAGCTAACTTCTGAAGGCATAATAATGTAATAAGCAGCCAAAGAGTAAGGGAAGTGAGGGCAAGAAACTTCCGTAACCTCTGCGCCCATATCCTTAAGCAATTGCACAGCTTCATTAAAGCGTGCTTCAACGCCTGGCTGGAAGCCTTCACCGCTAAGCTCCTTAACTAAACCAACCTTCAAGCCCTTCAAATCACGGCGAGCGCCCTCACGAGCAGCTTGAGCCATTGGAGGAACAGGAGCTGGAATAGAAGTAGAATCGCGCCTATCGTTACCGCCGATAATTTCCTGCAAAAGCGCAGAATCAAGAACGGTACGAGAAACAGGTCCAATCTGGTCGAGAGAGCTTGCCATAGCGATTGCACCAAAACGGCTAACACCACCGTAAGTTGGCTTTGCGCCGACTGTACCAGTTAAAGCACCTGGCTGGCGAATAGAACCACCAGTATCTGTACCCAAAGCAATAGGAGCTTCGAATGCAGCAACAGCTGCAGCTGAACCGCCGCCGGAACCACCAGGAACACGCTCAGTATCCCAAGGATTGCAAGTAGTTTGATAAGCAGAATGTTCTGTAGAAGAACCTTGAGCAAACTCATCCAAATTAGTCTTGCCGAGAATTGGCATGCCAGCTGCTTTGAGCTTTTCAATAACAGTAGCATCGTAAGGTGGAACCCAGCCTTCGAGGATCTTCGATGCTGCAGTAGTAGGAATGCCCTTAGTGACAATCATGTCTTTAATGGCAATTGGCACACCAGCCAACTCAGGCAATCCTTCAGTCTCACCCTTAGCGTTCTTAGCATCAAAAGCATCTGCCTGCTCGAGAGCAATATCTGCAGAAACATGCAAAAATGCCTTAATTTCTGGCTCTGCAGATTCAATGACTGCCAAGTGAGCTTCAACAAGTTCACGGCTAGAAACTTCTTTAGCTTTTACAGCCTTTGCCATATCGGCAGCAGAAAGTTTTACCAAATCTTGAGTATTAGTCATGTTTTATTCCTCCCCCAAAATTCGAGGCGCTACAAACATGCCAGACTCACTTCTAGGAGCATCCGAAAGAGCTTCTTCTTGAGTCAAAGGTGTAGCAGGCTCATCTGGACGCAAATAAGCTTCCAAAGGCACTGGATTTGCAGTAGGTGGCACATCTTCGCCAGCAACTTCCTGCACTTTATTAATAGATTCTGCAATGACGTTTAATTCGCCTTGCAAGCGACTGATTTCTTCGTCGCTTAAAGCAATCTGGGACAAAACGCCCAAATGCTCAATTTCTTCGCGTGTGAATGTAGGCATAACCTCAACTATATGTGTGATACGTGACCTTCGTTAGTAGAAAAAAGCAATGTGGATAAAAGCTTTACGAGAGTTATTTGTTGATTATTTTTGTTTTATTGAGAAAGTACTACAAATTAATTTTTTAAGACTGAAGCAATTAAAAATTGCGCATGCGTAACACTAAATAATACTTGCACAAATATTTTGCATATATTTTCACAAAATTATCACGAATCAAAATACGTAAAATCCGCTCGTTTTATCTGTCAACACGCCGAAACAACAAAACTGACGTAACCAAAAAGTGTTGGTATTTCAGCATTATTTAAACTTTTGTTTGAAACTTAAAAAAATTATTTTAAACAATTATCGCATAAATAAAAAGTGTGTAATAATCATGTGATGTGAGAAGCTGAAGCTGATGCACTGAAGCATATATATGCACTGAAGCACGTATTTTGCGGCATCTCACTGAAAAATAATTTGAAATAAAATCTAATAAAAATCGAAGGATACATATGAAGAGCACAAAGTTCTACCGTAATGCAGCAATGTTGTTGCTCGCGGGCGCGACTATTATTCCACAATGCTTAGCAGTTCCAGCAATGGCAGATTCTTCCACAAAGCCTTCTGCACCAGCTGCATCTTGCGCAGCTAGCAAGGACTCGCTGAACAACTACTTGTGGGATTTGCATTACGATAAAACAAATATTCTCGCACGTCACGGCGAAACAATTAACAATAAATTCTCCAGCGACAGCTTCAACAAGAACGGCGAATTCGTTGTTGTTGAGCATCAGAAGAAGAACATCACCAATACAACGTCAAACTTGTCGGTAACTTCGGCCAACAATGATCGCGTGTATCCTGGTGCATTATTCCGCGCTGACCAGAATTTGATGGATAACATGCCAAGCTTGATTTCAGCAAATCGCGCACCATTAACTTTGAGCATTGATTTGCCAGGCTTCCACGGCGGCGAGAGTGCTGTAACTGTGCAACATCCAACCAAGAGCTCCGTTACTTCAGCAGTTAACGGTTTAGTTTCTAAATGGAATGCACAATATGCAGCAAGCCATCATGTAGCAGCTCGTATGCAGTATGATTCCGCAAGCGCACAAAGCATGAACCAGCTCAAGGCTAAGTTTGGTGCTGATTTTGCAAAGATTGGCGTACCGCTGAAGATTGATTTCGATGCGGTACACAAGGGTGAGAAGCAGACTCAAATTGTGAACTTCAAGCAAACTTACTACACAGTAAGCGTCGACGCTCCAGATAGCCCAGCAGATTTCTTTGCTCCATGCACCACGCCAGAAAGCTTGAAGAACCGTGGCGTTGACAGCAAACGTCCACCAGTTTACGTGTCAAACGTAGCTTATGGTCGCTCAATGTACGTAAAGTTCGATACCACCAGCAAGAGCACTGATTTCCAGGCTGCAGTAGAAGCAGCAATTAAGGGCGTAGAAATCAAGCCAAACACCGAATTCCATCGCATTCTCCAGAATACTTCTGTTACTGCAGTGATTCTCGGCGGCAGCGCTAACGGTGCAGCAAAGGTTATTACCGGCAATATCGATACGCTAAAGGCTTTGATTCAGGAAGGTGCAAATTTGAGCACCTCTAGCCCAGCTGTTCCAATCGCTTACACTACTTCCTTCGTAAAAGATAACGAAGTAGCAACTCTCCAGAGCAACAGCGATTATGTTGAGACTAAGGTTTCTGCTTACCGTGACGGTTATTTGACCTTGGATCATCGTGGGGCTTATGTAGCTCGCTACTACGTCTACTGGGATGAGTACGGCACTGATATCGACGGAACTCCATACGTACGTTCTCGCGCTTGGGAAGGAAACGGCAAGTATCGTACCGCTCACTTCAGCACAACGATTCAGTTCAAGGGCAATGTGCGCAATCTTCGCATTAAGTTGGAAGAAAAGACCGGCTTAGTATGGGAACCATGGCGTACAGTGTACAACCGTACTGATTTGCCGTTGGTTCGCCAGCGCACAATCAAGAACTGGGGCACAACCTTGTGGCCTCGCGTTGCTGAAACTGTAAAGAATGACTGAACTCATATTGCAATTGAGCATAAATAAATAAAACTGAAAAATTAAGGACTTTATCTTATAGCCAGTTATGAGATGAAGTCCTTAATTTTTTACACAAATAGGATTTTTTTATTACATTTTTAGCAGTAGGATTTAGTTATGTTAGAGATACAAAATATATCTAAGTACTATAAAAAACAGCAAGTACTAAATAATATTTCTTTTGTAGCAGAAGATGGTAAAGTTACAGGTTTTGTTGGACCTAACAGTTCCGGAAAATCAACTGCACTATATTGCGCATTGGGACTCATAAAAGCCAATGGAGGTGAAGCATTATTCGACGGCGTCCCATACAAAAAACTTAATTCCCCAATAGAAACAGTCGGCACAGTATTAGATTTAAAAGCTAATTATAGAAATACTAGTGCTATAAAAAAGCTCACATTCGTCGCGAAGTATTGCAAAATTCCAAAAACGCGCGTATCGGAGATTATGGATATTGCCGGAATCAGCTCTATACAAAATATGAAAATTAAAGAAATGTCAACCGGCATGCGCAAACGACTTGAGATTGCTGCAGCACTTCTCGCAGATCCTCATAATCTTATTCTCGATAATCCATTCTATGGCTTAGACGTTGAAGGAGTTAGATGGATGCGCGATATCTGCAAATACTATGCAGAACGCGGTGGTGCGGTACTTATCAGCACTAATAACATTAGTGAGCTTTCTCTTATTGCAGACGATCTTGTTATTATTGCGCATGGTAAAATTCTACAAAAAACAAGCGTGACAGATTTGCTTACTGCATATTCTCAGAACACTGTACGAGTTATTACTCCTGAGCCAGAAAAGCTATTTGACATTATGCAATCGCAGCATAGTGAATGCTCTATTATGCAAGTTGAGCACAAAAACGAAGACGTGCAGGAAGGCGCAGCTTTCGTTATAAATAATGCAAATATTGCAGATTTGGCGCAATTCTTTAACGATAAACAATTACTTACATATCAGTTGAGTAAAGAATGCGTTTCACTCGAAGATGCGTATATGGCGGCAATAGGAGACAACGCAGCATATGTGTCCAAACCTCCATATGTTTATAACAATGTACAAAAATACCAAAATTCTACAGAAGCATATGCTCAGGAACACATCCCTAATAATGTCAACAATGAAACGACTCAGCTAAATTCAATACAACAATTAACGCAAGATGCGGCAGTAGATACTCAATTGTTAAATGAGCCTGAGCCACAATTGACTCCTGAACCTCAACTAACAACAGAGAATACAACTGTGGAGGCAGAAGTAGAGACAGCAGTAAAGGAAGAAGTAAAGACAGCGGTAAAGGAAGAAGTAAAGCCTCAGCTGGCGGAAGAACCTCAAGCAGTTGCAGAACCTAAGGCAGTTGAACCTCAGGCAACAATTGCGGTTGAAACGCATGTGACTACTGAGCCTGAAGCACAGGTATTTCCTGAGCTTGATACGCAGCAAATGACAGAGCATGAAACAAAGGTAGCGCCTGAGCCTGCTGTGCAAGTAACACCTGAGCCACAACCTGAACCTGAACCTGAACCTGAACCACAAGCCAAGCCTGAGCCTCAAGCCAAGCCTGAGACTGAACCACAACCTGCACCTGTGCTACACGCCAACGTAATAGAGGAAGCCTCTCAAACTGACTTGCCAGCTCAAAAGGCACAACCTATTCAACCGCAGCAGGAGACTCCACAATACTTACAAAATCAGTATGCTCAGCAGCCGTACGCACAGCAACCGTATGCTCAACAGCAATATGAGCAACAACCGTACGCTCAACAGCCACAACAAATACAATACGATCAGCAGTACGCTCAACAGCAGTACGCTCAACAACAGTACGCTCAACAACCGTACGCACAGCAGCCGTACGCACAACAATCATACGCGCAACAAAATCAGTATGCGCAACAACAATATGAGCAACCGCAACAAATCCAATACGGTCAGCCGTATGCACAACAGCCGTACGGACAACAGCCGTACGCGCAGCCACAATATTACAATCCGCAATACAGTCAGCAACCATACTATGAGCAGCAGTATGCGCAACAAGATCAGTATCCTGAACCACAGCATTGTGAACAGCAGTATGCGCAACCTCAGTATGCTAAGCCTACTACCGAGCTACCATTGCCTGATACTTCATATATTGGGCCAGAGTATGCTCATCCTCAATTTGCTAAAAAGAAACAAAACGATCAGGATTCTCAAGAAAATGCACAATGAGCTTAGTGCCAGAATTAGTGCCATCTATTATTGCTATGGTTGCTCGGGGCGTTATGCTATTTGCAGTGGGCGCTTTACTTCTAGCAAAAAGAATTAAAACTAGTATCGGCAAAAGTTGCAATAAATAAACCCCGCTCGTTTGCTCAGTAATGATTGCAATCGAACGGGGCTTATTTTTTATTTATACTTACTATGTTTAAATATCGCGATGCTTTTCAATAACGTAGCCAATTGCGTACATGACTACAGCCCAAGCGAGAACCACTAAACCGGACTGCCACCATTCGAAAGCAGTTGCGTCTGGCGGAAGTTGTTCGCCCGTTCCTAAGAATCGGCTCACAGCCTTGGCTGGCAAAAGCTGCATAAGTATTGAAGTCCACTTCGCGAAATTGCTCGTAATCATAATAATGCTAACAAAAGTAGGCAAAATCATCACGGCTCCAATAACGCACATAATTCCGCCAGCAGTTGACTTGCAAATCATGCCGAAACCGTACGCCATTGCTGCCACAACAACCATAATTACAGGTGAGCCAAGGAACAGAGTAAGAGGTAATTGCCATGTTCTACTTCCAGACAAGCCTGAGATATTCTCACCCATAAATGCTAATTCTGCAGCAACTAACGAAACTGCCATTGCAATAAGTTGCACAACAAAAACGTAGATTGTGATTGCAACAAACTTAGCAGTAAAGAACATACCCCTGCGTGGTACAGACGTAAGCGAAGCTTGAATTGAAGTTGTGGAATGCTCAGCTGTTATAGCAAGCACTGCAAAAATCGCAATAATAATCAAAGATATAGAGGCAAAACTAATAACTAAGTTGAAAATACCTTCTTGAGAAGAAATGAGGCTGCTTTTATCGCTCGGCCCCATGGTGACTACACCGCTTGATTTGCCAGCAGACGCACCATGTTTAGTAAAGTCAACTTTAGATATTGTTTTTTGCACAATCGCAATAATAAAGCTGAAAATTACAGGCAAAACAATGGCCAATGCCATACACCACCAGGTTGATGCAAGTCCACGCAACTTAACCATCTCAGATTTAAGCGAGTGCATAAATGTAAGACGTAGATGCTGAGCGTTCATGCTTCTGCCGGTTTTGTAAGAGTTGCTTGTTTCTTGATTAACAGATTGATCAACAGATTGATTAATTTGCTCACTCATTTTGCATTTCCTCCATCCGCATATTGCGTTCCAGTCGCAGCAGTAGCATTTGGCAATGCTTTTGTTACGTACTGCTCTTGGCCGTGCGTAAGAGCCAAATATGCTTCCTCAAGCGATGCATGCTCTTGATTTAGCTGGTAAACCATAATTTGATTATCTGCAATTTCGCGAGCAAGTTGATTAAGCTCACAACCTGTTACCTTAAAAAGTTCGCCCTCTTGAACATCTTGAGGTGTGCGATTATCAGACAAAATCTTACATTCCGGATGATTCTGAGTGAGCACAGACTTTAGTTTTTCGCCTTCAGGTGTCACTAAACGTATAGCATGCTGAGAATGTGCATTAACAAAATCTTGTACTGTTGTGCGCGCCAAAATTTCTCCGTGCGCAATAATCACAAGATTATCTGCAGTAAGCGCGACTTCGCTCATTAAGTGAGAACTAAGTAGTATTGCACGACCTTGGCTTGCATAATACTTGCATAATTCGCGAACCCACTTAACACCTTCCGGATCCAAACCATTAACCGGTTCGTCAAGTATGAGATTATGTGGATCTGCTAAAAGAGCCGCAGCAATGGAAAGACGCTGACCCATGCCAAGCGAGAATGAACCTGCCTTGCGATTTTTTACGCTAGTTAAACCAGTAATATCAATGACTTCATCGACACGTTTCTTTGATATTCCGTGAGTTAAAGCCAATGAATACAGGTGATTGTAAGCCGTTCGACCTCTGTGAGCAGACTTTGCATCAAGAACTGCGCCAACTTCCGTCATTGGGGATGCAATTTTTGCGTAAGGTTTGCCGTCAATAAGAGAAGTGCCACTATTTGCATGAATAAGATTTAACGCGCAACGCATGGTTGTAGATTTACCAGCGCCATTAGGTCCTAAAAAGCCCGTGACTTTACCGTCTTCGGCGACGAAAGAAACATCGTTAAGCGCTGTCTTTGCACCAAAACGCTTTGTAATATGTTGAAATTCTAACATAAATTAACAATATCACAAATAAAAAAAAAATAAACATCAAATGTAAGCGTTTATGAGTACAAGCTACTGCGTTTTAACTAATATTGCTGATGAGATTCTGCTGACAAAATTCTGCTACCGAAATTCTAATTAATATTTTATTAAGATTCAGCAATTTGGTGCTGCATGTTGCGCAATCCATGCGTGCATGGAAACAGCCGCAGCTGCTCCTGCGTTTAGCGAGCGAACAGAGCCAAATTGCGAAATATAAACAACGTCATCCGCCATTTCTAACGCTTTTTTAGAAAGACCCGGACCTTCTGCACCAAAAAGCATAAGGCAACGTTTAGGAAACTTGTAGTTTTCCATAGCAACAGCACCTGGAATAATATCGAGCGCTATAACGCGCGCGTTTTTAGCGTCGTGTTCCTTTATATTTGCGATTTTTTCAGCTTCTTTGTTGCCTTCTGCTTGTGCTTTAAGCAAAAGTTGATGCGCTTCTTCTGCTTCTCGTACTATATTTTCGCGCCAATTAGTTACTAGAGTTTCAATAGTTGGGCAGCACTCAACGTATTGGTAAAGCTCAGTCATTAACGAGCCTTTACGATTCCATTTATGAGGCCCTACAATATACACTTTTTTCGCTGTAAACGCATTTGCAGTGCGAACCATAGAGCCTATGTTGAAATCGTGAGTCCAATTTTCTACAGCTACTTCAAACTCGTGGCGTCCTTTAGAATCGAGATCCGCTTTTATAGCTTCTACTTTCCAGTATCGGTAGCGGTCTAGGACGTTGCGCTGGTCACCTTCGTCTAGTAATTCAGCGCTAAACCGCGCATCGTAATTTGGCGATTCTGGATTATCTGGACGAGGCTCACCTGGATGCTCTTCTTCCCACGGGCCAACTCCTATAGGTCGAAATTCTGGTTCATCGGAAGCTTTTGCAGCCAAAGTAATTGGATTCGGTTCGTGCATGTGTGAGTTTTGCTCCGTTTAATACTTTTGCTTAGTATTGGCAGCTAGTAATTACAACTAGTCTTGGCAGCCGTCAGTTGCGCAATCGCCTGTGCAACCTGACTTGCAATGACCGCCACAGCAATCGTCTTCGCAGCAAGGCTCAGTGCAACCGTCATGAGCGCAATCTCCCGTGCACTCTACTTTGCAATGGCCACCGCAGCAGTTATCTTCACAGCAAGGCTCAGTGCAACCGTCATGAGCGCAATCACCCGTGCACTCTACTTTGCAATGGCCACCGCAGCAGTTATCTTCACAGCAAGGCTCAGTGCAACCATCGTTAGCACAATCTCCCGTGCATTTAACCTCACAATGGCCGCCACAGCAATTGTCGTTGCAGCAATCTTCGTGATCTGCATCTGCACGTAATTCTTCTTCACCGAAAGCTTGAACAAATGCCATTTTAGTACTCTCCTCACTTATTGGATTTACTAATTGAAGATGCCTCATGCCTTGTTCGTCGGCGTCAACACCACCAATTAATGCAACTATAGCAAGAATTTGCGCGCCTTGCTGATGAACAATGCCAAAATCAAGACTTAATTCATTGCCGTGTCGTAAAGTAACAAGCGAAGAAGTTTGAACATACGATTTTTCAGAAAGCCAAGAGTCAAGCAACAGCACTCGCTTGCCTTTAACTGACGGGCCTTTTGTTGCAGGAAAAACAAAATCCATAACAAAGCCGTCGAGTGCAATTCCTTTACGTTCTGCAGCATGAATAAGCGCAAAAACCATCGGCACCGCAGCAGCAGTTAACGCGCCAACAGCGTCAACATCGCGTTCTAACGAATACCCAGCTTTCTCAATTGCGTCAAAAAGAACATCTCCAACCAGCTTAGAGCCACGCTGAGCAAATGTAACAGAAAACAGTTCACTAAATGGTTTCGCAATCATATCTGCACAAAGCATGCGTTTAAGCTCAGCGCGTTCCTCTTGTAATTCTGCCATTTTTGCACTCCTTAGCGTTAGAGTTCTTCAATTTTTGATGCTTTAATGTTTTTATGTTTAACGATCTTCTACTGATACTTCCGGAGCGCTCAGCTCTTTAACATCAGCTTTATCGGAATCTATAAGATCTATTGAAGCAATAACCTTACTTTGATCTAACTTCTGAAGTTTACGCGCTGTTACCAACACTCTAGACTCAAGTGAGGAAGCAAACTTATTGTAAGCTGCAACTGTTCTTGCCAAAGATACGCCAAGTTTTGAAGCATTTTCTCCAAGAACCGCAAAGCGATCGTACAATTCTCTAGATAAATCGAAAAGTTCTTTTGCATCATCTGTAAGACTTTGCTGCTGCCATGCGTACGCAACAGACTTAAGCACGGCCCACAAAGTAACTGGTGAAGTGAGTGCTACTTTTTGTGCAAAAGCATCATCCATAAGCGTTGGATCCGCTTCAAGAGCCGCCTGAAGCAATGCTTCGTTTGGAATAAATGCAACTACAAAGTCTGGTGCTGTTTCAAAAGCCTGCCAATACGCTTTAGCTCCTAATACTCTAACATGCTCTCGCAAAGCCTTAGCATGCGCTTTTAGAAGCTCGCTCCTTCTAGCTAATTCTTCGTCACTTGCATTATCTGGTATTTCGCAAGCGCGCTGATAATCCGCATACGGAACTTTTGCATCAACTGGAATTGTTTTGCCTCCTGGCAGATGCACAACCATATCTGGCCTCTGCTGCTCGCCATTTACTCCCGTTACAACAACCTGCGTATCAAAATCAACATGCTCAAGCAAACCTGCAGATTCCACAATATTCTTTAGTTGAGCCTCACCCCAAGCTCCGCGAACCTTATTATTTCGCAATGCTGCAGAAAGCGAACTTGTTTCGCGATCAAGCCTTGTTTGCTGCTCACTTAAGCCTTTAAGCTGAGTGCTCAGCACACCCATTTCTTGCTTACGCCCTTCTTCAATCTGCGAAACTTTATTCTTCAATGCTTCGAGATTGTCTTTTACTGGAGCAAGCGCTTCCAAAACTTTACCTTGCTCTTTCAAAGTTTTTTCACGATTTAATCGTTCGCGTTCTTCTCGCTCTGCGCGCAATTGTTCTTCGCGATTCACTCGCAATTGCTCTGCCTGCTGCGCTTTAGCAAGTTCTGCTTCAACAAACTTTAATCGCTCAGCAAGCTGCTCTGCTTGCGTGCGATACCGTATAGCCTGATTGCCATTTTCTTGAGCTTGAGCGCGCGCTTGTTCATACTGCGAGCGCAATTCGTTAAATTCGCGCTGGTTTACACCATTAGCGCCTTGCGTTCCAGAGTTGTGCTTAACAATAGCCAGCACAACAATGGCGGTTATTACAACAGCAACCACCATTAAAACAAACATCACAATATTATCGAACATACGTTCTATTAAACACTATTGAGTTGACTTTTGAAATATAATTAAACACGTGCATTACCTAATACAAAATAGCGTGCTGTCTACTGGAAAATAATCCAATAAACAGCACGCTTTTTTATTTGACTACATTGAAGAATGCAGGAACTACGCAATCTTTAGGGTCACATGGTCGTCGCTCTCTGCGCAATCCGCAACTACGCGAGCGCCATCATGCACATCGCCAGAAAGCAGCAATCGAGCAAGCTGATCGCCAATTTCCGTTTGAACCAATCTACGCAACGGACGAGCACCATAAACTGGATCATAGCCATGCTCCGCAAGCCAAGCGCGAGCAGAGTCACTCACATCTAAGCTAATGCGGCGGTCGCTCAAGCGTGCAGCCACTTGACGAACTTGAATATCCACAATTCCACCAAGCTCTTCGCGGCTCAACGGATGGAACATAACAAGCTCATCCAAACGGTTGATGAACTCTGGCTTAAACTCAGCGTGAACAGCGTTCATAACAGCCTTGCGTTTAGCAGCATCGTCCAAGCCCTCTTGCACAAGGAATTGCGAACCCAAGTTTGATGTCATAATCAAAATCGTATTCGTAAAATCAACCGTTCTACCCTGGCCATCAGTCAAACGACCATCGTCCAAAACCTGCAACAAAACGTCGAATACTTCTGGATGCGCCTTCTCAACTTCGTCAAAAAGCACTACAGAATACGGACGTCTACGCACAGCTTCAGTAAGCTGGCCGCCTTCCTCATAGCCAATGTAACCAGGAGCAGCACCGATTAGACGCGAAACGGAAGCCTTTTCCATGTACTCGCTCATATCAATGCGAACCATTGCACGCTCGTCGTCAAACAAAAAGTCAGCAAGAGCCTTAGCAAGCTCCGTCTTACCAACGCCAGTAGGACCCAAGAACAAGAAGGAACCAGTTGGGCGATTCGGATCTGCAATTCCAGCACGGCTTCTGCGCACAGCATCCGCTATAGCCTGAATTGCTTCGCTTTGACCAACCACACGCTTAGAAAGCTCCTTTTCCATGTTGAGCAGCTTCTCATTTTCGCCTTGCATCAAGCGACCAACAGGAATGCCCGTCCATTCGCTAACGACTCCTGCAATAGAATCAGCATCAACCTGATCCGGAACCATTGGCTCTTTTGCTTCACTTTTAGCATTAGCAGCCTCAGACTCCGCTTCTTCCAAAGCTTTTTGAATGCTTGGAATTTCGCCATACAAAATACGGCTTGCTTGTTCCAAATTGCCTTCACGCGTGAATTTGTCGGCTTCTACGCGCTTAGCGTCGAGTTGCGCTCGCAAATCACCAACCTTGTTATGGCCAGCCTTTTCCGCATCCCAACGCGCTTTCAATCCAGAAAGCTTTTCGCGCGAGTTAGCTAATTCTTCCTGCAACTTTTCTAAGCGTTCGCGCGCAGCAGCATCTTCCGCTTTCTTTAATTGCATTTCTTCCATTTCAAGACGCGTAACTTTGCGCTGCAATTCGTCGATTTCTTCTGGCTGTGAATCAAGCTCCATGCGCAAGTGAGCTGCCGCTTCATCCACCAAATCAATCGCCTTATCTGGAAGTTGTCTGTCAGTAATATAGCGGTTTGAAAGCGTTGCTGCGGCTACGATTGCATCGTCACTAATCGTCACCTTGTGGTGTGCTTCGTAACGTTGCTTAAGTCCGCGCAAAATCGTCACCGTGTCTTCAACAGACGGTTCGCCAACAAACACTTGCTGGAATCTGCGTTCAAGCGCCGAATCCTTTTCAATATGCTCGCGATACTCGTTAAGCGTAGTTGCACCAACCAAGCGCAGCTCACCGCGCGCAAGCATTGGCTTAAGCATATTGCCAGCATCCATTGAACCTTCTGCAGATCCTGCTCCAACAACAGTGTGAATTTCGTCAATAAACGTAATAATTTGACCGTCCGATTGCTGGATTTCCTTCAACACTGCCTTTAAGCGTTCCTCAAATTCGCCGCGATACTTAGAACCTGCAACCATCGAAGCCAAATCGAGACTGATAAGACGCTTGTTTTGCAAAGTTGTAGGCACATCTCCTGCAACAATTCGCTGAGCCAATCCTTCTACAACTGCCGTTTTACCAACGCCCGGCTCTCCAATTAGCACAGGATTGTTCTTCGTGCGGCGAGAAAGAATCTGAATCACGCGGCGAATTTCCTGGTCTCGTCCAATTACTGGGTCGAGCTTTCCTTCGCGAGCGCGCGCAGTCATATCAACAGAATACTTTTCGAGCGCTTTGTAGTTGCCTTCAGCATCCGGACTTGTCACTTTTGCGCCACCGCGCACAGTTGGCACAGCTTTTCTCAACACGTCTGCAGAAACATTGTGCTTTTTGAAAATATCCGCAACAGCGTTTGGTTCGCTAGCAACCATGCCAATAAGCATGTGTTCCGTAGAAACGTATTCGTCTCCCATTGCGCGCATTTCTTTTTCTGCCTGGCTTAAGGCAGCCAAAAGCTGACGACTTGCATCTGGCTTAGTTGTAGTTGAACCAGTAGATGAAGGCAATGCCACTAATGCATTACGAATTTCAGCACCGATTTGTTGCGCGTCCGCCCCCGCCTGAGCAATAAGCGCGCGAACGACGCCCTGCTCTTGGCGAAGTAAAGCATCCGCCAAATGCAGAGTGTCAACTTGCGCGTTGCCAGCAGCCGCTGCACTTTGCACAGCGTCGCTTAATGCGTCTTGCGCTAAGGTTGTAAACTTTTGTTCCATATCTACCTCATTTCCACGAAAGCTCTAAAACACATTTCAGTTAAGTCAAATCGCTGCAACTTTTATTGCAATTTCAAGCTTTTTGACGATACTTTTGAGTTCTAACGAGCTTTCACTTTCATGCATCTGATACGTATAACAGATTTTCCTATAACTTTATTCCTAAAACTTGAGTGTACTAGACTCAAGTTTTGTTTTCAAGAACTTTCAATCGCAAATAATTTACGCAAATAATTTACGCAAATAATTTAATTAAGCAGCAAGCAAAGTTTAGTTAAGTATCGAGCAATGCTTAATTAAGTAGCAAATATGTCGTAATCTTAAAAATATGAGAATTGCACGTTTTTCGTATAATGAAGTTCCGCAATACGCTTTCGTTCAAAAAGACGAAACCGACGGTAAAGATTATTTAGTAGCCCTTGAAGGACATCCTTTAAGTCCGCAAGGAGTTAAGCCAACTGGTAAACGTTACGCGTTGGACGCTGATGGCGTGCGTTTACTCGTGCCTGTAATTCCATCAAAAGTATACGGATTGGCAAAAAATTACGATACCCGTTCTGACGACGAGCGCGCTGCTTCTCCTGCGGCATCTTCGCATACTGCTGCAGACATGGTGATTTTTACAAAGCCGAGCACTTCTGTAATTGGTCCGGACGATCCGATTGTGATTCCTGCTTGCTCAAACGACATGAATTTTGAGCCAGAAGTGGCAGTTGTTATGGGCAAAATCGCCAAAAATGTAACTGCAGCTACCGCAATGAATTACGTTTTTGGCTTTACTTGCGTAAATGACGTAACTTTACGAGATTGCGCAGGAAGCGACCCAATGTGGACGCGCGCAAAAGGTTTCGACACTTCTTGCCCACTTGGACCTTGGATTACAACCGAGCTAAATTGGCGCGATGCACATATTTCATTTACGCTTAATGGTGAAAATGTGCCGGAAGCTGACGGCACTACAGCTCGACTTATTCACAGTATTCCTGAGCAAATTGCAGCGATTTCAAGCTTCTCAACGCTTCTTCCAGGAGACGTGATTTTGACAGGAACCCCATACCCGGCTGGGACTTTACGCGCGGGTGACGAAGCGATTGTACACGTAGATGGCATCGGTTCGCTGCGCAATGTGATTGTGCATGCGTAACTACAATCATCAATTTGGCTTAAAACTTTGACTTAAGACTACACAAATGCGCGTGGGCCAAAGATTGCCGAACCGATTCGAACCATCGTCGAGCCTTCGGCAATCGCCCACGCAAAATCGCCGGACATTCCCATCGAAAGCTCTAATTTTGCAGAGTTTCCATCATAATCTTGCGCGAGTTGTCCACTTACACAATCTCGAATTTCTCGCAATTTTGCGAAACCACTTCTCACTATTTTTTCATCATCCACGCGCGCTCCGAGCGTCATAAATCCGTGCAAATTAAGCGCCGGAAGACTAGATATAGCGAGCGCTTCATCAATCGCACGTTCTGGCGCGCATCCCGATTTCGTAGCTTCTCCCGAAACATTCACTTCCAACATAACGTCTGTGCAAAGTCCCAAATTTTGCGCGCGCGTAGATATTTTTTGCGCAAGTTCAATGCCGTCAACCGACTGAATACCATTTGCAAGTGGTAAAACTTTATTTATTTTATTGCTTTGCAGCTGACCGATTAAGTAGAGTGGAATTTCACCGTTCACTCCAACGCTTAAACCTTCTCTAGCAGCTTGTGCGCGTAAAATCTCGGCTTTTGCAACGATTTCTTGTGGGCGATTTTCCCCAACTACTCGCACTCCAGCTTTAAGCGCTGCCATGATTTCGCCAACATCTCGCGTTTTAGTTGCGGCAAGTAGCGTAACCGACTCAGCTTTGCGACCATAATGCAATTCGGCTTGAGCAATGGCGTCTTGCACGCTGTGCACGCCGTCGGCAATTTGACACGCACGAACACAATCGACTTCAGTATTCGCTAAATCTTTTTGCGTCATATATGCCATTTATGCCCCAATCTATCAAACCTAACTACATAGTTTAGTCAAGGAAGGGCACGGATTTGTCGGCTAGGTTTGCGCGAACAGAATCCCACGGCGTGTCAAAGCTTTCAAACAACGCAAGCGCATCGGCAGCACTCATATCTACCGATTGATTTTGACCATGCTTTTTGTATCCCAGAAGATACATACAATAGCCAATCATGCGCTCGGCACTCCAGCCAGATTCTCGAAGCGCACCGACGTCTAGCGAGTGCTTACTTTTTGCAAGCCGCTCACCTTGAGCGTTATCAATTAGCGGCAAGTGCGCAAATTGCGGACGCACATAATGCGTACCGTGAGCCGCAAAAAATCCTGATTTTTCAAGCAGCTCACCAATCCAAATTTGAAGCGCCGCAGAACGAAGCAAATCGCGGCCGCGCACAATGTCGTTTACTCCGCTCAGAACATCGTCAACAACAACCGCAAGCTGGTACGAAAAAACGCCATCCGCGCGGCGAATCACCATGTCACCCAAATCGCGATTAATGTTAAACGATTGCGCACCAAAAATCGCATCTTCAAAATCAATATTTGCTTGTCTTAAATCAGCAGGCGGCACCGCAAGTCGCAAAGAATGTTGCTGGTTATTTTGCAAACGCTTTTCGATTTGTGCCAAACCTTCCGCAGTTTTGCGCAGATTTCTGCACGTACCCGGATAGCGTATAAAACCGTCGCCTTCTTGCGGAGCTGCAATCGCGCGAATATCGGAACGCGAGCAAAAGCAAGGGTAAATCAACGACTTTCCGTCGTCGTCTTGCAAAGATTCTAGCGCCTCAAGAGCTTCTTGGTAAATTGCGGTGCGTTCATGCTGATAAGTCGGCTCGCCGACCCAATCAAGCCCAGCCCAATGCAAGTCGTCAATCACTCGCGCGCTAGCATCCTTTGGCATGCGCGCAATATCAAGATCTTCTAGACGTAAAAGCATGTGTCCGCCTTGCGATTTTGCAGAGAGCCACGCAGCCAACATTGCTACCATATTGCCAATATGCATACGCCCGGAAGGAGTAGGCGCAAAACGACCAATTGCAATAGTTGACTTCGAAAACATGATTTAGTCTTTCTTAATATCTTTAATTAATAAGCATAAACTTGCAAAGCATAAGCTTACAAAATAAAAAGCGCGTAACGCATTCATACTAGCATTACGCGCTTCTTACAATCGCAATCAACCGCAATCAAGCACAGTTAAAAGCAATGTTTATGCAAATAACGACTTATACATAACCACACCCAAGATTGCGCCGGCAATAGGAGCAATAACTGGAATCCACGCTTCACCCCAGCGAGAAGATCCCTTGTGCGGAATTGGCAAAATTGCGTGAAGCAAACGCGGCATAAGATCACGAGCAGGATTCAAAGCAGGACCAGTTGGTCCGCCCATAGAAGTCACCAAACCCCAAACCACGAAGCCGACAACGATTGAAGCGCCAGCCAAATTCTTCTCACCCCATGGAGAGGTAAGGCAGCAAAGAGCAGCCAGAACAAGCACAAGCGTGCCAAAGAATTCGTTAAGGAAGTAATTAAGCTTGTTGTTATAAGCATCCGTAGTGCAGAAAGTGCCAAGAATAGCTCCCGGCTCCTCAGTTTCGTTGTAGTGCGGCAAATACGTTACGTACACAATAAGCTGACCAACCAACGCACCCAAAAGCTGAGCTACAATATAAGGCACAACGTTAGCCCATGGGAACATGCCGTTTACAGCTTGCGCAATTGTCATAGCAGGATTGATATGCGCGTGGGAAATTCCGCCAAACATGAGCACTGGGAACATAACACCAAAACCGTAGCCCATAGCAATATTTAGCCAGCCAGCATGGTGCCCTTTAGTATTTTTTAATTCAACGTTTGCTACAGCACCGTTTCCGAAAATCATGAGAATAGCAGTGCCAATAAATTCTGCAGCCAACATTGCCATAAACGAATGTTGCATGGTCCTTCGATCCTTCTTACCTGTTTCAAACTCCACACACGTAATCACGCGCATAAATAACGACTCGTCACTTAACAATCGTCCAACAACTCGCAATTGCGATTAGCACAGCATGGAACACAATATATTCTCATTTTCAAAGAAGCTAAGAAAATGAATTCCAACATTTATTCTTTGATAGTTTCCCTTATACGCGCGACAGTCTGCGTAAATAGTAAAATCGCCCTCACATCAAAAGAGGCCCACCACTTTGGCGAGCCTCTTATCTACAAAAACAATATCTGCGGTTTCATCTTCACAACATCCTCGTTGCAACGGTTAAAGTCTTAAATATCCCGTCCAACGTCCACGGATTTCATATCCATACACTTTTGTGGGTTACCGCTATCTCTTTTTTGTTTTTGTAATTATTATTATCATCGTTTTTTACCTAATAGTAAAGAGCAAATTAGCCTTTGTTAACATATTGTCACTACTGTTCAATTGCACACGAAAAATCGTAACTCTTGCGGCCTTTTGTGAACATGCAAAGGTTATCATGTTAAATTACGTTCGCATGAGACACACTCCGGCGTGTCGCAAGATATTTTTCGAGCGCGAAGCAAGCAAATAAAATCGACACTCATTCGCGCACTTCCCTTACAACGCATACAATTACAGAATATGGTACAAATTTTTGACGCTCCCTCAAAGGCGATTCTGCGCGGTCAAATTGCAGAGCATATCGCCGAAGATGAAAAGGCAGAAAAGCGTGAAGCTCGTGAGGGTGAGCTACCGTTGCCAAAAGATCGTTTCTTCGACCGAGAATTAAGCTGGTTGAAGTTCAATCGTCGCGTGCTTGAGTTGGCTCAGAATACAGATTTGCCACTTCTTGAACGCGCTAATTTTGCTGCTATATTTGCGTCAAATCTCGACGAATTCTTTATGGTTAGAGTTGCAGGATTAAAGCGCAGAATAGATTCTGGAATAGCAGTAACTGCAGCATCCGGCTTAAGCCCTCGCCAGCAGTTGCGCGCTATTAGTGAGGTAACTCACCGCCGTCAAGATGAGCACGCTCACTATGTTATTGAGCACATTCTTCCTGAGCTTGCCAAACAGCGCATTGTTTTGCTCAGCTGGGATAAGCTTACAGAATCAGAAAAAGCACGTTTGTCTGATTACTACAAAAAGCAAGTTTTCCCTGTTCTTACGCCTCTTGCAGTGGATCCTGCGCACCCATTCCCGTACATTTCCGGCAAGTCTATTAACTTGGCTGTTATCGTCGAAAATCCAAATTCTGGAAAGTCGCATTTTGCTCGTGTAAAGATTCCAGATAATTTGAATCGCCTTGTACCAGTTGACGATTTAACAGACGAGGAAGGTCGCGAAGAGCGTTACGGCTTCATTACTATGGAAAAGCTGATTGCAGCACACTTGGAATCGCTTTTCCCAGGCATGATTATTAAGGAAGCCCGCTCATTCCGAGTTACGCGTAACGAAGATATTGACGTTGAGGAAGATGACGCAGAAAACTTGCTCAACGCTATGGAGAAGGAACTTCTTCGCCGCCGCTTTGGACCGCCAATTCGTTTGGAAATTTCTAACGAGGCCAGCCCATTCCTTTCTCAGCTTCTTGCAAATCAGCTTCGCGTAAGCCCTGAGGAAGTATATCGCTTGCCTTCGCCGCTTGATATGACGGTACTGTTTGAATTGCAAGCGCTTGACCGCCCTGATTTGAAGTATCGTCCGTTCATTCCTACTACAAACCGTCAGATTGCGGAAGTTGAAACTAGCCACGCGCAAGATATTTTCGCTTCTATTCGCGAGCATGACATTTTGTTGCATCATCCTTACGATTCGTTCTCTACTTCTGTGCAAGCATTCCTCGCGCAGGCTGCCGCGGATCCAAAAGTGCTTGCAATTAAGCAGACTTTGTATCGCACGTCTAGCAATTCGCCAATTATTGACGCTCTTGTTGACGCAGCTCACGCTGGCAAGCAGGTACTTGCGCTGGTTGAGATTAAAGCACGATTTGACGAGGATGCAAATATTGCGTGGGCGCGTAAGCTTGAGCGCGCAGGCGTTCACGTTGTGTACGGCATTGTTGGTTTGAAAACTCACTGCAAGCTTTCGCTCGTGGTTCGTCAGGAAGCAGAAGGATTGCGCCGCTACTGCCACGTTGGTACAGGTAATTACAATCCTAAGACTGCTCGCTTGTACACGGATTTGGGATTGCTTACTTGCGATCCTGTAGTCGGCCAGGATTTGACTCGCTTGTTTAACCAGCTTTCTGGTTACGCGCCGAAGTCTAGTTTCCACCGCCTGCTTGTTGCCCCTCGTACAGTTCGCACAGGTATTATTGCGCGAATTCAGCGCGAGGAAGCTGCAGCTCTTGCTGGTAAAGAAGCATGGATTAAGATTAAGGTCAATTCTGTAGTTGACGAGCGGACTATTGACGCTTTGTATCGAGCTTCGCAAGCTGGAGTAAAGATTGATATTGTTGAGCGTGGTATCTGCTCGCTTAAGCCTGGCATTGAAGGATTGAGCGACAATATTCGCGTTCGTTCTATTCTTGGCCGATTCCTTGAGCACAGCCGCATTTACGCTTTTGCTAACTCTTGCGGTCCGCAGATTGGCGACGGTCCTGCAAGCGGCCCAGAAGTGTGGATTGGTTCGGCTGATTTAATGCACCGCAATCTTGACCGCCGCGTTGAGACGCTGGTTCGTATCAGTGCGCCTGATCAGGTTGAAGCTTTAATCCAGTACATTGATTTGCAAATGGCTGATTCTACTGTTTCGTGGTGGATGGATGGTGACGGCACGTATACCTTGCATTCTCGCGATAAGGAAGGTCGTCCGCTCGTTGACAGCCAGGCTTACTTGATTCATACTCACACGCGTAAGCCTCGCGGCGCGAACTAATCGCAAGCAACTAAATAAACGATAAGTAAGAGCCAGATTCAGTAACATGTTTCTGGCTCTTTTTGTGTTTATTACCACTTCTAATCTGACTAAATCTCAAGCGTTCCAGCAATAGTCGAAATCTTCTACAGCACCATTTGCCAGTTTTAGGAAGTTTTTTAAGTAATTATTTATCAGTTTTGGCAAATTTAAGGATTATAAAACAATTTGTTACTGTTATGACTGTGACAAAAGTAAAAGATTACGGCACAACTAAAAGTTGTGAAAGAAAACCGCTAAAATAGTGAATATGAGTGCAGTAACGACGCAATACGTTGAAGCAGCTGGCGGAATAATCTATCGCAAGCGCAATATTACCAACAGCTCAAATGCAAGTGGAGAGGCAAAAACAAGCAGCGACGCAATAAAGTTTAGCGACGACGATTTTGAACTTTGCCTAGTCTACCGTCCTAAATATGACGATTGGAGCTGGCCGAAAGGAAAGAACGAGCCAAAAGAATCGCATCGTCACACAGCTGTGCGCGAAGTTGGAGAAGAAACAGGATATTCAGTCGTACTCGGCCCGCACATCGCCAAAATAGAGTATCCGCTTGAACGCGAAGGCAAAAAATCTTCCAAGAACAGCTCATCAAATAGCAACCAAAATCGCAATCCCCAGCCGGAAGTCATAAAGCGAATCCACTACTGGATGATGCGCTTAATCGATAAGCCAACCGCAGCAAAGCGTCTTCCTGCTTTCGGACCAATTAAGCCTGCTAAACCCACTGAAATCGGCAATGTGTTATGGCTTACTCCTTCTCAAGCACGAAAAAAGCTTACGCACGATAGTGACCGCGAAGTGCTAGATGCTTTCTTAGAGAAGCTACACGAAGGTCAAGCAGAATATAGCACGTTGCTTTTAGTGCGTCACGGAAAAGCTGAGTCTCGAAAAACTTGGCAAGGAAGCGAAGCGACTCGACCAATCACGCCTCTAGGTGCTGCCGCTTCATACGCTTTAGGCCGCGAGCTTGCCTGCTACACGCCGAATAAAATCATATCGTCTCCTTGGAAGCGTTGCTTAGAAACAGTTGCGGCTTTTGCGCACGACTCTTCGCTTTCTATCGAACAGGTTGCGGAACTTACAGAAGATTGTCACGAGAAAAAACCAAAATCTACATTGTCTGTGCTTATAAGAGAAATACAAAATATTGAGCAAAATGAACAAAATGCAAGCACAGTCAACAACGCAACCGTCATGTGCTTGCACCGCCCAGTTATCGGCACTTTCTTCGATTATTTATGCGAAATAACAAAACCTAGAGCACACAAACGCATACTCAGCCAAAAATCTCCATACATGCCTACAGGAAGCGCAATAGTTTTGCACATCATTAATACTCCTAAAGGCGCTCGCATTATCGATATTGAAAAGGTTCTTCCAAGTGTCTACTAGTTTAAATTCGCAATCGAGTTCTATTCATTCAAGCAGATCTGCTTTTATGCCAAGCCCCACAGGAGCCGCCCGTCCTAGCAGACCTGCACAAATGGATCCTGCGATGCTCGCGCAGATTGAAGGCGGCACAGATCCGCAGGTTGTAAACGAAATTAGCCACACTTCAGCCGCTGTTTTACTTAACCGCGTTCATAGAACGCAGTCGCCGGAAATCGTTGAGCGCGTGCTGAATTTGGTTGAGAATGAAGGAATTGAAGTTATTGCAGATTTGTGGAGTCACGCGGAAGCTGAGTCTCTTCCTGAAATGTTGTGGCGACTGTATTTATTGCGCATGTCGCTACGAAAACAGCGCGAAGCTTACGCTGAGTATTGGCGCCTTGGCGAGCCTGAAGCAACGAGCGCTTCAGCTATTACAGGAATTGACGAAGCTCCTACAGGAGAGGATATTGCACGACTTGCAGATTCTATTCTTTCCGGTGCTTTTACAGGCGATTTTGCTGTAGCGCTTTACAGATCTTCAGCTTTTACTTCGATTATTGCACGCGGAATGCGAGTTTACGCAGAAAAGTTAGACGAGCAAGCAAATACAATACATACGCAGAAAATTGCAAAAGTTTTGCACGTATCCGCTAATATGCACGCACTCTCGTTATCTTTTGCTCATGGAGCGAAATTGTGGCGCGCAGGAAAGTTGGAATAAATTATTTTCGATTAAAATTGTGCGGCGCGTGAAAACAGAAAACAAGGTATACTCAAAATGATGCTGGCTTGTGCTTAAGCCCCGGGCTCCATTTTTTGCCGCTGCGAGCGGCGTTTGCGCCGACAGGCGCTTTCGCAAGTCAGTATCGTTTCTGTTTTTGAATTTTAGATTTTAATTTTGTTAGATAAGTTTAAATAAAATATATTTTTACTCAACATTTGTTTATATTTCGCGCAAAAATAACGGCACGCCGCTAGCTTAACGTGCAATGCTTGCACTAATCTAGAAGGTATGGATCTTCATGTTTTACATCATCCGCTGGTGGACCACAAGCTCACCGTTTTGCGAGATAAGAATACACCTTCTAACATTTTCCGCGAGTTGGTTTCCGAATTGGTAACCCTCGAAGCATACGAAGCAACCCGCAATTTGGAAGTTAGCGATCGCGAGATTGAAACTCCTATTTGCAAGATGACTGGCAAGCATTTGAACCGCCCACGCCCAATGGTTGTGCCGGTTTTGCGCGCTGGTCTTGGCATGCTCGACGGCATGACTCGCCTTCTTCCAACCGCTGAGGTTGGATTCCTTGGCATGAAGCGCGACGAGCAGACGCTCGATATCATCACTTATGCCAACCGTTTACCAGAAGATTTAACTGGCCGTCAGTGCTTCCTTCTTGACCCAATGCTTGCCACTGGTGGCACTCTTATTGCTGCTACACACTATTTGGCTGAGCGCGGTGCTAAGGACGTTACTGCTATTAACATTTTGGCAGCTCCAGAAGGCTTGGAACGCCTGGAGAAGGAGATTGATCCTTCTATTGACTTTAAGGTTGTTGTTTGCGCTGTTGATGAGCATTTGAACGACAAAGCTTATATCGTTCCAGGTCTTGGCGACGCCGGCGATCGCTTGTATGGCTTGATTGACTAATAGTTACTAACCAAATCAAGCGAAAGCTAGAATCAAAAACTACAAAAAGCCTGCTGATTTTGCAACACTTTGCAAGTTCAGCAGGCTTTTGTGTTTAGCGTTGACAAATTTTGCGCAGATAAATCTCTTTACCGCGGACGAGTTACGGCCACTTCGCGAGCGCGCTCTGCTAATTCGTCTAGTTTAGCAATTTCCGCGCGTTGAGAATCAGTCTGCTTTGGCGAAAATTCGCCGTAACGATTTTGCGCAGCAGTACGGATTAAAAAGTCAGCCAGACGCGGATTTTTTGGCAAAACTGAGCCGTGCATATAAGTGCCAATAACATTGTATTTGCGCGCTCCTTCCGTGTGATCCTTGCCATTATTACCGCAATTTTCACTATCAACCGAGCCAAGTGGCTGAGTATCACCCTCCAAGCTTGTTCGTCCAGAATGGTTCTCATAGCCCACAATATCGCCAAAATCGTCGCTATGTTCCACAAGATTTCCAATCATGCGCACATCTTGACCAACCGTATGCTCACCAAGTATTCCAATTCCTTTAAGCTTTTGACCCTCAACGGTTTCAAAATACTCTCCAAAAAGCTGGTAAAGTCCACAAATCATAAGCATTGGAACGCCATCTTTTGCAAGCTCACGAATCGCGTCCGCGCGCGCAAATAAATCTTCAGTAACTCTGCTTTGCCCATGATCTTGACCACCGCCGCCAAGAATCATATCCACGCGCTCTGGCCATAAATCGCCAACGTTGTACTCGTGAAGCACTGGCTTGTAACCGTACAATTCCGCTCGGCGCATAATCGTAAGCACATTGCCGTAGTCGCCGTAAATATTCATGTCTTTTGGATATAGCGACACAATATGTAGCACGCGATTTTCGGCTTCAAAAGTAGCATTTGCTTTACTAATATCACTGGAACTATTCATGACAATTACTTCCCAACTCCAACGTCTTTAACTTCCGCAAGTTGCGCTAAAGCCGCGCGCACGCGAAGCATGGCAGTATACGTGCAATATATGCGTTTAGCATTTTTAGCGTTGCCACTAAAAACGCCGTTTACAAAAGCTTTAGCATCTTCTTCCAAATCCGTATTCACATTGCGAGCCGAGACTTTATCGTATTGCAGACGCAAAGCCATATCCCATGCGCGAGTACCAGAAACGCACTCAACTCCAGTGCCGCTAAAGCTTGCAAAATCAACGTCCCACAGCCAGCTCATGTCTCTACCGTCAGCGTATTCGTCACAAATTGCAATCATGGTATCGTGATTTTTCGGATGATCCGAAGCGATTGCAAGCCTAAAACCAATAGGATTCTTCACTAAAACAAGCTCAACAGGAGCACCATTAACTTCAATTACTTCGCCTCTACCAAAAGCAGGAGTTACGTGCGAAATCGCTTCCATAAGCGCATCGTCATCAAATTTTTGCAACGCAGAATTTTGTTTTGCAGCGTCCGCCAAGATAGCGCGAACTACTGTTGCTGCAGCAGCAGCGTTGAAAATATTGTAAGCGCCGTCGAGTTTTACAGAAGTAGTTTTACGCTTGCCATCAAGTATAAACTCAGCATCATGGTCTCCAACTTTTGAAAGCACAACATCTGCTTTAGGAAGATTGTTAGCCTTGCTCTCTGCAGCATCTTCGCAATTTTCGCTTTTTTCAGTGTTATTGTGCAAATCATCATCCGTCGGGAACATGCTTTTTACAGCGTCATCCAAACCAAAATACCGCACACAAGTCCCGGAAGGAACAACTTTTGCGAGCGCGCAAATACGTGGATCCTCACGGTTTAGCACCACCGTTCCTTCAGTTGCTTCAGCTACGTTGCTTAATAGTTTTGCAGTTGTGTCAATTTCGCCAAATCTGTCGAGCTGATCTCGCATAACGTTTAGCAATAAAGAGTAGCGAGGCTTGATTTGATTTACAAAATGCACTGCGTACGCTTCGTCTAGCTCTAAAACTGCAATATCCGCATTTAGTTTTGTGCCAAAAGCAGGCATTGTTTTTGCAAGGGCTGCCACTACTCCTCTAGTAAAGTTTGAACCGGTTGGATTAGTAAATACGTTAAGTCCTGCGTCGCGCAGCATAGAAGTTACCATACGCGTTGTGGTAGTTTTGCCATTGGTGCCAGAAATCAACACTATTCCGTACGGCAATGCGGCAAGAATGCGCGCTAAAAAGCCAGAATCGAGGCTCTCAATAACTTTCCCAGGCAATGCGCTTCCACCATGATGTAGCAGCCTAGAAAGCGCGCAAACAAGTTTACCAACAGCAGGCATGGCAAAACTGTACCAATGCTTATGCAAATTTTGGCGCAACTTTTTATGCGATTCATGGTCGCGGCTTGACATACTAAATCACACCCCTTATTGCTGGTAGTCTTGCGGCATATCCATGAACTTGGAAGTTGCACCCAAGAAGGCAAGATTAAACGTGTCAGTAGGGCCGTTACGATGCTTTGCCATAATAATATCTGCTTCGCCCGGGCGATCTTCCTTATTGTAAAAATCAGGACGATGCACTAGGAACACAACGTCAGCATCCTGCTCAATAGAACCAGATTCGCGCAAATCTGAAAGCTGTGGTTTCTTGTCGTTTCGCATTTCCGGTCCACGATTAAGCTGGCTCAAAGCCACAACTGGCACTTCAAGCTCTTTAGCAAGAAGCTTCAGCGCACGCGAGAATTCCGAAACTTCCTGCTGACGACTTTCCACACGCTTGCCAGAACTCATCAGCTGAAGGTAATCGATAACTACTAGCTTCAGATCATTAGTTTGCTTCAAACGGCGGCATTTTGCGCGAATTTCCATCAAGCTCATATTTGGACTGTCATCAATAAAAAGCGGAGCGTTTTGCATTTTTGTCCAAAAAGTATTAAGAGTATTCCAACGATCTGGAGTAATATCTTCCGCTCTTCGCATAGCAGCGAGCGGAATATTAGTTTCTGCAGCAATAATGCGCTGAGCTAATTCCACTTTGCTCATTTCTAGAGAGAACACAATAGACGTCATATTGTGGTGTAGTGCTGCTGAGCGCGCAAAATCAATGCCAAGTGTTGACTTACCCATAGCCGGACGACCAGCAACAACAATCATTTGACCAGGCTGCAAACCCTGCGTAACTTCGTCAATATCTCTAAATCCAGTCGGCACACCTTGTTCAAGTTCGTGATTTTGCATTTTATCTAACTGATCAAGTGTATTTTGCAAAACTGGACCAATAGCAACGTAATCTTGACGCACTTTACCGGCGCTCATTTCATACACTTCTGATTGCGCAAGATTTACAATATCTTCTGCTTGCGCTCCGGAAGCAGAATAGCCCATTTGTGCAATTTTTGTGCCAGCAGTAATAACGTTACGAAGAACAGCATTTTGATGCACAATATCTGCGTAGTACATTGCGTTTGCGGCTGTTGGCACAGAAGCTACTAGGCTGTGCAAATAGTCAGCTCCGCCAACTTTATCGAGATTTCCATCTTTCATTAATTCGTTAGCTACAAGCACAACGTCAACAGGCTGTGAACCAGCGAAAAGCGTAAGAATAGCATCGTAAATTGTTTGGTGGTGCGGTAAATAAAAATCTGATGTTTCAAGTAATTGAGACACCTCGCCAATAGCATCTTTGCTCATAAGCATTCCGCCAAGCACAGCCATTTCTGCATCGACATCGTGAGGAGGCACACGATCAAACAACGTAGCACCTACTTCAGCACCACGATTTGCAACGCCAGAACCATATGCAGAGGCGTCACCATTGCCACCACGATTACTCCCTGCGCGGATAACATTGCCTTTAGTAGATTGCCACATATCATTATCAGCCATAAAAACGAGTATAAACGCGCGCACGTATTATGAAAAAACGTAAATGTATTAACACAAAACTTTATTTACATTTTTAGCGCAGAATCCATCCACGTATCATTTCTTATGCGCAAACTATTGCCTATTGCACGCCCACCAATATAAACAGTATTTAAAACAACCCATAAAGTAATAGTTCTTACCACGTCATTAGCGTCGACGACGACATCAAAAACGCTTGTGAGCGCCAAAAATGTTAAATACACAGCAGCCATTACTGAGCAAGCTTTTGCTAAGTAACGGTGATCGCCTGCGCCAATTAATACGCCATCTAGTGCCCACATCCATCCAGCAAGAGGCAAAAACAATCCTAATATTGTCATGCCTACAGAAATTAAAAACTGAATATCTGTATGCTGACTAAATAGTGGCGCGCAACTCCAACCCACGAAAATCATGAATAAACCGACTCCTACGCTGCTTACAGCTCCCACTTGAGCACAAATACGCGTAATCATTCCTGCGCGCTTACGACAGCCTGCACCTAGCGCTGCAGCAACAATAGTCTGCGCAGCAATACCAATTGCATCTAAAATATTCATAACAAAATTCCAGCAAGAATTAGCAACCTGATACGCGGCGAGAGTATTGGTACCGAGATGAGTCGCAGTAACAACCGTAGCTACCATGCACACGCGCAATGCAAGTGTACGAACAAACAAAGGCATACCAGTTCCAGCAGAATGTAGAATATGCTGGAAATGCGGTTTGAGACGCGCGCCACTTTGAGTAGCCCAAATAATTGCAGGAATAGTGAGAACAAGTCCCATATACCATTGCGCAATCATTGTTGCAATACCAGAGCCAGCAATTCCCATGTTGAGACCAAATACTGCGATTATATCGAGAATTGTATTTAGAACAGCTCCACTTACAGCAGCAAATAATGTTATGCGCACGTTGCAAAGACCGCGAAATATGCCATTTGCTGCATATACGAGTAGCATCGCAGGCAATCCAGGCATAATCATTTGTGTGTACACAATAGCATTTTGCAACGTAGAGCCACGCGCGCCTATTGCGTAGCATAACGGTTCAGCGGCAAAAATAAGTATGACTGTAAGAATTATGCCGAGCAATAATGCAAGCCACAATCCATCCATGCCAATGCTAAAACCTTCTCGACGCTTACCTGCGCCTAAAAGACGAGCAACCTGTGAAGTTGTGTTGTAAGCCAAAAATAAGCAAAGACCTGTAGTAGTAAGAAGTACCGTTGATCCGATAGAAAGACCTGCTAGAGCACTTTTGCCAATGTGGCCAATAATAGCAGTGTCAATGAGCACAAATGCTGGCTCAGATATGAGCTGTCCAAAAGTTGGTACGGCTAGTAGCCAAATATTGCGTAATACGTCTTTTTTGTTCTGGTTGTCCAACTTTTGATTTGTCATAATGCTTCATTCTACCGCTACTTTGTCACGCTTGTATAAAAGAAGATTGCAATTGCTAACAAATTTCATGTAAAAACAACTGCAAGTGAAGTAACACAAATATGCGTAAATCGCAAATAAAAATATTATTTTAAAAAGTTATCCGCAGGATATCCACAATGTTATCCCCACTATGTGGATAAATTTGTGTGATATCCACGTAGACACGCCTAAAATGTGGATAACTTATCTTTTTTATCCACATCAAGCAATTCGTGCGTGTCATATGAATAACTTATTCATTAAAAATAACTTATTAATTAAAAACTTGATTTTAAATTAGCAAAAATAACAAAACCGCATATCTTAGATAAGACATGCGGTTTATATCAAAATAACTAGAACTTGTTGCTAAACAATAGCGCTTACGCACATACGTCTATTCTTTAGCACTATTATTTCGTTTTCCTGTTTTCTTATTATTCTGCGCTGATTTATCTTTTTCTACAGTTTCAGACTCTTCTTCAGAAGAAGACTCTTTCTGCCCAACTCCAGATTTAGGATCAGCCTCAGAATCGCCTTGCTCAGGATTTGCCTCAGATTGATCAACCATAAAATCAGATTGTTCAACCTCGTCTTCACCCATATCAATATCAACAGAAGTAAGAACAGCCATTTGAGTTTTATTTGCATCATCATCTGCAACAGCAACTACAGCGCCATCATGACTTTGTGCAATAGAAGAAAAATCGTAAGCACGCTCTCCTTGATCAGCTAAATCAACGCCCTTACGTTCCTTAGCTTCCGAGATTCGCCATCCAAAAAGCTTTTCAAGAACAAAAGCTAGCACTGCAGTTACAGCACCTGCATAAAGCACCGTAATCCCAATCAAGCACAGTTGTGCAACTAACTGATGCCAATCACCAACAGCGAGTAATCCAGAGCCATCAGCAAATAAGCCTACTGCAAGCACACCAATAAGCGCAGCAACACCATTCACGCTAACTACATGCAAGGCACCATCGTAGCGCACAAAAGTACGAGAGTGAGTCACTAGAGAAGTAATAACACCAGAAAGAACACCCAAAACTAAAGCCCACAATGGAGCAATAACATCCGCGGCTGCAGCACTTGCAGCTAATCCAGCCATAACACCAGACGCAGCTCCCAAAGCAGTAAAGCATCCAGAGTGTAAACGTTCAGTCACACCCCAGGCAAGCATTGAAGCAGAAGCAGTTATTGTGGAACTCACCCAAGCATAACCAGCAACTCCAGGAACACCTGCAGAAGAACCAATCATTAACCCAAGCCAACCGAACCAAATCAGGAAAACGCCAAGCATAACGAAAGGAACATTATGCGGCTGGCGAGCAGCAACACCATTTTCGACTGCTGACTGCGTTGCAGTGGATTCAGCAGCAACTTCAGTTACTGTAGCAACTGGAGAGACAACAGTCTCACTAGCGGCATTCTTAGCATGCTCAACATCAGCCCACAATGCGCGCGATAAACGACTTTTAGGATTACGCGAATTAGTAGCTCCAGAATTAGCATTGCCACTCGTATGCGCAACATTCTTAATATGCAAAACAAAACGCTTAAGAGGGAAGTGAGCATGTCCGCCAATGATCATAACAATTGCAAAAGCCGAAACAGCCGCAGCAATATGCAATATAGAGCCACCCGCGAAGTCATGCACTGAAATACCTAACGCCTGTGAAATAGCACCATTAGGCGAAAGCAATCCACCACCGCACACCATATGCGCTAACGGAGCGAATACTAAAGTAATCCACACAGCTACGAAAATAAGCCAAATAGCGTAACGCACTCGACCGGCTAGAGCTCCAGTAATAAGCGCTACTGCAACAACAGCACATGCTAAACGAAAAGCTGCAGGAATGCCACCAGATAATCCGGAATTTGCGTCCATAGACGTAAACACACCATGATCTGCCACCATCGAATCACGGAATAGCAAACCACTCAATGGATCACCTATAACACCACCAGCCATATCTTTGCCAGCAAAAGCTAACGACCATCCCCACAGCGTCCAAACCAGTGTAGTTACAGCAATAGCGCCAGCTGAAAGCATCATCATATTCACCATGGAAGTAGCGCGTTCACGGCCTCCATAGAACAGGGCAATACCCGGCGTAATAATAAACACCAACGCGCCAGCCAACAATGCCCATTGCGGATCCATTGTGGTCATTTTTCACCTCAATTATTTGAAACAGCGCAACAATAACATCATTGCAGCTTAAGTATTACTTTATATAACTATTGTACCGAGAAACTCTTATAGCCAAAACTCATAAAGACTTTAGCGGAAGATTAAAAACTACCACTCATGCAGCTACATCAATGCTCAGCATTAAGCGAGCAGGCCGTCTACGAAGCTTTGAGCATCAAACGGGACCAAATCATCTGGTCCTTCGCCAAGACCTACTAGCTTAACCGGCACACCAAGTTCACGCTGTACAGCTATAACAATTCCACCTTTAGCGGAACCATCAAGCTTAGTAAGGACTACGCCCGTAATGCCAATAGCTTCAGCAAATACTTTTGCTTGAGACATGCCATTTTGACCAGTAGTAGCATCCAATACCAGCAATACTTCATCAACAGGCATAGTTTTTTCTATAACCCTACGAATTTTGCCAAGCTCTTCCATTAAATTTGCTTTATTCTGCAAACGACCAGCAGTATCTACAATCAATAAATCAGTTTGTTCTTCTTTTGCCTTATTCGCAGCAATAAAAGCAACAGAAGCAGGATCAGCACCATCTTTATCTGCACGAACAACTGGCACGCTTACTGCAGACGCCCAAGTTTCAAGTTGATCAGCTGCAGCCGCACGAAAAGTATCTGCTGCAGCAAACATTACTGAACGTTTTTGGGCAATAAACAATCGCGCTAATTTACCAGCAGTAGTGGTTTTACCGGTGCCATTAACGCCGACCATCATAATAACGCTAGGATGATGCGCATCTGATTTATCTGCATTTAAGCGTCGATCAGCGTCTTCATCTACTATTTTCAATAGTTTCGTACGCAATGCTGAATGCACATCTTCTGAACTAGAAGTACCAGCAATGCGTGCATCTTTGCGTAGATCTTCTACTAATTCTTCACTAGCTCGAGAGCCAACATCGGCCATAAGAAGAGTATCTTCTACATCTTCCCAATCTTCTTCCGAAAGATGGTCCTTGCTTATGATATTAAACAATGCACGACCAAATGGATTTGCACTATGAGCCAAACGTTCGCGAAGACGTTTAATACGCGAAGAAGTACTTTCTGGCAATAATTCAGACTTTACTTCTTCATTAGGTATAACAGCTATGTTACTTTCTATCTGTTTTCCAGATTTTTTTGTTCCACGCGCTTTAGTTTTGCCTGTATCGATTGAACTATCAACGCTTTCAGGAATTACTGGTCCATGACTATTGCTGTGAATGCGCAAAATCACTGCAACTGTTACTAATAAGATGGCAATAACAACAGCCGCAGCCGCAAACCAAATTAGCATGTTCATATCCATAACCATATTCATGACATCAAGACTATGAAAGTCAAGGGACACTAGCAATACATTTCACTATTTTTTCTCATCTTTGTCACACTTCAACGTCAATATGCTTAAGTACATCTGCATCTATTACACTAATAAAAGTAGTAATAAATAGCACGAGCTATTATTACGCAAAATTTGAATTCACAAAATCATTAAGGAGGATTTTATGTCAGATCAGCCTACCGTAAATGTATACGGTGCAGATTGGTGTGGAGATTGCAAACGCGCAAAAGCTGCGCTAACCCAGTATGGTGTGGCATTCGTTTGGCACGATATTGAAACAGAAGAAGGTGCTGAAGAAAAAGCGATTGAAATTAGCAATCAAAAGCACATTCCAGTTGTTACTTTTGCGGATAATACTTTTATGGTTGAGCCATCTGCAACACAAATAAAAGCAAAACTGGAGTCACTCGGAATACTGCAATAAATATATATATAACACGCATAAGTTCACACGATATTCACTTCGTCGATTGAATGTAGTACACTTGGCATTTGTTGCCCCTTTAGCTCAATTGGCAGAGCAGAGTCCTTTTAAGTCTTGGGTTGTGGGTTCGAGTCCCACAGGGGGCACTTTTTTATACCTAAATTTAGGGTAAGCGAGTAAACTGCAATAAAAAAACGGGGGAGTCGAAGCTCCCCCTACGAAAAATTCACTTAAGATCAAAAACGACAATCAATGCCATACTTGTTGAGAATTAGCTAATTACTTATATAACGCAATACTCAACTCGCCCAAACACTAGCATCTTGATCATCTTCAACTATATCGTGACCTACAGGTGCTGGAGAAGAATACGTGTATTCATCATCCACAACGCCAGAATCAGCATCTGCATTAATAGCAGCAAGAACATGCTTATCCATTTTGTACTGTGGTAATACGTTCTTAATATAGCTAGTTACAGCATCTTGCATAGCAACGTCATGGCCAACTTTTTCTGCCATAAACCAACGATGATCCAACACTTCATGGAAGAACTGAGCTGGTTCAATTTGCGAACGGAACTCAGGAGGAATCATACGAACTGTTGGCTCGAAAATTTCACGCATCCAATCAGTTGCGACGATTTCCAGCTCTTCACCTTGACGCCATGTAGAAGTGCGATACGCATCCAAATCGTTCAGAAGCCTTCGAGCCTGATTCTCTTGAACGTCCAATCCAGTAAGACGAAGAAGCTTGCGGGAAGCATAACCAGCATCCACAACTCGAGGTCGAACCAAAACCCTTCGACCATCTTCTGAAGTCTTCATCTCCAACTCATCAACATCGAAACCAAGCTCATTTAGACGATTAACACGACGTTCAATTCGCCACATCTCATCAGGACTGAACTTATCAACGTCAGTAAGCGTACTCCAAAGCGAATGATAGCGATCTACTAGACGATTGCCTATACTGATTTCATCTACTTCTGTCGGTAAAAGCTGACCGGAGCTCAAATCCATAAGCTCACCAATAATGTTGGTTCGAGCTAAATCGATATCGTATTCTCGTTGACCTTCTGTTAAACTTCCATGCAAATCACCAGTTTCTGCGTCAACTAGGAATGCAGAAAAAGCATCTGCATCTCGCAAAAACAGCACGTTGGAAAGCGATACATCGCCCCAATAGAAGCCAGAAAGATGCAAGCGCACCATAAGAACAGCAAGCGCATCGATAAGGCGCTCTGCAGTATCCGGACGCAACGTACGAGCAAATAATGCACGATATGGTAGTGAGAACTTTAAATGTTTCGTAACTAACATTGCCTCAAGCTTTTCACCATTAGCGTCATGGCGTCCTGCAACAACAGCTATAGGAGTAACTGTAGGCAACTCAAGTTTACGAAGCCTACGCAAAAGCTCATACTCACGTTCTGCAACTTGACGAGTAATTTCCTTCATTGCATACACTTCATCGCCAACGTGAACAAATCGCACAACGTGACGAGAAATACCACGCGGCAAATTCACGAATAAATCAGCAGGCCATTGAGAAAGTGGTAATTCCCAAGGCAGTGTAAACATTTTTGGATCTGAACTAGCCGCAGTAATCTTCAGTGCCTGCGGCTCTTGAGACGACGCATTCTCGTCCTGTGCAGATACCGAAGTTGCTTGCACAGCACGCGGGTCTAATTGAGGAGCGTCATTCCATTCCATAAAGTTTATTTACCAATCAAGCTCATGCCAACGATATCACTGCATTCCAGATAAACACAGCTCAACCACCGACGAATTATTGATAACAACTATATATAATAAGCGATGCATTGTAATGATGTATTATTGCACACTTATTATGCTGCTTTTTTGTGCCAAAAACGGGGTTCGCGTCATACTGCGAACCCCGCTATACCTTATACCGAAAGTTTGCTTACTAGCTCATATAAGCAGGCAAACCAACACTTTTAGTTCAAACGCAACTCCGTAGAAGGTGCGAACAGATGCATCTTAGATGGATCAATCTTGATCTTCACGGTGTCGCCAACCTTTGGAAGAGCACGTGGGTTCACGCGAATAGTAGTGAGCTTGTTTTGATCAGACATCATCGTAGATGCTTCCTCAGGAGAACCATCGGTGATGATATTGCCGTAGATATAGCCATCGGAACCGAGATCTTCCACATTCATTACCTTCAAGGAGAACGCATTTGGATCATCGGATGTTGCCAAGCTTGCATCTTCTGGACGGAAGCCAACAATAATCTGTCCGTTATCTTCTGCAGTGAGCTTGTCAACAGCCTCAGCTGGAAGAACTATAGAATCCTCACCGATCTGAGCTCGACCGTTTACAACTGGGTGCTGATTGATATTCATGGATGGCGAGCCAATGAAGCCTGCAACGAATACATTTGCAGGGCGGTCATAAAGCTCAGTAGGAGCTCCAACCTGCTGCAATACGCCAAGCTTAATCACTGCAATGCGATCGCCCATGGTCAAAGCTTCAGTCTGATCGTGGGTAACGTACAGAGTAGTAACACCAAGCTGACGCTGCAAAGCAGCAATCTGAGTACGAGTCTGAACGCGGAGCTTAGCATCGAGGTTGGAAAGAGGCTCATCCATGAGGAAGACTTTTGGTTCACGAACAATTGCGCGACCCATAGCAACACGCTGACGCTGACCACCAGACAAAGCCTTTGGCTTACGATCCAAATACTCTGTCAAATCCAACACTTCTGCAGCTTTTTCAACACGCTTGCGAATTTCTTCCTTAGGAACACCAGCAATCTTCAAAGCAAAGCCCATGTTATCAGCAACTGTCATGTGTGGATACAGTGCATAATTCTGGAAGACCATTGCAATATCGCGATCCTTTGGCTGCATTGTAGTAACATCTTGACCGCCGATGAGGATACGTCCTTTGTTAACCTCTTCAAGACCTGCCAACATACGCAAAGTAGTTGACTTACCGCAACCAGATGGACCAACGAGTACGAGGAACTCACCATCTTTAATAGTCATGTTCAAGTCATCAACCGAAGGCTTATCGTTGCCCGGGTATATACGAGTCACATGATCAAATACAACTTCTGCCATGATATGTCCTTTCATCGGCAGGTACGTGCCGAACGATCCGTAGTGAAGGGTGTGCACTCATGACCCCAATTCCTACATCGGCGGGTATCAATCGTCCACAGTTTACTTACCTGGTCCATTGAAGGTTCTCTTCGTTGAGCCATGCCTTAATATATCATGTTTATCTTAGAAAAACAGCAAAAAATCAGTATTTTGCATAAACTCGGCGTGTCGAGTAAGGCACACAAAAGGAGAATAACTATGGATCAACAACAAGAAACAACAAATAATGAAATGCAAAAATCAAATACCCCTTATAGTAAAAGCTTAATTGGCATCGTAATAGCACTAGTTATTCTTGCATTCGCTGCAGGAGCTGGGTTTATGACTTATTACAATTCAATCAATAAACCACAAGTAAAAATTGAAAATCCAACAACCAATAAACCAGATACACAAACTGAGGATACAGCAAACTCCCAAATAGCCAAAGAGATTAAAAAACTGCCTTCTTCTGACATCCCACCGGCATCTAATTTACAAGGCGGAATTCTTCTTAGCAAGGATGGGTATGGCAAGCAAGCTGCTGGTGCTCCTACAGTTGCTACTTATTTTGATCCTTTGTGCCCTGGTTGCGGATCCTTTAATCGTACTGTTGATGAAACTTTAATTAAAATGGTTGAAGCAGGTCAAATTAACCTAGAACTTCACCCTATGTCATTCTTAAATCGTTTTAGCTCAGATCAATATTCTTATCGCGTCTCAAGCGGTATTGCTTATATCGCCTCATATGATAACGATCCAAAGCATTTGCTTCAGTTTATCAATAGCATCTTTAGTGAAAGATTCCAGCCGGAAGAAGGCGATGGATACCAAGCAACACCGAATAAAGCTCTTATTGATTTAGCTGAAGATGCTGGAGTTGCAAATAAGATTGCGAATGAAGCCTTTAACCTACACTATGTTAAGTGGCAAGAAGTTATTAATGAGAATACTCCAGAAGAAAAAGCTTTATGGAATGTTTCTGGCTCTAATAAAGGCGCTATGACAACTCCAACAGTAACAATTAATGGTAAGCTAGTAGATCTCAATGCAGCTTCTGAAAAGCAGATGGATCCTTTGGAAGCTATATTAAAGTCTTTGGGAATCGATAAAGAACATGTTGGCAAATCTGGCCATATGCCAAAAGTTACATATAAGAGCAAGCCGCTTGATTTATAAATAAAATTAAGTAATTTCTATACTAAAACGGACGTTAAGAATACACTCAACGTCCGTTTTTATTTAATAATTTATATTTCTATAATTTAGCTTATTTACAATGCAATAGGGGAACTAGTGTCAGACACTTTAGGCATCTGACCTGCAACTCCAACTTGCTTTTTATCCAAGCCAATGCAATGAAGCAGAGCATCAAGCACCTTCATTTTTTTCTCATTAATGGCATTCATATCAAGCAATTTATCGTTAATAGTTACTGTTGGAGTTGTCATAGATCCTTTATTTGAACCGCTGACATTCCACAATTCCTTACGATCAGGAGTGTATTTATTAACTAGCAGCTGCCACTTCAAATATTGGCGGTTAAAAGCTTTACTTGCAATTTCGTTTGGAATTCCAGATTTCTTAGCCAGTTTAATCAATTCTTTATTGCTTACAGGCTTATATCCCTCGCCTTCTTCCGGCTGGAATTTTTCGTTAAAAATACCATTGATAAACTGAAGCAAATGCTTTGGATCGTTATCATATGAAGCGATATAAGCAATAGCACTAGAAACACGAGTCGAGTAATGGTCAGTAGAAAGTCCATCCAAGAATGACATTGGGTGAAGTTCTAGGTTAATTTGACCTGCTTCAACCATTTTAATTAAAGTTTCATCAACAGTACGATTAAAGTTTCCACAGCCAGGGCACAAAGGATCAAAATAAGTAGCAACTGTAGGAGCACCAGCAGCTTGCTTACCGTACCCATCCTTGCTAAGAAGAATTCCATTCTTAGAATTAACACCGCTTGGACGAATACTTGGATCAATATTATCCAAATTATGATTAGATTTTGCAGATTGCTCTACTTTTTTCTGAGGCTGAACGTAAGCTGCCTGATACGCAGTAATGCCTACAGCAGCCAACATAGCCGCAACAATAATTACTACAATAACGCCGATAATTGCTTGCTGACGACGCTCACGCGCGGCACGTTCGCGATTTTCTATGGTTCTTTGTAGGCGAGTAGCAGATGAATCTCCCTGCTTATTATCACGCATCTGAATTTTAGGCATTGTTATCCTTCAACCCTTTATTTCGCATGCTAAGACTAGTTCCTAGCAGCATTCTTGCTAATGAAATAATAACCTCACCACAGTTTAGTAGATGGCATCAACGGAAAATACACATTACGTATCGTACTATTTTTATTTTTCAAATGATTTTCCAGAATAAAATAACGCACCTAATCCTAAACGGAATTTTGTAGTCCATTTAACTACAGCAAAAACAACCCATGCAACAATAAATCCTAGAGTATATCCAAATGCAGTATTTGAAAAAATATTAGGTGAGTAAGTTGGTAAAAGGATACGCAAGGATCCAACATCTATAGAAAGTAGTTCAGGATTATCACCACAGAGAAATGGATATATAACAGCTCCAATACCTCCAGAAATCACAATAGCTATAACTCGTGGAAGCATGTAGACGAATCCTCGAATAATATGCCATGGCAAAGTTGCAATACGCACTACAGAATCATGACGAGGAATTATTCCATCGTTAAGTTGCCATCTTCGCAAGCTTGATGAAATACTGTAGCCGGATGTTGCACTAATCCACATAAAAACCATCGCAAAACCAATAGAATCGAGAATGCTTAAGCAAGCAATGGCTAAATGAAGAATTATACAAATCAGCAGTATCCATGTTCCTTTACGCACATAATCATGTTGATTAAGAGTATGATCTACAGAAGGCACTTCATCACTTTTAACATGAAGGGAATCGCCTGCTTCATTTTCAATATTGTCATTATCAAAAACGTTATTAGAGGCATGAATAAGTTTTGAAGATTGTGCAATACGTGAATTGTTTGAATTGTCGTTTTGTATATGCTGTAAATCGACACCGTTTAACGCATTAATTCGTGTTTTTTCATCTACACAAAATGTTTTATCGTCTTCACTATCTAATGAATGCGGCATAACAGTAGTAGAACGAACAGTTACGGTTGGCGTTTCTCCATCAGAGTTAAGATTTGTTATGCCAGATGTACCAGCTGCATCGCAGGTACGAGAATTTGTTAGTATAGCAGTTTTTTCTTTTGTTTCACGACTTGTTTCACGCCACATTTTACGCATAGTTATGTTAGTGGCATTACGGTCAAAAGGGCGGTTCACCTCCGGCCAGGCTAAAGGATCCATAGCATCTTGACTAATTGCATTTTCTAAATCAGATAGCATGCAACGCTGTTCTCGAATCGGATTCAACGCCTTACGAAAAGCAGCCATTGTTCTAGGAGGCAACCCAGTTAAATCTGCATTGCCTGAGGCAGCACGCTCCAAAACCGCCATCATAGGCTTTGTGCCAAAAACAGGCTTACCGGTAGCCGCAAATGCAAGCACAGCAGCAACAGACCACCAATCTGTAAGTTCATCTGAATCTCCGCCTTCAATAATTTCTGGAGCAATAAAACCAGGAGTGCCCATCACTAATCCCGTGCGAGTAACATGGCTTTCACCTTCACCCATCGCAATACCAAAATCTACTAATACTGGTCCAGTAGCAGAAATCATTACATTAGTTGGTTTAATATCGCGATGAACAATACCGGCTTCATGAACTGCCTTAACAGCTTCAATAAGCTTATGCGCAAGACGCTCTAAATCATCTGCAATATAGGGCCCATTCTCATCCACGTCTTCGCGCAAATTATGTCCTTCAATCAATTCTGTCACAATAAAAGCGATTGAAGCATCTAATTCCATATCCACTATCGCGCAAACACCTGGATGATGAATCCTCTGCAAAGCCAAAGCTTCACGTTTTAAACGCATTCGAGCACGTTCCTGCTCAGAATCCTCATCTTCACTCTGTTTTGTACGAACAGAAGCACGTAATATTTTCATAGCATATTGATTGCCGCCATCGTCATTAACGCGCCAAACTGACCCCATTGCGCCGCCGCCAAGCCTAGAAATAAGCGTGTATCCGCCTACATTATTTCCTGGCTGCAAATCGAACATGCTTGTATCTTCCATACTGCATTATGTTAATGCCTTATATTGCCAAATACGCAAATATAAACAACAAAAAACACGCCGTTTCTATATTCAACATCGCCGTAATTTTGTAATGACGTGGCATATGGTACACTAATCAATTGTTCTACTTAGCATGATTTGTTATGCTAACGAGAAAACATCGCCTCCTTAGCTCAGATGGCCAGAGCGGCCGCCTTGTAAGCGGCAGGTCGCCGGTTCGATCCCGGCAGGAGGCTCCATTTTATTCCACTCGTTTCATAAGTATTTCTTATTTTCTGTTCACATATTCCAGAACTATAGTTTTGTTATCTTTCGTATCACATATAATGACGTGAAATGATTAAAGCAGAGGGGATAGTGGCTAATTAACTATTCAAAAATAGAAAAGATTTCTATTTTTCATATACAGTGCCAAATTATGGCGTATTATGAAAATAACAAATCTATATCTGCGCACATGATCATCTTTATAACAAAACTTTTCGCGAGTAAGAACTCGGGAACCTTCCCCCAACTCAGGGTTTCCGAGGTGAGAGTGGAGCGTCCCCCAACCAGCTCCACCTCATAGGGGGCGGGAATATCCCCTTCTCTCCCGCCCCCACTTTTATTTTGTTTTGCACTCAATTTTGAATGCAAAACTGAAGGTATAATAGAAAAGTTAGCATTATTGCGAAGGGAGTGATTGTATGGCACGTCGATGGACGCCTAGACGATTAATAGTGATGCGTCGTGCAAGAATAATCGCCTGCGTTTTATCTATATCACTCACAGCAACAAGCTTGTTTATATTTACAGCTAAAAAATCTGTTGCAATGATCGTAAATGGAAAAACGCGTATTGTAAGCACTTATTCAACAAATCCAATACGTTTACTGGAAGAACAACACGTACCAGTAAAAACTCACGATCAAATTATTTCTTCTTCTGGAGATATTCTCACAAATCACTCTACTGTAACAGTTCGCAGTGCTTATCAAACTTCTATCACTGTAGATGGAGTAACTATACCGTTCTGGACTGTTGCAACTAGTGTCGATCAATTAATCGGCTTTTTTAAAGCTAATGCTAAGAACGCTTCACGAATTACAGTAAATTTGCAAAATATTTACGATAAACTAACTTGCGGCTTATCGATTAATAAAAAAGGTCCAATTAGCGTTATCGCTGACGGGAAAACACGCGTTGTGCAAAATGGAGACTTACCTGCGAGCGCAATTCTTGATTCTCAAGGTATAGTGCTCGGCAAGGAAGATCGCGTAAGCGTAGAAGAAGATGATGGAAATACTGTTTTACGTGTTTCTCGAGTTACTCATGGCAAAGAAACTCGTACGGTTTCATTACCTTTTGCCACACAAACTGTAGTAGATCCTAAACTTCCAGCAAATTCTCGCGTTGTACAACAAGTTGGCGTGAATGGTGAGCGGGAAGATGTTTATAACGTTACATACGTAGATGGCAAAGCAGAAAGCGCAACTCTAGTTTCGCAAAATTTGGTAAAGCCTGCAGTTAATCAAGTTATTGCTGTAGGTAAGGCTGTTCCCGCACCAATTCACAAAAATAATACAAATACACAAAAGTCAAAACAATCCAAACAACAAACAAACTCTCAACACAAAAAGCAGAATACTGAGCAGCCTGCAAAACAGGAGAAGAAAAACAGCCAACAGCAAACTCAACAAAATCAGAATAAAACGCAAAATCAGGCTCAAAGTAAAGACCAGAATAGTAACAATGGTGCGCAAACATCACAAACTCAACAACAAACCGCATCTGTTGCCCCCGCACTTGCAGCTAATCCACCTGCACCCGCTCCAAGCTCTAATCCCGATAGCCTCGTACATGCTACTCCAGAACAAGCTAAACTATTTGCTCAGGGCGCGGCTGCGCAAATGGGTTGGACCGGTAAAGAATGGGAAGATCTTTTATGGTTATGGAATAGGGAATCTGGATGGAGATGGAACGCAGAAAATCCTAGCTCACACGCTTATGGCATTCCTCAAGCTCTTCCTGCAAATAAAATGAGCAGCGCAGGAGCTAATTGGCATGAAGATGCCGCAATACAAATTAGCTGGGGTCTAAGTTACATTAAGGGCAAATATAAAACACCTAGTGGAGCAGTAAAGCATTCGCGCGAAATTGGCTGGTATTAAAAGGCAGCAGCGTGTTTTAACGCACTTTGGTGCAACAGATTAATTGTTACGAAATTTGGATGGTAAAACTTTGACAGAAATCAGCATTGAAAATGAAGGTCAGCTTTTAGGTGCAGCAGATATTAGACGTATTGCTGCCGAGGAAGGCATTACTCCTACCAAAAAGTTTGGTCAAAATTTCGTTATTGATCCTGGTACAGTGCGAAAAATAGTAGCGGCAGCTGGCGTTAAATCTGGCGATATCGTTATGGAGGTAGGGCCTGGTCTTGGTTCTCTTACTCTTGCAATATTGCAAACAGGAGCACAGCTTACTGCAGTAGAAATAGACCCTCCGCTAGCTCGACGATTGCCGCATACTGTAGAAGAATTTATGCCTAAAGCAATGCAAAAGTTTAATGTCATTCTAAAAGATGCTTTAACAGTAAATGCCGATGATGTTCCACAAATTGCACAGGCTAAAAAATTTACTCTTGTTGCAAACCTGCCATACAATGTTGCGACGCCTATTATTCTTACTTTGCTAGAAAAATTTAGCAACTTACAGAATTTTCTAGTTATGGTTCAAAAAGAGGTAGCAGATCGTTTATGCGCACAACCTGGGAATAAAGTATATGGCACACCAAGTGTTAAGTTGGCGTGGTACGGCAAAGCCCAACGCGCAGGGCTTATCGGTCGTAATGTGTTTTGGCCAGCACCAAACGTTGATTCAGCATTAGTTTCTTTTACTCGCGATTGCACAAGCAAAGGTGACAACAATGAGCGTGAGGGAGTATTCGCTTTCATTGATGCAGCCTTCCAGCAACGACGTAAGACATTGCACGCAGCTCTTAAAAATCAAGTTCCAGAAGAAGCATATAAAAATTCTGGAATTGACCCAACTAGACGCGGCGAGACGCTTACTTGCGATGAATTTATTGCTTTGTATCGCGCATGCAAAGATTGTCAATTATAAATAAAACGCATATTTATTCGTTGAATAAATATGCAAAATAAAATATTACGCAATGAAATATTACGTATATTCTGCAGCTTGTGTAAACTTGCTGCTAACAAAGTTACAAACCACAGATCGGAAGTGAACATGACGCAAGAATACGACGAACGTATTGCTCGTAAAGCTTTCATGTATCAAAGAAAAAGATCTGTACTCACCACAGTGGGCGTAGGCCTAGGCGTCACCTTTATATTTGCTTTACTTGTGCAATTCCACGCTTTTGGTATAAATTCTGTGCGTGCTCCAAAAGATAACCCAAATTATGGTGTTCCAGCTCCATGCGCAATAATAGGAAAAGAAGGAGCCAAAGCCCCTTACGTAGATAATAGAGCTGTAGCAATCAGAGTTCTAAACGGCACAAAGTTCCGCGGTTTTGCTCGCGCTGTTGGCGAAGCTTTAAACGCTCGTGGATTTAACTTAACAGAGGTTAACAATAACAAATCAAGTAATATTAAACGAACAATCATTTACTTTGGAAAAAACGCTATTAATGAAGCTTATACAGTAAACGCTAATTTTACCGATGCAATTATGCGAATGGATGATAGAAAAGATAAGCTCGTCGATATTGTGCTTGGCTCTACTTTTAATAATCTTCGCCCTAAAGTAGATGTTCCAGCAGCAGGCGCAGCAATACATGAAGTGCAAGGATGTATAAGAGCTGACCTTATGAAAAACATTCCTAAGGCAGATCAGCATAAGGAAGTTAGATAAAAAAGAGTAGCAGTATAAAATATTTTACTGCTACTCTTTTATTTAAGTGAAGAAACTTTTACTTTTTGTACGTTTCCTCATACCATCGCTGTAATTCTTCTACAGCAATATCATGGTCTACCGGACCATTATCGAGACGGTAATCAAGCATATGCTTATAAGCCTCACCAACTATTGGACCTGGTTGCAAATGCAATAATTGCATTATTTCATTACCGTCTACATCAGGTCTAATAGCGTTAAAATCTTCCTGCTTTTTAAGCTCTTTTACGCGCTCTTCCATCTCGTCCATCGCATGCTCAAACATTAACGATTTGCGACGATTCTGAGTGGTTGCATCTGCTCTAGTAAGTCGATTCAACCGCTCATACAGATGTCCTGAATCTTTTACGTAACGACGAACTGCAGAATCAGTCCACGGTTCATCAACATACCCATGAAAACGCAAATGCAAATTCACTAATTCAGTAACATCGTCGATAAGATGATGATCAAAATGCAGTGCTTTCAAACGTTTACGAGTCATTTTTGCGCCAACAACATCATGGTGGTGGAAACTAACTTTCCCTCCATCTTCAAATTTTCGAGTTTTTGGCTTCCCAATGTCATGCAATAAAGCAGCTAGGCGCAATGTTAAATCTGGAGACGGCACTGGACCTTCTTGATCTGTTTCCAAAGCTATAGCGCGCTCAAGAACCATCATTGTGTGTTCAAAAACGTCCTTATGACGATGATGCTCGTCAATTTCAAGCTGTAAAGCTGGAATTTCCGGAAGAACACGCTGAGCTATACCAGATTCAACAAGAGCTTCTAATCCTTTACGAGGTCTGTCCGAAAGTAACATTTTAGTAATTTCGTCGCGAATTCTTTCAGCAGAAACGATATCTAACCTATCTGCCATGTCTACAATCGCTTCAGCAGTATTTGCTTCGATACTAAACCCAAGTTGCGCAACAAAACGAATTGCACGCATCATACGCAAAGGATCGTCATCAAAAGATTGACGAGGATCAACCGGGGTTCGCAACACGCCTTTAGCTAAATCACTAGCACCGCCAAAAGGATCCACAAACTCTAAATCTGGCACGCGCAACGCCATTGCGTTGACAGTAAAATCACGCCTAGAAAGATCACCTTCTAAAGTATCGCCATATTGCACTTCAGGTTTACGAGAATCTGGATCGTACACATCAGAACGATATGTAGTAATTTCAACTTTTACTTCTGTACCATCAGCACGCCGACGCATAGCTCCCAACGTGCCAAATTTACGACCCATATCCCAAAAACCATCATGTCCCCAACGACGCAAAATAGGTTCAAACTCTTCAGGTCGAGCTGATGTACAAAAATCAAGATCATGCGACACGCGATGCAGTAGCATATCTCTCACAGGACCACCAACTAATGCAAGTTCATAATGACGCTCAGCAAAAAGTCGCCCCAACTCTATAGCTTCAGGCCAAACTTCGAAGTTCTCAGTCACCCTTACCGACACCCTTTCAGCAAAAATCAATCTATATTCCAGCATACCGTTACCCCAATGCACAGCGGATTGAGTAATGTTGACTATATGATTACTCCTGCAGATTTACGACGTACACTCGCCAAGCTTGCGGATAATCATGCCCAAAATCAAGCTGCTCCTGTTATTACACCACTTGATTTAGCTAAAATGCATAGAAAAAAGTCTTGGCAACAAGACAGTTGCGAAGAGCAAAATGTTGTTGATATTCCGCTGTTTTCTAAGGATGACGGTACTGCGCAAGACTCAGAATCGCCGGAAGATAATCTTCAAAAAACATCTTCTTTCTCAGGCGTATCTCCAGCACTTATGCCACCACGTAGACAGGCAGATACTCCTACAACTTTTGCTTCTTTAGATGCGCAAGACTTGCCAATTATTCGAGAATATTCCGCAGGCGGTTTAGTATTTGACTCTCTTGGGCGTGTCGCAATTATTGCTCGTCATTCAAGAAGCGGACACCTTGAATGGTGTCTACCAAAAGGACATATAGAAAAAGGTGAAACACCTCAAGAAACAGCAGTTCGCGAAATTCATGAGGAAACGGGTATAGTTGGCGAAGTAGTAGATTCGATTGCCACAATCGACTATTGGTTTACAGGCACAACGCATAGAGTACACAAGCTAGTGCACCATTTTGCGTTACGTTATGTAAGTGGCGACTTATCTGTATTAGGAGATCCTGATCACGAAGCAGAAGATGCAATATGGGTGAATTTTAAAGAACTTAATGCAATATTAAGCTATCCAAATGAACGTAAAATTGCATGGCTTTATGCCAAAAAAGCACATAGGCGGTCTAACAGTGAAGAAACTCACGCGTAAACATCAGACCACAAATGCGTCTACTGCTCTAAAGCAGAAATCACTTTCATACGTATTTTCTTTATTACGAATTACGTTACAGACTTGCTTAATTTCTGCACGTTTTATTTTTATATTATTCGTAGTATTTGCAACGATTTTTGCTTTTCCAACAGCAAAATATGCAGGATTAGTAAATTATGCATATGCAAACACGAAAAAAGCAGATTTATCTGACAAAACTTCTACAAGGCAAAATAAAAAACAATCTACGTATGAGAATCCGCATAGCAAGGGCATTGAAATAGATATAACTCAAGCAACGCCTGTAGTAACAGATAAAAGCGGATACCACCTTACTGCAACACTAAAAGCCGTAAAAACGGCACTTCCAGAAGGCACTTTACAACTTTCTATAAATTCCAATTACACTTTTGTTTCGCGCACGGACGTGCAAAATTGGTCGCAAGAGGAATCTCTTATACCAACTCCTCAAATTTTAGATTCCGTAAAAACTCCAAGTTTAGCTTCCGGTCACACGTGCACTCTTAGCTTTAACATACCCGCAGATAAACAAGAATTACGTTCCATCCTGAATTGGGGTCCAAAACCACTAAAAATTACGTATTTCTCACAAAATTATTCAAAATACAAATCGATACATTCTTTTTTGACAAGAGCAAATATTGGCATGCACTCAGCTAGCTTACCAGCGATGAAACTTACTGCGCTTATGCCAATATTAATTCGTACACAAAACGATTTACGCAATTTTAAAACTAATAACATTCAGCCTAGCGATCATTTAGAAACGCTACTTAGAGCCGACAAAGATAGTATTCACAACATTATTGGGAAAGCTGATTTAGCAAATAAACACTCAAAATTACAAACAATCGCAGATTTAAGCACAATACAAGCATCGCATTTAACACTCAAACCAAGCGCTTATATGCAACAATCTGGTTTTGATATCAGTGCTTATGCAGATGACAATAATGACGATTTGTATAAATCGGCAGGAATTACTAAAGAAAAATGGTCTGCAAAAAATTCGCAATCGCAGAAAAATATTACTAAAGCAAATAATTCAAAACAAACCGACTCAGCTAATCATAATTTAAATAAAGCTTATGCATGGCAAACATATGGCAAGTGGACTATTCATGCACTAGAGCAAGCAAAACGTAATGGATATGAAACTGTTATTGCAACAGACGAATTTGACAATAATGCTTCACAGTTTGCTGTTAGAAATGGCATATACGATATAGATACGCCTGCAGGGAATGTGCGAGTTTTGTCACCTCAATCAGTGCTTACTCTTCTAGCAAATGGAAAGCCTACAAGCGATAACGCAACAAGCGAACGAACTCAGGCTGGGCGCATTAATCGTTTAGTGGCACAAAGCGCGTTCTACCAAATGGAACAGCCGTATGTTGATAGGCATATTCTTATTACTTTTTCGAATAATGCATCTAATTCAAATATTGATGCTGTTATGAACGCATTAGAACAATCTCCTTGGCTGTCGTTAAGCGACTTGCAAACAATGGCAAATACGAAGCAAAATGCCTTGCCTGACTGGAAGAAAAATTCCATAATGCGTGAAATATCTCGCAACAGCTCTATAAGCGCGAATATTACTAAAACAAGACGCTCTTGCCTAAACGATTTGTCACATTCAAGGAAAGACGTTTTACGTTTTACTAAGAATATTCTCGACTATAGTGCCGCTAAGCATCCTCATAATACTGAAGGTGACGCTCAAGCACTTGCAAAGCAAACAGCCAAAACAAAAAAACTTATTAGCATAAAAGACTTAGAAAAGTATCTATTACGCTTATACGACGATATTTCGTTGCATGAATTTACCAATAATACAATCAAGCAGCAAAATTCAGCTAAAACTACTGCACACAGCAAGAAAAATAACAAGTCTTGTATAAGTAAAAATACTGCTAAGACTTTTGCAAATACACTGATGAATGGCATTCGCATAATCCCACCGCATGATATTACTGCCGTAAGCGAAACAGCAAGCATGCCTATTACGATAAGCAACACATACTCTTACCCTGTGCAAGTGTATTTATCTGCAAATACTCATGCTATGGAAATTGTTACACGCCGTAAAACTTTAGTAAAAATTCCAGCTAATAGCGAAACTCAAGTAACTTTACCGTTGAGAATTACTACATCAATTCACACAAAAGCTACTTTTGTGCTTGAAGACAATCAGCATCGCGTATTTGCAAAAGAACAGAGCACACTTATTACTAGTACACTGCAAATTAGTGATAAAAGCGGTACGATTATTATAGTATTTGCTTTCATTCTTGGTCTTCTTGGCCTTTGGAGGCAATTCCACCGTAAGAAGGATCCAGACGAATGAGTTCAGTAGGTCGAAATTCTGTAATTATGGCTAGCGGAACAGCCGCATCACGCATTACAGGTCAAATACGTACTATCTTATTAGCAGCAGCCCTTGGAACAACAGGTTTGGCAGCAAACGCATATCAAGCTGGATCTATGATTCCACAGCTAATATATACGCTTGTTTCAGGTGGAATTTTCAACGCTGTATTAGTACCGCAAATTGTTCGCACTCTCGAAAAGAAAAATGCCGAGGAACGCTTAAATAAACTTATTACATTTGCAATTCTTCTGCTTCTCGCGCTAACAGTTCTTATGTCTATAGCAACGCCTGTGCTCACTATGCTATACGCCGGCGGAAGCGCCGAAATGCAAACATTAACTTGTTCATTTACTTTATGGTGCATGCCTCAAATTTTCTTTTACGGTATTTATACAGTACTTGGGCAAGTTTTGGCAGCAAAAGAGCATTTTGCCATGTACGCGTGGAGTTCAGTTGCAGCAAATATTATTAGTTGCCTAGGCTTTGGCATTTTTATCATCATCTTTGGTAAAGCAGATAGGATGCCACTAAGTTTTTGGAATGGCAATACTCTTTTGCTCACTGCAGGATTCTGGACTATCGGCGTAGCAGCACAAGCTTTAGTGTTATTCCTACCTCTTATAAAATGCGGAATACACTACAAGCCAAGTTTTGGTATACGAGATATCGGTTTAAGATCAATGGGCCCTGTTGCTGCATGGAGCATGGGCATTGTTATTGTTACACAAATAGTTGTAATGATTACTACGCATATAACAACAAGCGTCCCATTTGTTGCTGAAAAACGTTTAGGATTAGATCAGTTTGAAGTAGCAGGTAATGCTACTTATCAAAACGCTTACACAATGTTCCTATTGCCATACTCTTTAGTTGCAGTATCTGTTGCAACAGCAATTTTCCCTAAAATTTCACGCTCTATTGCATCTCACGATTTACATAGCGCGCGCAATGACTTAAGTGAAGCGCTCAGGCATGTAAGCATAATTATGTGCTTCTTTACAGTCGTTTTTATTGTTATTCCAACACCTATTTCGTTAGCTTTAATACCATCAATAAGTGTTCAAGAAGCAAACCTTATGTCTGCACCTCTAATGATGCTAGCTTTTGGCTTGCCTTTAACTAGTAGCTATTTGATTATTCAACGCACATTCTTTGCTTTTGAAGACGGTAAAAGTCCTTTTATTTTCGCAGCAGCGCAACTTTTTACTGAGCTTTTCGCTTTTATTGGTTGCATTAATGTACTGCCACCTACTTATTGGGTTACAGCTTTAGGCTCATCAGTTTCAATAAGCTACTTCTTGACTTTCCCATCACTTGTTCATATGCTTCGAAATCGTTTCAACAATGACTTAGATGATCGAAATCTTATAATTACGCATATAAAAATTATTATTGCTTCAATAGTATCTATTGTTGTTGGTTTCTTAGTGAGTAAACCACTATTGCATGTTTTAAACTTCAATTCCCCACATATGCATGGAGTATTAAGGTGGGTATACGCAATACTTATTTGCGCAATAACAACAATTATTATTGCTGTTGTTTATCTGTCAGCACTCTTACTTTTGGGGACCAGAGAACTTGTAGATTTGTCTGCTCCAATAATTAGTAAGCTTGCCCAAAAGATTTCTGCTCTTGCTCCTCTTGCTAAAATTTTTGAAGAAACTGCAAAAAGTCAATCACAACGCGAACAGAAAAATCTTAGAATTCCACGTAGAATACAATCCGATGCAAAATATCATGATTCTTCTAACGGCAAAAACTTCTAAGAGCGTAGTTTCATATTGAGCTTTTCCTTAAAATATGTGATTATTTGGGAAATTATTTCAATAACAGCAAAATGCTGTACATAACATGACGGCTCACCAGTACAATTATGTGTTAGTAAAAAATGTTAAGTTACTTATTGCACATGCGTAGGAAGATGAGGAACAAATGGAACCTCGGTTAGGAGATATTGTACTAAATCGATACGTATTAGTATCGCTTTTGCGCAACGAAGCAGGCTTGCAAGTATGGCAAGCTAATGACCGCATACTTACGCAGGATTGCCAGCTTTTTATTGTACGAGATTCACGTTTTTTGCCGCAAGTAAATACAATTGCATCAACCTTGGCTTTATCGCATAGCCGCAAGTTTACGCAAGTACTTCAATTACGGCATCATGATTCTGTTGCAATTATTGTTACAGCTTTAGATCGCGGTATTACTATCAATGATTATTTGGCTCTTAAAAAAGCACCTTTAAGCTACGAAGCAATAAGAACTATTGTTGCAGAAACTGCACAAGCTTTAAGCAGATTACTTGCTAGCAATATCACTCACCACGCTGTTTCTAGTGACACTGTTCGCATAAGTTCTTCAGGAATTGAGTTAGCAGATACTCCAGTAAGTCCTCTTTTGGAAGATGTGACTCAAAAAGATGATGATCAAATTCCAAGGCAAAATGTTGAACATATTGCAACTAAGCAACTTGCGTCATTGTTATACACTTTGATTACTAAAACTTCTTCTCGAATACAAGCTCGTTTTGATGCGTCTCTTCTGCCAGATAATACTCCTTCAGAATTTAGGATGATTTGCACAAGAAGCCTAGCTCCAAATAAAAATAACAACGTAATACCTATGGCGTCTATTGCAGAATTAGTAGCATTATTAGGTTCATATACGCCTTTATCGAAGCTCACAACAAAAGATATTGTGCTTGATGGTAAAACAAGTGCTGCTTCTATTAGCAATGTTCGACTTCGCGAAGCAAAAGATGATTTTATATTACCTTTGCCTGAAGGTCTTTCACAAAGTGAAGAAGAATTTGATGCACAATTAATGCAAAGAAATAATCAGGATTCTAACGATTTTTCTTCAACTAATTCAGCCAACACTATTTCAAACAATACAAATGGATCCGCTAAATTAAGTAATAGTTTCAAAAATGCTGGGAGAACATTAGGATCTCTTCTTAAAAGAAGCAACACTAACTCAGATTCTGAAGGCATTGGTAACAATAGTTTTAGTGACGAAACTAACACTAATACAGATATAGATTTTCATGATATTGCAGCAGCAGAAATGGCTAGCATTCTCGCTCCTACAGAACTTGATACAGACGATGCTCTTTTCCCAACATTGTCTGCTTCATATAAACATTTTCCTGATACTGCTACGTCTAAAAATATTTTTGATCACGTTGAAAATACGAGAAATCAAACTTCTAAAAATACTATTAGCGAAACAGGCGTAGTTAGTAGTTTTGATTTTGGGCATCTTCTTACTGAAAATAATCAGCACACAGAATTAATGTCAAGACCACAAAACTTAACTTCAGAAGGCGAATCTACTGGTCGCGTTCCTGTTGTTGATTCTCACGGAAGATTTGTAGCTCCTGGAGAGGAATCAGCAAGAGCACTTAGAGACGAAATAAACAGTGACCAAAACGACGATGTCCAAGAAAATGGAGCACTTTCTTTGCCGCCAAGCTTCCAGCCTCTGGAACAAGCTGCTACTTTGCATAAACAAAAGCAGAATACACAAAATAACAACACTATTGCAGATGCTAAGATTTGGTGGGGTCTTTCAACCAAAGTTATTGCTATCGGGGCTGTCTCGTTACTCCTTGTAGCTGGATTAGCTTTGGCATTACATGGTCTATTTGGAAATCATGAAAGCACAGATAGCTTCGGAAACAACGGCTCATGGGATAGCACTAGTCTAGAAAATGTTCCGTTTGGCAGCCAAGGTATTCTTCCTCAAGAAAAACAACCTGCTAAGAAAAATATGGGTCGTAAGCAAGTAAAACCTGTGCCTAAGCCTAAAATTCCTACTAATAACGTTGCTTACGAAGCTGATCGTTATCAATTCTTAAGCTTCCCAGCTAATCAAGCTGGATATGGATACTATATTCACTTAACCGAACCACAAACTGTGTATCGCTTCGTTGTTTCGATACGTTCCTCTGGAGGTCACGCATATTTGTTGGCAGATACTAAGGATGATCCAACTAAGGGAACTCAAGTAGCAGAATTTACATTCGACGAAAGTGGAACAACAGATGTAAAACTTAAGAAGATTGTAAAATCTCAAGATTTCATGCTATGGGTTCCAAAAGATAGCATGCCTAAGAACAGTTTGTACATCAATTCTGTAAAACTGTACTGAATCTCTTATAATAAGTGCTTTTAAGGAAATAAGTAATGGAAAATAAACTTCGAAAAGTTATCATAATTGGATCCGGACCTGCAGGATACACTGCTGCAATATATTTGGGTCGCGCTGGGTACAAACCACTTGTTATTGCTGGAGCTCTTACTCCAGGCGGTCAATTGATGAACACAACGGAAGTAGAGAATTATCCAGGATTCCCAGAAGGTATTTTAGGCCCTGACTTAATGGAATCTATGCAAAAACAAGCTGAAAAGTTTGGCGCAGAAGTATTGTTGAACGATGTCACTTCTGTAGACTTTAAGAGCGCTGTAAAGCTCGTTACTACCGATGACGGTATAACTTATGGGTCCGACGCAGTTATTGTCTCTACGGGCTCGCAAGTGCGCAAATTGGGCGTTCCGGGAGAACTCGAGTACTCCGGCAGAGGTGTATCTTATTGCGCAACTTGCGACGGCTTCTTTTTCCGAGGAAAACCAATTACTGTAGTTGGTGGGGGAGATTCTGCTTTTGAAGAAGCATTGTTCCTCACACGATTTGGTTCTTCTGTTACTTTAATTCACCGCAGAGATGAGTTCCGCGCTTCAAAGATTATGGTTGACAGAGCAAAAGAGAACGAAAAAATCAAATTTATTACAAATAGCGTTGTAGATGAAGTGCACGGCAACGATGTAGAAGCTACTTCACTCACTGTTCGCAATGTTATTACGGGAGAAACTCAAGAAGTTGAGTCAGCCGGATTGTTTGTGGCAATTGGTCACACTCCTGCAACAAAGTTCTTAAACGGCCAATTAAAGCTTAATGAAGATGGAACGATTGTTGTTGATGGCGCAACTACTCGCACTTCTGTTGAAGGCGTTTTTGCTGCTGGAGATGTTGTCGACAACATGTATCGTCAAGCAATTTCTGCAGCAGGAATGGGATGCAGAGCAGCTCTTGATGCTCAAACTTATCTCAACGAAAAATATAGCTAAGCATCATAATATAAACTCCAGCTTTTATATTTGTTAAATTACTAAATTTTATTATTAAAATATTATTAAAGTATTTTCGGCTGAGTAAGTTTCACGTGAAACAAGCTCAGCCGAAAAACGATTTTATCTAATAGATATATTAGTTAGCATTTAGTTATGCTGAGAACCTGGCACAGGAAGAGCAATCTTAGCATTCAACTTTGCCTCGGCTAATTCTTTATGTTTCTCTAGCAACTCATTTTCAATTTCTGAATCCGAGCTGATCGTGTCGTAAGCATTTACTTCATCCAATCTGATGTCATCATCTATGTTAGTGTTGCCAGGATTAGCATAAGTATCGAGATTGACACCGTCAAAAGTAAAATCATAAGATGGAAGCGAAGTGTAATCCCCACCAGTTGTATAATCACCCATATTCAATAATTCAACTGAAGCCTTTTTACCTGAATAAAGATTATCAAATGAGTCTAAATCACCCAAGTGATAAGAAGAAGGATTGACATAGGTATCAGAATCGACACCGTCAAGAATAGAAGCATAAGGCGGAAGCGGAGCACAATCCCCACCAGTCATATAATCACACTTGTTCAATAATTCAACTGAAACCTTTTTACCTGAATAAAGATTATCAAATGAGTCTAAACTACTCAGGTAAGAATTAGAAGGATTGGTATAAACACTATGATCGACACCGTCAAGAATAGAAGCATAAGGCGGAAGCGGAGCACAATCCCCACCAGTCATATAATCACACTTGTTCAATAATTCAACTGAAACCTTTTTACCTGAATAAAGATTATCAAATGAGTCTAAACTACTCAGGTAAGAATTAGAAGGATTGGTATAAACACTATGATCAACATCATCAAAAACACATGCATGAGCACTGGATGCAAATAATCCAGAAACAACTAGCCCACAAACCACGCTTACACTAAAAGCAAAAGTTTTAGCAACTTTCTTATTTAACATATCTTTCCCTTTCTTCTATATATGCATTTTTGCAAATATTATTCACCATTTATGCGAATGAGCGTTATCTGTTTTAAATATCGGATAACACTAAACATTAGGCTATATACGAACCGATCAAAAATCAAGCATTATGCATAATATTGGATTTGATATTCCTATTTTACTTACTTCACATGCTATTCTTATACATGCCATCCTAATTACGTTGCTACTACTGAGCAACTTATTTGCACACTCCGATATTTATTTCTTAATAGTTCTTGACAGAGATGCAATTACTCATTGCATAAATTTATTCCGTCCATAAACTGCGGAGATAGGAATATTAGCGCAATTTACTTACTGTTATATTTTGTGCTACATGCTCTTCAAATCTGGTTCTAGTTTTTACCATTCCCATCAACAAGTAAACCAATAATTCGTTGCATTTCTTCAGGAGAAGAAAATACGATTTCAATGCGACCATGATTTTCTGTGCCCTTAATAGAAACTTTGGTAGCAAAATGCTCCTCAAGCTGCTTGCGCACAGGCGAAGAAGACCACTGATTATTGCGACGCACACGCGTACGTACTGCTCCATGAGATGTATCTTCATTCTTCAACGAAACAATCTCTTCAGTACTACGAACTGACAATCCTTCTGCAATAATGCGCTTAGCTAGACTTTCCATATCTTCTGGATTTTCCAAGCCAAGTAGTGCTCGTGCGTGACCTGCAGAAAGCACGCCTGAGGCGACATGTTTTTGCACGCTAGCAGGAAGATTGAGAAGTCTTAAAGTATTAGCAATTTGTGGACGTGATTTTGATACAGACTGAGAAAGCTGAATCTGTGTTAAACCAAAATCATCTATCATCTGAGAATATGCTGCCGCTTCTTCAAGAGGATTAAGAGCAACGCGATGAAGATTTTCAAGCAATGCATCTCTTAACATATTTTCATCAGCAGTTGTGCGCACAATCGCTGGAACTGTATCAAGTTCAGCTAGCTGAGAAGCACGCCATCTTCTTTCACCCATAATAAGTTCATAATGTGCAATTTGTTCATCATTTTTATCGGCATCAACAATAGGTCGCACAACTATAGGCTGTAAAACGCCAACTTCTTTAATAGATGATGCAAGTTCTCGCAGCTCATCTTCATCAAAAATTGTTCGCGGTTGATGCGCATTAGGAACAATATCTAGCGGCTTAAGATAAGCTAAATATCCGCCTTTTACTGGCTTCAAAGGCTCATTTTTTGCGGTTTTATTCGATTTTTCAACAGCTTTATTTTTTTCGCCAAAAGCATTTTCTTCATTATTTTTTGTCTTAGATGACATAAATGTAGTCGATGCTGAATCTCCAAAAAAGAAATCCATAGGTCTAGTGACATCTCCAAGAGATGGCATAGTTGAACGTTTGTGAGAATGCTTGTTAGTATGAATTGACGGCACGGTTTCACGTGAAACATTCTTTATTTTGTTATTATTCTTATCCACATGAGGAGCAATTGAATTGCTCATACTAGGGACCTTTGTTTCATGTGAAACATTTTTTGATTGATTATTATCTTTATGTAACGTTTCACGTGAAACTTTTGCTTGTTTTTCTAATTGACTATCCACAGATTCGGATTTTTCTGTTTCATGCGAAACATTAAATTGCAAATTATTAGACGCATCGGCAAGCGCATCCTCGCCAGGCAAAGCTGGGAACAAAGCGCCTAAACCTTTACCCAGGCGAGACTTATTTCCACTCATTATTTATTCTCCTGTTGTTGTTCTTGTCGATTAGCATCTTGCTTTGCTGCAATAACAGATAATACAGTCTTAGATCTTTTCGCAATTTCCAACGCAGCTTCGCGATAAGAAATCGCTCCTGATCCATGAGGATCATAAGTAATAACACTTTGGTTAAAACTTGGCGCTTCAGGTATTTTCACAGTACGAGGGATCGTAGTCTCAAGCACAATATTTGGATAATGTTTTTTAACTTCTTGGAAAACTTCTCTGCCTAATAAAGTTCGCTTGTCAAACATAGTAACAAGCATTGTAGAAACAACTAAAATTGGATTGTAATGTTGCTGGACCAAACCAATAGTTCTTATAAGCTGTCCTAAACCTTCAAGAGCATAATACTCAGCTTGAATTGGTATAAGCATTTCACGTGCTGCACACATTGCATTAATAACTAATAAGCCAAGCGACGGAGGACAATCGATAAAAACATAATCATAGTGTTCGCTGCTATTATCAAGATATTCTTGCAAGGCATCCTTTAACAGATTATTACGATTATCCATATCTGCAAGCTCTAATTCAGCACCGCTTAAATCAATAGATGCTGGAACAACATCAAGTCCCTCAATATCTGGACAAGCATGTTTTACTTCAGCGATACTTTTTCGCCCTTCAAGAACATCGTAAACCGACAAATTACCAGAAGCATGAGGAGCATTTAATGCAGTTGATGCATTCCCCTGTGGATCCATATCAATAAGAAGTACTTTTGATCCACTCACAGCCATAGCTGCAGCAAGATTTACAGCAGAACTTGTTTTTCCTACTCCACCTTTTTGATTAGCAACAGCAATAAAACGCGTTTGCTTAGGCTTAGGATATTTCGCCTGTTCAATGGAATGAAAACGAGATGTCAAATCTGCCAATTCAATACCTAGGGAGGATTTCGAATCTCCAAAAATTCGTTGAATCGTTTCAGCAGCTGATTCCACGATGTATCACCCCCAATTAAATATGCGAAACTCTTAAAATAAAATATCGTGTTTTAAGTTTCGTCGTTTCTATGGACATAAAAAGCACAAATTTTTTTGATGTTTCACATGAAACATCAACACCTTATTCCATAACTAACTACGTATTTTTTCGATTTTTCGCACTGATTAAATCTTGCACGTTCATGAAGCTTTGCACCAGTGCTTCTGCGAACAGTGGTTTCGTAGCTTTGCATCAGTGCTTCTGCGAACGTTGCTTATGAAGCTTTGCAGTAATGCTTTGCTAACGTCGATTACTTATTGCTTAGTGAACTTTAACATTAATGCTCTGCAGACGCTGATTCCTGTTGATCAGCGAACACTAGTATTAGCGCTGCCGCACACACCACACCAGAAACCTCAACCCACGCACCCACCCGCAGCTTAATTGCGTTACTTTAGTTGCACTTAGTAAACCACGCACTTTACGTAACTTTCTGCACGAGTCTATGAGTTTTGTGTTGGTGTTTAATGTGTTGAGAGGCTGGAAAAATTGTGTTCAGTGCTAAAAGAGGACTGAGAAGCTACATTCTTTAAAGATAGGCGAACAAACTAAACTCTTTTAGCAGCCAGAGCGCACGAAGGACGGGACGCACGCAAACACAAATTTTCCAGCCTCGTCAAAACCAAAAAACTAAATCAGTTACAAAACTCATAGACGATATGCAAGAACATCGAAAATAAACTCGCGCCATAGAAAACACAAATTTTAATTAAAAAAATTAGGCTTTATCGATTAATACGACTGTAGTCGGCTGCAAACCAGATGCAACTGGCGCTTCAAGAATGCGAGGATTTGTGCCACCAGCTTTTCGAATCATTTTTACAGCTTTTTCTACTTCTGCTTGAGCAGATTTACCTTTTAATGCTATTAATTTCCCGTGCTTATTCAATAGAGGAATAGTCCATCCAGCTAATTTCGTCATAGGAGCTACGGCTCTGCATGTTACTACATCAAACGCTGGAATTTCATGTGACTTAATTTTGTCAATAACTTCATCTGATCTGCCGTGAAATATAGTAACATTTTTTAATTTCATAAGAGCAACGCACTCACACAACCAATCAACACGACGCTCCATAGGTTCAATCAAAGTAACGTCATAATCAGGTAAGCACGCAGCTAAAACTAGACCAGGAAAACCTCCGCCACTACCTACATCTGCAACTCTTTTATTTTTCCTACCAACTACTGCTTCTTTAATAAAAGGAACAACTGCTGCAGAATTTAATATATGCCTTTCCCAAAGAATATTCATATCTCTAGGACCGATAAGACCTCTTACTAATCCTTCTTGCTGAAGTTTCACGTGAAACAGCTTGCACTTTTCTAATGCTTCACCTAAAACTTCACTTAACAATGGGGATCCTTCTAATTCGTCCGCTACTTTTTGTGCATCTTCCTCATATTTTTTATCTAAACTAGCTTCCATATTTTCCCCAAAACAAATAAAAGAAATATAATAAAAAATAAATAAAAAGTAACACAACAAAACATTTTTTGTTTCATTGTGTTACTTTTCATTTTATTTCTCTTTTCCTTTGAAAAGAAACAATTAAATAAAAATTAATTATTCTTCAGAATATTCGCCGTCTACATCGTCAATTTCGTCAATATTTTCATCTTCAGAAGCAACTGAAGGCATGTAAACAGTTACATAGCGGTGTGGTTCTTCACCATGTGAACGGGAACGCAAACCTTCGTCACGTACAGTATCATGAACAACTTTGCGTTCAAAAGAATTCATTGGCTTCAAATTCACAGGTTCACCAGTTTCACGCACCTCATCAACAGCATCTAACGCAATATCGCGCAAATGCTGGCGCTTACGCTTTAAGAATCCATCTACATCAACTATAAGATGCGAACGATCACCGGTTTTTTGCTGAACAGCAAGACGGCTCAATTGCTGCAAGGCATCGACAACCTCACCATTGCGACCAATTAAATTCTTAATATCAGTGTCATCATCTGCAACAATCTGAATCATTGGGCGATTATTGCGCACACCCATCTCAATATCACCCTCATAATCAGCAATATCGAGTAAGCCTTCTAAATAATCTGCGGCAATATCAGCTTCTTCATTGAGTTGATCAACCGTCCTCTTCTCATCTTGTACCATTAATTACTCCTTATCGTGAGAAAATTCACGTTTTAAAAATTTCTGAAGTCTAGTTTAGCGGATAATAAAGCCAAGTTACTAACTTATTTTAAAGTCATAAAAATGACTTTATATATCCGCAAAATGTATCTAAATATTAGCGCTTTGCCACCTTACGCTTACGTTGCGGCTGCTTGCGTTGGAATCCCTCAATCTCTCTACGCTCAGCTTCTTCACGAGCTTTTTGAAGATTCTCTTCTTCAATAGAAGGCAAACCTTCGCGCTCGCGCCGAGCAGTTTCTTTTTGATAATCACGCTTTTCTTTTTCTTCAGCTGCAGGAGATCCAGGAGTTGGGAATGCATAAACCTGCCAAATTGAACGCAGCATATTTATAACATTGTTTACTAACCAGTAAACCAACATTGCAAACGGCATAGCAAACGCAGAGAAAACGTAAATCAACGGGAATCCCCACATCATGAGCTTTTGTACAGTATATTGGCTACCCTGCTTAGACTCAGGCGGAAGATTCTTACGAATATTATTGAATTGCATGTACCACATTGCAGCACACATAAGTACAACAAATATAACTATAACAATTTTACCTGCGCCAGCAGTTGTCATAAAAGTATCTGCAACACCAACCCCAAATACGCGAGTTTTAACGAATTGCTGTGCTGTTGCAATATCAAAGGCACCAAGAGCTGCATGCTTACCACGAGCAATAAAAGGAATAACGGAAAGCGTATACCAAATACTCATAAATGCAGGACCCTGAATCATCATAGGCAAGCACGAACCAGCAGGATTAGCTTTGTTATCTTGATAAAGCTTCATCATTTCACGCTGCATAGCTTCTTTACTTGCAGGGTCATTTTTACCTTTATATTTCTGCTGTATTTTCTTAACCTTAGGCGCAATAGCTTGCATTTTGCGCATGCCTTTAATGCTTTTAATAAATGCAGGGAAAATGCACGCATGCACAACTAATACCAAGAATACGATGGAAAAAACCCATGAAAAGCCAATTTCATTCATTCCAAGAAGAGTTAATAACTTGTGGAATAATGACATAATTTGAGTCATAAGCCACTCAACTGGCGTCAAGATTTTATAAAACCATCCCAAGAATCCATTATCAAGTATGAAGTTATCTTGATTAAACATTAGTTTTCCTTGTCTTCTTCAGCCAAGGGAGTTAGCCGTGGCTCTTCATGTGCCTTAGACCAAGCACATCTGTAAAAAATTGAATATTTGCGTGGCACATCATCAATACTGCAGCTTGTCCAAGGTCTACAGCGTAGAAGGCGTAATAATGCAAGAATACCACCTCTGAACGTGCCATATCTAGCAATTGCTTCAATAGCATAACGCGAACACGTAGGATAGTATCTACAGCAAGCTGGTCTATTTGCAGAAATCGTGCGCTGATACCATCTAATTGCACTAATTACAAACTTAGAGCTTAAACTTTTTTTACTACGCATAACAATAACCACCATTTACTCAAAATAATATATTTCAATTATCCTTGATTCTGATTATTCTCATGCATTTTGCAATTTTGTGTAGAACATAAATCTGCACTAATTTTGCCAAAAAGCTTTTGTATCTGGCATTGTAATGAATCAAATGAAGATTGAGCTGCAGAAGGTTTTGCTCTTAGCACCACATCACAACCTGCAGGTAATAAAGATTCATAATTTTTTGCGATTACTCGTAGACGTCTTTTTACCTTATTGCGAACTACAGCTTTCCCCACTGATTTAGATACAGCAAGACCTAGCCTCTTTACATGTTCAAATTTTTGATCATGTAAGAAGGTACCAGAAAATGCCGCGGGAGTATCACTTTCAAAACCCGTGGCAATATAATCTAAACTTGCACTTCTATCTTCGTTAAGTGTGCTCTGCACGGCTATATCGTCACGCATAATGTAATGCGCGACGATATCCCGGGAACTCACCTTGCGCCGTTTTTTTAGCACCGCAACAAAATCACGGTGGCTTTTCAGCCTTTCCATGCCTTACGACGCTACCTTAACTCAGGCAGACAGTGACTTGCGGCCCTTGGCACGACGACGATTGATTACTGCGCGACCTGCACGCGTACGCATGCGAACGCGGAAGCCGTGCTTCATGTGACGACGACGATTATTCGGCTGAAATGTCCTCTTCATAACTAATGCTCCTGTATTCAGCCATGCAAAAGCATGGCCCCGTATGAGTCAAGCTATACCAAAATACTATTACCCCTCACCAATGTTCAAAACTCCACATTTTCTTATTAAAGAATCAACATAGTCAGATATAAATAAAAATGATTTATTCACATTTCTATCATAATTTATTATACACGCAGAATCGTTGAAAAATAGCCAAATCTCAGCTTTAAACTTATCCACAAATTACACACATGTTATTCACAATTAAACAATTTCAACACGCTAGACTGTGGATAACTTCGTAGGGTCAGAGTAAACATATCTTACTGATACTTATTACACACGTGCGCTCGTAAACAGAATCAGCATTATTACATGCGCTAAATGCAAGTTTGGGGGGTGAAATGGCTGATACATTAGGCGATCCTACATCGCAAGCTGCTTTGGTATGGTCTAATACGCTTACTGTTTTACAGCATAATGCCCTTTTAACTGCGCGCGATAAAGGTTGGTTTGAAGGTGTTAAACCAGAAGCAATCTTTGGTACAACCATTGTTTTGTGTGTATCTAATGCTGAAACGCAACAAGCTTTGCAAAATGAATTAAATTCTCCTCTACTTACAGCATTAAAGATT